>JARHVB010000059.1:19544-279213 GCA_029222685.1 Terripilifer ovatus | reverse complement strand
ATCCTTCCCCATCGCGTCACCTCAAAACCGCTGACGCAAGGGAATCACGCTGAAATCGTCAGTGCAAATCAATATTGCCAAACATTCACACCCTCTGAGGAGCAACACTTGTGTTGCATCTCGAAGGACGGGGGCGTCAGGCGGACACCTGGCAACTGAGTGCAACCAGCTACGGTCGACTGACTGCGGCATGACGCCCTCGTCCTTCGAGACGCCTGCTATGCAGGCTCCTCAGGATGAGGGCTTCTGGAAAAGCCTGCTGCTGTAATCAAAGCGGTGGCCGCTTCGTCGATCTTAAGCCCGGTTATAGCAAGGCTCTTCAACGCCTCGCTTATCTTGGCGTCTTCTACTTGCATCTCCGGTGCAATCTCACTCAGCGGCACCAGCACGAAGGCGCGTTCCAGCATGCGCGGGTGCGGGATGGTCAATCCCGGTTCGTCGATGACCTCGTCGCCATAGGTCAGGATATCGATGTCGAGGGTGCGCGGACCATAACGCTCGGCGCGACTCCGGCCGGCGCTTTTCTCGATGTCGAGGCACAGGGCCAGCAGCGCGCGAGGATCGAGCGAGGTCCGTACAAGCACCGCGATGTTGAAAAAATCCGGCTGATCGGTCTTGCCCCAAGGCGGCGTGCGCCAGACCGACGAACAGGCGGCAATTTCCGCGCCGGCGGCGGCGAGCCTCGCCAGCGCTTTGATGAAGGCTTGCGGCACATCACCGACATTTCCGCCGAGCGACAGAGCCGCAAGTACCTCGTCCGCCGACGCCATGCGGGTCAGCCTGCCGGCAGATCGGCCCGCGCCATGCGCAGGTCGACGCCGACCGCGCCGATGCGTTCGGGGATCGGAGGCTTGAGCTTGCGGATGCGCAGATGCACGACCTCGACTCGCGGGAATTCACTCAACAGGCCTTGCGCCAGTGCAGCGGCGGCCGCTTCGACGAGCTTGTAATGCGCATCGACGAACAGTTTGCGGACGCAGCGGACAATGGCGACATAATCGAGCGCATCGTGCAACTGGTCGCTTGCTGCCTCGCGGCCGATATCGACGTCGAGTTCGATATCGATCATGAACGGCTGGCCGAATTCCTTCTCATGGGCGTACCAGCCATGATAGGCGTGCATTTCGAGCTGTTCGACGGTGACCTTGCTCATCAGTTTCATCGCGGCCGTCCCGTTTGCACATTGCGGATTGCGTTGAGCACGCCGAAAGCCTCGGCATGTTCGGCGACGTCGTGGACGCGGACGATGTCGGCGCCGTTGCAGGCGCCGAACACCGCGGCAGAGACCGAGCCTATAACCCGTTCCGCCGCGATCGTGCGCGTCGTCGCCTGCCCGATCAGCCGCTTGCGCGAGACGCCAAGCAGAAGCGGATAGCCCAGCGCCGCCTTCAATTCGGCAAGCCGCCGAATCAATTCGAAACTCTGCGGATGCGTCTTGCCGAAGCCGATACCGGGATCGACGATGATCCGGTCCTCGGCGACACCGGCCTTCAGCGCGATGTCGATGGAGCGCGACAGGAAATCCTTCACCTCGGCGAACATGTCGACGCCGGGATCGTCCTGAAGGCGATTGTGCATCAGCACGCAATGAACCTGCGCGGCGGCGCTGACCCGCGCGATATCGGGATCGAACTGGAAGCCCCAGACATCATTGACGATCGTAGCGCCGGCGGCGATCGCCGAAGCCGCGACCTTCGCCTTCATCGTGTCGATGGAGACAGGCAGCCTGGTGTGCGCCGACAGGGCGCGGATGACCGGCGCCACCCGCGCCATTTCGTCTTCAATGCTGACGGAAGCCGCGCCCGGACGGGTGGATTCGCCGCCGATGTCGAGGATATCGGCGCCGTCGGCCGCCAGCTTCTCGCCATGGGCAATGGCGTTCGCAGGATCGAGATAGCGGCCGCCATCGGAAAACGAATCCGGTGTCACATTGACGATGCCCATGATCAGCGGCCGGTCTGCCAGACGCAGCATCGTGCGGGCAGGAGGTAGAGCAGCAAAATCATTGGCAGGCGCCGGCGCGCTTGCCGGAGGGGCGGCCTCGCCCTGAGGCGTGACATCGCGCGGGCCTTCGTCTTTCGCGGTCTCGTCGTCCAGCGCCTTTCTGACGCTGCGGACACCGCGTCCAAGGGCGAAGAGATATTTGTCGAACATGGCTGCGCTCCGTTGCAGCTATGAGCGGGGGAACGGCCAGCGCGCATCCGGCGCGCCGGTCTGCGCCCGGTGCCGCAGGAACGCGTCCGCCAGAACCACGGCCATCATGGCTTCGCCGACCGGCACGGCTCTGATGCCGACGCAAGGGTCATGACGGCCCTTGGTACGGATCTCGACTTCGGCGCCGAAGCGATCGACCGAGCGGCGGCTGGTCAAAATCGAAGACGTCGGCTTGACCGCGAACCGCGCCACCACCGGCTGGCCGGTGGAGACGCCGCCGAGAATCCCGCCCGCATGGTTTGAGAGGAAATGCGGTACGCCGGTATTGCCGGCGCGCATTTCATCGGCGTTCTCCTCGCCCGACAGGGCGGCTGCCGCCATGCCGTCGCCGATCTCGACGCCCTTGACGGCGTTGATCGACATGAAGGCTGAGGCGATTTCGGCGTCGAGCTTGCCGTAGATCGGCGCGCCCCAGCCGGGCGGCACGCCCTCGGCGACGATCTCGATCACGGCGCCGCAGGAGGAGCCGGCCTTGCGCACGCCGTCGAGATAGGTCTCCCACAGCGCAGCCGCCTTCGCATCGGGGCAGAAGAACGGGTTGTTGTCGACTTCGTTCCAGTCCCAGTTGTTCCGGTCGATGCCATGCGGCCCGATCTGGACGAGGGCGCCGCGCACCGTGACGCCGGCAATCACCTTGCGGGCGATGCCGCCGGCCGCGACCCGCATCGCCGTCTCGCGCGCCGACGAGCGGCCGCCACCGCGGTAGTCGCGAATGCCGTATTTGGCGTCATAGGTGAAATCGGCATGGCCGGGACGATATTGCTGGCGGATTTCGCCATAATCCTTGGAGCGCTGGTCGACGTTGTCGATGATCAGGGCGATGGGCGTCCCGGTGGTGACCTGGCGGCCGGAGGCTTCCTCGCTCATGACGCCGGAGGCGATACGAACCTGGTCGGGCTCCTGGCGCTGGGTGGTGAACCGCGACTGGCCGGGCCGGCGCTTGTCGAGATAGCCCTGCAGGTCGGCCTCGGCCAGTTCGATCAGCGGCGGACAGCCGTCGACGACGCAGCCGATCAGCGGCCCGTGGCTCTCGCCGAAGGTCGTGACGCGGAATAGATGGCCGAAGGTATTATGGGACATGAGTTCTCACCGGGTCGCGCGCGTTGTAGGCAGCGCTGCGATCCGGGTCAAATCCGAGAGGGAATGCTCACCCGATCCGGTTGGCCGGCGCCCCCCACCAGGCGGTGTTGCCGGGGATGGTCTCGCCCTTCATGACGATGGTGAGCGGGCCGAGCTGGGCGAAATCATGGACATGGGTGTCGTAGAGCACCGTCGAGCCGCCGCCCACCGTGACGCCCGTGCCGAGTTCGACCCGGCCCACCTTCATCACCCGGTCCTCGTAGAGGTGGGTCTGCAGGGCGGAGCCGGCATTGATGGCGCAATGGTCGCCGACCTTGATGCAATCGAACTCGGTGATGTCGGTGGAGTCCATGAAGACGCCCTTGCCGAATTTGGCGCCGAGCAGCCGCAGGGTCCAGGGCAGGAAGGGCGTGCCGCGCATATGGTCGAGCAGCACCCTGGCGCCGAGGCCCCAGTAGATGACGGCCACCGCCTCCGTGCGCATGGCCCACCAGGACCACATCGGCATGACGACCGGCTCATAGCGGCCCATGGTCAGCCATTTGGCGGCGATCACCACACCCATCATGGCGAAGGAGATCAGGCACGAGCAGAGCACGAACAGCGCGAACAGGTTGAACCACGCGCCCGCATAGAGCGGCGGCGCCAGCGCCTCGACCGCCCAGGTACCGAAGGTGATGAACAGCATGGTCGGCAGCGAAATATGCACGGCCTCGAACACGGCGCGCATGAACTTCTTCCAGCGCGGCGCCTCGTAGGTCCAGTTCGAGCCGGTGTCGAAGCGCTGGCGCACGGGGAGCTTGATCGGCGGCGAGCCGAACCAGGTGCCGCCCGCCTCCATCTCGTCGTTGGCCGGCGGTTTCGACTTGATGCCGATGAGCGCCCCGGTCGGGATCGACGAGCCGACCGGCACCACCGCGTCGTTGCCGACGAACACGCGCGCGCCCGTCTGCACCTTGTAAAGCGACATCCAGTTGCGGCGGATATCTTCGTCGCCCAGCACAACCTCGTCGGCGATAAAGCATTTCTCGCCGATGTCGACGAGATCGTAGCGGCCGGAAAGATTGGTCGAAATCTCGGCATCCTTGCCGATCTTGGCGCCCATCAGCCGGTACCAGTTACGCATGTAGATGGTGGCATAGAGCGACGACAGGGTTTCCAGCGTGATTTCCGTCGCCAGGGCGACGATCCATTTGCGCAGGTAGAAGCCCGAATAGATCGAATATTTGCCCTCGCGCACGCGCGGCAGAATGATCCAGCGGAAAGCCGCGATCAGCACCACGGTGACGATGACCATGACGAAAGCCGTCGGCCAGGCCATCAGGGGGATCGAGATGAGATAGATGGTGCGGTCGCCAGAGCCAAGCGAGATCCAGTCGTCGATACGGTCGAAGATCCAGAACGCCGGGAAGATCGGCAGCAGGCCGAGCGGCGGCATGATCAGCAGCAGGGCAAGATAAACCGTCGTCAGAATGCCCTTGCGCGCGCGTCCGGCGGTGGCGGGTTCCTCGAGGGCGGCGACATCGATGGAGCCGATCTTACGGGCGGGCGAGCCATCCCAGATTTCAGCGGCGCCGATGCGGGTGCCCGGTGTCACCGATGTCAGATCGCGCAGTTCCGAATGGGCGCCGATCTGCGTGTCTTCCTCGATGACGCAGGAGGTGCCGACATAGGTATCGGCGCCGATTTCGATGCGACCGATGACGAGTTCGTTGCCTTCGACGCGCGCGTTGCCGAATTTCACCTTGCCGCCGATGCTCGCGCCTTCGCCGATAACCAGCAGGTCCGGCGCGCCGATTTCGACATCGCCGATGGTCGCCTCGGGACCGATTTTGGCACCAAGCGCCATCAGGTAGAGCCGCATCACCGGCGAGCCCTGGAAGAACTTCATATGGGTCAGGCCGAGAAACCGCTGCGACAGCCACCAGCGATAGTAATAGAAGCCCCACAGCGGATAGCGGCCAGGCTTGATGCGGCCCAGGACCAGCCATTTGATCACGATGGCGAACAGCACGGTCGCGACATTGATGCAGGCATAGACGAAAAGCAGCGAGGTGATTTCATCGAACAGCGAGGCTTCGACGCTCGTCAGCAGCATGTAGCTGATGAAGACGCCGAGCCATTGCGCCGTGCCCAGCGCCAGGATGAACGGCAGCGCCACCGCCTGGGCGACGCCGCACAGAATGCGGCGCAGAGCGGGAGCCGGGGTGAAGGTCAGGTCCGGCCTGTCCACCGCATGGATCGCGCGCTCGTCGAGAATGGCGCCCATCGCCTCCAGCGTGCGTGCCGCATAGACGTCCTGCAAGGTGATCGAGGCCAGTTCCGGCGTCAGCCGCACGGCGGAGACGAATTTCGCCGCCAGCAGCGAGTGGCCGCCGAGATCGGTGAAGAAATCCGCGTCGAAAGCGATCGGTTGCGGCGGCAGCACAGCCTGTGCGGCGGCCAGGAGTTTGGCCTGCGTCGGCGTCGCCGGCTCCTGCTGCTCCTCGCGCACGAACTCCTGCACCGAAAGCTGCAGCTTCCTGAGACGATTGCGGTCGGCCTTCCCCGACGGCAGGCGCGGCAGTTCGATCAGGGTCTCGAAGCGCGACGGAATCATATAGATCGGCAGAACGCGCTGCAGGTCCTTGCGCAGGGCTTTCGCCTCGATCTGGGCATCGCGCTCCGGCACGATGAAGGCGACGAGCTGGTCGAGGCCGTCATCGTTGCGCAGGACGACCGTCACCTGGGAGATGCCGGGCATATGTGCGAGCTTCGCTTCGATTTCGCCGAGTTCAACGCGGAAGCCGCGAATCTTGACCTGGTCGTCGATGCGTCCGCGAAACAAGAGATCGCTGTTGGCGTCAAGCATGACCGCGTCGCCGGAGCGGTAGAGCACCGAATCGCGGCCACTGCCGGTAAAGGGATTGGCGATGAATTTTTCCGCCGTCAATTCTTCGCGGTTGAAATAGCCCTTGGCGACGCCGGGACCGCCGATCAGCAGTTCACCCTCGACGCCGAAGCCCAGGAGTTCCAGCGCGTCGCCAACGACATAGCAGGTGTAGTTCGGGATCGGCTTGCCGATGGTCACGACCTCGCCTGGCTTCACTTCGGCAATGGTGGCGACGACGGTGGTTTCGGTCGGTCCATAGGAATTAAAGACATGGCGGCCGGGTTTGCACCAGCGCTCGGCGATCACCGGCGGGCAGGCTTCACCGCCGAGGATGATGACGCGCAAGGTGGCGATGTCGCGTGGCAGCATGGCGAGCAGGGTCGGCACGGTGTCGAGAATTGTGATGCCGTGAGCTTCCATCACATCCGGCAGGCGCTCCGCCTCGCCCATGATCTCCGGCGTTGCGACGAACAGCGATGCGCCGGCGAAATAGGGAATCCAGATCTCCTCCATCGACAGGTCGAAGGCGACGGAGGCGCCCTGGAACATCACGTCGTCCTGGCCGATGCCGTATATTTCGTTGGCCGCGCGCAGATAGTGGCAGATGTTGCGCTGGGAGATGACGATGCCCTTGGGCTTTCCCGTCGAACCCGACGTATAGATCATGTAGGCGGCATGGTCGGGCGTGCAGCCGAGGGCGCGCGCATCGACGGGGTTGGCGTGATCGTCGTCGGCGAAATCGCTGCCGCGCAGCAGGGAACAGGTCTGGAACGTGTGGAGCTTTTCGAACCGCGCGTCATCGGTGAAGAGCGCAACGGCAGCGCAATCGGCCAGGCATTCGGCAACCCGCTCAGCCGGCACGTCCGCATCGAAAGGCAGAAAGGCGGCGCCGGTGCGCACGATGGCGATCTGCGCGATCAGGAGATCGATGCCGCGCGCCATCCACAGGCCGACGACAGCGCCGGGCCTGGCGCCGTAATGCAGCAGGCCGTGCGCCAGTCGCTCGGCTTCCCGATCGACATCGCGATAGCTGAGCACCCGCGCGCCCGACGTCATGCAGGGGCGGGTCGGGAACGCGCGCGCGGTAGCCGTAAAAATCTCGCTCAGCAACTCGTCGCGAACGAGATCCGGCCGTGCATCGCCGTGGAGGACCGCCAGGGGCGGCAAGTGGGAAGGCTCGGCAACAGAAGGCACGGCCAGGGAAGGCAAGGTCTCGGGCAGCACGGTGTCGGATACGCGATAAGTCTGATCGCCGCTGGTGGTCATAGGGTGTTTGCCCGATAGGGGAGAAATCTGCCGGTCACGACCGGAACGTGGAGAACTTCCATCAATCCAGTCTTCCAGCCGAGCGACGCGATCCATGGTGCCATTCCCTTCTCCCGCGGCGCCCGTCTCGGTCGATCCGACTCATATAAGTCCGCAGCGTAAGGGGGGAGCAATGACTACAATGTCCTGAACGCGACATGAATAGGCGCGAAAGCGCCAACTATCCGATCCTTATTGCGATTTCATATCAAGGTTTCCGGTAATTTGCCACCAGAGTGGCCGGGCCATCGCAGGCAGCGATACCGCGATTCACCATGTCTTCCATATGCGCGAGCACCGAAAGGGCGGCTGCCGGCTTCAGGCGCGGGTCGAGCCCCTCGTAAATAGTCTCGACGATGCTGGCAATGTCGCTGTCGCCGGCGGCGAGCCGGTTGAGGATGGAAACCTCGCGCTGACGGCGATGATGCGCCAAAGCCCGCACGTAGCGTTGCGGCTCGAGGACGGGGCCGCCGTGTCCGGGCCAATAGATGGCGTCGTCGCGGGCACGCAATTTATCCAGCGATTCCATATAGTCACGCATGACGCCGTCGGGCGGCGCGACGATGGTCGTCGACCAGGCCATGACATGATCGCCCGACAGCAGGGCGTTTTCCTGCGGCAGCGCGAAACACAGATGATTGGAGGCGTGGCCCGGCGTGTGCACCGCAACAAGGCTGAAGTCCGCGCCCTGCAAGCGATCGCCATCGTGCATTTCATGGTCGGGCACGTGATCGAGATCATGGCTGGCGTCGAGGCGCCCCGAGGCATCGTTTTCGATAGGGATATGACGGGCGCAGCCGTAAATCTGCGCGCCTGTGGCGGCCTTCAGGGCGCGGGCGCCGGGCGAATGGTCGCGATGGGTGTGGGTGACGACGATATGGCTGACAGTCTCGCCGTCGACCGCCCCCAGGATGGCGGCCAACTGGTCCTCGCTCTCCGGCCCCGGATCGACGACCGCCACCTTACCTCGCCCCACGATATAAGTGCAGGTGCCGGTGAAGGTGAACGGCGAGGGATTGGGCGCGATGAGGCGGCGGACCAGGGGCGACACCTGCTGCAGATCGCCGGAGGCAAGGCGCGTGCGGTCGTGGACGAGATCGGTGTTGGACATAGCAACAGTTTAGCGATGCGCGCGCCGGAGGTCCACGCGCCCTATGTCATTCCCGACGCGCCGCGAGGCGCGCGCGGGAAACCAGGCGTTGCAACAGCGTCGATGCTCGGCGTCAATGGTTGCGATGCGCCGAACCGTTAGGTCTGGATTCCCGCTCCGCGCTTCGCTTGGCGGGAATGACACACTGAGGTCGCTGCTTACTCCGCTTCGACCTCAGCCGGTTCGAACACGCGCCTGGTGCCGCAGAATTCGCAGGTGACGCTGATCATGCCGTCATCGGCGATCATGTCGTGGCGTTCCTGCGGCGTGAAGCTCCTGAGCATATTGGCAATGGAGTCGCGCGAACAGCGGCAGGCGTGGCGCACGACCTGCGGTTCGTAGACGGTGACGCCGCGCTCATTGAACAGCCGGTACAGCAGGCGTTCGCTCGACAGGTCGGGATCGACGAGTTCAACATCCTCGACCGATCCGGCCAGCGCCTTGGCCTCGAGCCAGGCGTCGTCTTCGGACATGGGTTCGGGTTGCGCCGCGCCTTCGGGCGCGTCGCCCGGATCGAGATCGGGCATGCGCCGGCGTTCCGGCGAATCGGGCAGAAACTGCACGATCAGGCCACCGGCGCGCCAATGGCTTTCCTGCGCGCCGACGATTTCGCCGACGGCCAGACGCACCAGGGTCGGAATCTGCTCGGACTGCAGAAAATACTGGTGCGCTGCGGCTTCGAGGCCCTGGCCGTCGAGGACGACGACGCCCTGATAGCGCTGCGTCGAGGGACCGCGGTCGATGGTGAAGGCCAGATGGCCCCGGCCGAGCAGTCCGGCCGGCGTCGCCGCATTGTCGGCGCGGGCGGCGGCGAGCTTGTCGGCATCGAAACGCGCGAAGGCGCGGATACGGTCGGGCGCGTCGAAATCGACAACCAGAAGATCGATCACCCCGTCGGTGCGCGTCTGCAACTGAAAGCGGCCGTCGAATTTCAGCGCCGTGCCGAGCAGCACCGTCAGCGCCGCGGCCTCGCCAACGGCCCGGGACACTTCCGGCGGATAGGCGTGATTGCGCAGCAGATCGTCGAGCGCCGGCCCGAGGCGGACCACGCGGCCGCGCACATCGAGCGGCATCACAGCATAGGGCAAGGCTCTGTCGTCGCTGGCCGCGTCGGAGACGGGCCGCGACATCGGGCTGTTTTCGTTCATAACGTCTTCTACTCTTAAGATCTTGCGCTTATCAGGCCGTGGCACTTTCAGACAGCGCCCATGCCAGAATGCCCTTTTGCGCATGCAAGCGATTTTCCGCCTCGTCGAAGACCACCGACTGCGGGCCGTCCATCACCTTGGTCGTGACTTCCTCGCCGCGGTGGGCGGGAAGGCAATGCATGAAGATGGCGTCTTTCGAAGCAGCCGACATGAGCTTCCCATTCACCTGAAACGGCGACAGGAGCTTCTGGCGCATGCGCGCTTCTTCCTCGTCACCCATGGAGACCCAGCAATCGGTAATCACTGCGTCGACGCCGTCGACGGCCGCATACGGATCCTCGGTCAGTTGCAGGCGTACTTGGTGACGCTTGGCCCATTCTACAAGCGCCTTGGGCGGCGCCAGTTCGGCCGGCGTGGCGACGCGGATGGAGAAGTCGAAACAATGGGCCGCGTGAATCCAGCTCGCCAGCACGTTGTTGCTGTCGCCGGTCCAGGCCACCGTGCGGCCCTTGATCGGGCCGCGATGTTCCTCGAACGTCAGCACGTCGGCCATGATCTGGCAGGGATGCGAGCGCTTGGTCAGCCCGTTGATGACCGGCACGGTGGCATATTGGGCCAGTTCGGTCAGGTCGTCATGGTCGAGAATGCGGATCATGATCGCGTCGACGAAACGCGACAGAACTCTCGCCGTGTCGGCGATGGTCTCGCCGCGGCCGAGCTGCATTTCGGTGCCGGTGAGCATGATCGTCTCACCGCCAAGCTCGCGCATGCCGACATCGAAGGAGACGCGGGTGCGGGTCGACGGCTTGTCGAACACCATCGCCAGGACCTTGCCGGTCAGCGGCCGCTCGGCCGCCGTCACGCCCTTGCGGCGGCGGCTCTTGATGCTGGCCGCCAGCTCCAGAATGTTGCGCAATTCGCCCGGCGAGACTTCCGTCAGATCGAGGAAATGCCGGGGCAGCTTTGCCGTCGTCGCCATCACAGGCTCCGGTCCACAGGCAATTTTGCCGCGGGCAATTTCGCCTCGAGGCTCAGTTTTGCCTCAAGGCTCTTGCAGGCGGCATCGAGACGCGTCAGCGCTTCACTCATCTCGGCGTCGCCGATGGTGAGCGGCGGCAGCAGGCGCGCCACGTTCTCCGCCGCAGGGATGACGAGCATATGCTGGGCGCGCACCGCATTGGTGAAATCGCCGACCGGAATGGCATCGTCGATCTTGAGGCCGAGCATCAGGCCTTCGCCGCGGATGCCGGCGATGATGCGCGGATGCTCGTCCTTCAGCGCCGCCAGCTTCTGCTTCAGCACCAGGCCGGTCTTGCCGACCTGATCGAGGAAGCCCGGCGCCAGCATGACGTCGAGAACCGCATTGCCGACGGCTGTCGCCAGCGGATTGCCGCCATAGGTGGTGCCGTGAGTGCCGAGCGTCATGCCCTTGCCGGCCTCGCGCGTCGTCAAAAACGCGCCGAGCGGAAAGCCGCAGCCGATACCTTTCGCCACCGCCATGACGTCGGGCTCGATGCCCGAATTCATATAGGCGAAAAGCTTGCCGGTGCGGCCCATGCCGCTCTGCACTTCGTCGAGCACCAGCAGCAGGCCGTGCGCATCGCACAGCGCGCGCAGATCGCGCAGGAATGAGGCCGGCGGCACCCTGATGCCGCCTTCGCCCTGAATGGGCTCGACCAGAATGGCGGCGGTGCGCTCGTTGATGGCGGCCTTCACCGCCTCGATGTCGCCGAACTTCACCTTGCGGTGAAAGCCTTCGACCGGTGCGGCGAAGCCCTCGACATATTTATCGTTGCCGCCGGCGGCGATCGTGGCGAGCGTGCGGCCATGAAAGGCGTTGTCGAAGGTGATGATCTCGACGCGCTCGGGATGGCCGCTGACGAACTGATATTTCCGCGCCGTCTTGATCGCGCCTTCCAGCGCCTCAGCGCCGGAATTGGTGAAGAAGACATAATCGGCGAAGGTCGCCTCGGTCAGCCGCTTGGCCAGCTTTTCCGCCTGGGGAATCTTATAGAGATTCGAGACGTGCCAGAGCTGCTGGCCCTGATCGATCAGGGCCTTGACCACATGAGGATGGGAATGGCCGAGGCCGGCGACCGCGATGCCGGCGCCAAAATCCAGCCATCGGCTGCCGTCGGTCGCCGTGAGCCAGGCGCCTTCGCCGCGCTCGAAAGCGACATCGGCTCTGGCATAGGTCGGCAGAATTGCCGAATTGGCGTCATTGGAGACGGAAACTGGATCGGCCATGGATCCTCTGGATGTTGCTGGATGGAAATAGGGCTGAAAATCAAAGCGCCGCCCCTCGGGGGGACGGCCACTCTCGCTTGGTCAATGTAAAGATTTTGCCCGAAGGGGTCAATTGCAGCGCAACCGCCAGGATGCCGAAAACGCGACAGAATTCTCGTAATTCCAATTAAATCAATATGACAGATCTACGACAAATGCCATGTTCAAGAAGCCCCTGCCGTGATTTGGCCGCAAGGTTGACGCATCGGGCTGGGGCTGTATGTTTCGCCCGCTGCTTCGGCGCACAAGAATTCGTTAGGAAATACCGAATGCATCCATGGTTCGCCGTCGCCGCCTCAGGACTTCTTCTCGCCGCCTGCTCACCGCAGGGCCAATCCGCACTTCAGGCGAGTGTCGCAGGTGACGAGACAGCGAGCACCACGGTTGCAGCCAGCGCCGGCGGAATTTTTGGAACCTATCCGCAGCCGCTACAGGCGCAGGCCGCCATCGAGCAGGTCGTCGCCTCCACGTTCACACCGCCGAAGAACACGCCGCAGCCGGTCGCAAGGCCGGATTTCGGCGACAGGATCGCACTCGCCGCAGTTGCGCCGGCCGCGACCCTCCCGGCGACCGTCACCGCCTATGCCAGCACCGACCAGGGACAGAGTGCGACGGCCGACAGCTCTGCCGCAGCTGAACCTGCGGCCCGGGCCCGTTCCATTGCCGCCTATGAGCGGGTCGAGGCCGGCATCGATATCGACCCCGCGGAGGGGGGGCGCGTTCAGGTTGCCGCCGTCCCCGCCGACAGCGTGGTCCCCGGCAGCCCGCGAGCCTCCGATGCCACCTCGCCGCTGCGCAGCGGCCTCAGCAGCAACGGCATTCCGTTCAACGACGGCAGCAAGAAAGGCAGTGGCCAGCGCTGGGTCGCAGCCTATCCGAACGTGGAGACGGATTGCTTCCCCATCGACCTGCGCAATGCGCTCGACACCATCGCCAGCCATTTCGGCGCAACGGTCGAGGTGACGTCAGGCTATCGCAATCGTGGCCGCCGCCATTCGCTGCATCGTTCCTGCATGGCAGCCGACATCCGGGTTGCCGGCGTCTCGCCAGGGACCGTCGCCAGCTATGCCAAGACAGTGCCGGGCGTCAACGGCGTGGGTACCTATCACTGGGTGGCCGTGACCCACGTGGATACGCGGGCCGAGCGGTTCGCATGGCGTTACTGAGTGGGCACTGCCCGCCGGAAAAATAATGCATAATACCGGATTGCCTGCGACCTTTTAGCCGCCTACCATCGCGCATCGATCATTCGCGTCTGGGAGGACATCACGTGAGCGATAAGGTCAATGCGCCGTTCCTGAGGAATGCCTGGTATCAGGCCGCGTGGCAGGAGGAACTCGACAGCGGCATCCTCGCCCGCACGATCATGAACGAACCTCTGGTTTTTTTCCGTGATGCCGACGGCAAGGTCGGCTGCGTCGAAGACAGATGCTGCCATCGCGGCGCGCCGCTGTCGCACGGCAAGGTGGTCGAGAACGGGCTGCAATGCGGCTATCACGGCCTCGTCTTCAACGCGCAAGGAAAGTGCGTCGAAATTCCCGGCCAGGACAACATCCCGCCGGCGGCACAGGTCCGCTCGCGGCCTGTCGTGCAACGGCAGGAATTCATCTGGGTATGGATGGGCGATCCGGCGCTCGCCGACGAAAGCAAGATCGTCGACTATCCGATCCACGACGATCCGAAGAAGTATCCGCATCGCAAAGCCACCATGCCGATCAAGATCAACTACATCATGATGATCGACAATCTGATGGACCTGACGCATCTGGGGTATGTGCACACCAAGACCATCGGCGGCAATCCCAAAGCCCATGTCAACGCCGACATGGAAACGGCGCGCACGGAGAACGGCGCGAGATATATCCGCTGGATGATGGATGCGCTGCCGCCGCCGACCTACGTGAAGGGTGCGGGCTTCAAAGGCAGGATCGATCGCTGGCAGGAATTCGAATACATCGTGCCGGGCAGCGTGCGGCAATGGTCGGGCGCGCTTGATGTGGGACGCGGCGCCAGGGAGAATCGCGAGCAGGACGGCGGCTTCCACCTGATGCTCTATCATGGCATCACGCCCGAGACGGAGAACACGTCGTTCTATTTCTGGTCAGCCGCCAACGGCTATCGCCAGGATGAGCCGAACGCCACCGAGGAACTCTACCAGGAGGTCTATCCGACCTTCGTGGAAGACGTGGTGATCATGGAGGGCCAGCAGGCCCGTCTCGATGCCGAACCGGACCGCCCGCTGCTGGCGATCAAGGCCGACAACGCCCTGACACATGCGCGCCGCGCCTTCCAGAAGGCGCTCGACGAGGAACGCGCCAGCATGCCGCAAGCGGCGGAATGATCGAGGCGGTATGAGAATAAAAAGGGGCGCGAGAGCGCCCCTTCGCGTTTCGTCGTGATGGCTGCAACCTTCAGTTCGCCGTGATGCCCAAACTCCTGATGGCGGCGGGGATGGTGTCATATTCCTTGCGCCACTGGGCGGCAAATTCCTCCGGTGAATTGCCGACACGCTCGAATGCGATGGCGACGAGGAAATCCTGCACATCCTTGCGCTCGAGCGAGACTTTGGCGGCGGCGACGAGCTTCTCCACCGCGGCTTTGGGCGTGCCGGCCGGCGCGACGAGCCCCGACCACAAAGGCGTGGTCAGCAGCACATCGTTGAAGCCGGATTCAGCGAAGGTCGGCACGTCGCTCAAAAGGCCGCGATCATCGCCGAGTTGGGCGATCAGTTTGATCTTGCCTTCCTTGATATATTGCATGGCCGCTGCAGCGCCGAAGGTGACGCCGATCTGGCCGCTCAGCAATTCCTGGATCGCCTGCGGGCTGCCACGATAATTGACGTTGACGAATTTCGCGCCGGTGCGCCGGCCGAGCGCCTCCATGATGATGTGGGGAAACGAGCCGACGCCGAACGAGCCATAGGCCATGCCATCCGGCATCGCCTTCGCTTCATCGATCAGTTCACGCAAGGTGCGCGCCTTGATATGGGGGCCAGCGATCATCGCCGCCTTGCTCTGGGTGAGCTTGGTGATGAAGGTGAAGTCTTTTGCCGGATCATAAGGCAAAGGATCCATCAGCGCGACGAGCGAGACCAGAGGATCGTTCAATGTCGCCAGAATCGTATAGCCGTCTGGCCTGGCCTTCGCCACTTCGGTGGTGCCGATGGTCGCCGCGGCGCCGGGACGATTCTGGACGACGATGGTTGCACCGAGCGGTGCCGTCATTCCCTCAGCGATCTTGCGAAAGGCGATGTCGGCCGGCGCGCCGGCAGCATAGGGCACTACCCAGACGATCGGACGCGTCGGATAGGCGTCTTGCGCGTGCAGCATAGCCGCCTGAAACACCGTCAAGCCCATCGCAGCAAGCACTTTTGCAAATTTACGGCTGATCACTCTTGTGACACACGACGGCATGCCGACCTCCCTGAAACGATTCTCCCCAGAAGCCCTCATCCCGAGAGTCCGACTCAAAACTAACGCCCGTTTCTCACGGCTTTCTATCTTGCTGTTTTGGCTCAATCCTGGTGTGTCATTCCCGCCAAGCGAAGCGCGGAGCGGGAATCCAGTGGCAACGTGACGGCCCAAGGTCATCCCCTGGACTCCTGGATTCCAGGTTCCGCCTTCGGCGGCCCTGGAATGACAGCCCTTACTTTCAGTCAGGCTCTCAGGATGAGGGCTTCTGTTGATTTCATGCTTCTTCTCTCAGGCAATCGCCTTGATCGCCTTGCCGACCTTGTCGACGATTTCGCCGATGTTGTTCTCGTTGAGCATCAGCGGCGGCGACAGGACGATGCTGTCACCGGCTATGCGGATCAGCACGTCCTGGCGATGGAAGGTTTCATCCATCACCTCCATGCCGCGCTTGCCGGGCGCGTCGGGCTTGGGCGCAAGATCGATGGCGCCGACGATGCCGATGGTGCGGATGTCGACGACATTCGGCAGGCCTTTCAGCGAATGCACCGCATCGGCCCATTTGTCCTCGAGCCGCTTGGCATTGCCGAACAGATCTTCCTTCTCATAGAGATCGAGCGTCGCAAGGCCGGCCGCGCAGGCGAGCGGATGTGCCGAATAGGTGTAGCCGTGGAACAGTTCCACCACGTGCTCGGGGCCTTTCATGAAGGCATCGTAGATGCCCTTGCGCACGATGACGCCGCCCATCGGCACGGTGCCGGAGGTGACGCCCTTGGCGAAGGTGATCATATCGGGCACGACGCCATAGCGTTCGGCGGCGAAGGCAGCACTCAAACGACCAAAGCCGGTGATGACTTCGTCGAAGATCAGCAGGATGCCGTACTTGTCGCAGATCTGCCGCAGCTTCTGCAGATAGCCCTTCGGCGGTGGCAGCACGCCGGTGGAGCCGGCCATGGGCTCGACGATGACGGCGGCAATGGTCGAGGCATCGTGCAGGCCGACGATATTTTCCAGATCGTCGGCAAGATGCCCGCCCCATTCCGGCTCGCCGCGCGAGAAGCCCTGTTCGGCGCGATTGTAGGTGGCGGGCAGATGATCGACCGCCGGCAGCGCCGAGCCGAACATCTTGCGGTTGGGCACCATGCCGCCGACGGCGATGCCGCCGAAGCCGACGCCGTGATAGCCGCGCACGCGGCCGATGAGGCGCTGGCGGGCGCCCTGCCCGGTTACATTGTGATAGGCGATGGCGATCTTGAGCGCGGTGTCGACCGCCTCCGATCCGGAATTGGCGAAGAAGACGTGATCGAGATCGCCGGGCGCCAGGGCGGCGACTTTCGTGGCGAGTTGGAAGGCCTTGGGGTTGCCGACCTGGAACGGCGGCGAGAAATCCATCTCGACGGCCTGATCCTGGATCGCCTTGACGATCGGTTCGCGGCTGTGGCCGGCGTTGACGCACCACAGGCCGGCAGCGCCATCAATGAGCTGGCGGCCTTCCGCCGACCAGTAATGCATGTCCTTGGCGCGCACGAGCATGCGCGGGGCTTTCTTGAAGGACCGGTTGGCCGTGAACGGCATCCAGAAGGCTTCGAGATCGTTGGGTACGGTTGCGACGGTCATGGCGGCTCCTCGGCTGCTCCCTGAAATTGTGCCGGTCGTGTAGCACGGCTTGCCTACGAAATGAACGTCTGCCTGCATTGCGCGCCAAATCCTTCTCCCGCGCGCGGGAGAAGGCGCCCCTTGCATTGCAAGGGGCTGATGAGGGTGCGCAGCGTCATCCTTCGCTGACCGCCTCGGCTTCGACCTCGATGAGAAATTTCGGATTGGCGAGCGCGGAAATGATCAGCAACGTGCTGGCCGGCGCATGATCGCCGAGCTTCCTCGAACGAACTTCGCGCACCTTGGCGAGATGATCCGGTGAAATACAATAGGTGACGATCTTCACCAGGTCGGTCTTCTTCATGCCGGCGGCGTCGATCAGCGCCAGAATGTTGTCGAACACCTGTTCGGTCTGCGCTTCAATGCCCTCGCAGATCGTGCCGTCGAGGCGCATGCCGACCTGACCGGACATGATCAGGCGCCGGGCGCCGGCTGGCACCGTCACGCCGTGGGAAAAATTCGACGAGGGCTTGGCCACCGTCGGCGGATTGAAGAATTTCGGCATCCTGTTTTCCTTATTTCCCGTCATTGGCATGAATCGCCTGCTTCGTGCGGGCGATGATATCGGGCGGCGACGCGTAAACCTTGCGCACGACTTCCTCCACGTCCGCGCCGGGCACGGCGTCGATATCGAGCTTCATTTTGGCCGCCTCGGCCTTGAGTTCGGGGTCAACCATCGTGTCGGCGAAAGCCTTGCGCAAGGCTGTGGCTCGTGCCTCAGGTACTTCGGGCGCCAGCACATAGGGCCGCCCAAACCGCGACTGGCTGAACAGCAGCGCAAGCATCGCCCTCTGATCGTCGGTCTTGGCAAAGCTGGACGCGAGTGGAATCCCCTTGGCGTTCAGCTCGGGATAGCCGGTGGCGTGGGTCTGCACGATGACCTTGACCTTCCCGGTGTCGAACCAGCCCTGCTGCGTCACAGAGATCGACGGCCAGGCGAGACCGCAGGCGCCCTGCGCCTCGCCCTTTTCGATGGCGAGCGAAATTTCGCGGCTGCCGGGATAGCCGAGCACGATCTTGAATTTCGATCCGAGCACGGCATTCAGGACGGCCGGATAATCCGACGTCGAGCTCGACCCCGAGGCGCCGACGATGAGTTCGTTCTTCAGCACGTCGGCGAAAGTCTGCACCTTCGAATCCGACCGCGCGATGCAGATGTAGACATCGTCGTTGGCACTGCCGAGATAGTGAAACTTGCTCGGATCGTGCTTGACCGGCGTCAGGCCAAGCAGCGGCTCGAGGATCACGCCCGACTGGAAAGCGCCGATGACGGTGCCATCCTTCGGTGCGATATTATAGACGTTGTTGGCGGCAACATTGCCGCCGGCGCCCGGCATGTTGGACACGATGACATTGGGGTTACCCGCAACGTGCTTGCCGAAATACCGCGCAATCATCCGCGCATAGGTGTCATAACCGCCGCCGGCGGACGAGCCGACGATGATCTGGATGGTCTTGCCGCGATAGAACGCCTCGATGTCTTTGTCGGCGGCATTCTGGGCATGGACGGGATTGAGACACAGCAAAACCGGCGCAAGCGCCGATGCGGCCAAAAACGGACGACGCATAATTCGAAACATGAACGACAAGCTCCATCCCTAGATGATTTTTAGATTGCAGGCGCTCAATCCTGCGGCTTGATTTTGCCTGCGCTGGCAAGGCGGCGGTAGGTTTCGGTGTGTGCGGCGACAATCTTCATCAAAGCCTCAGGGGCGCCTGGCAGCGGCTCGACACCGGCGCGCAGCAGGAATTCCTTGGTTGCCGGGCGCTGCGCGATTTCGACAAACCATTGCGTCAATTTTTCGCGCGCCGATGCGGGCGTTCCCGCCGGCGCGAAGATACCGAACCAGGCGCCGAGTTCATAGCCGGTGACGCCCGCCTCGTGCATGGTCGGCAGATCGGGCGCAGCCTCAAGCCGGTCGCGCGTGGTGACGCCGAGCAATCGGATCTGGCCGCGTCGCGCCGGCCCAAGACCGGTGACGGCGTCGACGAAGAAGAAATCGATCTCGCCGCCGGTCAGGTCAGTCAAGGCCTGCGGCGCAGATCGATAGGGTACACGGACCGCTGCCGTTCCGGTAAGATCGAGATAGAGCTCGGCAGCCGTCAGCGCCGTCGAGGTCGGAGCGCCGTAACGCGCCTTGCCCTGCTTCTGCCTCAGGAAGGTGGTCAGCTCTGCGACATCGGTGATTGCGCTGTCACCCTTGACGGCAAGCGCTACACCTGTCTCAGCCACGCTGGCGACAGGGGCGAAATCCTCCAGCTTGAAGCCAACATTCCGGAACAGGAAGAAATTGCCGGTCAGGGAATTGCTGGTGGAAAACAGCAGCGCGTGGCCGTCGCCGCGCGCGCTGGCCACGGCCTGGGTGGCGAGATTGCCGCCGGCGCCGGGCCGGTTTTCAACAATCATCGGCTGGCCGGCAAGCTTGCCCACTTCCTCAGCGAAATATCGACAGAGCACATCGGAGCCGGACCCGGCCGCCTGACCGACGAAAATGCGAATGGGCCGGACGGGAAACTCCTGCGCCCACGCAAGACGGGGCAACGACCCACCAGCAGCCGCAAGTGACAGCGTTACAATAGCCATGGTGCGGCGGCTGATTTCCGGCAAGTTTCGCTCCCAGATATTCTTGTCGGCCCTTTGCCACGTTCTCTGCCCGATCTTATAGCCGATCGTTCCGCAGCGCCAAGCACCGTGTGCGCTTTTAATTTGCAGAGGTTCCCGCACCGCTTATCAGGAACCCTCATGTTGAGGCGCAATGCACGGCGTCGCGTCTCAACATGGCTTCATAGCGCTTCACTTTATGCAGCAACGGGCGGCGCGGTGCCTTCAACCTGGACGCGGAAGCCGGAACGCACATTCGGCCAATAATCCCAAATGGCCTTGTGGTGCGTGCAGCGATTGTCCCAGAAGGCAATCGAATGTTCACGCCAGCGGAAACGGCAGGTCCATTCCGGCTTGTTGCAGTGATCGACGAGGAACTGCAGGATGCGGTCGCCTTCCAGCCGCGGCAGTTCGTTGATGTGCGAGGTGAAGTCCGTGTTGACGTAGATCACTTCGCGGCCCGTGACCGGATGCCTGGTGATCACCGGATGCACGCTGATGGGTGTGCCGGGGCCGAAAATGCGGGTGCCGTCGTGCGTCGCCGTCAGGCCTTTGAGATAGACTTTCATCGCAGGCGACAGCGCTTCATAGGCCGCATACATGCTGGCGAACATCGTGTCGCCGCCACCGTCGGGCGGCACGGTGTGGTTGTAGAGCATGCTGCCGAGCGGCGGAATTGCCGCGCACGACTGATCGGAATGAAAGTTCTCGCCGGATATCTGCTTGGAGGTTTCATCGTAGTGAAACTTCCGCACCTGCGGATTGTCGGTGCCCTTGCTGATCGTCGAGGCGCCGACATGCTTGCCGAGCGGGCCGAAATAGCTGGCGACGCGGATCTGGTCCTCGAAGCTGATCTTCTGGTCGCGAAAGAAAATCACCTGAAAGCGGGCGAAGGCATCGTGCAGCTCTTCCACCTGCTTGTTGCTCAACGGCGCCGTCAGGTCGACACCGCCGATCTCGGCGCCGATGTGCGGGCTGGCGGGTGTCGCGGTGATCGTCTCGTAAGTCACGCCGGCGCCATGGGAGGCGATCTTGGCGATCTGCGGGAGATGGGCTGTTCCACTCATAGATAGACTCCTTCGGGGTTTGTCATAGCATCGAAATCATTTTCGCGTTTCGTAGATGCGCTGCATGAGGCGTTTCAGGCTCGCCTGCTCGTCGCGCGCGAGCATGCGCATCATGTTGGCATTGACCCGCTCGATGCGCCGCGACAGGTCTCTTTGAAACGACAGCCCGGCCGGCGACAGAACCAGCCGCCTTTGCATATGCTCCTGCGGGCTCAGCCAGCCTGCGGCCAGCAGTTTGGCCGCGACGGCAAATGCCGAACCGCGGTTGACGTCGAGAAGCTTCGGCAGATATTTCACCGCGATCGCTTCATACGAGCGGATCAGGTTGATAGCGCCGGATTCGATCGGCGTGATGTCGAGCACGCCGCATTCGATGGCGAACAATTCAACCGAGATCTGGCGCGCCCGACGCATCAGCATGACGGGATCGAGGCGGCCGTCGAGTACGTCGATGATGGCGGGATTCTGCTTGATGGTGCCGTTGGCGGAATGGGCGAGGACGAGCTTGGTGAAGATGCGCATGAATTGCGTCCTGTCACGCTCGGACAGACCGGAGAGGAAAGATTGCTCGACGCCGTCCATGACCCGACGCAGACGCGTGGCCGCGGCCTTTCCTGCCGGCGTCAATGCGTACATCCGGCGCCGGCGGTCGACCGGCGGAACGTGAACCGCGACCAGGCCGTCGCGCCGCAGAGCGCCGATCTCCTTGGCGAAGCTGACAGGGTCGAGCGCCGCCAATTCGCGCAACCTGTCGCTGTCGCAGCGGCCTTTCGCCAGCACGCGCAGCAGCAGGCTGCCGGCCGCGCTGACGGAAAGGTTGCGGGCGAGATCATCATAAATGTCGAGCGCGATGCGCCGCAGCCGGCGCAGCAGCGGGCCGATGCCGAGCTGGGGCGTTGCGAGCGGCAGCATCTTCCTGCCGTGCCTCGCCCGCGACCCGGCAGCGTCCGCACCCGCGGCAGGCGGCGGATCGACGGCTTTGGCCAGCCCATGCTCGTCTGCATTCAGCCGCATCTGTCAGAATCCATATCCGGCAAAATCGCCCGGCAAAACAGCACGCTGCCGCACTGCAACCAGCATCGACGGATAATGTTGGATTGCTAAGATAACTCTAGCGCATACCCAAGCCGGATATCAAGCCCATGATCGAACCAAAGTGACATTATCATGGGCATTATTTGCAAATAATATTAGCTTTCCAACACGGCGCATGTCCTTATAGATTAGTAAAGCAACAATTCCAGATTGCGAACGGCCGGGCCTGCGAGGCCCCCGTTGAATTCGGCAGAACGAGGTAGCCAGATGGGAATGAGCAGAACCGGGATTTTGAGGGCATTTGTGGCTATCGCCGCGATAGGCTGCGGTAGCGCCGCAGCGCTCGCCCAGGGCGCGCCGGGCCCCGGACAGATGCGCTTCATCGTGCCATTCCCGGCCGGCGGTACGCTCGACATCCTGGCACGCGCCGTGTCGAACGAACTGGGGCCCGTGATGGGCGAAACCGTCGTCGTCGAGAACCGCCCCGGCGCGTCCGGCGCCATCGGCGCGGACTATGTGGCGAAGGCGTCAAAAGACGCGCGCACGCTCTTCATCGCATCGAATACGCTGGTCACATTGCCGGCCATGCGCAACGACCTGCCGTTCGACATCTTCAAGGATTTCGCGCCCATCATCGAGCTTGGCGAAACGCCGACCGTGCTGACGCTGCATCCGTCGTTTGGCGCGAGCGACTACAAATCCTTCGTCGCGAAGGCCAAGACCATGAAGGACGGCGTTTCCTACAATTCGCCCGGCATCGCGTCGCCGCCGCATCTCGCCGGCGAACTGCTATCGCGCGCCGCGGGCCTGCCGCTCGTTCACGTGCCCTATCGCGGCACCCAGCCGGCCGTCACCGATCTGGTCTCCGGCCAGATCGGGATGATGATGGCGCCACTGAACGCGGTGCTGCCGTTCATCGAAAACAAGCAGCTCGTGCCGATCGCGCTGACCGATGCAACGCGCACCAAATATCTGCCCGACGTGCCGACCTTGAAGGAACTCGGCGTGACCAACATGCCGCCGGTCACCTCATGGTTCGCAGTGTTGACGACGGGCGGCTCGCCGGCCGAGCGGGTCGCGCGCCTGAACAAGGAGATCGCAAAAATCCTGCGCGACCCGAAGGTCGAAGCGAGCCTGGTGTCCCAGACTTTCGAGATCAAGACCGGCTCGCCGGACGATCTCGCAAAACTGATGCGTGATGACGCGGCCGTGAACGCGAAGATCGTCCAGGAGGCGAAGATTTCCGCCCAGTAAGGCTTTGCAATAGGAAAGAAACGCCCAGAAGCCCTCCTCCTGAGGAGCCTGCGAAGCAGGCGTCTCGAAGGACGGGGGCTCCTGTTGACTTTGCGTTTCTTCAGACGCTCAAACCCGCCTTTCTTGACAGCGTCGCAATCGGCGTTTAGCGCCAGCTTATGTCAGGAAACACCGCTCCGCCGCCCCCGCTCATTACCGGCATCGCCAAGCTCGCCGGCGCCTATGATGTCATCCTGTCCGACATCTGGGGTGTCGTTCACAACGGGCGCGAGCATTTCGCCGAGGCCTGCGAAGCCCTGGCGAATTTCCGCGCCGGCGGCGGCACCGTCGTCCTCATCACCAACGCGCCGCGGCCGTCGCCGCCGGTGCTGAAGCAGCTCGAGGGGCTGAAGGTCCCGAAAGAGACATTCGATGCCCTCGTCACCTCCGGCGACGTGACGCTGAATTTCATCGCCGAGCGCGGAACGGCACCGGTCTATCATATCGGGCCGCCGCGCGACCTGACGCTGTTCGATGTCCTCGAACAGCAGACCGGCCTGCGGCCGCCGCTGACGCCGCTCGCCGAGGCGCGCTACGTGGTCTGCACCGGGCTCTTCGACGACGATGACAAGCCTTCGGATTACGATGCCGACTTCGCGCTGATGCGCGAACGCGGCATGGATATGATCTCCGCCAATCCCGATATCATCGTCCATGTCGGCGACCATGAAGTCTGGTGCGCCGGCGCACTGGCGCAGCGCTATCAGGAGGGCGGCGGAAAGGTCTATCAGGCCGGCAAGCCGTTCGCGCCGATCTATGATCGCGCCCTCGCGCTGGCGCAGGCCAGGCGCGGCGCGCCGGTCGATGTGAAAAGAGTGCTCGCCATCGGCGACGGCATCGGCACCGACATCAAGGGCGCCAGCGCCCGCGGGCTCGACGTGATCTTCGTCACCTCAGGCATTCATCGCGAAGATCTGCATGGCGCGCAATCCTCGGACCCGCCCAATATGGCGACGCTGGCGCGCTTGCTCGCAGCCGAGGGATTGAAGCCCATCGCCTCGATGACCAAACTTGTGTGGTGATTCTGCAATCAATGTCATTCCCGACGCGCGAAGCGCGAGCGGGAAACCAGACGTTGAAGCTGCGCGGATGCTTGACGCTGGCGTCTGGCTGTTGAACCGTTAGGTCTGGATCCCCGCTCGCCGCTGCGCGGCGTCGGGGATGACATCTGCCGCCGGGCTAGTACAGGATGCTTAGGCAGCCCGCTGGCCGAACACCTGATCGATCTTGGCTTTCAAGGTCACGGCGTTGAACGGCTTGACGAGATAGTTGCTGACACCGGCCTTGCGCGCCGCGAGGATGTTTTCGCTCTTGGATTCGGCGGTGACCATGATGAAGGGCGTCGTCGCATTGTTGGCGCTCTGGCGCACCTTGATCAGCAGTTCGTAGCCGGTCATCGGCTCCATATTCCAGTCCGAGATGATGAGGTGGTATTGCTTGGCCTGTACCTTCTCGAGGGCGGCGGCGCCGTTCGATGCGTCATCGACATTCTCGTAGCCGAGCTGCTTGAGAAGATTGCGCATGATCTTCAGCATCGTTCCGTAATCGTCGACGATGAGGATCGGTGATGCGGTCTCGAGCGTCATAAGCGGCTTCCCCGTCGCTGCGCGACACATGAAAATACACCGGAGCGGACAGCAGCCAGCCGGTATACAGCCGGGAGATTAGAAGACGTCCCTTACCCGACCATTAACTTTTGCTCCGCGTCGGCAGAAATTGCTGTCGTCGTTTTCCAACGAAGTACCTGGAAAAGATCAGAAACCCAGCATTCGCACCGCTGCCGCCGCCACAAGACCGGCGGCTAAAGCCAGAATTTCGTGGCGGCTGAACAGCATGACCCCCGCCACGCAGAATACGCCGACCCAGCCGGCCGGACCGGCGCGCAGGGCAAGCGGCACAATGGAAGCAGCAAAAATGGCGGCGGGCAGCGACTCGAGCCCCCGCCGCACCATGGGCGTCAGCGGAAACCGGCCGAGCAGCCAATAGCCGCCGACGCGGGTGGCAATAGTCACGATCATCATGGCCGCGATCGCCAGGTAGGCGCCATCGGCCTGCAGCAGGTCGCGCCCCATCACGCCGCCCGCCCGCGACTGAAAGCGCCGCTGCAGGCCCCTGCCAGCGCGCCGATGACGATGAACCAGTAGCCGGGCAGCAGCAGGCTCGCGGCGAAGGCGACGCCGCCTGCCACCACGAAGGCGAGATATTTGCCGGTGCGGGCCAGGATCGGCGTGACCGTCGCCGTGAACATCAGCGGCACGATGAGATCGAACGCATAGGCCTTGGGGTCATGGACCAGGGCTCCAAGGAGGTAACCCGGCACGCTCGCCAGCGACCAGGTGAACCAGAGCGCGACGGTCGAGCCGACAAAGAAGCCGAAGTCGCGGCCGCCATCGGCATGGTAGCGGATCGACGCCGCCCAGGCGCCGTCGGTCAGGACGCCCAGAACCGGATAGACGAAACCGGCGCGCACCGGCGACAGCCACGGCCGCAGCGACGCGCCCGACAGCACGAAACGCGCATTGACCATGGCGGTGACGCCGGCAATCGCCAGGATATGAGCGAAGGTCCAGTCGGCGGTCCACAATTCCAGCGCCACCATCTGCGAGGCCGCCGCGCAGACGAACATACTCATCAGCACGGCCTCGCCCAGCGACAGGCCCTTTTGCGCCGCCAGCGTGCCGACCGCCGCCCCGAAAACGAGGTAGCCCGGTACATAGGCCAGGGCGGCGACGACGCCCTGGCGGGTCGCGGCCCAGGTGATTGGTATTGTGATCGCGCCGCCAGTCTTCAAAACATCCCGCTCCCGCATCGCGCCAGCAACTTTTCCCGGCGCTGGGCGCGGGCTATAGCACAACAGCCCGCCGGGAAAGCCCGGCCGGCTGGCAAATTGCGGGAACCAGATATGCGCAAGCCAATATGCCGCGTCTGACGATCGAATGGCTGTTTCCAGCCGATCTCAATGCGCTAGCGCCGGTGCATCCAGGCCAGGCCTTTGCGCGCGTGCTGATTGCCGACCTGCGCGATCCGCTCGCCCTGCCGCTGTTGCGGCCGGCGCCCCGACATGGCGATTATCTCGACGAGCGCCGGCCAGCCGCCAGCGACCGCACCTATTTTCTGGCCCGCCGGTCGGCGCTGCGGTCCCTTGTCGCGCACTGCCTCGATTGCCCGGCGGATGCGGTCGAGATCGCCTACAATGCCGGCGGGGCGCCGCAGGCGGTCGCGCCGGCGGCCTGTTTCGTCTCGGTCTCGGGGCGCGGGCCGGCAGCCGTGCTGGCGGTGTCGTCGCTCCCGGTCGGCGTCGATTTCGAGCCGGCAACCGAGATGGTTGCACCGGTCGCGGATGTGCTGCACGCCGATGAGCGGACCATGCTGGCGGGGCTGGATGAGGCGGCGCAATCGCAGCGCTTTCTGCAAATCTGGACCGCCAAGGAGGCCTATGTGAAAGCACTCGGCGTCGGCTTCAATCGCGATCCCGCCGATATTGCCGTCCATGATGGCACTACACAGGACGATCTGCGCATTCTCGACCGGGGACTGACCGTCGACGTTGCCGCGGCACGGCGGCTGAGTGGCAAAATCGGCGATGTGCCCGTGGTCGTCTCGTGTATAGTCCTGAAAACCTGAGCGGAGCCAAAGCGCCCGCCGCGCGTTAGATGAAAGACCCGGAGGGAAACGCAATGCCCGTTCTCAAGGTCAATGGACAGAGCCACAATCTGGCCGTGCCCGACGATGCGCCGCTGCTCTATGTGCTGCGCAACGACCTCAAGCTCAATGGACCCAAATTCGGCTGCGGCCTGTCGCAGTGCGGCGCCTGCACGGTGCTGATCGACGGCCAGCCGGTGCGCTCCTGCGTCACATCCGCGGGCGCCGTCGTCGGCCAGGACATCGTGACGCTCGAAGGCCTCGGCACGCCGGAGAAACCGCACAGGCTGCAGCGGGCCTTCATCGACGAGCAGGCGGCACAATGCGGCTATTGCGCCAACGGCATGATCATGCGCGCCAAGGCGCTGCTCGATACAGTGCCGAAGCCGAGCGAGGGGGAGGTCCGCCTGGCGCTCGATGGCAATCTCTGCCGCTGCGGCGTTCACCAGCGGATCATCAGCGCGGTCATGCGCGCATCGCGGGAGGCCTGAGATGAACGCTCCTTTTAAGCCCCGCTTCAGCCGCCGCGAGGTTCTTGCCGGCGGCGGCGCCTTGGCGCTAGCCTTCTCCGTGCCCGTTTCGGCCATCGCACAGGCGCCGGCCGGCGCTCCCGCCGCGCCGCGTCTGCCGGGCGACCTGCAGACCAATCGCAAGCTTTCCATGTGGCTGCGCATCGAGGAAGGCGGCAAGGTCCGCCTGCTGGTGGGCAAGGTCGAACTCGGCCAGGGCATTCTCACCGCCGTCCAGCAACTGTGTGCCGAGGAGCTCGGCGTCGATTTCAATCGCATCGTCATTACGTCGGGCGACACGTCGCTGGTGCCGAACGAAGGCGTCACCGCGGGCTCGCTGTCGATGCCGGGCTGCGGTACCGCGGTGCGCCATGCCTCGGCCGATGCGCGCGGCATCCTCGTCGATCTCGCCGCGCAGAGGCTGGGTGTCGACGCCGGCAAGCTCGACGTCGCCGACGGCACGATCAGCGGCGAGGGCAAGCAGATCACCTATTGGGAGCTTGTCAGCGGACAGGAACTTGAGGTCGAGGCGACAGCGAAGACGCCGCTGCGCGCCAGGGACAAACGACGCTACATCGGCAAGAATATCCCGCGCATCGACATCCCCGCCAAGATGACCGGACAGCCGATCTATGTGCAGGATCTGCGGCCGGACGGCATGGTGCACGGGCGTATCGTGCGCCTGCCCGTCTATGACGCGAAGCTCGTTTCCGTCGATACGTCCGGCGTCGAGAAAATGCCCGGCGTGCTCAAAGTCGTACGCGACGGATCGTTCCTTGGCGTCATCGCCGAACGCGAGGAGCAGGCGATCCGCGCCGCCGACACATTGCGCCGCATAGCGCAATGGGATGTGCCGAAGGACGTCCCGACATCGGAGACCGTCTACGACTGGATGCAAAAGCAGAAGCTGCAGGACATCGTCATCAAGAACGATTCGCGTAGCAACAGCACGGCTGTAGCCGCCACCATCGCAGTGGAATATCGCCGGCCGTTCCACATGCATGCCTCGATCGGCCCCTCCTGCGCGCTGGCGACGCTCGACGCCGACGGCATGATGACGATCCAGACTCACAGCCAGTCGGTCTTCGAAACGCGCAATGCCATCGCCATGATGCTCGGTGTCGACCGCACGAAAGTGCGCTGCCAGCACGTGCAGGGCTCGGGCTGCTATGGCCATAACGGCGCCGACGATGTGGCGGCGGACGCTGCATTGTTGGCCCGCGCGATGCCCGGCAGGCCGGTGCGCGTGCAATGGACGCGCAATGACGAACACAAGTGGGAGCCCTATGGCGCCGCCATGCTGACACGCATCAAAGCGGGGGTCGACGGCAACGGCAATGTGCTCGACTGGGATTATCAGCTCTGGTCGACGTCGCATGGCACGCGCCCGAGCAGCAATGCCGGCAATCTGCTCGCCGGACAGGTGCTGGAGAAGCCGTTCCCGCTGCCGGTGCCGGTGAACGGCGGGCCGCCGAATTACGCGGCTGATCGCAACGCCATCGCCATGTATGAGTTTCCCGGCCAGGTGGTGACGACGCATTTCATCACCACATTCGCGGCGCGCGCCTCCTCGACGCGCGGGCTTGGCGCCTATGCCAACGTCTTCTCGATCGAGAGCTTCATGGATGAGCTGGCGCATCGCGCCCAGGTCGATCCGCTGGAATATCGCCTGCGCGTGCTGAAGAACGAACGGGGCCGCGCCGTTCTGCAGAAGGCCGCCGACAATTTTGGCTGGGCCAACTGGCGCAAGGCGCCCGGCCGCGGCCGCGGCATCGCCTATGCCCAGTACAAGAACCTGGCGACCTATTGCGCCATCGCCATTGAAGTCGAGGTCGAGCGGAATACGGGCAAGATCCGCGTGCTGCGCGCGGTCGCCGCCACCGACAGCGGCGAGATCGTCTCGCCCGACGGCATCAGGAACCAGATCGAGGGCGGCATCGTGCAGTCCCTGTCGTGGTCGCTGAAGGAGGCCGTGCGGTTCGACGCCGGCGGCGTGCACAGTGACGACTGGATTTCCTATCCGATCCTCACTTTCAGCGAGGTGCCGAAAATCGAGATCGAACTGATCGACCGCCCCGGCCAGCCCTTCCTTGGCGCCGGCGAAGCGGCCCAGGGACCGACCGGCGCGGCACTGGCGAATGCGGTGTTCGACGCGGTCGGCGTGCGCTACCGCGAACTGCCGCTGACGCCCTCGAAGGTGAAAATGGCATTACAGAGCTGAGTTTGCCCGGATTTTGGCGTTGCGGCGATTCTGCGCTACAGACGGGCCGAAATTCAGTCTGAAGGTTGATCGTGCGCTATATTTCAACGCGGGGCGAAGCCCCCGTGCTTTCTTTCACCGATGCGCTGCTGGCCGGGCTCGCCCGCGACGGCGGCCTTTATGTGCCGGAGACGTTTCCGCAATTGAGCGCCGGCGAGATCGCCGGTTTCGCCGGGCAGCCCTATGCGCGGGTCGCCGAGACGGTGATCGGCCCCTTCGCCGACAGCGAGTTCGAGGCCGGCGCCCTGCGCACGATGATCGAAGCGGCCTATGGGCAGTTCCGCCATCCGGCGGTGACACCGCTGTCGCAGATCGGCGACAACCTGTTCATTCTCGAACTCTTCCATGGCCCGACGCTCGCCTTCAAGGATGTGGCGATGCAATTGCTCGGCCGCATGATGGACCATGCGCTGAAGGCGCGCGGAGAACGCGCCACCATCGTCGGCGCGACGTCGGGCGATACAGGCGCTGCCGCCATCGAGGCGTTCCGCGGCCTTGAGCAGGTCGACGTGTTCATCATGTATCCGCACGGCCGTGTGTCCGACGTGCAGCGCCGGCAGATGACCGGCGTCGACGCGCCCAACATTCACGCCATTGCTGTGGAAGGCACGTTCGACGATTGCCAGAACATATTGAAGGGCCTGTTCAACGATCACGCCTTTCGCGACGGCCTTAAACTCTCGGGCGTCAACTCGATCAACTGGGCGCGGGTGGTGGCGCAGACGGTGTATTATTTCACCAGCGCCGTGGTTCTGGGGTCGCCGCACCGGCCAGTATCCTTCACCGTGCCGACCGGAAATTTCGGCGATATCCTCGCGGGTTATATCGCCAAGCGCATGGGCTTGCCGGTCGACCGGCTCGTCATCGCGACCAACGAAAACGATATTCTGGCGCGCACCCTCGACACCGGTGTCTATGAGATGGCCAGCGTCACGCCGACGCAATCGCCGTCGATGGATATCCAGATTTCGTCGAATTTCGAGCGGCTGATGTTCGAGGCCGGCGGTCGCGATCCCGCCATCGTGCGCGCGCTGATGGCCTCGCTGCGGCAATCGGGGCGGTTCACCCTGCCGACGCAGATGCTGGGCGCGATCCGCGCCGAATTCGATGCCTACCGCACCGGCGAGACCGGCACGGCCAAGGAAATGGCGCGGGTCTTTGCCGACTGCGGCCAGTTGATCGATCCCCATACCGCCGTCGCCGTCCATGCGGCGCGCAAGGCGCTAGCGCGCGATCCCTCGGTGCCCATGGTGGTTCTGGGCACCGCGCATCCGGCCAAATTCGGCGATGCAGTGAAAAAAGCGACCGGACGAACCGCTCCTTTGCCGCAGCATCTTGCAGAACTCGTCGCGGCGCGCGAACATTTCACGGTCCTGCCCAACGAGCAGGGCGCGATCGAGCGTTTCGTCCGGGAACGCGCGAGAGCTGCTGGCGCCTGAGTACGATGGCGCGGCCGGTAAGAAGGGCGAGGGGGTCATGGCGCTATTTCGGATAGGCCCAATGCACGAACCGGCCAGTTCCATACGCGGCGAAGGCGTCTATCTGCGCCAGCCCGCCCAGCGGGATTTCGACGAATGGGTCGAGTTGCGCGAAAAGAGCCGCGCTTTCCTCACCCCTTGGGAGCCGACCTGGCCGGTCGACGACCTGACCAAGACCGCCTTCCGCCGCCGCCTGCGTCGCCAGGCCGAGGAAATGGAGCGCGACGAAGCCTACCCGTTTTTTGTCTTCCGCTCGGCGGACGACGTCCTGGTCGGCGGCCTGACCCTTGGGCAGATCCGCCGCGGCGTGTCCCAAACCGGCACGCTCGGCTACTGGATGGGAGAGCCTTACGCCGGCAAAGGCTATATGTCGCGCGCTGTCCGGGCGACGCTCGCCTGGGGTTTCGCCAATATGCGGCTGCACCGCATCGAGGCCGCCTGCCTGCCGCATAACGACCCCTCGATCCGGCTGCTCGAAAGGTGTGGATTCCACCGCGAAGGCTATGCCCAGGCCTATTTGCGCATCAATGGATCGTGGCAAGATCATCTTCTTTACGCCATTCTCGACAGCGACCCATTGCCAGAGCCGGTAGAGAGGAGCAAAACGGACGCCTCGGGGGGATCATCGGGCCGCCTGGCCCATCTTTTTGGCAAGAGATATCAATCACACTAAAGACACGGTCTCGGGCCAAGCCTTGATTCCAATCAAGGTATTCCATCAAGGCATTCCAATAAAATTTGGGATTCCAGACAGGTTTCATCTCGGCTGCGGCCGCGTTAACAACGACGGGCTCTCGTGCGCCGGTTTATCGCATACCTTTTCCTCGCCGCCTTGAATTGCGTTTTCGCCTTTGGCGCGAGCGCGGTCGAGCCCATTCGCGTGCCGCTGGATTCAAAGGCCATCGACCTCACCAACATGGTCGAGCGCTATTCGGGCGAGGGTGACCGGCTGCAGGTGTCCACCGCCCCCGGTTCCGACGGCATCGTGCGCCGCATCGAGGTGAGCGCGGTGCAGGCCGGTACGCAACCGGCGTGGATCGTCTTCGCCTTCACCAACGACACCTCCGAACAGATCGAGCGGCTGATCGTCGCGCCACATTTCAGGCTGTCGGGCTCGGGCGTCATCTGGCCGGACCTTGGTGCGTCGCGCATTTCCGCTATCACCGCCAGCCAGGGCTTTCCGCCGGAGCGCGAGGAAAACGCCGAGGCCGACGTCTTTCGCCTGACTCTCGATCCCGGCACGACCGTAACTTACGTGGCGGAACTGCGCACGCCCAACCTGCCGCAGATCTACCTGTGGGAGCCCGACGCCTACAAAGACAAGGTGACGAGCTTCACCCTCTACAAGGGCATCGTCATCGGCATCGCCGGCCTGCTGGCGCTGTTTCTCACCATCGTCTTCGTCGTCAAGGGCGCAGTGATCTTTCCGGCCGCGGCGGCGCTCGCCTGGGCCGTACTCGCCTATGTGTGCATCGATTTCGGCTTCTGGAGCAAACTCGTCGGCATCGAAGGCGATTCCGACCGGGTCTGGCGCGCCGGCGCGGAAACCGTACTGGCGGCGACCCTGCTGGTGTTCCTGTTCGCCTATCTCAATCTCAATCGCTGGCACGTGCGCGCCTCGCACGTGACCGCCGTCTGGCTGCTGTTTCTCTGCGCTCTCGTCGGCCTGGCGGTCTATGATGCGCCGGTGGCTGCCGGCGTCGCGCGTATCTCGCTGGCGGCGATCGCGGCGGCCGGCTTCATCCTGGTGATCTATCTGTCGACGCTCGGCTCAGACCGCGCGATCATGCTGATCCCGACGTGGTTCCTGCTGCTCGTCTGGATCATCGCCGCCGGATATACGGTCACCGGCTCGCTGACCGGCGATCTGGTGTCGCCGGCGCTGATCGGCGGCCTCGTGCTGATCGTCATGCTGATCGGCTTCACTGTCATGCAGATCGCCTTCGCCGGCAGCGGCCTCGGCCACGGCAGCGTGTCCGACAGCGAGCGCCGCGCGCTGGCGTTGACCGGCTCCGGCGATATCGTGTTCGACTGGGACGTGGTGTCGGACCGGGTCTATGCCAGCCCCGAGGTCGAAATCATGCTCGGGCTCAAGCGCGGCACGCTCGAAGGCCCGGCCGCCGGCTGGTTCGACGTGCTGCATCCCTTCGACCGCGACCGCTACACGTCCTGCCTCGACGCCGTGCTCGAACAGCGGCGCGGACGCATCAGCCTCGACTTCCGGCTGCGCGCCGTCGACGGGCATTATTTCTGGTTTCATATGAAGGCGCGGCCGGTTGTCGGCGCCGACGGCGAAGTCATCCGGGTCATCGGCACGCTCTCCGACATCACCGAAACCAAAACATCGGAAGAGCGTCTGCTGCACGATGCCGTGCATGACAATCTCACCGGCCTGCCAAACCGCGAAATCTTCTTCGACCGGCTCGATGCGGCGCTGGCGCAGGCGCAGAGCGACCGCGATATGCGACCGACGGTGATCGCCATCGACATCGACCGCTTCCGCCAGGTCAACGAAGCCTTCGGCATGCCCGGCGGCGATTCCGTTCTCCTCACCATCGCGCGCCGACTGACCCGCCTCATCAAGCCGCAGGACACGTTGTCGCGGCTGTCAAGCGACGAGTTCGGCATCATCCTGATCTCCGAGTCCGACAGCAATGCGATCATCCAGGTGGCCGATGCGCTGCGCCGGACCCTGCTGACGCCGGTAACGATCAACGACCGCGAATTCGCGCTGACCGGCTCCATCGGCATCGCGCTCTATGACCCGCAGATCCATCGCCGCCGCGAGGACATGCTGAAGGACGCCACACTGGCGTCCTCGCATGCCAAGAAATTCGGCGGCAACAGGGTCGAGTTCTTCCGGCCCGGCATGCGCTCGCAGCAGACCGACCGGCTGGCGCTTGAAACCGACCTGCGCCGGGCGCTCGAGCGCGGCGAGATCAAGCCGGTCTTCCAGCCGATCGTACGCCTGGAAGACCGCACCATCGCCGGCTTTGAAGCGCTGCTGCGGTGGGATCATCCGCGCTTCGGCCGGCTCAACCCGGCCGATTTCATTCCGATCGCCGAAGAGACCGGCCTGATCATCGACCTCGGCATTTTCGTTCTCGAACGCACGGCGCGCGAACTCGCCGCCTGGCAGCGGGCGCTCGACGTGACGCCGCCGATCTTCGCCAGCGTCAATGTGTCGTCGCGGCAGCTGCTGCGGCACGATCTGCTCAACGACGTGAAGGCGGTGATGACCCGCTCGGGCGTGCATCGCGGCACGCTGAAGCTCGAACTGACCGAAAGCCTGGTCATGGAGAATCCCGAATATGCGACGCAGATCCTGCAGCGCATCCGCGAACTCGGCGCAGGCCTCGCGCTCGACGATTTCGGCACCGGACATTCCTCGCTCGCCTATCTGCAGCGCTTTCCCTTCGACACGATCAAGATCGACAAATCCTTTGTGCGGCCCGATGCGCGCGGCGCCCGGCCGACCATTCTGCGCTCCATCGTCAGCCTCGCACATGACCTCGGCATGGAGGTCGTGGCGGAAGGCGCAGAGACGGAAAGCGATACGATCGAACTCTATCAACTAGGCTGCGAATATGCGCAGGGCTACGCCTTCGGCCAGCCCATCAGCGCTCTGGAAGCGCGCAAGCTCGTCGGCGCGCCGCCGGAAGAGCCGGTCGCGCGCGCCAGCTAATCCTGATAATCCGTTTTACGATTCGCCTTTGCACATGGCGCGGCAGCTCGCAAACCAGCGTCGCAAAACTGCATTGACCGGCAACTACATGGATTAAATGCCCGAAGATCGCACCGCCCAAAGCGACAACACCGAAAAGACCGCGGCCAATAACGGTTCTTCGCGCTGGATCAGCATTGTCGGCACGATAGCGAGCCTCGGCATTCTCGCATTTTCGGTCTATGTGGTGGCGCAAGTTCTGGCGACGCTCAATTACGCCCAGGTGCTGACGGCCATCCGCGCCACCTCCTATGGCCAGATTGCCATGGCGATCGCCTTCGGTGCGGGCTCGTACCTGGCGCTGACATTCTATGATGCGATCGCGCTGCGGCATCTGCGCGAGATGCTCCCCTATCGCACGGCCGCGCTTGCCTCGTTCAGTGCCTATACGATGTCGTTCACACTCGGCTTTCCGCTTTTGACCGGTGGCGCCACGCGCTATGCTATCTATTCGCGCGCCGGCGTATCCGCCGGCAATATCGCCAGGCTCGTCATGATCTGCAGCCTGCAGTTCTGGCTCGGCATGAATGTCGTCGTCGGCGTCGGCCTGGTGCTGCACCCGGAACATATTGCCGCGATCGATCAACTGGCCGTCTGGATCAACGTCGCGATCGGCTATGCCGTGCTGGCCGCGGTCGTCGCCTATTGCATCTATGTTGGAATCGGACCGCGTACTTTCAGCATTCGCGGCGTCTCGCTGACTTTGCCGGGCTTCAAGCTGACGCTGGCTCAGATCATCGCCTCCTGTTGCGATCTCGCCTGCGCTTCCTCCGTTCTCTATGTGCTGCTGCCGCAAAATCACGGAGTCGATTTCCTCAGCTTCGCCGCGATCTACGTGGTCGCCGTCACCGTCGGCGCGGCAAGCAATGTGCCCGGCGGCATCGGTCCCTTCGAGGCGACGTTCCTGAAAGCCCTGCCCGGTGTTTCGGCCGAGGCCCTGCTCGCCTCCCTGCTGCTGTTCCGGGTGATCTATTTTCTCGGGCCGTTCCTGCTCGGCCTCGTGCTCATCGGCGGGCATGAGACGCACGTGCGGTTGCGCGGGATTTCCGGCAAATCTTCCGGCCCGGACACACCGTCACGCTAACGTCATATACAGGCGGTCAGCAGGATCGGCGCTTAAACGTCTTGAGCAGAGGTCTTGCGAAAGTGATGGCTTCGGACTAGAGCATTTTCAAGCGAAGTGGCTGCCGGTTCGCGTGAAGAAAATGCTCTCTTTTTTAAAGCCAGACGCGTCTTTCCGATCCGAGTGGATCGGAAAACGCTATTGGGCTCGCCAACCCTGCGGTTGATTCCCGCCGGGCAGACCAGGACGGCCATGACGGACGCGAGCGCACCAACGACCAACGCCAGCGACGACGCCAGGCGGCGGCTCGTCGCCGCGCTGATCAGCGCCCTGCCCGATCCGGTTCTGATCGCCGACCGCAACCGACGCATCTTCGCCAGCAATGCCGGCGCCAGGGAGCTGTTCGGCATCGGGCGGGAAGGCAATGCGCTGGCGATGAGCATCCGTACGCCGGACGTGCTCGACGCGGTCAACCGCGTTCTCGACGGAGCCGAGCGCGAATGCGTGCTGTGGGGCGAGCGCGTGCCGGTCGAACGGCTGTTCGAAGTACATGTTTCGGCGTTCTCGCTGGACGGCTTCCGCGCCGCCGTCATCGAGTTCCGCGATCTGACGGAAGCGCGCAGGGTCGAGCGCATGCGGGTCGACTTCATCGCCAACGCCAGCCATGAATTGCGTACGCCGCTGGCCTCGCTGCTCGGCTTCATCGAAACCCTGCAAGGGCCGGCGAAGAACGATGCCGCTGCGCGCGAACAGTTTCTCGGCATCATGCGCGACCAGGCCCGCCGCATGGCAAGGCTCGTCGACGACCTGCTGTCGCTGTCGCGCATCGAACAGAACGAACACGTGCGGCCACAGACGCCGGTCGATCTCGTGCAGATCGTCCGTCACGTCGCCGATACGCTTGATCCCGTCGCGCGCGAAAATGGCGTCGACCTGACGATCTCGACGCCGAAAGAAGCCGTGGTCGCCGGCGACCGCGACGAGTTGATCCGCGTCGCCGAAAACCTCGTCGAGAATGCGATCAAATATGGCGCCGGCGGCACGTCGCCGCATCGCGTCAGCGTCGAAGTCAAACAGAACGCCAGGGAGATGACGCTCGCCGTCAGCGACAACGGGCCCGGCATCGCGCCGGAGCATCTGCCACGACTGACCGAGCGGTTTTACCGGGTCGACGCACCGACCAGCCGCGCCAAGGGCGGCACCGGACTTGGCCTCGCCATCGTCAAACATATCGTCGTGCGTCATCGCGGCAGATTGACGATCGAGAGTGCACTGGGTGCAGGCACAAAATTCCAGGTAACTTTACCTAAGGCGTAAAATACATTATATTTCATATAGTTGAATTGTCACAATACATTCTTTGAACTGTCGTAAAAAGCCTATTGTGGACCCGTAAGGATCACCCGGGTGCGCGGCGGAGAGCCGCCGTGACAACCCGAAAATGAACCTGAAAACCAAGAGGCGTTTCATGTACCTCAACAAATTCCTGCGCCTGGCGCTTGTCGCGGGCGTCACCAGCGCGGCGATTTCCGCCGCCAGCGCAGCCGACATCACCGGAGCCGGCGCGACCTTTCCGTTTCCGATCTATTCGAAGTGGGCTGACGCCTACAAGAAAGAGACCGGCAACGGCCTGAACTATCAGTCGATCGGCTCGGGCGCCGGCATCAAGCAGATCCAGTCCAAAACCGTGACGTTCGGCGCCTCCGATGCGCCGCTGAAGAAGGAAGAGCTCGACAAGTCCGGTCTGGTGCAATGGCCGATGGTCATGGGCGCGATCGTTCCGGTCGTGAACCTCGAAGGCGTGAAGCCCGGCGAACTCATGCTCGACGGCAAGACGCTCGCCGATATCTACCTCGGCAACGTCAAGAAGTGGGATGATCCGGCGATCAAGAAGCTCAACCCGAAGGTCAACCTGCCGAGCGTCGCGATCACGGTCGTGCGCCGCTCCGACGGTTCGGGCACGACGTTCAACTTCACCGACTATCTTTCCAAGGTCAGCAGCGAGTGGTCCTCGAAGATCGGCTCCAACACGGCTGTCGAATGGCCGGTGGGCGTCGGCGCCCGCGGCAATGACGGCGTCGCCGGCAATGTCGGGCAGACCAAGAACTCGATCGGCTACGTCGAATACGCTTACGCCAAGCAGAACAAGCTGACCTATACCGGCCTCATCAACAAGGCCGGCAAGCCGGTGCAGCCGACCATCGAAGCCTTCCAGGCTGCCGCCGCGAATGCCGACTGGGCAAATTCGCCGGGATATTACCAGATCCTGACCGAACAGCCGGGCGACAAGTCGTGGCCGATCACCGCCGCCACCTTCATCCTGATGTACAAGGAACCGGCCGACAAGGCTGCCTCCGCGGAAGCCCTCAAGTTCTTCAAGTGGTCGTTCGAGAAGGGCGCCAAAATGGCTGAAGAGCTCGACTACATTCCGATGCCGGCCTCCGTCGTCGGCCTGATCGAGAAGACCTGGGCCTCCGACATCAAGAAGTAAGCAAGCAGCAGACCGGGGCCGGCATGCGCCGGCTCCGGTTTCGCCTGACCACATCGCTGAAGTAACAATGATCAAAATCCGCTGATCTACAGCGGTTGTAACAAGGGGCGTATATGTCCGACATGGCGATAGACACACCACGCGCCGCTGCCGAACCGGCCTTCGACCGGGCCAAGGCGCTCAGTGCCTTCAAACTCGGCGATGCGACGTTCTACTGGCTGACGCGCGCTTCCGCCATCCTGGTCCTGCTCATGCTTGGCGGCATCATCATTTCGCTCATCATCGGCGCCTGGCCGGCGATGCGCGCCTTCGGCTTTGAATTTCTCTGGACGCAGCGCTGGGCGCCATCGGCGCATCCCACGCCCGTTCTCGGCGCGCTCGGGCCGATCTACGGCACGATTCTCACCTCATTCATCGCCATGCTGATCGCCGTCCCGGTTGGTCTCGGCATTGCGATCTTCCTGACCGAGCTCTGCCCGCCGTTCCTGAAACAGCCGATCGCCATCGCGGTTGAACTGCTGGCCGGCATTCCTTCGATCATCTACGGCATGTGGGGCTTTTTCGTCCTCGGGCCGTTTCTTGCCGATACGTTCGAACCGGCCATCGTCTCGGCCTTCGAGAATGTGCCTATCCTCAACACGCTGTTTGCGGGGCCGGCCTCCAATCTCAGTCTGTTCAACGCTTCGCTCGTCCTTTCGATCATGATCCTGCCGTTCATCACGGCGATCTCGCGCGACGTGTTCGCAACCGTGCCCCCGGTCCTGAAGGAAGCCGCCTACGGCATCGGCTGTACGACCTGGGAAGTGGTCAAGAATGTGGTGCTGCCCTACACCCGCGTCGGCGTCATCGGCGGCGTCATGCTGGCGCTGGGCCGGGCGCTGGGCGAGACGATGGCGGTGACGTTCATCATCGGCAACTCGTTCCGCATCTCGTCCTCGCTGTTCGCACCGGGAACGACCATCTCGGCAGCCATCGCCAGCGAGTTTGCCGAAAGCGACGGCGTGCATCAGTCGGCGCTGATCCTTCTCGGCCTGCTGCTGTTCGTGCTGACGTTCTGTGTGCTCACTGCCGCACGATTGATGCTGCGTCGTCTCGAAAAAAGAGCGGGAGCGTAATTCGATGAACAACGCTATCTACGCCTCCCGCAAGCGCGGCGACAAAATCGTCAAGGCGCTCTGCTATGCTGCCGCCATCTTCGGTGTCGGCTGGTTGTGCCTGATCCTTTACACGCTGCTGGCCAACGGTCTGGCCGGTTTGAGCCTGCGCATCTTTACAGAGATGACGCCGCCGCCCGGCGCGCATGACGGCGGTCTGCTCAACGCCATCGTCGGCTCGCTGATCATGACCGTCATCGGTGTCGGCATCGGCACGCCGATCGGCCTGTTCGCCGGCACCTGGCTGGCGGAATATGGCCGCCACTCGCAGTTGACGAATGTGATCCGTTTCGTCAACGACATCCTGCTCAGCGCGCCTTCCATCATCATCGGCCTGTTCATCTACGGCGCCATCGTCGTGCCGATGGGCGGGTTCTCGGGGTTCGCCGGAGCGATCGCGCTGGCGGTCATCGTCATCCCGGTGGTGGTGCGCACCACCGAGGACATGCTGCTGCTGGTGCCGCTGCCGCTGCGTGAAGCGGCCTCGGCGCTCGGCCTGCCGCGCGCCTATGTCATCACCCGCATCGCCTACAAGGCGGCACGGTCAGGCCTCATCACCGGCATCCTGCTGGCAACGGCGCGCGTGGCCGGTGAAACGGCGCCGCTGCTGTTCACCGCGCTCAGCAACCAGTTCTGGAGCCTGAACCTCGGCGGCACCATGGCCAACCTGCCGGTCACCATCAACAATTTCGTCAACAACCCGGATCCCAACTGGAAGCAGCTCGCCTGGACCGGCGCCCTGCTCATCACCGTATCGGTTCTGACGCTTAACATCGTGGCGCGCGTCCTCGGCGCCGAAAGGAAGCCAAAATGAGTCAGAGTGCAGCAGTCCTCCAGAAAATCGATGCGCCGCAGGTGAACGACTGGACAAATCTCGGTTCGATCAAACTGTCGATCCGGAACCTGAACTTCTACTACGGAACGACCAAAGCGCTGAAGAACATCAACCTGCCGTTGCTGACCAACAAGGTCACGGCCTTCATCGGCCCGTCGGGCTGCGGCAAGTCAACGCTCCTGCGCATCCTCAACCGCATGTACGACCTCTACCCCGGCCAGCGGGCCGAGGGCGAGGTCCTGCTCGACGGCCAGAGCATTCTGGACCCGAAGCTCGATATCAACCTGCTGCGCGCGCGTGTCGGCATGGTATTCCAGAAGCCGACGCCGTTCCCGATGACGATCTATGACAACATCGCCTTCGGCATCAAACTCTATGAGAAGATTCCCAAGAGCGAACTCGACGGCCGCATCGAGACGGCCCTGCGCAGCGCGGCACTGTGGGACGAGGTGAAGAACAAGCTGAACGCCAGCGGCCTCAGCCTGTCGGGTGGCCAGCAGCAGCGGCTGTGCATCGCGCGCACCGTCGCCATCCGCCCGGAAGTCATCCTCTTCGACGAGCCGTGTTCGGCGCTCGATCCGATCTCGACCGCCAAGATCGAGGAACTGATCGACGAATTGAAGTCGCGCTACACGATCGCCATTGTCACCCACAACATGCAGCAGGCGGCGCGCTGCTCGGACCGCACGGCCTTCATGTATCTGGGCGACCTGATCGAGTTCGACGAGACCTCGAAGATATTCATGTCTCCTTCGCAGAAGCAGACACAGGACTATATCACCGGCCGCTTCGGCTAGAGCGCATTTTCAAGCGAGGTGGAAGCCGGTTCGCGTGAAGAAAATGCGCTTTTAAAAGAATAGACGCGTTTTCCGATCCGATGGATCGGAAAACGCTTTGGAACTGGAGAGAATAAATGACCGATCACACCGTCAAGGCTTATGACGAAGAATTGCAATTCATCGGCGGCAGGCTTTCCGAAATGGGCGGCATTGCCGAAAAAATGCTGGTCGATGCAATCGAAGCACTGAGCCGGCTCGACGCCGACCTGGCGCGACGCACCATGGACCGCGATCCGAAACTCGATCTCCTGCAGCGCGAGATCGAGGAGATGGCCGTGTTGACCATCGCCCGCCGCCAGCCCATGGCCAACGACCTGCGCGAACTGGTCGCTGCGATTCATATCGCCAGCGATCTCGAGCGCGTCGGCGATCTCGCCAAGAACATCGCCAAACGCACGACCAAAATCTCCGGCGACATCCGGGTGCCGCGCACGCTCATCGGCCTCAAGCACATGGCCGATATCGCGGCGCTGCAGCTCAAGAACGTGCTCGACGCCTATGCACACAGGAATGTGGCGCAGGCCGACGACGTCTGGCGGCGCGATGCCGACGTGGATGCGATGGAAGATTCGGTGTTCCGCGACCTTCTGACCTTCATGATGGAAGATCCGCGCAACATCTCGTTCTGCACGCATCTGCTGTTCTGCTCGAAGAACATCGAGCGGATCGGCGACCATGCGACAAATATTGCCGAAACGGTGCATTACCTGGTCACCGGCGACCCGTTGCCCGTCGATCGTCCGAAAGGCGGTTCGTCGGGCGCGGAATCGGCGTCCGCAGGGGTGGAATGAACTGAGGCGCGACACGCATGCAGACTCTTTCGACCGATCCGAGATCTACACCCATGAACGACAGACGCGCCCGCGCCGAAGCCACGGCGCCCCGCATCCTCATCGTCGAGGACGAACCGGCCATCGCCCTGCTGCTCGCCTATAATCTGGAAGCAGCGGGCTTCATGGTGGAACGGATCGAGCGGGGCGACGAGGCCGAGATCAGGCTGGCGGAGGAAATTCCCGACCTGCTCATCCTCGACTGGATGCTGCCGGGCGTCTCGGGCCTGGAAATCTGCCGCAGGCTGCGGGCGCGGGAGGCGACGAAGACGCTACCCGTCATCATGCTGACGGCGCGCGGCGAAGAACAGGAACGGGTGCGCGGGCTTTCGGTCGGCGCTGACGATTACGTGGTGAAGCCGTTCTCGGTGCCGGAGTTGATGGCGCGTGTCCACGCGCTGCTGCGCCGTGCGAGCCCGGAGCGGATCGCGACCAAACTGCAGCGCGGGCCGATCGAACTTGATCGCGAGACGCGCCGCGTCTACCGCAACGGCCGCGAGCTGCATCTGGGGCCGACGGAGTTCCGCCTGCTCGAACATCTGATGGAACGGCCAGGCCGCGTCTTCTCGCGGGCGCAACTGCTCGACGCGGTGTGGGGCATGTCGATCGAGATCGACGAGCGCACCGTCGACGTCCATATCGGCCGGCTGCGCAAGGCGATCAGCCGCGGGCGCGAGCGCGATCCGCTGCGCACTGTGCGCGGCTCCGGCTATTCGTTCGACGAGACCTTCGAGCGGGATTGAGGGAGCCCTCTGCCCTCGTCCGGCCCCTGCCACGCAAGGCGGCGAGGGAGCAGCGTTGCATTTCCCTCTGGTTATGAACCATGCGCCCTTCAGCCCTTGGCCAGCAGACTGTCCGTGGGACGCGCCAGACCCTCGCGATACCTGCCGACATTCTTCGGCGCGACGTCTCCCGCAGCGGCCGCTGCCGTACCTGAATTCACGCCCACCGGCCGGTCGCCGCCCACCGTCAGCCGCTCCATCCGCCGCCGCTCCGGAAAATAATCGCGCGGTGCATAGTGCTGCGTCGAGCGATTGTCCCACACGACAATCATGTCTGGCTCCCAAATGATGCGGAGCTGATATTCCGGTATCTTTGGCAGCTGATAGAGCATTTGCAGCATGCTCTCGCTCTCGAAATCGCGCAGGCCGATAATCGACTTGGTCGTCTGCGGACTGACAAAGACGGCCCGTCTGCCGGTCACCGGGTGAACGCGGACAACGGGATGGCGCTGATTGGGAAAGATGTCTTCGATGTCGACCAGCTTCTGGCGGCCTTCACGCGTACGCGAATGCAGGATGCGGAACACCTTGAAGTCATGCAGCGCTTCAAGCCTGCACAGAAACTCCTGCAGCGCAGGATTCAGCCCGTCGTAGGCGGCAGTCATGCTGGTGAACACGGTGTTGCCACCGAGCTCGGGAATGATCGTTGCACGCAGGATCGTGGCTTTCGCCGGTTTCTCCCGAAAGGCTTCATCGGTGTGCCACTGATCCGTCGACAACGGCGGCGAATCGGCGTCATTGTCGAGAACGATCAGCTCGGGCCTGTCGATAAGAGCCGTCGAGAACGGATGCACCGTCAAGGATCCAAAGACGCGGCCAAACGACATATATTGATCGACGTCGAGCTTCTGATTCTTGAATACCAGCACTTCATGCTTTGCCAGCGCGTCATCGAGTGTCTTCGCGTCGGCGTCGCTGATCGGCAATGCGAGGTCAATACCGGTAACCTCGGCACCGAGATGTGGCGCTATCTTTCGCAACCTGATCGTGGACGGCGATTGACCGGATACGGCAGTCGCTGAAGTCGTTGTCATGAATGTGTCCTCCTGAATTTCTCGACGTGCGGGCTAGCGTTTCGCTTCCACGAACTTCGTCACTTTCGCCCATTTGGCAGTCTCTTCCTCGACCAGCCTGCCGAAGGCGGATGGCGGTCCCGTATCCGGCTCGAAGCCGAGAACGTTCAATCTTTCGGTCAGGCTTTGATTGCTCAGCGCCGACTTGATGGCGGCGTTGAGCCGCTCGATCACCTGCGGCGGCGTTCCGCGCGGCGCTCCGATTCCATACCAGGTGCTTGCTTCATAGCCGGGCACCGTTTCGGCGACGGTGGGCACATCGGGCAGCGCCTTCTGCCGCTTGGCGGTTGTGACGGCCACGGCGCGCACAGTGCCTGCGCGAATGAGTTCTATGGCCGACATGTCCGCGACAACGACCTGCACGCGGCCGCCGAGCAGTTCATTGACCGCGTCCGCCGAGCCGCTGAACGGAACGTGTGTGATATTCAGGTCCGTCATCATCTTGAACAGGACCGCCGCCAGATACGGCGTGGAGCCCGTGCCCGGAGAGCCGATGGTCATTGCGTCCGGCTTCGACCGCGCCTGGGCGATCACGTCGGCGACCGATCTGACCGGCGAGGCGGCGGCGACGACGAGAACCATGGGACCATTTGCGACGCTCGCCACCGGGGCGATATCGCGTGCGAACAAGCCGCCGCCTCCGAACTCGGGGTTGATCGCATTTGCCGGCGTCACTTGAAGCAGCGTGTAGCCATCCGGTGGCGCCGATGCGACGAGCCTCGTCGCGATGCCGCTTGCCGCACCCGCCCGGTTTTCAATGACAACGGATTGTCCCAACAGTCCGGAGAGCTGATTGCCGATCAGCCGCGCCACGGTATCGGGCGCATTGCCCGGCGGAAATCCGACGAGCAGGCGGATGGCGGCCGCTGGATAAGCCTGCGCGCGGACGTCGGAGGGCAGACCGGCGGCGAGGGATGTTGTTGCCACCATCTGCAGAAAGTGCCGACGTTCAATCATCATGGGTGCTCCGTCCTCAGAATTGCGGCCGAGTGTCTTCCCTCGATGCGAAAGGTATGGGATGTTGCTATGCAGCGATAATCCTAAAGTGACATATGGCTATTCACTTTCCACATATGCCGCGATGACCGGTAAGGACCGCCCGAAGACTGCTTTGAAGCTGAGCGACCTGCATGTTTTCATGGCAGTCGCCCAGGCCGGCAGCATGAACAAGGCCGCTCATCTGCTCAATACGACCCAGCCTGCGGTGTCGCGGTCGATCGGCGCTCTCGAGCAAATCGTCGGCGCCCGTATCCTCGAACGCACCTCTCGCGGCGTCGAGCCGACCGAAAGCGGCCGGCTGCTGCTCGATGGCGGCATCGCCGTCTTCGACGATCTGCGCCAGACGCTGACCAATATCGACGTCCTCAAGAACCCGGCCATCGGCAATGTGCGCATCGGCTGCAGCCCGCTTCTAGCGGCAAGTTATGTTGCGGCCCTCATCGATCACGTCTCACGCGCCCATCCGAAGATCGAGTTCGAGGTGACGCTCGCTCCGATCGAGACCGCATATCGTGATCTGCTCGACCGCAAGGTCGATATCCTTATCACCAGAAAGGTCGGCCCTGTCGACGATTCCCGGCTGCTGTTCTCGCCATTGTTCGACGATACGCTGGTTGTGATTTCGGGTATCAAACATCCGATTGTAAATCGGCGGCGCCTCCGTCTGGCCGATCTCGCCGAAGAACTGTGGGTGCTCACGCCGCGTGATTACGCTCTTGGATCGGAGGTATTCGATGCGCTCAAGGCCGGCGGAATCGCACAGCCGCGTGCAACAGTGATCACGAGCGCCCAGGATGTCCGCTTGAGCCTCGTCGCGACCGGCCGGTACCTGACCATTTTTCCTGCCTCGGCTCTCAGGTATCCAAAAGCGCGCCAGGATGTACGCGTGCTTCCCGTCAAGCTGGGGATTGCCGGCGTGCCCAGCGGTGTCGTGACAATCAAGGGACGGGTACTCAATCCGGTCGTTCAACTCGTCATAAAACATGCCCACGAGGTATCCAGGCTGTTCAGGCAAAGCGAATAACGAAGCTGCGCCGCGCCTGCTTTCGATAATGCGTTTTTGGGGGAAGTAATGATCAAACCAAAGACTTTCGTCCTCGTTCACGGCTCGTGGCACGGCGGCTGGTGCTATGATCGGGTGGCGGCACTGTTGCATGCGCGCGGCCACAAGGTCTTCGCCCCGACGCTGACCGGACTGGCCGACCGCTCGCATCTCATCTCGGATGCCGTAACACTCGACACGCATATTGCCGACATCGTCAACGTCATCGACTGGCACGACCTGAGCGACGTGGTGCTGTGCGGCCACTCCTATGGCGGCGTGCCGGTGACCGGCGCTGCCGACCAGCGGCACGAGCGTATCGCCGCTCTCGTCTACCTCGACGCCTATATCCCACGCGATGGCCAGGCGCTGATCGATGTCGCCGGACGGCCCATGCCGCAGGCGCCGACAGAACCGACGCCGCCGGCCGCGCGGATGGCGCTCAACGCCGACGATCATGCCTGGATCCAGTCGAAGCTGACGCCGCATCCCAATGGCACCAGGACACAGAAGATCCGCCTGACGGGCGCGTGGGAGACGATTGCGCGCAAGACCTATGTGCGGCCGATGCAGTCGGACAATGCCGTGTTCGCCGCGACCGCCAGCCGGCTCGAGGGCATGGCGTCATGGACCGTCATCCATGTCGACAATGCCGCGCACAATGTCATGACCGACCAGCCGCAGGCGGTTGCCGATATTCTTGAAGCCGCCTGACCATGCAGCGCATCGAAATGCAAGAAGCCTCGAGTCTGATTCAAGAAAAGATGAATCAGACTCGAGGCTTCGGTTCCAGATCCAGACTGTGCTGTATCAGCCCTTGATCTGCATCATCTGGCGTTTCTCCTGATTACGCCTGCGATCCTGCGCCGGCTGGTAGGCCATGCGCGAATGATAGGGACAATAGGTAACGCCTGTGTCCGACTTGCCGCCGCAATAGCGGAACTCCGAACTGGCCGGATCGCCCAGCGGCCAGCGGCACATGGCTTCCTTGAGCTCCATGATGGTGACCCGCTCCGACATCGGGATCAGCACTTCCTCAAGCGGCTTGGGCGCGGGCGCTTCATAGGCGCGCGGCGCGTAGGCCAGCGCGGTATTGCCGCGCACCATGCCGCCGCCACCGCCGCCTCCGCCGTGGGAATGAGATCGCTGGGCCGGCCCCGGCCGGTGGGCGCGCGGCTGGGCGGCACGCGGGCGCGGCGCCACCGACGAGGGCGCCTTGATCCTGCCCGAGAGACCGAGACGATGCACCTTGCCGATCACCGCGTTGCGGGTGATGCCATTGCCGATTTCCGCGGCGATCTGGCTTGCGCTGTGGCCATCGGCCCAAAGTTTGCGAAGCGTTTCTACGCGCTCATCGGTCCAGGACATCCTGATCTCCTAAATTCATAGTGCATGGGAATCACACGCACGCCGCTGCACCGGAAAGCCGGTGGCGTTGACGCATGTCACGCTTGCTGAAAGGTCCGCCGCACGAAATGTCGTAGTAGACAGCGATGAATCTACACTAGCCGTTGAATCTCGCGCAAGAGTCCTCGTCCATCTTCATGTGTGTAGACATTGTTTTCCCCAAGAGCGTCGCTCGCATCGAAAGGCGACAATTTCACCTCGATCGATGCAACCTTATGCAAACACTGGATTTGCAGCCACATCGAGATGCCATGCCGATTGCATCGATGGCTGCGGACTTATCCACTGTCATCGGCGCGAGAGCGACGTAATGGCTGCTTGTGGCGGATTTCCGGCAGTCAAAGCGCCGGTGTGCCTTTAGAACGGCCCAGGCTCTAGGATTATTTGACTCTGGTTGCGCTTCAGAGAAGCCCTACGCCGCCACGTCATGCCCGGCCTTGTGCCCGGCACCCACGCCAGGACATTGCTGCACAGTGCAAGGGAGGCTGCGATAGCGAGGCTAGCATTCGCATGCTTGAGCCGTTGCACGGCGTGGGTGCCCGCAACAAGTGCGGGCATGACGGCAGGTTTCTTTAGATAGCCGCGAGGCCCGCCTGCAGATCCTCGATGATGTCCTCGACATCCTCAAGACCGACCGACAGCCGCAGCATGCCTTCGGTGATGCCCATGCCTTCGCGGTCGGCCTGCGGCAGGCGCTGATGGGTCGTCGTCGCCGGGTGGGTGACAATGCTTTTGGCATCGCCAAGGTTGTTGGAAATCTTGATGACGGAGAACGCATTCGCCATGCGGAAGGCGGCCGCCTTGTCGCCCTTCACGTCCATGACGACCACCGTGCCGCCGCCCGACATCTGGCGCCTGGCCAGTTCGTACTGCGGATGATCCTTGCGGAAGGGATACAGCACCTTCTTGATCTGGCTCTGCCCGGCCAGGAAGTCGGCGACACGCTCGGCGTTGCGCATCTGCTGCGTCACCCGCAGGGTCAGCGTTTCAAGCGACTTCAGCATGACCCAGGCATTGAACGCCGACATGGCCGGACCGGTCTGGCGCAGGAAGTTATGGATATGCGCCTGGATGAAGGCTTCCGAGGCGAGGATGCAGCCGCCGAGCACACGGCCCTGGCCGTCGACATGCTTGGTCGCCGAATAGACGACGCAATCGGCGCCGAGCTTCAGCGGACTCTGGAAGACGGGCGTGGCAAACACATTGTCGACCACGAGCGTGGCGCCTGCCGCATGGGCGATCTTGGCGACGGCGGCGATGTCGATGATCTCGAGCTGCGGATTGGTCGGGCTCTCGAGGAAGAAGGTCTTGGTGTTGGGCCGCGCCGCCGACCGCCATTGATCAAGATCGGTCCCGTCGACCAGGGTGCACTGGATGCCGTAGCGCGGCGCCAGATCCTCGACGATGAAGCGGCACGAGCCGAACAGCGCCTTGGCCGCCACGATGTGATCGCCGGCCTTGAGCTGGCCCAGGATGGCGGCCGTTACCGCAGCCATGCCGGTGGCGGTGGCACGGGCTGATTCCGCGCCCTCGAGCAGCGCCATGCGCTGCTCGAACATGTTTACGGTGGGGTTGGAGAAACGCGAATACATGAAGCCGGGATCTTCGCCCTTGAAGCGCTTCTCGGCCATTTCCATCGAGTCATAGGCATAGCCCTGGGTGAGGAACAGGCCTTCGGACATTTCGCCGAATTGCGATCGCAGGGTGCCGCCGTGAACCAGAAGGGTGGCCTGGCGCAGTTTGCGGTCCGATTTCGTCGCTTCGCTCATTTTCATCTCCACCCACCGCCAGATCGAAGGCGGCTCAACACAAAAACCCGACTGAGTCTTCAGCCGGGCGCACGACATATCATGTGCGGACACGACCCCTTAGACCCTTGTTTAACGTGGCGGCAAGCCGGTCGGCAAATGACCACGATATTTGTGGTCTACCGCAGCATATGTCTTGGCGTCAACCGAGGCTTCGAGTAGGCCATTGATATGAGCAAGCCCCGCGGCATTTTGCCTGCCCACGAAATCGAAGCCCTGCACAAGGCCGGCGTTATCCGCGCCGATGCGCCGTTCGCCGTTGGGCAGGTGCAGCCGGCAAGCCTCGATCTGCGGCTCGGCGCCCGCGCCTGGCGCATGCGGGCCAGTTTCCTGCCCGGCCGCGCCAAGCCGGTCAGCGAGCGCATCGCCACCCTGGCCCTGCATGAAATCGACCTGCGGCCGGGCGCGGTGCTGGAGACGGGCTGCGTCTATATCGCTGAATTGATGGAAAGCCTGGCGCTGCCCGAAGACGTGGCGGCTTCGGCCAATCCGAAGAGCTCGACCGGGCGGATCGACGTGTTCACGAGGGTCATCGCCGACCGGGCGCGGGAGTTCGACCAGATCGAACCAGGCTATACCGGCAAGCTCTATGCGGAAATCTCACCACGCACCTTTCCCATTCTGGCGCGCAGCGGCTCGCGCCTGTCGCAGGTGCGCTTCCGCCACGGCCAGGCCCGCCTCGACGACGCCGGCCATCTTGCCTTGCATAAGCGCGAAAAGCTCGTCACCTCAGCCGAGCCATCGATTTCAGGCGGCGTCGCCGTTTCGGTCGATCTCGCCGGCTTCGACGGGTCCGACCTGATCGGCTATCGCGCCAAGCGCCATACCGGGCTCATCGACGTGGACAAGCCGGCGGCCCATGCGGTGCTCGATTTCTGGGAGCCGATCCACAATCACGGCCGCGCCGACCTCGTGCTCGACCCGGGCGAATTCTACATTCTCGCCTCCAAGGAAGCAGTGCGCGTGCCGCCCGACCATGCGGCCGAGATGACGCCGTTCGATCCGCTGGTCGGCGAGTTCCGCGTCCACTACGCCGGCTTCTTCGATCCGGGTTTCGGCGCCGTGGAGGCCGGCGGCGAAGGCGCGCGCGCCGTGCTCGAAGTGCGCTCCCACGACGTGCCCTTCATTCTCGAGGACGGCCAGATCGTCGGCCGCCTCGTCTACGAGAAGATGACCGAAACACCGCGCGCGCTTTACGGCGCCGGGCTCAATTCGAACTATCAGGCGCAAGGCCTGAAGCTGTCGAAGCACTTCAAGCCCTGATCCTTATTTCCGGCTGCGCGCCATCATGCCGTCGAGGCACACCAGGACATATCCGGTCGCCACAAATCCCAGAGCGATGAGCGCGGCATTGATCACCGTCTGCGCCCAGCCGAGCTTCGCGAGATCCATGAACGGATAGGCATAGCGGCCTTCCATCGTGCCGCGCGCCAGCGCATAGGCGAAGTAGGCGAGTGGCAGAATGGCCCATATCCACGGGTCCCTGAACGTCAGCCCGCCCCTGGGTGCGAAGGCCAGCCAGAACAGCGGCACGAGAATGGGCGTCACCTTATGCAGGAGCACGTCGGCAAGTTGCGCGCCCCCGCTCAATTCGAGCAGGCCGCGCAGCAGCAGCGCATAGACCACGCCGACCAGCAGGATAGCCAGTGTGATTGCGCCAAGCAGCCGTGGAGCGGCGAAATGCTGCCGGCCGAGGGCGAAGCCGCTCAGCACCACGGCGACGATCAGATTGGCGATGATGGTGAAGAAACGCAGCATGATCCAGACCGCCATGGCTGCCGATCCGGCCAGCTCGGTGCTGGCGCGCCATTGCACGGCCAGGCCGATCCAGGCGACCAGCGCCACGGCGCCCCCAGCCGCCCGGGCAGAGTTGGACATCCCCATCGATCCCCGCATACGATTGAGTAGCGCTGTACCGTAGCCCCGTCTGTGATCCTATTGGATCGGAAGGAAGCGTCCAGCCCTTCAGGAACAGGGCAGTTTCTTCACGCGAGCCGGCATCCCTTCGCGCGAAGTGCTCTCGCACACTTGCGGAAAACGGCAATCCGGCTGAGATGTCGCCTGGCGCAGGGTCGCGCGCAACCCACCGGGGTTATCGGCAATGACGAGTTATTCGACGGCGCCCTCCACACCGGTCGTACCCGTTTCAGTGATGCCGGTCTGGCAACGTGTGCTCGTGACTTTGGCAGCCGTCTGCATCTATCGCCTGGGCAGCCATATCCCTCTGCCCGGCGTCGATCCGACGGTGCTGGAAAGCTTTGCACGCGTGAACCGCATAACGTCGCTGACCGTCGAGAATATCTCGATCTTCGCTCTTGGCGTCATTCCGATCTTCTCCGCTTTGATGCTGGTCGAATGCGCCAAGCTGATCGTACCTGCGTTCGCCCGCTGGTCAGAGCGGGACAGATACAACGCGGGGCGGACGAACCGCGCCGTCCGCTTCATCGCGTTGCTGATTGCCGCATTCCAGGGATGGGGGCTGGCGCGGGCGCTGACAAATGTCTCGGGGCTGGTGCCGGAGCCGGACTGGATGTTCGGTCTCACCACTATCGCGACTTTTGTTGCGGCGACGGTTTTGCTCGGATGGCTTGGCGACCAGGTCACCCGCCGCGGGTTTGGCAACGGGTTCTGGATTCTGCTGCTGACACCGGCGTTGCTGCGATTGCCTGAGACGGCCATACGCACGATCGCCCTTTTACCGGACCGACAGATCAGTCCCGCCGGACTGGCGCTCGCGCTGGGCTTTATGGTTCTGGCGATCGCGCTGCTTGCCGCGCTGGCGATCGCCCGCGCCGATGCGGATGCCAATGCCGATGCGGAGCAGCTTTCGACCGGTCCTGCGCGGCTGCCTGGAGGCGCGCCCGGCAGCTTGCCGCCAAATCCGGCCAGCGCACCGAAGCGCGAAATGCCGCGGCTCGGGCGCGACCTTGTCGACGTCTGGCCGGCGCTTTTGGGGACCTATTTCGGTGGCCTCCTGCTCGCCTTCCTCATCATGTTCGAGCATGGCGATCATTCCGCCATGGTGATCGGCGGTGTCATCCGGTTGCTGGTCATTGCCGCATTCATCGCCTGCTTCAGCTTCCTGCGCACTCTGTCCCGGCCATTCGGCGCCAGCGCCGCAAACCGGCGTCTGGTCGTGATGACGGCGGCCGTTCAGATTCTGATCTGCGCCGGCTGCGAACTGCTCATGCGGTATCTCGAGCTTCCTTTCGCTATCAACGGCCCCTGGATCATTGTCGCGGTTGCCGTCGTGATGAGCGCACTCGTATCCAACGCCGCCGAGAGGCCCGTCGAGCAAAGTCCGCTGCCGTCAATCGCCAGTTGAGGCGCAATCCTTTTCAGCGCAGATAGGCTTTTTCAAGCGCACGCATGCGGTCGTCGCCTTGCAGGGCGAAGACATCGGCGACGGAGGCGATATCTGCTTCGACGCCGGCGATCCCGCCCTCCGCGATGATACGGCGGAAGACGTTCTGCATCGCGGCGGCGGCGGCACGAATGGCGTGATTGCCGCAGATGATCAGGCCGACCTTGCCCAGCGCCGCCACGTCGGCGAACGACAGTTGCGGATAGCTGGTCGGTACGAGCACGAGAGGCGCCTGCCCCGGCCAGGCCCGACAGAACGACAGGATTTCGTCCGGCGTCTTCTGCTTGCTGTGGATCAACACGGCATCGGCTCCCGCCTCCACGTAGGCCGCGCCGCGGCGGAGCGCCTCGGCCTCGCCCAGGCCTGCGATCAACGCCTCGGTACGCGCCACCACCAGCGGGCCAGGAATGGCGTTGCCCGAGGCGTTTTTGGCCGCGGCGATCTTGCCCTGGAACTCGCCGGCCGGAACAAGCTCCTGACGCCCACCGGGGCGCAGGCTACTGTCCTTCGGGAAGGTCTTGTCCTCCATCACCACCGCCGCGACGCCCGCCGCCGCATAGCGCGGAACGATGTAGGAGACATTGACCGCATTGCCGAAGCCGGTGTCGAGATCGGCAATCACCGGCGCGTCCTGCACCTCGCCGATGGCGCGCATCATCTCCAGATGCGTATCCATCGACAGGATATTGGCATCAGGCACCGCATAGGACGCCGACAGTTCGAAGCCGCTTCCCCAGATGGCGTCGAACCCCGCAGCAGCGGCGAGCTTGGCGGACAAGGGATTATGCGCCGCCATGGCAAGCGCCGGCTGATGCACATTCAGCCTGGCGCGCAAGGCGACGGCCTTCGGATTGTCGTGCCGCATTACTTCTTCGCTCTCTCCACGATCGCCAGCGCCGCGGCGAAAGCGGCCTCGACATCGAGGTCGCTGGTGTCGAGCAGAACGGCATCGGGCGCCATGCGCAGGGGCGCGGCGGAGCGGCCGGAATCGCGTTCGTCGCGCTTGCGGATATCGGCCAGAACCACGTCGTAATCGACCTTCTCGCCGCGTCCGTGCAGTTCCAGCGCACGGCGTTGGGCGCGCACTTCCGGACGGGCGGTGACGAAAATCTTCACGTCGGCCTCGGGGCAGATGACGGTGCCGATATCGCGCCCATCGAGGACGGCGCCGCCGGGACGCGCGGCAAAGGTCTTCTGCAGGTCGATCAGCGCTTCGCGCACCGGCGGGAGAGCGGCGACGACCGAGGCCGCCTCACCCATCTCGGCGCCGCGCAGGCGGTCCTCGTCATATTCGGTCAGCGCCAGGCCGCGCGCTGCCGCGACGGCCCGATCGGGATCGTCGAGCCGGTCGCCGTTGTCGAGCACGGTGCGGGCGGTGGCCCGGTAAATCAGGCCGGTGTCGAGATGCGGCAACGCCAGATGCGCGGCCAGCCGCCGCGCAATCGTGCCCTTGCCCGACGCCGCCGGACCGTCAATCGCGATAATCATGACGGATTTTCTGCGGGCGGACGACGGGCCGGTCAAGACGGCAGCGGCGAAACCCAAGGAAATCTGACGCGGATAATGAATTGTTCATTGGGCCCGGACGGTGAGGCAGCCCCAAGATTGCGATCATATGTATACCAACTGTAGGTCTTTTAGGGCAAATTCCATAAATTTTCCCCATATCTCGGGTTATTTCGAGCCTATTGCTATGGATTTCGTATTTCTGTATACAGAATGAATTCTTGGAGGGATCGCTATGCCGAAGGACGCCAAATTTCCGCTCAACGCCTGGTACGTGGCGGCCTGGGACTACGAGGTCAAAAACGCGCTGCTGGCGCGCACGGTGTGCAACAAGAAGATCGTCTTCTTCCGCAAGTCGGACCACACCGTCAGCGCGCTGGAAGACGCCTGCTGGCATCGCCTGCTGCCGCTCTCCATGGGTTCGCTCAAGGATGACGAGGTCGTCTGCGGCTATCACGGCCTGCGTTTCAATGGTGCCGGCCGCTGCACAAGGATGCCGTCCCAGGAAACGCTCAATCCGTCCGCCCATGTGCGCTCCTATCCCGTGGTCGAGAAGCACCGCTTCGTCTGGGTCTGGCCCGGCGATCCGGCACTTGCCGATCCGGCCCTGGTGCCCGACATGCACTGGAACAAGGACGAAGACTGGGAAGGCGACGGCAAGACCATCTTCGCCAAATGCGACTACCGCCTCGTCATCGACAATCTGATGGACCTGACCCACGAGACCTTCGTGCACGGTTCGAGCATCGGCGACAATGATGTCGCCGAGGCGCCGTTCGTGACGACCCACGGCGACCGCTTCGCCACCATCAGCCGGTGGATGATCGATATCGAGGGGCCGCCGTTCTGGCGCGGCCAGCTCAACAAGCCCGGCAATCTGGACCGCTGGCAGATCATCCGTTTCGAGGCACCCTGCACGGTGACCATCGATGTCGGCGTCGCCGTCACCGGCACGGGCGCGCCCGAAGGCGACCGCTCGCAAGGCGTCAACGGCTATGTGCTCAACACGATCACGCCGGAGACCGACGGCACCTGCATGTATTTCTGGGCCTTCGTGCGCAACTATCGCCGCAACGACCAGACCCTGACGACGCAATTGCGCGAAGGTGTCTCGTCGATCTTCCGCGAAGACGAGATCGTGCTGGAAGCGCAGCAGAAGGCGATGGACGAGCACCCCGAGCGCGAATTCTACAATCTCAACATCGACGCCGGCGCCATGTGGGCACGTCGGTTGATCGACCGCATGATCGCCAGGGAAGCCAAGCCGGTCCGACTGCAGGCCGCCGAATAGGAGGCACATGATGGCTGCAGTCGAAAACGTCGAACGCGCGCAATCGCAGACGGTGACGGCGCTGCTGGCGCTGCGCGACCTGATCGTCAACGGCGAACTCAAATCGGGTGACCGCATCTCCGAGCTTGTCATGGTCGAGCGGATCGGCGTGTCGCGCACGCCTTTGCGCACGGCGCTCGTCAAGCTGGAACAAGAGGGCCTGATCGAGGAAATTCCCTCCGGCGGCTATGCGGTGAAAGCCTTCAGCGAGGCCGATGTCTTCGACGCCATCGAAATCCGCGGCACCCTGGAAGGCCTTGCGGCGCGCTATGCGGCCGAGCGCGGTGTGGCGCAGATGCGGCTGGCGGAATTGCGCCGCTGTGTCGAGACCATCGACAACACGATCCATACCGATCACATGAACGACGCGGATTTCCAGACCTATCTTCATGCTAACGAGCGCTTCCACGCGCTGCTGGCGGAACTCTCCGGAAGCCCCGCGCTGATCCGCGAGATCGAACGGGTGGCACGGCTGCCGTTTGCCTCGGCCAGCGCCTTCGTGCTGGCGGAAGCCTCGCTGCCGGAATCGCAGCGCATTCTCATCATCGCCAACGAGCATCACCGCGCCGTCGTCGAAGCCATCGAGAACCGCGAAAGCGCGCGGGCCGAAGCGATCATGCGCGAGCATGCGCGGCTCTCGCATCGCAACCTGATGCTGGCCATGCGCAGTCAGAAAACCCTCGATCTCGTTCCCGGCTCGGCGCTCATCCGCCGCCGCGCCTGAAGGAAAAATCTCATGCGATTTTCCGTGCATTATTCCCCCGCCCGCATCGCCGCCGTGCGCGACGTCTCGCCGACCGTGCGGCTGATCGAGATCGCGCCGGAAGGCGGCGCGCTACCCTGGACGCCGGGCGCCCATCTCAACCTGTCGCTGCCGATCGGCAGCGGCGTCGACACGCGTTCCTATTCGCTCGTCGGCGCGCCCGATCCCCATGTCTACCGCATTGCCGTCAAACGCGATCCGAACGGCCGCGGCGGCTCGGCCTATATGCACGATTGCGCTGTCGGCGCGCGGCTCAGCGTCAGCGAGCCGCACAATCATTTCAGCCTGTCGTGGCAGGCAAGCGATTATGTGCTCGTCGCCGGCGGCATCGGCGTAACGCCGATCCATTCGATGGCGCTGGCCCTCGCGAAGCGCGGCGAGAAGGTGCGCCTACTGCAGGCTGCCAGGACGCGCAGCGAACTGGCCTTCGCCAACGAGATGCAGGGCGCACTTGGGACCAACGCGCGCTTCTTCGTCTCTGATGAAGGCACACGTATCGACGCCGCCGCCGAAGTCGCCGCCATGCCGGCCGACGCGGAAATCTATCTGTGCGGGCCGCTGTCCCTGGTCGACGCCTTCCGCAAGGCCTGGCGCGCCGCAGGCCGGCCGATGTCGCGGCTGCGCAGCGAGACCTTCGGCTCCAGCGGCGCCTTTGCTGCGGAACCCTTCCGCGTGCTGGTGCCCGCGCTTGGCGTCGAGATCGAAGTGCCGGCCGATCAATCCATGGCCGATGCGCTGGCAAGCGCCGGCGTCGATGTGATGAGCGATTGCAAGCGCGGCGAATGCGGCTTGTGCACGGTGGATATTCTTGCCTGCGAAGGCGAGATCGACCATCGCGACGTGTTCCTGTCGGACAGCGAACGAAACGAAGGCCTGCGCATGTGCGCCTGCGTCTCGCGGGTCGCCGGCGGCACGATCTCGATCGATACCGGCTACACTCCCGATTGAGACGACCGAATAGTCAAGTAGCCTACGCCTTTCGGGTGCGCTAGACTTGCCTCTCAAAATCGACGCGCCAGACGCGGCCGTTGGGAGGAAATATGGCGGGATGTTTCAGGAAAGCCGCGGGCGCGGCACTGATCAGCATGATTGTCGCGACCGGCGCTTCATCGGCTGCGCAGGCGCAGCAAAGCGAGGCCGCGTTCTACGCCAGCCGCAACGTCATCCTCGTCATCGCAGCGGCCGCCGGCGGCGGTTATGACCGCTGGGGCCGGGTCGTCGGCCGCCATATCGGCAAGCATATTCCCGGCAATCCGTCCGTCGTGCCGCAGAACATGCCGGCGGGCGGCGGCATCGCCGCGGCCGGGCATCTCTATGCGGTCGCGCCGAAGGACGGCTCGACGTTCGGCATCCTGACGCGGGACGCACCGCTGGCGCCGGTGATGGCGCCGGCGCTCGCACGGTTCGATCCGGAGAAGATGAACTGGCTCGGCAGCCCGACGACCGAGACCAGCGTCTGCATATCCAACAAGAAGGCGCAGGTCACCAGTTTGAAAGACCTGTTCCAGAAAGAACTGATCGTCGGCGACACGGGGGCAGGTACCGGCACGCATGTCTATCCGCGCGCGCTCAACGGATTGTTCGGCACCAAATTCAAGGTGATCGCCGGCTTCCAGAACTCGGTCGACGTGTTTCTCGCCATGGAGCGTGGCGAGGTCGACGGCATCTGCGAAAGCTATGACAGCATCAACGAGAAGCAGCCGGGCTGGCTGCAGAGCAGATACTTCAACGCCCTCGTCCAGGGCGGCGCGGCACCGCATCCAGACCTTGCCGGCGTGCCCTTCGTCAACGAACTGGCGCGAAACGACAAGGAGCGCGCGGTGCTGCGCTTCCTCTATGCCGGGCAGGGCATAGGGCGGCCGTTCGTGGCGCCACCGGGCCTGCCGCCGGCGCGTCTGAAGGCCCTGCGCGACGCCTTCGCCGCGACCATGCAGGACCCGGAGTTCCTGGATGAGGCGCGCAAGCTGCGGTTCAGGGTGGAGCCGGTGAGCGCGGAGAAGCTGACGTCGCTCATCGACGAACTGGTCGAGACGCCGCGCGATGTGGTCGACAGCGTGGCGCAGTATATCAAGTAGCGCAGGCTCCTTCTCCCGCGCGCGGGAGAAGGAGCCGCTGTGCGCCTACCCGCCGATGTTGAACGCCGCCAGCGCCGCCATGTTGACGATCTCTGAATCCTTGGCGCTCATCGAGATGAACTGCACCGGCTTGTCGAGGCCGACGATCAGCGGACCGATCACGGTGCCGCCGCCGAGTTCCTGCAGCATTTTGGTGCTGATGGACGCCGAATGGAACGCCGGCATGACCAGCACATTGGCCGTATCGGTGAGGCGGCAGAACGGATAGGCGCGCATCAGCTCGCGATTGAGCGCCACGTCGGCGGCCATTTCGCCGTCGTATTCGAAATCGAGCCGCATGCTGTCGAGGATCTTCACCGCCTCCTGCACCCTGGCCGAGCGTTCGCCCGGCGGATGGCCGAAGGTTGCGAAGGCGAGGAGCGCAACGCGGGGTTCATAACCCAATCTGCGGGCGACGCCGGCGGATTCGATAGCGATCTGGGCAATCTCTTCTGCCGTCGGCATTTCGGTGATCGCCGTATCGGCGACGAGGACCGCGCGGCCGCGCGCCAGCACCAGCGACGCGCCCATCAGGCGATGGCCTGGCTTGGGATCGATGACCCGGCGCACTTCATCGAGCGCGGTCGAGAAATTGCGTGTCATGCCGGTGACCATGGCATCCGCATCGCCGAGTGCCACCATGGTGGATGCGAAGTAATTGCGGTCCTGGTTGACCAGCCGCATGCAGTCGCGGAACAGAAAGCCCTTGCGCTGCAGCCGTTCGTAGAGAAACTCCGCATAGGCGTTGTTGCGCTTCGACAGGCGCGCATTGTTGATCTCGATCGACTTGTCGGAGAGATCAATGCCGGCGAGCGCCGCGGCCTGCTGCACGCGATCCTCACGGCCGACCAGAATGGCCGTGCCCATTTCCTGATTGGCGAAAGACACGGCGGCACGGATGACCTGCTCTTCCTCGCCCTCGGCGAAGACGACGCGCTTGGGAAAACGGCGCACGCGCTGGACGATGCGCTGCAGGATCCCCGCGACCGGATCGCGCCGCGCCGACAATTGGTGTCCATAGGCTTCCATATCGATAATCGGCCGGCGCGCGACGCCGGTCTCCATCGCCGCCTTGGCGACCGCCGAGGGGATGACGCTGATGAGACGCGGATCGAACGGCACCGGAATGATATAGTCGCGGCCGAAGCGCGGCCTCGCGCCCTGATAGGCCGCCGCCACTTCGTCGGGCACATCCTCCTGCGCCAGCTTGGCGAGCGCCATGGTGGCCGCGATCTTCATTTCCATGTTGATCGTGGTGGCGCGCACATCAAGCGCACCGCGGAAGATGTAGGGAAAGCCGAGGACGTTGTTGACCTGATTGGGATAGTCGGAACGGCCGGTGGCGACGATGCAATCATCGCGCACGGCCTGGGCCTCCTCCGGCGTGATCTCCGGGTCGGGATTGGCCATGGCGAAAATGATCGGGTCCTTGGCCATGGATTTCACCATCTCGGGCGTCAGGGCGCCCTTGACCGACAGACCGAAGAAAATGTCGGCGCCGTCCAGGGCTTCCGCCAGGGTGCGCTTATCGGTGACGACCGCGTGGGCGGATTTCCACTGGTTCATGCCCTCGGTTCGGCCGCGATAGATGACGCCCTTGGTGTCGCACAGGATGATGTTTTCCGGCGCGAAGCCGATCGACTTGATAAGATCGAGGCAGGCGATGCCGGCGGCGCCGGCGCCGTTGCACACGAGCTTCGTCGTCTTGATGTCGCGGCCGGTCAGCTTCAAAGCGTTGAGGATGCCGGCGGCGGCGATGATCGCGGTGCCGTGCTGGTCGTCATGGAACACCGGAATGTCCATGAGCTCGCGCAGCTTCTCCTCGATGATGAAGCATTCCGGCGCCTTGATGTCCTCCAGGTTGATGCCGCCGAAGGATGGGCCGAGGTAGCGCACGGCGTTGATGAACTGCTCCGGATCCTCGGTGTCGACCTCGAGATCGATGGAATCGATGTCGGCGAAGCGCTTGAACAGCACCGCCTTGCCTTCCATCACCGGTTTGGAGGCCAAAGCGCCGAGATTGCCGAGGCCGAGGATGGCAGTGCCGTTGGTGATGACGGCGACCATATTGCCGCGGGTGGTGTAATCGAACGCCGTCGCCGGGTCGGCCGCGATCGCCAGCACCGGAATGGCGACGCCGGGCGAATAGGCGAGCGACAGATCGCGCGCGGTGGCCATGGGCTTGGTGGCCATGATTTCGAGCTTGCCGGGCCTGCCGCGCGAATGGAACAGCAGCGCTTCCTGATCGGTAATGGCCTGGCGCTTTGGCGGTATTGGGCGGTTGGCGGTGTCGTCGGCCATGGGCTCGCTTCAAATCCCTGTATTTTCTGACAAGAACGATCACCTTATGCCGAGCCGCGGGTTATCCACAAGCGCGACGATGCCGTGGAATTATCGCTGAGCTTCTATCGTTAATGTGGTGAATTGCGCCGCCGCCAAGGTGCAACTGCGAACAGGCTTTGCTAGCGTCCCGGCATGTCCAATTCCGTAGCCAAGGCCGCCCCCCGCGACGCGGACACCCGCGTCACGCCGATGATGGCGCAATATGTGGAGATCAAGGCGGCCAATCCGGACTGCCTGCTGTTCTACCGCATGGGCGATTTCTACGAATTGTTCTTCGCGGACGCCGAAATCGCCAGCCGGGCGCTCGGCATCGTACTGACCAAGCGCGGCAAGCACCTGGGCGACGATATTCCCATGTGCGGCGTGCCGGTGGAGCGCGCCGACGACTATCTGCAGCGGCTCATCGGCCTCGGCCACCGGGTCGCCGTCTGCGAGCAGACGGAAGACCCGGCGGAGGCGCGCAAGCGCGGCAATAAATCGGTGGTGCAGCGCGGCGTGGTGCGCCTGGTGACGCCGGGCACGATCACCGAGGACCGGCTGCTCGAGCCCGGCCGCGCCAACGCGCTCCTGGCCATCGCAAGGGTCCGCGTCTCCGAGGCCGAATGGAGCTACGGAATTGCGGCGGCGGATATTTCCACCGGTGCCTTTACCTTGAGCGAGGCCGGCGAAAGCGCGCTGGCGGCCGAGATCGCCCGCATCGAGCCCTCCGAGATCATCGTCGGCGAGGCGATCTGGAGCGACGACCGGCTGCGCCGCATGCTGGAGGAAACCCGCATCGCCATCGCACCCGTCGGTCGTGACGCGCCGGACGGGTCGGCCGAGCGCCGGCTGATGGATTATTTCGCGGTGGCGACCCTCGACGGGTTCGGCGCCCTGTCGCGGGCCGAAACGGCCGCCGCGGCGGCAGCCATCGTCTATATCGAGCGCACGCAGATCGGCGCCAAGCCGCCTTTGGGATTTCCAGTGCGGTTCCGCCGTGGCGCGACGATGGAGATCGACGCGGCGACGCGCGCCAATCTGGAATTGACCCGCACCCTGTCGGGCCATCGCGACGGTTCGCTGATCGCCTGCATCGACATGAGCGTGACCCCGGCCGGCGGCCGGCTTCTCGCCGAGCGGCTGGCGGGGCCGTTGACCGACCCTGCCGAGATTGCCGCGCGGGCAGACGCGGTGGCATTTTTCCTGGGCGAACCGGAGTTGCGGGCGCAGACGCGCGCGAAGCTGAAGGCCGCGCCCGATATCGCCCGCTCGTTTTCGCGGCTGGCGCTGGGGCGCGGCGGCCCGCGTGATCTGGCGGCGCTGCGCGATGGCCTGCGCGCCGCGCGCGAGGTCTCGCAAAGCCTCGCTCATCTTCCCGACGCGCCGAGCCATGTCGTCGCGGCCGCGCGTGACGCCGGCCTTGTGCCGCCGACGCTTGTCGATCTGCTGACCCAGGCGCTCGCCGACGAGCTGCCGCTAAACCGCCGCGACGGCGGCTTCGTGCGCAAGGAATTCGAGCCGGCGCTCGATGAAACACGCGCACTCCGCGACGAAAGCCGGCGGGTCATCGCCGGCTTGCAGACGCGCTACAGCGAAATCGCCGGCACGCGCCAGTTGCGCATCAAGCACAATAATTTCCTCGGCTTCTTCATCGAGGTGCAGCAGGCGCAGGGCGAGAAAATGCTGCGCCCGCCCTTCGACACGGAATTCATCCATCGCCAGACCATGGCCGACGCCATGCGCTTCTCGACGAGAGAGCTGGGCGAACTCGAATCGAAGATCGCCTCGGCTGCCGACCGCGCCCTGGCGCTGGAGCTGGAAGTCTTCGACCGCCTTGCCGCCGGCGTGCTGGCGCAGGGCGAGGCGATCAAGGCAGCGTCGGCCGCGCTCGCCTGCATAGATGTGGCGGCCGCTCTGGCCGAACTTGCAGCAGCGCGCGACTGGACGCGGCCTATGGTCGACGCCAGCCACGTCTTCTCCATCGAGGGCGGCCGCCATCCCGTGGTCGAGGCATCGCTGAAGCAGCGCGGCGAGGCCTTTGTCGGCAACGATTGCCTGTTGGCGCAGGCAACAGACCAAGCCGGCCTCATCGCCGTGGTGACCGGCCCGAACATGGCCGGTAAATCGACCTATCTGCGGCAGAACGCGCTGATCGCCATTCTGGCGCAGATGGGGTCTTTCGTGCCCGCAGCCGAGGCGCGCATCGGCGTGGTCGACCGGCTGTTCTCACGCGTCGGGGCGGCCGACGATCTGGCCCGCGGCCGCTCGACCTTCATGGTCGAAATGGTCGAGACCGCCGCCATCCTCAATCAGGCCGGCGACCGCTCGCTTGTCATTCTCGACGAGATCGGGCGCGGCACCGCGACCTTCGACGGCCTGTCGATCGCCTGGGCGACGATCGAATCCCTGCACGAGCGCAATCGCTCGCGCACGCTGTTTGCGACGCATTTCCACGAGCTGACGCAACTGACCAAGAAGCTGCCCCGGCTCGTCAATCTCACCATGCGGGTGACCGATTGGAACGGCCAGGTGGTGTTCCTGCATGAAGTGGTGAAGGGCGCCGCCGACCGCTCCTACGGCATTCAGGTGGCGCGCCTCGCCGGCCTGCCGCAGGATGTGGTCGACCGGGCCCAGACAATCCTGGCGGAACTCGAAGCCGGCGAGCGTCGCGCGCCGGTGCAGCGCATGATCGACGACCTGCCGCTGTTCGCGGTCGCGGCTGCTCCGCCGCCGGCACCACCGAAGGCAGACGCGCTGCGCCAGGCGCTCGATGCGCTGTCTCCCGACGAATTGAGCCCACGCGCGGCGCTTGATGCGCTCTACGCGATCAAGCGCCTGCGCAGCGGCGAAACCGAGCGTTAGCATTCACACTTTATTTACCTCGCTGCCCTGAAGCCCGAGGCTCCCAGATCGCGTTAACATTTGCCCGGCATACGCATGGTAAAAATCAACCATGCTCAACAAGCCCGTCAAACTTGCCGCGATTGCCGGCCTCGTCGCGCTCGGCGCGGCGATGCTGCTGTCGAAATCGGGCGGGCAGCTTGCCGGTGCTTCCGCAACCGGCCCCCTGCAGCCGTCCCTGTCGGGACTTTCGGATTTTATCGACCGGTTCCGCGTCCAGACGTCCGTCGCCATTCCTGGCACCGGCAAGGACGTCACGCGCGCGCCGACGCAACCGGCGAGCGGTTTCGGGCCGGTGCGTCTGTCGGCCGACGAGACCGGGCATTATTTCTCCAATGTGGAGATCGACGGGCGGCGGATCAGAATGCTGGTCGATACGGGCGCGACCCTGGTCATCCTCACTTATGAGGATGCTGCCGCATTGGGCATCAACCCGGCGCCCTCCGACTACACTGCCAAGGTCTTAACGGCGAACGGCGATCTGATGACCGCGAAAACACAATTGCGCGAGATACGGGTCGGCAATATCCTGGTGCGCGACGTGGCGGCGCTTGTGGTGCCGGCAGGCAGATTGAAGCAGAGCCTGCTTGGCATGAGCTTCCTCAGCAAGCTCAAAAGTTTCGAAGTCGCCGACCGCAGCCTTATTCTGACCCCCTGAACCGGCGCGGCTTATGACCGGCGGCTTGGCCGTCATCGTCATGTCGTTCAGAAAGCGTGATGATTTGCGTCAAACTCCGGCCACTTAGGCAAGTGTAAATCTCTCCTATGCTTCTGTGCAGATTGCTGCCCTGCCTTATGTTTCGAGCCGAGGCGGTCCACTATTCCAATCACGAAAAGGCAATTCCATGTATCCAAGGCCAGCGCCGCAACTCACGCCCAACACCTACGCCTTCGAATCGAGCCCGATGGTCAAGGCGACCGGTTTTCGCGAATATGATGCCCGCTGGCTTTTCGGCAAGGAAATCAACCTGATGGGCGTGCAGGCCCTGGGCCTCGGCCTGGGCACGCTGATCCACGAGATGGGCGTCAAGCCGGAACTCGCGACCGGCCACGACTACCGCTCCTATTCGGCCTCGATCAAATATGCCCTGGTGACCGGCCTGATGGCCGCCGGCATCAAGGTCAAGGACATCGGCCTGGCGCTGTCGCCGATGGCCTATTTCGCCCAGTTCGATCTCGATTGCGCGGCCGTCGCCATGGTCACGGCCTCGCATAACGACAACGGCTGGACCGGCGTGAAAATGGGCGCGCAGCGCCCCGTCACCTTCGGGCCCGACGAAATGGGCCGGCTGCGCGACATCGTGCTGGAAGGCAAGTTCCGCTATGCGGACGGCGGCTCTTACCGCTTCATCGAGAATTTTCCGGCCCGCTATATCGCCGATCTCACCAACCGGGCGCCGATCAAGCGCAAACTGAAAGTCGTCGCCGCCTGCGGCAACGGCACGGCCGGCGCCTTCGCGCCGCAGGTGCTGGAAAAGCTCGGCTGCGAAGTCGTGCCGCTGGACGTCGAGCTCGACTACACATTCCCGCGCTACAATCCCAACCCCGAAGACATGGAAATGCTGCACGCCATGGCAGCAAAGGTGCGTGAAGTCGGCGCCGATGTCGGCCTCGGCTTCGACGGCGACGGCGACCGCTGCGGCGTTGTCGACAACAACGGCGACGAGATCTTTGCCGACAAGATCGGCGTGATGCTCGCGCGCGATCTCGCTAAGATCCACAAGAACCCGACCTTCGTCGTCGACGTGAAATCGACCGGCCTGTTCGCCACCGATCCAATGCTGAAAGAACTCGGCGTCAAGGCGGATTACTGGAAGACCGGCCATTCCTACATCAAGCGCCGCGTCACCGACCTCAAGGCGCTCGCCGGTTTCGAGAAGTCAGGCCATTTCTTCTTCAACACGCCGATCGGCCGCGGCTATGACGACGGCATCCTCACCGCCATTCACGTCATCGACATGCTCGACCGCAATCCCGGAAAGACGATGGCCGAACTCTACGGCGCCCTGCCGAAGACATGGGGCTCGCCGACGATGTCGCCGCATTGCGATGACGAAACCAAATACGGCGTCGTCGACAAGGTGTCGGCCTATTTCCAGGAGATGCACAAGAAAGGCGAGAAGCTCATCGGCCAGACCATCACCGACATCATCACCGTCAATGGCGTGCGCGTCATGGTGGAAGACGGCACCTGGGGCCTGGTGCGCGCCTCATCCAACAAGCCGGAACTCGTCGTCGTCGTCGAAAGCCCGGCAGCGGAAGCGCGGATGCACGAGATGTTCAAGGCGGTCGATGCTGTCATCCGCCAGCATCCGGGCATCGGCGAGTATAATCAGAAGATCTGAGATTACGTCCCTCCCCTCGTCCTTCGAGACGCCTGCTGCGCAGGCTCCTCAGGATGAGGGGTTTGGGATGCGCTTATAGAAGCACTGTCTCGCAACAATTTTCCCAACAGCCCTCATCCTGAGGAGCGCTCGAAGAGCGCGTCTCGAAGGGCGCGGGCGTCAGCCTCGCACTACGCGGCAGCTTTAACTTTTCGATCCACCAACTCACGCAGGCTCTGCAGGTCCTTGGCGAACAGCCGAATCCCATCCGACAATTTCTCCGTCGCCATCTGGTCTTCGTTGAGCTGGTAGCGGAACGTCTTCTCATCGAGCTTCATGCGCGCCGGCGCGCCCTTGCTTGATGCCGGATCAAGCTTGCGCTCCAGTTTGCCCTGATTTTTTTGCAATTCCTCCAGTAAGGCAGGGGCAATGGTCAGGCGGTCGCAACCGGCCAGCGCCTCGATCTCACCGATATTGCGGAACGAGGCGCCCATCACCACCGTCTTAATGCCGTGGGCCTTGTAATAAGCATAGATGGCGCGCACCGACTGCACGCCGGGATCGTTCTCGGCGGTGTACTTCTGGCCTGTCGCCTTGACGTGCCAGTCGAGGATGCGGCCGACGAAGGGCGAGATCAGGAAAGCGCCCGCATCGGCGCTCGCGGCTGCCTGCACCAGCGAGAACAGCAGGGTCATGTTGCAGTCGATACCGTCGCGCTGCAGGATTTCGCAGGCGCGGATGCCTTCCCAGGTGGACGCAAGCTTGACGAGGATGCGATCACGCCCGACGCCGCGCGATTTGTAATCGTCGATCAGGGCACGGGCCTGCTTCACCATACCGTCGGTATCGAACGACAGATCCGCGTCGACCTCCGTCGACACCCGGCCAGGAACGATCCCGGTCAATTCGGTACCGAAGCTGACCGCGAGCCGGGTGGTGATTTCGCGCGTCGTCTTGTTGCCCCTGGCGCCCCAGGCGATCGCCTCTTCGACGATATGGGCATAGCCCGGCATCTGCGCCGCCTTGAGAATCAACGTTGGATTGGTCGTACTATCCGTCGGCTTGAAGGCGCGGATGGCTTCCATGTCGCCGGTATCGGCGACGATCGTCGTCATGGTCTTGAGCTGGTCGAGTTTCGACGTCATGTTTTCCGCCTGTCTAGATGCCGCTTCAGTCAGCGGAGGGCTGCGTGGTGAGGACGAAGTCGACCATGGCCGTCACGAGCGGATAGCCGCGGTCGATGCCGAATTCAAGACGGTTCAATTGGCCGCGCGCGGTGAAGCGCGTCGGGCCGCGCGGATTTGCAGGATCGCGCACGGCGGTGGCGATGACCGACAAAGGCCGGGTGACGCCGCGCATGGTCAGGAGCCCATCGAAGCGGGCATGGGTGTCGTCGATCCTGGTCATGCGCGTCGAGGTGAACGTCATCGAGGGATAACGCGCCACATCGAAAACGGATGCGCCGCGCAGGAAGGCATTATAGCGCGGGACGCCGGCATCGAGCGTGCGCGCATCGACCTTGACGGCGATACGGCTGCGCTCAGGCCTGGCGAAATCGACGGTGATGGCGCCGCTGACGTCGTTGAACGACCCTCCCTTCACCGGGAGAAAAAAGGAATTGACCGAGACCCGCACTGCCGTACTGGCCGGGCTGACGGAAACAGCTCCCTGAGCCGAAGCCGTGGCGGAGAGCGCGACCAGCGCGCCAACACCGAGCACCGCCCTTCTGACGAATTTTCCCATACCTGCCATCAGCGTCTCCGAATCCGGACGGATATATGGGTGCATGAAGACGACACCGGTGTAAATTATCCGCCAGCGCTCAGAATGCCCAGCCATTCCGGCGAAATGCAGACGAACGTCCTTAGCCGTTATCGGGCCTGAGCATTGCAGGCCGGCCGATCGAAGCAGTTGTCAGTATAGGACCGGCCTATGCAAATGTTGAATGACGCGCTCATTCCGCCGCGACGCGCGGCGATCGTCAAGCATCCCCAGAACGTCGCATCGCAGACATAGCCGCCATGCGACGCAAGACGCACGCATCCATTGCATAAAGACGAATTGCGTCGCGCCGGCGCATGGCATTTAGTTGCGCAGTCGTTCCGGCCCTCAGCGCTTCGGGAAAGCCGCCATGTTCGAACAGCTCGCCATTCCCATCATCCAGGCGCCGATGCTGGGTGCGACCACCCAGACGATCGCCGTCGCCGTGTCGAAGACCGGGGCGCTCGGCTCCTTTGCCGCAGCGGGTTCCAGCGCCGAGCAGATCATCGAGACCATCAAGGCCATTCGCGCCGCGACGGACCGGCCCTTCGCCGTCAATCTCTTCGTGCTCGATCCGGTCGATCCGCCGCCGGCCATGGTGGCCGAGGCCATGGCGCGGCTGGCGCTGTGGCGCGAACGCTATGGTTTGCCGGCGCAATCGATCCCGAATTCCTGGGCGCAGGCGTTCGCGCCGCAATTCGCGGCGCTCATCGAGGCCGCGCCACCGGCAGCCTCGTTCACGTTCGGCTGCCTGAGGGCCGATCAGGCTCAGGCGCTGAAGGCGCGCGGCACTTATGTCATCGGCACGGCGACCAGCGTCACCGAGGCGCGGCACTGGGCCGACATCGGCGCGGATGCGATCTGCGCCCAAGGCATCGAGGCCGGCGGTCATCGCGGTACGTTTTTAAAATCGGTGGACGAATCCGCCATCGGCACGATGGCCCTGGTGCCGACGATCAGGCAGGCGGTCGATCTGCCGGTGATCGCGGCGGGCGGGATCATGGACGGCAAAGGCATAGCCGCCGCCCTGATGCTCGGCGCCGACGCGGTACAATTGGGCAGCGCCTTCCTGCTCAGCGACGAGGCGACCGTTTCGGCGCCGTGGCGGCGCGCCATCGAAACCGCGCCGGACGATCCGACGCGTTTGACGCGGGCGATCTCGGGCCGTTTCGCGCGCGGCATCGACAATGAATTCATGGCGGCGATGCGGCCGGTCGAAGACGTCATTCCGCCCTATCCGATCCAGAACGCACTGACACAGGAATTGCGTGCCGCCGCCGCCAAGGCCGGCTCGCCCGACGTACTGTCGCTATGGGCCGGTCAGGCGATCAAATTGGCGCGCAAGGGTGCGGCCGCCGACATCGTTGCGGATCTGTGGGCGCAAACGCAGAGCGAATTGCGCGAACGTTCGAAGACATTTCTGAACAGATAGGCGACGTGGCGAAGCTTATTCCGCCGCTTCCTTCATCTGGGCGCGGATGGTGCCGCGCATGTCGTCGATCGAGACGAGCTTGCCGTTGCGTTCGACGTTCCAGAACACCCAGCCGTTGCAGGCAGGAAGTCCCTGCGCCAGAGCGCCGGCCTTGTGTATGGAGGCGACGATGCCCGACATCAACAGCGAGCCGTCGGCGCGCACCACCGCCTTGAAGCGGCGCTTGTCGTCGACAAGCGTTTCGCCCGCAGAGATAAAGCCCGCCTCGACGACGCTGGCGAAGGCGACGCGCGGTTCGGAGCGCTTGGCCGGCGGCGCGTTGACGGCATCATCGGGCAGCGGCTCCGTGGCAGCGATGCGGGCACGGGCGGCTTTCGCATAGACGGCATCGCGCTCAGTGCCGATGAAATCGCGGCCGAGTTTCTTGGCGACGGCACCGGTGGTGCCGGAGCCGAAGAACGGATCAAGCACCACATCGCCGGGCTTCGACGCCGACATGATGATGCGGGCCAGCAGCGCCTCGGGCTTCTGGGTCGGATGCGTCTTGCGCCCTTGCGCGTCCTTCAGCCGCTCGGCACCGGTGCAGATCGGCAGGAACCAGTCGGAGCGCACCTGGCAATCGTTGTTGCCGGCTTTCAATGTCTCGTAATTGAAGGTGTAGGCTTTGGTCTGCGCGCTGCGGCCGGCCCAGATCATCGTCTCATGGGCATTGGTGAACCTGCGGCCGCGGAAATTCGGCATCGGGTTGGCCTTACGCCAGACGATGTCGTTCAAGATCCAGAAGCCCATGTCCTGCAGGATCGTGCCGACACGAAAAATATTGTGATAGGAGCCGATGACGAAGATCGTCGCTTCCGGCTTCATGACGCGGCGCACGGCGGTGAGCCAATCGCGGGTGAAGCGGTCGTATTCGGAAAAGCTGGCGAACTTGTCCCAGTCGTCGTCGACGGCGTCTACCACGCTCTGGTCCGGACGCGACAGGGCGCCTTCGAGCTGGAGATTGTAGGGCGGATCGGCAAAGACGAGATCGACGCTCGCCGCCGGCAGCTTGCCAAGTTCGGCGACACAATCGCCGACGAGAATCTCATTCAAAGGAAGCCGGACAGACGCGGCGGGGAGCCGAGCCGTCGAAACCCCGGTACGCGTGACCTGGATCCGGGGTTTCGAGCCGGCTACCCCGGCACGTGCGATACTCATGGAGACACTTACCGGTTACTCAACTGACAGGACGGACTATGCCCGCGGTGAGTAAAAACCGGGTTAGGGAGGGTAAAAAGGACGTGTCCTTTTTCCGAACGTTTTTGTTAAAAAGCGCGCTGATTTATTAAGGGATCAGGCCCACCTGCACGGCGTGCTTAACAGAGCGTTACGCCGGCAGCGATCGACGCTCTAAATCAGCTCTTTCAACGAGCCGAAACTGCGCCGGTGAAAGACGCAAGGCCCGTGGATCGCCATCGCTTCGACATGCTGCTTCGTCGCGTAGCCGACGTGGTCGGCAAATCCATATTCAGGATGCCAGGCCGACATGCGATGCATCAGACGATCGCGTGTCACTTTGGCGACAATCGACGCCGCGGCGATCGACACGGAAATCGCATCGCCTTTCACCAGGGTCTCGGCCGCGCAGGTGAGGCCGGCGGGCTGGTCGTTGCCGTCGATCAGCACGATCACCGGCGCGATGGCGAGCGCCGCCAGGGCGCGGCGCATCGCAGCATGGGTGGCCTGGCGGATGTTGATGCGGTCGATTTCGTCGGCCGGCGAAAAGCCAATGCCGACAGCGATCGCGTCGGCCATGATCGCGGCGAACGCGGTCTCACGCTGCTGCGGAGTCAATTGTTTGGAATCGGCGAGGCCCGGCGGAATGCAGGCGGGATCAAGAATGACGGCAGCCGCCACGACCGGGCCGCACAGGGGCCCGCGGCCGGCCTCGTCGATGCCGGCGACCGGCCACAAGCCGCTGCCCCGCAGGCGCGATTCATTGTCAAAATGCGGCGCCTGCCAAACCAACGGGACGGGCTTTTTGGCGGCAGGAGGCTTTGACTTCGCAGCGGAAGTATTGGCGGCAGACGGCTTTTTCATCGGCGGCTTCGGCTGCTTGGCCATTTAAACCATATTTCCTGCTTGCGGCCCGGAAGCGTTGTGCCGGCCGCGGCATTTCATTAAGAATGCCTTAATGGAATATCCGTGCTGCGGGAGCAAGCCATGAGCGAGGCCGGGGGCATCTTAGACACAACAACGAAAATGCCGGAAGCCGGAAGCTTCGACCTGAGCCGCGCGGCAGCGGCAGCCGCCGCCGACAGCGAGGCCGAGCGCAACACGGTTTTCGGCAGCCTGGTCACCGGCGACGCCGATATCGTCGGCCTGGTCGCCTATTCGATCTACAAGCAGAACAAGCACGATTGGCTCGTCGCCTTCACCAAAAGCAAGGCGCGCGAGCCGAACGATGCCGAACTGACCTCCTATATCATTGGCGAATCGACGCCTCGCCGCCTCGCCACCTACCGCCATCTGGCGCAGGCGACCCTCGACGGACGCGGACCGGAAGTCAGCGCCAGCCCGTCGAACCAGGGCTTCAGCCTGGGCGGGGTCCGCACCGCCCAAAGCGGCGCAGTCAACCAACCGCTACTGTGGTTCGGTCTGACCCTGATCGTGCTGGTCGGCGCCTATCTCGCCGCCCGCTACGGCCTGATCAAAATCTGATTACAACAGCATGAGCTGTTCGTTCTGCCGTGCCGGCCGCTGAAACAGGTCGCAGCGCAACTTGCTGCGCGCCTTGTTGAAGCCGCACTTGCTGGACGCCATCTCGAAGCGGCGGCCGGTCAGCCAGGCATAGGGACCGGAGCCCGTCATGCGCTTGCCGAAGGTTGAATCATAAGCCTTGCCGTCGCGCATGCCGCGAACCAGCGACATGACATGGCGGTATTTGCCGGGAAAATGCGTCACCAGCCATTCGCTGAAAATGCTTTCGACCTCGAGCGGCAGGCGCAGCATGACATAGCCCGCGTTGCGCGCGCCGGCGGCATAGGCCCGCTCCAGGATCGCCTCGATCTCGTGGTCGTTGATCGCCGGAATGATCGGCGCAACCATGACGGTCGTGGGAATGCCGGCCTCGCTCAGGATCCTCAGGGTTTCAAGCCGTTTCTCGGGCTGGGCTGCGCGCGGCTCCATCAGCCGCGAAAGTTTGCCGTCGAGACTGGTGACCGACAGGGCGACCTTGGCGAGGCCCTTCTCGGCCATGGGCGCCAGAATATCGATATCACGCGTCACCAGCGCCGATTTGGTGACGATGCCGACGGGATGATTGGCGCGCGACAGCACTTCCAGAATCTGCCGCATGTTGCGGTGCTGGCGTTCGATCGGCTGATACGGGTCGGTATTGGTGCCGATGGCGATGGTTTTGGGCTGATAGCCGGAGGCGCTCAATTCCCGTTCCAGCGCCTGCGCCGCGCCTTCCTTGACGAACAGCCGTGTCTCGAAATCGAGTCCCGGCGACAGGCCCATATAGGCGTGGGTCGGCCGGGCGAAACAATAGACGCAGCCGTGCTCGCAGCCGCGGTAGGGATTGATCGACCGGTCGAACGAGATATCGGGCGAATCGTTGCGGGCAATGATCGTGCGCGGCTTTTCGTAGGAGACCTGGGTGCGGAAAGCCTCAAGTTCGGCAAGACCGTCCCAGCCGTCGTCCTCTTCGACCCGGACCTGTTTTTCGAACCGGCCGCTGGCATTGCTGATTGCGCCGCGGCCACGGCGACGGTCCGTCGCGACAAAACCGACAACCGTGTCGGCGGCCAGGGTCTCGATGCCGTCAGGGGCGCCGGATTCGATCCGCGCGGCGAGATTTGTAACGCCACGGTTGGCAATGGCGCGCCGGCCGGCGGCGGCGCGGGGGCTGACGGGCGCATCCTTCTCGGCCGCCTTCTGGGTCGTCTGCATCGGTATGCTCCGCAACTCGTCCTGTCCCCATAAGAACAAATAGAGAACATAGCCGAGGGCGTCAACAGCGCTGTGGACAAATGTGTTGATGGCTCCGATTATTGCACCGCAACCCGCGACTTACGGCTCCATGTTTTCAATCATCGTTTTGACACAAAGCGACAATGTTCACGCTTCGCCCTCCTCCGAAGCTGTGGCGCGGACGCTTGCTGCGCTGGTGCCGGGCGCCATTTCCGGTGTCATACGGGATGTGATCTTAGCGAGTATGGAGAAATCCACCGATATCGAACACATCGCCGACCATGCAGGCTGCGAACTCGTCACGGCCGGAACCTGGATCGGGACGGTGCGGCTGGCGCTGCAGAAAGCACGCGAGCCGAAAATCTTCACCCTGCAGGCGGGCTTTGCGCCGGAGAGCGGTTTTTACGAGGAACTATCCGATCTTGGCTGGAGCGCCAGCTTGAAGGCGTCGCGCCTGCTGGAACGGCCGGAAACGACCTTGCAAAGATTTTTGCCGTTCCTCGCGCCGGTTGCCGGGCTCGCCGCGGCGAAAGACAGGTTGGTGAACGCCGACGGACCGGATTTCCGTAGCTGGGCCGGCCAACTGGGGCGTATGGACACGATGCGAACCCGCGCGCGACGAGTCGATTCCGTTTTTTAGAGCACTATTTTCTAGCAGGCTGCTGAAAAAGTCGGATCGACCGTCTGTTTGGGCCTAAAAATTGAGTACGGACTGGAATCGAACCGTGAACGGATAGGAATCAAAAAGTTTGAATTCCAAGGTTCAAAAACCTTTTTCAGCAGCCTGCTAGAGCATTATCGAGCGAAGTTGATACCGGTTCACGCGAAGAAAATGCTCTACTCTCAAGAACTGTCGGGACGGGGATTCTTATGCGTCTGTTCAAATATATCCTGCCTTTTGCGTTCGGCCTGTGCGCCATGAGCCCCGTTCCGGGGTCTGGCTCGGCCTTTGCCGCTGCTGCCGCCACTTCCGCCGCGCCAGCCGGTGGCAACTGTCCGGTCCAGGGCATGGACAATGTCGCCAAGGCGATCAACAACGCCGCGAACTGCAGGGCGGCGGTGGGGATGCTGAAAGCCTGCGCGTTCGGATCGAGTGCGGACAACGCTCTGGCGAGCGCCGCCATCGCCAAATGCGAAGCCAGATTCGGCCGCCGCATTACCAAGCAGCGCTTCCGCGCCTATCGCGATGCGCAGCGGCGATGCGATGCCAAATATGCTAAAATGGAAGGCACGATGTATCAGTCGGCAGCCGCGATCTGCCGCGCCGATGCGGCGCTGGCCTATTCGCGCGCGACGCGGCGGCTCACCCGTTAGGATATGCTGATATTCACGTGATACCGGCCTGGAAATGGCGGTTCTCTGCGCTTCCGGTGCTCACGTACTTAAGTGCGCTCCGCGCCGGTTCTCGAAAACCGCCATTTTCGGCTCGGTCTGACGTGAATCTCAACACATCCTTCGGCGTGGTTCCGCGATAAGGACGGAAATTCACGATCAAGGCGGCTTATGCCTTGCCGCTGCCCCGTCGCAGGTGCTCATCGAGACGCGGCATGATCTCGACGAAGTTGCACGGCGAAAAACGATAGTCGAGCTGATGCACGAGAATGCCGTCCCAGGCATCCTTGCAGGCGCCCGGTGATCCCGGCAGCACGAAAATGAACGTGGCGCCGGCGACGCCGGCAGTGGCGCGCGACTGGATGGTCGAGGTGCCGATCTTGGCATAGGAAATCTGGTGGAAGATCGTCGAGAAGCCATCCATGCGCTTCTCGAACAAAGGTTCGATCGCCTCCGGCGTCACGTCGCGCCCGGTAAAGCCGGTGCCGCCGGTGGTGATGACGACATCGACTGCGGGATCGGCGATCCAGGCGCGCACGCTTGAGCGGATCGCATCCACATCGTCAGCGACGATGGCGCGCGCGGCGAGCTGGTGCCCGGCCTTTTCGAGCCGGTCCACCAAAGTGTCGCCCGACTTGTCGTTTGCCAGTTCGCGCGTGTCGGACACGGTGAGCACCGCGATCTTCAATGGGACGAACTGACGCTTCTCATCAATTCCGGGCATTGTGCCTGTGTCTCAACGCGCGAATGTATTGCAGGAATCGATCGAACCGGATTTCAAGCCGTTCTGCAGCCAGCGCACACGCTGTTCCGACGAGCCATGGGTGAAGCTGTCGGGCACCACGCGGCCGCGGCCGGCCTGTTGCAGGCGATCGTCGCCGATGGCGGTCGCGGTGTTGACCGCTTTTTCGACATCGCCGTCTTCGAGAATCTTGAACTTCTGGTTGGCGTGATAAGCCCACACACCGGCAAGACAATCGGCCATCAGCTCGACTCGGACAGACAGACCGTTGGACTCGGCCTGGCTGGAGGCGCGCTGCTGCGCCTGCTGCACTTTCGGCAGGATGCCGAGCAGGTTTTCGATGTGATGGCCCATCTCATGGGAGATCACATAGGCGTATGCGAAATCGCCGCCACCACCGAGCTTGCGCTTCATGTCGTTGAAGAAGGACGTGTCGAGATACATCTTCTGATCGACCGGGCAATAGAACGGCCCCATGGCCGATTGCGCCTTGCCGCAGGCGGAGCGGGTCTCGCCGTCGAACATGACCAGTTCCGCCGGCCTGAACTGAATGTTCTTCTGCGACGGCAGGGCTTCCTTCCAGACGTCCTCGTTCATCGCCACGACGGCGGACACGAAACGGCCCATCTGGTCGGACGGCGGGCCGGCCTTGCGCTGGCTCTGCTGCTGCGGTTGCGAATAGCCGCTCTGGCCGCCGCGAGAGAGCATTTCGGCGCCGCCGATGAGAATGCGCGGGTCGATGCCGACGGCCCAGCCGATCAGGCCGAGGATAATGATCGTGCCGATGCCGAGACCGCCGCCGGAACCGGGAATCGGCAGGCCGAATCCGCCACCACCGCCGCCGCCATCGGAATCGCCACGGCGATCGTCGATGTTTTCGGATTGACGGAAATCTTCCCAGCGCATCGTCTGCTCTCCCTGCCGGACAACTCTCCGGGCGAACTTCGGTTCATTTAACAGTTCGCCCGGCGAATTTACAGTGACCAAGATGGACGGTTGGGTCCGTCGGACCAGGGCTGTGCTTTCTCACACAGTTGGGCCGGGAATTTTCGGCGCATGCTGCTGCCTATTCCGGCTGAATGCCGCTGGCACGGACCGGAACGGCCCATTTCTCGATGTCGTCCTTGACGAATTTAGCCAGATACGCCGGCGTACGCCGGTCGGGAGCGACGATCGTCGCGCCGAGCGTTTCAAGTTTGGCCTTGGTCTCGGGCGTCTCCATCGCCTGGATCGAGGCGGCGTTGAGTTTGGCGACGACAGCGGCGGGAGCGCCCTTGGGCAGGAACAGCGCCGTCCAGGTGTCGGCCTCCATATTCTTGAAGCCGCTTTCCGCCGCCGTCGGCAGCGACGGCAGAACCGAGGAGCGCGTGCCCGACAGGGTGACGATGGCCTTTACCGTATTGGCCTCGATCTGCGGCTTCGCCGTGACAACGATCTCGCACAGATAGTCGATGCGCCCGGCAATCAGGTCCTGTATCGCCGGCGCCGTGCCGCGATAGGGCACATGCTGGATGCTGACGCCCATGCCGCTGTTGAGCAGCGCACAGCCCAGATGCGTGGCCGAGCCGGTGCCGGCGGAGCCGAAATTCATCTTCGGCGCATTGGCCTTGGCGTAGGCGACGAACTCCTGCAGCGAATTCGCCGGCAGATCCTTGCGCGCGATCAGCACCAGAGGAATTTCCGCGATCAGGCCGACGGGCGTGAAATCGGTGACGGAATTGTAGAGCGGGGCCTTGTAGAGATTCTGCGAATGGGTGTGCGTGGCGATGGTGCCGAGCAAGGCCGTGTAGCCGTCGGGCGCGGCGCGCGCGACCGACTGGCCGCCGACCATGCCGCCGGCGCCGGGCACGTTCTCGATGAAGACATTCTGGCCGAGAAGCTGCGACAGACGCTCCGCCATGACACGACCGAACACGTCGATGGGTCCACCTGCGGCGGCGGCAACGACAACCTTGATCGGCTGCTTCGGCCAGTCCTGTGCTTGAGCAGCCATGCTTGTCGCGAGGCCTGCAATCAGCGTTGCGGCCGCAATGTTTGTCCTGACGTTCATTTATTTCCCCTGAGGCTTTCGCACGTCACGCTAGCGTGCGCGCAGAGGAGCCGCAACAATGGCGTTGTGGCCTTAAGCCGAAGCCTTTTTGTCATGCCCGCGCTTGTCGCGGGTATCCACGCGGTGACGCTGCGTTCCTGTTCCAGAACGTGCAGAGCGCTTTTCTGAAGCGCAGCAGTTCACCACGGCGTGGGTGCCCGCGACACGCGCGGGCATGACGCGGCGGAGATTGCCGAACATCACGCGTTCGCCGGAACCTCAATCTCGCCATGCTGCTTCATCAGGTCGAGCAGCCGTCTGCGCATGATCATGCCGGGCCGGTCGGAGGGCATGTGCATTTCGATCTTGCGGCTCATGTCGACGATCGCATCGGGCGAGGTCGATTCGAGAATGTCGCGATCTTCGAGGATGATGGCCGCGTCCCAGTCGATCAGCTCCTGGGTCGAGCAACTGGCCTCGTCATCGTTGCGGAAGAGGATCTGCACAACCTGGATGGTGCTGTCGTCAATCGGCGTGGCGCAGTTCATGATGATGTGGCGCAGGCCTGACGGATATTCCATGTCGAGGCGGCGCGAGAATGGCATGAACCAGCGGTTGCGCATATGGCGCTTCGTATAGGCGTCGGTCGTGCCGGTGACGCGCGCCGCATTGGGCGGATTCACCACGGTGACGATCGACTCGGCCTCGAAACCCCAATCGGTCTCGTTGATTTCGTATTTTTCTGGGCGCGGCTGCGTGATGTCGCCGAACGTGCCCTTGTGGACGAAGGCGAAATGCGAATTGTCGAAGGAGTTTTCCATCAGCCGCAGCGACGAGGTGTTCCACTTGTCATAGAATTGGTGGATGCGCCGCCAGCCCGGCATGCCTTCTTCCTCGAATTCCGGCACCGGCTGCAACGGCTCTTCCAGGGCGACCCAGACATAGCCGTAACGCTCGCAGGCGCGATAGCTCGTCACCTTGCAATCGGGCAAAGGCTGTTCGGGCGGAAATTGCGGGATGGCGACGAGCTTGCCGGTGCCGTCGTATTCCCAGCCGTGATAGCCGCAGACCAGATTGCCCTCCCGCACCCAGCCTTTCGACAGTTTGGCGGTGCGATGGCAGCAGCGGTCCTGCAGGCAGGCGGCTTTGCCTTCGCTGTCGAGAAAGATGACGATCTTTTCGCCGAGCAGCACGAAGGGCTTCGGACCATCGGCCAGGGAGTCGACCGGGACGGTCGCATACCAGAATTTGCGAAAGACGTTTTGCCTGGTGACAAGCATGCTTGGCTCCGGAGTTTACGACTGATCACGCGCTGGCCGGCGTCACAGCCGGCGCGTTGCGCAAATGGGTGATGGGAAAGCGCGCGACTTCATCGCACAGGCGGATCAGCGCGTGGGCGGCGCGATCGATGAGAATTTCGCCGCGTTCACCGTCGGCGGCGGCGGCATTGCCGCAGGCGCCGGCGGGACACAGGTCCTGCGCCTGCCAGCCGAAGCCGACCGCGCCTTCCGGCGTCAACAATCCGCCCGCCTCCTCGAGCGCCACGGAGAGCGGCACGAAGTTGTCGGCGAGAGTCATCTTCACGAGGTCGGGATGAGCAGCGAGCATGACGCTGGTCTCGACTTCGCCGCCGTGAATGCCATGGGTCAACTCATGCGCGCTGAACAGGTCGGTCTTCTTGGTGATGCGCGACCAGGCGGTCCCCACCGCCAGCATGCCGTGGCGGATGCGCAGTTCGCGGCAAACGATGTCGATGATCTGCGGCTGGCCGCCGTGGGAGTTGAACACGATCAGCCGCTCGCCGCCGGCGCGATGCACGCCCTCTCCCAGTTCCAGCCACATATTGGTGAGCGTCTGCTGGGAGAACGTCAGCGTGCCGGGAAACGCCGTGTGCTCGTTCGATTTCCCCACCGGCATGGCGGGCAGCACCAGCACCGGCGTCGTGTCCTGCATCATCGACACGGCGCGCTCGACGATCGCGGCATTGATGGCGGCATCGACGCGCACCGGCAAGTGCGGGCCATGCTGCTCGACCGCGGCGACGGGAAGGATGGTGACGACCCGGCTCATATCGAGCTGCGAGAAATCGCGCGTGCTGAGGTCCCACCACCAGTGCGAGGGCAGCTTCTGAACGAAAGGCGCGTTCATGCCACACCGGCTGCGATGCGGGCGACATTCGTCAAAAGCTGGTGCATCAGCATGGGGCTGACCTCGATTCCTGGATCCGACGAGTCCGCGCGGCGCGCGACCTCAGCCGCCAGTTAAGGCCTTATCGGCGGCGCCGCCCATCCGGCCCGGGGTTATGGCCGGCATCACTGGAGGTTTATGGGGCACGGCGCCCGGATCGGCGCGCACATAGCCACGGAAATCGGCAGCCCTGGGCTGGTCGATGGCGCGAATGTCCGCCGCCACCTTGCGGATGATGTCGCGCAACCAGCGCTCGAAGCCGGAATGATGGGCGCGCTCATGCCAGAGCAGATAGAATTTCATGCGGCCGAGTTCCGGCGGCGCGCTGAAGATGGAAAACGGCATGAACGAGGCCAGATGTTCAGCGAACGGTCGCGCCGTGGTGAACATGAGATCGCTGCGCGACAGTACATAGGGAATCATCGAATATTCCGGCACCGAGACGGCGATGCGGCGCTGCCGGTGCAATTGCGCCAGCCGCCCGTCGATCGGGCTCCACAGCATGACGGAAGCGGGCGATGGCGACACATGCGCCTGCGCCATGTAATCGTCGAGGCTGATGGCGCTCTGTTTCGCCAGCGGATGCGACGGCCGCGTCATGCACACGATATCGGTGTCGAACAGCGGCGCGATGCGCAGGTCTTCGGCGGGAGCCGGCCAGTTGCCGATGACGAGGTCGATTTCGCCGGCTTCCAGGTGGCGGGCGAGCGACCCGTCCGACGGCAGGCTGCATATTTCCAGTTCGACACCAGGCGCTTCCGTGCGCAGGACTTCCACGAGACGCGGCACGAAAAGCACCGCCAACCCATTGGAAGCGACGATCCGGACGCGGCGCCTGGCGATCTGCGGCTGGATTTCATCGCGCCAGGTGGCGATCTGATCGAAGCCGGTCAAGGTCTGATCGACGACGCTGGAAATTTCGATGGCACGGGCCGTCGGCACGAGGCCATTGCCGCTGCGCACCAGCAACGGATCGCCAATGATTTCACGCAGTTGACGCAAGGTGGCGCTGACCGCCGGCTGGCTCTGGCCAAGCCGCTCGGCAACCCGTGAAACGCTGCGTTCCTGCAGCAGAAGCTGCAGCACCCGCAACAGCCTTATGTCGAGTTCGCGTCGTCCCGGGCTTGCCATGATCCGATCCTCAGTCCGTGCCAGCCTTGTCCCCATTGTCGTCGTCCCGGCACACCAAGCATTTGCGATGCCAACCGGGCCTGCAATGGCCACGCTTACAGCGCCGGCGGCGACAAGCCGCCATAAGCCGCAACTTATGGCGGCATAATCGGTGCGCGATGGGCGGCATCGGCACGATGTGATGTGCTCCCGTTGTTCCGCCGCAAATGGCCGCCGATAACTTCATGGAGCCTGCATGCTCATCTATGAGCCGCCGAAAGCGGCGCTCACCGTTCCGGTGATCGATCTGACGCCGATGCTCGATGGCGATGACGCCAGCCAGCGCAGCACCGCCTGGGACGTGCATCGCGCCTGCCGCGACACCGGATTTTTCTACATCGTCAACCACGGCGTGCCGGCCGATCTCATCGAGCGGCATTTCGACTGGGCCAGGCGCCTGTTCGACCTGCCGCTGGACCGCAAGATGGCGATCCACATGAAAAAATCGCCGTCGACGGCGGGCTATGAGCCGGTCGGCGGTCAGGTTCTCGACAGCCAGGACGACAAGGCCGAAGCCGCGCCGCCCGATCTCAAGGAAAGCTTTTATTGCGGCATGGACCTGCCGGATGATCATCCCTGGGCGGCGAAACGCATACGCAGCTTCGGCCACAATCAATGGCCGGTGGAACTGCCGGGGTTTCGCGAACACATGGTCGAATACTGGCAGGCCATGCACACACTCGGCGACCGCCTGCTGGCGGTATTGGCGCTGTCGCTCGACCTGCCGTCGGACTGGTTCGAGAGCGCCTACAGCATGCCGTCGGGAACGGTGCGGCTGATCAAATATCCGCCGCAGCCGGCCGATGCACGCTTCAACCAGATCGGCGCCGGGGCCCATACGGATTGGGGCGGCGTGACCATTCTGGCGCAGGATTCCGTCGGCGGACTGGAAGTGCGCAATGCCGCCAGCGAATGGATCGAAGCGCCGCCGATCGCCGGTTCCTTCGTCATCAACCTCGGCGACCTGATGGCCCGCTGGACCAACGGCATCTACAATTCCAACATGCACCGGGTGAAGAACAACAGCAGCGGCCGCGACCGCTATTCGGCGCCGTTCTTCTATTCGCCGCGGCCCGATGCTGTGATCGAGCCGGTGCCGGGATCGGTGACCGACGCGCATCCGTCGAAGTTCGAAACCTGCACCGCCAACGATCACATGGTGGAGATGTTTCGCCGCTCCTATGGCTATGCGCCGAAGGAAGCCGCGCTATGAACTCAGCACGCGTGGCCTATGTCAACATTCTCGCTCGTGACCCGCAGCAGCTCGCCGATTTCTATGGGCGGCTGTTCGGCTTTGCCGAGATCGAAGCGCACCGTTCACCGATCTACCGCTGTCTCGACGCCAACGGCGTCGAACTCGGTTTCAACGCACCGGAGGCCTATGACCTGCTCGGCATCGCCGACCGCGCCGGCGAAGGCCGTGCCCCGGTGCGCGCCTATTTCACCATCGAGGTCGACGCGGCCGAGGCCGTGAACGCCATTGCGGCTGCGGCGGCCGGACAGGGCGGCCGCATCGTCAAGCAGCCCTACGACACCTACTACAACGCCCGGCAGGCCGTGCTCGAAGATCCGGAAGGCAATGTGTTCCGCGTCAACCACCGCATGGGGCCGCGCATGCCATGGGCCGAGATCGAGAAGAGCGGGACAGCACCCTTCAAGCTGCCGACAAGTTAGGCAGATGCCTAAAAAATACTCCGCGCCAGCGCGACGCGGCGACAACCCGCCGAATTCAAGTGCACATCCGCCCCCGACTCATCTGGCACGACCGTTGCAAAGTTCCGGTACCTTCAGGAGATTTCGATGAACCATAGCTTTATCCGTCAAATCGCAGCCGCCGCGATGATCCTCGGCGTCGGCTCCGCCGCGTTCGCCGCCGACAAGGTCACCTATATGAACGACTGGCTGCCCGGCGGCGACAAGGCGATTCCCTTTTATGCCCTGGAAAAGGGCCTGTTCGCGGCGGAAGGCCTCGACGTCACCATCCAGTCGGCGCGCGGGTCTTCGGAAGCGATCACCCGCATGGCGACCGGTACGGCGGACATGGGCAGCGGCGGCCTCGCCGCCCTGCTGCAGGCCAAGGCACAGTCGAACGTTCCCGTTACGGCGGTGGCCGGCGTGTTCCCCGTGCAGCCCGACGCGCTGTTCGTGGTCGAAGGCGGCAGCGTCAACAGCCTGAAGGATCTCATCGGCAAGAAGGTCGCAACCGCAACCTTCACCTCTTCGAACGTCATCTGGCCGCTGATCCTCGCCAACAACAGCATCGATGCCAACAAGATCACCCTCATCAAGGTCGATCCCGCGGCGCTGGTGCCGATGCTGGCAACCGGACAGGTCGATGCGACGATCAACTGGACGACGGCCTCGCCGCCGTTCGTGAAGGCGCTGGCTGAATCCGGCAAGAAGCTGAAGATGCTGCCTTGGTCCGAATATGGTTTCGACGGCTACGGCTATTCGGTGTTTGCTTCCGACAAGGCGATCGCGGAGCGCCCGGAAGTCGTGCGCAAAGTCGTCAAGGCCTGGCTGAAGGCGGCGCAGATGGCGCTCGCCGATCCCAAGGACGTGGCGCGCTCGATGAAGGTGATCTTCCCTGAAATGGACGCGAAGCTGGTGGAAGAGCAGTTCATGACCCTGGTGCCGCTGCTCGACAACGCGATCACCAAGAAGGAACCGCTCGGCACCCTGGAGCCGAAGCGCCTGGCCGTGACATGGGAATGGACGGCGAAGTCGCAGAACATCCCGCTCGACAAGCTCGATCCGGAAAAGGCCGTCAACCGCTCGTTTCTTCCAAAGTAAGACTTGCCTGCCGAAATAGACCTGGCTCCAACAGACATGACCCAATGACCGACGATCCCGTCATCAGCTTTCGCAATGTCGTGCAGGATTTCAAGCGCGACGACGGCGGGATCGTCCGCGCCCTCGACAATCTGACGTTCGATATCGGACGCCATGAATTCGTCGCGGTGCTCGGACCGTCGGGCTGCGGCAAGTCGACCCTGCTGCGCCTGCTGGCGGGCCTCGTGTTTCCGACAGCGGGGAGCGTCGAAATCTTCGGCCTGAAAGTCACCGAACCGCGCGACGAGATCGGCATCGTCTTCCAGAAGCCGACCTTGCTGCCCTGGTTCAACGTGCTCGACAACGTCACCTTCCCGATGCGCCACAAATACGGCCGCGTGACGCAAACGGAAAAGGACCGCGCCCGCGAACTGCTCGATCTGGTCGAACTCGGCCAGTTCACCGGCGCCGGCATCGATCAACTGTCGGGCGGCATGCAGCAGAGAGTTGCGATTGCCCGCGCACTGCTGCTCGACCCCGATATCCTGCTGATGGACGAGCCGTTCTCGGCTCTGGACGCCCTGACCCGCGAAGAGATGAGTTTCGAACTGCTGCGGATATGGACCGAAAAGCCGAAGACCGTGCTGTTCATCACCCATTCGATTCCGGAAGCGGTCCTGCTCGCCGATCGCATCATCGTCATGTCGCCGCGTCCCGGCGCCGTGCGCGAAATCCTCGACGTGCGCGTGCCGCGTCCGCGCTCGCTCGCCTCTCTCTCGGACCCGAATTTCAATGACCTTGCAAACCACATCCGCGCCAGCCTCTTCAGCCGCCGCGCCGCCTGAGGTGACCATACCCGCCAAGCCGGCACCAGCACGTCTGCCTGCGCTGCTCAACCGGTTTGCGCCGCTGCTGGCCTTCGTCGGCCTGCTCATCCTCTGGGAGGGCGGCTGCCGGCTGTTCAAGGTGCCGGCCTTCCTGCTGCCGCCGCCGAGCGCGATCATTTCGGGCGCGCAGGAGATCGCGTGGCCGCTGTGGCTCGGCCACGCCTGGGCGACGATCCGGGTGGCGCTGATGGGCTATATCGTCGCCGTCATCGTCTCGATCCCGCTCGCCATCGCGCTGTCGTCATCGAAACTGCTGTCGCGGACGCTGTATCCGATCATCGTCGTGGTGCATTCGATGCCGATCGTCGCCGTCGCGCCGATCATCGTCGTGACGCTCGGCGCCTCGGACCTGCCGCGCGTGGTGATCACCTTCCTGATCACTTTCTTCCCCATCGTCGTCACCACCACCGCCGGCCTGCTGGCGACGCCGGAAGAACTGGTCGAACTGTCGCGCTCGCTGCGCGCCAGCCGGTTTCGCGAGATCGTGCACATCAGGCTGCCGTTCGCCCTGCCCTATATTTTCAGCGCGCTGAAAATCGCCACGACCCTGTCCGTCGTCGGCGCCGTCGTCGCCGAATTCGTCGCCGCCGAGAAGGGCCTCGGCTACATGATCATGTTCTCGACCTCGTTCTTCAAGATCAACCACAGCTTCGCCTCGCTGGCGATCCTGGTCGTCGTCAGCCTGACCTTCTTCCAGACGATGGTGCTGCTGCAGAAATGGCTGGCGCCGTGGTCGCTGCCGCGCTCGGAGCGGTAGGCGCCCGATCGCAAGACCAAAAAATGCAGTTAAGGACACGGCGGTCGTTCTCTCGCGGCACGCCTCGGGGCTTATTCGGGAGGAATGGCCTGACGGCAGCCCACTCAAAAGTCATGAGCTCGCACCGCATGATTGGAAACTCCTGCGTGGTAGCTTGAATCACGTCCATGCTGCCGCCATCAATGACAAATCCGCATTTCCGGAATTACCCGCTAACCGCACATGTCGCCGACATGGCCCGACCAACGCGAATGACCCGTTCGCTGACCTTGGCGAACATAAGCCAATCAGACATTGACCCAATCGATGGGCCCCAGAAAATCCTTCTTTCCGACTTCAACGCCGTTGTGACGGAGAATGGCATACGCCATTGCGAGGTGAAAATAAGTGTTTGGGACGGCTATCTGCAGGAGGTAATTTTCTCCGCCGATGACCTTGCCGGGCGCCCACGAGAGCTTGACCTTGCGCTTGCTCGCTCCTGTGTATTGCGCCTCATTCACACTCTCCGCAAAATCGATGGTCTTCCGGATGCGGGCTCGCAAATCCGCGATTGATTGCTCCGTATCCTCATGACTGGGCGGTGTCTGTCCGGATAGCCAGGCAGGCGCAGCTTTGACGTAATCGCAAGCGCTTTGAACTTGGTAGATGAAATCGTGCATGTCAGGCGCGAGGCGGCTGGTTAAGAGCACGCCGACGTCGAACCTTTTGACGTCGGCGTGCTGCTCGGCCTTGTCGAGCCAGATCTCCACGGTCTTCAGGCTCCGGATCAACTCTGAAACGACTTGGTGGTACATCGAATCCTGCTCTCTTTATGAAGGTCCAACGGTCGATCGGGCCGCCGCAACGAAGAAGATTGAATCAACTCGTCGTACTGCAGCAAAGCGCGCCCAAGGGTTGCGCCTTGCCGTGCGCGGCAATGCGCCGGCTCGCGATTTCCGAAAGCAGGAGAGCGACTGCGAGAATAGCCGCTGCAATAAAACCAAGCTCGTGGCCGCTAAGTGTGCCGATGCCGGCAGCCCCGATCACGCCTGCCATGGTCACGCCGAGATACGTGCCCGACGTGTTGAGACCGACGACCACCGGCGCGATAGACGGAGCCAGCGTCACCAGGCGATGCTGCTGCGGCACGAGGATGCCCCAACCGCATGCACCCCATATGGCGATGGCCAAGATCGAGGACCAGACGTGAGCGCCCGTCCATGGGGTCAGCGCTATATCGATGACCAGGGCGATTAACATCGCGACGAGAACCTTGCGCGAGCCCATCGTGTCGATCAGATGACCGGCGAGCAGGTTCGAAAGCGTTCCCGCGAGGCCCCACGCGACAAGCAGGGCACCGATCATCGCTGCGTTGCCACCGATCGCGCGGTCGAAGACCACCGCAAAGTAGGTGTAAGGGATAAATATCCCGGTCATCGCGAGCAGTGTCGTCGCCAGCGTCAGTGCAATGCGCGCATCGGCGAGCGGCGCGAGACGCTGGCGCAGCGCAATTGCCGGCGGCAACGGCATCTCCGGCAGGAAGGCCCAAACACCGAAGAGTGAGGCGGCGCCGAGAGCGGAGACGAAGCCCATTGTCCAACGCCAATCGCCTAAGCCGCCAATCACTGCGCCTGCCGGTGAGCCGATGGCCGTGGCGGTGGTCAGACCGGCGACAATAACGGCCAGTGCGAAGCCTCGCCGCTCTGGCGGCACGAGCAGGGCGCCAGCTCCCATTGCAGTGGGAGAGAATATCGCTGCACCAAGCCCGGCGATCGCCCGCGACAGAAGTGCCATGCTGAATGTCGGAGAAAACGCCGTCGCCAGATTGGCAACTACGAACAAAGAAAGTCCCGACAGAAGAAGGCGCTTCCTAGGCACGGATGCAGCGACCGCGGCGATAGTGGGAGCCAACAGCGCATAAGTGATCGCGTAAATGGTCGTCATTTGCCCGGCCGCGCCGATGCCCACGCCGAATGCGTGCGAAATCTCCGGCAACACTCCGGCGACGACGAAACTATCGGTCCCGAGCGCGAATGTACCGAGAGCGAGAATCAACAACCGCTTATCCATGACTGTCTTTCCTTTATGTTCGCGCCGAAACGATTTGAGAGCCGCAAAAAAAGGGGCGCCGGCGCGGCGGGCGCTGCGCTTTCTTGCAGCCCCGGTGTTCGGATGTGCGTGATCGTCGCAGCCGTTCAGGTCGAGACGGAAACGGCTTCGACGGTGGACGTGAAGAACGCTTTGATTTCGGCAGCCACCTGGGGAGTGTTTTCATCGAGTACGAAATGGCCGCTGTCGAGCCAGACCAGCTTGGCCTTCGGCAAATCGTTCAGATAGGCGCGGGCGCCGGGCGGAATAAAGAACGGGTCGTGCTTGCCCCATACGATCAGCGTCTTCGGCTTGTGAGCACGAAACGCGGCCTGCCACTGCGGGTAGAGGCCGATATTCGTCTTGTAGTTCTCAAGCAAGTCGACCTGATAGTCTTGAGTACCTGGCCGATCGAGCAGGGCCTGATCCAGCACCCAATTGTCAGGATTGATAGCCTCGGGATCTTTTGCGCCAACTAGCCAGTGATGCTTGGTGCTTTCGGGTCCAACGAACTGCCGGGCGGGCTTTTCCGTCTCCAGCGTGCGCTTTTCCCAAAGCGGCCCGAGCGCCTGTTTGGGTGCATCGCCTACGCCTTCCAAATAGGCGTTGGCGTTCTGGATGATGAAGCCCTTCACGCGCTCGGGATGCTGCGTAAACAGGCGGAAGCCGATAGGGCCGCCGTAGTCCTGCATGTAGAGAACGTATGATTGGAGTTTCAGCACATCGATCAATCCAGCGACATGCGCCGCCAGATTGTCAAAGGTGTAGTCGAAGTCTTCACGCGACGGGGCGTCCGAGTGGCCGAAGCCAATGTAATCGGGAGCGATCAGATGGAATCGGTCGGCAAGCGCCGGCATCAGGTCGCGGAACATTTGACTGCTGGTCGGCAGACCATGCAGCAGAAGGATGGTGGGCGCCGAGGGGTCGCCGGCCTCGCGAAAGAAGATGTTGCGGCCATTCACGGTTGCATTCCGGTAGTAAGTGGCGGGGGTCATTCGTTTGCCTCGGCGGTTCGGAGATCAGGCGCCACCGCGGGCGCTTTCGTCGCCGTGGTTGTATGCCTTCCAAAAATCGCCGATAGGCGATAAATGTGGGAAGAACCCTCTCGTTTTTGGAAGGCCCTTGTGGATCGTTTGGACGCCATGTCGGTACTGCTTGCGGCGGCGGAGGGCGGCAGCCTCTCGAAGGCCAGCCGCAAACTCCGGCTCCCGCTGGCAACGGTCAGTCGAAAGGTCGCCGAGTTGGAGGCGCACCTAAAGGCAACTTTGGTAATTCGGTCCGCGAAGGGTCTGGAGTTGACGCCGGCTGGCCACACCTATGTCACAGCCGCCAAGGCGATCTTGGAGCAAGTGACCGAAGCTGAGCGCGCCGCCGCGGGCGAATACGTCGAGCCGAAAGGAGATTTGGTGGTCACTGCGCCGATCATGTTCGGCCGCATGCACGTCCTGCCGGTAGTGACGCATTTCCTGTCGGCATTTCCCGACGTGGCGGTCGGACTCGTCATGACTGATCGGGTCGCGCATTTCATTGATGATCAGGTCGACGTCGCTCTCCGGATAGGACCGCTGCCGGACAGCAGCCTGATCGCCACTCGTCTGGGCGTAGTTCGTCACGTGATCTGCGCCAGCCCGGGCTATCTCGAAGCGCACGGGATTCCAGAGACCCCCGATGATCTCGCACGGCACAGCGTGATTTCATTTCAGAGTGTGTCGGTGTTGAGTTCCTGGGTCTTTGAATCCAAAGGCGCCGAAATGACCGCATCGTTTCGCTCGCGGCTCGGCGTGAACACGGTCGATGCGGCGATCGACGCAGGTCTGCTGGGCGCCGGTCTGATCCGTGCGGTATCCTACCAAGTGGTCGAACACGTGCGTGCGGGCCGGCTACAGATCGTCTTGCAATCCTTTGAGCAAGCGCCTCGACCCGTGCATCTCGTCTACGATTCACGAAACCGTCTGCCGCTGAAACTCCGCGCGTTCGTGGACTTTGTGGTCCCGCGCCTGCGCGAGCGCCTGACGGAGGCCATGTTCTAATCGCTGCCCGGATTAGGCATCGGCCCTCGCCTGATGCGTTGGCACTTCGAGTGGAGCGCGACACAGCGGGCCAACTCATAGGGCGTAAAGCCCGCTTCTGCCCATCGCGGAAGTGGCGGCATGTCCGACTTGGGTGCGCAGTGCGCCGCATGATTGACATTGGTGAGGGATTGCCGGCTACCTCAATTAAAGAATAGGCGGCTAAAAAATTCCCTGCATGATCGCCAGGGAATTTTTTCTAAGCGATTGAAACAGCGGGCCGATCTTGCGTGCCGTCTGGTATTGAAGAGCTGGTTTGTCTAAAATTCCCTGTTCTTTCCCTGTTCGCAGGGAATTTCCGCCGGACGCGGACAGTTCAGCAATATGGCAAAACCTGTCGGCCCTGCCTATATGATGGCTCGGAAACGCGCGGCGATTGAACCCAGGAGATCGCGAATGCTGACGAAGGAATTTCCGGTCACACGAACCGATGCCGAATGGCGCAAACTGCTGACGCCGGAGCAATATCAGGTGATGCGCCACCACGGCACCGAAGCGCCGGGAAGCTGCGCCCTGAACTTCGAGAAGCGCGATGGCCGGTTCGTCTGCGCCGGCTGCGACCAGCCGCTGTTCGTCGCGCAGAAGAAATTCGAAAGCGGCACCGGCTGGCCGAGCTTCAACGATCCGCTCGAGGGCGCCGTCGAGACCAGCGAGGATCGCAATTACGGCATGGTGCGCACCGAAGTGCATTGCAGCCGCTGCGGCAGCCATCTCGGCCATGTGTTCGATGACGGTCCGCCGCCAACCTATCTGCGCTATTGCATCAATGGCGTGGCGATGAACTTCGAGCCCGCCTGAGACGATGGCGCTTTCATCGCGGTTCCGGCCGGCGCAGGCGCATGCGGCGCTCGGCCCCGAGTTTTATGATCTCGTCGTCGCAGCGACGTTTCCCAAACATGTGCTGCGCCATCGCAACCAGCGCTGGGCGCGGCGCGTCGGCCTGGAAACGCTGAGCGACGAGGAGTGGATCGCGCATTTCGGCCGCTTCGAGCCGCTGCCGGGCAGTTTTCCGCAGCCGCTGGCGCTGCGCTATCACGGGCATCAGTTCCGCCATTACAATCCCGACCTCGGCGACGGCCGCGGCTTCCTGTTCGCGCAGGCTCATGATCTCGAAGACGGGCGGCTGCTCGATTTCGGCACCAAGGGCAGCGGCCAGACGCCGTGGTCGCGGACCGCCGACGGACGCCTGACCCTGAAGGGCGGCGTGCGCGAAGTGCTGGCGACGGAAATGCTGGAGGCGCTCGGCGTCAACACGTCGAAATCGTTCAGCCTGATCGAGACCGGCGAAGACCTGGTGCGCGGCGACGAGCCGTCCCCGACGCGCTCCTCGGTGCTGGTGCGTCTCAGCCATTCGCATATCAGGATCGGCTCGTTCCAGCGGCTGCGCTATCTGCAGCAGGACGACAACATTGCGCGCCTGCTCGATTATGCGATCCAGACCTATATGCCCGACGACTGGCGCGAGACCCTCGAAGAGCGTGCGGTTGTTTTTCTCGAAGACGTCTGCCGCAGGGTCGGCGCCATGGGGTCGCAATGGATGTTGGCCGGATTCGTCCATGGCGTGCTCAACAGCGACAACATCAACATCACCGGCGAGAGTTTCGACTATGGGCCGTGGCGGTTCCTGCCGGTCCTCGACCCGCGCTTCACCGCCGCCTATTTCGACGAAAGCGGGCTCTATGCCTATGGCGCGCAGCCGGATTCTCTGTTGTGGAACCTGACGCGGCTGGCCGAATGCCTGCTGCCTTTCGCCAAACAGGAGGCGCTTGAAAAGGCGCTAGATGCGTTCCGTCCGGCCTTCCACGAAGGCTTCAAGAGCGCTTTGCTGCGGCGCCTCGGCCTCGTCAGCAATGGCGATGCGAACGATACGGAGCTGACGCGGGCGATCTGGAAGTTCATGCTCGAGAGCAAGATTCCGTTCGAGCGCTTCTTCTTCGACTGGCATGGCGGCATAGCGAGCCGAAGCCGGGCGGAAGCCGGCGTTGCGAAGGCGACTTATGCCTCGCCTGAATTTGCGCCGGTGCGGACGCTGCTGGCCTCCTATGCCCAGGCGGCGGACGCCAATCCCGCCCATGCCTATTTCGGGCAGGACGCCCCCTGCACCATGCTCGTCGACGATGTCGAGGCGATCTGGGCGCCGATCGCGGAGAGCGACGACTGGTCGAAGTTCCACGACAAACTGAAAGCCATCGAGCTGATGGCGCAGGCTTATGGCGCCGCGATTAGTCGTTAATTTCACGCCAGTTTTTAAAGATTCAAGAGTTTGGCGCGGCCCTTGCGCGCGCGGATGTCGAGGCCTACCTTCGATATATCGAAACGCCGCGCCTCACGCTCCAGGTATCAGTCATGACAGACACAAGCCTCGCCACGCCGTCATCGGATCAGAAGCATCGCATCGAACGGGTCCGGCACGAGACCAAGCGGCGGGTGCTCACCGTTGCGCGGGTCGGGCGCGTCACCCCCAATATGATCCGCATCACCCTCACTGGCGCCGACCTGGAGGGATTTCACAGCGGCGCCTATGACGACCACATCAAGCTGTTTTTTCCGCGCGCCGATGGGGCGCCACTGGGCGAAGACGAAAAGCCGATCGCGCGCGATTACACGCCGCGCCGCTACGATCCGGTCGCCGGCGAACTCGACATCGATTTCTCGGTGCATGAAGCAGGCCCCGCTACCCTCTGGGCGATGCAGGTGACCCCAGGACAAACGCTCAATGTTGGCGGGCCGCGCGGCTCGTTTGTCGTGACCGACGATTTCGACTGGTATCTCTTTGTCGGCGACGAGACGGCGCTGCCGGCCATCGGCCGGCGGCTCGAGGAATTGCGCCCGCAGGCGAAAGCCATCGTCATCGCGGAAGTGTCCGACGCCAGCGAAGAGCAGACCTTCAAAAGCCGCGCGAGCCTGCAGACCATCTGGGTGCACCGCGGCCAGGCCGCGCCCGGTTCAACCACATTGCTCGACGAGGCGGTGGCGAAACAGAAGCTTCCGTCCGGCGACGGCTATGCCTGGGTGGCGTGTGAATCGCTTACAGCCAAGCGGCTGAGGCGCATTCTGGTCGAGGACCACAACCATCCGAAGGCCTGGGTGAAGGCCGCCGGCTACTGGAAGCACGGCACGGCAAACATCCATGAGACCCATAACGACTGAGGGCCGTGAGTCCGTTACCTGGGGCGGCTGATGGATGGACAGCAGCCTGTCCGCTTTCGGGGGGGACAGGCTGACATGCGGGTGCGCTAGAGCTTTTTCGGTTCTGATGGAATCAGAACCGAGCTCTAGGTTTTTGTTTTGGCGCATTTTCTTCACGCGAACCGGCATCCACGTCGCTCGAAAATGCTCTATTTCAGCGGCAGAAACAGCTCCACGACCACTTCGTGCACCGGCGCGTTCGGCAAGAACGAAAAGTGCCGTTGGCAATAGATCGGGAAGTCCCGCGCTTCCTCGCCGCTGGCAGGAAGCCAATCACGATAGAGGTAGAGCGCGGCGGGCTCCAGGTTGTGTGTATCGTGGACGACGCGCAACACCGCGCAGCGTCCGCCGGGAATCACGCCAGCCTTCATCTGCGCGTCATCGGCATCGATCGGCCGGTCGGTTCCGACACATATGTCCATGCTGTAATCAGCCGGGACCACAGGAATCCTCTCGGAACGGAAGATGTTGAAGGTCGGGCTGGTCTCGGGCGACAGGCCCGCGGCCTTCCGCCAGGCAATGAACCGCTGGATGGTGTCGCCGAGCGTCGCCCGGTCGCCTCGGTGCTCCATGATCGCCACCGGTGTTGGGGGCACATCGCGGATCGTCACGTCGCCCTGGTCATAGGTAATCTGCATGAGCTTGCTCCTCGCGTTGTCCAAAGGCCCGAAGGCCGCAAGCCACGGCACCCAGTCGGGTGACTTCCGGAACGACGAAGGCGATTGTCCGAACCGTCGCCGAAAAGCGCGGGCAAAGGCATCGGGTGCATCATAGCCGGCATCCATTGCTATTTCCGTGACGCTCTCGGCCTCCTTCGAGGCCAGCCGGTGTGAAGCACGCTTCATACGGGCAAGCTGGACATAGCGATGCACGGACAACCCGAAGGTCGCCATGAACTGCCGGTGGAAATGAAACTTCGAGAAGGCCGCAATGCGGCTGACCGTTTCCAGGTCCAGATCCCCGTCAAGATGCTGGTCGATATGGTCCAGCACCCGCTGCATCCGGGCCTGGTAGTTTTGAACCGCCGCCTTCATCGTCCTTCCTCCGTGGCGGCGCCAGTTAGTCGCTGACAGCCGTAACGTGCTCGACCGATCTTGCGGTTTTGGGATAGCTCGACGGTATCAGTTGGTGAAATCTTTCACCATCTCCAGCGCCGATTGCCGGGCGATCGCCAGGATCGTCTCGGATAGATCCGGATCGGCGACGGCGCGCGACAATTGCAGCGCGCCCGACATCAGGCTCAGCAAAGTGAACGCTGTTTTTTCCCGCTCGGCCTCAGGGCCGGAGGTGAAATGCGCCGCAATCAGCTCGGCATGGCGTTTCAATTTGTCGGTGAAGGCGGTTCGGGTTTCATTGGGGCGGCGCGCGATCTCGCCGGCGAAGCAGGCGAGGGGACAGCCTGTGCCGGGATTGTCGCGATGGTTCCGGCTGAGGTAATTTGCGATAATGGTTTCGACACCGGCGCGACCCGACGCAATACTTTCTTCGAGACGGGCGTGGCGGCGGTCAAGCACTGTGGTCAAGGTCTCGCGGACCAGGTGCTCCTTTGAGGGAAAGTGGCTGTAGAAGCCGCCATGGGTCAGCCCGGCGTCGGCCATCAAGCCCGCAACGCCGACCGCTTCGACCCCCTCCTCGCGAAAGCGCTTGGCCGCGGCGTCGATAATCCGCCGCCGCGTTTGATCCTTGCGGCCTTTTTCATAGCGCATCAGGTCTTCCTTCCGATCTTCCGCATCACCCGATCACAGGGTTGTCATCATCATTGGATTATCATTGACATATGATATTATGAACATCATACAATAAACAACAGTTTTATCGCGCCGTTCGCCTTTTGGTTGGAACGGAACGTTGGCGCCAATCAGAAAGCAACAGATGATGTCGTCTCCTCTTGCTGCGTCCATGGCGCGGCACAACGTTCATTACGGCTGGGTGGTTGTCGCCGTCACCTTCCTGACCATGCTCGTCATCGCCGGCGCGGTCGGCGCCCCTGGCGTGCTCATCCAGCCGCTGGAGCGGGAGTTCGGCTGGGCCACGTCGGACATATCGGCGGCGCTCGCCATCCGCCTCATCCTCTTCGGGCTGATGGGGCCGTTCGCCGCCGCCTTCATGAACCGTTTCGGCGTCCGCAAGGTTGCGCTGGCGGCGCTTCTGCTGATCGCCGGCGGCCTTCTGCTGTCGCTCGCCATGACCCAGATCTGGCAACTGATCCTGCTGTGGGGGGTCGTCGTCGGCCTCGGCACGGGCCTTGTGGCTCTCGTGCTCGGCGCCACCGTGGCGACGCGCTGGTTCACCGAGCGGCGCGGGCTCGTGGTCGGGCTGCTGACGGCAAGCTCCGCCACCGGCCAACTCGTCTTCCTGCCGCTGATGGCGCAACTGACCGACCATTACGGCTGGCGCACGGCCCTGCTTTTCATCATCGCGATGATGGGCGTCGCGGCGCTCGGCGTGGCGCTGCTGATGCGCGACCGGCCCTCCGATGTCGGCCTTGCGCCGTTCGGCGAAACGGGCGGCCCGCAGCCCGCGCCGCAGGCCGCGACATCATTGTGGAGTCTGGCGACGGCGCCGCTGGAAGCCTTGCGCGAGGCCGCCGGGACGCGTGTGTTCTGGGTTCTGTTCGCGACGTTTTTCATCTGTGGCGCAAGCACAAACGGCTTGATCCAGACCCACTTCATCTCGCTCTGCGGTGATTTCGGCATGGCGGCAGTCAGCGCCGCAAGCGTGCTGGCGCTGATGGGCGTGTTCGATTTCGTCGGCACGGTCGGCTCCGGCTGGCTGTCTGACCGCTACGACAATCGCTGGCTGCTGTTCTGGTATTACGGCTTGCGTGGCCTGTCCCTGCTCTACCTGCCGTTCACCGATTTCAGCTTCTACGGCCTGTCGCTGTTCGCTGTCTTCTATGGGCTCGACTGGATCGCGACCGTGCCGCCGACGGTCAAGCTCGCCTCGCAGCATTTCGGCCGCGAAAAGGTCGGCCTCGTGTTCGGCTGGATCTTTGCCGGCCATCAGCTCGGCGCCGCATCCGCGGCTTTCGGCGCGGGGTTGTCGCGCACGACGCTCGCAAGCTATCTGCCGGCCTTTTTTATCGCCGGTGCGCTTTGCCTCATCGCCGCCGGACTGGTGCTGACCCTGGGGCGGTTCGAGGCAAAGCCCGCAGTGGTGAAAGGCGAACCTGCAGCCGCCAGATCGTGAGCCTGCGACGCCAAGGTTGGCCGCTTAGCCGGCTTTGGCGATGATCTTCGCTGCCGCCGGGCTCGTTGCCAGAAGCTCGGCCAACCGGTTGCGGCCACGGTTGACGCGGCTCTTCATGGTTCCCACCGCACAGGAACAGACGGCGGCCGCCTCCTCGTAGGAAAGTCCGGAAGCGCCGACCAGGATGATCGCCTCGCGCTGATCGGGCGGCAGTTTCTGCATCGCCGCCGTGAAATCGAGAAAGTCCATGTGATCGTTCTGCGCCGCGGGCTGGGCCAATTGCGCGGCGAACGCGCCGTCGCTGTCGGCGACCTCGCGGCGGCGCTTGCGATATTCGGAATAATAGACGTTGCGGAGGATGGTGAAGAGCCACGCCGACAGGTTGGTGCCCGCCTGAAACGATGACAAATGGCTCCACGCCTTGACCAGGGTTTCCTGCACCAGATCATCCGCCCGGTCGGCGTTGCCCGACAGGGAGACGGCGAATGCGCGCAGGCTCGGGATCGCCGCGATCATATCCGCCTTGATCGACGAATTTGCCGCAAGTTCCGGTTTTTGCGCTTCATTGCTCACTTTTTAGGGGTATCCAGTTTCTGCAAGAGTTCCATGAACCGATCTGGAATCGGCTGGTTCAAAACGTCGTCGTAGACGGTTCTGAGCTGGCGTCCGATTTGAACCTGGATTTCCGACTGTTGGGGTTGCCCTTTCGCAACAGAGCGATTGTCGACGACCCGAATGCCACTCTCCTTGTCCGCTTTCTTCGTCATTTTCGGCTTTTCAATTTCTGTCATAGAAGACATATCCCCCAACCTACACGCGGCCGTCCCGTCTCACCTCACCGGCACCGCCTGATGGAGGAGCAGCAATCCATCATTCGTGTTAAAACGCAATTATCGCAACCTCGTTCCCTGCAACGGGAACTTTTTTTAAACCGTGGCGTTTGCTTGGAACGCCACAATTCCTACCGGCGAGCCAGGGGCGCATAATGTCAGTTTCTGAAGCCATATCTGCTCATATCCCATATCTCCGTCGTTTTGCCCGCGCTTTGGTGGGCAGCCAACCCAGCGGCGACGCTTATGTTCTCGCCACGCTGGAAGCGATCCTTGCCGATCCGACGCCGTTCAATACCGGGGCGGACGCGCGGTCGTCCCTCTACCGCGTGTTCCTGAAATGCTGGACCTCGATCCCCCTAAATACGGCCCTCGAGACGCCGGAATACCGGGGCGACGAAGCCGGGGCGCAGCGCAATCTGAATGCCATTTCGCTGCGGCCGCGGATCGCGTTCCTGCTCTCGACGGTCGAGGGGTTCGGCCTGGAAGAGGTCGCCAAGACGCTTGATTGTTCGGTCCAGGAGGTCAGCAATCTGATCGAACAGGCCAGCCACGAAATCAGCGAACAGATCCTCACCGAAATCCTCATCATCGAAGATGAACCTTTCATCGCGCTGGATCTGCAGGCGCTGGTGGAAGATCTGGGCCATCGGGTGGTCAATGTGGCCCGAACCCACAAGGAAGCGGTGAAGGCCGTCGCGGTGCATCGACCGGGCCTCATCCTGGCCGACATTCACCTTGCCGACGGCAGTTCGGGACTGGAAGCCGTGAACGAAATTCTGACGTCGTTTGAAGTGCCGGTGATCTTCATCACCGCCTATCCGGAACGCTTCCTCACCGGACAGGCGCCGGAGCCGGCCTTCCTGATCGCCAAGCCCTATGTGCCGGACACCGTGAAGGCCGTCATCAGCCAGGCGCTGTTCTTCGATCGCAAATCGCAGAAGCGTGAGCAGATCGCGGCTGCCGACTAGACCATCGTGCGATAGCAAAAACGAAAGCCTCTGTCCGCATGGACAGAGGCTTTTTGATGCGCATTCATTTCGGCGAACCCGATATCCGCTATGCCTGACAGCGCATTATAAGATGGGGCGCTTTTTCATCGTCTGCTTGAGCAGCTGGCCGCCGGCGAAACCCACCACCAATCCGGTGACGATAAGCTGCATGGGCTTGGCGTTCCGGATCGCCTCGGACGTCGCCAGAACGGCGAGCCGCTCGTTGTGATGTCCGCCATCGTCGAGCGCCTTGAGCAAGGTCTCGACTGCCGCGGGCGTCGGCACGTTCGGCGGCGCATTGACTGCAGCAGCCTTGACGGAAGCCTGCACCTTGGCACCAGCCGGTTTCATGCCTGTGGCAGCAACGGCAGTCAGGCCGGCCACGACGACGAAAAAGCCGCCTATGCCCAGCACGGCCTCGAGCTGGCCATATTGCGCCGACAGCCAAAGATACGCAGCGGCCGTCAGAAATCCCAGACCGGCGACGGCAAACACGAGCACGAGCATCATCGCCGTTGCCAGCAGGATGAAATAACGCCCGAGATCCCGTGCCTGCTCCGCTGTCTCGGCGAGAGCTTTCGAGACGAAGTTCTGCATCACGTCAACTGCGCGAACGATTCAGCAGTCCCAGCGCCACGCCGACACCGAGCGCGATGAGCACGGCGGAATAGGGATTGCGTTCGATGCTCGCCTCGATTTCGGCACCGGCGGAGAGCGCACGATCCTGTGCTTTGCTGGCGGTGTCGGACATGACGGTCTTGGCGGAACCCATCGCATCCTTAACTTTCGCGCTGGCCTCTTCGGCCTGCTTGGCGACGAGCTTGGACACTGTATCCGACAGTTTGGCGATGTCTTCGCGAAGAGAATTATAGTCCTCGGCAGCCTTGCGGCCCACGTTCTCAATATCCTTCATCTCAGCCATTTTACGCTCCTTCAATGATCAGTTTGTTGGACGGAAGATCAGGCCGCTAAACGCGGCCCAATAAGATGAGCACAAGAAGCACCGCGACCACCGTGCCTAAAATGCCGGAAGGCGCGTTGCCTCAGTAACGACTGTAATTCCACGTCGATACAACGCCAAGCGGCATCAAGACAAGAATGACCAGAAGGGCCGAGAGACATCGTGTTTCCCCGGAACAAGGCTTGTTCAGAACTGCCGTATACACGGCACAGCTGGCAGCCCGCGAAGCCTAGCGATTAACGGTCTTGTACCAGTCCTCGATCTGCTTTTCGGCCTGCTCCTTTGTGTAGCCGTAGCGTTCCTGCAGGCGGCCGAGGAATTCCGTCTGCTGGCCTTCGATTACATCGAGATCGTCATTGGTCAGCTTGCCCCATTGCTGCTGAGCTTTGCCCCGCAGTTGCGTCCAGTTTCCCTTGATCTGATCCCAATTCATCCTGTTCTCCCGTATGCGAACTCTCGAACATGCTAATGCGCTGATGGCGCTATCGTTCCTTGCGGCGCTGTCGGAAAATGAATTGCGCAGGGCGGCAGGGCTGACATGCAAGGACCAACATCTGCCGTCCGCCCTACTGACGGAAACCGATCGGCGACCGATACGCTGTGCGCAGATCGGGAATCAGATCGGACGACCGGAAGGTTCACGACGCCTGCCCTTAGGCTTGGCGGTGGCCTTGCGACAGCCCAGACATCCCCACCGCACCCGAGGACGCTCCGCTGAATTCGCCGGCGACTCGAATTCCGAACCGGCGGGCTGCCCTCGTTAGAGCGCGGCCTTTGCCGGAGCGTCGGATGATAGGTTCGACACACAGATGTCCACGGCCTCGGCGAGGCTGATTGCGGAGAAATCTGCTTCCGCCGCGGCCGAGGGGCTCCTTTGGACGCCGTTCTCGTCGACGGTCCAGTAGCCGGCGAGCACGGGCACGCCGGGATATTGGCGGCGTATGCGGCGGATGAGAAAACGCGCATGGGTGGGGCTGAATTTCGCGCCGAAATAGGAAATGCAGATGAGAGCCGGGGGGCCTTGAGATAAGGCACTTGCATCGGAGGTTACGGCGATGCCCCGTTCCGCCAGAAGCTGGGCAAGCATTACGGAGGCGGAATCGTCGAGCACATTGCGTCCGGGCACGCACAGGACGTGGGCGTCGAGATCGTCGGAGTGACGGGAATGAGCCGTGATCCTGGCGACCGCTTTCACCTCCCCGTCGATCAATTCCCCGTCTTCCCTTCTGCCGGGATCCTTGCTGTCCTGGCTCTGGTCTGTGCTCCTGGCTTCGCGTCTCTTGCGTTCCTTTTCCATGTCGGCCGTAAGGTCGTCGATCAATTCCAGGGTTGCTTCGTGAATGACCGGCAGGCGTTCGAGTGCAAGCTTGCCCCGTCGCAGATCCAAGGTCGCCAGTCCGATGCCCTGCATGGCAACGTCATCGTAATATTCCAGCAACGTGTGTTCTTTGAGATAGGCTTCGGCCTCGGCCGCAGCCTCTGCCGGATCATTGGCGAGCATGCGCAGATAGAACTTCTGCGGTGGCGATAAAGGCGGCGTTGCGCCAAAAAGGACGTCGAAAAATGCCAGGCCGTCGACATGGCGGCCAAGCGACGTCAGGCAGACCGTCAAGGGCGTCGACAGAATGAGGCCGACAGGTCCCCAGAGCCATGTCCAGAATGTCGCCGACACGACGATCGCGATCGGCGAAAGACCGGTCGACTGGCCATGCAGCAAAGGCTCGACACCCTGACCGACCAGGGGTTCGGTGACGGCGAACAGAAGCGCGGTCCATAAGACCATATGCCAGCCCGGATCGACCGCCGCGGCGAGCGCGAGCGGAAATGCCGCCGAAATGAGAGCGCCGACATAGGGCACGTAGCGCAGCAGCGCTGCCAGAATTCCCCACAGCGCAGGGCTCGGCAGGCCGATGAACCACAGGCCTATGGTGATGACGATGCCGAACGAGACATTGATGATCGTCTGTATCAGGAACAGCCGGCTCAGCCGGCCGGCGGCGTCGTCGATGGCCGCCGTCGACCGATTGAGATCGTGCAGACCCGTCAGGCGGATCAGGCGATCGCGGATATCCTCGCGCTGCAGCAGAATGAAAATCACGAACACAAACACGAGGCCTGTCATCGCCAGCGAGTTCAGGGCCGGGTCCATCACGGCGCGAAGCGCCTCGGCCGGCGTCATCGATTTCTGCTGAACTTCGACGAGAAGCGGCGCTGCCGTCGGCGCCGAGGCATCAGCCGAAGGCGTCGGCAAATGCGGCGCCGGCGGGCGCGCGAGTTCCTTGCTCAGGTCGCTCAGGGTATTCGATACGCGCTCGACAATGCCGCCGGTTGTCGCCATGTCTTTCAGGCTGATGATCTTGCTTCTGATCGTCTGTTCATAGAGCGGAAGGTTATCCGCCAGTTGCGAGAGCTGATGGCCGACGAATCCGGTGAGCGAGGCCAGCAGGAAAAAGGCCGCGGCCACGACGATCAGCACCGAAGGCACACGACCCAGCCGCCACAGACGCAGTTGCCGCACAAGAGGGGAAAGGATGAAGCTCAGAAACACGGCCAAGGCGACGGGAATCAAAATCTCACGGCCGAGATAAAGTCCGGTCACGATAATGGCAGCCATGATGAATTGCGCCGCGCGCCCTATATTGCGCCGACTGTCGAGCCGGTCCTGCTCATAGAGATCAGCGGATTCATAGCCATCGGGCATCGGGGTCACCAGACTTGAGGTTCGCCGGCATGGCCGGAGGAATGCTATATCAGCTCTGCTTTGCAAGGCTTCTAACGACGACGGGCGACGCAAGCGTCGCCCGATTTGTTGCGATTACTTCGGCCGTTTTAGCGGCTGAATATCGCCAGCAGAATGATGATCGGCAACGGCACGCCCAGCATCCATAAGAGAATTCCACGTCCCATAATCTTCTCCTTCCCACAGCTTCGCCTGATATTTCCTGGAATCTCTCTCGATCACCAGCGGACCAAATGGGCGTAGTCGACATTTTCGTCGCGGTGGCGCCCGCCAAGGCTTGCGCCCCACCACGCACCGGCAGCGCCTGCCGCCAGCGATGCCGCCGTCAGGAAGGCGATCAGAACGCCGATGCGACGTGCGGCGAGAGCCGCTTTCTTGGCTTCAGCATCCATGTCGCGAATCCGCGCCGAGAGTGCATCGGCCCGTTTTTCCGCATCAGCCTGCGGAACCCCGGCACGGGCAGCGGCGAGACGCGCCAGATAGTCCCTGTCTTCCTGCGACAGAGTGCCATTCGCCGCGGAGCGCGTCAGAACACGTGTCACTTCACTGCGGGTGGCATCGACATTACCGGCAGGCTGCGTATCGCTGCGCAAGAGGTCATCGGTGAGATAGCCGAGCTTGTCGCTGTTGCCAGCGGCGCTGGTGACCGTGGCCGCGGCACCGGTAGCCGCTTCTACCCCCGTCTTGGCCGCTCCCGCAATCGAGACGGTCGCGAGATAGGCGCCGAGAACAATGCCGAGGGCCCAGACCACGAGGCCATGGACCCCGTCGCGCACATGGGTTTCATGCGCGCTTGCCTCGGACAGACCGCGGCGCAGACGGCCGGTCAGATAACCGCCCGCGATGAAGCTGGAAATTGTCACCCAAAGCACCCATATGCCGACGGCAATGGCATAGCCCTTTGCCGAATTGCCTTCGGCGATGCGCGGCGCCGACAGCGATAATCCCAAAGCCGTTCCAAACGCATTGAAGACAAAGAAAATAGCGGCAGCGACGATGCCGCCCGCAAGAATTGCCGCCCAATCCACGTAGGAGCGAACGCCCCGATCCGAGATGGCAACGCCGACAGCCGTACGACCTGTTTCAATCATGGCAAAACTCCTGCAAAATCCATTGATGCCGATGGCGCCTCAGCGAAGGCCGAGGAAAGAGAGGATTGCCATGATGACCACGATCAGGCCGATGAGATAGATGATGCCGTTCATTGCGCTTCTCCAATTGCATTAATCCAAGTTGCATTAATCCAAGTTGCGTTATCTTGGTGCCATAGACATCGAACTCCGCGATGCAATGCGCTGAGCCGACAGAAAACGTCGAAAGTGTGGAATCGTTCCTTACGGCCGGATTATTGCGGATCGCCGTCAAAGGTTTCTGGGCTCAGGATGCCGGGCACGCCGTTTTGGAACGTCTGCGTGTCTGAGCAATTATCCAATCAATGGGACAGGCGTGTATGACGGCTTGCACAAGCCGGAAAGCTGGTGTTCAAAAGGTTGCGTTCAGAGGCCCTGTTGGATCGAACCGGCCGAACCTGGTGAAAGATGCCTGATCCAGACCACTCGACACCTTCTACGCCCCCCGCCTCCCAGGGCTCTCTCGGGCGTGCATCAACGGAGACCGGCCCATTGGAGACGGGTGCGCTGCGGCGGCCGCTGACGATCCGCTCATTGCTGACGCTGCTCATTGCAGCCGTGCTCGTGCCTCTTCTGGTGCTCAATCTTTATAGTGCCGTGCGATACGCGGATGCGGAACGCAAGGTCATCGAAGTGCAGCGTTTCACCATCGTCGGCAATGTCTCCGAATTGCTGCATCGGGATATCGAGACGATCGCCGGCACTCTGCGAACACTGGCCGTGTCGCCGGGCTTCATCGGAGCCGATCCGGAGACCTTTCGCCGGCTTGCGGCCGCGGCTGCAAAGTCCGCCGGAATAGACGCCATCGTCCTGTATGACGACAGCGGCAAGCCTGTCGCCTCGACGCTGCCGGACACCGACCAGCCGCAGGCGATCTTGAAAGATTTGGCGCCGATCGATGGCGTACTTAAGGGGCAGCCGTTCTATGTTTCCGATCTGCTGCCGGGAAGCGGCGGCCGGCGGTCCATGGTCCTGCTCAGTGTTCCGGTCTCGCGCGGCGACGGAACGAGATACGTTCTCAGCGCCCTGCTCAATATCGATCGCTTTGCGAGCCTGTTCGCCAATGCGGGAGTTCCGGCCGGCTGGACGGCAGGGTTTGTCGACCGCAATGGCATGCTGCTGGCGCGAAACCGGAACGCCGAACAATTCGTCGGCACGGCGGCGCGGCCGGAGGTGCAGTCGATCGCACGCAGTTCGTCGCAGGAGGGCAGCTTCGAGAATGTCACGCTGGAAAATGTTCCCGTCGCAAATGTCTATCGGCGTTCCAGCCTGACCGGCTGGCTGACGGTGGTCGCCGTTCCCAGCCAGACGATGAATGCGCCCCTTCTGCGTGCGTTTTCATTGCTGGCGCTTGCCGGGATGGCGCTGACGGCCATCGGCCTGATATTGGCGTCGTTGCTGGCGAGCCGCATCGCCACCCCCTTGCGCAGGTTGAGCGGAGCCGCCGTTGCCCTGGTCGACGGCGGCATGCCGGTGATCGAAAATCCCGGCATCAGCGAACTCGGCGAGGTTCAGCGCGCCTTCGCCTACGCCGGCAAGATCGCGGAAGAGCACCGCGTCGGCCAAAGCCGCCTGCGGTCCAGCGAATTGTTCTTTCGCCTGTTGCTCGATTCGGCGGCGGAAGGCATCTTCAGTGTCGATCGCAATGGCGTCGTCGTCATCTGCAATGCGACCTTTCTCAAACTGCTCGGCTTCGAAGGCGATGCCGATGTGGTCGGCAAGAAGCTACATACGATCGTGCGCCATGCGCGGGCCGATGGTTCGCTCTATTCGCAAGCGGAATATCCAATCTATGCCGCCGCCCGGATCGGCCTGCATCGGCATGTGGAGAACGAACGCTTCTTTCGCCAGAACGGCGATAGTTTCCCGATCGAATACTGGGTGCGGCCGATCTATCAGGACGAGGAGTTGCAGGGCGTCGTTTGCACAGTCGTCGATATTACCGCGAGGCAGCGCACGGAGGCGATGAACGCCCACCTCGCCGCCATCGTCGCTTCTTCCGGCGATGCGATCAAGAGCATTGCGCTCGACGGTACGGTTCTGTCCTGGAACGAAGGCGCCGAACGGCTGTTCGGCTATAGCGCCGCGGAGATGGTCGGCAATTCTCTCGGCATCATCTTTCCCGAGGGCAGGATCGGCGAGCTGAAGCAGAAGACCATGACCGTGGGACGCGGCGAGTTCTATCGCCGCGAGACGATCCGCCGGCGCAAGGATGGAACTCTTGTCGATATCCTGATCGACGCCGGTCCGATCCGGGACGCACGCGGCAATGTGGTGGGCGTCTCCAGCATCGCCCACGACATTACCGAGCGCAAACGTATCGAACTAGAACTGCGCAGCAGCGAATCGCGCTTCCGCAGCGTCTTCAACAATACCGCAGTCGGTATGGCCGCCGTCGGTCTGGATGGACGCTGGCTGATGGCGAATGCACGTATCAGCGAGATCACCGGCTACAGCCAGGATGAATTGTTGAAGCTGACGAGCAGCGACATCACCCATCCAGGCGATATCGAGGCAGACGAAGCTGAAGTACGGGACCTGATCGACGGCAAGATTTCGTTCTACTCCAAGGACAAGCGTTACATCCGCAAGGACGGCGAGATCGCCTGGGTCGGGCTGACCGTTTCGCTGGAGCGCGACAGTGTGGGTGAGCCCGCCTATTTTCTGGAGGTCGTGCGCGATATCGAAGAGCGCAAGCGGGCTGAAGAGCATCAGTTCTTCCTCATGCGCGAACTTTCCCATCGGTCGAAGAACCTGCTTGCCGTTATTCAGGCGATGGCGCGGCAGACGGCCCGCATCTCGGACGGAACGGATGTTTTCATCGAGCGCTTTACCCAACGCCTGCATGGCCTGGCGACGTCGCATGATCTGCTGGTCCACCAGAACTGGCGGCATGTGCCGCTGAAAGACCTGCTGAAGCAGCAGTTGGCGCCATTTCTCGATGCCGACAGCGGCCGGCTTGTGCTGGACGGGCCGGATGTGGCGGTGACGCCGGAAGCAGCCCAGGCGCTCGGCCTCGCCCTGCACGAACTGGCGACAAATGCCGCCAAATACGGATCGCTTTCGGTGCCGGAAGGCAGCGTTAAAGTCATCTGGAAATTCCAGGATGACGACGAAGGCCAGCGCCGTCTGCTTGTCGACTGGCGCGAACGCGGTGGGCCGACCGTCGTCCCGCCGGCGCGCTATGGCTTCGGCCACGTCGTCATCAGCCGCATGGCGGCAAACTCGCTGGATGGCAAGGTGTCGGTCGACTATGCACCCGACGGACTGGGCTGGACGATCTCGTTTCCGATTTCCAACCTTGCGGCCATGAGCGAGCAATACAGGGACTAAGCAACCAGGGTATCGAGCGTCCCTTCGGAATCGCGCGATGTTCTGTATATTGTTGGTACCGCATCCGCTTTTGCAAAAACCGGCATCCACTTGACGCACGATGCCCTGACGACCCATGAACGTCGTCAGCCGATAAATTGACTCCGTTCATCATTTGTCCGATATGAGCTCATCAATGCTGATCCTCTTATTTCTATGATCTCCTGTTTAAACTGTTCGCTGCGAAAGCTGCCAGCCTTCAAAACGCTGGAGCCTTCGCGCATGGCCTTTATCCAGAAGGTCAAAAGCGCGCATGTTTCGCTTGGCGCCGGCATCGATATCGTCGCTCCGGAACAAGACAGCGATGAGATGTATACGCTGTTTTCGGGCTGGGCGTTTCGCTACAAGGAGCTGGCGGACGGCCGCCGCCAGATCCTTAATTTCCTGCTTCCCGGCGACCTGGTCGGATTGCAGGCGTCGATGTTCAACGCAGCACAACATGGCATCGCCACATTGACGGAGGTTCAACTCTGCGTCCTGCCGCGCCGCAAAGTGTGGACGATTTTCGAGACGATGCCGGATCTCGCCTTCGACATTACATGGCTGGGCGCACGGGAAGAATCGATCGTGGATCAGAACCTGTTGACGGTCGGACGCATGAATGCGCGCGAACGAGTCGCCGCTCTGATCATCGGCCTGTACAAACGTTGCAATGCTCTAGGTCTCGCCAAGGACGGTATGTTTCCGTTTCCGCTCAACCAGCACCATATTTCCGATGCCCTTGGCCTTTCACTTGCCCATACCAACAAGACCCTCGCCTATCTGCGGCGGATCGGCATGTTCACGCTCGAAGGCGGCATGATGGACCTTGCCAATCCGCGCGCCTTGCAGCGCATGGGCCAGGTTTTCGATGCGGAATTTCAGGCAAGGCCTCTGATATAGGCGAGTTGATAGAAATTGAAGCACCCGGTGGCGCGATCGCGCCGGAACGAATTATGACATTTCGTGTTATGATGGCAAGGCGTGGGCTGGTCCCGTCCCTTCGTCAGGTCCATCATGCTCATTCATATCGGTTTTGATATCTCCATCGGCTGCCTGCAGGAAACGCCGATGTTGCTGATGCTGAGCGTGCACCCGTCACGAGAGCAGGACGTCTTGTCGTCGACCGCGTTGCGGATCACGTCCGGCACGCTGTGCTCAAACTATATCGACGGTTTCGGCAATCGCGTCCATCGGGTGATCGGCGGTCCCGGCGAAGTTCAATTCTTCTACGATGCCCTGGTCAGCGATAGCGGGCAGCCCGACACTGTTGCATGCGATGCGCGGGAAACACCGGTCGGCGCGTTGCCTGACGACATTCTCGTCTATCTGCTCGGCAGCCGTTATTGCGAAACCGACCGCATGTCCGAAATGGCGTGGGGGCTGTTCGGCAACGTCGCGCCGGGCTGGAACCGCGTACAGGCGATCTGCGATTACGTCCACAACCACCTTGCGTTTGGATATCCGTTCGCCCGCGCCACCCGGTCCGCTTTCGAAGGCCATCAGGAACGCCAGGGGGTCTGCCGGGACTTCGCGCATCTGGCCATCACCCTGTGCCGGTGTCTCAACATTCCAGCGCGCTATTGCACCGGCTTTCTCGGCGATATCGGCGTACCCAAGGATCCCGCGCCGATGGATTTCAGCGCCTGGTTCGAAGTCTGGCTGGATGGCAAATGGTACACGTTCGACGCGCGGCACAATCACCCGCGCATCGGCCGCATCGTGATGGGCTATGGCCGGGATGCGACCGATGTCGCGATGATCAGCACATTCGGGCAACATACGCTGGCAAAATTTCAGGTGTGGACCGACGAGGTGGAAGCCAGTTCCGTCGCAAATGATTCCTCACAGCAGCAGTCTCCTCAATCGCAATTGTTCGGCGCGACAGGCCCGCAAGTTCATGCCAATGGATATGGCAAGCCCATTTCCATGATGACGTGAAATAACGATGTGAGATAACTATGTGAAATCTCATATCGACGCTTTCCAATCATCCTTAAATTCCCCGTCTGGCGACTTCGGAACCTGCCCGAGACGTCCTGATCGTGTCTTGGAGGAATTGGAAAATTTGAAAGCCATCGAGAAAAGGATCCCGGGAACGGGATCGGTGTCCTGGCGAACGATCTTTCCAACACCGCGCCGCTACTTCTTGTTGCGCGCATTCACGGGCGGACTGCCCCTGCGATGACACTCGCCGTCATGGCGCTGGCGGGCCTTGGTCTGGCCTGTGCCGGTCTCATCATTTCGCTCGCCGCACTCGTGCGCCTCAAAGCGCGGTTTGCTGCCGAAGCTCGTGTCCGGCGCGATCTGGCCGCCGATCTGGCGCAGGCCAAAGAGCGCGAAGAGCATGTCCGCTTACTGCTGAATGAAATGGCGCATCGGTCGAAGAATACTTTGGCCGTGGCGCAGGTCATCGCGCAGCAAACTGCGAATACGACGGACAGCAAGCGGGACTTCATCGGACGGTTCACGGCGAGGCTCCAGGCCTTCGCTACGGCGCATGCCTTGCTGCTCGACGAAAACCAGCACGGCGCCAACATCGAGGATGTGGTGCGCGGGCAATTGGGCCATTGCCTCGATCTGGTCGGCGTGCGGATTTTCCTGGCCGGTGCATCGCTCACGTTGCCGCCCGCCATGCTGCAGATGCTTGGTCTTGCGCTGCATGAACTGGCGACCAATGCGGTCAAATATGGGGCGCTGTCTTCGGCGGCGGGACGGGTCGACATATCATGGACGATCGGGGACGCTCCGGAGGGCGGAAAATCGGTCACCCTGTCGTGGATCGAGACCGAAGGCCCCCTGGTGACACCGCCGCAGCGCCGCGGCTTCGGAGCGGTCATCCTGGAACGGATCGCGCCACAGGCGGTCAAAGGCCGGGCGGATTTACGCTATGACCGGGCCGGCCTGCAATGGCGGTTGACTTTTCCGGAGCCTGCTGCGAACGGCACATCGGCTTCATCGACCTAAATCGATGTCATGCACGCCTTCTGCCGCGTCCTGCGCTATCGTATTGGCGTGCTCGACGGCCTGCTTGCCGGCTTTGGCGGCTTTCTTGTTTACGGCGCTGAGGGCTTTCGCGGCGCAGCGATCGCGAAATGCTTCCACCTCTTCCTGCGGAAGATGCTCGATGCCGATGAACGTGTTTTGCGCCGCACTGGTGCGGATCAGTTCATCGAGCTTCGCCTGAATGGCGGCGGTGTCGCGGTTCTGGGTATTCTGAATCAGAAAGACCATCAGAAACGTGACGATGGTCGTGCCCGTGTTGATCAGCAATTGCCATGTATCTGAATAAGCGAAGATCGGACCGGTGATGGCCCAGACCGCGATAATGGCACAAGAGACGAGGAACGTGATCGGGCTGCCGCTCGCCTTGGCAATCAAATCGGCATAGTGGCCAAAAATACGTCCTGCATTCATATTCGCACGTCCATCCCGGCCAACCCTGCCCGATCTGAGATCAACAGCCCAGCTGACGGTAACGCGGAAACGCTGTCAGTTGTTCCATGCCGTCGTTTTACCGCAGCTCAACGACATGAGGCTGCGACCTGAATTTCACGAGTTCTTCGTAGGTTGACGAGTCAGCATGGCTTTGGGAGCGGCGGCGTCGCCCTCACGCCGTGCAATGGCGCTTGACTCTTGGCGCGATCGGAGTCGTTTTATAGGAACAAATCAGGAACAATCGTATGACGCATACAGCTCTTCCGGCGTTGCGGCGCAGTCTCGCCCGTCTCGAACGGGAAGGGCCGGCGCGGGCGCGGGATGTCTTTTCCCTCGGCCTGCCGGAGGTCGACCAGACCTTGGGCGGCGGCCTCTCGCGTGGAGCCCTGCACGAGGTTTATGCCCTGGGCGGACCGGATGTTGCCGCCGCCACGGGCTTTGCCATCGCCATGGCGCTACGCGCAGCACCTGTTCCGGCAACACCTGGTCTGGCCATACCAGGCCCGATCGTCTGGGCGCGGCAGGATTATGTCGACATGGAAGCCGGGCGTTTGCACGCCCCCGGCCTGGCCGAATTGGGGCTCGATCCCGATCGGGTCATCGTCGTGCAGGCGCCGGATGCGCTCGGCGTACTGCGCGCCGGCGCCGAGGCTTTGCGCTGCTCAGCGCTCGGCGCCGTGCTGATCGAGCCGTGGGGCGAAACGAGCGCGATCGACCTTGTCGCCACGCGCCGGCTGTCGCTGGCTGCGGGAGACTCCGGTGTCCCCGCGCTGATGGTGCGGCTGGCGGCCAATCCCAAGCCGAGCGCCGCCGCCACCCGCTGGGCGGTGCGCTCGCTGCCCTCGCAGGCGCTTGAAGCCGGCGCGCCGGGCCTGCCCGCTTTCGCCATCACCTTGTTGCGTAATCGCGCCGGCAGCGCCGGCCATGAGTGGCGTGTGGAGTGGAACCGTGACGAAAGATGTTTCCGTAACAGGCAACGCGAGCAGGAGCCTGGCCGGGCACGACCGGCGCTACCTCGCCCTGTGGGCGCCGTTTCTGCCAACCGACCGGGTGCAAGGCCAGACTGGCCCGCGAGTGCACTCACAGATCCCGCACTTGCGGAACAAACAAGATGGCGCGACGCAGGATGAGGCGCCGCTGGTCATCGTCGACAAGATCAACGGCGCGTTGCGGCTCATGGCCGTCGATGCACGGGCGCTGGCGCTGGGGCTGACACCGGGGCTGGCGTTGGCGGATGCGCGCGCGCGGGTTCCGGCCATCGACGTGGTTGCGCTCGATGCGGTGGCCGACGACGCCTGCGTTGAGCGCATCGCCGATCTGTGCGACCGCTGGACGCCGCTGGTGGCGCTTGATCCACCGCATGGGCTCTTGCTCGACATTTCCGGCTGCGCCCATCTCTTCGGCGGCGAGGAAAGCCTGTTGAACGATATCGGCCGCCGCTTTGCCCATGGCGGCCTCAATCTTCGCATGGCCATCGCCGGCACGCCCGATGCGGCCCGCGCGCTGGCGCGGTTCGGCCGCGGCGGCATCGTGCCGCCAGGCGGCGAGGCGCGGGCCGTTGGTCCTCTGCCGGTTGCCGCCCTGGGCATTGCCTCCGACATTGTCCATGGGCTGTCACGCGCTGGCCTCAAGACCATTGCGGCTTTGGCCGAGCGGCCGACGATACCGCTGGCGGCGCGCTTCGGCGACGATCTGCTGGCGAGGTTGCGGCGTGTGCTGGGCCGCGAGGACATCCGTATCACGCCGCGGCGGCCGCCGCCCGCCTGCATGGCCGAGCGGCATTTCGCCGAGCCGATCGCGCGGACATCGGACATCGAAGCGACCCTGACGCGGCTGATGATGCAGATCGCCGATCTTCTGCACAAGCGCGGCGAAGGCGGCCGTTATTTTGAAGCGAGTTTTTTCCGCAGCGACGGCCAGGTGACGCGGATCGCGGTGGAGACCGGGCGGCCGGTCCGCGACCCGAAAGTGGTGCTTCGGCTTTATCGAGAAAAGCTCGAGGCGCTCGACGATCCGCTCGATCCCGGCTTCGGCTTCGATCTCATCCGCTTTACCGTGCCGGTCGCCGAGCCGCTTGATGAAGCACAGGTCAGTCTCGATGGGAGAATTAACGAAGAGAGCGATGTCGCCGATCTGATCGACCGACTGGTGGCGCGGTTCGGCCGCGACCGCGTGCAGCGCTTCATCGCGAGAGATACGCACGATCCGCATCGAACCGCCTTCGCCGTGCCGGTGACTTATGAATCAGGCAAGGGGACAGCCACCACACTGAACTGGCCGGCGCCCGAGCCATACGAGCCACCCTTGCGGCCGTTGCAGCTTTTCGATCCGCCGCAACCGGTCGAGACCACAGCCGAAGCTCCCGATGGGCCGCCGAGGCGCTTTCAATGGCGGCGGTCATGGCATGAAATCGCTTTGGCGGAGGGTCCTGAACGGATCGCGCCGGAATGGTGGCGGCGTGAAAGCGGAACACCGACGCGCGATTATTATCGGGTCGAAGATGTAAACGGCCGGCGTTTCTGGCTGTTTCGCGCCGGCCCTTACAGGAATCCACCGGCCAAGACCTTGTGGTATCTGCATGGGTTGTTCGCATGACGCGCTATGCGGAATTCGCCACCGCCAGCAATTTCTCCTTCCTGCGCGGCGCCTCCCATGCCAGCGACCTGGTGCTCACCGCTTTGGCGCTGGGCCATGCCGGCATCGGCATCGCCGACCGCAACACCGTGGCCGGCGTCGTGCGCGCCTATGCGGCGCTCAACGAATTGCGCGAGACCGGCAAGCCGCCGGTGATCCGCGAACGCGAAGGCTCCTCGCCCGGCGAGTACACGCTCACCGAAAGACAGAGAATAGAGGCCGAAGAAGCCGAGCTTCTGAAGGCAGCGGCCGAGGCTTTCAAGCTGGCGGTCGGCACGCGGCTCGCCTTCACCGACGGCACGCCCGACATTCTCGTCTATCCCGAAGACCGCGTCGGCTGGGGCAGGATCTGCCGGCTGCTGACCGAGGGCAACCACCGCGGCAAGAAAGGCGAATGCCTTCTCACTCTCGACGATCTTCTCAGCAATACGTCAAATCTCCTCCTTGTCGTCATGCCGGAGCGGCGGTTTGATGGCCTTGAAAGCCTGCTTCCACGCCTGCGCGAGGCAGCGCCCGGCTCTCTCTGGCTGGCGGCCACCATGCATCGGCGCGGCGACGACCGTCGCAGGCTGGCGCGGCTCGCGACACTGGCGCGAAATGCACGCATTCCGCTGCTTGCGAGCAACGACGTGCTTTATCACGCGCCCGAACAGCGCGACTTGCAGGATGTCGTGACCTGCATCCGCGAAGGCAAGACCATCGACACCATCGGCCGCATACTCGAAGCGAATGCCGAGCGGCATCTCAAGGAACCAAGAGAGATGACGCGGCTGTTTCGCGATGCGCCCGAAGCGATCGAGGAGACGGGACATCTGCTCGATCGCATCTCATTTTCTCTTGCCGAACTTAAATACGAATATCCCGATGAACCAATCCCGCCCGGCAAGACGCCTGAAAGCTGGCTCAGGGAACTGGTCGAGAAGCATTCTTTGATCCGCTATCCCAAGGGCGTTCCGGCAAAAGTTCAGGAGCAGGTGGAAAAAGAGCTCAAACTCATCAATGACCTCGAATACGAGCGATATTTCCTGACCATTCGCGACATCGTCCGCTTTGCCGATGACGAAGGTATTCTCTGCCAGGGCCGTGGCTCAGCCGCCAATTCGGCCGTCTGCTATATTCTTGGTATCACCGCCGTCGATCCCGCTGAAAGTAATCTTCTCTTCGCCCGCTTTCTTTCCAAAGAGCGGCGCGAGCCGCCGGACATCGATGTCGATTTCGAACACGAGCGGCGCGAGGAAGTGATCCAGCATATCTATGAGCGCTATGGCCGTCATCGGGCCGGCATTGCCGCGACCGTCATCAGCTATCGCTCGCGCAGCGCCATCCGCGATGTCGGCAAGGCGCTGGGCCTGACCGAAGACGTCACCGCCAAACTGTCGTCCACCGTGTGGGGAAGCTGGGGTGGGCCCATCAAGGACAGCCAGATCAAGGAGGCGGCGCTCGACCCCGCCAATCCATCGATCCGCCGCGCCATCGATCTAGCCATCCGGCTGATGGGATTCCCCCGCCACCTGTCCCAACATGTCGGCGGGTTCGTTCTATCGCGCAGCAGGCTCGATGAAACCGTACCTATCGGCAATGCGGCAATGAAGGACCGCACCTTCATCGAATGGGACAAGGACGACATCGATGCGCTCGGCCTGATGAAAGTCGATGTGCTGGCGCTGGGCATGCTGACCTGCATCCGCAAAGCATTCGAAGCGATGAAAGATCATCTTGGTATTGAGATGGGTCTTGCCGATGTGCCCACCAATCCAGACGAAATCAAAGATGTCTACGACATGCTTTGCAAAGGCGAGTCGCTAGGCGTTTTCCAGGTCGAGAGCCGCGCGCAGATGAACATGCTGCCTCGATTGAAACCGCGTGAATTCTACGATCTCGTGATTCAAGTCGCGATTGTCCGACCAGGACCGATCCAGGGCGATATGGTGCATCCTTATCTAAAGCGACGAGAAGATAAGAAGAATAAGATTGTATTTCCTTCGCCAAAGCATCCACATAAGCCTGACGAATTGTACAAAGTCCTTGAACGTACGAAAGGCGTTCCGCTGTTTCAAGAACAGGCGATGGAACTTGCCATGGTCGCGGCGGAGTTCACCGCCGATGAGGCAAATGGGTTGCGCAAGGCCATGGCAACCTTCCGCCATAACGGCACGATCCATAAATTCGAAACCATGATGGTCGAACGCATGGTTGCCCGTGGGTATGAACGCGATTTCGCCCAGCGCTGCTACAACCAGATCAAAGGCTTTGGCGAATACGGCTTCCCTGAAAGCCATGCGGCTTCTTTTGCCAAGCTGGTTCTTGTCTCCTCTTTCATCAAATGCCGTTACCCCGCCGTTTTCGCCTGTGCCCTGCTCAACTCCCAGCCCATGGGCTTTTATGCGCCCTCGCAGATTGTCCAGGATGCGGAAAAGAATGGCGTGCCGATCCATGAGATCGATGTGAGTTTCAGCGAGTGGGACAATACGCTCGAATTTGAGGAAGGCCGGCTGGCGCTGCGCATCGGCTTTCGCCAGATCGACGGCATGGCACAGGCCGACGCAGAGCGTCTCGTCGCCATGCGGCATGTGCCTTATGTCTCGATCGAAGAATTGGCGACACGCTCTGGCCTTTCCAACAGCGTGTTGCGGCGGCTTGCCGATGCCGATGCCTTCCGCTCCATCGGGCTCGACCGGCGCAAGGCGCTATGGGCGGTGCGCCGCCTGCCCAATGACAAGCCGCTGCCGCTGTTCGCCGCCGCCGATGCGCGCGAACTCGGCAAGGATCAGGATGTGTGGCTGCCCGCCATGGCACTGGGCGAACATATCGCCGCCGATTATCAGACGACGCATCTGTCGCTGAAAGGCCATCCGATGCAGATCCTGCGTGGCCTGTTCGAAAGCGAGAATATATTAAGCTGCGCCGACATCGCCAATTGCAGGGATGGCGCACGCATCAAGACGGCGGGCGTGGTGCTGGTGCGGCAGAGACCCGGTAAGGGCAATGCCATTTTCATTACGCTGGAGGATGAGACCGGCATTGCCAATCTCATCATGTGGACGCGCACGTTCGAGCATTTCCGCAAGGAAGCGATGGGGGCGCGGCTGCTGGTGGTGGAAGGCCGCGTGCAGAAAAGTAAGGAGAACGTCATCCATGTCATGACCGAACGTCTATTCGACCGCACAGCTGAACTCGATCGCCTATCGGAAGATCACCGCCCCAAACTGGTGCTTTCGATGGCGGATGAATTCATTCATCCGCAGCCACCGCGCCGGCCGCATCATCCGCGCAATGTGCGGATCATGCCTAAATCAAGAGATTTTCACTAAACCCTTCTCCCGCGGGGCGGGAGAAGGGTTCGCACTCTTCTCATCCCAATTCAATCATGCGCTCGACGGAGCGGCGTGCGCGCTCGGCGAGCGCCGGATCGATCGTCACTTCCTCGCGCATGTAGACGAGACTTTCGAGGATCTTCGGCAGGGTGATGCGCTTCATGTGCGGGCAGAGATTGCACGGCTTGACGAATTCCGTGCCCTTGGTCTCGGCTTCCACATTGGACGCCATCGAGCATTCGGTGACGAGCAGCACGCGCTTGGGCTTCTTCGTCTTGACGAAGTCGATCATCGCGGCGGTCGAGCCGGCGAAGTCCGACACCTCAATGACTTCCGGCGGGCATTCCGGATGGGCGATGATCTGGATCGACGGATCGTCGGCGCGATAGCGCAGCAGTTCCTCGGCGGTGAAACGCTCGTGCACTTCGCAGGCGCCATGCCAGGCGATGATCTTCACCTTCGTCTGCGCCTGTACGTTCATGGCCAGATAGCGATCCGGCAGGAAGATGACGCGATCCGAGCCCATGCTCTCGACGACCTTGAGCGCATTGGACGAGGTGCAGCAGATATCGACTTCCGCCTTCACATCGGCCGACGTGTTAACGTAAGCCACCACCGGCACCCCGGGATAACGCTGGCGCAGCAGGCGCACGTCGGCGCCGGTGATCGATTCGGCCAGCGAGCACCCGGCCTTCGAATCCGGGATGAGCACGGTCTTGCCCGGATTGAGCAATTTCGAGGTCTCGGCCATGAAATGCACGCCGCCCTGGATGATGATGTCGGCCGGCGTCTTGGTGGCGAGCTTGGCAAGCTGCAGCGAGTCGCCGACCACGTCGGCGACGCAGTTGTAGATTTCCGGCGTCTGGTAATTATGCGCCAGGATGACGGCGTTGCGCTCTTTCTTGAGGTCGTTGATCGCCTTCACGTAAGGCGCATGGAACGGCCATTCGACCGGCGGAATGACGGCCTTCACCTTCTCATACAGATGCGCCGTCTCGCGCTCGACTTCCGGCGTCCAGGCAAGGTTGGGCATCGGCAGAACGCCAAAGCGCGCGGCAGCGCTGGCCTGAGCGGCTTTCAGGATATTGCCGGGGCGCTCAACGATAGGCTGGGTCTGGAAGGCGGTCTGCATGATACCCTCTTTTACTCTCTCTGAGTATAACTCGGGCCTCAAAAAGCCGGCTACGCCGGCTGGTCCTTATACTCTATTCGAGCATAAATATAGTGCGACGCGCGCCATTCGTAAAGTGCCCATATAACTCATTGTATTTGCTTAAACTCCCTACCCATTCGGCCGAGATGCATTGCAATGACGAACATTCCGGAAGCTGCAGGAAGGCTTCGCAGGCTTTGCCGGCGACATGGCCGCATCGGCGTAGCCACCTCAACGCGAGGCGCTCCGCAAGGTTCCTGCACGCCTGATTGCCTGACGACGCTGGGCGCAAAACTGTGTTGACCGCAAGTTTCACCGGCTTGCAAAGCATGTCAGCATCATCCCAATTGCTTTTGCAAACGCTGGGAGGCGAACGTGAGCATTCGAGGGACGAAGACTTTCATTCTTGGCGCAGCCATGCTCGCCTTCGCGGCAGCAAACACAACCGCACAGGCGCAGGCAGCTTCCTATCCCGATCGCAACATCGTCTTCATCTGCGCCTTTCCCGCCGGCAGCGGTTCCGACACTCTGGTGCGCTATTTCGCCGAAAAGCTGCGGCCGCTGGCCGGCCGCACCATCCTGGTCGAGAACCGCTTCGGCGCCAGCGGCAATATCGCCACTGAATATGCGGCGCGAGCGAAGCCTGACGGTTACACGATCTATGTGCATGCCGGCAGCGCCGTGGCCGCCAACATGCACCTGTTCAAGAAGCCGCCGGTGGAGGCGGGCAAGGCGATCGAGATCATCGCCACGCTCAACCGCCAGGCCTTCATGGTCGCGGTCGACGCCAGCAAACCATGGAAAACGCTCGACGACCTCACCGCCTTTCTCAAGACCAAGGGCGACAAGGCGACCTATGCGACCTCCGCCTCGACCGGCACGGTGATGGGCGAAATCTACAAGCAGAAGCTGGGTCTCCAGGCCCTGGAAGTCGTCTACCGGGTCGGCCAGGATTCGCTCAACGACCAGCTCGGCGGCAAGATCGATTACGGCATGTTCGATCCTGTCTATACGATGATCCAGGTGCGCGCCGGCAGATTGCGCGCACTCGCCGTCTCGACCGGCGCGCGGCTTGACGCAAACCCCGACATTCCCACGATGACCGAACTCGGCGTGCCGATGGACCTCACCGGCTGGTTCGCCGCCATGGGTCCCACCGGCATTCCAAAGCCGATTGTCGACAAGCTCAATGGATGGTTCAAGGAGATCCTCGTCACGCCGGAGACGAAGGAATTCCTCAACAAGTTCGGCGGCGACCCGTTCATCAACACGCCGGAACAGGCGAATGCGCTGTTTCAGAAGGAACTGAAGGATTGGGCCGACTATGTGAAGCTCGCCAAAATCGAACCGCAATAATCGCCCTCGCCTTTCAGGAAAGTTATGACCCCGTCTTATGATTACATCGTCATCGGCTCCGGCTCCGCCGGCGCCGTGATTGCCGCGCGCTTGAGCGAAGATCCCAAGGTCTCCGTGCTGCTGCTGGAAGCCGGCGGGCGCGACCGCCATCCGTTCCAGGTCATGCCGCTGGCCTTCATCAAGGTCGCCAAAGGCCGGTTCGGCACCTGGCGGTTCGAGACCGAGCCGGAGCCCGGCCTCAACAATCGCAGGCTCGAAATCAAGCGCGGCCGCACGCTGGGCGGTTCGTCCTCCATCAACGCGATGATCGCCATTCGCGGCAATGCCACCGATTACGATCTGTGGCGGCAGCAGGGGCTGGACGGCTGGAGCTATGCGGACGTGCTGCCCTACTTCCGCAAGCTGGAAAGCAGCTGGCGCGGCGACAGCGAATTTCACGGCGCGAGCGGCCCGGTCCGCATCAGCCCGACCGTCTATCCCGAGATGCTGTTCGACGCGCACAAAGAGGCGGCGCTCGCCGCCGGCATCCCCTTCAACGACGATCCGAACGGCGCGACGCAGGACGGGCTGGCGCGCATGGAGCAAAACACCGGCGACGGGGTGCGCGCCTCGACGGCGCGCGCCTATCTTTATCCGGCGATGAACCGGCCGAACCTGACGATCAGGACCGGCGCGCCGACAACGCGCATCCTTCTGGAAAAAGGCCGCGCCGTCGGCGTTGAATATGCGCAGGGCCGTGCGCTCGAACAGGCGCGCGCCGGCCGCGAAGTGATCGTCTCGGGCGGCGCGTATAACTCGCCGCAGATCCTGATGCTGTCGGGCATCGGGCCGGCAGACCATCTTCAATCGGTCGGCATCAAGCCGCTGCATGACCTGCCGGGCGTCGGCCAGAATCTCAGCGAACATCCCAACATCCTCAATATCTACAAAGCGCGCGGCAAGGTCGGCCTGACGAAGTTTTTGCGGCTCGATCGCGCCGCCGCCGAACTGGCGCACTGGTACATCAACCATGGCGGGCCGTTCGCGACCAATGGCGCGGCCGCCAACCTGTTCCTGCGCACGCGCGAGGGGCTCGACCGGCCCGACGTGCAATGCATCGCCATGACGTTGAGCAATTCCGCCGAACTGTGGTTTCCCGGCGCGACACCGCCGCCGAACTATTGCTTCTCGATCCGCATCGGCGCGCTGCATCCGCAATCGCGCGGCTGGGTCAAGCTGCGCTCGGCGGACCCCGCCGACACGCCGCGCATTTTCTTCAACATGTTCGGCGAGACATCCGATCTCGACACGATGGTGCGCGGTGTGCGCGCCTGCCGCAACCTTTACGCACAATCGCCGCTGCGCGATATGATCGATCGTGAACTGGCGCCGGGCGATGCGAAGCAGAGCGACGACGAGATCGCCGATTTCATCCGCGCCAATGCGGGCCATCGCTCGCATCCGGTCTCGACCTGCCGCATGGGCATGGACGACACTGCCGTCGTCGATGCGCAGCTGAGGGTGCGCGGCATCGACGGATTGCGCGTCGCCGACGCCTCGATCATGCCTGAACTGCCGAGCGGCAACACCAATCTGCCCACCATCATGATCGGCGAGAAGGCAGCGGACATGATCAAGGCCGCCGTTTAGGCTAAATTCGCAACGCCACCAGCACGGCGCCGCCGCCGATCATGGCGACGCCGAGCCAGTTCACCGCCGACAGTTTCTCGCCCAGGAACACGACGCCGAAGACCGCGACGAGCACGACGCTCAATTTGTCGATCGGCGCGACCTGCGAGGCGGCGCCGATCTTCAGGGCGCGGAAATAGCACAGCCACGACGCGCCTGTGGCCAGGCCCGACAGGACGAGGAACAGCCAGGTGCGGCCCGGCACCGTCGCCGGCGATTGCCATGTGCCCATGGCGAGCAGGATCGCAAACGTGACGGCGGCGATGACCAGGGTGCGGATGAAGGTCGCATAATCGGAATTGATGTTGTCGATGCCGACCTTGGCGAAGATCGCCGTCAGCGCGGCGAAGCTCGCCGACAGCAGGGCCCAGAACTGCCAGGATGACACGGGATTCATGATGCGGATGTCCTTTTTGCTGTGCGGAGAATCGCCGATCGGCTAACTCCGCGCCAGCCTTTTGCGCCCGAACCGGCACTAGAGCTTTTCGGTTCTGATGGAATCAGAACCGAGCACTAGGTTTTGTTTTAACGCATTTTCTTCACGCGAACCGGCAGCCACTTCGCTCGAAAATGCTCCAAATGTTCCCTAAATGTTCTTGCGCGATGCCGTGCCTCGGGTTAGCCTCGCAAGCGGATCGACGGTTGGGCGATCGATCGGGGGGCTCGGCATGGTGGTGCGCGTCGCGACAATGGCATTCGAGGGCATCGAGGCCCGGCCGATCGACGTGCAGGTGCAGCTATCCGGGGGCGCGACCGGCTTCATCCTGGTTGGCCTCGCCGACAAGGCGGTGGGCGAATCGCGCGAGCGGGTGCGCGCGGCGCTGAACGCCTCCGGCCTCGCCCTGCCGGCGAAGAAGATCACCATCAACCTGGCGCCGGCCGACATGCCGAAGGAAGGCAGCCATTACGATCTGCCGATCGCGCTCGCCGTGATGGCGGCGATCGGCGCCATTCCCGCCGACGCATTGGCGAATTTCACCGTGCTCGGCGAGCTGGCGCTCGACGGCGCGATCAGCGCCGTCTCGGGCGTGCTGCCGGCGGCCGTGGCGGCGAACGCGCGCGGCCACGGCCTGATCTGCCCGTTCGACTGCGGGCCGGAGGCGGCCTGGGCCTCGGCCGAGCTCGACATCCTGGCGCCACGCTCGCTGATCCAGCTCGCCAATCATTTTCGCGGCACGCAGGTGATGGCGCGGCCGCAGCCCGCCATCCGCTCGAAAGGCCTGGCGCCGCCCGACCTGCGCGACATCAAGGGCCAGGAAAGCGCCAAGCGCGCGCTCGAGGTCGCGGCAGCCGGCGGGCATAACCTGCTGATGAGCGGCCCGCCCGGCTCCGGCAAGTCCATGCTGGCAGCGCGCCTGCCTTCGATCCTGCCGCCGCTCGATCCGCGCGAACTCCTGGAAGTGTCGATGGTGCATTCGGTCGCCGGGGCGCTGGCCGGCGGCGAACTCACCGACCGGCGGCCGTTCCGCGCGCCGCATCATTCCGCCTCCATGGCGGCGCTGGTCGGCGGCGGCACCACGGCGCGGCCGGGCGAGGTGTCGCTTGCCCATCACGGCGTGCTGTTCCTCGACGAGTTTCCCGAGTTCCAGGCGCAGGCCCTGGATTCCCTGCGCCAGCCGATCGAGACCGGCGAGGTCGCCATCGCCAGGGCCAATCACAGAGTCGTCTATCCGGCGCGCTTCCAGCTCGTCGCCGCCATGAACCCCTGCCGCTGCGGCCATGCCACCGATCCGGGCTATGCCTGCAAGCGTATGCCGAACGAGCGCTGCATGGCGGCCTATCAGGCGAAAATCTCAGGCCCCCTGCTCGACCGCTTCGATCTCGTTATCGACGTGCCCGCCGTCACCGCCGCCGATCTCATCCTGCCGCCGCCCTCGGAAGGCTCCGCCGAAGTCGCCGCCCGCGTCGCCGCGGCCCGCGCCATCCAGGCGAAGCGCTATGCGGACATCGGCCTGCCGCATATCAACGCCAATGCGGCCGCGCCCGCCAGCGTCATCGAAGACGTGGCGAAGCTCGACGGCCCCGGCACCACCCTGTTGCGCGACGCGGCCGAGCGCATGCATCTCACGGCGCGCGGCTTCCACCGCGTGTTGAAGCTGGCGCGCACGCTCGCCGATCTCGACGGTGCCGAACAGGTCGGGCGCATCCATCTCGCAGAGGCGCTCAGCTATCGCGGGCAGAGCGTGCGGCAGACGCAGGCGGCGTGATGGTCCACGCCGAACCGGAAGCAGCCTGAGGCATCGTCTTCGCTGCATTCCACCAGGGGCAGGCGTCGGAGGCCCTTGTAAAATTTCCGTCCATGACGTTGAGGGGCGCGCGCACGCCAGCCTGTGCCATACGTATCCGCAGGTCATAGGCTTGCTGCTGCCTGTCGTCCGGGAGCCAGGCACGATCATGTCCCCAGAGGCTTGGACCCTCGATGCGCTCATGCGGGGTCCAATTGTCGGAATCAATGCTTCTGCCGCCCCAACCGAGTTCAAACAGGAACCGGGACGGCGACCATGAATAGAAGGACGTCATGTGATCGTTGACATGGCGGCCCAGGGTTGTGCCGATCCGATCCGGTTGCCGCTGCGCGAGGTCGTAGGCCTGCCCGACATCATCGAGCATGCAGGTTTCGATCATCAGGTGGTGAATGCCGTTCTGCGTCGATTCAATCAGGGCAAGGCTGTGGTGGCGCGGATTGACATGGAAGAAGCAGGCCCTGAACGGCGCAGTGATGTAGTCGGACAGTTTGAACCCGAGCATATCGCGATAGAAAGCCGCTGTTTCATCGACGTTCGTGACATTGAAGACCGCATGGCCCATGCCAAGAGTGCCGGTTCGGAAACCGGACATCGTCCGGCCCGGTTGGAACGGATCTGTCGCGAGTTCCGGACCATAAAACAGCTCAACCCGATTGCCGGCCGGATCGCCAAAAATAATAAGGTCCTTCACAAAACGCTCGTCGGCGAGTGCTCTTGAGCCGCGCGTTACGGCGATGCCATTGTTACTGAGATGATCCGCAAATGCCATGAGATCAGCCGGCCCCGCGACTTCCCATCCGTAAAACGCCGCTCCGTTTCCAGGGCCGGCGTTGACGATAAAGCGCTGCCGTCGATCGTCCATGCGAAAACGCCGGACGCCCAATGTGGCGTCGACAAGCTGCATGCCGAGGAGATCGGATGCGAACCTGATCCAATCCTCGACTGCCGGAGTTGTGACGCCGATATAGCCCAAAGAATTGAGTTTCATGGGTTCCTTTTATGGCACGCGAAAAACCGCGGCAAAGCCTTTCATCCGAGCCGTCTGTCGCGCAACAAACGTTTGACATCTGTCCACTATGTGAACATCTAAATATTTAAAGCCGACAAGAGCTGTTTCGATGTAGCTGCCGTTGAATCCCTACATCAGAAGGACGTTGGTCCGCGTTCGGCAAGGGAGCAGGATCATGAACGCCAGATATCATCAGGTTCGTTCCCTGGAGAAAGGCCTGCGGGTTCTGTGGTGTCTCAGCGCGCGCGGGGAATCCAGCATCATAGATCTCGCGGAGGCAACCGGCGTTCCGCGTCCGACGGTGCACCGTCTCGTCGATACCCTCATCAATCTCGGCTACGTGTCGCGCGGACGCCGGCAAGGTCTCTTCCGGCTGACAGGCCAGGTGCGCAACCTGGCGGCCGGATACCGGGAATCAGACCAGTTCCTGGATATCGCAGACCCGATCCTCACCAAACTGGGCGACGACATTGTGTGGCCCACCGACATCGCAACCTACGATGATCTCGGCATGGTCATTCGCACCAGCACGCATCAGCGCAGTCCGATGTCGCTTCACGGCGCCACCACCGGGGCGCGCTTCCCCATGCTTCTCAGCTCGATCGGCCTTACCTATCTGGCTTTCTGTCCGGAAGCGGAGCAGCGCGCCATCATCCGGTCCTTGAAAGCCAAGGGCCTTACGCATGACCTTCGCGAGATCGAGATACGCAGGATTCTGTCGCAGGCCAAAGCGAGAGGATATGCGCTCCGGCATGGACAGGGTGACGCCCGAACATCGAGCATCTCCGTGCCGATCATGCGGGGCAAACGCGTCATGGCCTGCCTCTGCGTCGTCTGGATTCACTCCGCCCTGCCGGTCCCGGCTGCCGTGGATCGCTATCTGGGCATATTGCAGAACGCCGCGAGGGATATCGAGGACGGCTGGCGGGCCCGGCAAAAGGAAAAGATCAAAATGTCCAACATCTGAACATTGGGCGAATCCTTCTGGCCGCCATTGGCCTGGTTTGGATAGCGTTCTTTCGAATTGGAATAGGACCAAGATCGGGAGGCGCGTTCGTGAACGCTATCGAATCCAATGAACAGGCTGCAATCGACTTCACCGACTATGCGCATACCGGACCTGGGACGATCGCCGGGCGGTACATGCGGATGTTCTGGCATCCCGTCTACATCGCCGAGGAACTGGCGGCCGGCAGGCCCGTTCCCATAAAGGTCATGAGCGAGGACCTGACGCTTTATCGCGGCAAGAGCGGGAAACCGTATATCTGCCAGGCCCGCTGCCCCCATCGCGGCGCCCTGTTCAGCATCGCCCGTGTCGAAGACGACAACATCCGCTGTTCCTATCACGGCTGGATGTTCTCCGGCACGGGTGAATGCGTCCAGGCGCCGGCGGAACGGCCGACGTTCTGCGAAAGCATCAGGATCAGGCAATATCCGACGCAGGAATATATCGGACTTATCTTCGTCTGGATGGGAGACGGCGATCCTCCGCCGCTTCCCCGTTATCCGCGTTTCGAAGGCCCCGGTGTCCTCGACGTCATGACGTATCTGCGGATGTGCAACTACTTCAACAACGTCGATAACAATGTCGATCCCGCGCACACGCCGTTCACGCACGCCGTTTCGAACTATACGAACTTCGGGCTGGAAGGTATCCCGGAGGTGCATGGCCGGGAGAACGAATGGGGCATCGTTCAATATGGCAAGCGCCCCGATGGCGGCGTTCGCGTCAGCTATCACGGACAGCCGACCATGTTGAACATCAAGTTCCAGCCGGCCGATCTGGAAAGCGGCTGGCGGGAATTGTTGGCCTGGCGTGTCCCGATCGATGACACCAGGCACATCGGCTATATGGTGAACTATGTCGACGTGGTGGGAGAAAAGGCGGATCGGTACCGCGAGAAGATGGCAGAGCGGAAAGCGCTGCGGGCAGCGGCGGAACCGGCGCATATTCTCGCGGAAAAGGTGCTCCGCGCCGAGATAAGAATCGACGACACCTACGACCATCCCGACTACTTCGAAATTCAAGATCACGTGGCGCAGATGTCGCAAGGCGTCATCGCAGATAGAACAAACGAACATCTGGGCCGGTCCGACGTGCTCGTCACACTTCTGCGCCGAATCTGGACGCGCGAGATGAAGGCGATGGCCGCGGGCCAGCCCATGAAGCAATGGATCTACGAAACGACAATGGAACCCACAACCGGCTCAGAACCGGTTCCGATGGATTGACCATGCCTTTCGCCTGCAATCAGGATCTGCGCATCCACTACATCGTCGAAGGCAAGGGGCCACCCCTGGTGCTGCAGCACGGGTTCAGCTGGAGCGCCGATGCGTGGCGGATTTGCGGCTATACTGATGCGCTTCGCGATCGCTGATCGCCATCGATGCGCGCGGGCATGGAAAGAGCGATAAACCTCATGATCCCGCCGCCTATCAATTGGCCCGGCAAGCCAATGACGTCATCTGTGTCCTGGATAGCCTGGGGCTGAAATCCGCCGGGTATTGGGGATATTCGATGGGTGGCCGGATCGGCTTTGCCCTGGCGCGCGATCACCTCGACCGATTCTCGCATCTTGTCATCGGCGGCGCACATCCATTCGCGCGAACCCTGCCGCAACGAGCGAGGACAACCGACCCCGATGAATTCATCCGCGTCCTTTATGCGAGGACCGGGGGCCGGCTGGACAGCTTGCCACTGGATATGAAGCGCATTCTGTACGGCAATGATTTTGCCGCGCTTGACGCGGCGACGCAGGATTGGCCTTCGCTTGCGGACGTGGTGCCGGCAATAAATATCCCGACTTGCCTCTATGTCGGCGACCAGGATGCCTATCTCGAAAAGATGCAGAGCTACGCCACGGAAGTGCCCACGGCGCAGCCGCTGATCAACCTGCCGGGGCTCAATCATACGACAGCTTTCACGGCATCAAAATCCGTGCTGGATGCCCTGACACCATGCCTGAATGGAATCCACCCAACCACATCATGAGGAATAAACAGCAGGACAATAAGGGAGGGAGCAATGAAGAAATATCTAGCCGCTACCGTCGTGGCGCTGTTTGCAATAGGAGGCTCCTGCCTTGCGGCGGAGCCTTATCCGGTTCGCAGCGTACGGATGATCATTCCGAATTCACCGGGAGGCCCGAGCGACCTTCTGCTGCGCCTGCTCGCGCGCGATCTCAGCGAGACCTTGGGCCAGCCATTCGTCGTGGAGAACAAGCCTGGGGCGAATGGCATTATCGCCGGCGCGGATTGCGCCCATGCCAAGCCCGATGGCTATACGGTCTGTCTGCAGGACTCGTACAACATCCTCCTCAATCCCCTCATCACCAAGGATATGCCGTTCAGTCCGTCGCGGGACTTTGCGCCGATCATTCACCTGGGGTTTCTGCCGTCCGGGCTCTGGGCGCGCGGCGCGCTGCCGATCAATACGGTCGAGGATATGTTGAAGCTGGCCAAGACCCGAAAGGAGCCGCTGAATTTCGCAACCTTCGGTACCGGCAGCAGCAGCGATCTCTATGTCGACTGGTTTGCCACCAAGGGCCTCAAGTTCAACAAGGTCGCTTACAGGTCGGCGATCGATGCCTTCCGGGCCGTCACGAGCGGCGAGGCCGATTTTTCGGTATATGGACTGTTTTCCGGGTTGCCGCGCCGCGGCCCCGATCTGAAGCTGATCGGCGTCAATACCGAAACCCGTTTCGCCGACCTGCCTGACGTTCAGACTTTTCAGGAAGGCGGCATCGACATTCCGATCGTGACCTGGTTCGCGCTGTTCACGCAAAAGGCCGTGCCCGCCGACATCGTGAACACGCTCAACGCACGGATTGCCAAAGCGCTGGCGTCGAATCCTGACATTCTCGGCAACCTCAAGACGCTGGGCGTGCTTCAATATGGGCCGGCCGGAGGATCGTCCGCGGCGCTGGCATCCTTCCTGAAAGATCAGTCGGCGATCTACACCGCTCTCGTAAAGTCGAGCAGCACCGAATGACTCGCGAAGCGGGCGGCATGATCACACCACCATCCCGTCCCACCCACCATCATGCGCGATCACCTGTCCCGTCACATAATGCGAGGCGCCGCTGGCGAGATAGACGCAGAGGCCGATGAGGTCATCGGGGACGCCGCGGTGGCCCATGGGGATGCGCTGGATGAGGCCCTGTTCGAATTTGGCGGCTTCCTCGGCCGAGATCCTGGCGCGGCGCTCTGCGCCCAGTGCGGTGCCGCCGTGCCAGCCCGGCGCGATGGCGTTGACGCGGATCTTGTCGCGCGCGTATTCGGCGGCGACCTGGCGGGTGAAGCCGATGACGCCGGCCTTGGAGGCGGCATAGTTGGAGACGAGGCCCGGCCCGCTGGGGTAATAGCCGCGCAGGCCGGCGATGGAGGCGATGTTGACGATCGAGCCGCCGCCGCTCTGCAGCATCAGGGCGAGCGCGTATTTGGTGTTGAGGAAGACGCCGCGCATGTTGACCGCCATCAGCCGGTCCCAGTCCTCAACGCTCATCTCATGGGTGCGGTTCGAGGCGGTGGAAATGCCGGCATTGTTGACCAGCGCATCGACGCGGCCGAAGTCGGCGGCGATCTTCTCCCACATCGCCTGCACCGAGGCGGCATCGGCCACATCGACGAGAAAGGAGTCCGCCTTGCCGCGCTTCTGGCGCACCAGGCCGACCGTCTCTTCTGCTCCGTCGAGATTGCGGTCGGCGCAGATCACGGTGGCGCCGAAATCGGACAGGCCCAGCGCGAAGGAGCGGCCGATGCCATTGCCGGCGCCGGTGATGACGGCGATCTTGCCGTCCATGCGGAAAATGTCTGCGTGCATGTTGTCTCCCATTTTTGTCTGCCCACCGCAACGTAGCAAAGAGCCCTCATCCTGAGGAGCGCCTGTAAGCTGCGTCTCGAAGGACAAGGGCGTCAAGTCGAAGCGCTATCGAGCGCTCTCGCTCGAGCTGAAACAACCACCACGCAAATGCATGATGATAGATCTCGCGTATCGCCCCCCGTCCTTCGAGTCGCGGCGCTTCGCGCTGCTCCTCAGGATGAGGGCTTCCGGTATGCAGTTCACACGACACCACTGTCTTTAAATGAAGCACGCGCTTCGTCCGTATCAAGTCGCTTCAGCAAAGTCACAGCCGCCGCCTTGTTCCTCGCTTGCCCGAGGATCGCCGCCGAATAGGGCAAGGCCATCTGGATCGTTTCGTGCAGAGGGCCCGCATAGACGATGCCGCGATTTCGCCAGGCGATGATTTCGCTCGCCGGCCCGAAGCCGAGAACATCGTCGTCGCTTGCCGCCATATGTTCGTTGACCATGGTCGACGTGTCGAAGCGGACGAGTTTGGCTTCCACCAGCGGCAGCACGCCGAGGCATTGGAATACTTCCATCAGATGATCGCCGGAGGGTGCAAGCGTCAGCGCGATACGATCAGCCTTGTCGATCGCTGCTTTCATGGCGTCGAGCGTCGATACATCCGGTGGCGTGCGGCCTGTGCGCAAAGCCGCGCCGATAGGCACAATGCCGAGCGGCAACCGGCCAGCGCCGATCTTTCCGGCCGCTGCGAGCTTGTCGATCATCGCATCGGGCAGCATCACGATGTCGCCATCGAGCCGATATTCAAGACAGGCCTGCTCGATCAGATGCCCGTGGTTGGTACGGACATCGATGCCCGCAAGCCCTGCCGCAGTGACGGCGGCGCGCAGGCCCGGCAAGGTAGACCCGGCGGTCCAGACGACAAGCTGCGGATCATCGCGTTCGCCCATGCCTATTTGCCAGTCATGATCGCGTAGACACGATCGACGATGGGCTTCGGCGAGGCTGCATAGCTCGCCCAGCGGGCAGCTACTTTTTCGCCGTCCATCGGCACGATGTCGATCTGCGTCTTTTCCGCCTCGGCGAGAAATTCCTTGTCCACCATCGTATCCATGAAGGCCTTCCGCAAGGCTGCCACCCTCTCGGCAGGCACGCCCGGCGGCGCGGAATAGGTGCGGCCCAGCGCCTGCGAACCGAAGATGAGACCGAACACCTGCCGGTCCTCGTCGGTCTTGATGAAATCATCGGCGTGGGCGATGCCGGTGAGTTCCGCGCTTTTCGGCCCGCTGAGCTGGATCACCGGCTTGAACTTGCCGCTCTCATATTCGTCGCGCCAGAAGGATTTGATCGTCGACATCGGCAGGCCGCAGATGCCGGCGACCTCGCCGGTCATGATGGCGAGCTTGACGCTGGCCGACCCCTTGTAGCCCGAAATGATCTTCAGCTTCGCGCCGAGCAGGGCCCTGACCGCCAGCGACGAGGCCAGCAGCGGGCCGGTGCCGCCGGTGGCGCCGAAGACGGTCTCCTTCGTGCGCAGATCATCGAACGTCTTGATGCCGGACGAAGTCGCGACGCCACAGACCGGCGAGCTTTCTTCCATATTGCCGATCCAGTTCATCTTGCCCGGATCGAATCTGGCCGCCGTATTGCCGAACAGGGGTTCGAGCGGCACGTTATTGGAGGCGGTGCCGAGCACGGTGCCGTCCTTCGGCGCGATGTTGTAGAGCCAGTTGGTCGAGGTGATGCCGCTGGCGCCCGGCATGTTCTGCACCACCACATTGGGGTTGCCCGGAATATGGCGGCCATAAAAGCGCTGCAGCACCCGCGAATAGACGTCGAAGCCGGTTCCCGCCTCGTGGGCGACGACCAGGTTGAGCGTCTTGTCGCGATAGAAATCAGCGACGCTGTCGGCACGAACGGCCGCCGGCGCAAGGCCGGCGATCCCGATGACGACAGACACAATGCACCTGTTTAAATGCTTCATGGCGTATCCCTCCCAGAACCGCATGCGCAATGACTGCTTGGTGTTATTCGAGCTCTATCCCCACACGTCACGCGCGACATCGACCACCAGTTTGATCTTGGCTTTCTCGTCGTCGAGCGTCAGTTGATTGCCGCGCTCGCCGCTGGCGAAGCCGCATTGCGGCGACAGGGCGAGCTGGTCGAGCGGGCAGAATTTCGATGCGGCTTCGATCTGGCGCTTCAGTGCATCCTTCGATTCGAGCCTGCCGGACTTGGTCGTCACCAGGCCGAGCACGACGGTCTTGCCTTTGGGCACGAAGCGCAGCGGCTTGAAGTCACCAGCGCGCTCGCTGTCGTATTCCAGAAAGTAACCATGCACGTTGATGGCGTTGAACAGGGTTTCGGCCACCGGTTCGTAGCCGCCTTCCGCCACCCAGGCACCCTCGAAATTGCCGCGGCACAGATGGATGGCGCTGACCATATCCTGCGGCGCGCCGGCCAGGGCATCGTTGATGATCTTTGCATAGGTCATCGGCAGTTTGTCGGGATCCTCGCCGATGTTCTGCGCCTGTTCGCGCATGGCCGGATCGCAGAGATAGGCGAAATTGGTTTCGTCGATCTGCAGATAGCGGCAGCCGGCCGCGGCCAGATCATTGATCTCCTCGGCATAGACGCGCGACAGGTCGGCGTAGAATTCGCCCATGTCGGGATAGGCCTTCGCATCGACGCCGCTGCGGCCGGCGCGGAAATGCAGGATCGAGGGCGAGGGAATCGTCTGTTTCGCCGTCTTCGTGGTCAGCGATTTAACATATTTGAAATGATCGACGAAGATCGGCTTCGAGCGTTTCAGCTTGCCGGCGATGTTGAAGGCCGACAGCGGGCGCTCCATCTCGCCCTCGGCGGTTTTGAACTTCGCCTTGGCGCCGGTCTTCACCGAGACGACATTGTCGAACGACAGCAGGAAATCCGCGTGCCAGAGGGTGCGGCGGAACTCGCCGTCAGTGATCGATTGAAGCCCGAGCTCTTCCTGCATCGCGATGGCGCCGGCGATCGCCACGTCTTCCTTGCCCTTGAGCTCGACAGCCGACAGTTCACCGCGGCGGAAGCGTTCGCGCGCGTCGAGCAGATTGGGCGGACGCAGCAGGCTGCCGACATGATCGGCACGGAACGGCGGAATCTGGCGGGACAGGGGCATTGGTCCTCCTCGGGAATTGGTCATTGCTTGCGTTGGGCTGCACATTGATGAGCCGGCGCGCCAGCGTCAAGCGTGGGCAGAGGGGCGTGTTCCTCCATGCATTCATCTGCCGGCTTCGCCTTTCTGTCGTCTCGTGTTCCGTCGTTTCTGGTTCGGCTTAGTCCATTGCCAAACGAGACAAAAGGCGCTGTGATGAGCGCCGGAAGACATCACGGAGGGGGGACGCATGAGAAGCTTCGCACCAGCACTGGCAATGGCGGCTTTGTTCGCTGGATCGGCGCAGGCCGAGATCGCCAGCGACAAGGTCAGGATCGGTGTGCTTACCGATCTCTCCGGCATTTATGAATCCGGCGCCGGCAACGGTTCCGTCGAAGCGGTTAAAATGGCTGTCGAGGAATTCGGCGGCAAGGTCAACGGCAAGCCGATCGAGGTGATCGCCGGCGACCACCAGAACAAGCCGGATGTCGGCGTTTCGCTCGCCAACCGCTGGTACGATGTGGATAAAGTCGATGTCATCACCGAACTGGTGAATTCGGCCGTCGCCTTCGCGGTGCTCGACGTCACCAAGCAGAAGAACAAGATGGTGATGCTGACTGGCGCCGGCTCGGCCGACTTCACCGGCAAGGCCTGCGCGCCCAACAACAGCGTCCACTGGGTCTACGACACCTATCAGCTCAGCGCCTCGATCGCCGCCGCGGTGCCGCAACTCGGCAAGAAATGGTATTTCATCAGCGCCGATTACGCCTTCGGCGCGGCGCTGGAAGCGGGCCTGCGCCCGGCCCTGACGAAGGCGGGTGTCGATATCGTCGGGTCGGTCAAGCATCCGCTCGGCAACACCGATTTCTCCTCCTTCGTGCTGCAGGCGCAAGGGTCCGGCGCCGACGTCATCGCCCTGAACAACGGCGGCGACGACACCGTCAACGCGCTCAAGTCGGCGCGCGAATTCGGGCTGAAAGCCAAGATCGTCGGCTTCGGCCTCGACAGCCCGCTGGCGGTGCGGGCGATGGGACTGCAGGTCGGCCAGGGCGCCTATAACGTCACTGCCTGGGTGAACCGCGAGGATGCCGAAACCAAGGCCTGGATCGCCAAGTTCATGGAGCGCCGCAAGGTCTTCCCCGGCTCGTTCCAGGTCGGCACCTATTCCGCCGCGCGCAGCTATCTCAAGGCGGTCGAGGCGGCCAATTCCACCGATCCGAAACTGGTGATCGCCAAAATGCGCGAGCTGCCGGTGCGCGACGTCTTCACCGACGACGGCTTCCTGCGCCCGGACGGCCGCATGGTCCACAGCGTGGCGCTGACGCAGATCAAGACCCCGGCCGAGTCGAAAAACGAATGGGACATGACGAAAGTCGTCGGCAAGCTCGCCGGTCCCGACGTGTTCCGCCCGATCGACCAGGGCGGCTGCCAAGCTCTGAAGTGATCCGCTCTGAAATAAGGCTACGTTCAAGTAAAATCCAAGTGATCGGTCGGAAAACGACGGAAGTCATGCCTCTGTCAATCTCTCTGATATCCGGGAAACAGTTCATCAACTTTACGGGTCCATTCTCGCCGGCATGTGGTGTTCCAGCCTGTCCGGCGAAAGATTCCCGTGTTGAGCGGCGACCAGATCGTGAGCTTGACCCTCGTGGCGGCGGCCGGCCTGGCCTTCATGGCCGGCTGGTGGCTCGGTGGCCGAAAGGCCGTCAAGGCGCCGGCTGGAGCTGGCCGCAGCGAAGCCGAATTCGAGATTCTGCAGGACGAAATCTGGCAATTGAAGGAAGCCGCGGCGGCACGGCACAAGGCCGAAGCCGCCAACGAGGCCAAATCGCGCTTCCTCGCTACGGTCAGCCATGAAATCCGTACTCCGTTGAACGGCATTCTGGGCATGGCGGACCTGCTCCGCCACGGCCCGCTGGCCGCCGAACAACGGTCCTATGTGGATGCGATCCAGACCTCCGGCACGGCGCTGGCCAATCTGATCGAGGAAATTCTCGACTTCTCACGCATCGAAGCCGGTCGGCTCGAACTGGTGGCGGAGCCGTTCGAGATCGTGCCGCTGGTCGAGGGCGTCGCCGAACTGCTCGCCCCGCGTGCCCAGGATAAGGGCATCGGCATCGCCACGACCGTCGCCGAAGACGTGCCGCGCAGACTCGTGGGCGACGCGGCGCGGCTGCGCCAGGTTCTCATCAATCTTGCCGGCAATGCGGTGAAATTCACCGAGACGGGCGGCGTCGGCATTCGCGTGTCGTATATCTCTGGCAATGACGGCATTTCGCGCATCGGCTTTTCGGTGGCCGACACAGGGCCCGGCATCGCGGCCGATCAGCAGGCCATCGTGTTCGAAGATTTCGAACAGGGCGACGGATCGACAACGCGGCGTCATGGCGGCTCCGGGCTCGGCCTCGCCATTTCGCGCCGGATCATCGACCATATGGGCGGCGACCTGCGCCTGCAGAGCACCAGCAGCGAAGGCTCGGTCTTCGCATTCGAGATCGACCTGACGAAAGCGCCGGAGCAGGATGCGGACGGCACGCGCGTCCAGGAACCGCCGCCGCTGTGGGGGCGGCGTGTCCTCGTCGTCGGGCGTTCGCCGTTCGAGACCAGCTATCTTGGCGAACGGCTGGCCGCAGCCGGCGCCGACACGACCCGGGCCGAGACCGTCGACGAGGCGCTGGCCCGTCTGGTGCAGCGTCCAGCGCCCGATGTGGCGATCGTCGATTGCGCGCTCGGCGAAGACGCCGCGCGCGAGATCGCGGCGGCGGCACGCAAGGCCGGCGTGTCGCGCAATCTGGTTTTGTTTTCGCCGTTCGAACGCCGGGCGCTCGGCCAGAGCACGCTCGCAGGTTTCGATGGCTGGCTGGTCAAGCCGGTGCGGTCTGCCTCACTCATCGCGCGGCTGAGCGGCACGATGACCGGCCATACGCCGATGATCGCTGCGGCGGCGGCAGCGGGACAGGTCGCGCAGAATCTCAACGTCCTTCTGGTCGAGGACAATGAAATCAACGCGCTGGTGGCGCGCAAACATCTTGAGCGCATCGGCGCCAAAGTCACGCGCGCCAGCGACGGCATCGAGGCGGTCGATATCGCCAGTCGCGCCCTGCGCGGCGACCGGGCGCCGTTCGACGTGATCCTGATGGACGTGCGCATGCCGGGCCTCGACGGCACCGATGCGGCGCGCTGGATCCGGCGGCTCGAGCACGAGCACGGCGCCAAGCCGATGCGCATGGTGGCCTTGACCGCCAATGCCTTCGAGGAAGACAAGCGCGCCTGCCTGGAGGCCGGCATCGACGAGTTCCTCACCAAGCCGGTCGACCCCGAGCGATTGGCCGCTGCCATTGTGCCGCAGCAGAAGGTCGCGTGAACCTTCAAATTCGGCGATTTCCGCGGCAAATGCGCCACGTAACAAAAGCGACGCCGGTTCGTCATATTTTCTTCCCAGCCGAATGGCTTGTGTTGCGGACATGCCAGCCGAACTGCCAACCGATTCGAGGGGATAGGCAAGATGTGGACGATCCGCGGAGGAGATGCCGCCAACGGTCTTGCTGGAAACGGGTTTACGGGAACCGGTCTTGCAGGAAGCGGTCTTGCAGGACTCATGGCGGCAATCAAGCCGCGCGGCATCGTGCGGGAGCTGAACGGATTGCCGCGCTCGCTGGCACGGGTCGGTTCGCTCGAGCTGCGGTTCGCCACCACCAAGAAAGAGATCCGCAAGGCGCAACGCCTGCGCTACCGGATTTTCTTCGATCAGGGCGGCGCCGTTCCCGACCGGCTTTCCCAGCTTCAGCGCCGCGACATCTGCCCGTTCGACCGCGTCTGCGATCACCTCATCGTCGTCGATCACAAGGCGAGGAACCGCTACGGCCGCATCAAGCCCAAGGTCGTGGGAACCTATCGCCTGCTGCGGCAGGATGTAGCCGAGCGCGGCAACGGCTTCTACAGCGCCCAGGAATTCGACATCGCTCCCCTGCTCGCCCGCCATCCCGGTCTGCGGTTTCTGGAGCTCGGACGTTCCTGCGTGCTGCCGGAATACCGCTCCAAGCGGACCATCGAACTACTCTGGCGCGGCATATGGATGTATGTGCAGCACCATGGCATCGACGCGATGATCGGCTGCGCCTCCTTCGAAGGCGTCGATCCTGACAAGCTCGCCCTGCCACTGTCCTTCCTGCATCACAAGGCTCGCGCACAGGGCGAATGGCAGGTGCGTGCGCTCGAGCAGCGCTATGTCGGCATGGATTATCTCGAGGCCCACACCGTCTCGGCGCGGCGCGCGCTCGCCGAGACGCCGACCTTGATCAAAGGCTATCTGCGCCTCGGCGCGATGATCGGCGAGGGCGCCGTCGTCGATCACCAGTTCGGCACCACCGATGTCCTGATCATCATGCCGGTGGCGCGGATCGACGAGAAATACATCGATCATTTCGGCGGCGGCTCACCGCCTGTGAACGAGCTGGCGGCCTAGACGCGTTTCCTTCACGCGAACCGGCGTCAACTCCGCTCGAAAATGCGCTACGCCTTTCCGCTCAACCTTGCACGATCCTGCGGTGCGTTGAAATCGAGCTTCGGGCCGACGGGGACGATGCCGGTGGGATTGATGTGCAGGTGGCTGCCGAAATAATGCCGTTTGCAATGATCGAGATTGAACGTCGCAGCGATCTGCGGCCGCTGCACCAGGTCGCGCGTATAGGCCCAAAGATTGGGATAGTCGACGATGCGGCGGATGTTGCATTTGAAATGCGTGACGTAGACGGAATCGAACCGCAGCAGGGTCGGCAATAGCCGGATGTCCGCCTCTGTCAACAGATCGCCACACAGATAGCGGCTTTCAGACAAGCGCTCCTCGAGGAAATCGAGTGTGTCGAAGAGCGGATAGACCGCCTCTTCATAGGCTTCCTGGGTCCTGGCAAAGCCGCTCTTGTAGACGCCGTTGTTGAGCGTGTCGTAGATGCGCGCGTTGAGCGCATCTATCTCGGCGCGCAGCGGCGCCGGATAGTAGTCGCCCGGCGCCGCGCCGACGGCGTCGAAGGCCGAGCCGAGCATACGGATGATTTCGGAGGATTCATTGTTGACGATGGTGTTCGTCTGCAGATCCCACAGCACAGGCACGGTGACGCGCCCCGTATAAGATGCATCGGCGCGCTGGTAGACCTGATAGAGATAATCGGCGCCGCCGACGGGATCAGGCACGACGCCGGGTGCGGGCGTGAATGTCCAGCCGTTGTCGCGCATCAGCCAGTGCACGACCGAGATCGAGATCATGTCCTGCAGGCCCTTCAGCGCGCGCATGATCAGGGTGCGATGCGCCCACGGGCAGGCGAAGGCGACATAGAGATGATAGCGGCCCGGTTCGGCCTTGAAGCCCGATGACCCATCGGCCGTGATCCAGTTGCGGTAATGACTGTCGCGGCGCACGAATTTTCCGCGTTCGGCGACGACAAGCGGCCGGTCTTCCCATTGTCCGTCGATCAGCATGCCCATGGCTAGTTCCTCGCGGATTCTGACTGCGGCCTAGCGCCCCTCGCCCGCCTCCCACAGCGCCCTCATGCCTTCGCGATAGCTGGGATAGAGAGGCCTGAAATTCAACTGCTGCCGGGCGGTCTTGTTGGAAACGCGCTTGCACTCGGAATAGAAGCTGCGCGCCATCTCGGTGAGATCGGCGGTCTCGAAGTCGATCTCGGGCGGCGGGTCGATCTCCATCAGCGAGGCGGCATAGGTGACGACATCCTGCGGCGGCGCGGGTTCGTTATCGGTGATGTTGAAAACGAGATCTTCGGTGCCGGCGTCGCGCTGGCAGCACAGCGCAATCGCCTGCATGATGTCTTCGACATGAATGCGGTTGAACACCTGGCCGGGCTTGACGAGACGCTTCGCCGTGCCCTTGCGCAATTGCACCAGGGCATTGCGGCCGGGGCCGTAAATGCCGGACAGCCGCAAGACATAGAGGCTGCGATCGCCCTCGCGGACCAGGGCACGCCATAGATTTTCGACCGCCAGGCGCATCAGGCTGCGCTGGTTCGTGGTCATGGGCAGCGATGTCTCGTCGACCCAGGCGCCGCCACGATCGCCATAGACGCCGACCGTGGAGAGATAGATGATCTTGCGGATCGATTTGGCGCGAATGAGGGGCAGCGCATATTTCAACAGAACGGGATCGCCGGTGTCGCCAGGCGGCGTCGACACCAGCAAAACGTCGGCCCTGGCGAGCGCGTCGGCAATCTCCGGATCGGCTTCCTTGTCCGAAAAAACGTAAGCTTCGATGCCCGCTTCAATGAGTTGTGTTTTCTTGTCAGGGTCCGTCACCGTGCCGGCGACGTTCGCAAAGTCTTGCTGATGTTTCAGCACAAAGTTCAGCGCCGAATATCCTAGTCCAAACACAAACAAATTCATTGCGCGCGCATATCCTCAATTAATCTCCGGCGCTCGCCGAGATACGGCACACGCCTCCCTCCATACCTCTTCGCGAGTCCGCGTGCGGTGCCCTAACACACATTCGACTGTCATGTGACTGTAACATTCGCATTCCATTCCGCCAACACGGCGGGATCAGTCTCGCCGAGCACGAAGCGCTGCCGCAACGTCTCCACGTCGGGCGCACGCAACCGATGCAATGCCCAGACCGCCATGGCGCGCACCAGCGGCGAGCCATCGGCGAGATGTTCGACGGGGATCTTTTGCAATGCGGCATCGCCCGAATTGCCGACGGCGATGAGCACATTGCGAAGAAAGCGGTCGCGGCCGATCCGCTTGACCGGGCTGCCGGAGAATTTGAGGCGAAAGGCAGCATCATCGAGCGCGGCAAGATCCGCCAGGGGCGGCGCCCTCAGGTCGTCGCGCGCTTGCAATTTGGCTTCGCGCGCATCGCTGGCGAATTTGTTCCACGGGCAGACGGCCAGGCAATCGTCGCAGCCATAGATGCGGTTGCCGATAGCGCTGCGAAACTCCGGTGCAATATGCCCCTTATACTCGATGGTGAGATAGGAAATGCACTTGCGCGCATCGAGCTGATAGGGCGCCGGGAAAGCATCGGTCGGGCAGATGCCGAGGCAGGCGCGGCAGGAGCCGCAATGGTCCACTTCGGCAGAATCGAACGGCAGCTCAAGCGTGGTGAAGATGGTGCCCAGAAACAGCCAGGAGCCAAACTCGCGCGACACGAGATTGGTATGCTTGCCCTGCCAGCCGACGCCGGCGGCGGCGGCCAAAGGCTTTTCCATCACCGGCGCCGTATCGACGAAGACTTTTACGTCAGGCAAGTCATTTTTGGTCTTTGCATCGGCACCCGCCTGTTTGACGAGAAACTGCGCCAGCATTTTCAGCCGGCCTTTGATGAGCTCGTGATAGTCGCGGTTGCGCGCATAGACGGAGATCGATGCGGACGATGTCTGATCGAGCGTGGCGAGCGGGTTGTCGTCGGGCCCGTAGTTGACGGCGAGCACGATGACGCTGCGCACTTGCGGCCACAGCACGCGCGGATCGGCACGGCGATCCTCCGTCTGCGCCATCCATTCCATCTCGCCATTGGCGCCTTGCGCCAGCCATTGGCGCAGCCGGCCCGGTGCGAGGGGAATGGCGTCCGGCGCGACGATCCGGCAGACGTCGAAGCCGAGTTCGCCCGCGTGATGACGCAGGGCTTGGACAAAATCGGGTTTCAGAAATCCAGGTCCGCGTAGGCCGGTCCCGGTGTCATGCCCGGCACCCGGTCGTTCAGCAGGGCGCGGAACGACGGGCGCGACTTGATCCGCGCGTACCATTCCTTCGCCGTGTCGTCTTCGGTCCATGGCACGTCGCCCAGAAAATCGGCGCAGGACAGATGCGCCGCCGCCGCCAGATCGGCATAGGTCATCTGGTCTCCGGACAGCCAGTTCCGCTTCGCGGTCAGCCAGCCGATATAGCTCATATGATAGCGGATATTGGCGCGGGCGGCGCGCACGGCATCCATATTGGGGGCGCCGCCGCCGGCCTGGGAGGTCATGAAGCGCTTGTAGACCTTCTCGGTGACGAGGAAATTCGTCACTTCGGCGAAGAATTTGCCGTTGAACCAGTCGAGCAGGCGCCGCACCTCGACCCGCGAGGCCGGGTCTTCGGGCATCAGCCGATGGGTGCCGAGCGCTAGGCCGCGGGTTTCGTCGAGATATTCGGCGATATTGCCGGCTCCCGGCACCACCAGTTGCGAACGTTCCACCAGAACCGGCGTTTCGCCGGCCGGATTGATCATCAGGAATTCATCGCGGCGGTCGAAAACGCGCTCTTCGACGAGTTCGGCCTCAAGCCCGTATTCGGCCAGAACGAGACGGATAAAACGCGAATGGGGACAAAGCGGATGATGGAACAGAACAGCCATGATTATGCGGAGACTCTACGATTGATTTGTGCGCCTCGCGCAGCCAAGGAGCGCAATCGTGTTCATGACACATGATTAACGCGAAAGGTGCAATGCACAACCTGCTGGTTAACACCCGGTTAAGCACGGCCGTTGTGCACGAAATCTTCCCCCCGTATAGAAACGCTGCAGCGCCGGGGCAAGCGATTCGCCAAAATCGGCGTCGCAGACACCGGCGTCGTCCAATCCAGCGCGTGGAGCCTGCGCATGTTGACGCTCGAAGCCATCAAGGCGCTTATTCTTGGTGTAGTTGAAGGGTTTACAGAGTTTCTGCCGGTTTCCTCGACAGGCCACCTGCTGCTGATCGGACATTTTCTGGGCTTCGAATCGAAGGGCAAGACCTTCGAGGTCCTGGTCCAGCTTGGCGCGATCCTGGCCATTCTGATCGTCTATTTCAACCGGCTGCTGTCGATCCTGCTGGCCCTGCCTAGCGACAGGCGGGCGCGGATGTTCGTCCTGGGCATTCTGATCGCCTTCCTGCCGGCGGCGATCATCGGCGCCGCGCTGCATAACTTCATCAAGGACGTGCTGTTCAACCCGATGATCGTCTGCACCACGCTGATCGCCGGCGGGCTGGTACTGCTCGCCCTCGACGACATGCCGATGAAGCAGAAATACACCGATGTGATGGACTATCCACCGCTGATGTGCCTGAAGATCGGCCTGTTCCAGTGCCTCGCCATGGTGCCCGGCGTGTCGCGCTCGGGGGCGACGATCGTCGGCTCGATGCTGATGGGCGCCGACAAGCGGTCGGCGGCGGAATTCTCGTTCTTTCTGGCGATGCCGACCATGGCCGGGGCTTTCGCCTACGACCTGTTGAAAAGCTACAAGGATCTCGACTTCCACGATGTGTCGCTCATCGTCATCGGCTTTGTCGCGGCCTTCGTCTCGGCGCTGTTCGTGGTGCGCGGTTTCCTGGCCTATGTGACGCGGCACGGTTTCACGCCGTTTGCGTGGTGGCGCATCATTGTCGGTGTGATCGGCTGGATCGGGCTGTATTTTTACCCTGTACGTTAAGGTTCGCGAGGCCTCCCGCCCACAGGTCAGTCGGACAGATTCGGCGCGTCGCAGCCTGCAATCAATTCCGAAATCGAGGAAATCGCAACGTCTGGTCTCCCGCTCGCGCTTCGCGCGTCGGGAATGACAGGCATCTGCCGTCAGATTCGCTTGTCCGCCGACGTGCACAGATCCGAGACCACGCATTTCTCGCATTCGGGCCGCACCGCCTTGCAGATGTAGCGGCCGTGTAGGATGAGCCAGTGATGGGCGTGGCGGCGGAAGCGTTTCGGCACTCTCTTCTCAAGGCCCAGTTCCACCTCCAGCGGCGTCCGGCCCGGCGCGAGGCGCAGGCGGTTGGCGAGGCGGAACAGGTGGGTGTCGACGGCGATGGTTTCTTCACCGAAGGCGATGTTGAGCACCACATTGGCGGTCTTGCGGCCGACGCCGGGCAGTTTTTCCAGCTCTTCGCGGGTACGCGGCACCTCGCCGCCGAATTCGTCGATCAATTGCTGAGACAGCAGAATGACGTTCTTGGCCTTGTTGCGGTAGAGCCCGATGGTCTTGACGTAATCGCGGACCTTCTCTTCGCCGAGCGCCAGCATTTTTTGCGGCGTGTCGGCAATCTTGAACAGAGGCGCCGTGGCGCGGTTGACGCCGACGTCGGTTGCCTGCGCCGACAGCACCACTGCCACCAGGAGCGTGAAAACATTGACATAATGGAGCTCGCCCTTGGGCTCCGGATTGTGTTTTTCCAGCCGGTCGAAAATTTTGTAGATCGTCTCCGCATCGACCGGCTTGGGCAGGCGTTTGGCTTTGGGTCTCGCGCTCGCGACAGCGAGCGGCACTGCTTTTGCAGCAGTTTCCGCAACGCGGCGTTTCGGCGCGGAAAGGTTGGGCTTTTTCGCAGGCATGATCGGCTTATACTAGACTGAATTTCAGGAGAGCGAGCGTCTTGGACGACAACAGCCTCTACGACACACAGATTTTCGCGCGCCGCACCAAGCCGCACCGCTCGCTCAGCCGCGCCGGCTTCCTGCGGCTGTTGATGATTTTCTCCGCCATGTCGTTTTGCGTGACCCTGCCCTTCGTCATCATCGGGGCCTGGCCGATCGCCGGCTTCATGGGCGTCGACGTGGCGATTTTCTATTTTGCCTTCCGGGCCAATTTCCGCACGGCGAGCGCCTATGAAGACGTGATCCTCACGCCGCTCGCCCTGCATATCGAAAAAGTGAGTCCGCGCGGCCAGCGCCGGCAATGGCGGTTCAATCCGCAATGGGTCCGCCTGGAACGGCAGGAGGACGAGGATTTTGGTCTCATCCGGCTGGCCCTGGTGTCGCGCGACCGACAGATCGAAATCGCCACCTGGCTGGCACCGGACGCGCGCGCCGAATTCGCCGACGGCCTGTCGCGGGCCCTGGCCGAAGCCCGGCGCGGGCCAACGTATAATCAGGCGTGAAAATAGCGGTTTTCGGGTGGCTTGCCCGGGGCGGCAGGGGCAAAATGGCGCCATCAAAAGGAATTTGCCATGAACGTCCTGAACAACGCGCCCGTCCTGGGCCAGACCATTTCGCTCCGCGCTCCCGGCCGCGTCGAAGTCCTGCCCGCGTGCGACGATTACCTGCGCATCCGCAGCGCCATCGAATATCTGTCGCTGAACTGGAAGGAACAGCCGTCGGTCGATGCCATCGCCGCCCATGTCGGCGTGTCGCCATCGCATTTCGCGCATCTGTTCAAGCGCTGGGCCGGGCTGACGCCGATGGCCTTCCTGCAGGCGCTGACACTCGACCATGCCCGCAACCTGCTGCGCGATTCAGCCTCGGTGCTCGACACGGCTTATGAGGTGGGGCTTTCCGGCCCGGGCCGCCTGCACGACCTCTTCGTCACCCACGAGGCAATGTCGCCCGGCGAATACAAGGCGCGCGGCCAGGGCCTGACGCTCACTTACGGCTTCCATCAGTCGCCGTTCGGCGAGGCGCTGGCGGTGTTCACGCCGCGCGGTCTCGCCGGCCTCGGCTGGGTCGACCAGAAATCAGCGCCCGGCACAGCGGCGACTGATGGCAAGCCTGGCGGCGGGCGCGAGGGCGCTTTGGCCGACATGCAGCGGCGCTGGCCCAACGCCCGGTACATCCGCGACGACGAAGCCGCCGCCGCCTATGTGCGCCGCGCCTTCGATCCTACCGAGTGGCGGCAGGACCGGCCATTGCGCGTGGTGCTCATCGGCACGGATTTCGAAGTGCGTGTGTGGGAGACCCTGCTGCGTATTCCGCTCGGCAAGGCGACGACCTATTCAACCATCGCGAAGCATATCGACAAGCCGAAGGCGGCGCGCGCCGTCGGCGCTGCCGTGGGCCGCAATCCGATTTCCTTCGTGGTCCCGTGCCACAGGGTGCTCGGCGCCACCGGCGCCCTGACCGGCTATCACTGGGGCCTTGCGCGCAAGCAGGCGATCATCGGCTGGGAAGCCGGACAGGCGCAGGGCGAGGCGGCGTAAGTTTGCCCGCAACCCGGCGTTCCGGGACATGCCTGACAGGTGTTCGGAGACATCGTAGACACGTGTTCGGGGACATGACTGACACTTTCCCGTAACTCAGGATCCCGCTCGCAACCCAATGACAACGGATTTCAGCGCGGCCGTTCCTCGCCGCTCAGCGCCAGCAGCGCAGCAAGGATCAGAAGGCTCAGCCCGATCGATACCAGCAGGGCGTACACGCCCCATTGCTCGATGAAAAAGCCGAAGGCGAGCGGCGCGCAGGCCTGGGTGCAGCGGGCGGGAATGCTGATCAGGCCCTGCCGCTTGCCGTAGCTCTGCGGACCGAAGATCGCCAGCGGCAGCGTGCCTTTCGCCGTGGTCAGGATGCCGTTGCCGAAGCCATGCAGCACCGTGCAGAGGATAGCCGCCACGGGCCCGAAAAGGAGCAGGGCGAGACCGGCGGCCGGATGCGCCAGCGCCGCGAGGCGCGCCGAGATCAGCGGATGGATATGGCGGCCGATGGTGAATTCGATCATGCGCGCGGTCACCTGCGCAGGGCCAATCAGCGCGCAGGCGAAAATCGCCGAGGCTGTCGGCACGCCGCTCATCTGCAGGATATAGGGCAGATGCGACGCCATCGCGGTGGTGATGAACCAGACGGAGGCGAATATATAGGCCAGCAGGAGCATGGTCCGATCGAGCAGCGAAGGCGCCGCGGCCTGCACAGAAGCTGCGGGCATCACGGTCGAAGGCGCTTGCTGCACCGGCACGACGGGAACGCGAACGCCGCGCGGAACGAACAGCAGGTGCAATCCAAGGCCGAGCGTCAATTGCAGGGACGCCCAGACCAGGCAGGCCGAGCGCCAGCCGTAGTTGGCATCGAGCCAGGCCGTCATGGGCCAGCCGATGGTGCCGCCAAAACCGCCGATCACGCTCACCATGGTGATGGGTCCACGCGCCGCCATGCCGTAAGCGCGCGTCAATGCAGCGAACGCCGTTTCGAACAATCCGATCGTCATGGCGACACCGAGCACCAGCCACGCAACAAACAGCATGACGGGGTTATTGGTGAAGGCGAGCAACCCCAGCCCGGCCGCGAATACCAGATTGGAGGCTGCAAGAATGCCCCGCCCGCCGTGCCGGTCGACCCACTTCCCGGCCATGGGGGCGAGGCCCGCAGAAAGCAGAAGCGACAGCGAGAAGGCGCCGAAGAACCAGGTGACGGAAATGCCGAGATCGCGTGCGACAGGCACGGCGATGATGGCGGTGAGATAATAGCTCGACGCCCAGCCAAGGGTCTGTGCAATGCCGAGCATGACCGAAACCATAGCGTTTCCCGATCCACTAGATCGGAAAGACGCGTCCGGTTTATTCGAAGAGCGCATTTTCTTCATGCGAACCGGTATCCACTTCGCTTGAAAATGCGCTGCGTTCGGCGATCTTCGACCGGCGCCGCGGCTCCCGCTACCTGCGTCAATCGCCGCCGCCTCCACCGCACCCGCCGCCGCCACAGCCGCTGGAGTCGCCGTCTCCGCCACTGTCGCCGCCCGAACTGCTTTGGCCCGACGACGAACTGCTGTCCGACGAGGACCAGGAACTGCAGCCGCTGCCACCGCATCCGCTGTCGCCGCTCTTCTTCTTGTCTTCGCGCAGGCGCGTCCACCAGACCATGCCGACGGCCGCAGCCGCGACGATGCCGCCGATCATCGCGGGAGAGACAAAGGCGGCCGACCCGTTGGCCGCGAGCGCGGCGCCCCCGGAAACGATCAGAAAGCCGGCGAGCCAGGCCTTGAATTTCAGCGCGGCGAACATCCGCCGCAGGCCGCGCTTGCGCACGATCCAGACCGTGTCCGTATCGACGACGCGAAGTTTCGCCGGCGCGAAGCGCGCCTCCACATCGGGCCAGATGTCGGACGGCGGCGCTGCGCCGAAGGCCTCTCGATAGCTTTCGAGCGTGCGCCGGTAATTGCCGCGATAGCGCCGGCCCTCGGCGCTGCCGCCACGGGTCGGCCCGTGATGCAGGCGGCGCTGCAGCACGTCGCCGCAAAGACCATCCCAATAGGAGCGCGTGTAGACGAGATGCAGATGCCAGACGGCATCGACATTCGGCGATGGCGTCACCTCATGGCCCGCCGTGCAGGCAAGATAGAGAAAGCGGCGATATTCGCCGATGGCGCGATCGGCGTGGTTCCGCGGCCAGCAATTGTCGCGCGCCAGCCGTGCAACAAACGGCAGGGCTACATCGGCGACGTCATCGAAACGGAAGGCCTCAAGCCGGCGCCATAAAGGGGACTCCAGATGCATGCGCCACCCCTGCTCCAGGCCACTTTGTATCAGCCTTGGGACCGACAGCGGCGCAGCCTCTCTATCGGACGGCAGGCGCGAACGGCGACGGCGGTTCCTGAACGATCTGCGGCGCTGCCGGCTTGTGCGGCCTTGGCCGCGTCGGCGGCGTCTTGCGGTCAGCCGGAGAATCGTCGTCGCGCTCGAACGTGGCAGGATTGAGCTTGGCCCTCAAGGCCACGGCCCAGGCTTCGGTGACGCGCGAGGCGCAAAAGCCGTGCACATCCTCGCGGTCGTAATCGCTGCATCTCTCGGCACGACGCGACGAGAAGCCGGCCTGGTCCGCGGCGATCGCCTTTATGCTGGTCTTGTCGCGGCCCTGGGCGGCCAGCAGAGCGCGGAAATTGGTGCGCGCATTGCTCTCCGCCTTTCTGCGGACGTTTTCGATTTCCTTGGTCTCGTTGGGGCCGATCGATGACCCGGCCGGCCCCCAGACGCCGGCGACATAGCCGCGGCAGTCGGCCTGCTTGAATTCACAGGTGCCGGCGAGCGGTGAGCTCGACGTGGCGTCGCCGACGTTGACCTGCACGGCGCCGTCCATGACGTCGAAGGTGAACGGGCAACTGGCGATGGCCACATCATAGCGGCGCAGCCCTTCGGCCCGGCCGATGCGGCGCGCGCTGAACGGCCCCCCCGCGACTTCGACCTGACAGGCCTCGCCGCGCTTCGACATCAACTCGCCAGAGATGGTCAGGGTCTTGAGCTGCAGCGCGCCATCCTTGGTCTCGAAGATCATCTGGCCGCGGCGGCCGTTGAGGCGCAGCGAGCGATCGACGATTGTCTGTTCCGAGGGAGACCGGACGGAAACCGGGCCGGAAATTGCCGGGGGTCCATCGGAGTGCCGGGGCGCGCCGGTTGCTCCGCCGCCTGGGGCTCCGGCGGGGGTCGGCGCGCCGATTGCGCCCGGCAGCTGCATCTGCGCAAGCGCCGGCGAAGCCGTAAGCGCGAGAACAAGAACAAGTGCGTGACGCATCGGTGGCCCGGAAGCAGGAACGGTAGGGATATCCCTACCAACAAGTAACTGAACGAAGTTAAGGCATTCTGATTTTCGAAGCGAGTCGCGCCTGCGTACGCGGCGAGCACGCGGGATCGTCAAACCATCAAACAATCGATCAAGCTAGCGCTCCGGCCCAATTTTTCGAGCCGAAGAGGATCAAATTTCGTGTAGAACGGCGACGATGGTTCACTTCAGCTTCATTTGGACTTCACTTTGGCCGGCATGATCTGGCCGCTCGCCTCGCCGAAGCCGATGCGATAGCCCGCTCCCTGAGCGTAGCCGCGCAAGGTCACGGTGTCGCCGTCCTCGAGGAAAGTGCGGGTGCCGCCTTCGACCAGTTCAATCGGCTCCTTGCCGCCCCAGCTCAGCTCCAGCATGCTGCCATAGCTGCCCTTGTCGGGACCGCTGATGGTGCCCGAGCCGATGAGATCGCCGACCGACATGGCGCAGCCCGACGATGTGTGGTGGGCCAATTGCTGGGCGCTGGACCAGTACATGTGCTTGAAGTTGGAAACGCTGATGATGGTGCCGCGCGTGGCACTGGCCGGCTTCAACTCGACTTCGAGCCGGATGTCGTAATTATGCGGCTTGTCCTGGCGCAGGTAGGCCAATGGCGCCGGATCCTGTTTCGGCCCTTCGACGAGAAAGGGCGTCAGCGCCTCGTTGGTGACGACCCAGGCGCCCATGGTCGAGGCGAAGGCCTTGCCTTGGAACGGCCCCAGCGGCACGTATTCCCACTGCTGGATGTCACGGGCGCTCCAGTCGTTGAACAGGGTGAAGCCGAAAATCGAATATTGCGCCTCGGCGACGTCCATGATGTGGCCCAGCTCGGTCTTGCGGCCGACCACCGCCGCCATTTCGAGCTCGATGTCGAGACGACGGCTCGGGCCGAAAACGGGCGCGGGGTCGCCCGGCCCCTTGACTTGGCCCTGCGGACGGATGACCGGCGTGCCGCTGACGACGACGGTGCTGGCGCGGCCGTTATAACCGATGGGAATGTGTAGCCAGTTCTCGCCCAGCGCATTGTCCTTGCCGCGGAACATGGTGCCGACATTGGTGGCGTGCTCACGCGAGGAATAGAAATCCGTATAGCCGGCCACATCGACTGGCCGGCGCAGCTTGACGTTCCTGACCGGGACGAGCGCGCGCTTGTGCAGGACGCCGTTGTCGCGCAGCACCGGATTATCATGGCGCAGCAGTTCGCTGATCTTGCGGCGCACCGTGCCGATGCCATAGGCGCCGTTCTCCATCAGTGCGTTGATCGACGGCGTGCGGAACACCGGCTTCGCGGACACTTTCGGCAGCAGGCCGGCATCCTCCATGATGCCGAGATCGAGCACATGATCGCCGATCGCGACGGCGACGCGCGGCCGACGGTCGTCGGACGTCACGATCACGCCATAGGGCAGGTTCTGGATCGGAAAATCGCTGTCCGGTGCCACGTCGACAAAGGAACGCAGGGATGGGTCGTTGGGATGCATCGGCGGTTTCCTCGGCAGTGGATTTTGCGATCGGGCACCCTTCTAGCAAAGGCTCCGCGATCATGACAGCCGCCTTTCAAGCCCGCGCCATGACAACTGCGATGAATTTTCTTCAAAATCCGGTCACACCACGTCACGCAATCGTTGCTGGAACTGGAGGCCGTCAGGCACTATTTCTCGATAACGATGCGTCAGACCATAGCCATATCGATCAACCGTTTGCGCACCGCCCTGCTGGCGGTAGCCGTGCTCGGCGTAGCCTCGGGCGCAGCGAGGGCCGATCCTTCCGTCTCCGCTTGGGCGCCGGCGGCGAAATCGCGGGTGCGCCTGCTGTCGGCCGGGCCGCTGGAAAACGGCGTCTACCGCCTCGGCGTCGAAATCCGGCTCGAAGGCCAGGCGCTGACCTATTGGCGCACCCCCGGCGAGGCCGGCGTGCCGCCCATGTTCAATTTCTCCAAATCGACCAATCTGGCCGCGGCAACCGTGCGCTATCCGGCGCCCTCCCGCATCGACGAGGCTGGCGCAGAGGCTTACGGCTACCTGAAGGAAGTGGTTTTTCCAGTCGAGGTGAAGCCTGCCGACCCGGCCAAACCGGTGTCGCTCGACCTGTTCCTGAATTACGCCTCCTGTGAGAAGATCTGCGTTCCGGCGGAAGGCCGCATGCAGCTCCAGCTCGCACCCGATGCGAAGCCCGGCCGCCACGCCCAGCGCATCGCGCAATTCGAGGGGCAGGTGCCGCGCCCCGTCGGCGACGCCGATCCGCCGGTTTTCACCATCGAATCCACCACCGGGGCCGCCAAGAAGGGGGATCAGAAGACCTGGGCGATACGCATAGCGCCAATGCCGAAAGCGGATGCCGATATTTTCGCCGAGGGGCCGGACGGCTCATATTTCGAAACGAAACGCGCTCCCGATGGATTTAGCCTCGTGATGGTGCAAAAACCTGCTGTCTGGATGCAGCCTTTGCGGGTTTTGCTGACTTATAGAGATGGCCAGTCCGCTATCGAACGCGCAATCGATCTCGACGCCGGGCCGGCTAAGCCGTAGAAAGGCACGAGCGGCCTGTGAGGCTGTGCGTGTGTCCACGTTCAGGGAGATTTCGATGATTAAGGTTGGCGACCGTCTGCCAAGCGCCACGTTCACGGTCATGACTTCGGAAGGCCCGAAGCCGAAGACCACCGATGACATTTTCAAGGGTAAGAAAGTCGTTCTGTTTGCGGTTCCTGGCGCCTTCACGCCGACCTGCAGCAACAATCATCTTCCCGGCTTCAAGGACAATGCCGAGGCGATCAAGGCCAAGGGCGTCGATTCCATCGTCGTCGTTGCCGTCAATGACGCGTTCGTCATGAACGCCTGGGCCGAAGCCTCCGGCGCCAAGGGCAAGATCGAATTCCTCGCCGACGGCAGCGGCAAGTTCGCCAAGGACATCGGCCTGTCGCTCGACCTCACCGAGCGCGGAATGGGCGTGCGGTCGCGCCGCTATTCCATGCTGGTCGACGACGGCGTCGTGCGCCAACTCAATGTCGAGGAAGGCGCGGGCGCGGAAGCGTCTGGTGCTGCGAACATGCTGAAGCAGCTCTGAGGGGTTTCCTCGGGTTCTCACTGCAATCTGAGATCAAGGCGGCGCGATGCCGCCTTTTTCTTTGTCTGGCGCGGAGCGGCCGCCTGACCGTTCACTCATCAGAAGCGATAGGTCGCCCCGATGACCGGGCCATGGAGCGTCGTGTCGAAGACATGGCCACCGGAATGGTAGTCGACGCGCAGGACCTTGTAGCCGGCTGAAGCCGAGAAGCTGTCGTTGATCCTGTAGTTCAGCGTGGCGAGCGCCTGCCAGGTGAACTTCGAGCCGACACCTGCTCCGCCGGCGTCAGCCTGCACGAGAGCCGAGACCTTGTCGGTAAAATTATAGAAGGCACGAACACCGACGACCGGATCGATCCATGCGAATTTCTCGCTGTATGACAGGATCACCGGCGCTTTGACTTTCACGCTATTGGCGACGCTCCACACGCGCGCACCGGCCAGGAAATCCACGGTGAATTGCGGAAGATCAAAGGCGCGATAGCCGGCGAGCAACGTGGTGTTGAATTCCCTCGCATCCAGATCTGCCTTCAGGGCACCGATCAGCGGCAGGCCCTTGACGACCTTCGTTTCGGTGGTGCTGACATACATCAGGTCGCCGGAGACGACGAAGCGATCATAGCGAGCCCAAAGGTTGATGAAGCCGCCGAAATTCAGATGCTTCATGATATCGGAGAAGGACTTGTCCACGCCTATGGTGGGGCCGAGCTTGAACGGAGAGATGTCGCCGGAGAGACCCGATGCCCAAAGATAAGGGGTGACCTGAACCACCGAGACCGGCCTGGCGACGACTGCCGGATCGACGCGGCCCGGCTGTTCGCCCAAATCGGCTGCCCTCGCCGCGTGGAAGAAGCCAACGCTGGCGGCGACGGATAACGCAATGACTGCTCTGATCAAAAGTGCCCCCAATGAGGATGTAAATCTCCGATAGCGAAAATTCCTCAAGTCGGAATAGGAAGGAATGCGGTGGTCAAACTATTTCGGCCGTAACGTATTCTTGTAGAAGCGGCCGTCCTTCATGATGATCGAGAAATTGCGCTCCGGATCGGCGATCAGATCGATATCGGCCAAGGGGTCGCCGTTGACCAGAAGCATGTCGGCATAGGCGCCGTTCTCGATGACCCCGAGCTTGCCCGGATAGGGATTGCGCGGTCCCGACATGGCAAGCAGTTCGGCGTTGACGCTGGTGCCCATCCTGAGCACTTCAGCGTTCGAATACCAGCGCTTCATTTTCGCCAGTTGCTTGCCTTGTCGCGACACAAGGCTTGCATTGTGCAGGGTGTCTGTGCCCCATGCGGTCTTGAGCTTGTATTTCTTCGCCAGCCCGTATGTCGTATCCGTGCCGGACGACACCTGCTGTTGCTTGGCCCGATTGGCGCTTCCCTCCAGATAGACATTGGCTTCCTCGTCGGCGAGGAACGGCTGCGAGCTGAGCCAGATGCCCTTGTCGGCAAGGATCCTTGCGGTTTCCTCGTCCATCAACTGGCCGTGCTCGATACAGCGGACGCCGCCGCGCACGGCGGTCTGGATGGCGCGCGGCATATAGGCATGCACGGCGACATAGGTGCCCCAGTTCTCGGCGGCCTCGGAGGCGGCCCGGAATTCGGCCTCGGTATATTGCGAAGAGTCGAGCGGGTCATAATTCGAGGCGACGCCGCCTCCGGCCGCCAGCTTGATCTGGGTTGCGCCCAGCATCAATTGCTCGCGCACGCGCTTGAGCACTGCCGGAACGCCATCGGCGATCATGCCGGCACCCATGACTTCAGGATGGGTCAGGGCCGCATTGGGTTGCGCCGGGATGTCGCTTGGCAGCCGGAAATCGCCATGTCCGGACGTCTGCGAGATCATGGCGCCCGACGGCCAGATGCGCGGGCCGGGCACGATGCCGCTGTCGATCGCCCGTTTCAGGCCGAAGACCGGCCCGGCCATGTCGCGGATGCCGGTAAAGCCGCGCATGAGGGTCTTTTCCGCTTCCTCCGCAGAGACGAGGTTGATGTAGCCGATATCGGCGGTCATCAATCCCTGCACGCTGATCACCGACATCATCGCATGCACATGCGCGTCGATCAGCCCGGGCATGAGCGTGCGGCCGCCACAGTCGACGACGTCGAAATCCGCACCCGGCGGATTGTTCGAGGTATCGACCGACTTGATCCTGTTGCCTTCGACGATCACCGTCATGCCGGTGCGGGCGCTTGAAGCCAGGCCGTCGAAGACGCGCGCATTGGTGAAAGCGATCGGCGATTTTGGCGCTTCAGGAATGCGCGCAAATGCTCCGGACGCGCCAAAGACAGCCGCGCCAAATCCGGCGGCCGCGCCCGACAGGACAGAGCGGCGCGAAATCTTCTGCGTGACAAGGGCATTCAGCCTGGCAAACGCCGGGCTATGGCAGAGGCACCCTCCGACGGACGGAGCGTCATCGATCAGACTTTGGTATTTGCCGCCGACCCTGACAACCATGTCCGCATTCCCCCGCCTGGATTGCGTGCTATTCTAGCCGGCAACCAAGCGAAAGCCAGAATGATTGTTGACGCCGGATCACGAACCTTGAGACGCCAATGGACTATATGCGATCTGCAATCGACTGGTTCGTTAGCCTTAATAGCCTGTTCATTGTAGGACTGCTCATCATCGCTGGCCTCGCGGGCGTCGCGCGTCTGGGTTGGTCATGGATGAAACGATTCAAGCGGTAGCGCCGCCGCCAGGGGCGAGGCCTCTAAACAGCGCCTGATGTCTTTCTCTTCGCTTGGCCTTTGAACGGCTCCATGCCGAAGCGCGCCAGTTCGTCGGCGCGTTCGTTCATGTCATGGCCGTTGTGGCCCTTGACCCAGTGCCATTCGACGTTGTGGCGTTGAGCGGCCTCGTCGAGGCGCTGCCAGAGTTCAACATTCTTCACCGGCTTCTTGTCGGCGGTGCGCCAGCCATTTTTCTTCCAGCCCTTCAGCCAGCCCATGATGCCGCCGCGGACATATTGCGAATCGGTGTAGAGATCGACGTTGCAGGGGCGCGTCAGCGCTTCCAGCGCCATGATGGCTGCTGTCAGTTCCATGCGGTTGTTGGTGGTCTCGGCCTCGCCGCCGGACAATTCCTTCTCGCGGCCATCCCATTCGAGGATGGCGCCCCAACCGCCGGGACCAGGATTGCCTGAACAGGCGCCGTCGGTGTGGATGGTGACGCGGCGGCTCATTTCAGCAATCCGTAATCGCGGGCGCTCTGCGCCTGCTGGTGGAAGCGAAGTTTCTTGACGTATTCGATCGGGTCTTTCGGGCGCACCAGCGCACCTTCCGGCACGTTGAGCCAGTCGACCAGACGGGTCAGCAGAAAGCGCAGCGCGGCGCCGCGGGCCAGCAGCGGCAGCGCTTCGCTCTCCTCAACCGTCAGCGGCCTGATGCGCTGATAGCCATCGAGCAGCGCCATGCCCTTGGTGATGTTGAACGACATGTCCGGCTCGAAGCACCAGGCATTGAGGCAGATGGCGATGTCATAGGCGAACATGTCGTTGCAGGCGAAATAGAAATCGATGACGCCCGACAGCTTGCCGCCGAGGAAGAAGGCGTTGTCGGGAAACAGATCGGCATGGATGACGCCGGAGGGAAGATGTTTCGGCCAGTGGCGTTCGAGATAGGACAGCTCGTCGGCAATGGCGACGGCCAGGCCCGGCAGGACATTGTCGGCCCGCATTTCAGCTGCGCGAAACAGCGGCTCCCAGCCGTCGACCGACAGGGCGTTGGCGCGGGTGATCGTAAAATCGCTGCCAGCGTCGTGCAGGCGCGCCAAACCCTCGCCGATCATGGCGCAATGCTGCGCCACCGGCCGGCGCACGGCAATGCCGTCGAGAAAGGTGACAATGACGGCGGGCCTGCCGGCGAGGCGGCCGAGCGCCACGCCCTTGCGGTTCTTCACCGGCTGCGGACAGGTGATCCGCCGCTCCGCCAGATGTTCCATCAGGCCGAGAAAGAACGGCAGGTCAGCCTCCGCCACGCGCCGCTCGTAAAGCGTCAGAATGAAGAAGCCGGCCTCGCAATGCAGGAGATAGTTCGAATTCTCGACGCCTTCGGCGATGCCCTTGCAGGACAGCAGGCCGCCAAGGTCATAGCCCTCAAGAAAGGCCGCCATATCCTCGTCGGTGACTTCAGTGTAGACGGCCATGGCCCTTTTGATCCAGCAGCGCCGCCCATTTTGCCCGGCGCTCGCAACCGTGTTAGCCACGCCGGCGAACGAGGTCAAACGCGCCGAAAGGCAAAACATCTATGCTTCTGAGCATTTCGGCATGGATCGGAGGTTGGGCCTGGGCTTTCCTGACCATCTGCGCCTCGGCAGCGCAGACCGCCCGCAATGTCATGCAGCGGGACCTTGTCGCCGTGCTCGGCACCGCCGGGGCGACCCATGTGCGATTTCTGTTCAGCCTGCCGTTCATCGCCGCGCTCTATGTCGTCGAAACGCGGATCATCGGCTTTCATGCGCCGCAGATGACGGTGACGAGCCTGCTCTGGCTGCTCGCAGGCGCCGGCGCCCAGGCCTTCGCCACCGGCCTGATGCTGGCCGGCATGAAGGTGCGCTCCTTCGTCGTCATCACCGCCTATACGAAGACCGAGCCAGTCATCATCGCGATTTTCGGCGTGCTGTTCCTGCACGAGACGCCCAGCCTGGCGGTTGCGGCTGCGGTGGTCATCGCCACCGCCGGCGTGATGCTGATGTCGTGGCCGCGTGCAGTTTCCGGCAAGGCGCCCGAGACGGAATGGCAGTCGGCGGCGCTCGGCCTGCTCGGCGGCGCCTTCTTCGCCCTGTCGGCGACGTGCTACCGCGGCGGGTTGATCGGGCTTGCCGGCGAGAACGTCTTCATCATCGCCACGACGGCGCTGCTGGCGGCGCAGACCATGCAATGCGGAATTATCCTGGCCTGGCTCGGCCTGTTCGACCGGCCGCTGCTGAAGGCGATTGCAATGAACTGGCGCAAGTCGCTGTTTGCCGGCGCCATGGGTGCACTCGCCTCGCAGCTCTGGCTGATGGCCTTCACCCTGACGTCGGCCGCCGCCGTGCGCACCCTGGCGCTGCTGGAAGTGCCGATGGCGCAAGTGGTGACGCGACGCATGTTCCGCCAGGGCACCAGCGGCCGCGAATATCTCGGCATGGCGCTGATCGTCGGCGGGATCGTGCTGTTGATCAATGGGTAGAGCACTGTCATCCCCGACGCCTGCGCGGCAGGCGAGCGGGATCCAGACCTGATGACTGAGCGCCTCGACGCCTGCAGACATTGACGCGCTGCAAGACCTGGTTTCCCGCTCGCGCTTCGCGCGTCGGGAATGACAAGGACTGCAGCGCTTACGCCTTCACGCGCAGTTCGCGCGGCGGCGGGAAGTGGACGCTTTCCTGCGCCGTCGTCACCGTCTCGACGCTCACGTCATAGCGCGCGCGGAAGGCTTCGATGATTTCCTCGACCAGCACTTCCGGCGCCGAGGCGCCGGCCGAGAGGCCGACGCGGGTGATGTCCGTCAAAGCCTGCCAGTCGATGTCGGCGGCGCGCTGGACCAGCAGGGACACCTTGCAGCCGGCGCGCTCGGCGACTTCGCGCAGGCGCAGCGAATTGGACGAGTTGGGCGCGCCGACAACGATCATTGCCTCGCTGCGGGCGGCCACCGCCTTGACTGCTTCCTGGCGGTTCGTTGTGGCATAGCAGATGTCTTCCTTGTGCGGGCCGATAATGCCGGGGAACCTGCGCGACAGCGCCTCGACGATGTCGCGCGTATCATCGACCGACAAGGTCGTCTGCGTTGCCCAGGCGAGATTATCCGGATCGGGCGGCTGCAGACGTTCGACATCGGCCACCGTCTCGACCAGCAGCACCGCGCCGTCCGGCAATTGCCCCATCGTGCCTTCGACCTCGGGATGGCCGGCATGGCCGATGAGGATGACGGTGCGGCCGCGGCGGCTGTGGATCTCGGCCTCGCGATGGACCTTGGTGACGAGCGGACAGGTGGCGTCGATGGTGAGGAAATTGCGTCCGCGGGCAGCCTCCGGCACGGCCTTGGGGACGCCATGGGCGGAGAAGATCACCGGCGCGCCGGTTGGCGGAATCTCGTCGAGACTGTCGACGAAGATCGCACCTTTGTTGCGCAGGCTTTCGACAACATATTTGTTGTGCACGATCTCATGGCGGACATAGACCGGCGCGCCATGCAGCTCCAGCGCCCGCTCCACCGTATCGATGGCGCGCATGACCCCGGCGCAGAAACCACGCGGGGCGCACAGCAGGAGATGCAGTTTCGGGCGTTCGGACATGAGGGCAATTGCTCCTGCGGGCCGACAGGTGTCAAGTGGCGATCAATTGCGGCAATATCGCGTTTCCGCTAAATAACTCTGCTGCCAAGCAATTCGGTGATCCGCTTTAGCAGGCCGTCGCGGACGCCCCGGTAAGCGTCAAGCCTTTGCTCGCGCGAGCCCTGCACGGCGGTCGGATCGATCGTCGGCCAGTACAGCGCTTCGACCGCCATGGTGCGGGTATATTCGAGCGCGCTGTGATGGGCTTCCGGCGACAGGCTGACGATCATGTCGAAATTGTCGTCATCCAGATCGCCGAACGCATGCGGTACGTGTCTGGAGATATCGATGCCGATTTCCGCCATTGCCGCCACGGCGAAGGGATCGAGTTCGCCGGCGCGCACGCCGGCCGATGCGAAGAACACCTCGCGCGAGAACAGGCTTCTGCCGATCGCTTCCGCCATGGGCGAGCGCACCGAATTGAGCGTGCAGGCGAACAGGATGGACTGCGGCCGCTTGCCCGCCGTAGCCGCAGCCTGGTCGCCGTCATTTCTGACGCCGCTCATTGCATTTTTCTCACGATGCGTTCCGGCGGCGTTTGCTGCATCGGCGACATGCGCTCAGCCCTTCCAGTGCAGAGCGGTCAAGAGGGTGAACAGGCGGCGAGCCGTGTTGAAATCGCATTCGATCTTGCCCTTCAGCCGTTCAGCCAGAAGATGGGCGCCGTCGTTGTGCAAGCCCCTGCGTCCCATGTCGATGGCTTCGATCTGCGCCGGCGTCGCGGTGCGGATGGCCGCGTAATAGCTTTCGCACACCGCGAAATAATCCTTGAGGATGCGGCGGAACGGCATCAGCGAAACGATGTGGACGACGACGCTGTCACCGTCCTTCGTGCGGATATCGAGCGCGACCTTCTTGTCGACGATCGAGATGTGCAGCGAATAGGGCCCATCCTTGCGTCCCGGCACGCCGAACGTATTTTCTTCGACAAGATCGTAGATGGCGATCAGGCGCTCGTGCTCCTGATCCGCATTGCCGCGCCCGATGGAGGCATCGTCGAGCGTGACGGATACGAGCCTTTGCGAGTTCGCCTCAGCGCCCATGGCTCATCCGAGATTCAGCCTGATGGCGACGGAGCGGGCATGGGCATCGAGGCCTTCGGCCTTGCCGAGCGCGATCGCCGCCGGTCCCAGCACACGCAGGCTCTCGGACGTGCATTTGAGGATGGAGGTGCGCTTCATGAAATCGAGCACGCCGAGGCCGGACGAAAAGCGCGCCGAGCGCGCAGTCGGCAGCACATGATTGGAACCGCCCACATAGTCGCCGATGGCTTCGGGCGTATGGCCGCCGAGGAAGATGGCGCCCGCATTGCGCACGCGCGTGGCCAGCGCCTCGGCATCTTCCGCCATGATTTCGAGATGTTCGGGCGCGATGCGGTCGGCGAGTGCAATCGCGTCGCCGAGCCTGTCGCACAGGATGATGGCGCCGAAGTCGCGCCAGCTGGCGCCGGCGATGTCCTTGCGCGGCAGGAGCGCAAGCTGGTGCTCGACGGCGTGCACCACATCGTCCGCAAGGTCCTTGTCGTCAGTGATGAGCAGCGACTGCGCCGCTGTGTCATGTTCGGCCTGCGCCAGAAGGTCTGCCGCGATCCAGGCGGCATTGGCGGATTTGTCGGCGAGGACCAGCACTTCCGAGGGACCGGCGATCATGTCGATGCCGACCTTGCCGAAGACGCGCCGCTTGGCGGCGGCCACAAAAGCATTGCCGGGTCCGACGATCTTGGCGACGGGCGCGATGGTCGCGGTGCCGTAGGCGAGCGCGGCGACAGCCTGAGCGCCGCCGACGCGATAGACCTCATCGACGCCGGCGAGATCGGCGGCGGCGAGCACGAGCGGATTGATGACGCCGCCTGGCGCCGGAACGACCATGACGATGCGCGGCACGCCGGCGACTTTCGCCGGTGCGGCATTCATCAGCACTGACGAGGGATAGCTGGCCGTGCCGCCGGGAACATAAAGGCCGACGGCTTCGATCGCGCTCCAGCGCCAGCCGAGTTCGACGCCCTCGGCATCGGTGAAACGCAGGTCGGACGGTTTCTGGCGCTGATGAAAGGCGACGATGCGTGCATGGGCGAGTTTCAACGCGGCCAGGGCGTCGGCGTCGCAGGCGGCAATGGCCGCCTTGATGTCGGCCGCGCCGACGCGCAGTCCCATCTTCGCCAGGTCGACACGATCGAATTTCTGCGACAGGTCGATCAGCGCCGCATCGCCGCGGGCGATCACATCCTCGATGATCGTGCGTGCCGCGCTGTCGACATCTTCGGACACTTCGCGCTTCATGGCGAGAAGCGCATTGAACTTCTGCTCGAACCCGGTCTCACGCATATTCAGCCGCAAGGGCATTCCATTCACTCCGTAAATTGTGCCGGGTCGGACGACAGCAGCCGCTCTTGAAGCGCGATCCTAATCGTCGCCGCCGCAGCCCGGATGGCCGGGCGTGCCGCGGGCCTGCCATCTGTCGCCGAGATCGCGCAATTGCGCGTCGATGCATTCGACCTCAAGCCTGATGGCGGCATTGGCCGAGAAGACCAGTTCGACCGTGCCGCCCGGCGCTTCGCTTTCCTCAAAGACGATGCCCAGCAGATTGAGGATCGTATCGCCGTTGGCCTGGTCGAAACCCGACCGCGTGGCCCGGGTCACATAGTCGAAATGCAGGCCTGCCCTGGCGCGCTCGACGCGGCCTTCGGCCGCCGCCAGCCAGTCGAACCGGCAGCCCAGAAGGGCGAACCGTTTCTGCGCCGGAACGAAGGTCATGTCGGCGACACGGACGATTGCGTCCTGCATGCTGGTCGACAGGATTTCGAGGTCCTCGCGATCGACGGCCATGAGCCGCAACGGCGGGGGTGAGGTGTCTGCTGGGGCTGTCATGTTGTTCCAATTCCCCGATGTCTTGCAATACGATGATGCCGGCTTTGGTTGCCGGCATTATCGGCCAAGATCCGGGGATTCCGCAATCGTCAGCCCGGATCGCTCAACCGCTCGAGAATGGCGCCGCAACCGTTGAGTTTCTGCTCCAGCCGCTCGAAGCCGCGATCGAGGTGGTAAACGCGGTGGACCGTGGTCTCCCCGTCGGCCACCAGAGCGCCGATCACCAGCGAGACGGAGGCGCGCAGATCGGTGGCCATGACCGGGGCGCCAGTCAGTTTCGGCACGCCCTCGACAACGGCCGTATCGCCCTCAAGGCGGATTTTGGCGCCGAGACGGGCCAGTTCCTGGACGTGCATGAAGCGGTTTTCGAAAATCGTCTCAGTGATTCGCGACGTGCCCTTGGCCCGCGTCATCAGTGCCATGAACTGGGCCTGCAGATCGGTCGGAAAACCGGGGAACGGATCGGTCGTGACGTCCACCGGCTGAAGCCCTGAGCCATTGCGCTGGATGCGGATGCCGTGATTGTTGGACGTCACCGTCGCCCCGGCCGAAACGATATGGTCGAGCGCCGACTGCAGCAGTTCCGGCCGCACATTCTCAAGAAAGACATCGCCGCCCGCCATCGCCGCGGCCATGGCAAAGGTGCCGGCCTCGATACGGTCGGGCAATACGGCGTGCTGGGCGCCCTGCAGGGAGCCGACGCCGGAAATCTCGATCTCGGAAGTTCCGGCGCCCTTGATTTTCGCGCCCATCTTGATGAGGCAGTCGGCAAGATCGGCGACTTCGGGTTCGCAGGCCGCGTTCTTGATCAGCGTGTCGCCATGGGCCAGCACGGCGCCCATCAGCGCCGTATGGGTGCCACCGACGGTGACCTTTGGAAACACGATCTCGGCGCCGCGCAGGCCCTTGGGCGCGCGCGCGATGGCGTAGCCGGATTCGATATCGATCTGCGCGCCAAGCTTTTCCATCGCCATCAGCAGGAAGTCGACCGGTCGCGTGCCGATGGCGCAGCCGCCCGGCAGCGAAACCTTTGCTTCGCCCATGCGGGCGACGAGCGGCGCCAGCACCCAGAAGCTGGCGCGCATGCGCGACACGAGTTCATAGGGCGCAGTCGTGTCGACGATCTCGCGGGCGGTGAAGCGAATGGTCTGGCCGGCATGGGTGGTGTCGCCCGAGCGCTTGCCGTCGATCATGTGATCGACGCCGTGATTGCCGAGAATGCGGATCAGCATGCGCACGTCGGCGAGACGCGGCACGTTCTCAAGCACCAGCGTCTCGTTGGTCAAGAGCGAGGCGATCATCAGGGGAAGCGCCGCGTTCTTGGCGCCGGAAATCGGGATCGTGCCGTTCAGTTTCTGTCCACCGACAATGCGAATTCGGTCCATATGTCCTCTCACACCAGAGCATCTGCGCCTTCGTTGGAAATGCGGAAAAGCGGGCGCGACGGCGGTAACAATTCGCACGATCAGGACGTTCGGACGTCGGGAATCGTGCCGGTAATCTTGTTGTTTAGCATAAATCCGGGATGGTCCGGCGGGGAAATCAGCTTTCTTCCCGCGAACTTTCGGATGACGCCCCAAGGGACACCCCAGACTGCCTGCGGCCGCGGGCCTGCTCCTTGCGACGTTTGAGATTGTCGCGCAGGGCCTGGGCCCGCCTCGCCGCGCGCGCCTCGGCAGCCCTGAGCTTTTCCGGCGAAAGCGGCACGGAAGCACCGTGATTTTCCGGCTTTTTGTCGTCGTTCATCTGTCGGCTGTGGGTTTTGCTATCGGTCCAGCAGACATATAAAGCCGGCGACGGGACGGCAAGGCTGAGGCCCTGCCTGAGCTGGAGCACCCATTGACCCGCAGACGCGCCGATCTTTTCCTTGTCGAGCATGGCTTTTTCGAAAGCCGTGCCCGGGCGCGGGCTGCCATCGAGAGCGGCCTAGTGTTCGCCGACGGCAGGCCGGTGCGCAAACCCTCGGAGGAAATCGCGGACGGGGCGCAGATCCGCGCCAGCGCGCCCCACCCCTGGGTGTCGCGCGGCGGGCTGAAGCTGGTGGCGGCGCTCGACGCCTTCGGCTTCGACCCGAACGGCAAGGTCTGCCTCGATATCGGCGCGTCAACCGGCGGCTTTACGCAGGTCCTGCTCGATCGCGGCGCCAGGCGCGTCCATGCGGTGGATGTCGGCCACGGGCAGTTGCACGCCAGGGTGCGCGACGACCCGCGCGTGACGATGCGCGAGGGGTTCGACGCCCGCAACCTGACGGCGGCGGATTTCATGGATGCGGAGGGCGTCGTAGACCTGCCGCAGCTTCTGGTCTGCGACGTCAGCTTCATCTCGCTGGCGCTTGTCCTGCCGAAGGTTTTCGCGCTGGCTGCGCCCGGCGCTCAGGCCGTGCTGCTCGTCAAACCGCAGTTCGAGGCCGGGCCGGCGCGGGTCAGCAAGGGCGTCGTCCGCGACCAGCGCGTCCACGAGGAGGTCTGCGCCAATGTAACGGCGCTGGTCGAAAAGCTCGGCTGGCGGTGCATCGGCCTCATTCCGTCACCCATCGAGGGCGGCGACGGCAATAAGGAGTTTCTGCTGGGCGCGGAACTGGGCTAGGCAGGGCCATGTTCCAGACCCACACGCTCAGAATAGACAAACTCGGCCAGCGCGGCGAAGGTGTCGGCCACGACGAGGCCGGCCCGGTTTACGTTCCCTACGGACTGCCCGGCGATGTGCTGCGTGCCGAAGTCGACGGCGAACGCGGCCAAATCGTCGAAATCGTCGAGCCCAGCCCCGATCGGGTCGAACCGTTCTGCGAATACTTTGGCGATTGCGGCGGCTGCGCTGTGCAGGCCCTGGCGCCGCAGCCCTATGGCGAATGGAAGCGCGATCTGGTGGTCCAGGCGCTGGCGCATGCGAAGGTCGATGCGCAAGTGCTGCCGCTCGTCGATGCCCATGGCGAGGGGCGGCGGCGCGCCACCTTTCATGCACGCGTGCGCCACGATGCCCTGAACCGGCAGACGATCGACCTCGGCTTCATGCGTGCGCGCGCCCATGACATCGCCAGCATCGACCAATGCCCGATCCTGGCGCCGGGCCTCAAGAGCGCGCCGGCGGTGGCGCGGCGGCTGGCGCAGACCCTGGCGCAGACCGGCAAGCCGCTCGACATTCTCGTCACGACGACGCTGTCGGGCCTCGATGTGGACGTGCGCGGCGTCGGCAAGCTCGACGGACGGCTGCGTCAGCAGCTCGTCGTGCTCGCCGGAGACCTCGATCTGGCGCGCCTGTCCAACCACGGCGAAACGCTGGTCGAAATCCGTCCGCCGCTGTTGCAGATGGGCCGCGCCGCCTTGTCGCCGCCACCCGGCGCCTTCCTGCAGGCGACCGAGAAAGGCGAGCGGACCCTCGCCGATCTCGTGCTCAAGGCTGTCGACGGAGCCGCGTCTGTTGCCGATCTCTTTGCCGGGGTCGGCACGTTCAGCCTGCGGCTGGCGGAACGCTCGAAAGTGCTGGCAGTGGAGAACGATGCCGCCATGCTGGGCGCGCTGGCGCGTGCCGCCCATCGCGCCACCGGGCTCAAGCAGGTGACGGTGCAGACGCGCGACCTGGTGCGCCGGCCGCTGTCACCCGTCGAGTTGAAGGATTTCGATGCCGTGGTGTTCGATCCGCCGCGTGCCGGCGCCGATATCCAGGCGCGCGCCTTCGCCGCGACGCATGTGCCGCTGATCGTCGCCGTGTCCTGCAACGCGCAAACCTTCGCGCGCGATGCGCGCATCCTGATCGAGGGCGGCTATGTGATCGGCGATGTGATCCCCTTCGATCAGTTCCGCCATTCGCCGCATGTGGAAATGGTCGCCACATTCCGCAAACAGCCGCAGCAAAGGGCGAAGCGCAAGGGCCGCCTGCTCGGTTAGTTTTGGGGTTTCAGCCTGCGCCAGGCGAAAACGCCAAAGACGCCGACCAGCGTCGCGGCGAGGCCGAACCATGTCACCGCGTAGGAGAGATGGTCGTTGCGCAGGCTTACGACGGTGGCGCCGCCGTGCAGCGGCTGGCCTTCATCGACGGAAGCGTCGGCATCGATCGAGAACGGCGCGGGGTCGGCCAAGTTGAGGGCGCGCGCCATCGAGACCGGATCGCGCGTATACCAGACACGCCGCGCCGGCTCGTCGGCGGGCGTGAAGAGATTGCGCTCCTCGGGCCAGCGCAGCGCGCCGGCGACAGTGACGTCGCCGCTCGTCTGCCCGGCAGCGCGGGTGGCAGGATCGCGCAGGCGCTCGGGCACGAAGCCGCGATTGACGAGGATGCGGCTGCCGTCATCAAGGCGCAGCGGCGTGAGCACGAGGAAGCCGGCCTCGCCGAGGCCGGAGCCGGCGGTGCGGAAGACATAGACTTCGCTGTCGTGCTCGAACCGGCCGGTAACGCTGACATGGCGATATTCATCATTCTCCTGGGACAGCGACTGCCATTGCGCACGCGGCGGCAGCGGCGTCGCCGGGGCGTTCAGGCGCTGGTCGATCTGCGCCAGGAGGCCTTCCTTCCAGGTCAGGCGATGCAATTGCCAGACGCCGAGCGACACCAGCAAAGCCAGCGCCAGCAGGGCAAAGACGGCGGGAACCGCGAGGGACGACAGGCCGGCTCCACGCCGGGGCGCGGCGGCACTCTTCATCTTTATTCCTCAAGCCTGCCCTGTTCCGCCTTGTTGCGATATTGCAGGGCGACGAGCAGGCCTTTCAGCGGCCGTAGCATGCCGAGGCAGACGATCAAGGTCAGCGGCAGGAAGATGACCATGTGGACCCAGAAAGGTGGCTCGTAGTTCAGCTCCGTCCACAGCGCCGCGCCCAGCACGAGGAAACCAGCGAACAGGGTGACGAATACCGCCGGGCCATCGCCGGAATCGGCGAATTTGAAATCGAGATCGCAGACCTCGCAGCGCGGCGCGAGGTTGATGAAGCCGGTGAAGAGCCGACCCTGGCCGCAGCGCGGGCAGCGTCCGGCGAGGCCCGTCGAGTAGGGCGATTGGGGCGGATAACGGTCATCGAAATTCATTGCGGCTTCTCATCTCGCCCCACTCTGCCCGTGCGCCATCGCGCAATAAAAAAGGGCAGCCGTCCGGCTGCCCCTTATACACCCTGACGGGCAAAGATCAGTGCGTGGCAATATGTCCGCCGTAATTGCCCCAGACATAGATGCAGCAGAACAGGAACAGCCACACCACGTCGACGAAATGCCAGTACCAGGCAGCAAATTCGAAGCCGAGATGATGCGTGGGCGTGAAATGCCCGGCATAGGCGCGGAACAGGCAGACCAGCAGGAAAATCGTGCCGACGAGCACATGGAAACCGTGGAAGCCGGTCGCCATGAAGAAGGTCGCGCCATAGATCGAATCCCTGAAGCCGAACGGCGCATGGGCATATTCATAGGCCTGCACGCAGGTGAAGATGGCGCCCAGGATGACCGTCAGGATCAGGCCCTTCTTCAGGCCGTCGCGGTCGCCGTGCAGCAGCGCATGATGCGCCCAGGTCACAGTGGTGCCGGAGGTCAGAAGGATCAGCGTGTTGAGCAGCGGCAGGTGCCACGGGTCGAACACCGAGATGCCCTTGGGCGGCCAGACGCCGCCGAGAAATTCTGTCCGCGCCGCCTGAACGGCTTCGTTGGGGAACAGGCTGGCGTCGAAGAAAGCCCAGAACCAGGCGACGAAGAACATCACTTCCGAGGCGATGAACATGATCATGCCGTAGCGATGGCTGATCTGCACCACGCGGGTGTGGAAGCCTTCGTATTCGGCTTCGCGCATCACATCGGCCCACCACTGGATCATGACATAGAGAATGCCAAGAAATCCGGCGATGCAGACGTAGCCGCCGAGCTTGACGCCGAACGGCGCCAGGCCCTTCATCCACATGATCGCGCCGACGGCCGTGATGAAAGCCGAGAGCGAGCCGACCAGCGGCCACGGGCTCGGATCGACGAGATGATAATCGTGGTTCGGTTTGGCGTGGCCGTCAGCCATTTTGTCCTCGTTTGGTCGTAAGGTCCGCACTCCCCGGACATTGTCCGGAAGACCGAGAACCGCCCCATATGGGCCTTTCAATCACACGCCGGCTGCAAGTCAAGCCGGCGAATTGTCCCGCTTTTACGCATTCACAAATTCGCTTTGCCCGGATCGCTGGCGGCGGTCACGGGGGATGTTTTCTGCCTGGCCGGCATGAACGTATAGGAGAGCGTCAGGCTCTGGACTGCGTTCATGGACTCTTCCTTCTCCAGCGCCGGATCGAGGAAGAAGACAACCGGGAGTTCCATGGTTTCGCCGGGCGCGAGCGTCTGCTCGGTGAAGCAGAAACAGGAGATCTTGTTGAAATAGGCGCCGACCTGATCGGGGGCGACGTTATAGGTCGCGATGCCGGTTACCGGATGCTTGGAATGGTTGGTGGCCTTGTAGAAGACCGTCGCGGTATCGCCGGTGCGCAGGCGCATCGAGGGGATCTCCGGTTCGAAGCTCCAGTCGATCCCGCCACCGACATTGGAATCGAACCGGACCGTCAAGGTCCGCTCGCCGCGGGTCGCCGAGGCAGCCTCGGCGACGCGGGGCGTGCCGCCATAACCCGTCGCAGCGCAGAACATGGCGTAAAGCGGCACGGCGGCAAACGACATGCCGAGCATGAGCAGCGAAGCCCCGGCAGCCGCCATGGCGACGCGGCGATGCGAGCGTGCGAGTTTCGAGGGCGCGCCGTCCTGGAGGGTGTCTTGCTTGTCGAGATCGCTCATCAGCTTCGACTCCTGCCTACAACGGACGGTTAAAAACCGCGGGGCCCACTTTCACCACGGTGATGGCGTAGAAGAGAACGACAAAAAAGCCGACCGCCAGGCCGATCGCGATGTTGCGGGCGCGGCGGCTCTTCTCCTGCTCCGGCGTCAGCTTGATGCCCTCTGGCGGCCGTTCGTTCTGCGCCGGTTGGTTGACCATGATCGTCACTCAGAAACCCAATCGCGAAACGCTGTTCTCGACGACGATGACAGCAAAGAGAAGGAACAGATAAACGATCGAGAAGGCGAACAACTGCTTGGCGGCACGATCGGACTCTTCGTCCCTGCCCTGGCCCCGCCGGACGCAGAAGACACGGACGGCGAGCGCCAGCATGGCAAGGCCGGCAGAAATCGCGACGGCGCCATAGACCGGCGAGGCAAAGCCCATCAGCCACGGCACCACGGCCAGCGGCGCGAGCACAATCGTGTAGAGCAGGATTTCAAGGCGGGTGTGGTCCGGCCCCTTGACGTTCGGCATCATCGGAATGCCGACGGCCTGATATTCTTTCGACTTCAGCAGCGCCAAAGCCCAGAAATGCGGCGGCGTCCAGACGAAGATGATGGCGAAAAGCACCAGGCTCGACAGGCTGACGCTGCCGGTGGCGGCGGCATAGGCGACCATCGGCGGAAATGCGCCGGCAGCGCCGCCGATGACGATGTTCTGCGGCGTCGAGCGCTTCAGCCACATCGTATAGACGACGACATAGAAGAAGATGGTGAAGGCGAGCAGGCCGGCGGCGAGCCAGTTCGTCACCAGGCCGAGCATGAAGACCGAGAACACCGACAGAAAGAGACCGAAAGCGAGCGCCTCATTCGGCAGGATCAGGCCTGCGGGAATCGGGCGCGTCCTGGTGCGCGTCATGACGGCGTCGATATCGGCATCGTACCACATGTTGAGAGCGCCCGACGCGCCGGCGCCGATGGCGATCGCCAGCAGGGCGGTGAAGCCGATAACCGGATTCATCTGGCCGGGCGCGACCAGCAGGCCCGCAAGCGCGGTAAAAACCACGAGCGACATGACACGCGGCTTGAGCAGCGCAAAATAGTCGCCCGGGCCCGCAAGCGATATGCGCGCCTGATCAAGACCATTCTGTTCGCTGACGTAACTCATTCAAACAAACCTGTCGCGCCAGTCGGCGCAGTTTCTTCTGCAGTCTGGAACGAAGACCGGCGGCCGAGGCCGCCGGTCGATGCCGATCAATGATCGGAGCCGGTGATGCGCGGCAATGTCTCGTACTGATGGAACGGCGGCGGCGACGGCAGCGTCCATTCCAGCGTCGTCGCACCCTCGCCCCACGGGCTGGCCGACACCTGCTCCTTGCGGGCGAAGGCATCCCAGACGATGTAGAGGAACAGCAGAACGCTGAGGCCCGACAGATAGGATCCGTAGGACGAGATCTCGTTCCACAGCAGGAAGGCGTCGGGATAGTCGACATAGCGGCGCGGCATGCCGGCAAGACCGAGGAAATGCTGCGGGAAGAACGTCAGGTTGACGCCGATGAACATCATCCAGAAATGAATCTTGCCGAGGAACTCGTTGTACATGTAGCCCGACATCTTCGGGAACCAGTAGTAGAAGCCCGCGAAGATGGAGAACACCGCACCCAGCGACAGCACGTAGTGGAAGTGCGCCACCACATAATAGGTTTCGTGCAACTGGCGGTCGACGCCGGCATTGGCCAGCACGACGCCGGTAACGCCGCCGATGGTAAACAGGAAGATGAAGCCGATGGCCCAGATCATCGGCAGGCGGAACGAGATCGATCCGCCCCACATGGTTGCGATCCACGAGAACACTTTGACGCCCGTCGGCACCGCGATGACCATGGTGGCGAAGACGAAATAGCGCTGCGTGTTGAGCGACAGGCCGACCGTGTACATGTGGTGCGCCCACACGACGAAGCCGACGAAGCCGATGGCGACCATCGCATAGGCCATGCCGAGATAGCCGAAGATCGGCTTCTTCGAGAAGGTCGAGACGATGTGGCTGATGATGCCGAAACCGGGAAGGATGAGAATGTAGACTTCCGGGTGACCGAAGAACCAGAACAGATGCTGGAACAGGATCGGGTCGCCGCCGCCTTCCGGATTGAAGAAGGTGGTGCCGAAGTTACGGTCGGTGAGCAGCATGGTGATGCCGCCGGCGAGCACGGGGAGTGACAGGACCAGCAGGAAGGCGGTGATCAGCACCGACCACGCAAACAGCGGCATGCGGTGCAGGGTCATGCCCGGCGCGCGCATGTTGAAGATCGTGGTGATGAAGTTGATGGCGCCGAGGATCGAGGAGGCGCCTGCCAGATGCAGCGACAGGATGACGAAATCCACCGCCGGGCCGGGATGGCCGGCATTCGACGACAGCGGCGGATACATGACCCAGCCGCCGCCGAAGCCATGCATGCCCGACGGGCCTTCGACGAACATCGAGATGATCAGCAGCGAGAACGATGCCGGCAGCAGCCAGAACGAAATGTTGTTCATGCGCGGGAAGGCCATGTCCGGTGCGCCGATCATCAGCGGTACGAACCAGTTGCCGAAGCCGCCGATGAGCGCCGGCATGACCATGAAGAAGATCATGATGACGCCGTGGCCGGTGATGAACACATTGTAGAGATGCTTGGCCGATTCGAACGAACCGTCGCCGGCCAGCAGTTTCGAAATCCACGGGAAGACATGGACGCCGGTGCCCGCCAGTTCGGCGCGCATGGCGATCGACAGGGTCGTGCCAACAATGCCGGCGCAGATCGCGAAGATCAGATAGAGCGTGCCGATGTCTTTATGGTTGGTCGAATACATCCAGCGCCGCCAGCCGGTCGGCAGAGGATGGGCGTGATCGTCGTGATGATCGTCGTGAGCGGCTGCCTGGGTTGCCATATCTGTATTCCTTGAAACCTGCGACTATGCCGGAAGGACTTGGCCGAAAGAGCTGGCCGTGAAAGCGAATGGTTCAGTTGGCCTCTGCGGCGGCGGCCAGACGGACCGGCGATTCGACGGCGGCATACTTCTTCTGACCCTCAGCCAGCCAAGCCTTGTAGGCCTCCTCGCTGACGACGCGGAAGACGATCGGCATATAGGCATGGTCCTTGCCGCAAAGCTTGGAGCACTGACCGTAATATACGCCTTCCCGCTCCGCCTTGAACCAGGATTCGTTCATGCGGCCCGGCACGGCGTCGATGCGGACGCCGAAAGCGGGAATGACGAAGGAGTGGATGATACCGACGACGTCAGCCGTGACCAGCACACGGACGGTCTTGTTGACGGGAACCACAGCCTCGTTGTCGACATCGAGCAGGCGCAGCTTGCCGGCCGGCAGATTCTCCTGGTCGAGGATGCGCGACTGGAACTCGAAGCCGCCGCCCTCTTCCTTCGGATAGCTATAGGTCCAGGCCCAGGAGGCGTTGCCGGTGACCTTCACGGTCATATCGGAATCGGGGATCGTGAGCTGGTGGTTGAGCAGCCGGAACGAGGGAATGGCGATGCCGAGCAGGATCAGCACCGGCAGAACCGTCCAGGCCACCTCGAGCAGGGCGTTATGCGTGGTCTTCGATGGCACCGGGTTGGCTTTGTCGTTGAATTTCACGACGATCCAGACGAGCAGGGCCAGAACGAACAAACAGATGAAGGTGATGATCGGCAGCAAGATCGCATTGTGGAAGAAATCGATCTCGTGACCGATCACGGTCACTGATGTCGGGAGGGTGTAACCGCCGGGCGTCGGCCTGCCGATGATCGGCTCCTGCGCCAGCGCAGCCCCCGTCGCGAACAAGGCGGCACCGGTTGCGAAAAGGGAGCCGGCGACGGGGTTGGCGGCCAGAACGGACCGGGACCGGATTGCGCCGAAAATCTTGGGTGTCATGAACGTCGTCGCTCCCGCGTGACAGGATTCGATTTACAATCCGCCGGGCAAACCGGCAAATCGCCGGAGCCGAACATAGACACGGCCCCTTAGAGCGGTTCCAACCACAATACAGCAGCCAGCGCAACTCGGCTTTCCCGACTGATCCGTGCGGCATAAAGGCGCGTAAAATCCGTGCATCCCCTTGAGCCTGACGGGAGCAGCGCATGCAGCCCGGTGATTGCCTTCCGGAGCGGAGCCTCCAATAATCGCGCCATCGTGATTCGGCCGCTTTCCTGTGATTTGCCGGCGCAGAACCCGGCCTCATCTTGAGCGCCGGGCCAAAGCGAGACGACTGCATCAGGATGCCCGCGCCTGGAGACCACATGATCGCCAAGACTTCGTTCCTGCCTCAATCGGGAACCCGCCTGTTCGGTTCACTGCGAATCGGACTTTTCAGCGTAGGCGCCGCGCTTGCGCTGCTTTCGGGCTCGGCCGGCAGCGCCGCGGCGCAGCCGGTCGCCAAAAGCAAACATGGCGACTGGGAATTGCGCTGCGAGACGCCGACCGGCGCCAGCCGCGAGCAATGCGCGCTGATTCAATCGGTTGCCGCCGAAGACAAGCCGAATATGAATCTCGTGGTCATCGTGCTGAAGACAGCCGACGGCAAATCCCGGCTGTTGCGCGTGATCGCGCCGCTGGGCGTGCTGCTGCCCGCCGGGCTCGGACTGAACATCGACCAGAACGACAAGGGCCGGGCCGGCTTCGTGCGCTGCATTCCCTCGGGCTGCATCGCCGAAGTGGTGATGGACGATAAACTGCTCGAGGAATTGCGCACCGGCAAGACGGCGACCTTCATCGTGTTTGAAACGCCAGAACAGGGGACCGGCATCCCGTTAACCCTAACAGGGTTTAAAGAAGGCTATGAAAAGCTGCCGTGACGACGTTTGCCACGTCCGTATCAGATGTGTAATCATCTGAAATAAAAGGTATTTATCAGAGTCCCCAAGGGCGTGCTGACGGGCCTGTCCCGGCGGCCTGCGGCGGGAGCCGGGATGGCCAAACCGGGATTCATCATATAAATCTGCCGGAAAATTGAAGTTGCGGGTGTCTTTAGTTGCGTCGGTCCAGTCTCTTGCGTCGGTCATGGAGTAACCAAATGCCTCAACCAGCCCTGCCCGCACGCATGATGGGCGCGCTGTTCGCCGTCGCTTTTCTGGCAGGATGCGCCAAGGGCGGGTCCGATCCGGCCGACATAATCGGCAATCTGGCGGCGCGCGGCGCCTTTGGCGGGTCCCCGCCGGCAGCAGCGCAGGCCGCTACCCCCAGCGAAACGAATGTCATCTGTCCCAGCGTCGAGGTGAAGGACGGCTCCGCCGCCTACCGCGTCTATGCCGGCGCGCAGACCAGCGAGAACGTCCGCTACCAATATTCGCTTGGCGACATTGCCCGTGAATGCCGGGTCGCCGGCGGCCAGGTCCTCATCAAGGTCGGCGTCGAGGGCAAGGTTCTGCTCGGCCCCGCCGGACAGCCCTCCAACTTCAACGTGCCGGTCTTCGTCGGCGTGCGCGCCGAAGCCGGCGAGAAAATGCTGGTCAGCAAAGTCTACAATGCGGCCGTCACGATTCCCGCTGGCCAGACGCAAGGGTCGTTCGCGATCGTTAGCGATGAGCTCGCCGTGCCGTTCACGCAGGAAAACGCAAACGACGACTACACCGTCTTCGTCGGCTTCGAAGGCCCCGGCAAGGCGCCGGTGCAACGGACGGCGCGGGCAAGACGGCAGCGCCACTGACGCGTGAACGGGCAGTCCATAGTCTGCCCACTTATTTCAGTTGAACGTGGCCCACTGCGATTGACTCCGCCTGCGAGTCGATTAGTGTCGGCAGGGTCAGATCAAGATCCTCCGCGGAAGAGTCCGGATCATCGCAAGACGATTCGGCGCCGAAGGCGCAACCGCCCCGGAAACGCTCAGGCCCATGGACCGCGAGGGGGATGACACTCTGGAAAGTGATTGCCGCTCGTCTGCGGCAGTCCACCGACGGGCGTAACCTCCCGGTTTCTCAGGAAGCCGCGGTGGGAAATCTCTCAGGTCACCGGACAGAGGGGGCGCGATTTTCACGACGTTGAGCCGTCTGGAAATTGCGTCGCACTCCTGTCGAGGTGTTTCCGGGCATGACAATCGAGCTGGCACCGTCTGCCGATATTAAATCTTTGCGCACACCCAGGCGTACGCCTTTGCATGCGCAGCATCTCGCGCTCGGCGCGCGCATGGCGCCGTTCGCCGGCTACGACATGCCGATCCAATATCCGGCCGGCATCATCGCCGAACACAACTGGACGCGCGAAAATGCCGGCCTGTTCGACGTCTCCCACATGGGCCAGGCCTATCTGATAGCCGCCGATCACGCCGCCGCGGCGGCCGCGCTGGAAGCGCTCTGCCCCGCGGATGTGCGGGATCTGCCGCCCGGCCGCCAGCGTTATTCACAGCTTCTAAGCGACGACGGCGGCATTCTTGATGATTTCATGGTGACGCGGCCGAGCGCCGCCCCCGAGGACGGCAGGTTGTTTCTCGTCGTCAACGCGTCGCGCAAGGACGTCGATTACGCCCATATCGAATCCCGGCTGCCGAAAGACGTGCACCTGGAGAAACGCGAAGACCGCGCGCTGATCGCTCTGCAGGGACCGCAAGCGAGTGCAGTCCTGGCAAAGCTCGGGCCCGATGCGGCGGCGATGCCCTTCATGTCGGCGCAGAAGACGCGGTTCGGCGCGATCGACTGCCACGTCTCGCGCTCGGGCTATACGGGCGAGGACGGCTACGAAATCTCCGTAGCGACAAGCAGCGCCGCGGCCCTGTGGACGGCGCTCGCCGCCGACCCGCTGGTGAAGCCGATCGGCCTGGGGGCGCGCGATTCGCTGCGGCTGGAAGCCGGGCTCTGCCTCTATGGGCACGATATCGACGAGACCACATCGCCGGTCGAGGCGGCGCTGGTCTGGTCGATCGCAAAGCGCCGCCGCAGCGAAGGCGGCTTTCCGGGAGCTGAGCGCATTCAGCGCGAACTGGCGGCGGGCCCAAGCCGCAAGCGCGTCGGCCTTCTGCCCGAGGGCCGCCAGCCGGCGCGCGAAGGCGCCGAGATCGTATCTGCCGACGGCGCGGTCGTCGGCCGCGTCACCTCGGGCGGGTTTTCGCCGACGCTGAGCCGGCCGATCGCCATGGGTTACGTGACCACCGCATATGCTGCTGTGGGCACCCCGCTCGACATTCTCGTGCGCGGCAAGGCCTTGCCGGCGCGCGTCACCGCCATGCCTTTCGTCGCGCATCGCTATGCGCGCTGACTTTTGCAAGGGAGCATTATTGTGAGCACGCTTTATTCCAAGGATCACGAATATATCCGCGTTGACGGCGACATCGGCACTGTCGGCATCAGCGATTTCGCCCAGCAGCAGTTGGGCGACATTGTCTTCGTCGAACTGCCGGGCGTCGGCAAGGCACTGAAGCGCGGCGAACAGGCGGCGGTGGTCGAGAGCGTCAAGGCGGCAAGCGAAGTCTATGCGCCCGTCGGCGGCGAAGTGATCGAGGTCAATGGTGAGCTCGAAGGCGCGCCGGCGACCGTCAACGAAGATCCCGCCGGCAGGGGCTGGTTCGTCAAGATCAGGATCGCCGACAAAAGCGAACTCGCCGGGCTGATGGACGAGGCGGCCTATGCGGACTTTCTGAAATCGCAGGCATAACCCTTAACAAGGCGACCCGATATGCGTTACCTGCCCCTCACTCCAGACGATCGCGCCGTCATGCTGATGCGCATCGGCGCCAGGAACATCGATGCGCTGTTTGCCGATGTGCCGGCCGACCGGCTGCTCGATGCGCCGCCGGACCTGCCGCGGCGCAAATCCGAGATCGAAGTCGAGCGCGCGCTGTCGCGCATGGCGGCGAAGAATGTTGCCGCCGGCTCGGTGCCCTTCTTCGTCGGCGCCGGCGCCTACAAGCATCACATTCCCTCGACCGTCGATCACCTGATCCAGCGCTCGGAATTCCTGACCAGCTATACGCCCTACCAGCCGGAGATTTCCCAGGGCACCCTGCAGATGCTGTTCGAATTCCAGACGCAGGTCGCGGCACTCACGGCAATGGACGTCGCCAATGCCTCGATGTACGACGGCTCGACGGGCTGTGCCGAGGCGGTGCTGATGGCGCACCGCGTCACCCGGCGCAAGAAGACGGTTCTGTCCGGCGGCCTGCATCCGCATTACGGCGAGGTGGTGCGCACGATCTCGGCGATGGCGGCTGACGATGTGACGACCTTGCCGCCGGACATCGGCGCTGGCGAGGATATCCTAGCGAAGATCGACGACAGCGTCTCCTGCGTCGTCGTGCAATCGCCCGACGTGTTCGGCAACCTGCGCGATCTGCGGCCGATTGCCGAGACATGCCACGTCCACGGGGCGCTGCTGATCGCAGTGTTCAACGAGGTCGTCTCGCTCGGCCTCGTCGAAGCGCCCGGCGCCATGGGCGCCGACATCGTCGTCGGCGAGGGACAGTCGATCGGTAACGGGCTGAACTTCGGCGGCCCCTATGTCGGCCTGTTCGCGACACGGCAGAAATACATCCGCCAGATGCCGGGACGGCTCGCCGGCGAAACGCTGGACGCGGAAGGGCGGCGCGGCTTCGTGCTGACGCTTTCGACGCGCGAACAGCACATCCGGCGCGAAAAGGCGACGTCCAACATCTGCACCAATTCGGGCCTCTGCGCCCTCGCCTTTTCGATCCACATGACCATGCTGGGCGAGAAGGGCCTGCGGCAGCTCGCGCGCGTCAACCATGCCAATGCGGTGAAGCTGGCCGATCTTCTGGAACGCACGCCCAATGTCGAGGTGCTCAACGAAAGCTTCTTCAACGAATTCACCATCCGCGTGAAAGGCGATGCGGCCGACGTGATCGAGCGCATGGCAGCGCAAGGCGTGCTCGGCGGCGTGCCGGTGTCGCGGCTGCTGCCGCATGCGGGCCTCGACGATCTGATCATCGTCGCCTCCAGCGAAGTGAACACGGATGACGATCGCGCCGCACTTGCTGCCGCGCTGCAGGGAGTTCTGTGATGCTCAATATGCAGGGACGTCCAACCCATGTGGGCGAGGTCGCAACCGGCGAACGCCAGACCTTCACGCGCAACCGCGCGCTGCAGATGGAAGAGCCGCTGATCTTCGAGACCGGCCGTTTCGATGTCACCGGCGTCGATATCGACGAACCGGAAAAGTTCACGCCGCGGCTCGGCGCGCATGCGCGCAAGAGCGGGATCGGCCTGCCGGGGCTGACCGAGCCGGAGACCATGCGCCATTACGTGCGCCTGTCGCAGAAGAATTACGCCATCGATGCCGGCCTCTATCCGCTCGGCTCCTGCACCATGAAGCACAATCCGCGGCTCAACGAAAAAATGGCGCGCCTGCCGGGGCTCGGCGACATTCATCCGCTGCAGCCGCAATCGACCGTGCAGGGCGCGCTTGAACTGATCGAGACCATGGCGCACTGGCTGATGGTGCTGACCGGCATGCCCGCCATCGCCATGTCGCCGAAGGCCGGCGCTCATGGCGAGGCCTGCGGCATGATGGCGATCAAGGCCGCCATTGCCGCGCGCGGCGAAGGCGCGACGCGCAACGTGGTGCTCGTGCCCGACAGCGCCCATGGCACCAATCCGGCGACCGCCGCGCTGATCGGCTATCATGTGCGCGCCATCCCGGCACGAGAGGACGGCACCGTGAGCGCTGAGGCCGTGCGCGACGCGCTCGGCCCCGACGTCGCCGCCATCATGTTGACCAATCCGAACACCTGCGGCCTGTTCGAGAAGGAAATCGTCGAGATCGCCCGCGCGGTGCACGAGGCCGGCGGCTATTTCTATTGCGACGGCGCGAATTTCAACGCCATCGTCGGCAAGGTGCGGCCGGGCGATCTCGGCATCGACGCCATGCACATCAACCTGCACAAGACCTTCTCGACGCCGCACGGCGGCGGCGGACCGGGCGCCGGCCCCGTGGTGCTGTCGCAGGCTCTGGCGCCGTTCGCGCCGGTGCCGTTCGTGCGGCGGGACGGCGAAAAGCTGGCCTTCGTCGAACATGCCGAAGGCACGCAGAGTTTCGGCCGGATGACGGCGTTTCACGGTCAGATGGGGATGTTCGTGCGCGCGCTCACCTATGCGATGTCGCACGGATCGGACGGCTTGCGGCAGGCGTCGGAAGACGCCGTGCTCAACGCCAATTACATCCGCGCCTGTCTTGCCGACGTGATGTCGCAGCCGTTCGGCGACAGGCCGTGCATGCACGAAGCCCTGTTCGACGACCGCTGGCTGAAGGACAGCGGCATCACCACGCTCGATTTCGCCAAGGCGATGATCGACGAGGGCTATCACCCGATGACGATGTATTTCCCGCTCGTCGTCCACGGCGCCATGCTGATCGAGCCGACGGAATCGGAATCGAAGGCCTCGCTCGATCTTTTCATCATGACGTTGCGTGATCTGGCGATGAGCGTGCGCGACGGCGATGTGGCGCGGTTTTCGGGCGCGCCCTATTTCGCGCCAAGGCGCAGGCTGGATGAAACGCGGGCGGCACGGCAGCCGGTGCTGAAGTGGGTGAAGCCGGTAACGGTGGCGGAAGCCGCGGAGTAAGTCTGGCCTGTGTCACGATGTCATCCCCGACGCTGCGCAGCAGCGAGCGGGGATCCAAGCCTAACGGTACAACATTCTGCGCCGACTTCCAGCACCGACGCAGTCCTAGAGCGTTTTCGAGCGAAGTGGAAACCGGTTCGCGTGAAGAAAACGCGTCAAAACAAACACTAGAGCTTCGGTTCTGATTCTATCAGAACCGAAAATGCTCTAGCGCCTGGTTTCCCGCTCGCGCCTAGCGGCGCGTCGGGAATGACAGAACTGCCTCTACCCCATCGTCTTCCAGCCGAACTGCAGCAGCGGCAGCGCGTCCTTCGCGAACGCCGCCGCCGCCTCGACGAGCTTGCCGCCGTCGAGCAGCAGCTTGTCCGGCAGCGGCCGGCGGACGATGAAGTTGCGGGCGCGCACGACGTTGACGAGGCCCGGATCGACCTCCGGAAAGCCCTGCGGGTTGCGCTTCAGCGCTTCATTCATCGAGAGTTCCAGGCCCGCATCCGCCAGCTTCTTTTGCACGGCAAGCCAGGCGGCGGGCTTCTTGACGATCGCCTTGCGCGTTTCAGCAAGTTGTTCGGGCTCGGGATGATAGAAGCCGGCGGCGAAGAAACAGCCTTCCGGAGAGATATGGGTGTAGACGAGGCCGGGCGAGCCCTTCAGGCCGGTGCGGGTAATGATGCGGCCGGCATTGGTCTTGTAAGGCTTCTTGTCCTTGGAGAAGCGCACGTCGCGGTTGAGCCGGAAGGTGGCGCGTTTGGGCGCGCCATGCAGCGGGATCTTCCTCGCCGCGCAGGCCTGCGACAGCGCCGCCACATAGCCTTCCAGCGGGTCCTTGACCGCGCTCACATAAAGCGCGCGGTTCTCCTCGAACCATTCGCGGGTCTGATGGAAGCCGAGCGCCTTGAGGAATTTCAGGGTTTCGGGAACAAAGCCGGGGAACGCCGGCGCAACCGTCTTCGCTGGCATGATCAGGCGTTGTCCGGCTCGAAGGTGAGCGAGACGCCGTTCATGCAATAGCGCTCGCCGGTGGGGCGCGGCCCATCGGGGAAGACATGGCCGAGATGGCCGCCGCAGCGCGAACAATGCACCTCGACCCGCAGCATGAAATAGCTGCGGTCCTCAGTGGTGGCGATGGCGCCGTCGAGCGGCTTGAAGAAGCTCGGCCAGCCGGTGCCCGACTCAAACTTCGTATCGGAGGTGAACAGCGCCTGGCCGCAGCCGGCGCAGTGAAACACGCCCTTGCGCTTCTCGCCGTTGAGCGGGCTGGTGCCGGCCCGCTCGGTGCCGTGTTCGCGCAGTACCGTGAAGGCTGCCGGCGACAGTTGCGCCTTCCACTCCGCCGCCGTCTTCTCGACCGGGAAGTGCTCGACTGGTTGTGCGTCTTTTGATTTTCCAAATAGGGCCATGACCTGAATCCTTTCAGGCCATGGTCCTATGCCGGTCCGTTTAAGGCAAGCGCTACCAGCGCACGAGGACGCCGCCGCGGCCGCCGTAGGAATTCGAAACGCCGGAGAATTCGCCGTCGAAGCTGGCGTAGAGCGCGACATTGTCGGTCATCGCCACGTTGAGGCCCGCCTTGACTTTCGCCGCATCGCGCGCCGGGCGCGCGCCCGCCACGTTGAAGCCGATGCCGGGGAAGGTGGCGAAGACCGCCGAAATATCCCGCTGCGGCCGGAACTCGTGCACCCAGGCGAGCGACAGCGACGGCGTCACCTTGATGCCGCTGGCGAAATTATAGGTCTGCGCCAGCCGCACGCCGGCAAACAGCGGCAGCGATTGCGTGGTGTGGGAAGCGAAGGTCAGCCCCAGGATGCCCGGCGCGCCGGCCAAGGTGCGCGAGACTTCCGAGAAGCCGTCGGTCGAGAGCGCGGCGGCTTCCATGGCGAGGAAGGGCGTCACGCGGGCGAATGCCATGTGGAAATCGTGGCCGACTTCGAGGCGACCGCGCCATTCGTTGGACTGGAACGAGCCGTTGGCGATCTCGGTCGCGCCGACGCCGGCGATGCCGCGGGTGGTGCGATTGCCGAAGGTGCTGAAGGTCAGCGAGGCGCTGGCGTAGGAATCCGCGTTCTTCAACATGCCGTAGACGCCGGTGTGGAAGCCCTGGACGGTGCCGCTGGTGGCGCGGCTGGTCACCGAGAAGCGGCTGTCGGAGCCGCCGGCGGTGACGCCGAGCAGCAGGTCGGGATTGACCTGATAGTCGAGGCCGAGCGCGCCGCCCCAGCGGCTGCCGGTGGCGGTCGCCGTGCCCGGGCCGATCTCGCCGCTCCAGCGGGCGCTGCCGCCAAAGCCGGTCATCCACATCCGCCATTGCCGCTGCGGCGCCAGCGGAGCCGGTTCGACGCGGATCGGCGAGGCGTGTTTCACGCGCGGCGCATAGGCCGAGGCACCGGCAGGAAGCCCTGAGAAGGTGTTGAGGCCAGCTGCGTCCTGGCCGGTGCGCCAATCCTGCATCTTGTCGGCGACGACGCCGGCGAATTCGCGGCCGGCGGCAAAGGCGGCGTTCTGCGCCGCGGCGATGCCTTCGCCCGACAGCGCATCGTCATTGGCCCGGGCGCCGGCGACGCTCGTCTGCGAGACCAGCGAGAGGTAGATCGGATTGTCGGTGGGCGCCTTGTCGAAAGCGGCGGCAACGGCAAACTGATTGCCGGTGCCGGCGACGGATTGCAGCAGGGTTGCGTTGCGCGTCAGGGTCATCGTCACGTCGTCTGTGCCGTAGGCCAGCGACGGGTCGAGAAAGATGAAGTTCGACGTGACGCCGGAGAACTGGCCGCTGACGCCACCACCGGCGGTGGCGATCACATATTGCGTCTTGGGATTGTAGGCGCCGGGTGCAGCCTCGACGTCGACCGTGCCGCCCTCGATCGTCAGCTTGCCGGTGACATGCAACTGGTCCGACTGGCCGGCGGCATTCGCCTCGACCTGATAGGTGGAGCCGGCGCGGAAGGTGGCGTCGCCGGAGACGTTCAGCACGCCGATGCCGCTATTGCCCGGCGCGACGATGCCGAAGGCGTCAAATCCGCTGACCGTCCCGGTGCCGCTGAGAATGCCGGCGGCATTGATGGTGACGAGGCCGTTCAAGGTGCCGGCGACGTCGAGTTCCGCCCCGCCCGCGATCGACGTGCCGTCCGTATAGGACTGGATGCCGGTGACCTGCCATCTGCCGCTGTCGACCGTCATCTTCTCGAAATTCTGACTGCCGGCGAAGGTGCCGGTGCCGGAGAGCGACACGGTGTCATAGCCCGCGCCGCCATCGACCAGGCCGTTGATGACGGAGCCGGTGCGGATGTTGAGCGTATCGTCGCCGCTGCCGAACAGAATGGCCGCAACCGCGCCGGTGATCGTGCCGGAATTGGTGATCGTATTGTTCAACGTGCTGTTGAGATAGATGCCGTAGCGGGTCGTGCCCTCGATGGTGCCGGCATTGATGATGGTGACAGCGCTGAAGGCCGGACCCTGCGAGGAATTGTCGGCAAGGATGCCGTCGCCCTGGCCGCGAATGATGGCGCCGGCCTTATTGTCCACGCTGCCGCCGCCCACGGCGACGCCCTGTGAGGTGTTGGTCAGCCCGTCAGAGCCGACGCCCTTCGCGCCGGCGCCCTCGATGACGCCGTAATTGGTGATAGTGGCGGTGTAGTCGGCATCGACGCCGTCGCCGTCGCCGTTGGGGACGTTGGGATTGCTGTCGGCCCGCCCGGTGATCGTGCCATGGTTGACGACCACGACGCTGACATCGACGCCGACGCCCGAACCATTGCGCCCTTCGATGACGCCGCCGGCTTCGTTGTTGACGGTCAGCGTCGAGGTCGTCTGGTTGTCGGTGGCACCGTTGCCGGGGCTGTAGCTGAGATTGATGCCGTGACGGCCGCCGGAGATGGTGCCGCCCGAGTAGTTGTTGACCGTGCCGCTCAGCGCGTTCTGGAAATCGATGCCATCGGCACCGGTGTTGTCCTGGTAGTTGTTGGCGATGATCTTGCCGCGGTTGTTGACCGTGGCGCCGTTGCCGGCGCGGATCGCATCCGCATCGGCCGTCTGGATCACGCCGGTCGATTCATTGTTGATGGTGATCGAGGCATGCGAGGTATTGTTGATGCTGGCGAAATCGATGGCCTGCCCGTTGTTGGCGTTGACGCCGGTGGACTGGATCAGGCCCGAGTTGTTGACGACGATCGTACCGCTGGCGATGTTGTTGTTGACGTTGATCGTATCGCCCGGCGACTGCATGGTGGCGCCGGCATTGTTGTTGATGGTGAAGCTGAGCGTGCTGTTATTGCTGTTGCTGAAACGAATGGCCCGCGCCGCACCGCTGCCGGTCGTCTGCAGCATGCCGGAATTGGTGATGGTGACGTTGGTCGCCGCGTTGTTGACGGTGACGGCGGGATTGGTCGAGGGCTGCAGGGCGCCCGTGTTGGTGACGGTCAGCGTATCGCTGCCGGTCAGGGTCTTGGCCGTGGTGTCGACGGTGCTCACGGTGATGTCCGTGGCATGGGCCGGCGCAAGCGCCAGGGACGAGGCCGCGATTACGAGCGCGGGCAAGCTGACAGACGATTTAAACGGGGACATCTTGGCTCCAGAGGCGGGATTTCCCCCGTTCTCAAGCAGCGCCGTATTTAGGTTTTATGACATTTCGTTGAGCGACATTCGCAATGAGTCATGTGATGCAGGATTGCGACAACGCGGGTGTTGCAGACGATAGGAAATATCAGAAGCCCTCATCCTGACTTAAAAGTCATGGCTGTCATTCCCGACGCCGGTGCAGCGTCTATGGCATTCATACATCTCTCGCTGGCATCCGATGCGCTGAATTGTCAGTTCTGGATCCCCGCTCGCGCCTTCGGCGCATCGGGGATGACACTGCGGCGACATGCTGCAACCAATGTCATTCCCGACGCGCGAAGCGCGAGCGGGAAACCTGGAGTCAAGGGCTGTACCTTGCGGTGGACAGCGGCTTTAAGCTGGCTTTTGAGTCAGGCTCTTAGGATGAGAGCTTATGGGAGATATTCGTGCTCTTAGGGCGGACTCAGAATAGCGAGCCCTGATCCTTCGGCGGCGCGGCCCGCGCATGACGCGGCGCTGCCGGCTTCGGCGGTTCGGCCGGTGGTGCAGCGCCGCTGGCGCTCACCTGCACGGTGCCGTCGGCGAACTCCACCGCCAGCCGGTCGCCGCCACCAACAGCCGCCGCCGAGCGCACCGGCGCGCCGGAGGCATCGCGCACCAGCGCGAAGCCGCGCGATAGCACGTTGCGATAGCCGAGCGACGACAGAAGCTGCGACAGCGCCCGCAACTGGTCGCGCCGTCTTGGAATGGCGAGGCGCGTGGCATTGGCGATGCGCTTGCCGAGATCGTCGATGCGGTGCTGCTGGTGCTCGATGCGCTGCTGGGTCTTCTGCAGGCTGTTGCCCAGTGCCTTGCGCAGGCGGTCATCCAGCACGCGCAGTTGCAGGGCGCGCCGCTCGGTCAGCACGCCGGGACGCGCCAGCGCCCGATGACGGTTGGCGAGCGCGTTGAACGTGGCGCGGCGATGTGCCAGTTCCGCCTGCGGCGAATGTTTCGCCAGCAGGCCGGCGAGGCGGCCGAGGCGGACCTGACGGTCGGCGAGCGCGCGGCGGATACGGGCGGGCAAAATCTCCCCTGCCCGGTCGAGGCGCTGGCGCGGCATGGCCAGAAGGTCTTCCGGCCCCGGCAGGGCGCGGGCGAGCGCCCGCAGGTCGCTGCGGTGGCGCTGCATCAGCCGCAGGCGCGCGCCGGCGATGCGACCGCCGAACGAAGCAACCTGGGCCAGAAGCTCGGCGCGCACCGGCACGCAGATTTCGGCAGCGGCAGTCGGCGTCGGCGCGCGGCGGTCAGCGGCATGGTCGATCAGGGTCCAGTCGGTCTCGTGGCCGACGGCGGAGACCAGAGGGATCATGCTGCCGGCGGCGGCGCGCACGACGATCTCGTCGTTGAACCCCCAGAGATCCTCCAGCGAGCCGCCGCCGCGCGCGACGATGATGACATCGGGCCGCGCGATCCCCCCGCCCTCGGGCAGGGCGTTGAAGCCGTTGATGGCGCGGGCCACCTCGGCGCCGCTGGTTTCGCCCTGCACGCGCACCGGCCAGATGACCACCTGGGTCGGGAACCGATCGGCCAGACGGTGCAGGATGTCGCGGATGACCGCACCCGTAGGCGAGGTGACGACGCCGATGACCCTGGGCAAAAATGGAAGCAGTTGCTTGCGCGATTCGTCGAACAGGCCCTCGGCGGCGAGCCGCTTGCGCCGCTCTTCGAGCTGCGCCAGCAGGGCGCCGACGCCAGCCGGCTCGATCGATTCGACGACGATCTGATAGGCGGATTTGCCCGGCCAGGTGGTGATCTTGCCGGTGGCGATGACCTCCATGCCCTCCTCGGGCCGGATTTTCAGGCGGCCGTAGACGCCCTTCCAGATCACCGCGTCGATGCGGGCGCCCTCGTCCTTGAGCGAGAAATAACAATGGCCTGACGAATGCGGCCCGCGCCAGCCCGAGACCTCGCCGCGCACCCGCACGAAGCCGAACCGGTCTTCGATAGTGCGCTTGAGCGCCCCCGACAGTTCGGTGATCGTCAGTTCGGGCGTATTGGTGGGACTGGGAATTTCTGCGCGCACGGCCATGGGCGGATTATGGGGGATTCGCGGCCGCTACGCCAGATTTTGCGCCAGCCCATCGAGAATCCTGCCCCAGCCAGAAATAGTGCGCTCGCGATAATCCGGCAGCACGCCGTCATGCGTCAGGGTCAGCTCGCAGCCGGTGCCGCGCGGCACGATGTCGATGGCGACGCGGGTTGTTTCGGCCGAGTAAAGCGGCACGCCGAAGCTGAAAACCAGCCGTTTCGGCCGCTCGATCTCGAGATATTCGCCGACATGGGCCACATCGACGCCGTCTCTCCGCTCGACGAAGCTGAATTTGCCGCCGACGCGGGCATCGATCTCGACCTTCACCATTTCGCCGGTCGGCGTGGCGAACAGGAATTTGCCGGCCTTTGCCGGGTCGAGCCAGGCATCGAAGACACGCTCGGGCGCGGCGGTGAAACTGTGGAAGACCTGAAGGGAGACCTTTTTCGGTTCAGTCATGGCCGGTTTTCCCGTGATTTATTGCGTCGGCGTCCTCGGCCTGCAGCAGCGCATCGAGGCTCTGCAGACGGGCGGCCCAGACCGCCTTCTGCTCCGCGATCCAGACGCCGATCGCCTCGATGGGCTGCGGATCGAGCGACAGAAAATGCTCGCGCCCAGCGCGGCGACGGCGCACCAGCCGGGCGTTTTCCAGCACGCGGATGTGTTTCGACACCGCATTCAGCGACATGGCGTAGGGTTTCGCCAGATCGGTGACGCGGATTTCACCGCCCCCCAGCCGCTGCACGATGGCGCGGCGGGTGGGGTCCGCGAGGGCGGCAAGGGTCTGATCGAAGGTGTCCATGGCTATATTCAACCTATGGGTTGAACAATAGTGCCTTTGGGACGCATGTCAAATGCAGCTGCCGCCCTGTCCCAGAAGCCCTCATCCTGAGGAGCGCCGCGAGGCGCGTCTCGAAGGACGGGGCGACGCGCCGCAGCCCACCAGCGCACATTCTTTTGTCACATCCGCGCCAAGCAACCTTGCCAGTGCCCGGCCCGTGTGTCACAAGGCGCGCGCTTTCAGTGTTGGACGGCCGGTGCGGCCATCCCCCGAGGCATGCTGCCGTAGCTCAGTGGTAGAGCACTCCCTTGGTAAGGGAGAGGTCGAGAGTTCGATCCTCTCTGGCAGCACCAGTTTCTGGCAGCGAAATGTCCCCGCACCGTCCTTTTGTCCCGCCAAAGCGCGATAACTTGGAAGGCAGTGCGCAATGACGCCCGTCTTTTCTCAAAAAAATACGCAATTGTATTTTCGTTCACAAAAAAACGTGGCTTCTCTTTGCGAGTCGAAACAGAGAGTTAATTTGTAAAGTGCGGAATTAATCAGGAAACGACTGAAATTGAGCCAAAAAGTGCGATGGACACCCTCAAATAGGTATGCAAATATTAATTATCGAATAATGAACTCTGCAATTTGAAATTAACTTTTAAGAGTTCGTTAAACCGAGAGCGACATTCTCAGGGCGCTTTCTTTTTGTAAAAGTTTCGACCTCGATGTCGAAAAAAGGAGGCCACCCTTTTAGAGGTGGCCCCAAGTTGCTCAGTAACCTTTGCCTAGTCTATCTCGTCTAATGACGGGGTAGACTACGGCAATGGCTTCTCACTATTTCCCATGAACCGAATCTGAAACGGCGATATTGCCGAACAGAAACGGGATGAGATATGGGACACGATAAGGTCATTTTGGTTTCCCTTCGCATGCGAGCGAGGACGAAGCCTCGCGCTCCCTGGGAGCGCCGCTAGCGCCCCAAGATCGAGAAGGGGAGCGGAATGCAAAGGGACCAAAAATGAATCTATCAGGCCCATGCGTAAGATAGCAGGAATCCATGGGCCAGCAAAAGCTGACATGTAACTAAATTAACTTGGCGCTGTTTACATAGCGATTTCATTATTTTGGCCATGCGCCATTTATGTGCACAACCTCTGTTTGTTGCTGCTTTTACAAACTTGCCGATGCGCTCCGTCGATTCGTGGGAACAGCTACAATGGCCGCTGCCAGCGACGACAAGTACTTTTTGTCGCAATTCACACGAGGGTGTCTCAGCTAGCTTGATGTACCGGTCGGCGGCCGGAAGACGCGCGCAGACCCTGCGGACAGACTTTTCAGCATATTGGTAGGTGTGCGGGCTGTTATGGCAACACCATTCAGGCCGAAATTGCGAGCATCGAGCAAGCCAGTTGCTAGCCGGCTCGCGAAAATCCATTACGTTCCCGCTCATCGAAACTGATCGAGATCGTCATGCGTAACCTGCCCCTCCTCCTTACGCTCTGCGCCGTCCCGTCCCTTGCCGCCGCACCAGGCCTGCCGACAAAGCTCTCCTGTGACGGCGTCTTCGCCAAGGACTCCAGCCATGCCCGGCTCGTCAAAGTCTTCGGCGCCACCAACGTCCGGCACACGAAGGTGCCGGACCCTTATGACGAGGTGCCGGTCAGCGTCGTTTACCCGAAGGACAACAACAGGAAGCTGCAGTTTCACTGGGCTGACGAGAAGGGGCGCAAGATATTGTCAGAGGCGCGCGTCTATGGGGCGAAATCGCCACTCAAGACGCCCGGCGGCATCGGTGTCGGCACGCCGCTCGCGCAGGTGGTGGCGCTGAACGGCAGGCCGGTCATGATCCAGGGGTTCGGCACCGAGGTTCAGGGCGCGGTCAATTTCGATGGCGGCGCGCTGGAGAAGCTGCCCGGCGGTTGCCGGTTCGGCCTGTATGTCGTTCCGGGACCGGGCGCTCCCGTGCCACCAGATGCGATTTCAGGCGAAGGCAGCTTTTCCTCGGACGATCCGCACATGCGTGCGCAGAATTTTGTGGTCGGGTGGATGATCGTCAACTGGTCGGAATAGCTCAACCGCAGTCGTCGACCAGGTCCGTGTGGACCCAGCCGCGCTTGACGTCCTTGAAGCCGGGATCGCCGGGGTTGGGCATGGCCTCGCCGGGATAATGCGCGGCGCGAAACCACTTGCCGCTCCTGACGAGACCGTTGCCCTTCCTGGTCTTGTCGATCACCAGCACTTCGCCGGCCTTCATCCGTGTGACCAGACGCGCCGAGGGTGAGGGCTTGTCGCGCAAGGCGACGAAGCCATCCTTCGTCTCCTTGACGCCGCAGGCGTTGAAGATTTCGGCATGTGCTGTGGACGCGGCGAAGAGCGAAACGACAAGCGCGACGAACGAGGCTGCGACTTTTGCCATTATGAAATCCTCCGATCGCGCGTTCAATGCTCCGGCTTCGCCTGCAACGGCAGCCAGGTTCCATCCAGCGAGCCGTGCACGCCGCAGAAGGGATTTGGCATCTTCTCGTCCGGCCCGCGATGCGTCTTGAGTTTCAGCGCATCGCCGGCGCGCGTCAGCGTCAATGTCCAGCCCTCGTGCGGGTCGTCGGCCTGCTCTTCCTTGCTGCGGTGAACCGTCGTCATCACGTTGCCGGCGAGCTTGCCGCCATGTTCGAAATCGCAGGCGCCGCTGGGATGATCGGTCCGGGCTGTCACGTCGTAGAGGCCGTCGCTGCGCAAGGCCAGAGTCATAGAGCCGTTATCGATGCCCCAGGTTCCGGCCCATTGCCCTTTTGACGGACGTATGGCGCGCAGAAGGTCGCGCCGGCGTTGCAGGTGATCCTTCAGGTCAAAAGTCGTCGCGACTTTCCCCAGATTGCGGGTGGCGATGAATTCCTTCTCGCTTGCGGCGAGCGCCGCCTTGCCGCCGGCGTCGAGGCTCTGTTGGGCTGTGGCATAGGCCGCGGCGATACCGGCATCGATCTGCGAGAGCTCCGGCGACGCGCAGATTTCCTTCTCGACATCGAGGCGCGCCTTCGCGCAATCAAAGCTGGGGCGCGCCTGCTGCGCGTGCCCGGCGCCGGGGGCGAGCGCCACCATCAGCAGAGACAGTGCGAGAACGTGTTTGCCGATCATGCGAGGCCTCAACTGCAGTTGGTGACCTGGGTGGAACACAACGTGCGCCACCAGCCGGTGACGCCGTCGAAACTTTCGACCTTCACCCAGTCCCCCAGGCAGGCGAGCACTTTCTTCGGGCTGCCGTCCGCGCCGATGGGCGCGCCGAGCCTGGTTTTCGCCGGAAGACGCCGCGCGTCCTCGCGCGGCTCGGCATAGAGCGCGCCGTCCGGCGGCAGGCCCGTATTGGCGTATTGCCCGCCGACGAGGCCGGCCGCGATCCAGCCGCGTCCCGTATAGGTTTTCACGCCGCCGGTGGAGCGTCTGCCCATATTGGCGATGTTCTCCGGATCATCGAAGGGATGCAGACCCTTTTCGATGAGGAACCAGCCGTCCTTGAATCCGACGATGCGGAAGGTCGTGCGCCACAGGCCGTCGCCAGGCTCGGCTTCGTCCTTCGGGCCCGCCTTGACCGGCGGCGCGAGCCTGCCGATGACCCGCGCGTTGCGGGCGGGCGCTGCGCGGACGTTCGCGCCATGCGGATCCATGTCGATGGAATAGCCGCCCATGTCGCAGGGCGTCACGCTATCCGGCAGCGTCTGCGCGACGGCCATGGACGCGGTGAGCGCAACACCCATCATGGCGCCGCCCAGCTTTTCGAATCCCCGATGCTTCATAGTGCCCCTCAACCGTGAAGATCGCCGGATACGACTTCGCCGTCCAGGAGCCTGTGCGCTGACGCACGTAGTGGAGCTAACCGACCTTCCGGATGTCGAGATCGAGGGCTTTCGCTGCGGCATCGATGCCCGCATAGGCTGCTTCCTCGGGATCGGGGAACCGCAGAAACACGTCGATGCCTTCGGCCTTGAAGAGGGCTATGCAAGAGTCCACTCTCGGCGGCGGCTTCTTATCGACCCCATCCACGATTTTAACAGGGACATCCGCGATCTTGCCCCAATGCGCGGCCAACTTTTCCGCGCCACGCTGATTGAAAAGCACAAGCGTTTCGATTTTCGATTTCGAATGGATGGAATCGAGCAGGGCTTTCAACTGCTCCAGCTGCTGCGTGGCTTTGTCGATCCGCGAATTCGCCTCGGAAAAAGCCGCCATACCTGTCCGCGGCACGCGGCCGAAATGCCTCCCCCCGCATACAAAAACTCTTGGCATTCATCCCCTCAACATCGTGATTCGACGCAATTCTACCCATTGCCCTGGCGGTTGGAAATAGAGGGCCGCGACCGCTTTCTGCTGCACTGCAGCGAGATCGTCCTGTGGTGCACGGGGCGATGGTCCAGGAAAACCCTTCGGCAGCCAAGGCGATGCACCGCATTTCCCTCCGCAAAGGAGGGATGACACGAAGGGCAATATCGCAAAGGATCGTTGATTATCCGGCAAGCGGGGAAACGCCACTCGCCACCGCCGCCCGTACCAGTCCCGCAAACTCCCGCACCGCCCGGCTCTCGGGCAGATCCTTTCTTCTGATAAGGCAGCGCTCAACATAGAGACCCGGGATCGGCAGGCCCTGCAATTTCGCGCGGCCGGTTTTTGCAAACAGGCTCGATTTCGGCACGATGGCATAGCCGATGCCGGCGCCGATCAATTGTTCGAGAAGCTGGGTCGAGTCGGTTTCGACAATGGGCGTCAGCACGAGGCCGGCGCGTGAGGCATAATTGGTCAGCAGATCGCGGATGACATTGCCCTTACGCGGCAGCACCAGCGGCACCGCGTTCAGGACTTTTGGGGTGATGCGCTCTGGCAGATGCGCCTTGCGCGGCGCGAACAGCCAGATTTCCTCGCGGAACAATTTTTCGGCCGACAGGTGCGGCGGCGAACTGATCTGGCTGGCGATGGCGATGTCGAGCGCGTCGCCGAAGACCTCGCGCGCCAACTGATCGCTGATGCCTTCGCGCACCTCGATGCTGATCTTCGGATAGGTCCGCAGCAAGGTCAGGACCGGTCCGGCGAGGAGGGATTTCGTCAGGGCCGGCGGACAGCCGATGCGCAGCAGGCCCGACGGCGTGACCGATCGCGCGATGATATCCTCGCGCATCTGCTGGAAACTCTGCAGCTGATACTCGGCCCGTTCGAGCATCAGGCGGCCCAGCTCCGTCAGCTCGACACCCTTCTGGTGGCGGACGAACAGCGCGCCGTCCAGCTCGGTCTCGAGATCGCGCATATGCCTCGAGAGGGCGGGCTGGGCGACATGCAATTCGCTCGCGGCGCGGCTGAAGCTGCGGTTGCGCGCGATGGCTGCGAAATACTTCAACTGCGTGAGGTTCATGCTGCCGATCTCCGACGGCCAAGATAACATTTTGATATACCGGGGCAACAAATCAGTATTTGGCGGATAGCCGCGCAATGTGGTTCGTCTTGATCAAATGGAGAGGGAACCGCCCATGATCATCGAATGGCACACTCACGTCTATCCGCCGGAAGAGGCCGCCGCCGACGCCCTCGCCTTCCAGGGCAAACACATCGGCCCGGCCTGGGACGGCAAATGCCCGATGACGATCGAGAACGTGATGGACGCGCATCGCCGCTCCGGCGTGGCGCTGAGCGTGATCTCGAACGCGGCGCATTACATGCGCTACAAGGACGAGGCAGGAGAATTACGCGCCGTGCAGCGCTGGTCGGACTATGCGGCCGAACAGCAGGCGGCGCATGCGGGCGAAGTGCTGGGTTTTGCCACCATCCTGCCCGCCGGCGGCCCGGCGATGATCAAGGAAGCGGAACGCGCCATCCGGCAGCTTGGCCTGCGCGGCTTCTTCATCCACTCCAACCACAAGAACATCTACCCGGACAATGATGCGGCGCGTCCGTTCTGGGAACTGGCGCAGGATCTCGACGTGCCGGTCTTCATCCATCCGCCGCATGCGGGCATCGGCGAGGAGTTCGTCGGCGAATACCGGCTGGCGTCCAGCATCGGCCGGCCGGCCGATCTCTGCCTGGCGCTGTCGCGTCTGATCGTGCGCGGCATTCTGGAAGATTTTCCGAACCTGAAGATTGTCGGCTCGCATGGCGGCGGCGGCATCTGCGAGGTCATCGGCCGCATGAACTATGCCTATGAGCTGCAGGACGAGGCCTATTTCCTCGGCTCCTACAAGCCGATGAAAATCAGGCACGAGCCGGGGCACTATCTGAAGAAGATGTACTTCGACTCGGTGACCTATCACATGCCCGCGGCGCGGATGGTGCTGGATACGGTCGGCATCGACAACTTCATCTATGGCAGCGATGCGCCGCCGCTGACCGTGCTGAAGCCGCGCGCGATCGAGATGATCAGGGACATGCAGCTTCCGAAAGCCGACGAAGACAAGGTGTTCTGGAAGAACGCAGCCAGGCTGCTGAAGCTGAGCGACACTGAATTGACGAAGCTGCAGGCGCGCGCCGCCCAGTTGGCGTGAGTGATGTCTGTCATTCCCGACGCGCCGCAGGCGCCTGCCTGCGCGGAGCCGCTTCGGCGAAGGCAGGCGAGCGGGAAGCCAGGAGCCAATGGTAGAACGCCGTCACGTTGCCCCTGGATCCCCAGTTCTGCGCTTCGCTTGGCGGGAATGACACCAAGACAGAAGAAAAAGGCAAGGGAGGAAGCATGATAAGAACGTCAGCCTATCGCGCAATGCGGACGGTCACGGCAGCGGCCATTGCCGGGCTCATCGGCATTTCGACCGCTCACGCGCAATCCTATCCGACGAAGCCAATCAGAATCATTTCCGGCGTCGGCGTCGGCGGCACGTTCGATATTTTCATGCGGGCGCTCGCCGACGAGTTGCAGCAAAGATGGAAGCAGGCGGTGGTGATCGAGCCCCGCCCCGGCGGGAATTTTGTTACTGCTGCCCGTGCGTGCGCGACGGCTGTGCCCGACGGTTATACGCTATGCTCGCTGTCGGGAGACAATATCGTGTTTCCCGAATTTCTGGTGCGCGATCTCGGCTTCAACATCCGCGGCGACCTGAAGCCGATCGTCAATCTGTTCTTCAATCCGCAGATGCTGGTCGTCACCAGTTCGCTGAACGCCCGCACGCTCGATGAGGTCGCCGCCGCCGCCAAGTTGCGGCCCAAGACCTTGGCCTTCGTCGCCCCTGCCCCGACATCGCGCCTGTTCCTCGAGGACTTCAACCGCAAGCACGGGCTGGACATCGTCAACGTGCCGTTCCGCGGCGGCAGCGACGCCTTGAGCAACCTGCTCAGCGGCTCGATTCATTTCATCTTCACGGGGGCCGCGAACTTTCCCCCGCTGATCGAGGACGGCAAGATCTATCCTCTCGCCGTCGATTCAACCAGGCGCCTGGCCGACTATCCCAATGTGCCGACCGTGCGCGAGGCCGGCTATACGGGCGCGCTGGTGCGCAATTATCTGGGCCTCGTCGGGCAGGCGCAGATGCCGGATGCGCTGGTCGCGCAGATCAATGCGCAGGTGAACGCGATCATGAACGATCCCACGTTCCGCAAACGCCAGCTTATCGAGCGCGGTCTCGAGCCTGCCAACGGCAGCCCGCAAGACTTCGCCGCCTTCATCGCCGCCGACCGGATCGAATCGGAGAAACTGGTCAAGGAAGCCAATCTGCCGATGCAGTGAAGCCGTGTCATTCCCGCCAGGCAAACCGCAGAGCGGGAACCCGGAGCAATCTGACGGCACTGCGGCGGCTCTTAACTCTTGGTTTCCCGCTCGTACTGCGTGCGCGTCTGGAATGACAAAGGCGCTACCTCACCTGCCCGGCCTTCACCGGGTCAGGCCCATTGCCGCCGCGCACGTCCTTCACCGCACTCGCACTCACGCTCGAGGCGCTGTTGCCCCAGCCATTGCGGATATAGGTGACGAGATCGGCCACCTGGCCGTCGCTAAAGCGCCAGGCGAAGGAGGGCATGGCGGCGCCTGTTGGGCGCGCGTCCGTCGCGGCGGCGCGGCTGCCTTCGAGCACCATGCGGATCAGGGTCGTGGGGTCGTCCGACTGGACCAGCGAAGAGCCCTTGAGGCGGGGGAATAGGTTGGCGATGCCGTCGCCTTCCTCCCTGTGGCAGGCGGCGCAGCTGTCCTTGTAGATGGCTTTCCCGGCGAGCATGTGCGGATCGTCCGCCGATGGCGGACGCGACGATTGCGACGTTCCGGGCTTCAGGCCCTTCAGGTAGATCGCGACGGCGCGCAGATCGGCGTCGGCGAGCTTCGACGTGGAGTTGACGACGACTTCGGCCATCGGGCCCGAGGCGCTGGAGCGGGCGATGACGCCGGTCTTGAGATAGGCGACGAGTTCGTCCTCGCTCCAGCCGCCGATGCCCTTGCGCGCATCGGGCGTGATGTCGGGCGCGAACCAGCCCTGCAGCACGGCGCCTTTCAGCGCCTGGCTGTTGTCGTCGCCGCCGAGCCAGGTTTTCGGCGTGTGGCAGGCGCCGCAATGGGCGGGCCCTTCGACGATGTAGCGGCCGCGGTTCCACTGCGGCGACTGGTCGGGATCGTCGGTCAGCGGCGTCCTGTCGAAGTTGATCAGGTTCCAGAACAGCAGGCTCATGCGGATGTTGAAGGGGAACGGCAGCTGGTTGGGCTCGACGGCGTTGCTCACCGGATCGAGCGTGTTGAGATAGGCGCGGATCGCCAGCACGTCGGTGCGGTTCATTTTATGATAATAGGGATAGGGCAGCGCCGGATAGAGACGCTGGCCCCTCGAGCCGATGCCGTTCTGCACCGCGTTGACGAATTGATCGTCGCTGAAGGCGCCGATCCCGGTCGCCGCGTCGGGCGTGATGTTGGGCGAAAGCAGATTGCCGAACGGCGTCGCGATCGTCAGGCCGCCGGCGAAAGGCTTGCCGCCCGGCGCGGTGTGGCAGGCGACGCAATCGCCCATGGTCGTCAGATAGCGCCCGCGCTGAACCTGCTCGAAGGATTGCTGGTCGGTGGCTTTCGCCGGAGCCGCGAGGCTGAGGGCCGCGAGAGCAGCGGTTGCAACGGCGCGCATCATGCCTGCACCAGCGGGCCGGGGTTCTTCAGATATTGCGTGCGGATGGCATGCGCCGCCCAATAGGCGAGCGCGCCGACCGTGCCGGTGGGGTTGTAGCCGGCGTTCTGCGGATAGGCCGAGGCGCCCATGACGAAGACGTTGGGAACATCCCAGCTCTGCAGATATTTGTTGAGCACGGATGTCTTCGGATCGGCGCCCATGATGGCGCCGCCGACATTGTGCGTGCTCGAATAGGGCACCACCGAATAGGGCCTGCCGGTCTTGTTAGCGACGATCTGGCGCGGATTCATCGCCTTGGCGATGGTGAGGAGCTTGTCGTTGACGTAAGACGACATGCGGATGTCGTTGTCGGGAAAATCGAACGTCATGCGCATCAGCGGGCGGCCGAAGCGATCCTTATAGGTCGGATCGAGGTCGATGTAATTGCCGCGCGTCGTATAGGAGCTGCCTTGCGACGTCATCGAGAAGGCGGAACTGTAACTTTCCTTGGTCGCCTTCTTCCAGGCGCTGCCCCAGTTGGGCGTGCCCGGCGGCACCGGCCGCGTCTGAATCGGACGGCCGTTGGTCGGCACGCAGTTCATGCCGGCGCCGCCGATAAAGCCCAATCCTGTGTGATCGAAATTGTCGCCGTTGAAATCGTCCGCCGACTGGCCGAGCGCGCCCGAGGCGATGAACGGGTTGAATGTCTTGTTGTCGAAGAACATCTGCACGGATGAATTCGTCTGATACGAGTAGTTGCGGCCGACGACGCCCTCGTTGGTGGCCGGATCATAGGGTTTGCCGATGCCCGACAGCAGCAGCATGCGCACGTTGAACAGTGAGAAGGCGCAGCAGATGACAAGGTCGCCGGGCTGCTCCCATTCCTCGCCGCTCGTGTCCACATAGGTGACGCCGGTGGCGCGCTTGCCGGAGCCGTCAAGGTTGATCTTCAGCACTTCGCAGTCGGTGCGCGCCTCGAAATTCGACTTGCGCATCAGCACCGGCAGCACGTTCACCTGCGGGCTCGCCTTGGAATAGTTGGCGCAGCCGAAGCGTTCGCAGAAACCGCAATAGGTGCACGGCGCCATGCTGAGGCCGAGCGGATTGGTGTAGGCGGCCGACGCATTGGCCGAAGGTGTGGGAAACGGATGATAGCCGACCGAGCGCGCGGCTTCGGCAAACAGGGTCGGTGCATAGGTCATCTGCATCGGCGGCAGCGGATATTCATCCGAGCGCGGACCTTCGAACGGATTGCCGCCCGGCTGGATGGCGCCTTTCAGATTGCCGGCCTTGCCGGAGATGCCGGCGATTTTCTCGAAGCGGTCGAAGAAGGGTTCCAGTTCGTCATAGGTGACGCCCCAGTCCTGGATCGTCAGATCGTCGGGAATGGCCGCCGCGCCATAGCGCTCGGTCAGATGGCTGCGCAGGCGGAAGTCGGTCGGGTGATAGCGCCAGTTCTGGCCGTTCCAGTGCACGCCGGCGCCGCCGACGCCGTCGCCGGGCAGAAACGAACCGAACTGCCGGATCGGCAGCGCCGTCTGGTTCAGGTTGTTGCGAAAGGTCAGCGTCTCCTGCGCCGGGCGCAGGAAGAGATCCAGCCGTATAGCGAAGCGCAGTTCGTCCGGCGCATAGCCGACGTTGAAGCTTTCCGCCGTATCGCGCCACGGGCCGCGCTCGATCGCGACCACGTCGAGCCCGGCGTCGGCGAGTTCATTGGCGAGAATGGCGCCGGTCCAGCCGAGCCCGATGATGACCACGTCTTTTGAGGGAAGTTTGCGCGCCATGATCAGCCTTTCACTTGCCAGTCGGGCCTGCCGAAGATCGAGACCGGCGGCAGCGGATACGGCTGATTGTGCTTCGAGACGTGATCGCGATAATCGTAGCGGGTGCCGGGAAAGCCGACGAGCTTCCAGCCGATCATGTCGCGATTGCCGCCGTAGAGCGGATCGGCGAAAAAGCCCTCGCGGGTGTTCTGCAGCAGCATGGCGAAGAACTGCTGGGCGGGGACAGCCCCCTCGAATTTGGCTTGGCCTTTTTCCATCGCCTGCAGCACCGCGTCCTGCTGCGCAGCTTCGAGCGCGATGAAAGCCTTGCCGGCATAGGTGGCGCGGCAATAGGCGTCGAGCGCGGCGAGGCCGGTGCGATAGATGACGTGGGGGATGTTGGCCGATTGCGGACCCTGCTGCGGCGTGCCGTTGGCGAACGGCGGCTGCATGTAGAAGCGCTGGAACGTGCCGAAGGAGCCGGCAAGCTGGCGGTCGATGAACGTGGCGCAGCCGGCTTCCCTGGCGCCGGGGCCCAGCTCGTCGGCGGGAATCAGCCGGGCGACGATGGCGTCGACCGTGTTGAATTCGGACGGAATGAAGAAGAGCAGGCCGTTGCCCAATTCGGGCGTCGGCGGGTTGGCGGTGAAGGCCGTCCACGGCGGTTGCCCGGAGATCGTCCGTGCGCCCGCCGCTGTCACGCCGCCGAAGAGAAAGGTGAGGGTTGTCGAGCCTAGAAAATAACGCCGCGTGAGAGCGTAATTCGACACTGCATCCTCCTTAACAAACATTCCGGCGGGACGAACGGTCTCGATCACGAGAAATTCCGGGAGAAGACGCGGGGGCCTCCGAGCGACGCGATCAGGAAGGAAACACGCCCAAGCTTCTTTTGTTCGATTCCAGAATGCAAATATTTTCAGCGGCCGCGCACAGGCTGCGTCGCCGAATGGTTGCAGGAATGTGTGGGATTCCAGGAAACTCCGCGTCAAATATCCCGGCGGCCGAGGTTAGCCGACGCATGCGGACGTGTCACCGGACCCAGACCTGCTTGTAGATCTGGCCGGCAAAGTCGACGTAAAGATTGACGAGTTCCGAGCGCTGGTTGACGGCCCGGATCTCGAAATGCTCCGGCCGCCGCTCTGCCTCGCCGCGCGACTGGAAGCCGTCTTTGGCGATCATGCCGGGCAGATCCTCGGGCCTGAACGTCGGCGCCTCCGGAACCTTGTCCTCTTCATAGTCGACGATCTCGACCTCCGAAGCCCGCCCGGCCTTGTCGAGCCAGGCGACCCAGTTATGCCCTTCGGCATCGCGCACCGGCACTTCCATGGTCTGCTCGTGACGGACGGGGTTGCCCGCGGCGACAAAGCCGGTGCCCTTCAGGGTGGCCTGCGCCAGCGCAATCTCGATATCGTTTGCGACGGCAGCCTGGGGCGCAGGCCGCAGGTCGGCGGATATGCCGGATGGCTCGGGATCAGCAGCATCGCTGTCCTGGTCCACGCGCGACATCGCACCGATGAGGGCGCTGCAGGCGATGACAGCCGCGAACGCCAGCATCAGCGGACGGGAGAGCTGAAGCGGCTTTCTCACAGCCGGTCGCAGTGTCTTACGGGGCCCCAGGGGGACATGACGCATGGCTCAATCCTTCAGGGTTGAACAACCATCTGTTCCAGCGCTAAGCGCCTGCCTCTTATGCGTGCATTGCATAATTGTCGGTCAAAATTGCGGCGACGTCTCAATTAAATTGATGGCGGGATTTATTTTTTCAAGGTTTTGGCCGGCAAGTCAGCGAGGCACCGCGCCCCACAAACGCCTGCTTATGATGCGTCGCAAAAATTTCTTGTGCGTCGCAAAATTAAATGCGAGAAATGTCTCACCGTTGACATAAAACGTTTACGAGTTTCGACGGAGGCGTTCATGAAAACTGGTCAGTTGGTCCAGCTCAAAGTCCACTCCCGCAACGCCCAGCGCGCGTCGATTCCGCCCCATGCCACGGGCACGGTGATCTGCAGCTACCGTCTCCTGCAGCCCAAGCCACGTCATCCGGAACTGGTCGATGTGGATTTCAAGGATTACGGCGTCTTGTGGGGCGAGCCCTCGATCGTGTTCGAAGCGCTCGGCGAGCCGACGCCGGAGACATTCCCGGACAAGTCCTGACGCGAAAATTGCGAGCAACGGCCTGCGCAATTTGAGAATTCGCCCGCGCTCAGCTTAAAGTCCCGCCCCTGGTTGAGATCCCTGGGAGGACAAGATGAGTACGGACCTGCTTCTGGTCGGCAGCATTCCCTATGACACCGTCAGCGACGTCTTCGAGAAATTCGGCCGGCCGCTGGCCTCTCATCTTGCCGCCCTGCCGGATGGCGAAGTCGGCCTGCGGACCCACTGGATCAGCCGCATCCACTTTCAGGTCTTCGCGCTGCATCCCGATCTCGAAGTGGTGCGGCGGCCGGCACTGGAAAATGGCATCGAGCGGTTGCAGCCGCGCAATGCGGGCGACAGCTGGCAGTTCCGCGTCAGGCCCGGCGTCGAGCAGATCCATTTCGGCGATTCCGGCTGGCGGCTCGGCTATGCGCGGGATGCCGTCAACTCCTACTTCGTTTTCCGCACCCTGCGCGAGCGCGGCGAATTGCCGAACGGCCTGCGCTTCCAGGTTTCCATCGCCAGCCCGCACAGCGCCGCGCCGCCACGGCTGTTTCCCGACGCCAAGGATTGCGCGATCGTGCGCGCCGCCTATCAGGAAGCGGTGAAGGCCGAGGTGGCGATGATCTGCGCCAAGATCCCGCATGAGGATCTCGCCATCCAATGGGATTGCGCCACCGAAGTGCAGGACGCCTATGGCGCCATTCCCGGCTACCCGAAGGAGGGCGCCATCGCCCGCAACACCGGACAGATCGCGGCGTTGTCGCCGGATATCCCAGCCGGCGTGGCGCTCGGCTTTCATCTTTGCTTCGGGACGCTCGGCGGCTGGCCGCGGTTCGCGCCGGACGATCTCTCGGCGACGGTGGAGCTTGCCAACGGCTTCATCGAAGCGGCGGGCCGCAAGGTCGACTGGATGCATATTCCCGCGCTCGACAACATCAATGAGGCTTTCTACGCGCCGCTCGCAAATCTCAAACCGAAGGGCGCGCGCATCTATCTCGGCATGGTCCATCACATGGACACGTTCGAGCAGCGGCTGAAACTGGCGCGGAAATTTCTGCCGGAATTCGGGCTTGCCGCCTATTGCGGCCTGGGCCGGACGCCGCAATCGGGACTCGGCGATATCCTCAATGAACATCTGCAGGCGCTGGAAATCGCCGGCTGACAATTGCCGTCACTACGGCGACGTGGATAAACTTGAGTTCTGGCGGCGCCCGTCCGGGCGCCTTTCAGTTCATCAAGCCAGACAAGAGCAGATCATGTCCCACGCCTATATCATTTCCGATGTCCAGCTTAAGGATTCCGAGGCCGTCGAGTTGTATCGCACGCGTGCCGCCGCCTCGATTGCGAAATTCGGCGGCCGCTATCTCGTCCGCGGCGGCGAGATCGAAGTGTTGGAAGGAGCCTGGTGGCCGTCCGCCGTCATTATCGCAGAGTTCCCCGATATGCCGACCGCCAGGGCCTGGTATCGGTCGGCTGACTACGCCACTGCGCTTGAGGTGCGCGATGCGGCGCTGACGCGCAACCTGATCCTGGTCGAGGGCGTGGACCCGCCGGCCTGACACTTTCCGATCGCAGCTCCTGCAGCTTGGCTGCCTGCAAATGCGGCACGATACCTGCTTCACTGGTGCGGTCTCACTGGAGGGAAGGTGTCATATGCAGAATGCTCGCACGGAACTGGATCGACGTCTTCTCCTCAAAGGAGCTTCAGCCGGACTGGCGCTGTCGCTGGCAGGTCACACCGCGCTCGCCCAAGGCCGCAATGACACGCTGCTCGTGGTGCAGGAGCTCGGCCCCAACAGCCTCGACATGCAGGGGCTGGGCAGCAACCAGACCGTCAACGGCCTGTCGTGGAACTGCTACGACCGGCTGATGACCTATGCGGCCAAGACGCTTGCCGACGGAACGCCCTCCTACGACCGAGCCGTGCTGGCGCCGGAACTGGCGGAAAGCTGGGAGGTGGCGGCGGACGGCATGTCCTGCACGTTCAAGCTGCGCAAGGACGCGGTCTTTCACGACGGCACGCCGGTCACCGCCAGGGATGTGAAATGGTCGTTCGACCGCGCGGTGAAGATCGGCGGCTTTCCGACCTTCCAGATGTCGGCCGGCTCGCTGGAGAAACCGGAGCAGTTCGTCGTCGTCGACGATCATACGTTCCGCGTCGATTATATCCGCAAGGACAAGATGCTGCTGTTCAACCTGGCGGTCGTCGTACCCTTCGTCATCAACTCTGAACTGGCCAAGAAGAACGCTACGGCGGAGGATCCCTGGGCCGCGGCCTGGCTGAAGGTCAACGAAGCCGGCGGCGGCGCCTATAAGGTCGAGAGCTGGAAGCCTGGCGCCGAGCTCATATTGACGCGCTTCGACGGCTGGAAGAGCGGCCCGCTGCCGAAGATCCGCAGGGTGATCGCACGTGACGTGCCCTCGGCCGGCACGCGGCGCGCCATGCTGGAGCGCGGCGACGCCGATCTCTCGACCGGTTTCGCGCCGCGCGATTTCGACCAGTTGATGAAAGAAGCGAAGCTGAAAGTCGTCGGCGTGCCGATCCCCAACGCGCTCTGGTATGTGGCGCTCAACACGTCGAAGCCGCCGTTCGACAATTTGAAACTGCGGCAGGCCATCGCCTGGGCGACGCCCTATGAAGAGATCCAGAAGAACGCCTTCTTCGGCCGCGCCGTGCCGATGTACGGCGGACCTGCAAAAGTCGAGAGCGCGGCATGGCCGCAGGCGTTTCCCTATGTCACCGACCTGGACAAAGCCAAAGCCTTGATGAAGGAGGCGGGCTTCGCGCAGGGGCTCGACACGACCTTGTCGCTCGAGACCGGCACGGCCACGGTCGGCGAGCCGACGGCGCTCCTCATCCAGGAGAGCCTGGCAAAGATCGGCGTTCGCGTCGGCATCGAGAAGATCCCCGGCGCCAACTGGCGCACGACGCTCAACAAGAAGGAGTTGCCGATGGCGCTGAACCGCTTCAGCGGCTGGCTCGACTATCCCGAATATTACTTCTTCTGGAATTTCCACGGCAACAATTCGATCTTCAACATCTCCGCCTACAAGAATGCCGAGATGGATACGCTGATCGATAAAGCCCGCTTCACCAGTGATGCGGCGGAATATGATGCGACCGTCAAGGCCTTCATCGCGCTGTGCATGAGCGAGGTGCCGGTGGTGCCGTTGAACCAGCCGATGCACGATGTCGCCATGCCCAAGAATATTTCGGGCTATGAATTCTGGTTCCATCGCGAACCGGATTTCCGGCAGTTCGTGAAGGTGTAGGACGGGTTCCTGTTGCGCATCGGCCTAGATGTGTCATTCCCGCCAAGCGAAGCGCAGAGCGGGAATCCAGGGGCAACGTGACGGGCCAATGTTGTACAAAGTTGCTTCTGGATTCCCGCTCGCGCCTCCGGCGCGTCGGGAATGACAGACCTCAGTTTTTCAATCAGCGCTTAATACGAGCGCGGCATGCCGAGCACATGTTCGGCGATGTAGGAGAGCACAAGGTTGGTCGAGATCGGTGCGACCTGATAGAGCCGCGTCTCGCGGAACTTGCGTTCGACATCGTATTCGGCAGCGAAGCCGAAGCCGCCATAGGTCTGCAGGCAGGCATTCGCCGCTTCCCATGAGGCTTCGGCGGCGAGGTGTTTCGCCATATTCGCTTCCGCGCCATTGGGCTGGCCTGCATCGTGCAGGGCCGCCGCCGTATAGCGCATGAGATCGGCGGCGCGGACGTTGACGTAGCTGCGCGCGATGGGAAACTGCACGCCCTGGTTCATGCCGATCGGCCGATCGAACACCACGCGCTCGCCCGCATAGGCGCGCGCCCTGTCGATGAACCAGTAGCCGTCGCCGATGCATTCGGCCGCGATAAGCACGCGCTCGGCGTTGAGGCCGGCGAGAATGGTCTTGAAGCCCTGGCCTTCCGTGCCGATCAGATTCTCGGCCGGAATCTCGAGATCGTCGAAGAAGACCTGGTTGGTCTCATGATTGACCATGTTGCGGATCGGCGTCACCGCCATACCGGCCCGCAGGGCCTGCGCCACATCGATGATGAACACCGAAAGCCCTTCCGTGCGCTTCTTCACCTGGTCGAGCGGCGTGGTGCGGGCGAGAAGGATCATCAGGTCGGAATGCTGCAGTCGCGACGTCCAGACTTTCTGGCCGTTGATCACGTAACGGTCGCCACGCTTCACCGCCGTCGTCTTCAGCTTCGTCGTGTCGGAGCCGGTCCCGGGTTCCGTGACCGCCATGGACTGCAGACGCAGTTCGCCGCTGGCGATGCGCGGCAGATAGGCCTGTTTCTGCGCCGATGAGCCGGCGCGCAGCAAGGTCGACATATTGTACATCTGGCCGTGGACGGCGCCGGAATTGCCGCCGGACCGGTTGATCTCCTCCATGACGATCGACGCCTCGACGAGGCCGAGCCCGGATCCGCCGTAATCCTGCGGGATCAGCGCCGCCATCCAGCCGCCCCTGGTCAGGGCTTGCGCGAAGGCTTCGGGATAGCCGCGCTCCTCATCCACCTTGCGCCAATAGGCGCCGTCATAAGCGCTACAGAGATCGCGCACGGCCTCGCGAATGTCGGCGTGGTCCTCATGGGTCGGTATGTCCATCTGCGTCTTTCGCGAGATTTGAGATCGGAACCGACTTTGTATCCAAACGCCGGCAATGATCAACACACGAAGGCTTTGTCAGGGTCATGGCATTCCGATTGCATCCAATTTCGCATCCCCGCGCTGTCGCGACAGCGCGCTCTGCCTCCCAGGACGCTCTTCATGCAGAAGCAAACGCTCGTCTCGTCGATTGTCGCGAGCGCCCTGTTCATGGAGTTTCTCGACCAGACGGTGATCACGACGGCCATTCCGGTCATCGCCGGCGATATGGGCATCAGCCCGATCGACCTGAAACTCGGCCTGACGTCGTATTATCTCGGCCTCGTGCTGGTGACTCCGGCCAGCGGATGGATCGGCGAGCGCTTCGGTGCTCAGCGCGTCTTTCTTGCAGCAGTGCTGCTGTTCACCCTCGGCTCGATTTCCTGCGGCCTGTCGAATTCGCTGTCCGCGCTGGTGGTTTCGCGCTTCGTCCAGGGCCTCGGCGGCGCCATGATGGTGCCTGTCGGCCGGCTCATCGTGCTGCGCTCGGTGTCGCGCAGCGAAATGGTCAACGCGCTGACATGGCTGACCCTGCCGGCCGTCTTCGGCCCGATGCTCGGGCCGGTGATCGGCGGCTTCGTGACGACCTATTTCCACTGGCGGTTGATCTTCTGGATCAATGCGCCGATCGGGATCATCGGCCTCGCGCTGGCGATCTTCTATCTTCCCGACACGCCGCGGCAGCCCGATCGGGGCTTCGACAGGGCGGGCTACGGGCTCGTCGCAGCGGGCCTCGCCCTTGTCGTCGTGGGCGCGACATTGATGGGCATGGGGGCCGTCTCCCTAAGTCTCGGCCTCGCCGCCTGCGTCCTGGGGATCGGACTTCTGGCGCTCTATGTGCGTCATGCCAGGCGGACGGCCAATCCTCTGCTCGATCTCGGCCTGTTCCGCCTGCCGACTTTTCGCGCCAGTTTCTATGGCGGCCTGCCCTTCCGCATGGCCAATGGCGCAAGCCCGTTCCTGATGCCTTTGTTCTTTCAACTCGGCTTCGGGTTCAACGCCTTCCAATCGGGCGCGTTCGTCTTCCTGTCCGGTCTTGGCGCCATCATCATGAAGTCGACCACCGGGCCGCTGCTACGCCGGTTCGGCTTCCGCAACATTCTCGTCAGCAACGGCATCCTCAATGCCGCCACGCTCGCCGCGATTGCCGCCATTACGACCACCACGCCGACCGCTGCAATTGCATTGTTTCTGCTGATCCTCGGGTTCTTCCGCTCGCTGCAATATTCGAGCATTTCCGCGCTCTCGTTCGCCGAAGTCGAGCCGGCGCAGATGGCGTCGGCGACAAGCATCACCAGCATCGTGCAGCCGCTCTCGAACTCTCTGGGCGTGAGCTTCGGCGCGCTTATTCTCGAACTGGTGATCCATGGGCGCGGCGGCGGCGCGCAGCCTATGGCGACCGATTTCGCGCCGGCCTTCCTGGCCGTGGGCGTGATCTGCGTCACGTCCGTGTTCTTCTTCAACAGATTGTCCCGCAACGCCGGCGCGGAGATGACTGGACATAATCTGCCGGCGCCAAGAGCAGCAGAATAAGATCTGAGCAGCAGAATAAAACGATTGCGCCGGGCGGAAAGACCGCCCGGCGCAATGGCATGGAGCGAGGAGCGGCTTATTCCGCCGCGATCGGCATGGCTGCGGCATTCTTCCTGAGCAGGCCGCACACCATATCGGTGTCCATCACATCGCCGAACACCGCATAGAAGGACCCGAGCGTCGCCGTGTGCTCGTGATCGGTATGGGCGGAATTGCCATCGCTGACCATGATGGTGCGGAAATTCATCATCATGGCGTCGCGGGCGGAGGATTCGCAGCAGACGTTGGTCACCGTGCCGACGATGAGCACCGTGTCATAACCCTCCGACCTCAGGATCTCGGCGAGGTTTGAGGATTCGGGAAGAAACGCGCTGAAGCGGAATTTCTTCACGATCGTGTCTTCGTCCTTCACTTCGAGGCCGGGATAGATGGCATGACCCGGCGCGCCGTCCTCGAATGTCTCGATCCTCTGCTGCTTCTGTTCCGGCTTGCCCATGGCGAACCAGTTCGACCAGGTTTCGAGATTGCTCTCGTCGATGGTGTTCTTGATCCAGACCACCTTGCCGCCGGTTTCACGCAGGGTCTGCGCCAGCCGGTTGACATTGGGCACCGTGCCGATGGCGGTCGCGACCGGCTTGGGCGTGTGCTCCGGCACCATGAAGCCGTTCTGCAGGTCGACGACGACCAGCGCGGTGCGGCTTGGAACGAGGTCGTCATAGACGTGGAGCTTGTTGCGCCGCTCGACGACACGATCGATGGCCCATTGCGGCATTGTAAAACTATGCATCGGCTAATCTCCTCTTCCTGTTGCTTGCTGTGGAGCTAGATGCAGGACGCTTCGTGCGTCATGCCTGAGGAGCGGCCGGCATCGCGCCCTTGCCGGCGCGGATGCAGGCCGCATATTGCCCATTGTCGAGTTGAACGACTGGCGGCGACGCCTGCAGACAGTCCTTCACCGCAAACTTGCAGCGCGGCGTGAAGCTGCAGCCCTGGATCGGACGGCGCAGATCGGGCGGACTGCCGGGGATCGCCTCGATCTCCTGGCCGCGCATATTGCCGTGCACGGTCGATGCAAGCATGCCCAAGGTATAGGGATGCTGCGGATGCATCAGCACATCGGAAACGCGGCCATATTCGACGATGCGGCCGGCATACATGACGGCGACCTTGTCGGCGATCTGGGCTGCGACGCCGAGATCATGGGTGACGAAAATCATGGCCATGCCGAGTTCCTGCTGCAGCTTGCGCAACAGCACCAGAACCTGGATCTGCACGGTCGCATCGAGCGCCGTTGTCGGTTCGTCGGCGAGCAGCAAATCCGGTTTGCAGGACAAGGCGACGGCGATCATGGCGCGCTGGCGCAGGCCGCCGGAAAGTTCATGCGGATAGGCCTTGAGGCGGCGCTCCGGCGAGGGCACGCGCACGAGCTGCAGCAGTTCGAGCGCACGCGCCGTGGCCTCGGCCCGCGAGCAATGCTCGTGGCGCATCACCGTCTCGGCAATCTGGTCACCGATCGTATAGACCGGGTCGAGGGCCGTCATCGGCTCCTGAAAGATCATCGAGATCTGCGAACCGCGGATGGCGCGCATGTCGCTCTCGCTCATCTTTGTAATATCATGCGCGCCCACGCGCATGTGGCCGGAAATCTTTGTCCGATTGGGCGGCAGAAGCTTCATCAGCGCCCGCATGGTGACCGATTTGCCCGATCCTGATTCGCCGATGATGCAGAGCACTTCGCCCGCCATGAGATCGAACGTCACGCCGTTGACCGCACTGTTGGTGGATTCGCGGCTGACGAACTTCACCGACAGGTCGCGCACATCCACCAGAGGCTGCGCTTTTACAGTCGCCTTAACGGGTCGTTCCATTACGGCGGCGTCGAGAGGCATGACATGCTCCATCAATGCGCGAGCCCGGCTTTGGAATGGCCGGAACCCGCAGATGCCATATGGCAGGCGACGAAATGATTCTGGGTCGAGACGGCGCCCAGCAGCGGTGTCGAACTGGCGCAGATGTCCTCGGCGAAGGCGCAGCGCGTGCGGAAGCGGCAGCCGCTCGGCGGATTGATCGGATTGGGCGGATCGCCCGAGATCGGCGGCTCGATCACCCGTTGGGCCGGATCCATCGACAGGCGGGATTCGAGCAGGGCGCGCGAATAGGGATGGCGCGGCGCATTGTAGATATCGTCGACCGGGCCGATCTCGACGACCTGGCCGAGATACATCACCAGCACGCGGTCGGAGATGTATTGCACGACATTGAGGTCGTGGGAGATGAACAGATAGGTGAGGTTGAACTCGCGCTTCAGATGCGCCAGCAGGTTGAGCACCTGGGCTTCGACCGATTTATCAAGCGCCGACACCGCCTCGTCGAGAATGAGCATGCGCGGATTGAGCGCCAGGGCGCGGGCGATGTTGACTCTCTGCTTCTGGCCGCCCGACAGTTCGTGCGGATAGCGCGCACCGAACATGGCGGCCCGCAGGCCGACCTTGTCGAGCAGATCGGCGGCGAGTTTCCTGGCGTCCTTGTAATCCATGCCATGCACGCGCGGGCCGTAGGCGATCGAGTCCTGCACCGGCAGGCGCGGATTGAGCGAGGAATAGCTGTCCTGAAACACCATCTGCATGTTGCGGCGCAGCTCGCGCAAGGTGATGCCGCGCACGCCGCCGACCGGATCGCCGTCGAAGATCAGATCACCCGAATCCTTGGGGATAAGATGCATCAGCAGACGCGCCAGGGTCGATTTTCCGCAGCCGGATTCGCCCACGATCCCTAAGGTTTCGCCCTTCAGCACGGCAAAGCTGACCTCGTCCACCGCCTTCACCTCGCCGACCTGGCGCTGCAGAACGCCGCTGCGGATCGGGAAATATTTTTTCAGCTTGTCGGCGATGAGCATCGGCTGACGTTTGCCGCCGCGATCGCGCTCGTCGATTTGCTCGGTGATTGCCGCGCTTGCCGGTGCCGTGGCGTTCATGTTGCCTCGCGAATCAAGCCTTGACATCCATCGCCTGGCGCAGCCCGTCGCTCACCAGGTTGAAGGACAAAGATGTGATGAAGATCGCGACGCCCGGCAGTGCGCAGACGAGCGGCTGCACATAGATGGCGGAGCGCAGGGTCGATAGCATCAGGCCCCAGTCGGGCGTCGGCGGTTCGACGCCAAGACCCAGGAAGGACAGGCCGGAGCCGAGCAGGATCGACACGGAGATCAGGCTGGAAGCGAAGATGAAGACCGGGCCCAGCACATTACCGAGAATGTGATGTTGTACGATCGACAGGGTGGATGCGCCGCTGGCGCGGGCAGCTTCCACAAAGTCGAGACCGCGGACCTGGGTGGTTGCGGATTCGGCGACGCGGCAGAGCGAGGGAATGAACACCAGGGTCAGGGCGACCATGCCGTTCTTGGTGCCGCCGCCGAGCGTGCCCGAGATCGCGACCGCCAGGAGCACCGACGGAAAGGCGTAGAAAATGTCCATCGTACGCATGATCGCGGTATTGACCCAGCCACCGAGAAAGCCCGCCAGGACGCCCAGAATGCCGCCGATGAATGTGGCAAGCGCAACAGGGACAAGGCCCATGAGCAGGGATGTGCGGCCGCCCCACAGCAGGCGGGACAGCATGTCGCGTCCGAGTTCGTCGGTGCCCAGCACGAAATTGCGGAACCCCACCGGTTTCATCCGGTAGGCCATGCTCGATTTGGTCGGGTCGAACGGCGCCAGCAGCGGCGCGAACACCGAGATGAGGACGATCAGCAGAATGACGGCGAGGAAGAACAGGGTCACATAATCATAGCGCAACCGGTTGGCGACGCTGCTCCAGTAACCTCGCACCGGTGGCGACGCCTCCTTCTCGGCAAAATCGGCGAGGAGAGCGTTGACGTCCGTCATCACGAGATCCTTTTGCTGGATGCGTTGCGCTAGGCGCGTTTTATGCGGGGGTCGACGGCGGTTTGCAGGAGATCGACGACGAGATTGATGGTGACGAAAGTCATCGCCAGAACGAGGATCGAGCCCTGCAGCAGCGGCACGTCGCGCGTCAGGATGGCCTTGCTCATCAGAAAGCCGGTGCCGGGCCAGGTGAAGATCGTTTCGACGAGGATCGAACCGCCGACGAGATACCCGAGCTGCAGGCCCATCACGGTGAGAACCTGCGGCAGCGCATTGCGCACCGCATGCCTGAGAATGGCGAGCGGGCCCAGCCCCTTGGCGCGCAGCATCTGCACGAAATCATTGTTGAGAACCTCGGCGACAGCAGACCGCGTCGTGCGCATGATGATGCCGAGCGGCACCAGCGCCATGGTCAGGATCGGCAGCACGGCATATTTGAGCTGCGCCCATTCGAAGATGCTGAAGTGCGCGGACCCCTGCGAACCCATGCCGGTCGCCGGCAGAACGCCGAGCTTCACCGCGAAGATGATGACGAGGACGATGCCGAGCCAGTAATTGGGGATGCTCACGCCAACGACGGCGGCCGCCGTCACTGCCCGGTCGGTCGGTTTGCCAAGATGATAGGCAGCGAGCGTGCCGAGAATAAAAGCCAGGGTGAACGCCAGAAGCACGGCGCCGACCGAGATGACGAATGTATTCGACAGGGCGCTGAACACCTCGACGATCACGGGACGATTGGTCTGCAGCGATATGCCGAGATCGCCCGACAGGGCGCGCTGCAGCCAGAGCAGGTATTGAATGGGGATCGGCTTATCGAAGCCGTAGAGCTTCTTCAGATAGACGATGTCTTCGGGCGAGGCATCGGGCGGCAGCAGGGACTGGATCGGATCGCCCGGCGCCAGCAGGACCAGAGCGTAGCAGATGACGCTCACGCCGAGCGCAATGGGAATACTCATCAGAACGCGACGGGCAGCATAGTACCACATGGGGTCTCCGCTGGGTCTCCGGTGCCTGGCCCGACGCGCCGCCGGACGTATATCGCAATGCAACATGAGTGCCAGCCGGGCTTCCCGAAGCACGGGGCGAATACAATCGTCGTTTTCGCACTGGTTATGGTCGAGTTGCCGGTTTTGCGGGCAACCGCTGGGAAATAAGGCGTCCTGGCAGATCATCGCCTCATCCGCTTTTCCGGCCTGGCCCGCGAATGTATACACGCGCCGACGTTACTGCCCGCAGGCACGGCGCGTCTGCATTTGCGGAAGCAGAACGCCCAGACGAATGGCAGAATGGTCCTTGAAGCAGTCCTTAAAAACCATCGTATTCGCGTTAGGACCCGGCGAAGCCCGGAGAACGACATGCGAAACGCAGGTGGAATAAAGTGTGCAGCAGCAGATGTGATGACGTTCTTTGCCAGGCGCCGCTTGCGCCTGGTGCGAAATGACCGGGGAGTTTGATGTCGACACGGGTTCAGACGGTCTCGCAACTCTTGCGCGACGGCATTATGCGCGGCAGCTATCCCGGCGGGTTCCGCATGAACGAAGTGGACCTCGCCACCGAGTTCGGCGTCTCACGCACGCCGATCCGCGCGGCGCTGTCCGCGCTGGCAGCCGAAGGCCTGCTCGAATACACGCCCAATGCCGGATATGCGGTGCGCTCCTATTCGGCAAAAGACATCCTCGGCGTCTACGAGGCGCGCGCGGCGCTGGAAGGGCTGGCGGCGCGGCAGGCGGTCGAGAACGGGCTGGACGACGACCAGCGTGAACGCATGGGGCGCGTGATCCGCGAAACCGAGGCCATGCTCGACAGGGATGCACGGGGCGAAGACAGCTGGGGCGAAGAGGCCGGCCGGCGCTGGGCGCAGGCTAATGTGCAATTTCATACGCCCATCGTCGAGGCTTCACAGAACGATCACCTGCATTGGCTTTTGCGGAAGTCGCGGCATATTCCGCTGGTGCATGCGACGCTTCATCGTGTCGTCGATCTGAAGCGTATCGCCAGAGCCCATGAAGAGCATATCTATATTCTGGAAGCGCTGCGCAATCGCCAGGCCGTCCGCGCCGAGGCGCTGGCGCGCGAACATATCTACAAGGCCGGCGTCTTCGTGGTCGAGCGCATGCGCCAGGCGGAGGTGCAGCGCGAAACTCGGATCGCTTCGAAGAGGCCCCGCCCTCATCCGACCCTTGCTGCGCAAGGGCCACCTTCTCCCGCTTTGCGGGAGAAGGCTTAACGCGGACCTATTCCGCTGCCGCCGATACGTCGGCAGTGAGTTTGGGGCGCTGCTTACGGAACTGCGTCGCGGCCTCGAAGGCGCGGCCGGCGCGCAGCACCACATGATCCTCGAACGGGCGTCCGACGATCTGCATGGAGAGCGGCAGGCCTGCCTCGTTGAAGCCGCTGCAGACCGATAGCGCCGGCGAACCGGTGACATTGAAGGGCCGCGCAAACGAGGGTTTCGTGCGCGATATCGGCGCGCCCTGCCCCAGAACATGCGCAGGCGTCACCGAGGCAGGCGTGACCACCAGATCGACGCTCGTCATGACATGCGCCAGCTGCTGCACAAGCATGGTGCGGTCGCGCATCGCATTGACGTAATCGCAGGCGCGCACGAACGCGCCCGGCACGATTCTTTGCCGGAAGCTTTTGCCGTAAAGCTCGGGCGCGTTGATAAGCGCATGTTCATGGATGGCATAGCCCTCCGATCGCGAGATCGTACTGGCAACGTCGGCATAGGCGAGCGACGGCGCCAGTTCGACTTCGCTGACGACGGCGCCAAGATCGCGATAGGTCGCGAGCGCCTGTTCCAGCGCCGCCACCACATCGGCACTGGTCTCCGCCTCCTCGATCATGGCCCGCGCATAGCCGATGCGCAGGCCGCGGATCGAGCCGGTGACGCTGGCGAAATCGGGTTGCTGCACATCAGCGCTGGCAGGGTCGAGCGGATCATGGCGTGCCAGCACGCCCATCATCAAGGCGCAATCCTCCGCCGTCCAGCACATGGGGCCGGCATGATCGAGACTGAATGAGAGGGGAAGAATGCCGCGGCGGCTGACCAGGCCATAGGTCGGCTTGATGCCGGCGATGCCGCAGAGCGCAGCCGGCCCGCGAATCGAGCCGCCCGTATCGGTGCCCATGGCAGCCATGGCGAGGCCCGCGGCAACCGCCGCAGCGGAGCCGGATGACGAGCCGCCGGGATCATGCGCCGTGTTCCACGGATTGCGCGCCGGCGGCCAGGGCAGGTCGAAACTGGTGCCGCCGATGGCGAATTCCCAGGTCGCGGTCTTGCCGAGCAGAATGGCGCCGGCCTCGGCGAGCAGCGCGGCGGTGAACGCATCCTCATCGGGAACATGATGCTGCAGAAGCGCCGAATGAGCGGTCGTGCGAATGCCCCTGGTGTTGTAGATATCCTTGAGCGCGATCGGCACGCCATGCTGCGGCCCGCGATAGTGGCCTTGCATGATCTCGGCCTCGGCGGCGCGAGCAGAAGCCATGGCCTCGTCGCCGAGCAGCAGAAGATAGGCGTTGAGCTGCGGACCAAGCCGCGCAATCCGGTCGAGGTAGGCCGCTGTGAGTTCGACGGGCGAAAGCTTACGGGACTTTATAAGTTGCGAGGCTTCGGTGATGGTCAGGAAGCAGAGTTCGTCGGTCATGATACACTTTCCTGGCTCAAGCCTTCCTGCGCGGGGCGAGACTGAAGGTGCTGAGCGGCTCGAGCGCATAGGGCCGGTCGCGGCGCAGCGCCTGCGAACCCGCCTCAAGTTCGGCGATCATCGGCAGCAGGCCCGCAAGATCGCCTTCCGGCAATTTCAGGCCGTGCCTGGCGAGACGCTCGGCGAGCTGTTGCAACTCCTGTTCGGGCTTATCCATGATGGTCTCCCTTATGAATACTTCGCTTCGCCCTCATCCAGCCCTTGCTGCGCAAGGGTTGGCGGCTCTCAATTCGGCGCCATTACGATCGGCGTGATGTCCTGGAACCAGCTCTGCGCCTGAACGAAGCCCTTGACTCTCGGCGACATGGCGCGCGGATTCAGATCGCTGACGATGAAAAGATTGCGCGCCTCCTTGACGATGGTCTCGTGGATTTTGGTCACCAATGGCTCCCATACGGCCGGATCGGTGCTAGCGAGCGCTTTTTCCGCCATCGCGTCAACCTCCGGATTGGAATACCAGCCCCAGTTAGAGCCGAGCGGCGTCTTGTACTTGGTCATCTGGCCCTTCAGGAAGTTCAGCGGGTCGCTGGCGCCGCTGCTGAAGTTGATGCCGTCATATGAATATTTCTCCTGACCCTTGAAATAGATATCGAGCAGGGCATTCCAGTCGAGAGTGTCGAACCTGACCTTGAAGCCGACGGCCTCAAGCTGCTCCTTCACCAGTTCGTTCATCGGCAGCGGCTGCATCTGGCCAGATCCCGATGTCGAAATCGCGATGTTGATCTGGCAAGGGTAGCAGCCGGTTTCCTTCAGCAGCGCAGTGGCCTTTTTCTGGTCGAAGCCGTATTCCGCCGGCTTGCCGTATAATTTCTGCTGCGGCACATAAATGCCGGAACTCGGCGTTGCGAGGCCAGACAAAAGGTCGACCATCTCCTGGCGGTTCATCGCCCAGTTCGCTGCCTGGCGCACGCGGATGTCCTTGAACGGAGCACGCGCGACGTTGAGAATATACGGCCAGGTATGCGGATAGATGTTGGTCACGATCTGCATCTTCGCCGCCTTGAGGGCGGGAATGGTATCGGGGGATGGCGCTTCGATGAAGTCCACCTGCCCTGACAGAAGCGCAGCCACCCGGGTCGTCGCTTCGGGCATCGGCAGCAGCACGACCCTGTCGTGTTTTGGAATGCGCGCTTTGTCCCAATAATTGGGATTCCTGACGAGTTCCATACGTTCGTGCGGCACGACGCCGGCGAAAAGGTAAGGTCCGGTTCCAGCGGGTTTCTTGGCGAATTCGTCGAGATTGTTACCGGCCTTTTCGACGGCGCATTTCGACAGCATGAAGAGGTAGGGGAAGTTATAATAAAACAGCGATTCCGGCGACTTCGTGTAGACCGCGATCTTGTAGTCATCGATCTTTTCAGCGTGGTCGATGTTGTTGGTGCGCGAGCGTATGCGGGCGAAATTATAGGGAGTGAAGGCCGGGTTCTTATCGGAGATCAGGCGGTCGATATTCCAGACGGCGGACTCTGCGTTCCAATCGCAGCCGTCATGAAACTTCACGCCCTGGCGCAGATTGAATATCCATCGCTTGTTGTCATTCGGATCGATGGCCCAGTCGGTCGCCAGAGCGGGACGCAAGGTCACTTCCTTGTCGCTGGTCGACAGGTCCCAGGCGATCAACGGATCATAAAGCGAGTTGCCGACGAAGCGACTGCCTTCCATGCCCTGATCGGGTTGGCCGCGCCAATCTGGAATATCGGCCGCCGTCATGGCTATGCGCAGCACCGTTTCCGCCTGCGCGAGATGTGTGAGGGTGAAAAAGATAGCCAGGCCAAGGCCCGCAGCTTTCAAGATAGTCGCAAGGCGCACACTGAACATGCAATGCCCTTTCCATCTGTTCACCGCGTCTGCGGATGGAAATGACATTGCAAAGGAGGTGCCACCCTCATCCGACCTTTGCTGCGCAAGGTCGGATGAGGGAACTGGCCGCTTCATCTATTTTGGCAATATCTCGATCGGCTCGATGTCCTGGAACCAGCTTTGCGCCTGGACGAAGCCTTTGACACGCGGCGACATGGCGCGCGGGTTGAGATCGCTGACGATGAAAAGATTGCGGGCATCCTTGACGATGATCTCATGAATCTTCGTCACCAGCGGTTCCCAGACGGCAGGGTCGGGGCTGATCAGCGCTTTCTCCGCCATCTCGTCAACCTCCGGATTGCTGTACCAGCCCCAGTTGCCGCCGATGGGCGCTTTGAACCGGGTCATCTGTGATTTCAGGAAGTTCAGCGGGTCGGTGGCGCCGCTGCTGAAATTGATGCCATCGTAAGGGAATTTCTCCTGGCCCTTGAAAAAGATGTCGAGCAAAGCATTCCAGTCTAGCGTGTCGAACTTCACCTTGAAGCCGACCGCCTCGAGTTGCTCCTTCACCAGTTCGTTCATCGGCAGCGGCTGCATCTGGCCCGATCCCGACGTCGAGATGGCAATGTTGATCTGGCAGGGATAGCAATTCGCTTCCTTCAGCAGCGCCGTCGCCTTTTTCTGATCGAAACCATATTCCGCCGGCTTGCCGTAATATTTCTGCTGCGGCACATAAATGCCCGAACTCGGCTGCGCCAGGCCTGACAGAAGATCGACCATCTCCTGGCGGTTCATTGCCCAGTTGGCCGCCTGGCGTACGCGAACGTCCTTGAACGGACCGCGCGCGACGTTGAGAAGATACGGCCAGGTATGCGGATAGATGTTCGTCGTGATCTGCATCTTCGCCGCCTTGAGGGCGGGAATGGTATCGGGCGACGGCGCTTCAATGAAGTCGACCTGCCCTGACAGGAGCGCCGCCACGCGCGTCGTTGCTTCCGGCATGGGTAACAGAACGACGCGGTCGTGCTTGGGAATGCGCGCCTTGTCCCAGTAGTCCGGGTTCTTCACGAGCTCCATCCGCTCATGCGGCACCACGCTGGCGAACTTATAAGGTCCGGAGCCTGCGGGAGCCTTCGCAAATTCATCGAGATTGTTGCCGGCCTTCTCGACCGCGCATTTCGACAACATGAAGAGGAACGGCATGTTGTACTGAAACAGCGATTCCGGCGTCTTGGTGTAGAAGGCGATCTGGTAGTCGCTGATCTTCTCGATGCGATCAATGTTGTTGGTGCGCGAGCGCGTGCGGCCGAAGTTGTAAGGCGTGAAGGCCGGATTCTTGTCCGAGATCAGTCGGTCGAAATTCCATAGCGCTGAATCTGCGTTCCAATCGCACCCATCATGAAACTTAACGCCCTGGCGCAGATCGAAGATCCATTTCTTGTTGTCGTTCGGGTCGATCTTCCAGGCGGTTGCCAGACCCGGACGCAGGGTCACTTCCTTTTCAGCGCTCGACAGATCGAATTCGATGAGCGGATCGTAGAGCGTGTTGCCGACGAAACGATTGCCTTCGAAACCCTGGTCAGGCTGTCCACGCCAATCAGGAATATCGGCCGCAGTCATCGCAATGCGCAGTACGGTCTCGGCCTGCGCCACGCCAGTCAGCGCGGTGAAGAAGACGGTCAGACTGAAGCCCGCCGCTTTGAGAAGACCTGCGTTACGCGAGCGAGACATGCGACACCTCTTCGTTCGCCCGCCGCGGTTGCGAGGGCGTTGCCGATGCTGCAGCGTTGCAAGGGAAGTGCCAGATGCAGATCTGGCAACCGTCGTCAGTGCTCTGCGGTCTGTCAGAATAATCCAATTTGTTTGCTTGGCGTCTTTTTCGGCTTATCGCATGCGCAATAAGCAATCTGTGTTATTGCGATGCACATATAAAATTATCCCACATTGATAGGCACATTTATCAATTCATGTTGCTTGACAGCATTTTTTCGCCGCTGCTACCATCAAGATGGATTGTATACACGACGGGTATCTGTGAAGCCGTCGGTCCTCGTCACGAAGCGCCCGGCCCGCCGCCGGTTCTCTCTCCTCTCTCCGGAGCATGTCATGGCTGATCATCGGGTCCACGCGGGCGTAGCAACGTGCCAATGGGGCTACTTCGATGCGACGTCAGAGCCGGTTCTGCGCATCAACAGCGGCGATCGCGTTACCATCGACACGGTCTCGGGCAACAAGATGTATCTGCCGTCAGGGGATAAGTTCAACATCCCCGCGGCGCTGCGCGAAATCCACGAGAAGCTGCAGCCGGCGCCGGGTCCGCACATCCTCACCGGGCCGGTCTATGTCGAAGGCGCCAGGCCTGGCATGGTGCTGGAAGTGAAGATCGAAGACGTGACCTTGCTGACGAACTGGGGGCTCAACACGATCCGCCCGCTCTCAGGCACCCTGCCTTATGATTTCGACGAGGTGTACTCGACCCTCATTCCGCTCGATCTCGAACGCAAGGTCGGCAAACTGCCGTGGGGCCTTGACCTGCCGCTGGCGCCATTCTTCGGTATCATGTCGGTTGCGCCGCCGAAGACCTGGGGCCGGGTGACGTCGGTGGTTCCGCGCGCCTTCGGCGGCAATCTCGACAACAAGGAGCTTGTCGCGGGCACGACGCTGTATCTGCCGATCTTCGCTGACGGCGCGCTGTTCACCTGCGGCGACGGCCATGGGGTGCAGGGCGACGGCGAGGTGAACGTCAACGCCATCGAGACATCGATGCAGGGCACGTTCACGCTTACCGTGCGCGACGATCTCAACTTCGTCTATCCGCGCGCCGAAACGCCGACGCATTACATCACCATGGGGATGGACCCGGACCTCGATCAATGCGCGGTGATGGCACTGCGCGACATGATCGTGCTGCTGGGAGAGAAGGCCAATCTCTCGCGCGAAGACGCCTACATGCTCTGCAGCCTTGCCGGCGACCTGCACGTGACGCAGACCGTCAACGTCTCCAAGGGCATTCATATGATGATGGCCAAATCGATCGTGCATCCGACGCGGACCGCCGCATAGACACCCCGATCTCGCAAGAATCAACCGCAGGAATGGAGACGTAAGGATGACGAAGAAAGCCCGGATCGCGCATTTGGCTGGCCCGACAGCGACCATCCAGAACACGCCGCCGCTGGTGACCTCCAATAAGGCGCGCGCGAAGCACGGGCTGCCGCCGCGGCTCAATCCGGACGGCTCGCCGATGGCCTTCGACGCCCTGCGCGCCCAGCGGCTGGCGGCGCCCGTCAAACTCTACGTCGAACAGTTCTCGGCGCATCCGCTCGAATCCGATGCGGCGGAACTCTATGGTCCACCCGACGGCTACATGAGCACAGAGGGCGTGTTCAGCAAAACCAGAACGCGCGACAGCGACAAGCCGGTCTATGAAATCGAGCTGAAGCCCGAGGATGGCCTCTATCCGCTTCCCTATATGGCGTTGCAGGTCGACGGCAAGCCGTGGGAGGAAGAATGCGCCGAACCGGGCAGCCTGAAGGCGCGCCAGGGCTTCTTTCCCGACGGATCGCGCAGTTTCGAGGAAATCGACCGCCTGTCCATGGGTGTCGATGGCGTGGTGAACCAGATCTCATCGCTTGCCGACGTGGATTTCTATCGCGGCGCGCCGCCGGGCGGCTTCACCAAAGGCCTGCCGGCGCATCTGCGCAAAGACAAGGGCGACGGCGACATCGCGCCGGAGACACGCGGCCACAACTATTTCGGCTACAAGCCCTATCACCTCGCCTCGGCGCCGCCGCGCCCCATGCTGGCCAAGGTGACCAACGACATGCAGGCGCTGGTATCGAGCCCCGACTATGACGGCGTCATCTGGACCCAGGGCAGCCCGCAGGTCGAGGAAAGCGCCTACTGGTTCAACCTGCTCATCGACACGACCAAGCCGATCTGCGGCAACTCCGCGCAACGGCCGCAGGGCCAGATCAGCAACGACGGCCCCAAGAACATCGTCGACAGCGCCGCCTTCATTCAATCAGGCATCTGGGCCGACAATGAGGGCCGCAACAAATGCGGTGTCGTCGTCATCCAGGAGCAGCAGATCTTCGCTGCGCGCGAAGTGGCGAAAGGCGATGCGCGGCCCGGCGGCTATCTGGCGACCGGCGGCCACGGCGGCATTATCGGCAATGTGAGCCACACCGGCCGTATCGCCCTGACCTATCTGCCGGTGTTCAAGCATACGCATCTCTCGGACGTGCGCCTGAGCCTGCTGCCGGAGACGGTCAAGGCCGTCAAGAAAGGCGCTTCGGGCATCGAGACCATATCGGTGCAGGTCAAGGACGGCGCCGGCAAGCTGCTGGCCGATGCGGTTCCCGTTGTCTCGATCGTCAAGGATGGCAGCTATTCGACCTTGGAATTCGGCGACGACCCGGCGCTTGAGCTCGATCTCATCGCTTCGATCGACCACAAGCTCTCGATGGGCCGCCTGACCGGCTTCGTCATCGAGGGGCTGGTGCCATATGGTTCACTGCCCTCGCAGGCACGCCACAAGCTGATGCTGAAAGCGGCGTTCAGCGGCATTCCAGTGTGCAAGGTCGGACGCAGCGCGCCGGAAGGTTTCGCCGATCCACATGAATTTCAGATCGCTGCGACCAATCTGACGGCGACGAAGGCGCGGCTTCTGATGATGGCCTGCCTGCTGAAGTTCGGCAGTTACCCGGCCGCGAAAGATCCGGGCAATCCGACCTCGGCGGAGCTCGATGCCATCCGCAAGGCGGTGGTTCAGTATCAGGACGTGTTCTCGACGCATTGAAGGGACAGGCTTGCGACCCCCCCGCGACGTCTTACCCGCGCTTGGCTGGCTACGGCTCTGTGCCGTAGCCATTTATCGTTCGCACCACAGAATCCTCAGCCCTTCGGACCCGACAGGGCAAACACGCCGCCCTGCGGGTCCAGGCACTGGACGACCCAGGTGCCGCCGGGCACTTCCATGGGGCCGTGCAGAACCTTGCCGCCCGCGGCTTTGACGCGCTCGGCCGCCGGCTCAACGCCCGGAACATTGAAATAATAGAGCCAGGTGGGAGCCGGCACGTTCGACGGCTTGGTCATCATGCCGCCGATCGCCTCGCCGGCGTTGGCAAACAATTGATAGACGCCCATCTCGCCCATATCGATGGCTTCAGCCTTGGTCCATCCGAACACTTTGGCGTAGAAGGCAAAGGCCGGCTCCATATCGGCAGCATAGAGTTCATGCCAGCCGACATGCCCCGGCGTGCCCATCGGCACCGGCGGCGGCGCGCCATCGGGCCCCGGCATCGGCTTGAACAGACAGATGACCGCGCCTTGCAGATCGGCGACGACGGCGAACCGGCCGATGTGCGGAATGTCGGTGCCTGGGCGATGCACCTTGCCGCCGTTTGCGGCAAATTCCGCCGCCTTGGCGTCGACGTCATCGGCATGGACATATCCGATCCAGCCGGGGCGGCCACCCATCTGACGAACGTCTTCCGGCAAGGTCATCAGGCCGGCGACCATGGCATCGCCCGCCGACAGGATCGTATAGGACATGCCGGCGACGCCGGCGTCCTTGCCGCTCCAGCCGACGACCTTCTTGTAGAAAGCTTCGGCTGCCGGCATGTCGGTCGTCATCAGTTCGTACCACACGAACTTGCTGTTCGAATTGGGCATAGTGGTTCCTCCGTTTGAAAGCAGTTAAGTGTAGAGTGTGCCAGATGACAGAACCTGTCAGTTATCATCCACAAGTGTGACGATATCCTGATAACCGGCTATCGTTTATTGAAAGAGTGCATTTTCTTCACGCGAACCGGCGTCCACTTCGCCTGAAAATGCACTGGTGATCCCTCAAGCGCAGCAGGATGACGCCTCGGCGCGATCGGCATATTCGTCATGGCGGCGGACCCAATCCATGACGGTGGTCTCGTTGCGTCCCCTCGGCGCACGATCGAGAATCATGAGCGTGCCGATGAGCTCTTCGGGACCACGCGCGTAGCTCGAATAGGTGTGGAAGACATTGCCGGCCTCATCCTTGATGAAGGCGCTGAGGCCGGGAAGCTCGTCGTGCGCCGAAGCAACATCGATATCGGTGAAGTTGTAGAAGACTTTGTCCTTCGCCAGATCATCCCTGGTGAAGGAGACATGGTAGTCGAAGTTGAAGCTGCTGGCGTTCGACGACACCCAGGGAAAGCGCCAGCCCATGCGGCGCTTGTAGGCCGCGATTTTGGCAAGCGGCGCACGCGACACCGCCGTCAGGGTGACATCGTGATTGTTGAGATGCGGCAAGGCGCCGTCGAGATGATCTGAAAGAAAAGAACATCCGGGACAGCCGGCTTCCCAATCGGGGCCGAGCATGAAGTGGTAGACGATCAACTGGCTGCGCCCGTCGAACAGATCGGCCAGCTTCTTCGGCCCGGCCGGCGTGTCGAAGACGTAATCCTGCTCCACTTTCACCCATGGCAGAGCGAGACGCTCGGCATTCACCTTGTCACGCAGTCGGGTTGCTTCCTTTTCCCTGAGCAGGAGCGCCCTGCGCGCGGCGAGCCATTCGTCCCGGGATACGATTGCATTGTGCTGCATCATTTCATCCTCCTGTGTGATCCGCAGTCAGGCTTCTTGACATATTAGGTTGATATCAACATTATGGCGCGATGTCAAAGTCTGCCGCAAAATCGGACTCCCGACCGGTCGAAATTCCGTTCGAGACAACGCTGCTGGTGCGCGATCGTTGCCTGTGTCTGCAGGCGCAGCGGGCGGCGCGCGCATTGGCGCGGCGCTTCGACGAAGCGTTTCGGCCGCTTGGGCTGACGAACGGGCAGTTTTCCCTGATGATGTCGTTGAACAGGCCGAAACCGCCAGGCATGGGCTCGGTGGCGGCGCTGCTCGCCATGGATCGCACCACATTGACCGCTGCCCTCAAGCCGCTGGAGCGTCGCGGGCTTGTCGAGATCATGACCGACCCTGAAGACCGCCGCAGCCGTCTGATGAAGCTGACACCGGCAGGTCGCGCACTGCTGGCACGTGCGCTGCCGATCTGGCTGGATCAACATGCGCAGGTCGAGGGACAGTTCGCGAAGAGCGATCTCAACGTGTTACGGCAAGGCCTGCTAGCGCTGGCCTGAGCAGTCTTTAGGCTGGCGTTGCCGCAACCACCACAGTGTCCGGCTTGCGTTCGCCGGTGACGACCTTTTCGATGATGCCGCGCGCGATCTCGCGCTCGCCCATGATCACCATATCGGCGCCGAGCTCTGTCAGATGCGTCACTTCCGCATCCGAATGCGCGCGGGCGACAATCGTCAGCGTTGCGTTGGCGGCCTTGGCCTGCTGTACCACCTGCCCGGCTTCAAACGCATTGGGAATGGCGACGATCAGGCAGCGGGCACCTGCCAGATTGGCCGCTTTCAGAATTTCGGGACTGGCGGCATTGCCGACGATGGTCTCGATGCCCGCGTCACGCAGAACGGCAACGATCTTGTCGGCATCTTCGATCACGAGAAAAGATGCATTGCTGTCCTTCAAAGCCTGACCGACCAGACTGCCGACCCTGCCGTAACCAATGAGAATGGTATGGCCGGTGAGGCTGGTGGGAACGAGGGGCTTTTCCGCTTCCTCCTCTTTCGGCTTGGGCGCCGGCTTCTGATCGGGCGCCACGCCGGCACGGCGTTCCAGTTGCGACTTCAGCCAGCCGACCGCGGCGAAGGCCAGCGGATTGAAGAGGATCGACAGGATGGCGCCGGCGAGGATGAGATCGCGCGCCTGGCTCGGCAGGAGATTCAAGCCGGCGCCGAGCTCGGCGAGAATGAAGGAGAATTCGCCGATCTGCGCCAGGCTCGCCGAAATCGTCAGCGCCGTGCCGACCGGATGGCCGAAGGCCTTGACAATGAGAAAGGCCGCCGCCGACTTGCCGATGACGATGATGAACAAGGTCGCCAGCACCGGCAGCGGATCGCGCAGCAGGCTCGAGGGATCGAACAGCATGCCGACCGAAACGAAGAACAGGACCGCGAAGGCATCGCGCAGCGGCAGGGTTTCTTCCGCGGCACGATGGCTGAGTTCGGATTCACTGAGGATCATGCCGGCGAAAAACGCGCCGAGCGCCAGCGACACGCCGAACAGTTTCGCCGCGCCGAAGGCAACGCCGAGCGCGATCGCCAGAACGGCGAGGCGGAACAGTTCGCGCGAACCCGTATGGGCGATGTAATGCAATATCCAGGGGATCACCCGGCGCCCGACGATGAGCATGAAGGCGATGAAGGCCGCGATCTTGAGAAGCGTCAGGCCGAGCACGCCCCAGAGCCCGAGACCGAAGCGCGCGGCGAGAGGATCACTGGCAACGGCATTGCTGGTGCCGAGCACACCCGCCAGGGCCGGCAGCAGCACGAGTGCAAGCACCATGGCGAGGTCTTCGACGATCAGCCAACCAACGGCGATGCGGCCACGCTCGCTCTGCACCAGCCTGCGGTCCTGCAATGCGCGCAACAGGACCACGGTGCTCGCCACCGACAGAGCCAGGCCGAAGACCAATTGCGCGCCGATCGACCAGCCCATGAACCAGGCAAGGCCGGCACCCATGGCGGTGGCGACGGCGATCTGCACGACCGCGCCCGGCACGGCGATGGCGCGCACCGACATCAGGTCCTTCAGCGAAAAATGCAAGCCGACGCCGAACATCAGCAGAATGACGCCCATTTCGGCCAGTTCCGGCGCCAGCGTCTGGTCCGCCACGAACCCGGGAGTATACGGCCCGACAAGTACGCCCGCGACGAGATAGCCGACCAGAGGAGGAATGCGAAACCGGTTGGCGATCGCTCCGAACACGAAAGCAAGGCCGATACCGGAGACGATGGTGGCGATCAGCGGCGTATCATGGGGCATATGGCGAAACAGCTCCTTTTCGCGGCTTTCGCGCGATCAACAATCAAATTCAATAGGTTCGGTCTTTTATGGCTGGTTACGACCGATCAGCGCAACCCTGCAGGCCGAGGATTCTCGCAAAAGGATTATCTGCCGCAGACGGATGATAAGAAACCAGACAGCCTTGGGGACATAAGCAGCAAATGCCGCACCACAAGGCGCAGAGGGAACTGTATCGCGTGAAGAATCCCGCGGCACGCCAGCAATGTGGCAAGTCGCGTCTCGACGCGCGCGTCGCGGCCTTGTAGATGGTTAGATCATTGATTGCGGTGGCGCTTCCGGCCTAGCTGGAGATGCCGCAGCCATCACAAGAAAATTAATGAAGCGGAGGAATGCATGCTCTCATATCGACACCGCACACGGCCAAGCCCGGCCGGACCGCAAGCGGCCATTGCCTGACTCAATCTCCAGGCTGGAGACCGCATTGCCGCAATCGCAAACCTTGCAACGCTCGATGGCGCTTCCGATGGCCATCGGTGTTCTTGTCGCCTGCCTGGCAGCCGGCAGCTTCGTCCTGCCGATCCGCTGGATCTTTCTCGGCTCCGAACTGCTCATCGCCGTGCTCTACGCCTGCAGCCTCAACCTGCTGATGGGCTATGGCGGCATGCTGTCATTCGGCCACTCGGCCTATTACGCGCTTGGCGCCTATGCCTCGGGCCTGCTGCTGGTGCGCCTGTCGTGGAGCATGGAGACGGCGATGATCGCCGGCCCGATCGTGGCGACATTCGGAGCGCTGATCTTCGGCTTCTTCATCATCCGTGGCAATCGCGGCGAGCATTCGACATTCCTGATGCTGACGCTGGCGTTCAGCCAGCTCGTCTTCGCGGTCATCTACAAATGGTATGCGGTGACGCGCGGCGATGACGGCATCACCGGCATCGACGCGGCGGGCGTTCTTTCGGATCCGCGGAACTACTTTCTGTTCGCACTGGCCGTGGTCGTTCTCTGCTTATGGCTTCTGGCGCGCATCAAGGCGTCACCCTTCGGCATCACCCTGCAGGCGATCCGCGACAATCCGCAACGCGCCGAATTCATCGGAATTCCGATCCGGCGCTACCAGCTCGCGGCCTTCGTCATCGCCGGCACCTTCGCCGGTGTTGCCGGGACTCTCTACGCCTTCTTCAGCGGCACGATCTCGCCGCAGCTTGCCGACTGGACGGCCTCGGCGCGCCCGTTCCTCGCCAATACGATAGGCGGTGTGCACAGTTTCTGGGGGCCGATCTTCGGCGTCATCACGCTCGAAGTCGTCGACAGCCAGGTCGGCCGCTTCACCGAACATTCGCTGATCGCCGTGGGCCTGCTGGCGATCCTGGTCGGCGTGTACCTGCCGCGCGGCATTGTCGGCATGGGCCAGGATATCGGCGCGTGGATCCGCGCCCGCACAGCGGGACGCACGGAATGACGATGCCATCCACCATCATGCTCGATGTGCGCAAGGTGAAAAAACAGTTCGGCGGCTTTGTCGCGGTGAACGGGGTATCCTTGTCGCTTGCAACAGGCGAGCGACGGGCGCTGATCGGGCCCAACGGCGCCGGCAAAACCACCTTGTTCAATCTGTTGTCCGGGCGGCTGGCGCCCGACGAAGGCGACGTTCTCTACAAGGGCACGTCGATCCTGAAGGTCTCGCCGAACGAAATCTGCAAGCGCGGCATGGCGCGCACATTCCAGATCACCAGCGTCTTCGTCAAGCTGAGCGTCATCCAGAATGTGCAGACAGCGCTTTATGCGCATCGCCGCCGCTCGCACTGGCTGCTGCGTAACGCGGCGAGTGTACTCCGCGATGAGGCCTACACTCTGCTCGACATGGTCGGCATCCGGGCTCTGGCCGAACGGCAGGCCGGGCTGTTGTCCTATGGGGACCAGAAGCGCCTTGAGCTTGCCATGGTGATGGCCCTCGAGCCGCAACTGCTGCTGCTCGACGAGCCGACAGCCGGCGTCGAGTTGAACACGCGCCGCGAGCTTGTGGCGCTGATCAAGGATCTCTGCACCCGCAAGCAGCTCAGCCTGCTGTTCTGCGAACATGACATGGATGCGGTGTTCTCCATCGCCGACCAGATCACCGTGCTGCATCAGGGCCAGATCCTCGCCGAGGGCACGCCGGGCGAGATTTCGAACAATCCGAAGGTGCGAGACATCTATCTGGGCAGCGAACACGGGAGGGTCGCATGAGCGATCTTCTCGATGTCGCCGGACTGAACGCGGCCTATGGGGCGAGCCAGGTGCTGCACGACATCGCGCTGCGCATGAGCGCGGGCGAGGTGATCCTGCTGCTGGGCCGCAACGGCGCCGGCAAGACCACGTTGATGAAGGCGCTGATGGGTCTCGTGTCCCTGCGCGGCGGCAGCATCAGGCTCAACGGCACAGACATCGCCGGCAAACAGTCCTACGAGATCGCCAGGCTTGGCATCGGCCTCGTGCCGGAAGACCGCCGCATGTTCGCCCATCTCACCGTGGCGGAAAACCTGCAGCTTGGCGCCAAGCCCGGCGCCGACGGCCGCACGGGCTGGAATTTCGAGCGGGTGTTTCAACTGTTTCCCGATCTTCGCAACCTGCAGGGCCGCAAGGCCGGCAACCTGTCCGGCGGCCAGCAGCAGATGGTGGCGGTGGCGCGCACTCTGCTGGGCAATCCCGATCTCGTGCTGCTCGACGAGCCGGGCGAAGGCCTCGCGCCGGTCATCGTCGAACAGATGGCAAACCAGCTTGGCGTCCTGCGGCGCGAGGGGCTGTCTATGATCATCTCGGAACAGAACCTGTCGTTCGCGCGCAAGCTCGCCGACCGCGCCTATATCCTGGAAAGCGGATATATTCGCCATTCCGGCACCCTGGCGGAACTCGACGCCAATCCGGATGCCTGGACGCGCTATATTGCATTCTAACCGCCGCGAAGCCGGCGAAAGAGAGGGGTGGAAACAATGAAGACGAACAACTCAATCGGTTTGGGAGCCCTGCTCGCAGCAACGCTGTCAGGCCCAGCCTTGGCGCAGGCGCCATCAGGCAAGCCGATCGTTCTCGGTATGATCGCCGAACAGTCCGGGCCGCTCGGCTTCTACGGCCAGGAGACGACGCGCTCGGCCGAGACCTTCGTCAAGCAGGTCAACGCCGCCGGCGGCCTGCTCGGACGGCCGCTGCAACTGATCGTGCGCGACAGCAAGACCACCGTGAACGAGGCGGTGCGCCATGCGCGCGATCTGGCGCTGACCGAGAATGTCGATTTTCTGATTCACAGCATCAACAGCGGTGAATGCGTCGCCGTCGGCAATGTAGCCAAGCAGGCAAAGAAGATCCTGTTCAGCGCCTGCGGCAATGACGACTTCACCACCAAGTCCGGCGGACGTTATATCTTCCGCGTTCCCAACATCACCGCACGGACGCAGGGCTATGCTGCGGCGGACTATGCCAAGCAGAAACTCGGCGCCGCCGGCAATAAATATTATCTGATCGCCCAGGATTTCGCGTTCGGACGCACGGTGGTCGACAATTTCAAAGACAAGATGAAGAAGGACAGCCCGAAGACCGAGTTCATCGGCGAGAGCTGGCCGAAGCTGAACGAAGCTGCCTATGCGCCTTTCATCAGCGCCATGATCGACGCCAAGCCGGATGTGGTTTTCTACAGCTGGGGCTTCGGCCTGCCGTTCTGGCAGCAGTCGGCCTCGTTCGAACTCGGCAAGCGCTTTCCGATGGTGAGCTCCTACTGGGGCGGCTCCGACGAATTGCAGGCCCTGCCGCAAGGCTCGATCCCGACCGGCGCGGTGATGGGCGGGCTGCCGTGGTACGCGGTCGAAGGCGACGAGAACAAGGCCTTCGTCGAAAACTTCCGCAAGACCTATGACAAGGCGCCGTTCACCGCCGCCTATCTCGTCCTGCTCAACCTGCAGGCGCTGAAGGCCGGCATCGAGAAGGCCAAAACGACCGATACGGAAAAGGTCATCGACGCGCTCGAGGGCATGGAGTTCAACTCCATGGTCGGGCCAGTCCGCATCCGCGCCTTCGATCACCAGGGCACGGCACCGCTGTGGACCGGCAAGGCCGCATGGGACGACAAGCTGAAGATCGGCGTGCTGCAGGACATCGTGAAGCTGCAGACGGAAGGCTATCTGCCGACCGAGGATGAGGTGAAGAAATCGCGGCAGTAGTAAGTGACAGGCGGCGACAAACTATCAGAAGCCCTCATCCTGAGGAGCGCTCTTGTTGGTATTCAAAGAACACCAAGAAACATCAGGCAATTTAAGACCAGCAGAAACGAGGACCTTGATGGAGAGCTACTTCCTGCAATTCCTGAGTGGCTTGATGAGCTCGATGTTCCTGTTTCTGCTGGCCGCCGGCCTGTCGCTGATTTTCGGCGTGTCGAAGATCATCAACATCAGCCACGGCGCCTTCTACATGCTCGGCGCCTACCTGCTGGTGACGATGTCACGCTTCGGCCAGCTCAACATCTGGATGTTCCTCGCCGTCGCGATCATCGGCAGCGTCATCGTCGGCCTGCTCGGTGCACTGCTGGAGGCGGTGATTCTGCGCCGGGTCTATCGCGGCGGCATGCTGGTGGTGGCGCTCGTCACCTTCGGCGTGCTGGCCGTGATGGAGGAGCTGGCGAAGATCATCTGGGGCGCGGAACTCACCGCGGTGCCGCCGCCGCGCGGCTTCGACGGCGCCTTCGCCATCGCCGGCTCTTCGGTGCCGCTCTACAACATCAGCCTGATCGTCGCCGGCGTGCTTGTCGCCATCGCCGTCTGGGCCGTGGTTGAAAAGACGCGTTACGGCCTGCTCATTCGTGCCGCCGCCATGGACCGGGAAATGCTCGGCGCGCTCGGCATCCCCGTCCCGCGCATCTTCACGCTGACCTTCGGCTTCGGCACGGCACTGGCGGGCCTTGCCGGCTTTCTGGCCGCGCCCATGGTCAGCATCTCGCCGACCATGGGCTCATCCATCATCATCGATGCTTTCGCCGTCGTCGTGATCGGCGGCCTGGGCAGCCTGCCCGGCAGCCTGCTCGGCGCCTTCATCGTCGGCCAGACCCAGGCCTTCGGCATCATGCTGATGCCGGAGAGCACGATGCTGCTGCTCTATGTGCTGATGGCCGTCATCCTCATTGTGCGGCCGGGCGGCCTGATGGGGGCGAAGCCGAATTGATACACGCTTGGGCGAGGCAACTGCATCGTCTGGATTTCCGGCGCGTCGGGAATGACACTGCGGCCTGTCATTCCCGACACCCGCGCAGCGGGTGAGCGGGAATACAGACCTGACTCAGGTAATCAATGCGCTTCTTCGGAGATGCGCTCCGGCTGACGCGCTGCCATACGCTCGACGATACGATCGATCAGATAAGCGGCATCTCGCGCGACACCGACGAAGCGGCCCGAGCCCCAGGTGTAGAGCCATGGCAGGCCGAGCACATAGACGTCATCCATGGTCGTGACGCCGCGCTTGTGGGTCGGATAACCGCTGCCATCGAAGATCGGCAGATCGACCCAGGACCAGTCCGAGCGGAAGCCCGTGGCCCAGACGATGCTGGTGATGCCAGCCGCCTGGAGATCGAGCTGCGACGCTGTCTCGCCCGGCGTCCAGAGCGGTGAATAGTGCTCGCCCTCGGGCGCCGCGATGCCCTTGTCGGTGATGTGCTTGTCGATGAGACCGCAGATGCCGTTGTAGACGCGGTCGGCTGCATCGAGATTATCTGTGAGGTCATCCTTGAAGACGAGCTGGCCGTCGGCAACATCAAGGAGACGGCCGTGGAGCTGCATGCCCTCCAGTGCGAAGCGGCGCAGATCGATGTCGCGGCCGCCATCACGCCCGGTCAGGTAGTGATTGGCGTTCCTGCGCACTTTCTCCTTCAGCGAATGTTCCTCGACCGGCAGATCGTACTGGCCGAGATCGGCCAGCCAGTCGACCGCATCGCGGCCGCGATAGACGCGCGGACAGCGCGGCGCCGAGCCGACGACAAGATGGGTCTTGCGGCCTGACAGATGCAGATCCTCGGCGACCTGGCAGCCGGACTGGCCGGAGCCGACGACCAGCACCGCACCTTCCGGCAATTGCGCAGAGTTGCGGTAGGACGAGGTGTGGATCTGGACGACGCCGTCATCGATGCGTTCGGCCACGCGGGGAATATTAGGCACATGATAGCCGCTGACGGCGAGAACCACCGCATCCGCCGTGATCGGTCCTTCCGATGTCTCCAGCGCAAACAGGTCACCGGACCGGCTAACTCTTTTCACCGCCACGCCTTCATGAACTGGCGCGTCAATCTTTCTGGCGAAGGCCTCGATGTAAGCGACGATCTCGTCGCGTCCCATGAAGCCGTTCGGCTCGCTGCCGGCATAGGGAAAATCCGGAAGCTGGCATTGCCAGTTCGGCGTCACCAGGCAGAACGTGTCCCAGCGCTGCGTGCGCCAGGAATGGGCGATGCGGTTCTTTTCCAGCACCACATGATCGATCCCCTGTTTCGAGAGATAGGAGCTGATCGAAAGGCCCGCCTGGCCGCCGCCGATGACGACGACGGGAAAGTGTTTGTCAGAAAGCGATGGCATCGCACATCTCCGGGAGCTTGAAATGAGCGCATTTTCTTCACGCGAACCGGCATCCGCTTCGCTTGAAAATGCTTCTATTCTTCAAAAGATTCGATCTTGACGTTCGCTTTTTCGAGCCCGGCAAAGCCCTTGCCGCGCTCTTCGATGCGTCTGAGCTGGCCGAGCGCCAGCGAACACGGCATGCCGTATTTCTGCTCGACCCGGTCGCTGGCGATCAGCAAAGCAGTGCGTGTGCGCAACAGGAAATCGTCGAGCGGATAGGTTTCGCCTGGTGTCAGATGTTCCTTCACCACGAGGGACGGCGAATAGCAGCTTTCGACGGCGCCATCGGGCCAGCGGACATGAAAACGCATCTCAGGCATGGTGCACCATCTTCAGGCTTTCATAGACGGGCAGATGCGCCTTCGCCGTATCGATCCAGTCATGGCGAAGGGCCACATTGAAGCCTCGCGCGATCAGGCGGCCGCGCAGCGGCCTGGTCAGCGCCATCACCATGGCATCGGCGATCGAGCCGCTGCGTTCCGGGTCGCACCAGACGGCCTCGTATTCACCGAGATAATCGGTGAACGGCGCGATCTTCGAGACCACCACCGGCGTCCCGCTCGCCATGGCCTCGACGACGACGAGGCCGAAACCTTCCTCGATCGAGGCGAAGACGAGGACATCGGCGACACGATAGAGCGCCGGCATTTCGTCATCCGCGATGACGCCTGGCAGAATGACGGCATTGGGCGGCAGGCCGGTTTCGGCCAGCGCACCGTTGAAGGCGATCTGATAGCGGCTGTGATCGAGCAGGGAAATGCCACCGGCGACGACAAGTTGCGCGGTGGGATGGACCTTGCGCAGCTGCGCGAAGCCCTGCAGCATGCGGACCGTGTTCTTGCGCCGCTCGATGCCGCCGATCGCGAGCACGACAGGGCCGGCGCCAAGCCCGAGCTGTGCGCGCAGCACAGTCTCGCGTCCATCTGTGACCGGCCGGAAGCGCTGGCGATCGACGCCGTTACCGACGATCACGGGCTCACGGTCGAACTGGCTACGCAAGACATCGCGCCATCGCTGACTAACGACAAGGAGACAATCGGCCTCGCGCATGGCGCGGGCCTGCAGCAGGTTGAGACGGTCATCCTCGAACCGGTCGATGTGATGCACGGTCATCGCATAGCCGTCGATCAGGCCGCGTTGCTTCAAGATGGCGAGCGCATTGCCGGAGATACCGTCCTGGGCATGCCAGATGTCGAGACGGCGATGGCGGGCATTGTCGAAGTAGGCGAGGTAATCGGCGATACGACGTTCGACCAGGGCATGGGTATCGCCGTGAACCGGGGAAGCGGGAACCGAAACGGCCTTGCATTGCGTCGGGCGGAAGAAGCCGCGAGCGGTCTCGTCCGGCGCATGCACGACCACCTCCTCGCCAAGCGCCGTCAGCGTCTCGGCAACCATCAACGCGTGGACCACACCGCCGCGCGGATTGGTCGAATGGGCCAGCATGGCGATACGGCGACGCCCTGTGCTCACGCGGCATCCTCCCGCTGGACGCAGCCGAGAAGCGGACGGGCGCTGAAATCCCAGATGGTTTCATGAACGCCGTGGGTGCCTATTCTGACGCGATGACCAGGCACGATCGCGCCGATGTCCGCCGCCGCTATGCCTCTCCCGGTAAAGCGGCGCAGCACCTCGTCCACATGCGCCGGCGCGACGGAAAGAAGATGGCCGAAGCTTGGGAAGGATGTGAGCCAGCGCTGCATCGGCACATGGTCGGGCCCGGGAACGAGGCCCGGTTCGATGTCGATGCCGACGCCGGAACATTCGGCCAGCATGGCAGCGGTGCCGACGATGCCGCCCTGGCTGATGTCCTTGGCGGCCTTGCACAGGCCGGCCTCGGCGATGGCCGGCAGCAATTCAAGATCGCCGCGCAGACGCGCGGGCGGCGCGTCGGTCGCGGCTTCCCAATTGGAGAACGGCTCGCGGTAGCGGCCGCGCAGATCGATCGCCGCGATGAGGCGTTCGCCCGGCCGGGCGTCGAAGCTGGTCAGCAGCCTCCTGGCGCGGCCGAGGATCGCGACGGACAATTGGCCGCGGTCGGTGCGCAAATTGCTGTGGCCGCCGACGATGGGAACGCCGTAGGCCTCCGCCGCGGCGCGCAGGCCGTCGAGCACCGGCTTCGCCTTCTCCGCGCCGTCGGCCCACAGCGCATCGACGACAGCAAGCGGACGCCCGCCCATGGCGGCGATGTCGGAGAGATTGACCATGACGCCGCACCAGCCGGCGAACCACGGATCGGTGGCGACGAATTCATTCATGAAGCCTTCGATGGCAAACAGCAGATAGCCGTCGCCATCGGGAATGGCGGCGCAATCATCGCCGATCGGAACCACCGTGGGCGCCGCGAGACCGAGCCTCTCCGACACCGCACCGATGTCGGCCTTGGCGGCAAGCCCGGAGCTTGCGCGCAGGGTCGCGGCGAGGGCAGCGATATCGAGCGGCTCAGTCATCATGCCGCCCTACGCGTAGGCAGCGCCATGAGGCCGACCTCCGGCGTTGCGAAGGGCGGATAGTGCGCGAGATCGGCCTGCATGCGGAAATGCGGTCTGCCGAAGATCTCGAGCTGTTCGAGCACATCCCAATGCATGTTCTGGAACAGCAGGACATTCTGGCTCTGCACATGGGCGAGAAACTTATTGCAGCCGCGCGCATGGGCCGACGAGACAGCAATCTTGATCAGCGACGCCCCGAGCGCGCCGACGCGGCGGTGCTCGCGCGTCACCGCCAGCCGCGATCCCCACCATACGCCCGGCTCCGCCTCGTGGATGCGCACGGTGCCGACGACGCTTTCGGCGGCGACGCCCCAGACAGAGATGGCGACGATGGGAATGGCCACAGCGTCAATATCGTCGGCGTCATCGCCGTCAAAGATCTTCTGCTCGTCGCAGAACACGGCGCGGCGCAGGGCTGCCGCGCCGGCATGCTCCCAGGCCTCCGTCGCGAACTTGACGCGGTATTCGCTCGGCAGGAACGGCGAGAATGGCTCGAAGATCATGCGCAGGCGCCTCCGCGTTCATAGGTGGAGAGGGACGAACAGGCGCCGCATTTGGCGCAGCCGGCCTTGACGTCGGCGGACTTCAAGCCGCCGGCCAGCAGCATGCCGCTGAGCGGCTCGAGGATCGAATGCATGAAGGCGGCCGACGGCGTCGCATGGCTTTCCAGCGGCGTGCCGGAGATCGGCACGAAGGGCACGATGAACGGATAGACGCCGATGGCGATAAGCCGCGCGCTGATGCCGAGCAGCGCCTCGCGCGTATCGCCGAGACCGGCGAGGATATAGGTCGAGACCTGGCCGTGGCCGAAGACGGGCACCGCCGCCTCGAAGGCCGAGAAGTAACGCTCCAGCGGCACTTCCGCCTTGCCGGGCATGAGCTTGCGGCGCAGCTCCGGCGTGACGATTTCAAGGTGCATGCCGAGCGAATCGATGCCGGCGTCATGCATGCGCGTGAACCAGATATCGTCATCGGGCGGCTCGCACTGACCCTGGATCGGCAGGTCCACTGCGGCTTTCACCGCGCTGGCGCTTTCAGCCAGGATGGCGGCGCCGCGGTCCTTCGTCGGCGGCGTGCCCGTCGTCATCACCATATGCCTGATACCGTCGAGTTCGACGGCGGCCCTGGCGACTTCGGCCAGCTGGGCCGGCGTCTTGCGCTCCACGGTGCGGCCCGCCGCCAGCGACTGGCCGATGGCGCAGAACTGACACGTCTTGGTGCGGCTGCGATAGCGGATGCAGGTCTGCAATACAGTGGTGGCGAGCACGTCGCGGCCATGCAAGACGGCGATCTTGGAATAGGGAATGCTGTCCGCCGTGCTGAGGTCATAGAAGCGCGGACGCGACGGGAAATTCACTTCGCCGAGCGTGAGGCCATCGCGGCTGATGCGGCTGCGGCCATAGGCATCGGGCATTTCGACGAGATAGGGGCTCTCAAACGCCGGCGCCGTATGCACCGGCACCATCACCGTCATGCCGTCGATGGTCATGGCCTTGTGGTCGGACGGTCCCGCACCGCCGCGGCGGCTCTCGGCCCCGGCCCTGGGATCAACCAGCCGCACTCCGAAGGACTGCAATTCGTTGATCAGCCGTTCCGTCGGCATGGGTGCCAGCCTGGCTTTCGGAATCGTCTGTCCCATCGTTCCTGTTCCTGTCGAGAGATGTGGCGGGGAAAGAGCCTGCGGTGCGCATCGCTTCAGCGGGGCGGTTGTCGAGCACGAGGCTGAGCAGTTCGGGCCGGGCGTAATGACCGACGGAATCCATCATCCGCTTGCGCTTGACGATAAGGCCCATGTCGAGATCGGCGACGAGAATGCCTTCGCCCTCGGTGAGCGGCGGCACGATGTGGCGGCCTTCCGGCGAGACGATCGCCGTCATGCAGCCGCCGCGCAGCGCCTTGCGTAAAGACTCCTCCGGCGAGATTTTGGCGATCTGCTCTTCGCTGAGCCAGCCGGTGGCGTTGACGACGAAGCAGCCGCTTTCAAGCGCATGATGGCGGATGGTGACTTCGATCTGTTCCGCAAAGATCGGCCCGACGAGAGAGCCCGGAAATTGCGCGATATGGATTTCCTCGTGCTGCGCCATCAGTGCGTAGCGGGCGAGCGGATTGTAATGCTCCCAGCAGGCGAGCGCGCCGATGCGGCCGACCGCCGTGCCGACCACCTTGAGGCCTGCGCCATCGCCCTGCCCCCAGATCATGCGCTCGTGAAAGGTCGGCGTGATCTTGCGGCGCTTGAGCAGCAGATCGCCGGTGGCGTCGAAGACGAGCTGGGTGTTGTAAAGCGAGCCATGGTCACGCTCGTTGACGCCGAGCACGACGACGACGCCGTGACGGCGCGCCGTCATGCCCACTGCCTCCGTCACCGGGCCCGGTACGACGACGGCATTCTCGTAAAGACGGACATGCTCCCCGCCGGTCAGGACCGGCGGGTGCACGAAGGAGAAATAGGGATACCAGGGCACGAACGTCTCGGGAAAGACAACGAGCCTGGCGCCCTTGCCGGCCGCCTCGGCGATGGCATTGAGCACACGCTCCAGCGTTCCGCCGGGCCGCTCGAGATCGGGCGCGATCTGCACCGCAGCGACGCGGACCTGATTGCCTTGCGCCATCTCCGTGTCCTTCCTCAGACAGTCCAGGTGTGGAGCTGGAACGCTTTCGCCTTGTGGTGGATCAGGACGAGATCGAGCACATCGAGCGGATTGATCGGCGTGATACCTTCGATCAGCGACGGCTCGCCGTGGCCGTAGAGCGCCTGCAGGGCGAAGCGGCATGCATAGACCTTGCCGCCTTCGGCCATGAATTTGACGAGCGTATTGTTGAAGTTCTGATGGCCGGGGAAGGCTTCATCGCCGAGCTTGGGAAAGCCGCGCTGCACGCCAAGCGTGACGCCGGGGCCATAGAGCAGGATCGAGGTCTCGAAGCCCTTGCGGTTGAGGCGCAGGGCCTGCAGCAGGTTGACGAAGCCGATCGATCCTTCGAAGGCGACGGTATGGAAGGTGACCAGGGCTTTCTCGCCCGGATCTGCCTTTACGTCCTCGAACACCTTCTCTTCGTAATCGACCAGGAAGTCGCCTTTCTGGTGGGCTGGATGCGTGACGGCCGGCATGGATCACCTCTCTCATTGACTGGATTGGACTGCATCGCCCGAAATTTTCGTTTGCGGGCCACGCCGAGAAGTTTGCAATCACCGTGCCAATTGACTGCGTTAAAGATTGCATTCAATTATGATCAATTATCCATTCAATTAGCTGGTTTGGCGTAAAACCCAGCGCCCGGAATCTCACCGCTACGCCCATCTTTCAGGCCGTTCCTGCGCAGAATTCGAGCAACGGGGGGCCGATGAAAGCCGGAATTCGAGATGGAAAATTGAATGCAAATCGCGTGACAAATCTCGAATGCAACAATACAGTCAATTCGGCAGCGCAACTCTTCGCCACCAACGACGGACGATCGACACACCCCATGCCTGACTGGACTCCTGACCTTTCGCGCAGCGACAAGCCGCGCTACCTCGCCATTGCCGACCTGATCGCCGACGACATCCAGAATGGCCGTCTGGCCGCCGGCGACCGGCTGCCACCGCAACGCAAGCTGGCGAAGCGTCTCGATATCGATTTCACCACCGTGGCGCGCGGCTATGTCGAGGCGCGCAAGCGCGGCCTGATCGATTCCCGTGTTGGACAGGGCACGTTCATCCGCGGCGCCGCGCGGGCACAGCAGGCGCAACGGCGCGACGGGCCGAAGCTCGTCGATCTGTCGATGAACCTGCCGCCCGAGCCGGACGATCCGGACCTGATCGCGCGGATGACGAGTGGACTGGAAAATGTCGGGCGCGATCTGGTGCAATTGCTGCGCTACCAAGGTTTCGGCGGCGCCCAGGCCGACAAGGATGCAGCCTCCAACTGGCTCGGCCGGCGGGCGCTGGTGCCAGCGCAGGAGCGCGTGCTGGTGACGCCGGGCGCACATCCCGCCATTCTCGCCATCTTCGGCATGCTGGCGAAGCCCGGCGAGACGATCCTCTGCGAGACGCTGACCTATCCGGGCACGCGCGGCATTGCCGCCCAGTTGGGCCTCAACCTGGTCGGCCTGCCGATGGACGAGCACGGTGTCACACCCGACGCACTGGCCGATGCCTGCGCGCGGCTGAGTCCCAAGGCGCTCTACCTGAACCCGACGCTACAGAATCCCACGACCCTGACAATTCCTGCGGCGCGGCGGGCAGAGATCGCCGCCGTGGCGCGGCGCCATCGGCTGCCCATCGTCGAAGACGACGCCTATGGATTTATCCCGGTGCATGGCCCTGCGCCCTTCGCGGCGATCGCGCCCGACATCACCTGGCACATCGCCGGCCTAGCGAAATGCATCGGCGCCGGCATCCGCGCTGCTTACGTGGTGGCGCCCGACGCGCGCTCGACGTTTCCCTTCGCTGCCGCGCTGCGCGCCGCAACCGTCATGGCCTCGCCGCTGACCGTAGCGCTGGCGACGCGCTGGATCGAGGACGGAACGGCGGACGCCATCATGCGCTTCATCCGCAGCGAAACCCTGGCGCGCCAGAAGATGGCCGCCGACATTCTGCCGAAGGGAAGCTACCGCGCCGATCCGCTGAGCTTTCATCTCTGGGTGCCGTTGCCGCCAGCGTGGACGCGCTCCGCCTTCATCGGACACATGCGCGCGACCGGTATCGGTGTGGTGGCGAGCGATGCCTTCAATGCCGCGGGTGTTCCGCCCGAGGCCGTGCGTGTCTGCCTCGGCGGCCCGATCGGCCGCAACGAGTTGCGCAACGGGCTGGAATTCATGACGCATGCGCTGGAAGAGACACCAGCTGCGGCATCGTCGTTTCTTTGAGGCTTGATGTTTTGTTTTGCTTCGACCTCGGTGTCATTCCCGCCAAGCGAAGCGCAGAGCGGGAATCCAGGCGCAACGGGACGGCCTAATTTCCCGCTCGCCCGCTACGCGCTATGGCATTCACACATCTCCGCCTGGCATCCGATGCGCTGAATCGTCAGGCCTGGATCCCCGCTCGCGCCTGCGGCGCGTCGGGGATGACAGGGGCCGCAATGTCATTCCCGACGCGCGAAGCGCGAGCGGGAAACCAGACGTCGAAGCCGCATCAATGCCCATCGAAAGACGAATTCTTTTCAAAGCGTCGTTTTGTGTCCCGCGCTTATCGCGCTCGTCATGGAGGGCCATCCTGAGCGACCGATCCCGATTCGGTTTCCAGGATGTGTGAATCCGGTAGCCGCGATGCGGGCGTCGGGACTGACACCCTCACAGTTTAAGCACCATCCAATGCTTCAGCCTTCACCGGCGCAGCATATCTGCTCACCGGCTTGGGCAGCCCCAGGTTCTCACGCAGCGTCCTGCCCTCATAAGCCGTGCGGAACAGGCCGCGCCGTTGCAGCTCGGGCACGACGAGATCGACGAAATCATTCAGGCCGACGGGAAAGTAAGACGGCAGGAAATTGAAGCCGTCGCAAGCGCCGGTGGTGAACCATTCTTCCATGGCGTCGACCACATCCGCCGGCGTGCCGACGAGCGAGAAATGGCCGCGGGAGCTGGCGAAGCGTTTGCAAAGCTCCCGCAAAGTCGGCGATCCTTCCTGCGCCCAGGACTTGATCATGTCCGACCGGCTGCTGATGACGACGTTCTCCGGCAGTTCCGGGAGCGGTTCGTCAAGCGGATAGCCAGTGAGGTCGAAGCCGATCCTCGCCGACAGCAGCGCCACGCCCAGCTCTGGATGCAGCAGGTCCTGCAGTGAATGGAGCTTTTCCTGCGCCTCGGCGCGGGTCGGCGCGACGATCACGGACAGGCCCGGAAGGATCTTGAGATCGTCGTGCGATCTTCCGCACGAGGTCATGCGGGCTTTGACATCGGCATAGAAGGTCCGCGCCGTCTCGACGACATGATGGGCGGTGAAGACGACTTCCGCCGTCTCGGCCGCCAGCTGGCGTCCATCGTCGGACGCGCCGGCCTGGACGATCACGGGTTGCCCCTGCGGCGAGCGCGCGACATTCAGCGGCCCCCGCACGTGGTAATAGTCGCCATGATGATTGAGCACATGCATTTTCGAACGGTCCGAGAAAATGCCTGTCTCCTTATTGCGCAGGAACGCATCTTCGTCCCACGAGTCCCATAGCGCACGGACGACGTCCGTGAACTCGCGACCGCGCTTGTAGCGCTCCACTTTCGGTAGGTGCGGCTCCTTGCCGAAATTCAATGCCTCTGTTTCATTGCCCGACGTGACGACGTTCCAGCCGGCGCGGCCGCCGCTGATGATGTCGAGCGTGGCGAACTTGCGGGCGATGCTGAAGGGCTGCTCGAAGCTGGTGCTGGCCGTGCAGACCAATCCGATATTCTTGGTGAAACCCGAGAGCGCCGACAGAAGCGTATAGGGCTCCATCCAGGCGACATAGTGCAATCGGTCGATCGCCGATTCAGCCGCCGTCCACACGGTGGCAGAATCGGCAGAAAACAGCATGTCGAACAGCCCGCGCTCGGCGGTCTGCGCCATCTCGACGAAATGCTGGAAATTGACGCCGGCATCGGCCTGGGTCAGCGGATGGCGCCAGGATGCGATGTGATGACCACAGGGCCTGATGAACAATCCCAGCTTCATTTGCCGTACGGCCATAATCGAGCGTCTCCCGTGTCGTTTCTTGGAGAGCACATTATACGAAGTGACGCGGTACGTGAACCGGCAGAAGCAATTTCTGCATTGCCCCGGTGCTGGCGAAAATAATTCTGCGATCAACGATATGTGCGCGGTATCTGACGTCCAGCCGCCTGAAGCCTCTGGATTGTCGCCCTGAGCGGGACTATCTTTCGGGAGAGTTCGGAAGGTATTCCAATGACAGCCGGCGCTGTGTCCCTGCGCCGCGCTGAACCGGAAGGAGAAAGCGATGAGTCTCGCTGTCGAAACCCGTCCTGTCGATCGGCCGTTGCTGGCCGCGTCGTTCAACTATCTCAAGCCGATGAAGGACCGCGCCGCCAATTATACCTACGAACCGCCGGCCGGCGTGCCGCGTTCGAATGTGGTGCCGGATCCGCATAGAGTCGATATCTATGATGGCCGCGCCATCGACGCCTCGGTCGACCGTGAAGGCTTTGCGCTGGTCGAACATCACAGCGCGGTGCGCGACTTCTTCAACGACGAGGAAGTCCGTTCCGTTTATTATCCGGAAGCCGAACGCTTGCTGAAGGCGCAGACCGGAGCCAGCCGCGTGTTCATCTTCGATCATACGACACGGCGGCGTTCGCCCGACGAAATCCTCGACAGCGGCCGCCGCGGCGAGGGGCAACCGCGCGGCCCGGTGGGGCGCGTGCATGTCGACCATACCGAGCGATCCGGCCCGCAGCGCGTACGCGACCTGCTCGGCGATGAGGCCGACGGCCTGCTCAAACATCGTTTCGCCGTGGTCAACGTCTGGCGGCCGACGAAAGGTCCGCTGGAAGATGCGCCGCTCGGCGTCTGCGATGCGCGCAGCGTTGCGCCGCAGGATCTTGTCGAGACCGATCTCGTCTATCGCGATCGCAAAGGCGAAACCTATTCCGTCACCTATTCGCCGCGCCACCGCTGGTACTTCTATCCGCATATGCGGATAGACGAAGTATTGCTGCTGAAATGTTACGACTCGCGCAAGGACGTGGCGCGGTTCTCGCCGCACAGCGCGTTCGAGAACCCGCTGGCGCCTGCCAATGCGCCGCCGCGCGAAAGCATTGAGCTGCGCGCGTTTCTGTTTTTCGAAGATCAGTAGACAGGTTCAATTCTTCGCGGTCAGGCCCATCGCGGTCCTGACCTTTTCGATGACGTCCGGCGGGCTCGTGTAAACGCGCTTGATGATGGCCGCCAGTTCCTCCGGCGTTGCCGGATTGATCGACATGCCGGCGCGATTGGTCTCACTCAGAAGGCGCTCGTCCGCCAGCGTCCTGGCAAAGGCCTCGCGGATGGCACCCAGTCTTGCCGGCGGCACGCCGGGCGGCGCGGCATAGGGATAGGCCATCGCCTGGCGGGCGAAAATGACTTCGAGCACGCGGCGGTCCGTCTCGTTCTGCACGAGATCGAGAATGAGCGGCACATCCTTCAGTTGTGCATGGTTGCTCTTGAGACCGAGCTGCATCAGCAGATTGAGCTTACCGCTCTCGATCCAGTCTTTCTTGTTGGGCCACAGCGAAGACCAGGAAATGCCGGCGGCGCCGTCGACCTCGCCGCGCTCGACCGCCAGCAGCATATCGGCGGCGCCGGGATAACCGGTGACGATCTTCATATTTACGCCCAGAATGTTGGAAACGACGCGGGGATAGACATTCGAATCGGTGCCGGGCCCGGTGCTAGCCACCGTCATCCCGAGGCGCTGCAAATCGGCATAAGTTTTCACCGGACTGGTGTTCCAGGACAGGACGAGCCCGACCTCATCGCTGGCGCTGCCGATCCATTCGAGCTTCTGCGGATCGAACTGTACGCCGGTGCTGTCGGTCAAGGGCTGCATCGGCACGCTGCGCGAGAACGTCGCGATGACGGAACCGTCCTTCGGCGCCGTGTTGTAGAGATAGTTGACCGCAAGATAACCCCCGCCGCCAGGCATATTCTGCACGATGACCGTCGGCTGCCCGGGCAGGTGGTTGCCGAGGTGGCGCGCGATCGCACGCCCGTAAAGATCATAGGAGCCGCCCGGCGGGCTGCCGACAATGATCTTGAACGGCTGGGCCTTGAAAAAATCGTCGAGGCTTTGTGCGGCAGCGACTGATGCCGTCAGATGAAATGCGCCGATCGCGGCAACGAACGCAGCCTGTTTCCGCTTTGTCATGCTCCCCCCTGCACGATTCTTCCGGACCGCCTTTAAGGGAAGTCCGACCGTCAGATATGGTAGACCAGTTCGTCGCGGTCCGTCCTGCCCAGTGTCCGCATTTCCGCCAGGGTGCGGTCGTCGAGCACACGCGAGATGGCATTGCGGACTTCGTACATCATCAGCCGGACGGGACAGTTTTCCTCGTCGCAATCGTCACAGGGCCGGTAATAATTGTGGCTGGCGCAGCGGATCGGCGCCAAAGGCCCGTCCAGGGTCCGCACGATCTGGCCAACGCGAATCTCGTGCGCCGGGCGCGCCAGCACATAGCCCCCGCCCTTGCCCTTTTTGGATTGAACCAGCCCGGCATTGCGCAATTCGCTCAGGATCGCATCGAGAAATTTTTTCGGGATATTGTTGTTGCGCGCGATATCGGCAACGAGGGCCGGCTGGCCCTTTTCCATGCCCGCCAGGTGCAGCATCGCTTTCAGCCCGTACTTGCCTTTGTTGGTGAGCATCAAATTATCCGGAAAGACGAATAGGTTGCGCGCGAATGCCAACAACCGCCTAAACATATATAGAATATATAGTTAGTTTTACAGTCCCGGATTGGCCCGCGTTGCCGCCGGGTTGAAGAAATCGGCGATTTCCGCATAATATCAGCATCTTGCCGAGCGACCGCCGCCGGACCTACCTGCCCGGATTATTTTTCTACCCCGTGCACGCATGAACCGGGCCCTAATCGGGCAGAAACGCCACCCGTCCGTCCGGCGCCGTCAGGACGTCGACCCCGGCCTTGTAGAGCGTGGCCAGCGCATCCCGGGTCAGGATGTCCTTCGTCGGCCCCACACTCAGGATGCGGCCCTCGCCCAGCAGGGCGACGCGGTCGGCATAGCGCAGCGCCTGGTTGGGGTCGTGGGAGGTGAACAGCACGCCGAGGCCCTCGCCGGTCAGCGTCCTGATCTGGCGCATGACCTTGCCCTGGCGACCCGGTCGCGGCAAGTGCGCACGACACTCTCGCAATAGTCCGCCAGTTCGGCGCCGCGCGCCGGCCGGCCGGTGAGCGTGCCGAGCAGACGATAGCTTGCTGCAATCTGATCGAAGCGGCCATCGAGCAGCGCACAGGGAATGCCAGTCTGCGCCTGCACGCGGTCCGCCATCTCGATATAGGTTCGGTTCACCGATCCCACATCGATGATGAGATCTGGCTTGAGCTGCAACAGGGTTTCCAGGTTGGTCGTATTGCCGCGGCCGGTCAGCCGGCCGACTTCACCACGCGCGCCATATTCGGGATGCAGATAGGCGCGCTCCTGCTCTGTGTTTCCGCGCGTCCATCCCAGCAGGGTTTCCGGCGCAAGCGTATAAATGTCGAGGGCGGCCGGCGGCCCCGCCGCGAACAGGCGCTCTGCCTTGGCGGGAATGGTGACGGTACGGCCGGCGCCATCATTTATCGTGGCAGCGCGACCAACGTACGGCGCAGCGACGAGCGCGCCGGTCCCAAGCAGCATCGAGCGTCTGTTGATCCGCATGTGTCTTCGCTCTCCATGGACACGGGTTCGATGGCGATATTTACAGCTATCTATATCTGACGGTATATAGATATCATAAATTGACGTATCCGGATCCGATAGCGCCGGGAAGGCATCGGTCCGGCTGGGCGGTTTTGAGTTTTATGATGCCAGGGAGAATCTGCATGACGACAGCCACGCAAGCCGACGCCGCCGGCAAGGTGAATTACGAATTCACGCACACGATCAACGGCAAGGCCGAGACGAGCAAGACTTCGTTCGATGTCATCAATCCCGCGACGGCAACGGCTTTCGCACAGTGCCCCGACGCGACCAAAATCCAGCTCAACCGCGCCGTCGCCTCGGCGCGACGCGCCTTTCCCGGCTGGGCCAAGAAGTCCTTCGAGGAACGCCGCGCCTATCTTCACAAGTTCGCTGCGGCTGTCCGCGAGCGCAGCGAAGAGCTTGCCGCGCTGATCACCCGCGAGCAGGGCAAGCCCTTGTCCAACGCGCTGCGGGAAATGGCGGGCACAGCCAATTCGCTGGAGCAGATGGCGAACATCGAACTCAAGGACGAAGTGCTGCGCGATGACGGCAAGAACCGCATCTCCATGCATTTCCGCCCGATGGGCGTCGTCGGCGCGATCACGCCGTGGAATGTGCCGGTCGGCCTGGCGTCGCACAAGATCGCCCAGGCGCTTTATGCCGGCAATACGCTGGTCCTGAAGCCATCACCCTATACGCCGCTGTCGACCTTGCTGCTCGGCGAACTGTCGCGCGACATTCTTCCACACGGCGTCTTCAATGTGGTTGGCGGCGGCAATGCCGTCGGCCAATGGCTGACGAAACATCCCGGCATCGACAAGATTTCCTTCACCGGCTCGGTCGCCACCGGCAAGCGCGTGATGGAAAGCTCGTCCGGCACCCTGAAGCGTGTGACGCTCGAACTCGGCGGCAATGATCCTGCCATCATGCTCGACGATGTCGACATTGCCGGCGCGACGGCGAAGATTTTCAACGGCGCCTTCGGCAATTGCGGGCAGATCTGCATGGCGGTGAAGCGCGTCTACGTGCCGGAAGACCTCTATGAGCCGGTGCTGGAAGCCTTCGCGCAACTGGCCCGCAATCATAGAGTCGGCGAGGGCTTCGAGCCCGACGTGCAGATGGGGCCGCTGCAGAACAAGATGCAGTACGACAAGGTGCTCGACGTGCTTGAGGACACCAAGCGGCAGCCAGGCGTGCGCATTGTCGCCGGCGGCCATCCGCTCAACCGGCCCGGCTATTTCCTCGAGCCGACCATCGTCGGCGACATCGGCGATAACACTCGCCTCGTCACCGAAGAACAGTTCGGCCCGATCCTGCCGGTGCTGAAATATACGGACCTGAAGGATGCGCTCGCCCGCGCCAACGACACGACCATGGGCCTTGCCGCTTCGGTCTGGACCAAGGATATCGAGAAGGGCGCGAAGGTTGCCGCACAGATCCAGGCGGGCACCGTCTGGGTCAACCACCACGTCGGATCGGAAGCGGACATTCCGTTCGGCGGCTTCAAGCAATCCGGCCTCGGCCGCGAGCACGGCGTGATGGGCCTGCAGGCCTATATGGAACCGCAGATCATCAACGTGCCGCTGCAACAATGATGCGAAGGGCGGCAATCGCGGATTGCCGCCCGCTTGCCACTTTATAACTTGAAGAGCCGCTCGGCATTTCCGTGCGCAATGCGTTGCCTGTCTTCCGGGCTGACCGGGATATGATCGAGGAAGGCGCGCGCTTCCGGCATGGACTGGTAGGGATAGTCGGCCGAGAACATGATCCGGTCGATGCCACCAAGCTCGAGCAGAAGATCCAGGAAGGTCGGCTGAAAGTTGAAGCCCGAGAATGTGTAATGCACGTTCTGTTTCAGATAGGCCAGGATCGGCTGCTTCAGTTTCGTCACCGACATCGGCAGAACGTCGAAACGCTGAAAGAAGAACGGCAGGCCCTCGCCCATGTGGCCGATGACGAATTGCAGTTTCGGAAACTGATCGAACACGCCGCCGCAGATGATGCGGAGCATGTGAACGGCGGTCTCGATGTGCCAGCCCCATGCGCCGCCAGCGAGCATGTCGGTCACCAGCGGTGAGAAGCCGCCGTAGGAAACGTCGATGACCGCCTGCGGCGGCGGCGTCGGGTGCAGATAGATGGGAGCGTTCAGGGCCTGCGCCGCCTCCAGGATCGGCCAATAGAATTTGTCGTCCAGGTATCGGCCGCGGTTGTGGCCGTTGATGACCACGCCCTTGAAGCCTTGTTGCGCAAAGCAGCGATCGAGCTCTTGCACGGCCTGCTTCGGCGCGCTGGTCGGCAAAGCCGCCAGGCCGGCGAAACGGGTCGGATGGCGCTTGATGGCGTCGGCGAGATAGTCGTTGGTCTCACGCGCCATGGCGATCGCCTCAGTTGCCTCCATCTGTTCGACGCCGGGGGCGGAGAGCGACAGCACCTGCATGTCGATGCCGGCTGCATCCATTTCCGACATCCGCAAGGTATCGACGTCGCACAGCCTGTCGACGACCTGGGCATAGCGGCCGCCCATACGGTCGGCGCGTTCTTTGACGAAGCGGGCAGGACCGGCGAAAAAATCAGGGGTCGCGAAATGCTCTTCCAGCGTGATCGTGCGCATGCTTAGTCCTCCCAAAGATATTCTTGTCCGGCTGCGATGCGCGCAGCGCCGCAGTCATACGCACCTCAGGGTGCGACTTTTCCGGCGTTCAATCCGAGATAGGCGGCCGAGCGCTTGATCTCTTCAATCTGCCCGTCGATCGACGCTTGAAAGGCTGCAGCGCCGCCGGGCAGAACCATCTGTCCCGTGGCCTCGATCCGCTGCTTGATCACCGGATCGCCCATGGCGCGCAAAACGTCCTCGCCGATCCTCGCCCGCAAGTCGGCAGACAGGAGCTTGCCCCCGAACAGACCGGCCAGCCCTTCATAGGCCATCGACGGAACCCCCTGTTCCGCACAGGTCGCAACATCCGGCAGACCTGGAAAACGCTCGTTATTGGTTATCGCAATCACACGTATCGTGCGACCTTCGACCGACGGCTGGACGATCGCGAAAGCAGTGGAGAGGAATTGGACGCGACCGACCGATGCGTCGGAAACAGCGTCGACGATATTGCGATACGGCACTTTGGTGATCTGAAGGTTTTCGACCTTCACGAACTTGTCAAATGTAATCTCCGCAATGCCCGGCACCAGCGCGGCATTGAGCTTTCCCGGATTGTCCTTTGCCCATTTCACGAATTCCGGCATGGTGTTGACCGCGCTGGAGGCGGGCACGGCGACCACGGCGATCGTGACGGTGGCCTGCGCAATCGGCAGGATGTCCCGTTTGAAATCATAAGGGATCGTTTCCATCTGATACGGATGCACCGTAAACGTCGCGGCAGCCCCGTAGAACAGGGTATGGTCGTCGTTGGCCGTCAGGAATCCGGTGATCGCCGCGATGCCGTTGCCGCCGGGCCGGTTCTCGATGACGACGGGCTTGCCCCACATCCGCTGCAGACGCTCGCCCAGCATGCGGGCAGCGATATCGGCGCCGGAACCAGGGCCGAGCGGCACGATTATTTTAACAACACGCGTCGGCCACGCGGCTTGCGCCATGCTCGAGCGCGGAAACATCAGCGCCGCGCCAGCCATAACGGCGGCCCGTCGTGTAATGGCTGAGACGATTGAAGCGCCACCGTTCCTGTTGACGGTTCCCCGCATCGCGCACCCTCCCCCAAGGTTCTCTCACCGAGGTCGCTTAAAAAAGCGACCAATCGACATGACGTTGATGCTGCCTGTCTGGATCGCGCCTGTTGCGGCTGCAACCATGGAATCCCCCCTCGCCCGTCCTCTTGCGGGCAAGGTTAGCTATGGCCTTATGGTGCGGTCCAATATAGTTTTCGTCTCTCTCTAAGACTTTTTTGGTCTTACTGAAGGCGAGCCGGTCTGATGGAACTGCGTCGCTTCGCTTGAAAATGCGCTGAAGCGAAGCTGCATCATCGCACAGCAACCTAGAGCATTTTCGAGCGAAGTGGCTGCCGGTTCGCGTGAAGAAAATGCGTCAAAACAAAAACCTGGAGCTCGGTGCTGATTCCATCAGAACCGAAAAAGCTCTAGCGGCTGTACCTGATCGGCACCGAGATCGCCATGGAGCCGCCGCCGACACCGGCAGGGGGCGCTGGAACCGGGCTGGCGCGACGCACCATGGCGACGGCTTCGGCATCGAGGATCGAGTTGCCGGAGGAACGCGCCAGGCTTGCCGAACGAACGCCGCCCGACCTGTCGATCGTGAAGGCAACCGACACCGAGCCCGGAGACGCGCCCGCGGGGAAGCGCTTGAAGCGATTGAGATGGGCCATCAGGCTGGCGCGCCAGGATGCAGAGGATGCCGCTGATGCAGAAGCCGCGGCAGCCGCGCGCGCGCCGGCTGCTGCAGCGGCGGAGGCACGCGCTGCTGCTGCGGAGGCGCGGGCTGCGGCCGCTGCCGATGCACGAGCGCTCGCTGCAGCGGATGCCCGCGCGGCGGCAGCGGCAGAGGCGCGTTCAGCGGCGGCAGCGGCCGCGTGTTCCGCACGCCGGTCGACCACCGGCGCTGCCGCCCGGACGGGCCGCTGTTCGACGACCGGCTTGTGCCTGACGACGGGCTTCGGTTCAACGCGAGGAGGGACGGGACGGACCGGCACAACACGGGCCGGCGTGGGCTGCGTGACAACTTTGCGGGGTTTGGCGGGGGCTGCCAGCTCAGGGGCGTCATTGGATCGCGGCGACTCAGGCTGCTTCACCTCCTGGGGTGCTTCAGCTTTCGGCGGCTCCACGGCCTCAGGCGCGGCGGGCTGAGGTTCAACGGGCCTGGCCTCTTTAGCCGCCGTCTCGACCGGCTCCGATTTCTCAACCGGTTCGGGCTTGTCTTCAGTCTTCATCCCGGACGCCGGCGGAGGCGGCGTCTCGGCCTTCTCTTCGGGGATTTCCTGAGGTGTCGGCTGGGGCGGCTCGGCAGCCGCGGGGGCGTCCTGCACCAGTTCCAATGCCATGGGTATCGACATCGGCTCGGAAGCAGCCGACGGCGCTTCCGGCAGCTCGATCGGCTTCATCCAATGAACGATCGCCCAGATGGCGATGAAGTGCAGCAGGCCGGCTAAAACCGCCGCGCCGATCCAATAGACGATCGTGCCGGTTTGGCGGCTGTCCCATTTATATTGGCGCTGTGACACAACTGCGGTCATGATCAAACGAAGCCAATATTCGCGAATGCGGCCAGCGCCGGTGTGATCAATCGATCAGAAGGTCTGATCGCGGGATGGGCCGGCACAATATGCCGGGAAATCATTCGGGCCGGCCGCTGCTTCCAGCAGGAAGCTTTCGACCTTGGCTTCGATGCAGCGATCAGGACAGTTGGAACCATAATTGTCGTAGAGCGTCTTGAGGCAGGCATCGGCAAGCTCGTCACGCTCGCTGATGCCTCGCTGAAACAGGTTCGATGCGGTCTCGTGGAGAAGTTTTTCGATTTTTAGCCGTTCTTCTGCGATATTGCACATGGTTCCTCCTCAGTCCTCCCCACCGTTCATTTCTGCTGCATGCGGGCTCGCAAGGCTTCGAATGAGGCCACCTGATCGGGCAGCAGTTCGCGCTTATCGTCGCGGCCGATGAACACCTTGAACATGATGTTGCCGTCGCCGTTGACGAACTGCACCGAGCAGGAGCGCCGGCCGAAGAACGGACGATCGACAAAGCAGATCGCCTGGCAGCGATCGGCCTTGATATGTCCGCTGATCGGGCTTTCGCCATGGACGTTGAAATAGCCGCGGCCGGACGATCCGGGCGGCAGGCTGCCCTTCGTCTCGAAGACGCCGTCGGCCGAATGGATGATGAAGACAATGGAGCCGAACGTGGTCAGTTCGGACCAGACCTCTTCAAAGCGGGCACCATCGACAAAGACGGCCTGGCCTTCGGGCAGACAATCGAGGACCACCCGCATGGGAACGTCATGCTGTTCGGCGAAGGATTCCAGAACGCCATCGGGCCTTGCGGCAATGGTCGCCTGAAGCGCGGCAATCCGATCCTGCATCTGCTGCGTCGCTGCCACGGCTGTCATGGTCAGGCCGCCTCGCCGGGGCGGCTGTCGGGCGCAACGATGGACTGCACCACGTCGAAGCCTTCGAACTCGGGATGGCCGAGCGTCATCGGCGGCCGGTCGTTTGAGCTCGCCCGCTTGTGCGAGGCGGCGAACTGAGGCGACTTCGTCCAGGCTTCAAAATCCGGCTTGGACGCCCACAGGGTATAGGACGAGAACAGGACGTGATCTTCCTTCGGTGCGCCGCGCAGGAGCTGGAAAGAGACGAAACCATTCAACTGATCGAGGTAGGATTCACGGGCAAGCCACATGGCTTCGAAATCGTCGGCAGCTTCAGGCTTCACGCGGAAGCGGTTCATGGCAACGTACATCAAGCTCTCCTGTTACAATTACGGGTGTCCGGCCTACCAGCGTACAGTCGCGTTCAGGGCGAATGTGCGGCCGGGTGAACGGAACAATTCCAGATTTGCATTCGTCGCCAGCAGTCCGCGCACATCCTGCGCGTTGAAATAGCTGCGGTCGAACAGGTTATAGATATTCGCGTTGATCGTTAGGTTCGGCAGTGGAGTGTAGAAGAATGTCAGATCGGTGACGGTATAGCCGCTGGTCGTGACGATCGTCGGGTCGCTGACCCGCTTCTTGCCGGCGGCGAAACGCTGCCTGGCTTCGAAGCCCCAGTTGGCAACATTCTGATAGCGCATGCCGACCAGGCCGGTGAACGGATCGACCGAGTCGATCGGCTTGCCGGTCTGCTGATCGCGACCATAGGCATAGGCGGCGTTGGCGAAGGCCGACCATTCCGTGTTGAAGCGATATTCGCCCTTGCCTTCAAAGCCCCAGATCACGACATTCGACAGGTTCCGGTACTGGAACTGCTGCAGGCCGCCACCCGAGATACCCACCACGACGGTGTCGATGAAGTCCTTGTAGGTGTTGTAGAAGCTCGTCAACTGGAAGCTCGAGCCATTGTCGAAGCGGCCGCGCAGGCCGAATTCGAAGCTGTCGCTGGTTTCCGGCTTCAGATTGCCGTTGGGCAGGATTTCGTAGCCAAAGGCCGGATTCGAATAGGCGAAGTTGGCATTGTCATACGGCGGCGCACGGAAGCCATGGGCATATTGGCCGAAGAGACGGTAATTTTCGGTCAGGTCGTAGGTCGCGCCGAGTTTCGGCGAGACGGCGGTCGCCTTCAGCTTTTCGACGGTGAAATTCGCCAGATTGGAGTTGTAGAACATCGCATCCGGCTTCGGGTTCAAGCTGTAATAGTCGAACCGCACGGCGGGAATGATGCGCAACTTTCCGCTGGAGATCGTGTCCTGCACATAGGCAGCGGCCTGGGTCGTTTCCGTGTCGGGGAAGTTCTTATTGGGAAACTGCTCGAGGCCGACAAACGACGTCGTCACATTGGTGGCAAGATTGGTTTCGGTCCGATAACGCGGCCTCTGCGTCGTCGTACGGTCGAACGTCGCGCCATAGATGAACTCGTGCTTCCAGTTGCCCCAGCTGCGCACGGCGTTGAACTGGATTTCGCCGCCGTAAATCTGCTGCTCGTAGCCGAAGTCAGACAGACGCAGGCGATTTGAAGCCGCTCCGCCCGCAGGGCTCACCCGATCCTGACGGGTCAGTTCGTGCCGGTCGACAGCGTTGTAATACACCTTCGTCTTCATAGTATCGGCCATCGCCCAGGCGAGAGGCAGATTCCAGTCAAAGCCGATACGGGGAAGGACGTTTGTATCCTGACCGCGCGATCCTAGGACCGAGGTCGAGAGATCGGTCAGGATATTGGTGTCGATCGTCTTGCGGGTGAACTGGCCGGTGAGCTTGAACTGGCCCAACTCGCTGGAGTTGTAGACAATCTTGCCGAGAACGCTGTTCGACTCATAGGTCTGCGGGTTGGCTTTGCGCCAGGTGTTCGGCGTAACTTCATGGCCGGAGCGATGCGTATAGACGACCAGGGTTTCCCATTGGCCGCTGCGGCCGGCAGCGGTCAATGTCTGCGTGAACGAGCGGTCCGCTGAGTCGTAAGCGGCCTTGGCGCTGACGAACCAGTTCTTCGGCGTGTTCGCCAGATAATCGGCCGGATCCTTCGTGACAAAGGCGACGACGCCGCCGATGGCATCCGAGCCGTAGAGGGATGATGCCGGCCCACGGATGATCTCGACCTGTTTCAGTTGATCGAAGTCGACGAAATCGCGCGTATAAGTGCCGGCGCCGACATTCGACGCTGGAAAATCCGGAACCTTGACGCCATCGAGCAGCAGCAGCACGCGGTTTTCGCCGATACCGCGGATGACGTAGTTGGTGGAACCGACGCGCGTCGGCTGGCTGCCGATCGAAACGCCGGGTTCATCGCGGACAAGATCGCGCGGCGACTGGATGTTCTTCTCGTCGAGTTCCTTGGCGTCGCGCACCGAAACCGTTGCCGGGCTGTCGAAAACCGTCGATTGCTGGCGCTCGGCGCTGACGGTGATCTCGTCCAGTTCGGTCACCGCCCCCGTGCGTTGCTGCGCGGCAGCCAGGCCAGCACCGCACATCGAAACAATCAGCACAGGACCAAATACATTCTTCATCGCCATTCCCCGGTTCGATTCGGGCTGATTGGCGAACGCTGAAGTACGTTTTCTGCCGTGTTAGCCGTTATCTTGACGGACCATAGTCATTACAAGTAATGATCGTCAATAAAGCCAGGCTAACTATTTGTTTGTAATAATTTTAAACTATGTATCTCTAATATATACTTAGAGTATTACAATTCTAAACAGTCGCCGCTCTGGTTTTATTACTGTTCTAAGAGACGCAGGAAGACAGCAGATGTTACAGGCAGTTGGACAGACATCGGCGAAGGGGCGAGGCATCAGGCGGGCGGGGAAGCTCATGCTGGCGCTCGCGCTCCTGTCCGCTGCAGGCGCGCCGTCGATTGCAGCCGAGAGGCTGCAGATCGTTTCCGTCGGCGGCTCAATCACCGAAATCATCTACGCGCTCGGCGCCCAGGAACGGATTGTCGCGGTCGACACGACCAGCCTCTATCCGCCGGAGGCGCTGCGGACGAAGCCGAATGTCGGCTATCTGCGTGCGCTTTCGGCCGAAGGCGTGCTCAGCCAGAACCCGACCTTGATGATCGCGGCGGAAGGCGCCGGGCCTGCCGATACGCTTGGCCTGTTGAAGAGCGCCGGTCTGCGCGTTGTCCTGCTCGATGAGCAGCCAAGCACCAAATCGGTCATCGACAAGATTGACGAGATCGGCCGCCTGCTTGATCTGAAAGAGCCGGCCCAGGCGCTTTCAACCAAAGTCCGCAAGGAATTCGAAGATCTCGATGCCCGCCGCAAGACGATCGCCAAGCCGTTGCGCGTGATGGTGATCCTGGGCTTTCAAAGCGGACGCGCCATGGCGGCCGGGCGCAAGACGGCAGCCGACGCGATGATTGCCCTCGCCGGCGGCATCAACGCCGCCGGCGCGATGGACAATTACAAGCAGCTCAGCGACGAGGCTGTCATCGACGCCGCGCCCGATGCCCTGGTCATGGCACAACGCGGCGATGACGACGTCCTGCCCGCCAACATCTTCGACCACGGCGCGTTCAAGGCGACGCCGGCGGCGGCAACACATACTCTCATCCAGATGAACGCCAACTACCTGCTCGGTTTCGGACCACGGACGGCGCAGGCGGCGCACGAACTCATGTCCAGACTTTACCCGACCACAGCGGCAGCCAAACCATGAGCGCTGAAGCAGCGACAGCAGCGCAGGTCCGCAGCTTCGTCGCCGGCAGGAAGCGGCGCACGCATCTGGGCTTTCTCATCCTCGCACTTGTCGTCATCCTCAGCGTCGTCGTGGCGCTGACATCGGGGCCGATTGCAATTCCACCGCAGCGGTTGTGGGCTCTCGCCAGATCGACATTCGATGGACAAAGCTCGGGCCAGAGCTCGCCGGGACTCGCACGCGACGCCCTGGTGCTGTTCAACATCCGGCTGCCGCGCATCGTGCTGGCGCTCCTGCTCGGTGCGGCGCTCGGCGTGTCGGGCGCGCTGATGCAGGGGCTGTTCCGCAATCCGCTTGCCGATCCCGGCATCGCCGGCATTTCCAGCGGCGCGGCGCTTGCCGCCGCGCTGATGATCGTGCTCGGCCATCATATCACCGGCGTGGATGCCGCCCTCATGCAGACAGTGGTGATGCCGCTGGCGGCCTTTCTCGGCGGCCTGATCGCCACCATGTTCCTCTATGGCATCGCGACGCGCGAGGGCCAGACGTCGGTGGCAACCATGCTGCTCGCCGGTATTGCGCTCGCGGCGCTCGCCATGGCCTGCATCGGACTCTTGATCTTCATCAGCGACGACCGCCAGCTTCGCGACATCACCTTCTGGACCCTCGGCAGCCTCGGCGGCGCCAACTGGCAGAAAGTCAGCGTCGTCGCACCGATGGTCACGTTGCTGCTCGGTGCGATGCCGTTCCTGGCGCGGGGCATGAACGCGCTGTCAATGGGAGGAGCCGCAGCCTTCCATCTCGGCGTGCCGGTCCAGATCATCAAGACGGTCTGCATCGTCCTGGTGGCGCTGGCGGTGGGCGTCAGCGTCGCCGCGGCCGGAACGATCGGCTTCGTCGGCATCGTCGTGCCGCACCTGTTGCGGCTTGCCATCGGGGCCGATTACCGCGCCTTGCTGCCGATGTCGGCCATGGCCGGCGCCGCCCTGCTGGTGATCGCCGACGCCATCGCCCGCACCATCGTGGCGCCGGCCGACCTGCCGATCGGCATTCTCACGGCGCTCATCGGCGGGCCATTCTTCCTGTGGCTGCTGCTGCGGCGCAACCGGAACATCGATCTATGACCGCACTCGTCAGCGCCCGTTCCCTCAGCTATGCGATCGGCGGCAAGACGCTGGTCGATGATGTCTCGCTCGATCTCGAGGCCGGATTGCTCACCGCCATTCTCGGCCCCAACGGCGCCGGCAAGACGACCCTGCTGCGCATGCTGACGGGCGAGCTGAAGCCGACCATCGGTTCGGTGCGGATGGGCGACGAGACACTGCACACGATTCCTGCCTGGCGGCTGGCGACACGGCGCGCGGTGATGACGCAAGCGACCAGCGTAACGTTTCCGTTCACCTGCTACGAGGTGGTGCGGATCGCCATGCAATCACCGCGGCGGAAGGCTGCTTCGGCAAGCGCGATGGATGACACCGTTGTCGAGGCGATGGCCGTGGCCGATGTGCTGCATCTCGCCGACCGGTTCTATCACACCCTGTCGGGCGGCGAGCAGCAAAGGGTGCAGTTCGCCCGCGCCGTCTGCCAGTTGAAATCAAGCGCACAGTTCGGCATGCCCCAGGTTCTCTATCTCGACGAGCCGACTTCCAATCTCGATCTGCGGCATCAACTGATGCTGATCGCCGCCGCACGCACCCTGGCCACCGCCGGCCTGGCGGTCTGCGCCATTCTGCATGACGTGAACCTGGCCTGTTCGCATGTGGACAGGATCGTGATGATGAAGAGCGGCCGCGCCGTCGCCAGCGGCAGGCCCGCCGCTATCGTCGATCGCTCAACCGTCCGAAATGTGTTCGACGTCGATATTCTCGTCTGCGAACCGCCGCCGGCCGGCACGCCCTATGTGCTGCCGTTTACGCAACGTCCGGGGTAGCCGGGCATGCGCGGGCAGTGCGGATTCGCACAAGCACAACCATATCCGAATAGGCTATAATTCTGCCGGCAAGTCAGCTCCATGACGCCCGAGCAGGAGAATTTTCGATGCGGTTTCGTTCCGTGAGCCTGATAGCTGTCCTTGCACTTGGCAGCTCTGCCTTGCCCGCGCTTGCCGCGCCCTGCCCCGCCGAGACGTTCGAGGAGACGGTCATCGGCTGCACCGAAATGATCAAGATGCAGCGGATGGACGAGGAGGTGCTGAGCCGAGCCCATTACAATCGCGGCTTTGCCCTGCAGGGCATGGGGAAGAGCAAGGAAGCGATCGCTGATTTCACCAATGCGATCCGTTTCAATCCGCGCAATGCGGCCGCCTATAACAACCGCGGCTATCTCACGGCGATGAGTGGCAATCTCGATGGGGCTTTGCGCGACTTCAACAAGGCGATCGAACTCGACCCGACCCTGATCCAGACTTTCAACAACCGCGCCATGCTGTTCAAGACCCGCAACCAGTGGGACAAGGCGATCGCCGACTATGACGCCGCGATCAGGCTGAACGATCCGAAGGCGTCCGTCCTCTATTTCAACCGCGCCGTCGCCTACCAGAACAAGGGCGACATCGAGCAGGCCATCGCCGACTATGGCGAGGCGATCAAGCTCGATCCGCAGGAGGTCAACTCGCTGGCGAACCGCGGCGTGCTCTATGCCGGCAAGGGTGACAAGGAAAAGGCCATGGCCGACTTCGACGAGGCCCTGCGCCGCGACCCCAAGAGCGTGCAGGCCTTGGTCAATCGCGGCTTCACGCTCTACAATCAGAACAAATTCGACCGCGCCATCGCCGACTATGACGCCGCCATCGCGATCGAACCGCGGATCGGCAGGATTTTCCAGAACCGCGGGCTTGCCTACATGGCCAAGAGCGATCTGCCGCGTGCCATTGCCGATTTCGGCGAGGCGATCAAACGCGATCCGAAACAGGCCGACGGTTTCCTGCACCGCGCAGAGGCTTATGAGAAACAGGGCGATCTCGTTCATGCGCTCGCCGACGCCAATGCTGCTGCGGCGCTCAATCCGCGCGACGCCAACGCGCCCAAGCTGCGTGCACGTCTTCAGGCAGCGACGAAGAAAGCCAATTAAAGCTTCACGAAGAAAACAGGGCCCTCGTCCGACCCTCGCGATGCAAGGGTTGGATGAGGGTGCGCTCTAACGCACATCAACCTTCGTCGCGACCCAGATCACATGCCGCGCGCCGCCGCGTGCGCCATTGGCACGCGCACGCTTTTCCTCCACGTCAAACCCCGCCTGGCGCAGCCGCTGGGTGAACGCGGCGTCCGGCCCCGATGACCAGACGGCCAGGACCCCTCCAGCACGCAGCGCGCGATGGGCGGCGCTCAACCCCGCCCTTCTATACAGGCTGTCATTGGAAGCGCGGGTCAGTCCGTCAGGACCGTTGTCGACATCGAGCAGGATCGCATCGTAACTCTCCGCCGCCGGCCGGATCAATTGTCGGACGTCGGCCTCGCGGATGCTGACGCGCGGATCGCTCAGGCTGTCGCCGAACACCGGCGCCATCGGGCCACGCGCCCAGACGACGACCGCCGGCACCAATTCGGCGACGACGACCTCGGCTTTGGGACCGAGCACGGCGAGGGCTGCGCGCAAGGTAAAGCCCATGCCGAGACCGCCGATCAACAGACGCGGGGTCTCGCGCGTTGCAATCTTTTCGCAGGCCAGTGTCGCCAGCGCCTGTTCCGAGCCGCTGAGGCGGCTGTTCATTAGTTCGTTCTGCCCCAGCATGATCGAGAATTCGGCGCCGCGCTGCATCAGGCGCAGATCATTGCCACTGCCCGGCACTTGGCCAGGCACTTGCGCCTTGTCGACAAGAACCCAGGGAATCACGGGCGTTTCCGCCTGGCTTGTTTCACCGGTCTGCTGTCGGCGTCGGCGACCAATGACGCGCGCGCGTTGCCGAGCATAACATCGAGCATGCGGTCGAGTTGATCAATCTCGGCGCCTGAGAAGCCGGCGGCGAGAAACTTCTGGCGCGCCTGCGACGCGGGCTTGAGCTTGCGGCACATTCGCACACCATCATGGGCCAAGGAAAGACCGACAGGGCCGTTGGCGGCGCTGCGGTTATGAACGACCAGCTTGCGGCCGATCAATTCCTTCACCGCGCGGCTTGCTTGAGTTTTGTCGATGCCGCAATGGTCCGCCATGGCATTCAGCGAGACCGGCCCGCGTGCTTGCAGGAAGGTCAGGATACGCACGTCCGTGATCGAAATGCGGAAATGGCGGCGATAATAGAAATTGCCGCTCCGGCGCCAGAAATTGGCGGCCGAAAGCAGTTTCGATGGAATGGTATCGATTCCGCCGCCCAATGAAATGATGTTGCTGCCGTCCGTCATTCTTGCGTCTCCTGACCCGGCGGTTCTAGCACGGCCAGCCAGGGCCCGGCTGCATCTAAAAAGCTCGCAAAACCCCCACCGCTGCGATAAGAGATTTCGATCGTCTTCCGGCGTTTTGACACCGAGGCGAACCTCGTTTCACCGGGCATAGGTCAATCACGGAAATGCGCACTCAGGTCGGAATCATCGGCGCCGGGCCGGCAGGCCTTTTCCTGTCACATCTGTTGAAACAGCAGGGGATCGAATCCGTCGTGCTTGAAGCGCGCAGCCGTGCCTATGTGGAGGCACGTGTGCGCGCCGGCGTGCTCGAAACCGGCACCGTCGAAATCATGGAACGGCTCGGCCTCGACTCCCGGCTGAAGCGCGAAGGCATGGTGGACGAAGGGATCGACATGCGCTTTCGCGGCCGCACGATCCATATCAATCTGCCGGAGCTGGCTGGCAAATCGGTGATGATTTACGGCCAGCAGGAAATCGTGAAGGACTTGATCGCCGCCAGAATCGCTGCCGGCGATCCGCTGATCTTCGAGGCCAAGGTGACGAAACTGTCGAACATCGACAGCGAGAGCCCCGTCATTCACTATCAGCACGATGGCGAAGACAAGACGCTGGAGTGCGATTTCATCGCCGGCTGTGACGGCTTTCACGGCGTCAGCCGCCCGGCCATGCCGCAAAATGTCATCACCACGTATGATCATACGTTCAATTTTGCCTGGCTCGGCGTGCTGGCGCGAGCCCGGCCGATTGCGGATATGACCTATACCAACAGCGACGACGGCTTTGCTCTTTGCAGCCGGCGTTCGATGGAGGTCTCGCGGCTTTATCTGCAAGTCCCCTTCGATGAAAAGCTTGACAACTGGTCCGATGCGCGCTTCTGGGACGAGTTGCACAAGCGCATGTTCGATTATGACCGCAGCGAGATCGCCGAAGGCGAAATCTTCCAGCGCGATGTGGCGCAACTGCGTTCGTTCGTAACGGAGCCGATGCAATATGGCCGCCTGTTTCTCGCCGGCGATGCCGTTCACATCGTCCCGCCCACCGGCGCCAAGGGGCTCAACCTTGCGGTTGCCGACGTGCGCGTGCTGTCGCGCGGCCTGACCGAATTCTATCGCACTGGCGGACGCGGCAGGCTCGATGCCTATTCGGCTCGCTGCCTGGAACGCATATGGAAGACGGTCCGCTATTCGACCCGCATGACCGAGCTCTTACATAAGTTCGACGAACACTCGCCGTTCCAGCGCAATCTCCAGCTCAGCGAGCTCGAATATATTGCCGGCTCGCGCGCCGCGCAGACGACGATCGCCGAACAATATGCCGGTCTGCCTTTCGTAGAGGATTAACGGGAGACGCAGCAATGACGGCAATTTCCCTGCTGGCGGACACGATAGCGGAGATGACGGCGCCTGCCATCCGCGCGGCAGCGCGGCGTGGCGCGGCGGCCCTGTTGCCGGTCGGTGTGATGGAATGTCACGGCCCGCATCTGCCGATCGGCACCGATGCCTATATCGCCCATGCATTGTGCCGGTCGACGCAGCGCTATGCGGCAGCGCGCGGCCGCGAAACCTTGATCGCGCCGCCGTATTACTGGGGCATCAACGGCATTCTCGTCGATTATCCCGGCAGCTTTCGCATCCGTCCCGCGACTGCCGCGGCGCTGCTGACCGATGTGATCGAGTCCCTGTTCGAGAACGAGTTCCAGGACGTGCTGATCGTCAGCCACCATGGCGACCGCATCCACAACGAGATGATCCGCGATGTGCTGACCGCACTTCATGGCGAGGGCCGCCAAGGACAAGACCGTCGCGCGCGCTGGCTCTATGCGCCGTTTCGCTGGCGCATGTTCGAACGCATCGGCCAGACTGGCAAGGAGCCGATCTGGGTACCGTGGGAGCCGGTGCCGCAATTGGAGGACTTCAAACTCACCGGTATTCTCGGCGTCCATGCCGACGAATTCGAGACAGCGGCGATGATGCGCTATTTCCCCGATACGGTAGATTACGACGCCTTGCGCAATCTCGAACCCACGCGCCTGACCCTGCAGGACTTGCAGGACTGGCGCAAAGGCGGCGACGAGGCCCGGCGGCTGACGCCGGACGGCTATTTCGGCGCGCCCAACCCGATCGATCCGGAGCTGTGGCGCCACTATGACGAGACGGCGAAAGTCATGGCCGCCGCGATCTGACGCTTTTCCATTCTTCGATCGGCCGCAAGGTCTAGTCGACTATCTGGCGTCATTATAGTTGTGAGAGTTTGGTTCAGCTCTCACAACTCACTGATATCGCGCTCCATACACCCCGTTAACGGGGTTTATTACTAGTCCTAGCCTACCGGCGCACGCCACAAATTCTTCACACTCTCCTCAGGCTGCAACGCGATCCGCAAGGGCCGTTCGCAGTCAATTTCACAAAATGATGGCCAGGCCGACACGGGCGGGGGTGCATCGTGAGGGGAGAATAAAGTGAAAGAATTCAATATTCTATTGGCGAGCAGCGCGGCAGGTCTCCTGTCCGTGGCTGCCGCTCAGGCAGCCGATTTGCCATCGCGCAAATCAGCGCCGGTCGAATATGTGCGGGTTTGCGACGCATATGGCGCCGGCTTCTACTGGATTCCCGGAACCGACACCTGCCTGAAGATCGGCGGCCGCGTCCGTATCGACACCTGGTATACCCCGGCGAAGAATGCGGTTCGCCTGCGCTCCGCCGGCGGCCCGAACTATGCCGGCCTGGCAGCTCCCGCCGGCACGAGCATCGCTCCGTTCTATAGCACCAATGGCATTGATCAGCTCGGCTGGTACGCCCGCGGCATTCTGATGATGGACGCCCGCACCCAGTCCGCCTGGGGCACGGTCCAGACCGTCGCGACCCTCCGCTTGGCCATTAATACTGGTCTCGCCCAGACCTCGCCGTTCAACTCCACCCCGGCTCCGGCTGCCGGCACCACCAGCCCCGCCATCGAAGCCGCCTACATCCGCTTCGCCGGTTTCACCATCGGTCAGGCTGCCTCGAACTTCACGTTCCTGCCGCCCTACCAGTATCACTCAATGTTTGCGCCAGGCTTCCCGAACGGCATCCGTCAGATCGCCTATACGGCGACCTTCGGCGGCGGCTTCTCGGCCACCATCGCGCTGGAAAACCGTGGCGAACTCTCGGCCTCCGCGACCGCCAACTCGCTCGGCTTCACGCCCGCGGGCCTGGCCGGCGCAACGGCGACCGCCGTCGGCCCGCAACGTCTCCCGGGTCTCGTCGGCAACCTGCGCGTCGATCAAGGCTGGGGCTCCGCGATGCTGTCGGGTGCGGTGATCCAGAACACCGCCAACTTCGCTACCCCGGCGATCAACGCGGTCACCAACGGCCTTGGCCCACTGGTCACCAAGACCGGATGGGCTATTGGCGCGGGGCTGCGCATCAACCTGCCGATGCTCGCCCGAGGCGATCACATCCAGGGCTGGATCGGCTACAGCGACGGCGCGCTCAACTATGTCGGCTATAACAATCTCAACGAAAACTCCGCGGTCACTGCCAATTATCTTGGCGGCTATCTCCGCGGCGATCGCAGCATCACGATCTTCTGCGTCACGGCAGCTTGCGCGCCCGGCGTCGAGTCCACGAAGGCGCTCGTCGTCGCCGGCATGTTCACGCATTACTGGACCCCGTCGCTGCGGTCGAACTTCATCGGTTCGTACATCCGCATCACGCCGGGCCAGATCACGCAGGCGACCGACTGGACCAATGGCGGTCTTTCGAAGGCGACGGCCTGGGACGTCAAGACCAACCTGGTCTGGTCCCCGGTTCGCAACTTCGACATCGGCGTGGAACTGTCCTACGCGCGCCTGACACAGAACCTGACCGGCTTCGGCGGCGGCCTGCCGACGGCGCCGGCCTGCACTCTGGCGAACCCGCAGTGCGCCACCAGCATCAACACCAACAACTGGACCGGCCGCATGCGCATCCAGCGCACGTTCTGATCCGGTGACGTTTATGAAGAGCGCATTTTCACGCGAACCGACACCCGCTTCGCTTGAAAATGCTCTGACAAAAGTTTCGGCCGGGGAGCGCAATGCCCCGGCCGGGACGGCCGCGCCTTCGCAAAACTCGGACACGCAACCGATTGGAATTTTGCCTCCGTTCCAATCCGCTCCCTCTGAGCAACTGATCCGGGACTGCTGGGATATCCGGCGGACTAAGCCCTGGCGCAAACGCCAGGGCTCTTTCTCAAACCACGCTCTCTCGAACTATTCATGCGGTATGCCGATACAGAAATATAAGGGAGGGCCTCATGGCTCAATTATCCGACGCGGACAAGAAGCTGTTACTCGGCGAAAACTACAAAGAAGCAGAAAAAGCTGCAGACCTGGCTAACACCAAGACAGCTCAGCAACGTGTTGCGGAGACTCTGCGTGCCAACTGCGAACGCGTACGTAGTTCTGCACTCGTGCTATCAGGCATAGCTGCGATTATTGCCGTGACTAATTATATGCAAGTCTCCGGACCCTACCAGCGGCCTTTGGGGATAGCGGCAACATCGGTCGTTCTTGCAGGAATTGTATGCGCGTCTTTTGCCCAGATAACGCTCTACAAAAATAGCTAGGCGGCAACGGATATCCGTCCTATCGCTCGCCGCGGCCGCCAACCAGGTTCGACGATTTAACCGTTACGCCGGCTGCCACAAGATCAGCCAACATTCTTTGCTTGACCGGCTCGATCATCGCCAGCCGTTCCAACGCGCCGGAAATATCGCTGGAAAATTCCGGAAACTGATCATTCAGATGGGCGATCCATTTTGCCGTCGCCGCGTCCTTGCCGTTGCGATGGCTGGCGATGATGCGCGCGACGCTGCCGAGCGGCGTGCGCGTGGCCGAGACGCGCAAAGCGTGGCGGCGCGCCTCCTCGTCGTCGCCGCGCATATAAGCGTCCAGGAAGAAGTAGAATTCGAGCCAGCCGGCCTTGGTCTCAACTATGCCCGCGGCATCGGACAGCAGCGCCATTCCCTTTTCGTTTTGACCACGCAAAATATAGGCCCCACCGACGCGGCTCTTGATTTCGATCGAGAACGGATTCAACGCAATCGCCCGTTGCGCAGATTCAAACGCTTCGTCGAAACGGCGGTCGAAGAAGCGCGCCATGAACAGGGCCTGATGAGCGCGCGCCGAATGGGGCTTGAGTTCGACTGCCTGGGTGGCGGCGCCCAATGCAAGAGACAGCGCCTCTCCAGGCGCCTCGACCGCATAGCCTTTCACATAGCCGTCGAGGATCAGGATCGCCTGCATCGCATGGCTGGAGCTGGATTTCGGATCTTCGCGCAAGGTTCGCTCGATGCACTCCTGCGCGATTGAAAACTTCGCCAGTGTCGGCGCATTGAAATATCTTGAACTGTAGATGATGCAGGCGAAGCCTCTGGCTGAATCGGTGAATTCCGGCATGCGCTTGAAGCGGTCGGCAAAGACGACGCCGTGGATGCGCCCCAAGGTGCTCGCCAGGCTGGCGACGACAGGCAGCCGGTTTTCCGCGTTCAAGGCCACCGGCAATTCGTCGAAGGACTTTGCCCAGACAATCTGATTGTCCGCCGTGTGTATGAGCCGAAATGAAATGGTCAGGCGGTCGGCGGTGCGGGCGACGCTGCCGATCAGGCGATATTCCGCGCCCAGGGAGGCAGTGTTTGCCGCGTGTTCGTCAAACACCCGCAAGGAATCGAAACCGGCGAGCGCCGACGCAGTCTCGCGCGCCAGCGCTTCGGCCCGGGCCGGCGACAGCGGACTGTCTTCCGGCCGCTCGAGGCGCGCGATGGAAATGGACGGCGGCATGGTCCAATCGGGCTCGTCGTCGGTACTGGCCGATGATGCCGTCAGTTCGGTTCCGACCGGGGGAGCAGACCGTGGCACTGCCAGATAAAGAACCGCCCCCATGGCAATTGCGACAGCCGCGAGCGCCGGCCAAAGCCACCGTCCTGCGGGAAGCTTGGTCATGAGAGAGGCGGAAGGTCCCCGCAGCGTTTCGGGATGCAGCGGCGACTCGAGGGGAGATCTATCGGCAAACGGGCGCCGGATCGCGGCCTGCTTGACCGTACGCTCAATGAACACCGGAACATAGGTTCCGCGATTGAGCCGGATTTCAAACCGGTCGAGAATGCCGGCCTTGGCATAATAGATAGCTAGCTGGCGACGCATGCGCGTCGCCTCGACCCTTACAACAGAATTTGTTTGGGGATTGAAATGCTCGCCTTTGTCGAAGACGCTGAGGGCGATGTTGTAACCCTTCAGCCGGTGGCCGCGGCCTTCAATCGTCTCCGTTACAATGTAACGAAGAAACCTGGTGAGCAACTTGGACGAGGCGAACCCCGGCTCACGCAGGACGTTCTCCAGGCACGCCTTGATCGCCTCCCGTTGCGACGCATCGAATGTGTCCAATTTCCGGTTTCCGTGCTGCAAACTGCCCCAAAGTATAGCAGACGGATTGTCATCATTATAGTTTGAGACGCGCTACTTCTTATTTTATAACATACTGATTTTAAGATAAATACTCGGCGTTAAACTACGTTAGGACTAGTCTTAGCCTATCGATGGGCGCCACAATTTCTTCACACTCTCCTTTGGCTGCGACTCGATCCGAAAGGGCCGCGCGGAGTCATTTTTACAAAAATGATGGCCAGGCCGACACAGGCGGGGGCGTGTCATAAGGAGAGCAAAGTGAAACAATTTAATACCCTATTGGCGA
>JARHVB010000059.1:0-19427 GCA_029222685.1 Terripilifer ovatus | reverse complement strand
TCGCGCAAATCAGCGCCGGTCGAATATGTGCGGGTTTGCGACGCATATGGCGCCGGCTTCTACTGGATTCCCGGAACCGACACCTGCCTGAAGATCGGCGGCCGTGTCCGTATCGACACCTGGTATACGCCGACCAAGAATTCGGTGACGTTGCGCTCCGCCGGCGGCCCGAACTATGCCGGCCTGGCAGCTCCCGCCGGCACCAGTATCGCGCCGTTCCAGAGCACCAACGGCATGGACCGCCTCGGCTGGTACGCCCGCGGCCTGCTGATGATGGACGCCCGCACCCAGTCCGCCTGGGGCACGGTCCAGACCGTCGTCACTCTGCGCCTCGCAGCCCAGACCGGTCTCGCCCAGACGGCACCATTGGCCGCCACGGCCGCTCCGGCTGCCGGCGCCACCGGGGCCACCATCGAAGCCGCCTATATCCGCTTTGCCGGTTTCACCATCGGTGACGCGGCCTCGAACTTCACCTTCCTGCCGCCCTACCAGTATCACTCGATGTTCACGCCGGGCTTCCCGAACGGCATCCGTCAGCTCGCCTATACGGCGACCTTCGGCGGCGGCTTCTCGGCCACCATCGCTCTCGAAAACCGCGGCGACAGCTCAACGACGACGACCGCAAACTCGCTCGGCTTCACGCCGGCCGGTCTGGTCGGCTCGACGGCGACCGCCGTCGGCCCGCAGCGGCTCCCGGCGTTGGTCGGCAACGTGCGTGTCGATCAGGGTTGGGGCTCGGCAATGCTGTCGGGTGTAGTTCTGCAAAACACCGCCAACTTCGCCACGCCGGCTATCAATGCCGTCACCAACGGCCTTGGCCCATTGGTGACCAAGACCGGCTGGGCCGTCGGCTTCGGTCTGCGCATCAACCTGCCGATGCTCGCCAGAGGCGACGCCCTGAATCTGTGGGCCGGCTACAGCGACGGCGCCCTCAGCTATGTCGGTTACTCCAGCCTGAACACAAACTCGGCAGTCACCTCCAACTATCTCGGTGGTTACCTGCGCAACGATCGTCACATAACGATCTTCTGCGTCACTGCCGCTTGCGTGCCGGGAGTTGAATCGACGAAGGCGTTCAACCTCGCGGCTATCTTCACGCACTACTGGACTCCGTCGCTGCGGTCGAACTTCATCGCTTCGTGGATCCGCATCACACCGGGCCAGATCACGCAGGCGACCGACTGGACCAACGGCGGTCTCTCGAAGGCCACGGCCTGGGACATCAAGACCAACCTGATCTGGTCGCCGATTCGCAACTTCGATATCGGTCTGGAGCTGTCCTACGCCCGTCTGACGCAGAACCTGACCGGCTTTGCCGGCGGCCTGCCGACCGCGCCGGCCTGCACCGTGGCGAACCCGCAGTGCCTCGCCAGCGTCAATTCCAACAACTGGACCGGTCGTATGCGCGTCGAGCGTACGTTCTGATCCGATAACAAAAGTTTCGGCCGGGGAGCGCAATGCCCCGGCCGGGACGGCCGCGCCCTCGCAAAACTCGGACACGCAACCGATTGGAATTGGCCTCCGTTTCAATCCGCTCCCTCTGAGCAACCGATCCGGGACTGCTGGGATATCCGGCGGACTGAGCCCTGGCGCCACGCCAGGGCTTTTTCATTTTGACTTTCGTCTTCGCGCTTCCATCCGCGACTCTCTTATGCGCTGCGCTTGATTTTCTTACGCGCCATGTGCCTACCGAAGGACACATCCTCGACAGGCGCATACCTGCACGCGGTACGTCAAACACGATAACGCGTCTGCTTGTCACAATTCGAATTTTTCGTAGCAATTTCATCGAAGCGCTTTGCAGTGCCTGGCAATCATCCTGCTCATTGAAGAAGAATGTCTGGACGCCAGCCGTGTCCTTCTGTGCGGCCATGCGACACAGATCATTTTTCTGCCATCGACTTCTCTCTCGCGCAGAGGCATTTCCGGCGCGTCATGTGTTGAACGATGAACACATCTTCTGCACATGCATGCCTTTATGTTGCCACGCATCGGCGAGTGTGGCCATGCCAACACACCTTACTTTTTTCAGCCATGATCACGCTCCCGTGTGCTGACGTTTTCACAAAACCGTAGTTTGGAGAGCTTACCGCCTGCAGGAGGAGCAGCATCAGGCAGCGAAGCCAATTGGATGCTCTTCCCGTATTGATTGTAATCTGGAGGTTGAAGTAATGACGTTCACCAAGAGCCTTCTGCTCGGCTCATCGGCGGTTCTGCTCGCCGTGGCCGGCGCGCAGGCGGCGGATCTTCCGTCGCGCAAGGCCGCCCCTGTAGAATATGTGCGCGTTTGCGACGCATATGGCGCGGGCTTCTACTGGATTCCTGGAACCGACACCTGCCTGAAGGTTGGTGGTCGTGTCCGTGTCGACACCTGGTACACGCCTGCGAAGAGCGCGGTTCAGATGCGTTCGACCGGTGGCCCGGCCTTTACCGGCGCGCCCACTCCCGGACTGCCCGGCGCCGGCGTTGCCGGTTCGAGCTTCACCAGCGCAAACGGCGTCGACCAGCTCGGCTGGTATGCCCGCGGCTATATCATGATGGATGCCCGCACTCAGTCCGCCTGGGGCACGGTGCAGACCGCCGTCACCTTGCGCCTCTCCGCCGCCACAGGTCTCGCCCAGGCCAGCCAGCTCGGCTCGACGCCGCTCGCGGTTGCCGGCGCCACCGGCGCCACCATCGAAGCCGCCTACATCCGCTTCGCCGGCTTCACCATCGGTGACGCGGCCTCGAACTTCACGTTCCTGCCGACAGCGAACAATTTTCATTCGATCTACTCGGCGCAGTTCACCACCGGCATCCGCCAGTTCGCCTATACCGCCACCTTCGGCGGCGGTTTCTCGGCGACGGTCGCGCTTGAAAACCGCGGCGACGCCTCGACGACCCAGACGGCCAATGCGCTTGGCTTCAACCCTTGGTCGGCCACCGCTTCGACGGCCACCGTGTCCGGTCCGCAGCGCCTTCCGGCTCTCGTTGGCAACCTTCGCGTCGACCAGGGTTGGGGCTCGGCCATGGTGTCCGCCATGGTTCAGCAGAACACCGCCAACTTCGCTACGCCGGCCGCCCAGGCTGTCACCAACGGCCTTGGTCCGCTCGTGACGAAGACGGGCTGGGCTGTCAGCGGCGGCGTGAAGATCAACCTGCCGATGCTCGCCGCCGGCGACAGCGTCCAGGCTTGGGTCGCTTACGGTGTCGGCGCACTCAGCTACGTCGCGATCCCGAACCTGAACTCCAACACGATTGCCACCGCCAACTATCTCGGCGGCTTCCTGCGCGGCGATCGTGACATGACGATCTACTGCGCCGGCGCCGGCTGCCTGTCCTATGGTGCGGAACAGACGGCTGCGCTGAACGTGGCGGGTATCTTCACCCACTACTGGACACCGTCTCTTCGGTCGAACTTCATTGCTTCGTACCTGCGCGTGACGCCGGGCCGGGTCACCCGCAACACGGATTGGACCAACGGCGGTCTGTCGGAAGCAACCGCATGGTCGGTTCAGAGCAATCTGATCTGGTCGCCAGTGAAGAACTTCGACATCGGTGTCGAATTGTCCTACGCCCGCCTGCAGCAGAGCCTGACCGGCTTGAATGGCGGCCTGCCGACCGCTGTCCCCTGCACAGCGGCAGCGCCGATGTGCAATGCCAGCATCAGCCCGAGCAACTGGACCGGTCGTATGCGCGTCGAGCGTACGTTCTGATCTGCATTTGCTGACCTGATCGTGCAACAAAGTTTCGGCCGGGGAGCGCAATGCCCCGGCTGGGACCGCCGCACCCATGCTAGCCTGGGCGCAAGCAAGAGATTGGAATTAGCCTCCGTTTCAATCCGCTCCCTCTGAGCATTGAATCCGGGATTGCTGGGATATCCGGCGGAAGCCCTGGCGCAAAACGCCAGGGCTTTTTCGTATGCATTTTTGTATCCGCGCCGTCGTGTCGTAGCGAAATGATGGCGAGAGTGTGTCTCGATCGACACAGACCTTTACTTTCGGGCGCCATCTCGCGACCGCGGCCCTGTCATCACAAACCTTTCACAAAACCGTTGCCTCGGGTCCTTAACCGCCAACGGGCAGGAAGCTGTGGCTGGGGAGCTACTCAATGGCCAAGTCATTGACCCTCTTCCTGCATTTTTGTCATCTGGAGGTTAAAGTAATGACGCTCACCAAGAGCCTTCTGCTCGGCACATCGGGGGCTCTGCTCGCCGTCGCCGGCGCACAAGCGGCGGACCTACCGTCGCGCAAGGCCGCACCTGTGGAATATGTGCGTGTTTGCGACGCATATGGCGCGGGTTTCTACTGGATTCCCGGCACCGATACCTGCCTGAAGATCGGTGGTCGTGTTCGTATCGATACCTGGTACACGCCGGCGAAGAGCGCGGTTCAACTGCGTTCGACCGGCGGCCCCGCCTATACCGGCGTTCCGGGCGGCGGCACGGCCAGCTCGACCTACACCAGCGCCAACGGCATCGACCAGCTCGGCTGGTATGCCCGTGGCTTGCTGATGATGGACGCCCGCACGCAGTCCGGCTGGGGCACGGTGCAGACCGTCGTCACTCTGCGTCTCGCCGCCCAGACCGGTCTCGCCCAGGCCGGCCAGCTCAGCTCGGTTCCGCTAGCTGTCGCCGGCACCACCGGTGCCACCATCGAAGCCGCTTATATTCGTTTCGCCGGCTTCACCGCCGGTCAGGCCGCTTCGAACTTCACGTTCCTACCGTCGAATCAATATCATTCGATCTGGTCGCCGAGCTTCCCCAGCGGCATCCGCCAGTTCGCCTATACGGCGACATTCGGCGGCGGCATCTCGGCCACCGTCGCACTCGAAAATATGGGCGATCTCGCCGCTGCAACGACAGCCAACTCGCTTGGGTTCAACCCGTATTCGGCCACGGCTGCAACGGCAACCGCGGTCGCCCCGCAACGGCTTCCGGCTCTCGTCGGCAACGTCCGCATCGACCAGCCCTGGGGCGCCGCCATGGTGTCTGCGGTTGTTCTGCAGAACAACGCCAACTTCGCTACGCCCGGCATCCAGGCCGTCACCAATGGACTTGGTCCGCTGGTGAGGAAGACGGGCTGGGCGGTCAGTGCCGGCCTGCGCATCAACCTGCCGATGCTCGCCACCGGCGACAGCATCCAGGCCTGGGTCTCTTACGGTGTCGGTGCGCTCAACTATACCGCGATCCCGAATCTGAATGCGAACACGGCGACCACTGCGAATTACACAGGCGGCTTCCTGCGCGGCGATCGTGACATGACGATCTATTGCGTCGGTGTCGGTTGTGCGTCCTATGGCGTGGAACAGGCAGCCGCGTTGAACATCGCGGGCGTCTTCACTCACTACTGGACCCCGTCGCTGCGGTCGAACCTCGTCGGTTCATACATCCGCCTGACGCCGGGCAGCACGACCCGCAACACCGACTGGACCAATGGCGGCCTGTCGTCTGCGACGGGCTGGTCGGTTCAGACCAATCTGATCTGGTCGCCGGTGCGCAACTTCGACATCGGTATCGAACTGTCCTACGCGCGTCTGCAGCAGAGCCTGACCGGCCTGAACGGCGCGGCACCGACGGCTGTGCCTTGCACGGCGGCCGCGCCGATGTGCAATGCCAGCATCAGCCCGAGCAACTGGACCGGTCGTATGCGCGTCGAGCGCACGTTCTGATCCTGTAGCTCAGGACCTGGATGAACGAGGCCCCGGCGTGACGCCGGGGCATTTTATTTTTCAGGCGCGGATGAACGCAGCCAATGCCTGGTTGACCTCCGGCGTCTTGCACATGGTCAGAAAATGATCGCCGCCGTCGATCGTGACGGTGCTGCTCTTCGGCAGTTCGGCTTGCAGGACCGCCATCGTCCTGGGAAAAATCGGCGGACTGGCCGAGCCACCGATCAGCAGCGTCGGCGCCGTAACCTTGCGCGCCAGCGCCCGCGACAAGGGAACGGAACCGTCGTCGATCATCATGCCGATCGTATGCGCATTGGCGATGGCCATCTCATGGAACGAGGCCGGCAATCGCTTCCATGTTCCCGCGCCATGGCCGAAATCGACATAGGTTTCCAGGGCGGTATCCGCCTTACCTGCGGCGATCAGGCGGCCGACTTCCAGGCGAATGTCGGGTGCTGCCGGGGCCTGCGACGGCGGCTCCCGGAGAAAGTCCGGCTCCATCACGCCGCCGGGTTCGACAAGCACCAGCCGGTGGATCTGCGTACCGCAGCGCGCGGCGACGTCGAGCGCGATGCGGCCGCCGCGCGAATGCCCGATCAGTACGACCGGCGCGGCGAGTTCGGCGATCAGATCGACCAGATCTTCGACATGGCGCTCAGCCGTCGCGTCGCCGATCCTGTCCTGCGAGGGATAATAGCCACGCAGGCTGACGGACAGCGCCCGATGCGAGGTGGCGAGCGCGTCGACCTGTGGATCCCAGGCGCGGTAATCGCTGAAAGCGCCGTGCACGAGAACGACCGGTGCGCCCTGCCCCGTCTCGACGCAGAACATGCCTGATCGGGTTTGCAGCTCGCCCGTCATGCGTGTTCTTCCGCCAGCCGGCGTTCGGAGCGGCGCAGGCGCCGCTCGAAATAGTCGAAGAAGGCACGATGATATTTGAGCGCCGCTTCCGGCGTCTCGCCCATCTTTCTGTCATGATCGATGCCTGACGGGGCCGTCCAGTCCCATCCGGTCGAGGCCATCGTCACCTGCATGCGGCAGGCGCGCTCCAGGAACATGCCGTTGAGGGTCGCTTCCTCGATGCTATGGCCGACAAAGACGATGCCGTGGTTACGCAGCAGCGCGACCGGGTTGTCGCCCAGCGTCCGCGCCAGGTCATCGCCCAGTTCCACCGTGTTGATGAGACCGGCGGTGCGGTTGAAACGGGAGACGCAGCCGACGAGATTGGCGCCCTCATGGTTGAGGGCGCGCAAATCCTCGTCAGTCGCCGAGAGCAGAACCGAGAACCGCGCATGGGTGTGGCCGACGACATTCACATCGGATCGGGCCGTCATGATGCGCACGTGGATCGGCCATTCGGAATGGCACGGGCCGTGGTTTTCGATCGGCTTGCCGCTCCAATCGACGAGGATGAAATCGCTCTCGTCCCAGACCTCGTCAATCCCGCGCAGGGCTTTCTTGATCCAGACGCCGCGGCCCTGGGCATCGCGCAAGGACATATGGCCCAGCGTGATGTCGTCATGCCCGTCCATGGCGAGCATACGTTGCGCCGTCGCCAATCTGGCCAGGTCGTCGGTGGGGCTATGGGCTGACATCACTCTTCTTTCCTGTTGTCGAGCGCAACGAAGATTTCATTGCCTTCGAGCTTCACCGCGAACACCTCGATGGCCTCGCGGCAGGGCAAGGATTTTGCCTCGCCGGTCCGCACATCAAAACTGCCTTCATGCAGCGGGCAGAAGATTTCGAAGTCTTCGATAAAACCGTCCGAGAGGAAGGCGAAGGCATGGCTGCACATGTTGGACGTGGCGAAGACCTCATCGCCGACACGACACAGCGCGATGTCCAGGCCTTCCACACTGATCCTCGTGGGATATTGCGGGTCGAGCGCATCGAGCTGGCCGACCGCGTGCCAGTGAATAACCTGATCGTTCATCAGGCCGTTGCCTTTTCGATGAGGCTCTGCATCGGCGGATGGGCGAAATAGTCTTGCGCGATCTTGTCGCCGAAGCTGCGCAGGCTCGCCGGATCGTCGGCGTTGCCCGCCAGTTCAGAGACGTCAACCACGCGGTCGTTGGCGAAGGTCGGCGGCACATCCGCCTGGCTCATATAGAAGCCCTTCGGATCCTGGCCCTTCTGCACCGCCTGGATGCCGCGGCGGATGAAGCGGCGATACATGGCGATGCCGCGGTCCTGGGTGCCGAGATGCTCCAGCGCATGAACATTTATCGGGCCCTGGCTGACCTGCGCATCGTGATCGCCCGGAATCAACTGCCGTTCGCGATAGGGCCGGTCTTCACTTTGCCCGAAAACTTCCAGCGCCCGGCGTTTCTCGAACGGCATGGCTTCATGTTCGCTGACATGGCTGACAAAGAAATTGACGCTGTGGTCATTGTCCGCCGGCAGGGTCCAGAAGGTCATGAACGGCAGGCTGGCCTGCTTGCGCTCCTGGCCTGTCTCGAAGATTGAGCTGATCTGATGGCTCGTGGGGCCGAAGGCTTCGGCCGATCGAACCCAGATGTTGTCGCCGACTCTCCTGACGCCGAGGTAAATGACGCCACCGGGCGTTTCGGCCCAGGTCAGTTCGGGATAATTCGCGAACTCTTCGGCGAAGTGATCCATGCCGCGCACCTGCGGAATGACATGCAGGATGTTGGTGTGATGCGGATCGACAGAGTTCTCCTTGATCTGCAGCCAGTTGCAATCCAGGATGAGCCGCGTGCCCGGCACATGTTTGATGCCCGGGATATTGAAACGATCGAGATCCGGAAACACCGGGATGCGTTCCGGCGGTCCCATATAGGCGAAGACGATGCCGCCGAACGCATGCACCGGATAGCCGCCTTGGCTGGCTTCGTTCTGCAGCCTGTGGGCGGCGGGCTCGCCCGGCATTTCGACGATCCTGCCGTCGACGTCGAAGACGCGGCCATGATAGCAGCAGCGAATGCCGGTCTCGGTCAACACGCCGAATTCAAGCGATGAATTGCGGTGGCAGCACTGCAGATGCAGGATGCCGATGCGGCCGCTCAGATCCTTGAAGGCCACCAGGTCTTCACCCAGCGCGCGGATCTTCAGCGGAACCTCGCCCAGTTCATATTCATAACACATCGGCTGCCAGAAGCGGCGATGATATTCGCCGCCCGGCGTTCCGCGCGTGACCTCGCACAGGAACATATCCGGATCCGCCGTCTGCTTTCTGTAATAGCCGTTGTAGGCGAGCGATTGGTTTGCTTGACCGATGTCTGACATGTGTGCCTCCGATCATTCGGGATGCGTTCAATTGAAAAAATCAGGTGAGAGAGGGTGCGTCGGCCTGCCAGTAGATGACCTTCTGGCGCAGCCAGTTGAGCGATCTGTCGAAACAGAAACCGATGGCCGCGATGGCGACGAAGGCGGCCATCGCCCGCGCGGGCTCGAACGACGCCGATGCGAAAGCGACGACATAGCCGAGGCCGCGGCTCTCCCCGATCAGCTCGGTGATGATGGTGACGATCATCGAGATGGGCAGGGCAATGCGGATGCCGGCGAAGATGGCGGGTGCCGCTGATGGCACAAGGACCCGCCAGAACAACCGCGCGTTGGAAGAGCCGGCGTTCTGCGCCGCCCAGACGAGCACGCGCTCGGCATTTCGCATGCCGTACATCGACTGGATCGTGATCGGGTACAGGCATTCCAGAAACACAAGGACGATCTTCGACATGTCGCCGAAGCCGAAGATGAAGATGAAGATCGGATACAGCGATATTTTCGGGATCGGATAGCCGAAGATAAAGACCGGCTCCAGGATGCGGCTGATGATCTTCACTCTCGCCAGCGCGGTTCCGATGATGATGCCGGCGACGATCGCCGAGGCAAAGCCGATCAACGCGCGCTGCAGGGTGATGGAGCCGTGAAAGACGAGATCGCCGCTCACCACCATCTGCCAGAATTCCTGCGCGACCTTTTCGATGGTCGGCAGCAGCAATGGCGAGATCAGGCCTGAATGGGCAATGGCTTCCCATACGGCGAGCATCACGAAAATGGGATAGAGGCGCCAGACGCGGGCGAGCCAGACGTCGAGAAACGAGGCGCGTGCAGCGGACATCGGGATTGACGCATCAACCATGGCCGCGATCCTTGCTCATGAGTTGGCCGACAAGGAAATATTCACGGATTTTCAGCAGCAGGCGGTCGGCGCAGAAGCCGAGGATGGCGATCGTCAGGATGGCCGCATACATCCGGTCGAAGCGCAGGTTTTCTTCGGCGCGGGCGATGACGTAGCCGAGCCCCTTGGTCGAGACGACGAGTTCAGTCGTCACCATCAGTACGAAAGAGAGTGCCAGCCCGATGCGCAGGCCATTGAAAATGTCGGGCAGAGCGCTGGGGATGACCACCTGGCGGATGAGCCGGGCCTTGCCGGCGCCGACGTTCTGTGCCGTCCAGAGATGGATCTTGTTGACAGACTTGGCTCCGTGATAGGCGGCGATATAGGTGGGAAAGAAAATCGAAATCGTCATCACCACGATCTTCGACAGATCGCCGAGGCCGAACCAGGCGAAGATCAGCGGCAGGATCGCCACTTTCGGCACCGGATAGATGAGCGAGACCAGCGGCTCATAGAACCGGCCGATGGGCCCGAACATGCCGGCGAGCACGCCGATGATGGTGCCGCAGGAGGCGCCGAACAGCAGGCCCAGCGACTGGCGGAACATGCTCGAGCCGACGTGGCCGATGAGTTCGCCTGACGACAGCATCTCCCACCAGGTGGCGATGATCTTCGACGGCGCGACGATATAGCGGGGCAGCAATCCGAACTGGCCGCAGAGCTCCCAACCGACGAGGATGGCGAGAGGAACGAGAATGCCGATGCCGCGCTGATCGCCGAAGGCGGTTTTTGCTTCCGGCATGACTTGTTCGAGGTTCGCAGTCTGATCGCTCATGAGGCATATTCCTCGCGGGCCCGCAGGACCTCTTCACGCAACAGGTCCCAGATGTGATTGCGATACTCGGTATAGGCCGGCGATTTCTTGATCTCCATGGCGCGGGGACGAGCGAGATCGATCCTGATGTCGGCCTTGATCCGGCCCGGCCGCGCGGTGAAGACGATGATGCGATCGGCGAGATAGATGGCCTCGTCGATATCATGGGTCACGAACAGAACGGTCTTGCGCGAGGTATCCCAGATGCGCTCCAGCTCTTCCTGCAGAAGCTCGCGGTTCTGCGCGTCGAGCGCGCCGAACGGCTCGTCCATCAGCAGGATCTTGGGATTGAGCGCCAGCAGCCGCGCCAGCGCCACGCGCTGCTTCATGCCGCCGGAGAGTTCGTTGGGATAGTGATTCTTGAAATGGGTGAGGCCGACGAGCGAGATGAACTTGTCGGCGATCTCGGTGCGCTCTGTCTGCGGAATGTTCTGCACCTCGAGCGGCCACATCACATTGCCGAGCACCGTTCGCCAGGGATAAAGCGCATACTCCTGAAACAGCATGCCGCGATCAGGACCTGGCCTGGTCACTTTCTGGCCGTTGAGCGACATGGTGCCGCCGTCGACGGATTCGAAGCCGCCGAGCATGTGCAGGAACGTGCTCTTGCCACAGCCGGACGGCCCGACAATGGCGACGAATTCGCCGTCGTCGACATTCAGGTTGAAATTGTCGAGGGCGATGACCCGCGTTCCCTTGCGGTCGAAGGTCTTGGTCAGGGATTCGACGCGGAGCAAAGGCTCGCTGGTTGTCTGCGGTGGCCGGGAAATGCCCGATGAGATCGGTACGATGCGTGCGCTCTGGCTCATGTCAATTCTCGTTCTTCTGGCTTGCCTCGCCATGCCGGCTGGTTTTCGCGGACGCGATCTGGTCTTCGTCGTCCTCGTCCATGCCGGGCAAGTTGGTAAAGGGAACGTCGTGCACATTGGCGTACATGACGGACAGCATGCGTTTGAGCTGATCGATGTCGTCGGCGCTCAAGCCTTGAATCATCTGGTTCTCCACATCCGAGGCCCAGGGCAAAGTCGCGGTAAATACCGCTTCGCCGCGCTCGGTCAGTCCGATGCGCACGGCGCGGGCGTCGGATGTGGACCTGCGGCGCCTGATCAAGCCTTCTTTGGAGAGAGAGCCGACAAAGCGGTTGAGCGTCGCAGGCTCTATACTGGTCAGTTCTGCGAGTTCCCCGAAACGGCAGGTTCCCCGGTCCGACAGCACGGCGAGAATGCGCCATTTCGAAACCGTCAGGCCGTGCTGCTGGAACTTTTCGTCGACGCCGCGCAACATGACTCTGGCGACGCGATTGACGAGATAGGGAAGATAGGACGCCAGGAATTCGCGCTTGGGGGATTTCTCGGTCATCGGTGATCCTTTATTCCATTAAACCCTCATCCGACCTCTGCCGAGCAGAGGCCACCTTCTCCCGTGGAACGGGAGAAGGAAGAAGAAGAAGCGTCACTTCGGGATGAAGGACAGATCGACGAGCTTGCCTACGTCGACACGCTGGTCCTGGAATTTCGCCTTGATCAATTCGTCCTGAAGCTTCTCGAACATGGCGCGATCTGGACGGACATCCACGGATCGCAGCAGGTCGTCCTTGCGCGTCATCGCGAGATAGATGCTTGGCTCGACCTGCACGATCTTGGCGGCGAGCAGGCTCTTGCGCGCTTCCTCCGGCTGCTCGAGGAAATATTTCGTCACGGCGATAAAGTCCGACGTCCAGGCGCGCAGGGCTTCCGGGTTCTTGCGTGCGAAGTCCGGACTGAAAGCAATGTCGAACTCTTCCTCGATGCCGCTGATGCCGGCCGAATCGAAGACCTTGCGGAAGCTGCCTTCCTTCAAGGCGACGAAGGCAAACGTCGTCGGAAACACGCCGAGATCGATTTTCTTCTGACGCAGGGCTTCTTCCATCTGCGGCAACGGCACGACCAGCCATTTGACGTCGCGGCTGGGGTCGAGACCCGCCTTGGCGACCGCAATGCGGGCATAGAGTTCGATACTGGTGCGATAGCCGTTGATGCCGATCGTCTTGCCCTTCAGGTTGGTCAGGGACACGTCGGAATCCTTCAGCGCCAGATAGCTGGTCGAGAACGTCTGCGTGCTTTCCTTTGCCATGCTGGCGGGGACCATGATGTTGACCCCCTTGGAGGCGGCGAACAGCACGCCGGTGGTGCTCGAGGTCAGCGCATCGAGCTGGCCGGCCTGGAACGCGGTCATCCGATCGTTGCCGGAACGAAACATGGTCATCGTGTAGCGATAGGCCTTGCCCTGGTTGGGCGTCAGGTCGGGCCTGGCCTGCATGAGCCATGCCTGCTCCTCGGACGCGGTTCCGACGCCCATCCTGATTTCGACGGGCTGGGCCGAGGCGCTGCCGATGAGCCCGGCGAATGCCAGGAGCGGACAGGCAAGCCCGATCAAGCCTTGAGCAAATTTTTTCATAGTCTCCCTCTCCCTTCGATCAGTTCGAAAATGCCGATGTGTCGAGAATGCTGTCGATGTCGATTTCCTTGTTGATGTAGCCGGTTCTCAGCAGGGCCTTCTGCAAGGCGAGCAGATAGTCGCGCGACGGCTTGCCGTCTTCCTTGCGCTTCAGTGCGACCATCGGCAGGTAAACGGCCGGATCCATCTCGACGAGCTTTGCCGCCGATATGGCCTTGCGGGCTTCAAGTGTGTTCCTGATATAGAATTGCGTCGCGGCCTGGAAATCCGCGATGAAGGCTTTCATCGCCGCCGGGTTGCGCTTGACGAAATCGGGATTGAAGAACAGCACGAATTCGTCCGCGAAACCGAAGGCGGTCGCTGCGGTGAACAGCGTCCTGATGCCGCCGCGCGCCTGCTCGGCCGCGAAGAACGGCTGCGACAGGCTGGCGAGATCGATCTTGCCCAGGCGAAGCGCCTCGCCCATGTTCGGCGGCGGCACCACTGCCCATTTGACGTCGCGGTCGGGATCAAGCCCGGCGTCGAGCAGCGCCATGCGGGCGCCGAGTTCGAACGCCTCACGCAGGCCGTTGAGGCCGATGGTCTTGCCTTTCAGGTCCTTCGCCGATTTCAGCGGCGAGGCATCCATGACCACATAGGGCGACGAGTAATAGGCATTGTCCTCCTCGGAAATCGCCGCGACGATCACCAGCGGCACGCCTTTCGTCGCCGCCGTCAGGGCGCCGGTGCCGGTCGAGACCGCGCCGTCGACCTGGCCGGCCTGAAAGGCGCGGAAGCGCAGGTCGCCGCCGCGGAAGGGAAACGTCTCGAGCGAATAGGCCTTGCCCTGGTTGGGGGTGAGGTCCGGCCGGGCCTTCATCAGCCAGATCTGGTCCTCTCCGGAAGTGGTCGTTGTACCGAGCCGAATGGGAACCGGCTTGGCTTGAGCCGGCTCTTGCGCCAGCCCGATTTCCGGCATTATCGCGACAATTATCGCCGCCAGAGCGGCTAGAGTCCTGTGATTCATTGTTTCCCTCCCAATTTCAGATGAATTGCGTAGTTGAAGGCTTTACGCTAATTCATTCCAAGTGGAAATATTCCGATTGGAAGAATGAGTCAAGAGGGACGAATTGGACCATTCCGAATGAGCGAAGGCGCGAGGCGCGAAGATTTCGATACAAGCAACGATGGGGAGTGAAACAGATGGCTGATTTGAAACTGCAATTCGCCTGCGGGTCCTACGACCGGACAGAGCCGCTGCACGATGGTTCGGTGCAGCCGGAGGGCATCGATCTCGACGTCGTCACGATCGACGATCCGCGCGAGCTTTTCGACCGGATGATGGCCCGCGACGAATTTGACCTGGCCGAGATGTCATCGGCCGAACATTTTGCCATGACGTCGCGGAATGAAAGCCCGTTCATCGCCCTGCCCGTCTTCACCTCGCGCTGCTTCCGGCACAGTTTCATGTGCGTCAACGCCAATGCCGGCATCAAGACGCCCAAGGACCTGGAAGGAAAACGCATCGGCGTACCACTCTATTCGATGAGCGCCGCCATCTGGTGTCGCGGCTTGCTGCGCGACGACTACGGCGTGGATCTATCGGGTGTGACATGGGTCGAGGGATCGATGGATCATCCCGGCTCGCACGGACAACCCCGGCAGCACGCACTCACAAAGGCCACGCGGATCGAGACGAATGTGTCCGCCCGCTCGTTGAGCGAGTTGCTCGCCTCCGGCGAGATCGATGCCACGATTGGCGCGCTGATGCCGACGAATTTCGGCACCGACAGGAATATCCTGCGGCTGTTTCCGGATTTCCGCGCCGACGAACGCGATTACTACATCCGCACCGGCGTACATCCGATCATGCATCTCGTCGTCATTCGCAGAAAAGTCTACGAACGCGCCCCATGGATCGCGAAGTCGCTGTTCACGGCCTTCGGCCGCGCCAAGCGCAAGGCGCTCGACAGAATGTTCTATACGGGTGCGCCGAAAACCATGCTGCCGTTCCTGCATGCCGAGGTCGAGGAAACAAGAGCGGTCTTCGGCGACGACCCCTGGCCGGATGGCGTTGCCGCCAATCGGAAAACGCTGGATTGCGCGGTGCGCTATATGCTGGAAGACGGCCTTATTGCAAAAGCTCCCGATCTGACGAAAGTATTCGCAGACGTGGAATGATCGTTCCAGCGGTTTGCGTGAAAAGGCTAAAGCTGCCGGGCGGCCGACTTGACCGGATCGGCGTCCGGCAGACTTGCCCTGAGCGGCAGAACAGGCGCCGGTTCGGAATATTCGATCCTGTTGCGACCCAGTTCCTTGGCGCGAAACAGCGCGCGGTCGGCGACAACGAAGGTTCGCTCGAAATCGTCGCCCCGTTTCGGCCAGACGGACGTCGCTCCGATGCTGACCGACATGTCCCTGTCAAGGCGGCCTGGATAGGTGGATCTGCTCGCCGCAACCGCAGCGCGAAGCTCCTCGGCGACCTTCAGCGCACCCTTTGCATCCGTCGAAGGCAATAACAGCGCGAATTCCTCGCCGCCGAAGCGCGCGCCGAAGTCAGCCGGGCGCTTGATGGTTGCCTGGATGCAGGACGCCACGACCTGAAGCGCCTTGTCGCCGCTCAAATGGCCGTAGGTGTCGTTATAGGCTTTGAAGAGATCGACGTCGACGACCAGCACGGAAATCGGCGTGCCGTCGCGGATCGCCCGTTTCCATTCGCGCTCGGCGGTTTCGTCGAAACAGCGGCGATTGGGCAGGCCGGTCAGTTCGTCCGTCGCGGCGGCTTTCGCCAGCGCCGCCGCCGTAGCCGCAAGTTCTTTCTCGGTCACCCGCCGGCGCCGCAGCTCGCGGACCAGAATGGCGCTCAGCGTCACCATGGCGAGCCCCAGGGCAGCCATCAGGGAGCCGATGATCCATGCCTTGCGCCGCCACGCCGCGAAAATCGTTTCCTTGGCCGACCCGATGACGACCACCAGCGGCAGATTTCCCACCTGCGTATAGCTGTAAATGCGCCGGGTCGCGTCGACGCCGGAATCAGCTTCGTAGGCGCCGCTTCTTTCGGCCGGAAAATGTTCGAACAGCCGGCTGTTGCTCAGGTCCATGCCGATCGCACGCAGGCGAAACGGATAGCGCATGATCATGGTGCCATCGCTTCTGGCGACGGAAAAGACGCCCAGCGGAACGGTTTTCAGATTGATGAACAGCGCATGAAAATAGTCCAGGCTGAGGGTGCCGGTCACCACGCCCGCGAACGAGCCGTCGGGATTGGAGATGCGGCGGCTCAGCGCCATCACCCACCCGCCGGAGCTGCGCTTGGACAGAAACGGCTTGCTGACGAACAGGCCCGGATCCTGATCACCCAAATGGACGCGGAAATATTCCCTGTCGGCGAAATTCCCCTGCAGCGGATCGTCAGGACGCGAATCCTCGGTAACATTGCCGGCCGTGTCCATGACGACGATGCGGTTGAGATAGGTCGCCATGGCGGCATGGTCGAACAGCGTCCGCGTGCGAATGGCCGGGCTCAACTGCTTCAATTCGGGCAATGCCAGCGCGTCGGTGACGCCCTGCAGCGACAGATCGTAGAACTCGAAATTGCGCTTGATGTCCTGGGCAACCGCCAGCGCCAGATTGGCATCCGTATCGCGCGATTGCTCGGCGGCTTCCTGGCGGCTGTCCCATAGGACATGCGCGCACAGAAGGATGAATCCCAGCGCCGTCGCAAAACCGAGCGTCCGAATGATGATCATAGAATCGACCCGTTGCGCGGCGCCGGCAAATACTCGACGAATAGAATTTGAATCGGTGTTGTCTAAATTTTCTTCTTGAAGTGCTTTTTTGAAATTCTTCTGAGATTTCCGGGCGCCAGCTTGCAAACTTTCCCGTTCATTTTTTCTTACCGGACGTAGTTAAGCGGCTCTTCATTTTTACGCGCTTAACAATCCGCATCTTCGCGATACGACACAATTGCAGGCATTTCTCGCACTACACCAGCACCGCGTAGTCGAGGAAGCCGACCATCCGGCCAGGTTCGACATGCGTCGTCGGCTCGGACAATTCCACCAGGCCATGGGTCTGGGTGAGCGAGGACAGCAGCCCAACACCTTCGCGGGGAAATTTATGCGCTTCGATAACACCGTTGGCGGCGCGCGCCAGCGAGACCCGCAAAAATTCGCGGCGTCCCGGTTTCTTGACGTAGGAGAAAGCCGCGCGCACCGGCAGCGGCAGAACAGGCGCGATCTCAGCTCCCATCAGCGCCAGCGCCAACGGCCGCACCACATAGGCCTGGGTCACATAACTTGCGACCGGATTGCCCGGCAGGCCGACGAACGGCGTGCCGGCGATCACGCCCATCGCCACGGGGCGGCCAGGCTTGATCGCCATGCGCCAGAACACCAGCGAGCCGACGGCCTCCACGGCAGCCTTCACATGGTCGGCCTCACCGGTGGACACGCCGCCCGAGGTGACGATGAGATCATGCTCCTCTGCAGCTGAAACCAAGGCTTTGGCAAGGCCCGCCGCGTCATCGCGCAGAACGCCAAGATCGTGGGTGTCGCAGCCGAGGCGCCCCAGCAGCGCCAGCAGCATGAAGCGGTTGGAATCGAAAATCTGCGGCCCGCTGCGGCTCTCGCCCGGCGAAACCAGTTCATTGCCGGTGGAGAACACGCCGACCTTCACACGCCGCGCCACATCGAGCCTGGTTGCGCCGAGCGCTGCGGCAAGCGCCACATCCTGCGGGCGCAGACGCCGTCCTTTCGGCAGCGCGACAGAGCCCGCGGCAAAATCCTCGCCCATTGGACGCACATTGGCGCCACGCTTCAAACCAAACGGCAGGACGATGTGATTGTCGGCGACGCGCACATCTTCCTGCATGAAGACGGTGTCGGCGCCCGCAGGCATCATCGCGCCGGTGAAAATCCGCACCGCAGACGCCGGCACCATCGCACCGGCCGCGACGCCGGCCTCGAGCCGGCCTGCCAGCGGCAGAACGGTTTCGCCGGAAGCCGCCAGGTCGCCGTGGCGCACGGCATAACCGTCGACGGCGGAATTGGTGAATGGCGGCAGCGGCGAGGCGCCAAGAAAATCCGACGCAAGCACGCGCCCGTCGGCGAGGCTCAGCGCAACGCTTTCGCTGGCGCCGACCGACCGCACCTGCCTTGCGATCAACCTAGCCGCTTCGTCGAGTGAGAGCAGCGGTTCGCCGAAGGCGAAACAATCGTCGCTGAGCTGCGCCATCGGTTCACTCCGGGTTCTTTGCCCGCTGTGCCAGCCGCGCCCGCACGGTGTCGATCGGCAGCGCCGCCGCCAGCATCATATCAGCTACGGCGCCGATCGCATCCAGGGCCACGCAGGGCGGTGCACCCGACCCTGTCGGCGCGTCGCCGGCGATGCCGAGGATGTCGCGGTCGTCGGGCCACAGATAAGGCTTGCCATTTTCCGCCCGGTGCACCTCGATCTTGGGATGACCGCTGCGTTTGAACCCCTCGACGATGACGAGATCGACCGGCGTCAGCTTGTCGAGCAGGTCCGGCAGGCTCCATTCGCTCTCGCCGCGCAATTCGCGCATCAGCGCCCAGCGCTTGCCGGAAGCGACCAGCACTTCGGTGGCCCCGGCCTGGCGGTGCTGCCAGGAATCCTTGCCGGGTATGTCGACGTCGAAGCCGTGGTGGGCATGTTTGATGGTCGAGACGCTGACACCCACGCCGATCAGATGCGGAATGAGCTTGTTCAGCAGGGTCGTCTTGCCCGCGCCGCTCCATCCCGCCAGTCCAATGATCTTCATGTATAAGGTCTCTGCTGCCCGCTCGCCGATGCTGCGTCATTCCATGTTGCAGCGTCCCGGCAGCGTCAAGCACAGCCCGGACAAATTCCTAAGGCTCCCAAAGTATGGTCGAAATTGAGGGTTGTCATCCCCGACGCCCGCGCAGCGGCTATCGGATTCACACATCCTGGAAACCGAATCGGGATCGGTCGCTCAGGATGGCCCTCCATGACGAGCGCGATAAGCGCGGGACACAAAACGACGCTTTGAAAAGAATTCGTCTTTCGATGGGCATTGATGCGGCTTCGACGTCTGGTTTCCCGCTCGCGCTTCGCGCGTCGGGAATGACATTGCGGCCCCTGTCATCCCCGACGCGCCGCAGGCGCGAGCGGGGATCCAGCCCTGACGATTCACCGCATCGGATGCCAGTCGGAGATGTGTGAATGCCATAGCGCGCAGCGGGCGAGCGGGGATCCAGACCCAGTGGTTCAGGATGTCGCACAGACCGAGCCATTAGATTCCAGCATCAACGCAGTCGCAACACCTGGATTCCCGCTCGCGCCTTCGTGTGCGGTTCCATGACATACCTGACACTTGTTCCATGACATGCCTGACACTCATGCCGCAAGGCATGGGAGGTTGGGATG
>JARHVB010000058.1 GCA_029222685.1 Terripilifer ovatus | reverse complement strand
GCCACAGGATAGTTATGTGGCGGTGTGAACGCAAACGGCGGCTGTCTGAGAAGAGAGCCGCCGTTTTGGTTTGATATGTGAGGAGGAATGTTCCGCTTTTTGCAGGCCTGGCAACGACCTACTCTCCCAGGTCTTGAGACATAGTACCATTGGCGCGGGAGCGTTTGACGGCCGAGTTCGGGATGGGATCGGGTCTGGTCACTCCGCAAAAGTCACCAGGCCGGCGAAAAGCGGAAAGAAGCAAAACTGGATTTAGGGGGATCGTATCTTTGAGTGATGGATACTGACTAATGAGAGTGTTTAAGCCGATCGAGCTATTAGTACCGGTAAGCTACATGCATTGCTGCACTTCCACACCCGGCCTATCAACGTGGTCGTCTTCCACGGCTCTCGAGGGAGAACTCGTTTTGAGGTGGGTTTCCCGCTTAGATGCATTCAGCGGTTATCCCGTCCGTACATAGCTACGCTGCACTGCGGCTGGCGCCACAACAGCTCCACCAGAGGTACGTTCACCCCGGTCCTCTCGTACTAGGGGCAAATCCTCTCAATTCTCCTACACCCACGGCAGATAGGGACCAAACTGTCTCACGACGTTTTGAACCCAGCTCACGTACCACTTTAATCGGCGAACAGCCGAACCCTTGGGACCTTCTCCAGCCCCAGGATGTGATGAGCCGACATCGAGGTGCCAAACACTGCCGTCGATATGGACTCTTGGGCAGTATCAGCCTGTTATCCCCGGCGTACCTTTTATCCGTTGAGCGATGGCCCACCCACTCGGGACCACCGGATCACTATGACCGACTTTCGTCTCTGCTCGACTTGTTTGTCTCGCAGTCAGGCAGGCTTATGCCATTGCACTCAACGAGCGATTTCCGACCGCTCTGAGCCCACCATCGCGCGCCTCCGTTACTCTTTGGGAGGCGACCGCCCCAGTCAAACTGCCCACCATGCGCTGTCCCGGCCCCGGATGACGGGGCACGGTTAGACATCCATGTCAATAAGGGTGGTATTTCAAGGGTGACTCCACGCGAGCTGGCGCCCGCGCTTCAAAGTCTACCACCTATCCTACACATGCTAACACGAATGCCAGTGCAAAGTTACAGTAAAGGTGCACGGGGTCTTTCCGTCTGACCGCAGGAACCCCGCATCTTCACGGGGAATTCAATTTCACTGAGCTGATGTTGGAGACAGCGGGGAAGTCATTACGCCATTCGTGCAGGTCGGAACTTACCCGACAAGGAATTTCGCTACCTTAGGACCGTTATAGTTACGGCCGCCGTTTACCGGGGCTTCAATTCAAGGCGTGAACCTCTCCTCTTAACCTTCCGGCACCGGGCAGGCGTCAGACCCTATACGTCATCTTGCGATTTCGCAGAGCCCTGTGTTTTTGTTAAACAGTTGCCACCCCCTGGTCTGTGCCCCCCCGACCTGGTTGCCCAAGCCGGGAGCCTCCTTATTCCGAAGTTACGGAGGTAAATTGCCGAGTTCCTTCAACATCATTCTCTCAAGCGCCTTGGTATACTCTACCAGTCCACCTGTGTCGGTTTGGGGTACGGTCTGATGTGGGAGCTATTTCCTGGAACCGCCAGGTTGCACGGAAAATCCAATAATCCCGCACAACTTTCGCAATCCGTCACTACCCACTGGCCCACGAATATTAACGTGGTTCCCATCGACTACGCCTTTCGGCCTCGCCTTAGGGACCGGCTAACCCTGCGAAGATTAACTTTACGCAGGAACCCTTGGACTTTCGGCGACACTGTCTTTCACAGTGTTTGTCGTTACTCATGTCAGCATTCGCACTTCCGATACCTCCAGGATGCCTCACGGCTGTCCCTTCGACGGCTTACGGAACGCTCCGCTACCGCGCATTGCTGCGCCCAAAGCTTCGGCTCGTGGCTTGAGCCCCGGTACATCTTCGGCGCGGAAACCCTTGTTTAGACCAGTGAGCTGTTACGCTTTCTTTAAAGGATGGCTGCTTCTAAGCCAACCTCCTGGTTGTTTTGGGATTTCCACATCCTTTCCCACTTAGCCACGAATTAGGGGCCTTAGCTGTTGGTCTGGGTTGTTTCCCTCTCCACAATGGACGTTAGCACCCACTGTGTGACTCCCGCGCATTACTTCCAGGTATTCGGAGTTTGGTTAGGTTTGGTAAGGCTGTGAACCCCCCTAGCCCATCCAGTGCTCTACCCCCTGGAGTATTCACGCGAGGCTATACCTAAATATATTTCGCGGAGAACCAGCTATTTCCGAGTTTGGTTGGCCTTTCACCCCTAATCACAAGTCATCGGAGCCTTTTTCAACAGGCACCCGTTCGGTCCTCCAGTAAGTGTTACCTTACCTTCAACCTGCTCATGACTAGATCACCCGGTTTCGGGTCTAATCCGACGAACTGAACGCCCTGTTCAGACTCGCTTTCGCTGCGCCTACACCTACCGGCTTAAGCTTGCTCGTCAAATTAAGTCGCTGACCCATAATACAAAAGGTACGCCGTCACCCTTGCGGGCTCCGACTGTTTGTAGGTATCCGGTTTCAGGTACTATTTCACTCCCCTCGTCGGGGTGCTTTTCACCTTTCCCTCACGGTACTTGTTCGCTATCGGTCGCTAAGGAGTACTTAGGCTTGGAGAGTGGTCTCCCCATGTTCAGACAGGATTACACGTGTCCCGCCCTACTCAAGTCTTCATGCTGTCGAAATCCATACGGGGCTATCACCCACTGAGGCCCGAATTTCCAATCGGTTCTGGTTAGAAAGCATGAAGCACTGGCCTGGTCCGCGTTCGCTCGCCACTACTAACGGAGTCTCGTTGATGTCCTTTCCTCCAGGTACTTAGATGTTTCAGTTCCCTGGGTTCGCTTTTGTACCCTATGGATTCAGGTACAAATACCTTCTTTTGATATCTGTAAGTCCGAAACCGCCAGTTCCTGAGAACCAACGATCTCGCAATTACAGATATCGAAGGTGGGTTTCCCCATTCGGAAATCCGCGGATCAAAGGTTGTTCGCACCTCCCCACGGCATATCGCAGCGTACCACGTCCTTCATCGCCTCTTAGCGCCAAGGCATCCACCGGATACCCTTATTACACTTAATCACTCTCATTATCGCTATCCACCACACATGGTCCCTCGGCAAAGGGCCATGCAGGCTGCTGAACAAAGAATCTTCATGACAAAGAAGCTTCGCGCAGCCAGATACGATATCTTTAAAGACCAGTTTTGCTTCAAACATATCCGGGAACGATGCGGTCAAGCCCGTCCACTTACTGGGTGCTTGTCGAAGGGTCTCATGGCTGAGACGGCTTCCTTCGGCAACCGGATATATTTCCTCTTCACGATGTCAGATAATCTTACTACGTGCGCTCGCGCGCTCCGCAATTCTGTATGGACGAGCCGGGATCATTCCGCTCATGGCCCTGGTAGTTGGTGTGGCTCAAGATCCGCCCGCTCCACTATGGTGGAGCCAGACGGGATCGAACCGACGACCTCATGCTTGCAAAGCACGCGCTCTCCCAACTGAGCTATGGCCCCAATAGAGGAAGCTGAGCACTTCAGTTGTAAGCAGCGTCAAAATGGTGGGCCTGGGAAGACTCGAACTTCCGACCTCACGCTTATCAAGCGCGCGCTCTAACCAACTGAGCTACAAGCCCGATCCGCCCCACATCCCTACTGGTGCAGGAACCTTGGCGGGCTCGTCCGGGAAGAAAGAGAAACGAAGACGGCGGGCTGTCCCGCGTGATACGGCCTGACTGGCCGTTATGTTCAAAAGAGTTTCGATAAGACGAGCCGAAGCTCACCTTGAGGAAACATCCTTAGAAAGGAGGTGATCCAGCCGCAGGTTCCCCTACGGCTACCTTGTTACGACTTCACCCCAGTCGCTGACCCTACCGTGGTCATCTGCCTCCTTGCGGTTAGCGAAATGCCTTCGGGTAAAGCCAACTCCCATGGTGTGACGGGCGGTGTGTACAAGGCCCGGGAACGTATTCACCGCAGCGTTCTGATCCGCGATTACTAGCGATTCCACCTTCATGCACCCGAGTTGCAGAGTGCAATCCGAACTGAGACGGCTTTTTGAGATTTGCCAGGGCTCGCGCCTTCGCATCCCACTGTCACCGCCATTGTAGCACGTGTGTAGCCCAGCCTGTAAGGGCCATGAGGACTTGACGTCATCCCCACCTTCCTCCGGCTTATCACCGGCAGTCCCTCTAGAGTGCCCAACTAAATGATGGCAACTAAAGGCGAGGGTTGCGCTCGTTGCGGGACTTAACCCAACATCTCACGACACGAGCTGACGACAGCCATGCAGCACCTGTGTCCCCGGCTCCGAAGAGAAGAAACCATCTCTGGTATCCGTCCAGGGCATGTCAAAAGCTGGTAAGGTTCTGCGCGTTGCTTCGAATTAAACCACATGCTCCACCGCTTGTGCGGGCCCCCGTCAATTCCTTTGAGTTTTAATCTTGCGACCGTACTCCCCAGGCGGGATGCTTAAAGCGTTAGCTGCGCCACTAAGCAGCAAGCTGCCTAACGGCTAGCATCCATCGTTTACGGCGTGGACTACCAGGGTATCTAATCCTGTTTGCTCCCCACGCTTTCGCACCTCAGCGTCAGTATCGGGCCAGTGAGCCGCCTTCGCCACTGGTGTTCTTGCGAATATCTACGAATTTCACCTCTACACTCGCAGTTCCACTCACCTCTCCCGAACTCGAGATCCCCAGTATCAAAGGCAGTTCCGAAGTTGAGCTCCGGGATTTCACCTCTGACTTAAAGATCCGCCTACGTGCGCTTTACGCCCAGTAAATCCGAACAACGCTAGCCCCCTTCGTATTACCGCGGCTGCTGGCACGAAGTTAGCCGGGGCTTATTCTTGTGGTACAGTCATTATCTTCCCACACAAAAGAGCTTTACAACCCTAGGGCCTTCATCACTCACGCGGCATGGCTGGATCAGGCTTGCGCCCATTGTCCAATATTCCCCACTGCTGCCTCCCGTAGGAGTTTGGGCCGTGTCTCAGTCCCAATGTGGCTGATCATCCTCTCAGACCAGCTACCGATCGTCGCCTTGGTGAGCCGTTACCTCACCAACTAGCTAATCGGACGCGGGCCAATCCTTCGGCGATAAATCTTTCCGCCTAAGCGCTTATCCGGTATTAGCTCAAGTTTCCCTGAGTTATTCCGAACCAAAGGGTATGTTCCCACGTGTTACTCACCCGTCTGCCACTCCGTATTGCTACGGCGTTCGACTTGCATGTGTTAGGCCTGCCGCCAGCGTTCGTTCTGAGCCAGGATCAAACTCTCAAGTTGAATTGAGATTCTATCCTGACTGGTCACTGTCATTCTTGACGAGTTCCAAGCACATCACTCTCATCTCACGACGAAAGCGAAAGTGTACTTAGAAAACGTGACCGTCAGTTGTCTCATACGGCAAGCCCCGAAAGGCCTGCCCGCAAGGACATCCGCCGTCCACGTCTCTCTTTCTTCCGATTCAATTGTCAAACAGCGTAACCAAAACAAGAACCCACCCAAAACCAGCCCCGCATAAATAGCAGAACCGAAATCGACCCGATCCCTTGGCCAACTTAGCCAAACAATCGGATTTGGTACGCCCCGTGAAGCTCGAAAAACCCGAGTTCCGGCTGCCG
>JARHVB010000057.1 GCA_029222685.1 Terripilifer ovatus | reverse complement strand
CCCTTCTTCAACCCTATGACCACAAGACTCCGATGCCAATGAATTGAAGCACCCAATCAATCCGCCTCTTCTTGACACACCCCCCATACAAGGATGAGGGCTTCCGGAGCTTTCAACCAGGCTGCGCTACCGCGCCCCATACTGCTCGTCGCTGACATGTTCCATCCAGTCGACGTGCTTGCCGTCCTTGGCTTCCTGCATGGCGATGTGCTCCATGCGGATCGTCGGCGAGGCGCCGTGCCAGTGCTTCTCGTTCGGTCCGAAATAAACGACGTCACCGGCGCGCACCTCGCGCACCTTTTCGCCCCACACCTGCACCAGGCCGACGCCGGCGGTGATGTAGAGCGTCTGCCCGAGCGGATGCGTATGCCAGGCGGTGCGGGCGCCAGGCTCGAAATTCACCTTCACCGCGCGCTGGCCTGCCGGGGCAGGGGCTTCGATGATCGGGTCCTGCCAGACCGTGCCGGTGAAATAGGAGGCGGAGGCGCGAACGGAAGCGACGGTACCGAGTGGTTTGACGAGCATGAGCAGTTTCCTCTTGGATTCGGTGTAGCCCTCGTCCTTCGGGACGGCGCTTCGCGCCTCCTCAGGATGAGGGCTATGGAGAGCCGGTCAGAAGCAACCTATAACACCTTTTGAAGAAGCACTCAGCTATCCATCTTCAGCGCCGCGATGAACGCTTCCTGCGGAATCTCCACCTTGCCGAACTGGCGCATGCGCTTCTTGCCCTCTTTCTGCTTTTCGAGGAGCTTGCGCTTGCGGGTCGCGTCACCACCGTAGCATTTCGCCGTCACGTCCTTGCGCAGCGCCCGCACGGTCTCGCGGGCGATGATCTTGCCGCCGATGGCCGCCTGGATCGGGATCTGGAACAGGTGCGGCGGGATCAGTTCCTTCAGCTTTTCCACCATCACGCGGCCGCGCGTTTCGGCGCGGCTGCGGTGCACCAGCATGGAGAGCGCGTCGACCGGCTCGGCATTGACCAGGATCGACATCTTGACGAGGTCGCCCTCGCGATAATCGGTGATCTGGTAGTCGAAGCTGGCGTAGCCCTTGGAGATCGACTTCAGCCGGTCGTAGAAATCGAACACCACTTCGTTGAGCGGCAGTTCATAGACCACCATGGCGCGCTTGCCGACGTAGGAGAGATCGGACTGCACGCCACGCCGTTCCTGGCAGAGCTTCAGCACCGAACCTAGATAGTCGTCCGGCGTCAGGATCGTCGCCTTGATCCAGGGTTCGTGGATGGATTTGATCTTCGTCACATCCGGCATGTCGACCGGATTGTGCATCTCGAGCACATCGCCGTCGTTCATGTGGATCTTGTAGATGACGCTGGGCGCCGTCGCGATCAGGTCGAGATTGAACTCGCGATGCAGGCGTTCCTGGATGATTTCGAGATGCAGCAGGCCGAGAAAGCCGCAGCGGAAGCCGAAGCCGAGCGCGGCGGAGGATTCCATCTCGAACGAGAAGCTCGCGTCGTTCAGCCGCAGCCGCCCCATGGCGGCGCGCAGGTCTTCGAAATCGGCGGCGTCGACGGGAAACAGGCCGCAGAACACGACGGGCTGCGCCGGCTTGAAGCCGGGCAGCGCCATCGCTGTCTCTCGGCGTTCCTCGGTGATCGTATCGCCGACGCGGGTGTCCGCCACCTGTTTGATCTGGGCGGTGATGAAGCCGATCTCGCCCGGCCCAAGCTGCGTTACGTCGCGCATTTTCGGGCTGAAGACGCCGATCTTCTCGATTTCGTAATGGGCGTCGGTGCCCATCATCTTGATTTTCTGGTGCCGCTTCATCACGCCGTCGATGACTCTCACCAGCACGACGACGCCCAGATAGGCGTCGTACCAGCTATCGACCAGCAGCGCCTTCAGCGGCGCGGTTTCATCGCCCTGCGGCGGCGGCAGGCGATTGACGATGGCCTCCAGCACGAGGTCGATGCCGATGCCGGTCTTCGCCGAAATCTGCACGGCGTCGGAGGCGTCGAGGCCGATCACATCCTCGATCTGCTCCTTGACGCGCTCGGGTTCGGCCGCCGGCAGGTCGACCTTGTTGAGCACGGGCACGATCTCGTGGCCGGCATCGAGCGCATGATAGACATTGGCGAGTGTCTGCGCCTCGACGCCCTGGGAGGCGTCGACCACCAGCAGCGAGCCTTCGCAGGCCGCAAGCGAACGCGAGACTTCGTAGGCGAAGTCGACGTGGCCCGGCGTGTCCATCAGGTTGAGGATGTAATCCTTGCCGTCCTTGGCCTTGTATTCCAGCCGGACGGTCTGCGCCTTGATGGTGATGCCGCGTTCGCGCTCGATATCCATGGAATCGAGCACCTGCTCGACCATGTCGCGCTCCGCCATCGTCCCGGTGGTCTGGATCAGCCGGTCGGCCAGGGTCGATTTGCCATGGTCGATATGCGCGACGATGGAGAAATTGCGGATGTTTTCGATTCTATGGGTGGCCATGGCGCGGGGATAGCACCCCCCAACAGGTGGGGGAAGGGTTGAAAACGCGCTGTTTCCCGCCGTTCCGCGCTTTTTCTCGCAGTGTCTGCAGCAAAACCCGCGGCGGCCGCCGCATATAAAGCGGGGTCTGTTTCTAGTGGATTGATTTTTAATGAATTTAAACCGAATGGAACGAATGGAGGCTCGTTGTCGGCGCCGTTCGGCCTCCGCGCATGCCGATATCGGCACATGCGTTTTGGCGGATTATCCCTGTGTGAGGTGCGCCGTGCCTGAAGCTCGGCATTTTCAAATGCGTGCTGGAGATTCGCTCAATTCCGAAGTGGGCGAGCGAATTCTTGCCAAGTGGTCTGCGATTCGCTAGGCCGCTCGCGGATTGGAACGTGGCGCACCGGCGCCATGCCGATGATGCGCCTGACGGCGCCAAGCCCTGGAAGATGCAACTCATGAAAATCTGCCGCTTTGACAATGGACGCCTTGGTGTGGTGGAGGGCGATACCGTTCGCGACGTCACCAGCGTACTCGACGCCTTGCCTGCGCTGCGCTGGCCGCTGCCGCTCGGCGACCAGTTCATCGCCAATCTGGACAAGCTGCTGCCGGCGATCCGCGAAGCCGCCAAAACGGCCAAGTCGGTGCCGCTCGCCTCGGTCAAGCTCGACTCGCCCGTCGCCAATCCGCCGCGAGTCATCGCCGCGCCGCTGAACTACCAGCTTCATGTCCAGGAATCGAGCAATCCGGCCATCAATCACGGCGTGCACATGCCCGGTCATGAGGGGTTCGCCACGCCGATCGACAAATACGGCCTGTTCCTCAAGTCGCAGACCGGCCTGATCGGCGCCGGCGACACGGTGGAACTGCACTGGCCGGACCGCCGCAACGATCACGAGGTCGAGCTCGGCATCGTCATCGGCAAGGGCGGCAAGAACATCACCCGCGAGGCGGCGCTGTCGCATGTGGCGGGCTATTCGATCGCCCTCGACATGGTCGTACGCGGCCCGGAAGACCGTAGCTGGCGCAAGTCCGCAGACACCTATTCGGTGCTCGGCCCCTGGCTGGTGACGGCCGATGAGATCGCCGATCCCGATGCGCTCGAATTCGGCATCGAGGTCGATGGCGAGGTGCGCCAGCGCTCCAACACCAAGGACCTGATCGTCGACGTGCGTGACCTGATCGTGCGCGCCTCGAAGATCTACAACCTCTATCCCGGCGACATCATCATGACCGGCACGCCCGACGGCGTCAGCGAAGTGAAGGCCGGCAACGTCATGCACGCCTGGATCGAGAAGATCGGCGAGATGAACGTCGGCGTGCGGTAAAATATACCAAGAGCCCTCATCCTGAGGAGCAACGCTTTGCGTTGCGTCTCGAAGGACGAGGGCGTCACGCTGCAATATGTCAACCGCGTCATCCGCGCGCCTGTCGCGGGTATCCACGCTGTGACATCACCGCCGAATTGCCGAAGAAGCCGATGATGCAGGCTTTTCCTTCACCATCACGCGCACCACGGCGTGGATGGCCGGCACAAGGCCACGACTGTCCGGTTCATGCATAATCCCAATTTAGGATGAGTTGCGTTGTGTCGCGTTTTGGTGGGGGCGTGGCTCGCTTCAGGCGGGTCACGTCCTTTCGG
>JARHVB010000056.1 GCA_029222685.1 Terripilifer ovatus | reverse complement strand
GAGCTATCGCCAAATTTTGGTGACGGCCGGGGCCGGTCAGGCGGCGGCGGTTGTGGGCTGACGGTCATTCGACTTGGCGATGACCTCAACCCCGTCGGTGAATGTCACACCGAGAACGAGTTTTGGCAACTGGTTGTGACCGTCGAGACGGCGCCAGCTTTTCTGCGCGCCCTCGACCAGTTTAAAGACCATCGCGAGCGCGGTCTTGTTCGAAAGGCAGCCCTTCGATCGGATGGTGCGGTGGCGCACGGTGGCGAAGGTGCTTTCGATGGGGTTGGTCGTCCGCAGGTGTTTCCAGTGCTCAGCCGGGAAGTCGTAGAAAGCGAGCAGCGTGTCTCGGTCCTTGGCCAGGCAGTCGGCGGCCTTCTCGTATTTTAGCGCGTAGCTCTCGATGAAGGCTTCGAACGCCAGCTCGGCAGCGACCCTGGTTTCGGCCATCCAGATCTCCTGCAACGCGCGTTTGGCCTTCGGCTGCTGGCTCTTCGGCAACTTGGCGAGCACGTTCGCGGTTTTGTGCACCCAGCAGCGCTGCTCGCGCGTTTTCGGCCAGACCTCGCCGGCGGCCTTCCAGAACCCGAGTGCGCCATCGGCGATGACGAGCCGCGGGGAAGCATCGAGCCCGCGCCGCTTCAGATCGAGCAGCAGACCGCGCCAGTCGTGCGCGCTCTCGCGGGCGCCATCGGTGAAGCCGACCAGTTCCTTGCGGCCTTCCGGCGTCGCCCCGATCAGCACCAGGATGCACTGCTTTTCGTCCTCGAGGCGGGCTTCGAGATGGATGCCGTCGGCCCAGATGTAGACGTAGCGCTTCGCCGACAGATCGCGCTTCTGCCACGCGGCGTGCTCGTCGAACCAGCCGTCCTTCAGGCGGCCGATGGTCGATGCCGACAACCCGGCAGCATCCTTGCCGAGCAGCGCCGCCAGCGCCTCGGAGAAGTCGCCGGTCGAGATACCCTTCAGATAAAGGATCGGCAGCAGCGCCTCGATCGACTTCGACCGGCGCATGTAAGGCGGCAGGATCGACGGCGAGAACCGGATGCGGCCGGGATCGCCGGCACCGGCCACGCGGTCGCGCACACGCGGCTGGTGGACAGTGACCGGACCGATACCGGTCATCACCTCGCGCTCCGGCAGGTGACCGTGGCGGACGACGCGCTGGTGGCCGTCCTGGGTCTTCAAATCGGCATGCTGGTCGAGAAAGTCCGCGACCTCAACCTCGACCGCCTTGGCGAGCAGGGCTCGTGCCCCATTACGCAAGATTTCGGTGAGTTGATCGTCGAAGAATCCTGGCTGAATCAGTCTGGTGACGTTATCGTTGGGCACGGCATATCGCTCCTTCGGTGGAGAAGTGGAGGCGTCAAGCACCCCCACGATATGCCGCCTTCCCGATTCCCGCCGTCACCAACTTTCGGCGATAGCTC
>JARHVB010000055.1 GCA_029222685.1 Terripilifer ovatus | reverse complement strand
CCACCGCTGCTTCCCCGCATCGCAAATCACTCCGCATATCTTGCAAAGTGAATCACGAAAAACACCGAAAGGGGAGAGTTTTTCAGCAACCTGCTAGAGCTTTTTGGGTTCTGATGGAATCAGAACCGAGCTCTAGGTTTTTGTTTTGACGCATTTTCTCCACGCGAACCGGCGTCCACTTCGCTCGAAAGCGCTTTAGTTGGCCGGCTTGTAAGGACCGAGCTCGCGCACCGCCGCATGGACGAAGGAAAGGTCGACAATGTCTTCGACCTTGATGTCCTTGCTGGTGACCTCGCCGATCTGGCGGAAGAAGGCGAGATCCTTGCGCATGCTGTCGAGATTGATATCGCCGTCCGGATCGCAGGCATGCGGATAGGATGCCTTGATCTGCTCCGGCTTCAGCTCGAGATATTTCGCAATGATGGCGAGCACCTCTTCACCCCTGGCATTTGCCGCCCAGCGGCCGTTATCGATGGCGTCGTTGAAATCACGAATGCCGCGCACATAGGCGCGCATGAACCGCTTCGCCACATCGGTGCGGGCGGTGGCGAAGCGCTCGCCGTAGACGAGGAAGGTGAACTGGTCGCCGGGATAGAAATCTTCCGTCGAGATGAAGCGCACGGCATCGCCGCTGGCGACAATGCCGGTGGCGAACGGTTCGATCATGATCGCCGCGTCGATGGTCTTGTTGCGGAAGCCCGCGACCTGCTGGGGGAATCCGCCGAAGACGATTTCGACATCGGCATAGGCGCGGCCACCCTTCTTCATCGCCTCGTTGACGACGGAGAGGATGGAAATGCCGGGCGCCGCCACCGCCATCTTCAGACCTTTGAGATCGGGATAGCCCTTGAACCGGCCGCTGTCGATCAGGTCCTTGCGGATCATCAGGGTCTGATACAGATAGCCGGGCGCCGAGCGGCTGCGGTCGGCGACGATGCGGTTGTTGATCTGGCGCGAAGCGGCATTGAAGAGACCGGCGCTGCCCGGCAATGTGCCGACATCGAGCTCGCTCGTGCCGAGTGGCGCAACCATGCGCGCGCCTGAATCGAAATAGACCAGTGCAACGTCGATATTCTCGGCTTTGAAATAGCCTCTGGCGTCGGCGATGTACAAAGCCGCGTCGCCGGCGTTTTTGGTATAGCCGATGCGCACGGCGTCGGCGGCGAAGGCGGCCACCGGCAGGCCTGCCGTCAGCATGACAGCCAACAGTGCCGAAACTGTTCGAGCTTTGAGACGAGCGATCGCCTTGCGCATCGATTTCCCCCCAGCAGCCGTGTCAGGCTCCCTATAGCGTTTTCCGATCCACTTAGATCGGAAAGACGCGTCTAGCCTCTTAAAAAGAGAGCATTTTCTTTACGCGAACCGGTGTCCACTTCGCTCGAAAATGCTCCCGGAGCCGCCGGCCGCGTTGATTGCTACCTCATCAGCTTGCCCGGTAAACGGCATTTGCGCAAACGCTCCGGCGACCGACCGTTGCCGACATCAGAATTCAAGACATTGATTTACATGTATTTATGGACGTGCTTGAGCTTTTAATTGCGGCTTGCCGTCGCTGCGCCGGCCTCCCCCTACCCAAAGCAGTGCGCCTTCTCTATGGTGCGGCGCAGTTGAGCCTGCCCAATAACTTGCCCGCATAGCTTGCCCGCATAACTTGCCAAGGATTTTTTCGATGGCTGAACACGCCACTCCCCATTTCCACAATCAGCCCGGCGTTCCGGCAGTGCGCGTCGGGGCGAAGGAATTCATGTGCATCGGTGCCCTGCCGCCGTTCGATCACCCGCATATTTTCATCGACATGGGCGGCGATACCGAAGCGATCTGCCCTTATTGCTCCACGCGTTTCATCTATGACGCCACGCTGCATGGTCATTCCGACCCGGCGGAATGCGAATTGAAGGCCCGGGCAGCCTGATCGCGCTGCCACAGCTCTAAACAATCAAAACGATCACGGTTCATGGTTCTGGATCGTTGCGATCCAGAACCATCGTGATCCAGGCCCATCCCGTGACGCAACCATTGCATGCCATCATCGCCGGCGCAGGGATCGGCGGCCTGACTGCCGCACTTGCCTTGGCGCGCGGCGGCTTCAGGGTCAGCGTGCTGGAACGGGCGGCGATCCTCGACGATGTCGGCGCCGGCATCCAGCTTTCCGCCAATGCAACGCATATCCTGCGCGATCTGGGCGTGCTGGAACGGCTGATGCGCGTCGCGCTGACGCCGGACAATCTGCATGTGCGCCGCGCCCGCGACGGCGCGGAACTCATGCGCATGCCGTTCGGCGCCCTCGCCGAGACGCGCTGGGGGGCGCCGCATCTCGTCGTGCATCGCGCCGATCTGCAGCGGGTGCTGGTGGAACAGGTGGCGCGCACGGCCAATGTGGCCATCGAGACGAATACGGAAGTGCTGGGCTTCACCGCTCTTTCCAACGGCATCCAGGTGGGCGCGACACAAGCGGGCCGGCAGATCCGGTTCGACGGCGACCTGCTGATCGGGGCGGACGGCTTGCGCTCGAACGTGCGCGAACGCCTCGGCCTCGGGCTTTCCGACCAGCCGGTCTATTCGGGCCGCTCGGCCTGGCGCGCGCTGCTGCCGGCGCATGAGGCGCCGGCCTTCGCGCTCATGCTGTCGACCAATCTCTGGCTCGGCCGAAATGCCCATCTCGTCCACTATCCGGTGCAGCGCGGCGAGACGGTGAACGTTGTCGCCATCGTCGAGGATCGCTGGCGGGGCGATCCGGACAACGATTTCTGGCGGGCCCAGGGCGATGCGGGTTTCGTGCGCGAACGCTTTGCCGGTTGGCATGCCGATGCGCGCGCGCTTGTCGGCGCAGTGAAAGAATGGCGGCGCTGGCCGCTGTTCGACCGCAACATGGTCGAGCGCTGGAGCCTCGAGCGCGTCGTGCTGCTTGGCGACGCCGCCCATCCGGTGCTGCCGTTTCTGGCGCAGGGCGCGGCGCTCGCCATCGAAGACGCGGCGGAACTGGCCGCGGCAGCATCAGCCAACAGCAACAATATCGCTGGCACGATCCGCAGCTATCAGGAGCGGCGGATCAGGCGTGCCGCGGACGTTCTCTATGCCTCGCGCCGGCAGGGCTCGATCTATCATCTGTCAGGCCCGCTCGCCTTCGCGCGCGACATGGTGATGCGCCGCCTCAGCGTCGACGCCGCCATGGCGCGGATGGACTGGCTGTATGGGTATCGGCCTGGCGGCTGACCAGCGAGACTCTCATACTAGAGCTTTTTCGCTTCTGATGGAATCAGAACCGAGCTCTAGGTTTTTGTTTTGACGCATTTTCTTCACGCGAACCGGCATCCACTTCGCTCGAAAATGCTCTAAGAGTCTGACACAAAACCCACGCCCATTTTTCAGGACTCTTGGTGTGTCATTCCCGCCAAGCGAAGCGCAGAGCGGGAATCCAGCGGCAACGTGACGGCCGCCCAAGGTCATCCCCTGGACTCCTGGATTCCAGGTTCCGCCCTTCGGCGGCCCTGGAATGACAGCCCCTTACTTTCGGTCTCGTGAAGAGAGGCGGCCTATTCGGCCGCCTGCGCTTTCAGTCTGGTGTGCGAGCCGGCGAAGTGCGGGGCGATCTCGCTCATGAACTTGTTCATCTGGTCGATGACCATGTCATGGGGTTTGCCGCCGACATTGAAATACAGGATCACCTCTTCGATGCCGGCCGCCTCGACCCGCTTGAGTGAATCGACGATCTTCTGCGGCGAGCCGAGCAGGATGGATTTTTCGCCGAGATCCTCACCCTTCATGTTTTCGAGAATGTCGACGATCTTGTCCATGTAGCGCATGGAGGGCGGTGACTTTGTCGGATCCTGCGTCAGCGCCGGCTTCACGGCGCGGCGGAAATAGGCCATCTGCCGCTCGCGGCCATATTGCTCGTCCTTGCCTTCGCCGATGTGGATGAAATAACTGCACATGGCCTTGCCGGGCTTGTTGCCGTTCTTCTCGCATTCCTCTCGATAGGCGCGCACGGCGGTTGCCAGATCGCCGAAGGTGAGAGCCGCGGCAAAGGGCGCGAAGATAATATCCATGCCGCGGCGGCCGGCGATCTCCATGCTCGCCTTGGAGAAACAGGCCATGAAGAACGGCACATGCTTCTGCAGCGGACGCGGCGTGATCGCCATATTCTCGATCGTGTAGAACCTGCCGTGGTGGGACCACTTGCCGTTGCTCTCCCAGGCCTTCTTGATGATGTCGATGCCCTCTTCCATACGCTCGAGCGAGGTCATGTAATCGGCGCCGAAGGGCTCGTATTCCTTGCGGTCGTAGCCGCGGCCGACGGCGAAGTCGACGCGGCCACCCGACAGCAGATCGAGCGTCGCCCATTCTTCGGCGACGCGCAGCGGATGATGCAACGGGATGACGGCGACGGCGGGCGCCAGGCGGATGTGTTTGGTCTGGGCGACGATTGAGGCCAGCACCAGATGCGGGCACGAGTTGACGCCGAGCGAATCGAAATGGTGCTCGCCGATCCAGGCCGAATACATGTGGAGCTTTTCCGCATGCAAAGCCTGTTCGCGTATCTCCAGGATGAACTGTTCCGGCGTGCGCGAAATGTCAGTGTAATTATTGTCGCTCAGCGTGAAATATCCGAATTCCATGGCGCTCTCCCTCCAATGCGATCATGTGGTGCCGGGACAGCCTGATCAGGCTTGGGCTCGGCATGATATGTGCAATTGCACGCATCTTGCCTCAATCCGGTGGCGGGCGCAAGACCCTATCGGTGAAGCCATGCACCATCAGAGACGGTCGAGATTGTCGAAAACCCGTTTCAGCATCTGTTTGAAGGCCTTGGCTTCCGCCGGCGTGAAGCCTTCCAGGGCGGTGGTTTCATACCGACTGGCCATCGGCAGCAAGCCGTTGGTGACCTTGACGCCGTTTTCCGTCAGCTCGATCTGCACTTCGCGGCCGTCCTCGCCGGAGCGGCCGCGCGTGACAAGGCCATTCTCCTCCATGCGCGAGACCAGGCGCGACAGGGTCGTGCGGTCGATGGTGGTCATGGCGGCCAGTTCCGACATGCGTTGCGGCTGGTGCGACAGGAGCGCGGCCAGCACGCGCCATTCCTGCAATGCCACGCCCAATTGCCGGGATTCGTGCGTCCAGGCGATGGCGAGGCGCGCTCCGGCCCTGTTCAGCAGATAGGGAAGAAAATTGGCGAGATCAAACATTTCGGCGGCGGGTTCCCGAGCACAATCGCCGGTTACGGCCATGGCCGAAAAGTGTCAAGCCGCACTTGAGAACCGCACCCCGGGATGGAGCGGGATGGCGTCAGGCCGGATGGCTCAGGATGATCCGGGCGTTGTGTTCGATGATTTGCGTATGGCTGGCGATGGCGGCCGCCGCGCCGTCCGCGTCGCCCCGTTCGATCGCCTCGATGAGAGCGGTGTGCAGTGCCCGGGCATCACGAAAGCTGTCTTGCAGCTTCGAAGCGGCAATATCGAACGGGATACCGTTGATATTGGCGAATGGCAGAGCCATGGCGCGCCCCAGGGCATTGGCAATGAGCGAGCTGTCAGCAAGATCGAGGATACGTTCGCGAAACTCGATGGTGAGCAGTTTGAACGTTTCGAACACCTGGGGATCTTGGATGAAGGTGTCCCGGATTGCGTCCATGCTCGCCAGGATGCGTTTCAATTCCGCCATGTCGGAAGGCCTGCCGCCACGTTCCGCTGCAAGCCGGGCCGCCAGCGTCTCGATGGCGCCGCGAAGCCGGATCGTGTCGATCACATCACGCAAAGTGAAGACCCGCACAAAATAGCCTCCGGCCGCATTGCGGATGACCCAGCCTTCCGCCTCGAGCACCTTCAGTGCCGTGCGCATGGGCGTGCGCGACAGGCCGAGAGAACGCGCAACCGCGTTTTCCGGAATGCGCATGCCTGGCTGCAATGTCCCGTCCGTTATCAGGCGTCGCAGGCCTGTGAGTGCTGTCTGTTCGCGGGTTTCAGCGGCTTCTGCGACGTCCTGTTTGTTGTTTCCTCTCCAGAACATTCAAGGAATCCGTTTTCCACAAATAATGCCGAAAAATTAAACTCTCCGACAAAAACGGAGCGGCCAAAACTCAGTGCAATCCACGCAAAATCAACGCGGAACATAAATGGATTCCATTTTCGAGCAAGTTGATCTCAAAAATCATGATGAAAACGCCAAATCCCATTAAGTGTCCGGCAATAAACGGTGGCCGAAATACAGCGGTATACTGAAGTATCTGAAGAGATACCGAATACGCTTTCGTCATCGTTTCTTGCGGACCATCAACAGATGATCAGGCCAAAGATTTTTCATCTGACACACGCGGCGCTTCAGCAGTCGAATTCGCCTTCGTGGCTCCGGTCTTCCTGATGATCGTATTCGGCAATGCCACGTTGGCTATGTTTCTGGCATCTATCAGGGAATTCAGCAGATAGCCTCGGCATCGGCCTGGGCGGCGGGCTCGACAGCCTGGTGCTGTCGACGGCGATCAGCGCGACGAGTTCGATCGACACGCTGGTCTCCGGCCTCCTTCGCCAAGGCTTCGGAGGCCAGGGCCTCCTGCGAAACTCCTTCGTCAAGGCTTCGGAAGACATCGTGCCTGGCGTAAAGACAGGACGCCAATCCTGCGAAGCGCGCGGCGCGAAGCAGGATCAGCCCTGCTTCGGTTCGAGCTTAACCTGGAAGAGTGCGGCATCCTCGACGTCGCGCAGGGTGACGGTCATCACTTCGCTGGCGCCGTCGATGGCGACATGGCCGAAGAACTGCAGGCCGAGCGCCGGCGACTGGTTCTGCACCTCGCCCGCCTTCGGACCCTTGTAGTAGCGCAGTTCCGGACCGAAGGTATTGTCGAGATCGTTGGGACCGAAACTGCCGGCATGCACGGGCCCCGACACGAACTCCCAGAACGGCTCGAAATCCTGGAACTGCGCCTTGTCGGGATTGTAGTAATGCGCCGACGTGTAATGCACGTCAGCCGTCAGCCAGACCGTGTTGCGGATGGCCTCGCGCTTGATGAACGACAGCAGGCCGGCGAATTCCAGCTCACGGCCGAGCGGCTTGCCGTCGCCCTGCGCCACGGCCTCAGATCCCTTGCTCAGGGCCGCATCGTTGAAGACGACAATCGAGAGCGGCATATCGGCGGCGATGACCTTCCAGGTCGCGCGCGACGCTTTCAGCTCGCGCTTGAGCCAGGCGAGCTGCTCGGGGCCGAGGAAAGCGCTCTGCGGCTCCTCCTCGCTCTCCCTGTTGTCGCCGTTGGGGCCGCGATAGGTGCGCATGTCGAGGAAGAAGATGTCGAGCAGCGGCCCGTAGGCGACCTTGCGATAGACACGGCCCGCCTCCTGCGGCGTCGCCGCGATCGGCATGTATTCATGGAAGGCGCGCGCGGCGCGCGCCGACATCAACGCCACGTTCTTCTGCGTGTAGCGCTTGTCTTCCAGCACGGATTTCGACGGCGACCAATTGTTCATCACCTCGTGATCGTCCCACTGCGCCAGCATCGGCACCTGCGCATTGAGCGCCAGCACGTTGCGGTCCATGAGGTTGTATTTGTAATTGCCGCGGAACTCGGCGAGCGTCTCGGCGACCTTGGATTTTTCTTCCGTGACAATGTTCTTCCACAGGCTGCCATCGGGCAGTTTCACTTCCGCCGGGATCGGGCTGTCGGCGTAGATCGTATCGCCCGAATGGATGAAGAAATCCGGCCGGTGCTTCGCCATGGTCGCATAGCAGCGCATGCCGCCACGCGCCTCATCGATGCCCCAGCCCTGCCCGACCGTATCGCCCGACCAGACGAAGGAGACCGAACGCTTGTCGAGCGGCGCCGAGCGGAACCGGCCGACGACCGGCGCGCCCGCCGTCATCGGAAAGGCGAGATCGAAGGGCGTGGCGCGATAGAAAATGTCCTGCCCGGCCGGCAGGCCGTCGATCAGCGCCTTCACGGCGAAATCGGTCTCCGGCAGGGCGTCAAGAGTGACGGCGCGCAGGATGTCCTTAAAGCTGTCCGACGTGGCGATCTCGAACCGCACGCGCGCCGGCCGGTCCGCCCGCGTCCACACGACGCCGGACCCGAGGGAGGGGTCGCCCGACTGCACGCCGTGGGTGAGGACGGGGCGCATCGCGGCAAAGCTGATCGCCGGCATCGCGACGCCCACGGCCAGGGCCGAGGATGTGCCGGACAGAAACGAGCGACGTGATGGGTTGCGATGGCTGCGCATGTCGGTGATGCCTCCTGTTTGGAATGAGGAGAAGGAGGCCATGGTGGGCTGACATGTTGTCGACGGAGGTGTGACAGGGAGGTGACAAGGGGCGTGGAAGGCGCGCCTGGTGTGCTCATGTCCCGCGCAGCGCGAAGCTGAATGGTGCGGACGGCGAAAGTCGAACCCGCTCGGGAAGCCCCGAGGGATTTTAAGTCCCTTGCAAGTCCTGCAATGGGACAGTCAAATGCGGCTGCAGTTTAGCGATTTCAAATGCCATTTTTGTGTGAATCTCATGCCCATCTTGCTGAACCATCTGACCCCGGCAACGGCCTGCCCGACGCACCCGATACCGAACGGTCCAGCACTAAGTCTTCTACATCGTCTAGAAACCAAGCGTTCCGCGTCCAGCCTTGCGAATTCACCCATCTCGCGAACCCCCTCGGCCTATGCCTATATTGCAGCAGTTAAACTCCGAGGATGACCGCCCCCGTCATGTCCGATACAAATGGACAGAACGCCGCGCCCGACGCGGACGCTAAGCGCTTGGCTCTGGAAGCCATCGCAACGTTGGTCAACATAAAGCGGATCGCCGCGGATCAGATATTGCGTCCGGCCGGGGTTCCAGAACCTCTCATCCGTGAATTCACCAAGGGGCGCGATCAGGCGACCGGCGACGCGCTTACGAAGCGGCAAGCCGGTGCGATGATTTTGGAGAAGCTTTCGGAAACCAGGGCCGACACTAGATTGTCCGCAACATTGTGGATATGGCTGCCAAATGGGAAAACTTCGAGCTGGCGGCAGATGAATATAAGACGCGAGCGGTAACGCAAAAGGCACGCGACCTTGCCGGAATCCTAGCCGAAGCTGAAACACGAAAAAAAGAACAACACGATAAAGCTGTGGCAGAGCGCGCCTCACGTCAGCAACGCGAACGTGATACCATGGTTCGCGCCGGATGCCAGTTGCTCCTAGCTCAATCGACGAGGCGATGGCTGGCGAAGAACGTTCGAAGCGCGGCTACTTCTTGGAAGACTTTCTCAATCGCGCCTTTGATCTGCATAGCATTCCCGCAACGCGAGCGTTTCGGCGCAACGAGGGCGGCGAACAGATTGATGGCGCATTCGAATTAGACGGCTGGCATTACATTGTCGAATGCCGCTGGCGTGCGAAGCTGTCTGATATCGCCGAGCTGGATAGCCTTTACGGCAAAATCGGACGGTCCGGAAAAGAGACGATGGGCCTATTTCTATCCATCAACGGCTGGTCGGGGCATGTCGTCCGTGATATCCACGCCTGGAATTTTGCCCAAGATGCCAGCCAGGATCTGGATGAACAGTTGCACTGGCGGCGCCAGGGATTTGTGGGGCGGCCATGCAACGACGACGTGACGCTTGATAAGCGGTTCGATGAGAAACGCGCTTTGCAGCGCACCGCCGAACATTTCCGATGATAGAGCCGTGGGTGGAACGATCGACAACCAGCCAAGCCTAGACGCAATATGCAGCGAGCTTTGTAGCGAGTCCACTTCGAGCTGTGGACGCAAGGTAAGGCCTTGCAGGCCGAACTGCGCATCGATCAGATTGCGTATGGATTTTAAACGTGAGGGTAGCACGAGGTGGAAGTCAGCCAGCTCGGAGCCTCGCAGACTGCTCCGTCCTGCCAAGGTATCACTATGGCCGACCACCACCAGAGCTTCATTGGAGATAGCCTGAGTCTGCATGTTGAGCAGGTCTTGCGTAGTGCTAAGCAGAGCGAAGTCCAACTCGCCCGCGATTAGCCTAGAAATCAAATCACTGCGATAGCCGTCGGACGATAGCACTTCTACGGCTGGATACAGTTCTCCAAAGGCTACCAACGCCTGCGCCATTACGAACTGGTGGAACGATGCTTGGGCCCCCACGTTGATCTTGCCGCTGACACGATCGGCGCCATGGGTAAGCACCGCTTGGGCCCGTTCCAGTTCGGTCAGCACGCGTATGCATTGGTGATATAACTCATGTGCTAGAGCATTAGGTACCATGCCCTGTGGCTCGCGCAGGAATAACTGCACGTCGTGGTTGGCCTCCAAGCGCTTGATCTGTTGGCTTACGGCCGGCTACACAACATGCAGCCGGCTCGCCGCGCGAGTGATGCTACCCTCCTCGTACAAGGCGATGAAGCACCGGATCTGGCGTATGTCCATGCTAGCCCTAAACGTGAAACGCCGCCTGCCGCGGGTTAGCTTATCGGATCGGAACTGTACCGGGAGGGAGTTGAACGACATGCTCGGCGATCGCTCCTGGCGTGGTCAACCATATCTGGTCGCGGTGCCGGGCGATATGGGACAGAATGCGACGCAACTGCCGGATGCGATGCGGTTGGCCGGTTAGAAATGTATGGAGTGACAGGCAATATACCATTGGATATTGTGCCGACTCCTCAAGCTGTTCATCGAAGGCATCGATCGCCATGCGCGTAAATTCCTTGTCGCTGGCGCCCCGGTTCACATAAGCGGGTAAATCGTTGAGTTCCATTGATGGGTAGGGCACCGCCAATATGGGCCCGTTGTTGGTGCGAAACCACATGGGCTGGTCATCGAACCACCAATCCAGCATGTAAGTCCAGCCCAGTTCCTTGAGCAGCTCGGGCGTCTGAGGGCTTTGGGAAATGAAGGGCCCCAGCCAACCGGCAGGCGGACGGCCTTCGTAGCGTTCGAACATGGCACGAACATCCTGCAGCATGCCTCGCTCGGCCTCGGGAGTCATGTCGGCCTGACGTTCGGAATTGGTACGGCCATGGCCAACCATTTCGTCGCCCCGACGGCGGAAGGCATCTAAGACCTCCGGGCAAACGTCGTAGACTGATCCGTTGGCCAGAATGGCCAGCGGAAACTCGAACTGCTCGAACAACCGATGAATACGCCACACACCCACCCGGTTCCCGTAGTCGCGATAGGCATAGCCGCGATGATAGGGGGCCGAGGGCATAGATGTGAAGTCGTTGCCGGGGTTGCGGCCGAGTTCGAAACCCTCGATGTTGAGCGCAAAGTACACAGCCAACCGGCGCTGCCCAGGCCAGTCGTAGACACCACGAGAGATAATGGCACTGTAGTCGTAGCGATCGTTGCCGTTGTCGAATTTCTTCATGTCGATTTCTTTGTTGAGGAGGAGGATCCAAGCGCCGACAGCGCGGCAAGCAACTCGTCGGTGGTTCCGACATCGGCGTATTTTTCAGCCATGTCGTACAGATTCACAGCATGCGTAGTCTGGTTGCGGTCGTACACCGCGTCCTCCGGGACGGTCACACGGTAGTTATAGGAAAACGCATCCACGACGCTGCCGCGTACACATCCGGACGTCGCGCAACCTGTCACGATCAGGGTGTCGGCTCCGGTATTGACCAAATAGCTCGCCAAGGGCGTGCCGAAGAAGGCGCTTGGGTGTTTCTTAGGCAGAAGGACATCGCCATCATGCGGCGCCACTTGTTCGACGAACTCGTAGCCCTTGGCCGAAATGCCTAGCATCGTGGGGACTTTTTCCGTCAGGCGGCCCTGATCGAAGCTGAACTTAGGCGCCACATGCGGATATAGCACCGGCCAACCACGTTCGCGGAACAACGCCAGGATGCGCGCGATGTTGGCAATGGCTTTCCAAGCAACGTCGCCACATGAGGTGGCAAATTCCTTTGCTGCCTCCTCGGCAGGCATGGGTCGGGTGCCGGCGGTGCGATATTGGACATCGATGATCAACAGCGCCGGACGCATGCCTAGGCCGGACGGTTGACCGAAGCCGGCCCTTCGCGAGGCTAGTTGGTCGCTTTCAGGAATGATGTCGTCCCAGATATTGGGCATTTGTGCCTCCTCAGGCTGCACCGCGCACGGTGTCGATGATGTTGCCCGGATCGGTGGTGCCCGCGCCACGCCAAGCTACGTGTCCATCTGGCCGCACCAGGACCAGAGGAGCGGCATAAAGATCCGCTGCTTCGCTGCTATCGATATGGTGCACGGTCAGTGGTACGCCGCGGCTGGCGGCAGCCGTGGTCAGGCGCTCAGCTTCGGTGCTATGGTCGCCGAATACCAACAGTGTGAAGCCTACGCCGAACAAGTCGAGTATGGAGCGGCCTGGAGACTGCCAGACATGAGGCGCCCTCGAACCTGGCCGCGCGATGGGCTCGTATATGGAATAGTCATCGGCCGTAGGCGGCGTGCCGTCTGGCACGCACAGGGGTGAACCCTCGTAGCGATAACCGACTTGCAATCCCCATGATTCCCATTCGTATTGCGTGGCCTGCTTCATGGCGCGGCCGATGTCATGGCGCGCCACCTCGGCTTCAGGCGTGTCCTCCAGCAGGAAGGGAACGCAGGGAGGCGACACCCAGGTCTTGTAGTTCTGGGTGGAATAAGCGCCGTTACGCACCGCGATGGCCCGACGTTCCTCTGTGTAGGCGGGTAACAGGCGGGGCCCACCCCACCCCTCGAGCATAGCTTGCAGCTTCCAGCCTAGATCGAAGACATCGCCCATGCCCGTGTTCATGCCCATGCCGCCGGTGGGTGACATGGTATGCGCGGCATCACCGGCCAGCAGTACCCGACCGACGTCGTAACGTTCGGCTACCAGTTCCGCGCGCTTCCAAGGCAAGGTCGATATTACCTGGAACGGAATGGTATTCGTGCCCAGAGCCTGCCGCACCCAACGCTCCGCATCGAATGCGTTTGTGTCGAACTTGGACGCTGTCCCGTATACTGTCAGGCGCCAAACCTCGTGGCCGTCGATCACGGTCAGATTGCCCCAAGTGCCTTCCGGCCCGATGAACAGGAAACGCTCGGCGGCCGACTTGCCGCTCAATCTGAGCAGATCGGGGCAGGAAAAGAGCACGCTCATGGAGTAATTGATATGGCCGTTACCCTCCATGGGAATACCAAGCCGGGTGCGTATGGTGCTGGTCGCACCGTCGCATCCCACGACGTATTTGGCGCGCACGATCATTGGATGGCCGGTAACGCTGTCAGTCGCGTGCACCGTGACACCATTGTCGTCTTGTTCGAAGTCATCGACGCCTGTGTTGATGTGTAGGGCGTTCGGCGAATGCTCGCGGAGCGTCGCCTTCAGGATAGGATCTAGCCAATGTTGCGGGCATCGTTGTTTCTTTTCCGGCGCCCAAGACGGCAGTGGCATATCGCGCAAGCAAGGATATTCTTCGCGCTCCAACGTATGACCGGTCATGCTCGTACAGAATTCTATGGATAGCGCGAAGTCATCGGGAAAGCCGCTGTCGCGCACGGCTTGAGCAATGCCCCAGCGGCGAAAGAACTCCATGGTACGTACGGATATGAAGCCGGCGCGCGGATGGGTGACATGGCCGTCGCCCTTCTCCAGCACGAGGCAATCAATGCCGCGTGATTCGAGATCGATGGCCAGGGCCAAGCCGACCGGGCCGGCACCCACGATCGCCACGGAGGTAGAAAGATTTTGCAGATTTGCCAAAATTAAATTGTCCCATGTGAGATATGGTTATTCGATTTGGATCTTGGCTTGAGTAACTACCTCGCGCCATTTCTTGCTCTCGCTACCAATGGCGGCAACGAACTGATCCGGCGTTTCATCCACCGGCAAGTAGCCCAGCTTGGCGATGGCATCCTGTACGCTTGGCTGATTGCTAGCGTGGCGAAATGCGGTACTCAGTTTGGCCAACATGCTGGCCGGAATGCCTTTGGGGGCCACCAGCCCAAACCATTCCAGCGACTCGAAACCGGGATAGCCGCTTTCAGCGATGGTCGGCAGGTCGGGCGCCAGCGGATTACGCTCTAAGCTCGAAATCGCGATCGCGCGCAGACCAGCGTCTTGCATAAGCGGAAGCGTCTGGCCCAGCGCTATGAAAGCCATGTCGAGATCGCCGTTCATGAGATCGGTCAGGACTTGGGCATTACCCTTATAAGGCACGTGAACCATGTCGATGCCGGCACGCGATTTGAGAAGTTGGCCGGTCAAATGAATAATGGAGCCGATGCCGGCCGAGCCGTAATTCAACTCGCCGGGCTTGGATTGAGCGAGCGCTACGAGTTCAGTGAGATTACGGACCGGCAGCTTACTGCTTACGACCAGTACCAAAGGTCCAACTACGGCGCGGCTCACGGGCTGAAACGAACCCAGCGGATCGTAGGGTAATCTAGCGTAAAGCGAAGGCGCCACCGCCATGGTACTGGTGCCGCCCCACAGAAGGGTGTAGCCATCGGCTGCGGCGCGTGCGACGACGCCACCGCTCATCGTCCCGCCAACGCCCGGCCGATTGTCCACGACGACGGTTCCGCCCAGTTCCGGAGATATGGCCCTGGCAAAAATGCGAGCTGTGACATCGGTGGGGCCGCCGGCAGCAAAGGGCACGACCAGAGTGATCGTGCGACTAGGATAGTCGTCAGCTCGAGCAGCTGGCTGCAAGATCGTAAGCGCCAGCGTGCAAGCCAGCAGACCGCAGCCGTGGCCCAACCACGTCGGCTTAATCGACTTCATACGCTTCTCCATGAGGCAAGATGCGGGAATCGCTAAACGGGAATACGGTTGGCCCAACCGCCGAATAGAGCCTCGCCCACGCCCGGCGGGACTAGGTAGTCATCACCCCCGCAAGCTTTGACGAGCGCCCAGGCTAGGCACAGATTGGAAGACAGCACGGGCTTTCTGGTTAGTTGTGAAATCTCCACCAGTGCGCGCAAAGTGGGCATGCCGGTTCCAGTCAATATGACCGCATCGGCTTCTTGCCAGCGCAGCGATCGGAACGAAGCCATCGCCATGGGGGTGGTGATATTGTAGATGTCACGCGTGTCGCTGGTGTCGAGAGCGATCGATGCACAGTCGGCAATATCGAAGCCACAGGCTTGCCAATACCTTTTACTGGCTTCAACCAAGAAGGGCGGGTAGGGCGCGAACACGGCGATGTGCTTAGCGCCCACGTGAGCGAGTGCGGCACGCAAGGCCTGAGCTGATGAAATGATGGGGTAGCCATAGCGCTCGGAAGCCTGACCTAGCATGCGCTCTTCTTCGTCGGCGCCAACCAGATAGGAACTGCCCGTACAGGCATAGCCCAGCGCATCCAGCTTAGTCGTGTCATAGGCATCTAGGCTGGACGAGAGGTTGTATAAGTAATCGATCAGGCGTTGGCGTGAATTGTTGCGGCTCCCCTGCAGGCGTGTGACCAGCATGGAAAAACCTGCTGGCAGCAGGGCGGAGAGTTCCGGTTCAACCACCGGATTAGCCTGCGGCACCGCCACGCCCAAGACAGCGCCGTTGCCGTATTCGCGAAGGGGCGTGGATTTGGCGCGAGGCGAGTCGGTCGCACCCAAAACTGAGTTAAACATAAAGCACCTGAGGTCATCGCAGTTGATAGAACTATGCGCGCAGCGATCTCGGTGGCAATTAACTTCGGTTGAAGGGGGGTATCACCCCAACAGATGAAGGCGTCATCGTGGGAAGCCCGATGCATGATCCAACCTCGGGAGAATTGGGGCGGACTTCGGAGGGGATCTAACAAACTCGCAATCGGCATCGATTGGCAATTGATCGTTGTGGCCATAAGCGCCGCTGTTGCCCAAACGGAACGTCGGCAAAACCACCGCCGTTGTTCATTTGGTGGAGCACGCGGATTTGGACAAGGTCGGCTCGGATCGAAACCCTAAAGCAACAGTCAAACATTCGCCGGTGTGTCCGACGGTGAGAACGATCTGGGACCAAACTTCGTTTGATAAAGAACTATCTAACGTCAGTACTGCCGCTCGCAACAGCGCCTCTTGCATATCATATTCCGTGACCGATTAGAGCTCCATTGAATCTTCAGACAAAGCAGAGCTAGCTTAGTTGCCCAATGCCGGGACCAGCATTCCCTCAATCAAAACGAAGCGGCAAGCAGATCGGAGGCTGTTCCGTATATCCCCGTATCGCGATACTTTACGGTAGAGCGGTCTATTTCCCGCAAATGCCACCTTCCTTCGCTAAAGCTTCAGAGGGCAGGCCCTATGAAGCGCAAACCGAGGACGCCAGTCCTGCAAAGCGCGCAGCGCGAAGCAGGATGGTGCGGACGGCGGGGGTCGAACCCGCACGGGAGTCCCGAGGGATTTTAAGTCCCTTGCGTCTACCAGTTTCGCCACGTCCGCGTGAGGCAAGGCTTAGCGCCGGTCGAGGAACCGCACAAGGCTTCAGGCCTTCGGAAAAGGCCGCAATCAGTCGCTTGCAGTCACTTTGCGGGCGTCTTCCCAGCCAGGATCGGCGCTTTGAGCGGCGGCAGGACGCCGCGCTGCCAGTCGATCGACATCTGCAGCGATTGCGCCACCCGCTCGGCCCGGTCGATGAAGAGGGTTGCGGCTTGCGGCGGACACAGCTCGCGGGCGGTGGCGCGGAACAGCTCCAGCCAGCGTTCGAAATGGGCGGGGCCGAGGCCGTCGATCTTGAGGTGGGCGGGCACTGGCCGGCCGTCGTAGCGGCGCGTCATCAGCAGCATGGACGACCAGAAGGCGCACATCTTGGCGAGGTGGGGGTCCCAGTCTTCGATCCGCGATGTGAAGATCGGCCCCAGCATCGTGTCGGCGCGGATGCGGCCGTAGAAGCCGTGCACCAGCCGTTCGATCATCGCCTCGTCGACGCCGGCGGCGACGCCCGGCGGCGGCGGTTTGGTGACGACGTTGGGGGGCAGTTCATTGGCCATGCGGGCATTATAGCATGCCGGCGCCGGCGGGGTGCGCGGCGGGACGTCGCGTCGGACCAACCGCTGCGACCCTTGTCATTCCCGACGTCCGCGAAGCGGGCGAGCGGGAATCCAGACCTGATGGCTCACCGGAACAAACGCCGACGATCAGCATCAACGCCGCTGCAAGGACTGGTTTCCCGCTCGCGCTGCGCGCGTCGGGAATGACATTGGTTGCGACCCTTGTCATTCCCGACGTCCGCGAAGCGGGCGAGCGGGAATCCAGACCTGATGGCTCAGCCGGAACAAACGCCGACGATCAGCATCAACGCCGCTGCAAGGACTGGTTTCCCGCTCGCCTGCCTTCGCCGAAGCGGCTCCGCGCAGGCAGGCGCTGCGCGCGTCGGGAATGACATTGGCTGCGGCCCTGTCGGGAAAACCGTCTTCAATCCCCCGGCCGGATCGGCGGCTGGAAGGCGAGGCCGGTGTCCCAGGGGAAGAAGATCCAGGTGTCCTGCGAGACTTCGGTGATGAACGTGTCCACCATGGGGCGCCCTTGAGGCTTGGCGTAGACGGTGGCGAAATGCGCCGCCGGCAGCATGTCGCGCACCAGGCGTGCCGTGGCGCCCGTATCGACGAGATCGTCGACGACAAGCACGCGCTTGCCCTTTGCGTCGCCTTCAACTTCCTTGGCGATGCCTTTCAGCACCTGCAGCGCGCCCTGCTTGTTGTCGTGGCCGTAGCTGGAAATGCAGACGGTCTCGATGATGCGGATGCCGAGTTCGCGGGCGACGATCGCCGCCGGCACCAGGCCGCCGCGGGTGACGCAGACGACGGCGTCGAACGGTCCTTCGCCGTGCAGCCGCCAGGCGAGCGCGCGCGCATCGCGGTGGAACTGGTCCCAGGAGACCGGAAACGCTTTTTGGGATTCACTCATCGTCTGGTCCTAATTAAACGCCGCGTTCGGCCTTCAGTTTTTCGATCAGCGCCACGACTTCGGCGACGGCGTCGGCCAGCATGTCGGCATCCTTGCAGCGCACGACGATCTGGTTGTTGAAGCCGCCGCCCGAGGTGTTGAAATGCGGATAGGAGCCGATCGAGGTCTGCGGATAGCGCTTCTGGATGTCGCCGAGGCCTGCCGCATAGGCGCCTTCCGGCAGCCCCGCCTCAACCGTCTGCGACAGCATCTTGGCGCCGGTCTCGAGCGTCGGCGCGACGGCGTCCAGCATGGCCTGCATGATGCGCGGCACGCCGGCCATGACCATGACGTTGCCCAGCTTGAAGCCGGGCGCGGCGGAAATCTGGTTGACGATGAGGTCGGCGCCCTGGGGGATGCGGCACATGCGCAGGCGCGCCTCGTTGAGGTCCTCGCGCTTCAGCCGCGTCAGCAGCAGCTCGACGGCGCGCTCGTCCACATCGATGGGCACGCCGAAGGCCTTGGCGACGCTGTCGGCGGTGATGTCGTCATGCGTCGGCCCGATGCCGCCGGTGGTGAACACGTAGGTGTAGCGATGGCGCAGCGCGTTGAGAGCGGCGACGATCTCGGCCTCCTCGTCCGGCACGATGCGGACTTCCTTCAGGTCGACGCCGATATTGGTCATGTAATCGGCGATATAGCCGATATTGGCGTCCTTGGTGCGGCCGGAGAGAATTTCGTCGCCGATGACCAGAATGGCGGCGGTAATGCTTTTGGGTGGTTCGGACATAAGCGGTGCGGACATAGGGTGCCTCCCTGCCCAGCTTTAAGGATGCAATACGCCGGAAGGCAAGAGGCAAACGGCGCGCGCGGAGCTGCGCTCACAGGCCGATGTAAACGCAAAGCCCGGCGCTTTTGGCCGGGCCTGCGATCATGTGCGAATGTATTTATTCCTAGCCCTGCAGGCTGTGCGACGTCAGAGAACCACAACCGTCGCGCCGACGCCGACGCGAGTGTAAAGGTCTTTGACGTCTTCGTTCATCATGCGGATGCACCCGGACGAGACCGCCTCGCCGATCGACCACGGCTCGTTGGTGCCGTGAATGCGATACAGCAGATCCCGGCCGCCGGAGTAAAGATACATGGCGCGGGCGCCGAGCGGGTTGTCGATGCCACCCGGCATGAACCGCGGCAGGTCGGGCCGGCGTTTCAGCATTTCGGCCGGCGGCGTCCACGACGGCCATTCCGCCTTGCGGCCGACGCGGGCCACGCCCTTCCATTCAAATCCGGGACGGCCGACGCCGATGCCATAGCGGAGCGCGCGGCCATCCGGCAGGGACAGATAGAGGTAGCGGTTCTGCGTATCGATCGTGATCGTGCCCGGCCGTTGTTCTGTCGGGTCCGTCATGATTTCGCGCGTCGTCTGCGGGCTTTCGCGCCCGAGGATCAATGGGTCGGTGAGCGCGGCGACACGCACGTTGCGGTCGTCGCGAAAGAACGAGGCTGACGATTCACTTTGCGCCAGTGCGGGCGCAGCAAAAGCAGCGGTGGCAAGGACAGCGGCGACGATCGAACGGCTGTTGAACATATTGAACTCCGTGAGACCTGCATTGCGAATACGTGTGTGAACCTGCAATCGCACGCCGGAGCTCTGACGGTTGCGCTGCGTCACCCCCATCAAACGCCGAATGTCAAGAAAAAGTTTCCTGGCCGATTCAAAATTAGCGGCGCGGCACAGCGGCTTTCGGCATGACAGCTTTCAAGGACAGCGATCGGCCGTCTCAACGACAATGGCCCGGCGTTTCCGCCGGGCCATCCCATCGGTCTGGGATTGTTTAAAGGACGACGACTTTTAGAGGACGACGACCTGGGTGCCGACCGCGACGTGGCTGTAGAGGTCCGTCACATCCTCGTTCATCATCCGGATGCAGCCGGAGGACACCGCCTGGCCGATCGACCAGGGCTCGTTGGTGCCGTGGATGCGGTACATCAGGTCGCGGCCGCCGGCATAGAGGTACATGGCGCGGGCGCCGAGCGGGTTGTCGATGCCGCCGGCCATGAACTTCGGCAGGTCGGGGCGGCGCTTCAGCATGGCCGCCGGGGGCGTCCACGACGGCCATTCCGCCTTGCGGCCGACATGGGCGGCGCCCTTCCATTCGAAGCCCGGACGGCCGACGCCAATGCCGTAGCGCAGCGCGCGTCCGTCGGCGAGCGACAGGTACAGGTAGCGGTTTCTGGTGTCGACGGTGATGGTGCCGGCGCGGGCGCCGGTGGGGTCGGCGACGACTTCGCGGGTCGTCTTCGGGCTCTGGCGGGACAGCGTCAGCTGGTCGCCGAGCGACGCCACCTGGATGCGGCTGTCGTTGCGGAAGAAGGCCGCCGAGGTGTCTTCCTGCGCGAGAGCGGGAACGGCGAGAGTGGCGACGGCGATGAAAGCGGCGAAGATGGTGCGTGTGTTGAACATTGGTGTGCTCCCCGAATGAATGAGCAGGGCGTCTCGGTCAGACAACCTTGCGATGACCGTGTGATCGCACGGGGGGCTTTGGGCGGATGTGCGCTCCGTCACACGGCGGCGGGGGGGCCATGGCGCTCCGTCCCGTCTCCGATTGATCTGCCTCAATGCGGATGCGGTCGCGGCGGGGGATGTTTGTTCAAGATTAGCGCGGATAAGGCTGGGAGACAGGCGATGAGCACGAATGTCGGAATGATCGATCGCGTCCTGAGGATTATCGTCGGACTGGCACTGATCGCCTGGGCGCTCGGCTGGATCGGCCCGGTCACAGGCTGGAACTGGGTGGGATGGATCGGCATCGTCCCGTTGGCGACGGCGCTGTTCGGCACGTGCCCGGCCTATAGCCTGCTCGGCATTTCCACCTGCCCGGCGCCGAAGCGCTAGGCACGCAGTTTCAGACGCGCTGCTCGCTGCGCATGTCGGCCAGTAATTGCTCGGTCGCCGCGCCGCCGGTCTTCTCGATGTCGTCCTGGTATTTGAGCAGGACGCCAAGCGTGTCGTTGACGATGCGGGGATCGAGGGCGACGGCGTCGAGTTCCGACAGGGCGCTCGCCCAGTCGAGCGTCTCGGCGACGCCCGGCTGCTTGAACAGGTCCTGCTTGCGCAGGTGCTGCACGAAGGCGACGATTTCCCTGGACAGTTTCGCCGGCGCCTGCGGTACCTTCGTGCGCACGATCTTCAACTCGCGCTCGGCATCGGGATAGCCGACCCAATGATAGAGGCAGCGGCGCTTCAGGGCGTCGTGGATCTCGCGGGTGCGGTTCGACGTCACGATGACGATGGGCGGATGTTCCGCCTTGATCGTGCCGAGTTCGGGGATGGTGATCTGGAAGTCCGACAGCACTTCGAGCAGGAAGGCCTCGAACGCCTCGTCGGTGCGGTCGAGTTCGTCGATCAGCAGAACAGGCGGGCCTTCGGCCGCAGGCTCCAGCGCCTGCAGCAGCGGTCGCTTGACGAGATAGCGTTCCGAGAAGACATCGCCTTCGAGACGCGCGCGGTCGGTCTCGCCGGCCGCTTCCGCCAGGCGGATCGCCATCATCTGCGCGGCATAGTTCCACTCGTAGACGGCCGAGGAAATGTCGAGACCCTCGTAGCACTGCAGCCGGATGAGGCGGCGGCCCAGCGAGGCGGCCAGCACCTTGGCGATCTCGGTCTTGCCGACGCCGGCCTCGCCTTCCAGAAACAGCGGCCGGCCCATTTTGAGCGCCAGATAGAGCACGGTCGCCAACGACCGGTCGGCCACGTAATCGGCCCCGGTCAGGAGCGTCAGCGTCTCATCGATCGAGGCGGGAAGTTGATGCGGATCGCGCGCGGGTTTGGCTGCTTTGGGCATATGGCGAAAAACTGGCTCTTTAAAACGTGGATGGCCGGGACATGCCCGGCCATGAGAATAGCTTTATTCTACCGCCCGCCGCGCGGGCGATCCATCCTTCATTTCGCGTTGGCTTTGGCGACGGCGCGACGCGCCATGACGCCAATGAGATGGGCGCGATAGGCGGCATCGGCGTGAATGTCGGAGTTCAGCCCTTCGGCCTTGGCGCTGATGCCTTCGAGCGCCTTGACGTGGAATTTCGCCGTCAGCGCCGCCTCGAAATTCGAAGCGCGGAAGACGCCGTTGGCGCCGGCGCCCGTCACGGCCACGCGCACGTCCTTGCCCTTCTTGGCGACGAACACGCCGACGATGGCGTAGCGCGACGCCGGGTTGCGGAACTTCTCGTAAGCCGCCTTGTTGGGCAGCGGGAAGGAGATCTTGACGATCAGTTCGCCGTCTTCCAGCGCCGTCTCGAACAGGCCGGTGAAGAACTCATCCGCGGGAATCTTGCGCTTGTTGGTGATGATGGTGGCATTCAGCGCCAGGCAGGCAGCCGGATAATCGGCGGCCGGATCATCATTGGCGACGGAGCCGCCGATGGTGCCGCGGTTGCGCACGGCCGGATCGCCGATCATGCCGGCGAGATCGGCAAGCGCCGGAATCTTCTCTTTCACCAGTTCGGAGGTGGCGACATCGACATGGCGCGTCATCGCACCGATGACGAGGTTGCGGCCCTTCATCTCGATGCCCTTGAGATCGGCGGCGGCGGACAGATCGATCAGGCCGCCGGGTGAGGCGAGGCGCTGCTTCATCGTCGGCAGCAGGGTCTGGCCGCCGGCCAGGAACTTCGCGTCTTCCAGCTTGCCGGCGAGGTTCACGGCCTTGCGGGCGGTTTCGGCGCGGTTGTAGTTGAATGCGTACATCGTTCTTCTCCGTTGAATGGTCGGCTCCGCTGTCGCGGCGCGAATTCCTATTGAGCTGCGTGTTTCATGACCTTCTTCTGCGCCAGGCGCCAGACGGTCTGCGGGGTTGCCGGCATCGGCACGTTTTCGGTGCCGAGCGCGTCGGTGATGGCATTGATGAGCGCCGGCGGCGCGGCGATGGCGCCCGCCTCGCCGCAGCCCTTGATGCCGAGCGGATTGGAGGGGCACGGCGTCTGCGTCATGCCGACATTATAGGACGGCAGGTCGTCGGCGCGCGGCATGCAGTAATCCATGAAGCTCGCCGTGATGAGCTGGCCCTTCGAATCATAGACCGCCGCTTCACAGAGCGCCTGGCCGATGCCCTGGGCGATGCCGCCATGGACCTGGCCTTCGACGATCATCGGATTGATGACCATGCCGAAATCGTCCACAGCCGTCCAGCGATCGATGTGGGTGACGCCGGTTTCGGGATCGATCTCGACCTCGCAGATATGCACGCCCGCCGGGAAGGTGAAATTGGTCGGATCCCAGAAGGCGCTCTCCTTCAGGCCCGGCTCGAGGTCCTGGCCGCTGAACTTGTGCGCGATATAGGCCTGCAGGGCGACCGAGCCGAAATCCATCGACTTGTCGGTTCCCTTGACGGTGAACTTGCCGTCCTTGAACTCGATGTCCTTGTCGGAGGCTTCCATGCAGAAGCCGGCGACCTTCTTGGCTTTCGCCTCGACCTTGTCGAGCGCCTTGACGATGGCGCTCATGCCGACAGCGCCCGACCGCGAGCCGTAGGTGCCCATGCCCATCTGCACCTTGTCGGTGTCGCCATGGACGATGGACACATTGTCGATGGGAATGCCGAGGCGGTCAGATACGAGCTGCGCGAAGGTCGTCTCATGGCCCTGGCCATGGGAATGGGAGCCGGTGAGGATTTCGACGGTGCCGATCGGATTGACCCGCACTTCGGCGGATTCCCATAAGCCCACGCCGGCGCCGAGCGATCCGACCGCCGCCGACGGCGCGATGCCGCAAGCCTCGATATAGGCGGAGATGCCGATGCCGCGCAGCTTGCCGGCGCTCTCGGACGCGGCCTTGCGCTTGCCGATGTTCTTGTAATCGGCCATGGCGAGCGCCTTCTGCAGCGAGGCGTCGTAGTTGCCGGCATCATAGGCCATGATCACCGGCGTCTGATGCGGGAAGGATGTGATGAAGTTCTTCTGGCGGAACTTCACCGGATCGGTATGGGTTTCACGCGCCGCGACCTCGATCAACCGCTCGACCACGAAGGTCGCTTCCGGCCGGCCGGCGCCGCGATAGGCGTCCACCGGCGCGGTGTTGGTATAGATGCCATCGACCTCGGCGTAGATCGCCGGGATGTTGTATTGGCCCGACAGCAGCGGCGCATAGAGATAAGTCGGCACCGACGATGAGAACGTCGACAGATAGGCGCCGAGATTGGCCTTGGTGTGCACCCTCAGGCCTGTCGTCCTGCCGTTCTCGTCGAGCGCCAGTTCGGCATGGGTGATATGATCGCGCCCGTGCGCGTCGCACAGGAAGGCCTCGGTGCGATCCGCCGTCCATTTCACCGGCCGGCCGACTTTCTTGGCAGCCCAGACGCAGACGACCTCTTCCGCATAGATGAAAATCTTCGAGCCGAAGCCGCCGCCGACATCGGGCGCGATGACGCGCAATTTATGCTCGGGCGCGACGCCGATGAACGCCGAGATGACGAGGCGCGCCACATGCGGGTTCTGGCTCGTTGTGTAGAGCGTGAAGGATTCCGTGCCCGGTTCGTAATCGCCGACCGCCGCGCGCGTCTCCATCGCATTGGGCACGAGGCGGTTGTTGACGATGTCGAGCTTCGTGACGTGCTTCGCCTTGGCGAAGGCCGCGTCGGTCGCGGCCTTGTCGCCGAGGTGCCAGTTGTAGACGGTGTTGTTTTCCGCCACGTCATGAATGACCGGGGCGCCGGGCTTCACGGCCGCGTTCATGTCGACGACGGCGGTCAGGACTTCGTAATCGACCTGGACCTTCTCGGCGGCGTCGCGCGCCTGCGCGAACGTCTCGCCGATGACGACAGCGACATGGTCGCCGACGTAGCGCACCTTGCCCTGCGCCAGCGCCGGATGGCCGCCGGCCTTCATGGCCGAGCCGTCCTTGGAGTGAATCATCCAGCCGCAGATCAGGCCGCCGATCTTGTCGGCGGCGATGTCCTCGCCGGTCAGCACCGCCAGCACGCCGGGCATGGCGCGCGCGGTCGTGGCGTCGATCTTGAGGACGACGGCATGGGCATGCGGCGAGCGCACGAAGACCGCGTAGGACTGGCCGGCGCGATTGACGTCATCGGTATACTGGCCGCGGCCAGTGATGAAACGCAGGTCCTCCTTGCGGCGGACAGAAGCTCCGATACCTGTTGCACTCATGGCTGGCTCCCGAAACGAACTGCGTGTGCATCTGACCGGGGCGGCCCCTCCCTCCCGATCGATCGTTCCGCGGACCGGCGCGTCAGGCGCGCCGATTCGTGGCTCCATTCCTACATCGCGCCTACTTCGCCATCGCTTCGGCGCCGGCGGCGACCGCCTTGACGATGTTGTGGTAGCCCGTGCAGCGGCAGATATTGCCTTCGAGCTCGTGGCGAATCGTCTGTTCGTCGAGCTTGTTGCCCTTGCGATTGACGATATCGACAGCGGTCATGATCATGCCCGGCGTGCAGAAGCCGCACTGCAGGCCGTGATTTTCGCGGAAGGCTTCCTGCATCGGATGCAGCTTGCCGTCATGGGCGAGGCCTTCGATGGTGGTCACGTTCGCCCCCTCGTGCGACAGCGCAAGCGTCGTACAGGACTTGATGGCGGTGCCGTTGACGTGAACGACGCAGCAGCCGCACTGGCTGGTGTCGCAGCCGACATGGGTGCCGGTCAGGCGCAGGGTTTCGCGCAGAAATTGGACGAGCAGCGTGCGCGAATCAATATTCCCGGAAACGGCTTTGCCGTTCACCGTCATGGAAACCTTAGGCATACCTTCCTCCTGATTACGCTCCGGGCTCTTCTCCCGGCAAGGGCGCGCCTGTGGGGGCACGCCCTCGAAGAGTTCTAAAACACTGTGTGCCGTCAGACCGACGCGGTCAAGACGATCAAAAGACGAACCGAATCAGCCGCGGCCCACAACTTCGGCAAATTTGGCGAAAAACGAGTCGGCGTTCTTCTTGGCGACGCCGTCGATCAGCCGGCCGCCAAGCTGGGCAAGCTTGCCGCCGACATTCGCCTCGACGTCATAGGCCAGCACAGTGCCGCCGCCCGGCGCATCGGTGAGGGCTACTCTTGCGCCGCCCTTGGCGAAGCCGGCGACGCCGCCCTCACCCTGGCCGCTGATGCGATAGCCGTTGGGCGGGTCGAGGTCGGTCAATTCGACATTGCCCTTGAAGGTGGCGCTGACGGGGCCAACCTTGATCTTTGCCGTGGCCGAAAACGACGTGTCGCTGGTCTTCTCCAACGCCTGGCATCCGGGGATGCATTCCTTCAGTACGGCGGGATCGTTCAGCTTTTCCCAGACCGCTTGCTTGGTGGCGGGAAGAGTGACCTCCCCTTTCATCGTCATGGCCATGATACGTTCCTCAAGAATTCCTTGGCATTCGGCAGGTGGGACTTATCTCGCGGAAAATGCGGCAAAGTCCAGCCCGATCTCGCCGCCGATCTATCAAACTTCCAGATTCGATCAACTGTTGCGCGCAGGCGTCAGGAGCGCTATGCGGTCAGTGCAACCAATAAAACCATTAAAATACGATGCCACGAGCGAACGGGGGCTTGCCAATGGCTCGCATGCAGGTCGGTACGGGAGAATTCAACGTCGTGATTGACGGAGCCGACGACGCACCGGCGGTGCTGTTGTCGAACTCGCTCGGCACCAATCTGCACATGTGGGACGACCAGGCCGAAGCGCTGAGAACCCGCTTCCGCGTCATCCGCTACGACTCGCGCGGCCATGGCGGCAGCGTCGCCGACGAGGGGCCGTATTCGATCGAGCAATTGGGTCGCGATGCGCTTGCCATCCTCGACGCGCTGCAGGTTTCCAAGGCGCATTTCGTCGGCCTGTCGATGGGCGGCATGGTCGGGATGTGGCTGATGACCAATGCGCCCGAGCGCATCGGCCGCGCCGTCCTCGCCAATACCGGCGCCCATATGGGCAGCCCGGATCTGTGGAATACGCGTATCCGCACCGCCAAGACCGACGGCATGGCGCCGTTGACGGCAGCGACGATTGATCGCTGGTTTACCCGGGAGTTCCAGGAAAGCGCGCCGCAGGCCGTCGAGCGGATCGCGCAGATGGTCCGCTCGACGCCGGCGGAGGGCTATGCCGGCTGCTGCGCCGCCATCCGCGACATGGACCAGCGCGAGAGCATCCGCGGCATCACCAATCCGGTCCTGGTGATCGTCGGCAAGAGCGATCCGGCAACGCCGCCGACCATGGGCGGCCTGATCGCCGACCATATCAAGGGCGCCCGCATCCTGGCGCTCGAAGCGGCCCATCTGTCGAATATCGAGGCGTCGAACGCCTTCAACCGGGCGCTCCTGTCCTTTCTGAGCGTGCGCGAAGCCGATACAGCCGGCGCACCGGCCAAGGCCGTACCGGCAAAGACTGCACCGGCAAAAGCAGCAGCCAGGAAAAAGCCGGCTGCGAAAAAGGCCGCCGTCAAAAAATCTGCGGTCAAAAAGACCACCGCCAAGAAGAAGACAGCGAAGAAGGCGGCTGCCAAAAAGCCGGTCAAAAAAGCCGCGGCACGCAAAGCCTCCAAAGCAGCGGCGAAAAAGATAGCGAAAAAACCTGTGCGCAAGAGCGTCGTCAAAGCGGCGAAGAAAGCGGCAAAAAAGTTTGCCCGGAAGGCAGCAAAGACCGCCGCGCCTAAAAAATCAGCGAAGAAAGCCGCCAAGAAGCCCGCTGGAAAGAAGCGTTGATGGACGACCGCGAACGCCACGAACAGGGCATGAAGACCCGGCGCGCCGTGCTCGGCGATGCCTATGTGGATGCTGCAGTAGCGAAAATCGACGATTTCACGCGGGACTTTCAGGATTACATCGTTCGCGTCGCCTGGGGCGATCCCTGGCAGCGGCCGGGGCTGGACCTCAAGATGCGCTCGGTCGTTGTGCTGAGCGTCACCACGTCGCTTGGCCATTGGGACGAGTTTCGCTTACACCTGCGAGGCGCTATCAATAACGGCCTGACCAAAAACGAGATCAAGGAAATCCTGATGCACTGCGCCGCTTACGCCGGAATCCCCGCCGCCAACCACGCTTTCCGCGAGGCGCAGCAGGTTTTCAAGGAGTTGGGCGTCTAGCGGTCGCGTCGCAGGCTTACGGCCGGGACCGCGCGCAATGGAAAACTTCCTTCAGCAACTCATCAACGGCATCACGCTGGGATCGATCTACGGCCTCATCGCCATCGGCTATACGATGGTGTTCGGCATTATCGGCATGGTCAACTTCGCCCACGGCGATGTGTTCATGGTTTCGGCCTTCATCGCACTCATCATTTTTCTCGCCCTGACGCAATTGCTCGGCGTCTCGTCGATCTATGTGGCGATCTTCATCGTGCTGCTGGCCTCCATGCTGCTCACCTCGTTGTGGAACTGGACGATCGAGCGTGTCGCCTACCGGCCGTTGCGCGGCTCGTTCCGCCTGGCGCCGCTGATCTCTGCCATCGGCATGTCGATCTTTCTGATGAATTTCGTGCAGGCCGTGCAGGGCCCGCGCAACAAGCCGCTGCCGCCGATGTTCAACGAGGTCATCCATGTGACCAGCGGCGGCGCTTTCGACGTCACCCTCGCCTACAAGCAGATCATCATCGTCGCCGTCACCGCCGTGCTGCTGGCGGGGTTCTGGTATCTGGTGCAGAAGACGCCGCTCGGCCGCGCCCAGCGCGCCGTCGAGCAGGACCGCCGCATGGCGGCGCTGCTCGGCATCGATGTCGACCGCACGGTGTCGATCACCTTCGTCATGGGCGCGGCGCTGGCCGCCGTCGCCGGCACGCTCTATCTCGTCAATTACGGCGTCGTCAGCTTTTCGGACGGGTTTACGCCCGGTGTGAAAGCCTTTACTGCCGCCGTGCTCGGCGGCATCGGCTCGATCCCCGGCGCCGTGCTCGGTGGCCTGATGATCGGGCTCATCGAGACGCTCTGGGCCGCCTATGTGTCGAACGACTACAAGAATGTCGCAGCGTTCTCCGTCCTCATCATCGTGCTGATCTTCATGCCCTCCGGCCTGCTCGGCAAACCGGAAGTCGAGAAGGTCTGAGCCATGCCCGACGCCGCAGCCAGCGACGCCGTTCCCTCGAAAACGCAGAACCGTTTTATCGCCGCGCTCCGCGATGCCGCCTTCGTCGGCCTCATCACCGCCGGCCTTTCCTTTCCGCTGATCGCGCTGCGCGCCGAAGCCGATATGAACAACCACCTGGAGCTGCAGCAGCGCTGGTCGTGGCTGGTCAGCGCCACCATCGCGATGGCGGCGAGCCGCTTCATCGCCTCGATCTTCGACCGGCTGGTGGCGCGCATCGTCGGGGTCACCGGCGTCTGGCTTATCCTGTTTGCCGGCGGCACGGCCTATTATGCAACCGACACGCATCCGGGCGTGATCGCCGGCTGCGTCCTTGCCGGGCTCATCGCCATCGGCCTTGCCGCCGCCCTCAACCGGAGCAGCGTCGACGCGGGACGTACGGAAACAAGACCTGCGGAACCATCCAGATTCTACCGGCTCGACACATCAGGCGGTTCGCTCGCCGGCAATCTCATCTCTATCGCGGCGCTGGGATGCGCCATCGCCTTTCCCCTGGTCGTGCTGGCCTGGCTCGGGCCGCAGGGCTCGCTCAAGTGGATCAACAATTACGGCGTGCAGATCCTGATCTATGTGATGCTTGGCTGGGGGCTCAACATTGTCGTCGGCCTCGCCGGCCTGCTCGATCTCGGCTACGTGGCCTTCTATGCCGTGGGTTGCTACGCTTATGCGCTGCTGGCGACGAAATTCGGCTTGTCGTTCTGGCTGTGCCTGCCGCTGGCGGGCGTCCTCGCCGCCTTCTGGGGCATTCTGCTGGGGTTTCCGGTGCTGCGCCTGCGCGGCGACTATCTCGCCATCGTCACGCTTGCTTTCGGCGAGATCATCAACATCGTGCTGACCAATTGGGTCGACCTGACCAATGGCGACGCCGGCATTCCGTCGATCCCGCGCATCACCTTTTTCGGCCTGCCGTTCACGGCAGCCGATGACGGGTTCGCGGCACGGTTCGGGATCGAATTCTCGCCGATCCACCGCAACATCTTTCTGTTCTACCTGATCCTGGCCCTGGCCCTCCTCACCAATTTCGTCACCCTGCGCCTGCGCCGTCTGCCGATCGGGCGGGCCTGGGAAGCCTTGCGCGAAGACGAGATCGCCTGCCGGTCGCTCGGCATCAACACGACCAGCACCAAGCTCACGGCCTTCGCGCTCGGCGCCATGTTCGGCGGTTTTGCCGGCGCGTTTTTTGCCGTGCGTCAGGGCTTCGTCAATCCGAACTCGTTCACCTTCTCCGAATCCGCCTCCATCCTCGCCATGGTGGTGCTCGGCGGCATGGGATCGCAGATCGGCGTCGCGCTTGCCGCCGCCGTCATGATCGGCGGCACCGAATTGCTGCGCGAGCTCGACTTCCTGAAGGTCCTGTTCGGTGCGGCTTTCGATCCGAGCCAGTACCGCATGCTGATCTTCGGCTTCGGCATGGTGGCGATGATGATCTGGAAACCGCGCGGCCTGGTCTCGACACGTTCGCCGTCGATCTTCCTGAAACAGCGCAAAGCCATCGCCGGCGCGCTGGTCAAGGAGGGCCACGGCTGATGCGCTGGCTGAGCGACCCGCTTCTGACCGTCGATCATCTCTCCATGCATTTCGGCGGCATCCGCGCCGTCAGCGATCTCTCCTTCACGGCCGGCCGCCGGGACATCACGGCGCTGATCGGCCCCAACGGCGCCGGCAAGACGACCGTCTTCAACTGCATCACCGGCTTCTACAAGCCGACGTCAGGCCGGCTCGCCTTCGCCCGCGAGGGATTGGCGGAGCTTGACGACGTCGCGGCGATCACCCGTTCGGCAAGACGCCATGCGCGCATGGCCAGCGGCGACATCTACCTGCTCGAACGCATGCCGGATTTCCAGATCGCGCGGCAGGCCCGCGTGGCACGGACGTTCCAGAATATCCGGCTATTTTCCGGCATGACCGTATTGGAAAACCTGATCGTCGCGCAGCACAACATCCTCATGCGCGCTTCCGGCTTCACGATTCTTGGGCTTCTCGGCCTGCCGCCCTATCGAACGCGCGAGGCCGAGGCGGTCAAGACCGCCACCTATTGGCTCGAGCGTATCGGCCTGCTGCCGCGCGCCGATGACCCCGCCGGCGACCTGCCCTATGGCGACCAGCGCCGGCTCGAGATTGCCCGCGCCATGTGTACCGACCCGGTTCTGCTGTGTCTCGACGAGCCGGCAGCAGGCCTCAATCCGCGCGAATCCGCCGAACTCACCAAGCTGCTGTGCGCTATCCGCGACGATCACGGCACTTCGGTGCTGCTGATCGAGCACGACATGAGCGTCGTGATGAATATTTCGGATCATATCGTCGTGCTTGACCACGGCGTGAAAATTTCCGATGGCGCTTCGGACTTCGTGCGCGACGATCCCAATGTCATCGCCGCCTATCTTGGCGTGCCCGGCGACGATACGACAGCGGAGCAGCGGGCATGACCGCGCAGTCCATATCCTCAGAGGCCATGCTCGACTTGCGCGGCGTCGAATCCTGCTACGGTAATATCGTCGCCCTCAAGAAAGTCGATCTTACCGTCAACAGAGGCGAGATCGTCACCCTGATCGGCGCCAATGGCGCTGGCAAGTCGACGCTGATGATGACGATCTTCGGGACGCCGCGTGCCCGCAAGGGCCAGATCATCTACGAAGGCCGCGATATCGCCGGCCTGCCGGCCCATGAAGTCGCCCGTCTCGGCATCGCGCAATCGCCGGAGGGCCGGCGCATTTTCGCGCGCATGAGCGTGTACGAAAACCTGCTGATGGGCGCGGCGCTGGGCGATCCGTCGTCGACCGCCGGCGACCTCGAACGGGTGTTCGCGATTTTCCCGCGTCTCAAGGAACGCCTGACCCAGCGCGGTGGCACTTTGTCGGGTGGCGAGCAGCAGATGCTGGCGATCGCCCGCGCCTTGATGACACGACCGCGGCTGCTGCTGCTCGATGAGCCATCGCTCGGTCTCGCGCCGCTGGTGGTGAAGCAGATTTTCGACGTCATCCGCGATCTCAACCGCCGCGACGGCCTCACCGTTTTTCTGGTCGAACAGAATGCCTATCATGCGTTGCGTCTCGCGCATCGCGGTTACGTTATCGTTAACGGACGCATCACCATGTCGGGCACCGGCGCAGAGCTTCTGGCGCGGCCAGAGATACGCGCCGCTTATCTTGAAGGCGGGCATTGATGCAAGGCACGCTGTACGTCGCATCGCCGCTGGCACCGTGGACCTTTCTGGGCCTGACGGTCGTACTTGGAGGCGCGGCCGCCTACGCCGCCGGCCGCTCCCTGGCGCTGACCTGGCGGCCGTTGTGGCAGGCCCTGCCCTATATGCTGGTGCTCGCCGCCGCCGTCGGCTTCCTGCACTATGTGCTGTTCAGCGAAGTTGCGGTGCCGATGGGCGAGATCATCGACGCCGCCCTGCAGCAGGACTGGGCCGGGCTCGCTGCTGCCCTGCGTTTCTACGGCGTCATTTTTGCCGTGCTCATGATGCTGGCAATCGCAGGATATGCCATCACACGGTCCCGCCAGATGTCGCGGCAATATGGCTTTGTGCGCGACCGTGTGTAAAATCTGCGCTTTGCCTGCAATGTTTGATGATGACTTCCAAACCAAATCGGGGAAATATCCATTCTGTAGTCGTTTGCCGATGGTTCGTTTCGCCAAAACGGCTGACGGCAGCGGCTTCATCCGGAGGATCGTAATGAAGAAAACATGGTTGGGCATTGCTGTATTCGCGGCCGCCCTCGCAACGGGCGGCATGGCGCAGGCTCAGATCAAGCTAGCCGTCGGCGGGCCGATCACCGGCGGGTCCGCGGCCTTCGGGGCGCAGTTGAAGAACGGCGTCGAACAGGCGGTGGAAGACTTGAATGCCGCCGGCGGCATCATGGGGCAGAAAATCCAACTGTTCGTCGGCGACGACGCATCGCGGCCGGAACAGGGCGTCTCGGTCGCCAACAAGTTCGTCGGCGACGGCGTCAAGTTCATCGTCGGTCATTTCAATTCCGGCGTGTCGATCCCGGCGTCCGAAATCTATCAGGAAAACGGCATCCTGCAGATCACGCCGGCCTCCACCAATCCGACCTTTACCGAACGCAAGATGTGGAATGTCTTCCGCACCTGCGGACGTGACGACCAGCAGGGTGCGGTCGGCGGCAAGTACATCGCCGATCACTTCAAGGGCAAGAAGGTCGCCGTTGTTCACGACAAGACGACCTACGGCAAGGGGCTGGCCGACGAGACGAAGAAAGCCATGAACGCGCTCGGCGTCAAGGAAGTGCTGTATGAGGGCGTCAATGTCGGCGAGAAGGATTACTCCGCGCTGGTGTCGAAGCTCAAGCAGTTGGGCGTCGACCTCGTGATGTGGGGCGGCTTGCATACGGAGGGCGGCTTCATCGTCCGCCAGATGCGCGACCAGGGCGTCAATGCTGTTCTGCTCGGCGGCGACGGCATCGCCTCCGCCGAATATGCCGCTGTCGGCGGTCCCGGCGTCGAAGGCACCTTGATGACCTACGGCCCCGATCCGACCAAGCGCCCCGGCGCTGCCGCCATCGTCAAGAAATTCGCCGACAAGAAGATCAATCCGGAATCCTACACGCTCTACAGCTATGCGGCGGTGCAGATCCTCAAACAGGCGATCGAAACCGCCAAGACGACCGACCCGAAGAAGGTCGCCGACGTCATGCATTCCGGCAAGGTGTTCGACACGGTGATCGGCAATATCTCCTACGACGCCAAGGGCGACCGTACCGACTCCGATTACGTCATGTACATCTGGAAGAAGGCTGCCGACGGCAAGCTCACTTTCGAGGAGATGTGAGCGACCGAAGCAGGTACAATCTGCAAGACAGAATGCCGGCGCAACGCGCCGGCGTTTTTATTTGCGCGACGTTACGCAGCGCCGTCGCTCCTGGCAGGCGCGCCGAGACGCGCCGATAAACGCCCGGCGCCCGCACGCAGGGCGCGGACCGTTATGTCCTTCTTGGGCGACTCGAGAAGACCGAGTTGTTCGGCAACGCCGATGACGCCGACGATCACGCCGGCATGATTCATGACGGGCGCGGCGATCGCCGTCACGCCTGACGCCACGACGCTGTCGGCGGCTACAAATCCTTCCCTGCGGACAACCTCCAGACGCCGCTCGACATCATCCCAGGTGCGCAGGCCGAAGCGCGCCGCCGCACCATTGGGTATGTTCAATTCGGCCTCGATGATCTGCTCGGTCAGCCGCCGGTCGAGATGCGCGGCGAAGACGAGACCGAGCGTCGATGTCAGCACCGGAAAGACAGTCCCCAGCCGCACGGTCTGCGAGATCAGTTGCGGCGTCTCCGCCCATTGGACGATGGTCGGTCCGCGATTGCCCCAGACGGCCAGGGAGGCGGTGGTCGACAGTTCATCCCGCAACTCATTGAGCGTTTCCTGCGCGACCTGTGTGATCTCGAGCCGGCGCATCGCCGCCAGACCGAGTTCGAGCGCATAGGGGCCAAGACTGTAGGGCTCGCCGGGCCTGGTCTGCCAGACGAAGCCCGCACGGATGAAACTGGTCAGATATTTGTGCACCTGACTGCGCGGCATGCCGGTAGCGCTGGCCACATTCGCCAGGGTCATCGGCCCGTTCGCCTCGGCCACAACCTTCAAAACAGACAAGCCGACTTCGACCGATTGGACGCCGGTCCGGCGTCCATCCGACTCTGGAGTTGATTTAATTTTCATCTCTGCTACTCTTTTAGAAATGCTATTTCTTATAGAGAAACTTAGGAGGAATGTCAATGCTCCATAACGACGTCGCCTACACCGGATATGAAGCTGTTCTCGACGGCACCCCCGACCAGGAATTGACACGCACAGGCCGCGGCACGCCGGGCGGCGAATACCTGCGCCGATTCTGGCAGCCCGTCGCCTATTCGCACGAGATCGAGCAGGCACCGTTGCGCGTGCGCATCATGGGTGAGGATCTGGTGGTCTTCCGCGATCGCAGCGGCGCCGTCGGCGTCCTTCATCTGCGCTGCCAGCATCGTGGCACGTCGCTGGAATATGGCCGGGTCGAGGAGCATGGCATCCGCTGCTGCTATCACGGCCGCGTCTTCGACGTGGACGGCAGCATCCTGGAAATGCCGGGCGAACGTGAAGCCGAAAAGCTGATGAAGCGCTTCAAACAGGGCGCCTATCCGGTTCACGTCTTCGCCGGCCTCGTGTTCGCCTATATGGGCCCGATCGAGAAGAAGCCGCCATTCCCGCTCTACGACAAATACTTCCTGCCCGGCATGAAGCTGGTGCCCGGCCCACGCGTGCCGTTCGCCTGTAACTGGGTTCAGGTCAAAGAGAATGCCATGGATCCTGCTCACACCGCGATCCTCCACGCCTGGGAAGGCATGTTCGCCTCAGAGTTCGGAAAATTTCCCCAGATCACCTGGCTGTCCACGCCCGTGGGTGTCGCCTATGCGGCAGCCCGGCGGGTGGACGAGAACGTCTGGGTGCGCACGACCGACATCATGATGCCGAACATCCACAGCATCACGTCGGTGTTCGAAAGCGGACGCCAGCCGAGGGATTGTTCGCCGCCCTGGATCACCATCTGGACGGTGCCGCGCGACGACGAATACAGCCATCAGTTCGTGATCCTGCATGTCAGGGAAACCGATCATACGCCGACGGAAATCCATCACAGGATCATCACCAACGGCCAGACGCCGGACCGGCCCTATGCCGAGCGCCAGCAGGTGCCGGGCGACTACGATGCAATCACCAGTGTCGGCCTGATGCCGCCCCACTCGATCGAGCACCTCGGCACGCTCGACCAGGGCATCATGCTGTTTCGCAAGTCTCTGCGTGAAGGCATCCGTGCGGTGCAGGACGGCCAGGATCCTCAGGGCCTCATCCAGGACACGGACGTGCGGCCCACATATGCCTCCGACATGGTGGCGCCGCTCTCGGCCATGCAGGGCGATCCCGACGATCCCGCGGCGCTGATGCAATTCGCGCGCGATACGATTGCAAGATACCTGACCGCGCCGCCGTTGCGGAATGGCTCCATCCCCGAGGCGCCGCCTTATCCGCGCTTCGATGCGGCCGAGTGAACCAAACCGATCGAGACCGCATCGTTCCTGCGAAAAAGCCGGCACAGACTTTTTCGAACGATGCTTCAGGGGGGGATATCATGAGAATACGCAGCCTGGGATTGCTGATGACTGTTCTGTTTGCCGCTGGCGCGGCGCAGGCGCAGCCCGTCAAATTGAGGTTCGCCTCATCCATACCCGACGGAGAGACGGCGACGGTTGTTTTCAAACCATTCGTCGAGGCGGTGAACAAGGAGGCCAATGGCGCGATCGAGATCGAGCTTTTCCAGAATGGCGTCCTCGGCCGAAATCCGCTGCAGCAGGCGCAGATGATCATCGACGGAGTCGCCGATCTCGGCTGGGTCATTCTTCCGCAGTCACGTGGGCGCTTTCGCGAAACCGAAGTGCTCGAACTGCCCGGCGTGTTCCGCGACCTCGAGGAAGCCACCCATGTGTCGAACCAACTCCTGAAGAAAGGACTGCTGCAGGGCTTCGACGAATATTATGTCGTGGGCCTGGTCGGCACCGGCCCGACAAGCATCCACTCGCGCGGCCAGATCACCTCCGTCGACAGCATCAAGGGCAGAAAGATAAGGGCGGGCGGCGCGCTTGAATCGTCGGCCATAAGAGCGCTCGGCGGCGCGCCGGTTGCCCTCACCTTTCCCGAGATCATCGAGGCGGTCGGGCGCGGCAATGTCGACGGCATCACCGCCCTGCCATCGACGCTGTTCGACTTCGGCTTCGTCTCGGTGGTGAACACGCACTACTTCACGCGGCTCGGCAATCTGCCTATGGCCATTCTCATGAACCGGCAGAAGTTCAACGAATTGCCCAAGGCGGGACAGGACGCGATCAGGAAATACAGCGGCGACTGGATTGCGCAAAAATACAACGAGGGCATCGGACGTTACTATCAATCCCTGTTCACCCAGCTCCAGAACGATCCGAAGCGCAGGGTGATCACGCCGTCCGAGGCCGAGAGCGCCCAGGCGCAGGCCTTGTTCCGGCCGGTCATCGACGAATGGGCATCGAAGGACCTCAGGAACAAGCAGCTTCTCAACAGCCTGCAGGATGAAATCGCTGCCAACCGCCGGCCATAGGAACTTCGTGATGCGAGAAGGAGCTGAACGGCTTGTTCTGCAGGCGACACGCGCGCTTGCCTCTGTTGGCCTGTGCCTGCTGCTGGCGCTTGCGGCAATGACGCTTGCCGACGGGCTGGCGCGCTGGCTCGCAGCGCAGCCCCTGGAGGGCGTCCGTGACGTCGGCGCGCTCATCGTCGCCATCGCCATCGCCTGCTGCCTGCCGGTCGGCCTCGCCGAGCGCAGCAATGTCACGATCCGGTTTGCCGAAACGCTCAGCCCGCGGCTCGGCAAATTTCTGGATGTCGTGGCGGCGCTGCTCGTCCTTGTCATCATGGGGCTGATCGCTTGGCGGTTATGGCTGCAGGCCGCGATCATAGCCCGCGATGGTGAGACAACCTGGATCCTGCAGCTCCGCACGGCGCCATTCTGGTACGTCGTCGATATCGTGCTGTGGTGCGCGGTCTGCGTCCAGGCAATCGTGATCTGGACCGAGCTGGCGCGGCTTTTCGCGCCCGGCACATCGGACCCCTCGTGATTTCATGCTTCGGAGTCTGATGTGAGCGCTCTTTCCGTCGCCGGCACGGGATTGCTTGCCCTGCTGGTCCTGATCCTGATGCAGGTGCCCGTCGCCTTCGCGATGATCATCGTCGGCATTGTCGGCTTTGCCCTACAGGCCGGCATGACGCCGGCGCTGACGATCCTCGCCAGCGAGACATCGGGGATTTTGTCCAGCGTCGATCTTGCGTCCATTCCGCTGTTTCTTCTCATGGGCGCCTTCGCAAGCGCGGCTGGCTTTTCAGACGACGTCTATCGCGTGGCCTCGGCATTTCTCAGCCATCGGCGTGGCGGCCTCGCCTACGCCACGATCGGCGGCTGCGCCGCCTTCGGCGCGGTCTGCGGTTCTTCGACGGCGACCGCGGCGACCTTCGCCAAGGCGGCCCTGCCGCAGATGCTCAAGCGCGGCTATTCGCCGAGCCTGGCCGCCGGCTCCATCGCCGCGGGCGGCACGTTGAAGGCGCTCATTCCGCCGTCGGTGATCATGATCCTCTACTGCGTCACGGCGAAAACCTTCATCAATGACCTCTTTCTAGCCGCGATCGTTCCGGCGCTGCTGACCATTGGTCTCAATCTGGCAGCGATCTGGATCGTGGTCCGGCTGCGGCCGGCGGACGCGCCAATCGAAGCCAGGGGATCATGGCCGGAACGGCGCGCGGCCATGCGCACGGCCGCGCCGGTTCTCGTTCTGATGCTGGCGCTGTTCGCGGGTCTCTACAGCGGCGTCTTCACGGTCAACGAAGCGGCGTCCGTCGCCGCGGTGCTGTCGCTGGCGTTCGCGCTGCTGCGGCGCCGGCTGAGCTGGGCGACGTTCTGGCAGGGCTTGCGCGACGCGGCGTCCGCGACCGCGATGATCTATCTTCTGATCATCGGCGCTTCCGTCTTCACTTATTTCATTTCGCTGGCGCGGGTGCCGGAAGCGCTGGTGACGATGATCGAGCACATCGCCCTGCCGCCGGTCGCCATCATTTTCATGATACTCGCCGCCTATCTCGTCCTCGGCGCCATCTTCGATGAAATCGCAGCGATGCTGATCACGCTGCCGCTGATCCTGCCGCTGATCGTCAAACTCGGGTACGATCCGATCTGGTGGGGCATCGTCAACGTCGTGATCATCGAGTTGGGGATGATCATCCCGCCGATCGGACTGATCGTTTTCATCCTGCACGGCATGGCGCCGCAAATTTCGCTTCGCGCCATCTATCGAGGCGTGACGCCCTTCATCATTGCCGACCTTACCGTCCTCGTCTTGCTGACCCTGTTTCCGGCGCTGGCCACATGGCTGCCGACTGTTTTCGGCCGAAGCTAAAGCTGCTAGCCCAGGGTCGCCAATCCCGGAAATGTCTCCAGCAGCCAGAACGACATGGTCTGCAGGCTGCCGGTGAGGAAGGCGATGCCGGTTATGACCAGCAGCACGCCGACGATCTTTTCCACCGTGCCGAGGTGGCGTTTGAAGCGGCCGAGAAAGCCCATGAACGGTTCGATGGCGAACGCCGCGACCAGGAAAGGAATGCCAAGTCCTGCCGAATAAACCGCCAGCAGCAGCGCGCCACGCCCGGCTGTATCCTCGCTGCCGGCGACCGTCAGGATCGCCGCCAGGATGGGACCGATGCAGGGCGTCCAGCCGAAGGCGAAGGCCAGGCCCATCACATAGGCGCCCCACAGACCGATGGGCTTGCTGACCTGCAGGCGGGCTTCGCGATACAGAAAAGCCAGACGCCAGACGCCGAGAAAATGCAGACCCATGGCGATGATGACGATGCCCGCTACGGCCGACAATGTGCCGAGATGCGCACGGATCACCTGGCCAAACACCGAGGCCGTCGCGCCGAGGCCAACGAAGACGCTCGAAAATCCCAGCACGAACAGAATGGCCGCCAGCGCGACATCGCGCCGCGCCCGGCCAGGTCCGCCCTCCGCCAGTTCCTCGACGGTCGTCCCGGCGATGAAGGTCAGGTAAGGTGGCACGAGCGGCAGGACACACGGGCTGAGAAAGGACAGCAGGCCGGCGATCAGCGCTGCGGGAAGCGATACATCTGACGACATCATCTATCCGGTTGCGCCATTTCGGCAATCTATGAGCACCTGGGCCACGCTAGGTTCATTTCTGGTTCCGGCCGTCATCGGCCCGTTAACAGGCCAATTAATAGGCATTGCATAGAACCAACGGGAGGGTGGCGCAAAGCGACATATTCCCGTCTCTCGACCACGTGATGGAGCGTGAAACGTGTTGAACCTGATTTCGGACGTCTCGGGCCTGCTGGTCGGCAATGCCCATGACGAAAACCTCCTTTCCGGCGTCACGGCGCTGATTTTCGAGGAGCCTGCCACGGCTTCGATCGCCATTCACGGCGGTGCGCCGGGCGTGCGCGACGGCGCGCTGCTCGAGCCCGACATGACGGTCGAGAAGATCGACGCCCTTGTCCTCTCCGGCGGATCGGCCTTCGGCCTCGATGCGCCGGGCGGCGTGCAGGGCTTCATGCGCGAGCAGGGACGCGGCTTTACCGTCGGCGAGGCGCGCATCCCCATCGTGCCGGGCGCGATCCTGTTCGATCTCATCAATGGCGGCGACAAGAACTGGGGCCGCAAACCGCCCTATTGGGAGCTTGGCTACGCCGCGGCGGCCGCGGCGGCGAAAGGTTTTTCCATCGGCTCCATCGGCGCCGGGTTCGGTGCGACGACCGCCAATCTGCGCGGCGGCCTGGGATCGGCGAGCGCCCGCACGAGCGCGGGCTTCGTTGTCGGCGCGCTTGTCGCGGTGAATGCGATCGGCAGCGCCACGATCGGCGACGGGCCGCATTTCTGGGCCGCCCCCTACGAACGCGACGGCGAATTCGGGGGCCTCGGACTGCCGGCAGGCTTTACGGCGGCGGACCTGGCGCTACAGCTAAAGGGCGCGCCCGCGCCGCCGAAGCTCGAGAACACCACCATCGCCGTGGTCGCCACCGACGCAGCTCTGTCGAAAGCCCAGGCAAAGCGCCTCGCCGTCATCGCCCATGACGGCATGGCCAGGGCCCTGCGGCCCTCGCATGCCGCCATGGACGGCGATCTCATCTTTGCTGCCGCCACGGGCCGTGCGGCGCGGGAGGCCAGCCTTCCCGACCAGATCGAAATCGGCGCATTGGCCGCCGATTGCCTGGCCCGCGCGATTGCGCGCGCTATCTATTCGGCAGATGCCGCGACCGGCGCCGGCAGCAAACCAGGCTGGCGGCAACGTTTTATTAACCAAAACGTTCGACATACGAGCTGATTACCCATTGGCCCAGCCTTTGCTTGCCTTAACCGCCACTATGGCGGTTTTGCCATTGTTGCGCCGCACTCATGATATTATCTGGCGAAACGTAGTCACGGAGCGGAAAAATGAGGCAACTTGCAAAGATTGCGATCCTCGGAACGCTACTGTTTACCGCTGCGCCCGCCTTTGCCCAGGACGCCACCCAGGACAATGTTCCAGACACGAACTGGCGCGAACTCCTCACCGATCTCTATCGTCTTGACCTGGCCATCGATCGATGTGACCAGGTGCAGCCGAGCGGCCGCGAAATGGTGCGGCTGGAAGACGCCATCACCTATGTCGAGAAGAAGCTGGCCCTGTCGCCCGACACGCTCGACGAGGTCTACGCCAAGATCGAATATGAGACCGAGGCGGACAAGAACGACTTCTGCAGCGCCATGACCAATGCGGTGGACGCCATCCGTAAAATTCCGGCCGAATACCGGGATTGAGCTTTCGTGAAGAATTGGCCGGCATGATGCCTCCTGCTTGAAAAGGAGGTCCAATCCCTATGTCGTCAGGTCCGTTCGCCGCCGCAGCCCTCGATTCGCTCGAAATGAAGCCAGCGCCCATCGATGCGGCCTGGATTCTTGACGGCGCTCCGCAGGCCCGTGCGGCGGAGATTTTCCGCAGCGCCGACGGCGCCTCGACCTGCGTGGCCTGGGATTGCACGGCGGGGACGTTCCGCTGGTATTTCGGTGTCGATGAAACCGTGCATGTGCTCCAGGGCTCCGTCGAGGTGACAGCCGAGGACGGCATCGTGCGGAGGCTTGGACCCGGCGACGTCGCCTTCTTTGCCAGCGGCACATGGGCCACCTGGCACATCGAGACGTATGTTCGCAAACTTGCCTATTGCCGCCACTCGATGCCGCGGCTGCTGGCGTTCTCGCTCCGCGCCATCGGCAAGATCATGCGCATGGCCGGCCTGCGGGGCGCCGCGCCGACGAATGGTTTCGGCAGCGGCAGCAGGGTGGCCTGAAAACTTCAGTGAGTTGGCTCAATGTGCCGGGCGACGGCGGTCCGACGTGCCGATGAAATAGGCCAGCGTGCCGAGCAGGATCAGGCCGAACAGGAACCACAGCACCGGCTGATAGCCGCCAAGGCCGTCACGCAGCAGCGCCAGGGTCACCGGCGACATGGTGCGCGGCAGGATCGAGATGGTGCTCATCGCGCCGGAAATCGCGGCGTAGCCGCGCAGGCCGAAAATCTCGGCGATGACGGTCTGGCGCACGATCATAATGACGCCGCCTGCCGCACCATGCACAAAGGCGAAAATGAAGTGGCCGGCTGCTCCGAAAGCGCCGGCGAAGATCAAGATCAGCATGCCGCAGGCAAAGATCGGGAAAGCAAGACGGCCCGTGCGCCGGGCAGAGCCCATCGGATCCAAGAAATGCATGATCAGACGCCCGACGACGGCGGCGGGGCCGGTCAAGGCGAAAATGGTCACCGCGAGGCCGGTTGACAGGCCGCGTTCGTCCAGCAGCGGCACCAGATGCACGCTGATGCCGGACATCACATACCAATGCACGCTGAAAGCGACGGTCAGCGCCCAGAAGGCGCGCGTCCGCAAGGCACTGCGCAGGGGCGACGTGCCGCCCTGCGCCGCCGACGGCAATCTTCCCTCCGAGATCGCCATTTTGCGCCGGGCGAATTCCTCCGTCCGGCTGCCGACGGTGCCACGCAATGCAAAAGCGCAGATCAGGCCGGGCCCGAGGATGAGAATGCTGGCCAAAGCCACCATGCCCGCCCGCCAGCCGTGCTGGTTGATGATAACGCTGACGATCGGTGCGGCGACCGCCGAAGACAGGCCGCCGATGATGGCGACGTAGGTGAGGCCGCGGCGGTAATCGCGGACATTGGCGGCGATGACCGAGGCCGGAATGTTGCCGAGCAGCATGGACTGCGCCACGCCGACCGCGACGAAGGCCAGATTGAACTCGGTAAGATTGCTGATCCTGGACGCCGAGAACAGCGCAACAGCGCCAATGACGGCGCCCATCGTCATGATGACGCGCCCGCCACGGCGGTCCATCAGGTAGCCGATGGGAATGGCGACCACGTCGGCAACGAACAGCGCCAGGGTGAACGCTGACGTCACTTGAAAAGCGGTCCAGCCGAATTCGGCGTTGAGCGGCTTGAGAAACAGGGTGAAGGAATGAAACAGGACGCCGACGCCGATCAACTGGGTGATCGCCACGGCCCAGATGATACGGTTCTCTCCCGGTACGGCCGGCGCCGCCTGTCTGTCGCTGTTCATTTTTTCCACAGGAGCGTGGCCAGGCAAACAATGCCCGGCCGCGCAGAATCATCCACCCAGAAAAGAGCCCATTCTCAATTCATAGGCTGCATACGACATTTTCGCAAAATCGCAGACGATTTTGCGCTCTATGCCCTGCGGCGGGCATGCGGGCTCTTGTCGACGTTCTCAATCAACTCCTGCACAAGCTGCTCCGTCAACCGCGCGCGCACGGCCGCATGGCTGGCGTCGTCCCACAGATTGTGGGTTTCGTCAGGGTCCGCGCGGCGATCGTAAAGCTCGCCCCAGGACAGGCCCTTGTAGAGGGTGAGACGATGGCCGGCGGTGATGAGGGTGCGCACCACGGCAGAGGTCTCGAAGCCCATGCGCGGCTGCGTGTCCTCGTATTCGACGACCAGCCCGTCGCGCAGGTCGTGCGAGCCGGCGACATTGGCGGCGAGGCTTTTGCCCTGGATGCCCCAATAGGGCTTCAGTCCGGCCCGTTCGATGATGGTGGGTGCCAGATCGACTGTCGAGGACAGGGCATGCGACAGCCTCGGCGTGCGGTCCTCCGGGTCCGACCAGATGAAGGACACGCGGTTGATCGAGTCCAGCATGATGGCGCCCTTCAACATCAGGTTGAAGTCGCCGAGATAGTCGCCGTGGTCGGAATTGAACACGATCACGGTGTTCTCGTATTTGCCCGAGGCCTTCAGAGCGTCGATGACCGCGCCGATGGCATCGTCGATCATGGTGATCATGCCGCACGACAAGGCCATGGCCTCGCGGGTCTCGCGCTCATCGGCCATGAAAGCTTCCTGGGTCTGCGCCTGACGCGTGCCCTTGATCCAGTGGTCGTGCAGCCAGCGCATCGGCGGCGTCGGATTTTTGTGCGCCTCGTAAGGCAGGCGCGGATGAAAATCCTTCGGGTCGTACATGTCCCAGTATTTGCCAGGCGGCGTGAACGGATGATGCGGATCTGGAAACGAGACGAAAGCAAAAAACGGCTGGTCGTCGTTCTTCACGCTGTCGATATAATCGATGGCGCGATCGCGAATGAAGGACGTCGGATAGAGCTCCTCGGGGATGGGCGTGCGCACCGCCTGCGGGCAGACGTAATCATGGGCGAGTTGGTTCTTGTGGTCCCGCCAGATGTCGGCCTGATTGGTCTTCGACTTCAGCCATTGATAATAATGGCCGTTGCACTGATCGCCATGGCCGGTAACCATGTCGACATGGTCGTAGCCGTAATAGGGCAGCTTGAATTCATATTTCTCGTTGCTGGCGTAGCGTGAGGGATCCTCATTGTCGTAATCGGACGGATCGTCCTTCCAGGCTTCCTTGATGGCGCCGACGTCATCCGGTTTGTAGCGCTTCTGGGAGTCGATACCGGTCATCGGCTGCACATGGCTCTTGCCGATGAGGGCCGTCTTGTAGCCGCCAGCGCGCAACACGTCGGTGAATGTGTTGGCGCGATACGACAGGTCGCAGCCGTTGTGTCGCAGGCCGTGCGCCGTCGGAAAGCGGCCCGTCAGCAGCGAGGCGCGATTGGGCATGCACACGGGCGAGGCCACGTAGAACCTGTCGAAGCGCGTACCGGCGGCGGCGATGCTGTCGATGTTCGGCGTCCTGACGATGGGGTGCCCGGCGCAGCCGAGATAATCGGCGCGCTGCTGGTCGGTGATGAAGAACAGAAAGTTGGGACGCGACATCTCTAGCCTCTTTTTGCAGTTGCTCCTCTGGAGGAGGATTGGCGTATCCTATTCCATTTTGATCCCGGCGGCGGCAATCACTTTGGCCCATTTTTCTCGATCGCGCTCGATCTCTGCAATCGACGATGCTTCGTCGCCGGTAATCGGATCGGTCGCCTGTGCCTCGAGCCGCTCCCGCACGTCCTTGTCCTTGAGCAGCGCGGCCACTTCCGCGCCGATCATGGCGCGGATTTCAGGTTTCACGCCAGCAGGCGCAAGCAGAAAATTCGAGAACTTCGCATCGAAACCGTGAATGCCGGCCTCCTCCGCTGTCGGCACGTCGGGCGCAAAACGCACCCGCTCATTGGCAGACACCGCCAAAGCGCGAAGCGCGCCGCTGTTCACATAAGGGATCAGCACGCCGGAGGTGATGAAGCTGGCCTGAGTATTTCCAGCGATGAGATCCTGTAGCGCCGGCGCAGCGCCGCGATAGGGCACATGCACGGCGCGCAACTCGCTCACCATCTTGAGATACTCGAGCGCCAGATGGCCAGGCGAGCCAATGCCGGCGGAGCCGAAATTGATGTCATGGGTCTTGCTGTAGGCGACAAGTTCCATGAAGGTTTTGGCTGGCACCGTCTTGGCATTGATCGCGAGCAGCAGGAGAGTCTGGCCGACCTTGGCGACGGGCACGAGATCCTTGCGCGCATCGAAGCCCTGCGACTTGTAGATACTCGGATTGACCGTTAGCACCGAATCCACGGTGTACAGCCAGGTCAGCCCGTCGGGCTTGGATTTCGCCACATAGGCAGCGCCGATATTGCCGGCGGCGCCGGTTCGATTCTCGATGACGATCATGCGGCCGATCCTCTGGCCCAGCCGTTCCCCGATGATGCGCGCGACGCTGTCAGCCGGGCCGCCAGCAGCCAGCGGTACCACGAAGGTGATAGGGCCTGCCGGTATGAGTTCGGACGGCGTCTGTGCGGCAACAGCCAACGAACCCGCCAGCCAGATTATAGCTGCGGCGATTTTCGGCTTTATCATTCTGCTCTCCCCTCGGAATCCGATTCCGCCCGGCCCGGAGACCGAGGTGAATGGAGAGTGTGGAGGGATTCTATTTATTCGAAAACAACAAAAATCGGAGTATTCATGTCTAAAATGCATATCTATACGGGTCGCTTTTTGGCGAGGCTCCGCACGTAACCCTGGAAACGGCTCTTGAATTCATCGACCAGCGGATGGTCCTTCATGTCCTGGCGCCGCCACATCGCCACGTCCCGCCGCGGCATCTCCGCCTTGAAAGGCAGTTCGACGAACCGGCGAGAGTCATCGAGGTGGCGCATCAGAAAACTTGGAGCCGCCATCAGGTAAGCGCCGCTATCGACGAGATTGAGCGCCATCGAAATATCGCCTGAAAACTCAATCGCGGTCCGTGCTCCGTCGACGCCGATGCGGGCAAGAATTTCGCGTGTCGTATCGCGCGCGCCCGAGAGGACGCCCACGGTCGCCCAGGTGGCGGCGGCGAGATCGGCAGCGCTCACCAGCCGGCGGCGTGTGAGCGGATGCCTTGGGCTGGCGAACAGGCCGATATGATCCTCGAACATGAAATCCTGGATCAGATCGTCGGCGGGATAATGGAGTTGCGCCGGCGAAAGAACCACATCGAGTTCGGCGCGCCGCAGCCGGTCGAGCAGACGCTCGGCTCCATCCACCGAAACACGCAGGCCGACATTCCATTTCGATTGCAGAACATGGCTGACGAACCCGGGCATGATCGATCGAGCGAGCATGGCGCCGATGGCGACGCGCAACTTGCCGTCCTGCCCCTGCCGCCATTGCTCGACTTCGCCGTCGGCCTGCGCCATCGCATCGCGGATCATGCGCCCCTGGCGCGCCAGCGCCGCGCCGATCGCGGTCGGCGCGACGCCATAGCGGCCGCGCTTCAGCAGCGGTGCGCCGACATGGGCTTCCAGGCTCTTCATATTGCGGCTCAGCGTCGGCTGGGTAACGTTGAGCGCTGCTGCCGCGCGCGACAGCGAACCGAGATCGACGATTTCGGCAAGCTGCCGCAGATAGCGTGGTTCCATGTCCTGGTTCTTGCTTATGCCCGCAGCCCGGGCGCTAAGACGGCCAGGTCCATTTGGTCGCCTATTGCTTTTCGATCCCGAGTTCCTTTGTCGTCTTCTCCCACAAAGTGAGCTGGCTGGAAAGGAAATCGCTGGCGTCCTTGGGCGAGCCGACGCCGGTGGGATTGATGTCGAAGCCGAGCTTGGGCGCCATTTCGCGCACCTGGCTGTCGTGCGTGGCCCGGTCGATCGCGTCGTTCATCTTGGTGACGATGTCGGCCGGCGTGCCCGCAGGCGCCATCACCATGAACCAGCCGGCGAAGTCGAAGCCGGGAATGGTCTCGCCTGCCGCCGGCAGATCTGGGAAGGCGCTGACGCGCTTGGCCGACGCCATGGCGATCGCCCGCAGGGTGCCGGCACGGATTTGCGATTCGACGATCGAAACGGAGAAAACGCCGACCTGCAACCGTCCGGCGATCGTATCCTGCACCGCATTGTTGATATTGGGATAAGGAACCAGAACGAATGTCGTGCCCGTGCGTTTGTTCAAGGCTTGTGCGGTGACACCGGCCAGATTGCGCGGACCATCGACACCCAGCGAATATTTGCCGGGCGAGGCTTTCTCGAGCGCGATGAGTTCGGACAGGGTTTTGACCGGCAGCGAGGGCGTCGCAACGATCACCTGATTGCTGCGCGTCACAAGAGCCACCGGCACGAAATCCTTCACCGGATCGTAGGGCAGATCCTTCATCATGAAGACATTGTTGGCGAGCGCCGCCGACGTGGCGAAGAAGAACGTATGCCCATCGGGCGCGGCGCGAGCGGCCGCCACCGCTCCAACAACATTACCACCACCCGGCTTGTTCTCGACGACGACTCCCTGATGCAGTTCCTTGCCCAGCTTGTCGGCGATCAGTCGCGCCATGACATCGGGGCTCGCGCCCGCCGCCTGCGACACGATCAAGGTGACGGGACGTTGCGGCCAGGTGGATGCTGTTTGTGCAGATGCTGTAACCGCAAACGAAAACCCTGCGCACGCAAATGCCAATGCCCTGACGATCATGATCCCTCCCAAGTCTATCGTTAACGTCTATCGCTAACGTCAATCGTTGCCGTCATCAGGCTAGCATGGCGCAACACGAACGCCAGAGGCGGACAAAGCCATGCTGCAAGATTTCGTATCGCAATGTGAGCAGGCTTCATTCAGGCGCTTTACGCAGACGAAAGTCCCTCATAGCCTTTGGTCGAGTAACATGGAGGGATGCGATGCCGTTTCTGCGCAATGCCTGGTATGTGGCGATGTGGGCGCAGGACCTCACGGATACGCCGAAGCCGCAGCGCATTCTCGACGAGCCGCTTGTCTTCTATCGCTCCTCGCAAGGCGATATCCGTGCGCTTGCCGATGCCTGTCCGCACCGCTATGCGCCGCTGCATCTGGGCAAGATCATCGGCGACAGGCTGCGGTGCCAATATCACGGCCTTGAATTCGACGGCGACGGCGCCTGCGTGCGCAACCCGCATGCGTCCGGCCGCATTCCGCCCGGCGCGCGCGTCAAAGCCTATCCCGCCGTCGAGAAGCACACGCTGATCTGGGTGTGGATGGGCGATGGCCCCGGCAACCCAGCGGACATTCCGGACTTCAGCCTGTTCGACACCGCCGATCCCGCCGTCGTCTCGCGGCGCGAATGGATGCGGATGCATGCGCATTACTATCGCATCACCGAGAACCTCCTCGATCTCAGCCATGCCACCATTCTGCATGAAGGCGTGCTCGGCAATGAAGAGATGGTGGCGGCGAAGATCAATCTGGAGCAGAGCGGGACCACGCTGAAAGTGTCGCGCTTCAACCAGACCGTGCCGCCGCCGCGGCTGTACGATCTGCTGTTCCGCCGCGATGGCGCCGCCGTCGATGTCTGGGCCGACATCCGCTGGGACCTGCCCGGCTGTCTGCTCAACGACACGGGTGCGACGACGCCGGGCGGCAAGCGCAGCGACGGGACCGGCGTCTTCGGCGCGCATTTTCTGACGCCGGAAACGGAGACCACGACGCTCTATCACTTCGCCGCCGTCCGACAGAACCCGCGCGCCTGGGGCGAGCCGATCGACAGCGAATTACGCGTGCTGCTGTCGGAACTGCGGCACGAAGCTTTCGATGCGCAAGACCGGGTGATGATCGAAGGCCAGCAGCGCAACATGGACGATGCCGCCGTCGACAAGCGCAAACCGGTGTTTCTGGAGGTCGATGCCGGGCCGGTACGCTTCCGCCGCATCATGGACGAATTGATCGAGAAGGAACGGGCCGGGCTCGTCGAGGCCTGAATCCGGCGGAAAAGCCCGTTGCAGCGCGCCTAAATGGGCTTGCGGGCCTTGCCATGACACCGCGCGGCCCTATTGTCCGCCTGACAACAGACCCCTTCGATCGGAACGATTGCCATGCGCCCGCTCAAAATCCTGCCTTCCATTCTGGCGGCCGATTTCTCCCATCTCGGCGAGGATGTGCGCGCGGTGATGGAGGCCGGCGGCGACCTCGTCCATGTCGACATTATGGACGGGCATTTCGTACCCAATATTTCGTTTGGGCCCGATGTGATGAAATCGATCCGCAAGATCACGCCGAAGCCGTTCGACGTGCATCTGATGATCTCGCCCGTCGATCCCTATCTGGAGGCCTTCGCGGCTGGAGGCGCCGACATCATCACCGTGCACGCCGAGGCAGGACCGCATCTGCATCGCACCCTGCAGGCGATCCGCAAGCTCGGCAAGAAGGCCGGCGTCGCGATCAATCCCGGCACGCCCGAGAATGTCATCGAGCCGGTGCTCGACGACATCGATCTCGTGCTGGCGATGACGGTCAATCCGGGTTTCGGCGGCCAGCAGTTCATCTGGCCGGTGCTTGAGAAAGTCCGCCGCATATCGGCGATGTGCGCCGGACGCGAGATCGACATCGAGATCGACGGTGGCGTGACGGCGGAGACTGCCGCCGCCTGCGTCGCCGCCGGCGGCAACTACCTTGTTGCCGGGTCCGCCGTGTTCAAGGGCGGGCACAATGCGTTTGCAGGAAACATCGAGGCAATCCGCCGCGCAGCTGAAAGCGCACGTGGCGAGATTGCGTAGAGCGCGAGTGTAGGGTCATTGTCATTCCCGACGCGCGAAGCGCGAGCGGGAAACCAGACGCTTCGGTTCGCTGCAACATCAGGTCTGGATCCCCGCTCGCCTGCTACGCACTATCGGATTCACACATCCTGGAAACCGAATCGGGATCGGTCGCTCAGGATGGCCCTCCATGACGAGCGCGATAAGCGCGGGACACAAAACGACGCTTTGAAAAGAATTCGTCTTTCGATGGGCATTGATGCGGCTTCGACGTCTGGTTTCCCGCTCGCGCTTCGCGCGTCGGGAATGACATTGCGGCCCCTGTCATCCCCGACGCGCCGCAGGCGCGAGCGGGGATCCAGACCTGACGATTCAGCGCATCGGATGCCAGTCGGAGATGTGTGAATGCCATAGCTGCTACGCAGGCGTCGGGGATGACACAGTGAGCTTGCGCCGCGCCGGCAGAGCCATTGCCACGACCGCGCCCACTGCCGACAGCACAGCCGCACCGCCAACCGCAGCCTTGAACCCGGCGCTGAAATCATGCGGCGAAGCAAAACCGCCAATGTGATCGAACACCGAGACCAGGATGGCGATGCCAAACGCGCCGCCGAGAAAGCGGAACATGTTGTAGGCGCCCGACGCCTTGCCGACTTCAGCCGGCGCGACGGAGCTGATCACCACATTCTGCGAGGATGGCATGGCGACCGACACGCCAACGCCGGCGATGATCATCGGCATGACCAGCGCGCCATAAGCGATATCGGGTGAAGCGACCAGTGCGAACCAGCCCATGCCGAGCGCCTGCAGCAGCAGGCCGCCGACGACGAGCGGCCGTTCGCCGACAAGGCCGACCAGACGCCCGCCGATCGGCGCGAAGAAGAACAGGGTTGCCGTCCATGGCATCATGCGTACGCCGGCGCCCAGGGGGCCGAAGCCCTGCGCCGTCTGGAAGAACTGCGCGATGAAGAACAGCACGCCATACATCGCCGCCGTGAACAGCAGGCTCGAAAGGACGCCGGCGCTGAACGCACGCTCGCGAAACAGGCGCATCGGCAGCATCGGCTCGGAGATGCGCTTCTCGACCGCGACGAAGGCGATGGTGAGCACGCACCCGGCGATGAGGGATGTCGCCACGATCGGATTGCTCCAGCCCAGGCTCTTGCCGAGCATCAGGCCCCAGACCACACCGAAGGCTGCGGCGCTGGCGAGGATGAGGCCGAGGATATCGAGCCGCGCGGGCGGCCCGAAGCTTTCCGGCACGCGAACGCGCGACAGCAGGATGATGGCAAGACCGATGGGCACGTTGATCCAGAAGATCCAGTGCCACGACAGCCCGGCCGTGATTGCCCCGCCCAGGGGAGGACCGGCGACCACCGCCAGCCCGGTGAGGCCGCTGAAAATGCCCAGGGCCTTGGCGCGTTGCTCGCGCGGGAAAGCGGTGCTGAGCAGCGCCATGGCGAGCGGCATCAGCAGGGCGGAGCCGACGCCTTGCAGCGCCCTCCCCGCGATGAGCCAGCCGGCATCGGGCGCGAGCGCGCAAAGCGCCGAAGCGATGACGAAGATGGCGATGCCGGAGACGAACATGCGGCGGCGGCCGAAGCGGTCGCCGAGCGCCGCGCCCGTCAGCAGCAGCACCGCGAAACTGAGATTATAGGCGTTGACTGTCCATTGCAGCGTCTCGACCGGGATGGCGAGGCTCTGGCGGATGGTCCCCAGCGCCGCATTGACCACCTGCGAATCCAGCGCCGCCATGAAGGCTGACGCCGAGGTCAGCGCCAGCACCCATGTTTTGCCCCTACCCACGTTTAGTTGCTCGTTTCTTTGCGATTGTTCGCTATCTGCCTGTTTCATGTCCGGTTTCCGTTGCGAAGGCGACCGGCGGGCCGTTGCCTGGCCGCCGATCCGATGCCTTCAAGACGAACGGACGCCTGAAAAAGATTCGGCAAAAAAAGATTTCCTGATGGAATCCTTTCAGGCCCCCGCATCGTCTTCTCAGCAGGAGCCAGCAGAAGGACGAGGCAGATGAAACGAACCCTGATACGCTACAAGACGAAGCCGGACGCGACCGGCCAGAACCGGAGCCTGATCGAAGCCGTGTTCCAGGAGTTGAAGCAGAAATCGCCCGAAGGTGTTCGCTATATGGCGCTGATGCTTGAAGATGGCAGCTTCGTGCACTTCGTCGAAACGGAAGGCGAGGCCAGCGTGCTGCAGCAGCTCGCGAGCTTTCAGGCTTTCCAGTCCGGCATCCGGGAGCGCTGCGCCGAGCCGCCGCAGGCCGCGCAACCGATCATCGTCGGCAATTACCGCATGCTGGAGGAGCGATGAACGGTTCCGCCGTCGCAGATACGGGCCGCGACGCCTTCGACCGGATGCTCACCAGCATCCGGCCGAAGCTGCATCGTTATTGCGCGCGCATGACCGGCTCGGTGATCGACGGCGAGGACATCGTACAGGACACGCTCATCAAGGCGCTGGAGGCTTTTCCGACCACAGGCCCCATCGCAAACGTCGAAGGTTGGCTGTTTCGCATCGCTCACAATACGACGCTCGATTTTCTGCGCCGCCGCGCACGGCTCGCGCAGGTCCAATCCGACGAGGATATGCAGATGATCGCCGATCCTTCGAGCGCCGCCGACAATCACGCGATCGTCTCGACCAGCCTGCGCACCTTCATGCGGCTGCCGCCGGCGCAGCGCTCCAGCGTGATCCTCATGGACGTGCTCGGCTATTCGCTGGAAGATATGCATGATGTGATGAACACGAGCATTCCTTCCATCAAGGCGGCGCTGCATCGCGGCCGCGAACGGCTGCGCACCCTGGCGGACGAGCCCGACGACGCGCCCGTCCCAACCCTGGCCGATGACGAGCGGCGACGGCTGGCCACCTATATCGAGCGCTTCAACGCGCGCGATGTGGACACCCTGCGCACCATGCTGGCCGAGGATGTGCACCTCGATCTCGTCGCCTACCGCCGCATCGAGGGCAAGCCGGGGGTGTCGAACTATTTCGGCAATTACGCCAAGGTGGACGACTGGCGCCTGACGCCGGGCCTCGTCGAAGGACGGGCGGCGGCGCTTGTCAGCGACCCGCGTGATGCCTCGGCAACGCCGATCTATTTCATCCTGCTGGACTGGAACGGCGACGGGCTGATCCACATCCGCGATTTCCGCTATGCGCAATATGCGATGGAAGGCGCGGCTTTCGTGCGCTTCTGACACAAATCTTGACCTTTCCCTCCTGAACGACAAGAGTGCTGATACACATTTTTTAATGAACGCATTTTCTTCACGCGAACCGGTATCCACTTCGCTTGAAAATGCTTTTGTCACCGGGAGGGAAGCATGCTGACACGCCGCCAGGCCGTGGCCGCTTCAATGGCCAGCGCCGTCACCGCCAACACGAGCTTTCTCTCACGCGCGATGGCGCAGGCCGTCGGCAAGCAGACCCATGTCATCGTCGGCTTCGCCGCGGGCGGCGGCACCGATGTCGGTGCGCGGCTGTTCGCCGAGCGCCTGCGCGGGCCCTATGCGTCGCAGGTGATCGTCGAGAACAAGGTGGGCGCGGCGGCGCGGCTCGCCGTCGAATATGTGAAGAATGCCGATGCGGACGGCAGCGTCATCCTGTTCACGCCGGACTTTCCGGTGACGCTCTATCCGCACATCTTCAAGAGTCTGCCCTATGATCCGATGCGCGACCTGACGCCGGTGGCGCCCTTCACCAAATCGGTGCTGACCTTCAACATCGGCACCGCCGTGCCGGCCAGCATCACGACGCTGCCGGCCTTCATCGACTGGTGCAAGGCCAACCCGGACAAGGCCAATTATGCGACGACGGGCGCCGGCGGCACGCCGCATTTCATCGGCGTCATGCTGTCGAACGAAAGCAAGGTGCCGATGACGCCGGTGCATTATCGCGGCGGCGCGCCCGCCCTGCAGGATCTCATCGGCGGCCATGTGGCGGCGAGCATCAACCCGATCAGCGAAGCCATGCCGCTGGCCCAGGCCGGCCAGATCAGGACGCTGGCGGTGGCGAGCTCGCAGCGCACGCGCTTCCTGCCGAACATCCCGACCATGCGCGAACAGGGCCTCAACTTGGTCGTCGATTCCTGGACCGGCGTGTTCCTGCCCGCCAAGGCGGACCCCAAGGCGGTGGCCGCGCTCAGCTCGGCCATCGCCCAGGCGGTGAAGGCGCCGGAGGTGATCGAGGCCAACGCGAAACTCGGCAACGAAATGACTTTTCAGCCGCAGCCCCAGTTCGTCGCGACGGTGAAGGCGGACATCGAGAAATGGGGTCCGATCGTGAAGGCGTCGGGGTTTGTGCCCGAGGAGTGAGGGGCCACAAATTCCCTACTGGCGCCGCCTGAAAATCTGTTATAGTATAACAATACGTTTTCGGTTTTTGGCAGGCGCATGCACGACGATCATGACCATCCGCACGACCACCACAGCCACGCCCATCCGGCGGCCGCTGTCGTGCGGCGGGCGGATCCGGGGTTTTCGTTGTTGCGGCTGTCGGCGCTGCAGCGGCTGGCGGGGGCTGGGGTGATCATCGCCGTCCTGTGGCTCGCCGTGCTCTGGGCGCTGAGTTAAGGTCTTGAGTTTGCTATGACAGCGGCCATCAAATTTCGCGATCTGACGCTCGGCTATGACCGGCATCCGGCCGTGCATCATCTCACCGGGGAGGTCGAGAGCGGCGCGCTGCTGGCCGTCTGCGGGCCGAACGGGGCCGGCAAATCGACCCTTCTGAAGGGCATCATCGGGGCGCTGTCGCCGCTCGGCGGGGCGGTGCGGCTGGAGGGCTGCAAGGCTCGCGACATTGCCTACCTGCCGCAGGCGGCCGAGATCGACCGGTCGTTTCCCATCAATGTCTTCGACATGGTGGCCGTCGGCGCCTGGCGCACGTCGGGCCTGTTCGGCGCCATCACCGGCAAGGCGCGGGCGCGGACGTTCGACGCCATCGAGGCGGTCGGCCTCGCCGGTTTCGAGGACCGCCATATCGGCACCCTGTCGGGCGGGCAGATGCAGCGCGTACTGTTTGCCCGCGTGCTGCTGCAGGACGCACCGATCATCCTGCTCGACGAGCCGTTCAACGCCATCGACCAGCGCACGGTCGGCGATCTCGTCGATCTCATCGGCCGCTGGCATGGCGAGAAGCGCACGGTCGTCGCCGTGCTTCATGACCTCGACCTGGTGCGCAAGCATTTCCCGCAGACCCTGCTGATGGCGCGCGAACAGGTCGCCTGGGGCGACACGGCCCATGTGCTGAGCGCGGAGAACCTGCTGTCGGCGCGCAATATGGCCGAAGCCTTCGACCGCGAAGCGCATGAATGCGAGCGCGCGGCGTGAGTGCTTGATGTGATCTACGATACGTTTATCGGCCCGTTCATCGAATTCGAGTTCATGCGCCGCGCGCTCGTCGGCGCCTGCGCGCTCGCCATCGCCGGCTCGCCGCTCGGCGTGTTCCTGATCCTGCGCCGCATGGCGCTGACGGGCGACGCCATGGCCCACGCCATCCTGCCCGGCGCCGCGCTTGGCTATCTCGTCGCCGGGCTGTCGCTGCCGGCGATGACCATCGGCGGCCTGGCCGCCGGTTTCACCGTGGCGCTGGCGGCGGGCCTCATCGCCCGGCTGACGGCGCTGCGCGAGGATGCCTCGCTCGCAGGCTTCTATCTCATCTCGCTGGCGCTCGGCGTCGTCATCGTCTCGGCGCGCGGCTCCAATGTAGACCTGCTGCATGTGCTGTTCGGCAGCGTGCTGGCGCTCGACGACGCCACCCTGCTGCTGCTCGCCTCGATCGCCACCGTCACGCTCGTCGTGCTGGCGGTGGGCTATCGCGCGCTGGCGATGGAAACGCTCGATCCCGGCTTCCTGTCGTCTGTCAGCGGCGCCGGCGCGCCGACGCAGCTCATCTTCCTGGCGCTGGTGGTGCTCAATCTCGTCGGCGGCTTCCATGCGCTCGGCACCCTGCTGGCGGTGGGCGTGATGATGCTGCCCGCCGCCTCGGCGCGGCTGTGGTCGGCCGACATCACCCGCATGACCGCCATCGCCATCGGCATCGGCCTCATCTCGAGCTATTTCGGCCTGCTGTTTTCCTATCACTACAGCCTGCCGGCCGGACCGATGATCATCCTCATGGCCGGCGTCGTGCATTTCGTCTCGCTGGTGTTCGGGCAGGCGGGCGGCTTGCTGCGCAATGCCTTCGCCGGCCGCCACCTCGAAGCCTGAGCAAAAGATCGAACGAGACATCCCATGGCCAAGTTACGTAATGTTATAGCATCAATTCTGATCGCTGCATCGCTCTCCCCGGCGCTGGCGCAGGCACCGGACAGGCTGCCGGTGGTGGCCTCCTTCTCCATCCTCGGCGATTTCGTCCGCCAGGTCGGCGGCAACCGGATCGCGCTCGACGTCCTGGTGCAGCCGGGCGGCGACGCCCATGTCTATGCTCCGACGCCGAGCGATGCCAAAAAGCTCACCGCCGCCAGGGTCATTTTCGTCAACGGCATCCGCTTCGAGGGCTGGATGGACCGGCTGGTGCGTTCCTCCGGCGCCAGGGCCGCCGTCATCACCGCGACGACCGGCATCAAGCCCTTGACCATGATCGACCATCACCCCGGCCATGGCCTGACCGCGCCTGATCCGCATGCCTGGCAGAACATCGCCAACGCCAAAATCTATGTCGCCAATGTGCGCGATGCGCTGGCCGCCGCCGATCCGGCCGGGGCCGATACCTACAAGGCCAATGCGCAGGCCTATCTGGGCCAGCTCGACGGGCTGGAGCAGGAGGTGCGCGAGGCGATGGCGAAAATCCCGCCCGAGCGGCGGCGAATCATCACCAGCCATGACGCCTTCGGCTATTTCGGCGCCGCCTACGGCCTGGAGCTGATCTCGCCGCAGGGCATTTCGACCGACAGTGAGGCCTCGGCCCAGGACGTGGCGCGCATCATCCGCCAGATCAGAAGTGAGAAAATCCCCGCCGTTTTCATCGAAAACATCTCCGATCCGCGCCTGTCCGAGCGGATTGCCCGGGAAACCGGGGCGAAGATCGGCGGCACGCTCTATTCGGACTCGCTTTCGCCCCCGGATGGCCCGGCGGGGACTTACATCGACATGGTCAGACACAATATAAGGGAATTGACCAAGGCGCTTGGCGTATAAGCGGCCGCAAAAGTTTCAACCGGAGTCTGGTATGTCCGAAGTGTCCGAGAAAATCCCCGTCACCCTGCTCACCGGCTATCTCGGGGCGGGCAAGACGACCCTCCTCAACCGCATCCTCACCGAAGACCACGGCCATAAATTCGCGGTCATCGTCAACGAATTCGGCGAAATCGGCATCGACAATGACCTCGTCATCGGCGCCGACGAGGAAGTGTTCGAGATGAACAACGGCTGCATCTGCTGCACCGTGCGCGGCGACCTCATCCGCATCATCGAAGGCCTGATGAAGCGCAAGGGCAAGTTCGACGCCATCCTCATCGAGACCACCGGCCTAGCCGATCCTGCCCCGGTGGCGCAGACCTTCTTCGTCGACCAGGACGTGCAGGACCAGGCGCGGCTCGACGCCGTCGTCACTGTCGCCGACGCCAAATGGCTCGCCGACCGGCTGAAGGACGCGCCTGAGGCCAAGAGCCAGATCGCCTTCGCCGACGTCATCATCCTCAACAAGCAGGACCTGGTGTCGCCGGAGGAAATGCGCGAAGTCGAAGCGCGCATCCGCGCCATCAACCCCTATGCCAAGCTGCACAAGACCTCGCGCTGCAACGTGCCGCTCGACGCCGTGCTCGGCCGCAACGCCTTCGAGCTCGACCGCATTCTGGAGATCGAGCCGGATTTCCTCGAAGTCGACGAGCACGACCACGATCATGATCACGACCATCATGGCCACGATCACCATCATGACCATGATCACGGGCACGGCCTGAAGCATTATCACGACGAAGAAATGCAATCGCTCGCCATGCGCATCGACGGCGATGTGGACCCGCACCGCTTCATGCCGTGGATCAACCACATCACCCAGAAGGAAGGCCCGAGCATCCTGCGCTCGAAGGGCATCCTGGCGTTCAAGGGCGAGCCGAAGCGCTTCGTCTTTCAGGGCGTGCACATGATCCTCGACGGCGATTTGCAGCGCGACTGGAAGGACGGCGAAAAGCGCGAATCCAAGATCGTCTTCATCGGCCGTCATCTCAAGGAAGACGAGCTGCGCGAAGGCTTCATGGCCTGCAAAGCCTAGTTGGAAAGGCCGGAGCCTTGGCGGCGTCGGAACCGCTGGTCATCGGCGTGGTGCTGAGGGTGGACGTGCGCGGCTGGACGGCCGCGCCGCCGCTGCTGCCGAAAGAGCCGATCAGGACCAGCGACGGGCGCGACGGGGCGCGGACGTTCTTTTACGACCTGTCGCCGAAGGAGGCCGATCTCAGCGTGAGCGACCTTTGCCACCGGCTCGGTTCCCGGCTCGACCGCATGCTGACCGGCGAAAAAGCACCATTTCAGGGCGGCATGGTCGCGGTGCGGCTGGGGCTCGACATCGGCCTTTCCGTCGACCCCAAGGCCACGAGCTGGGCCGCGACGTTTCCGCCGGAATTCCTCGCCGTGCTGGCCGATGCACAGGTGGAGTTGACGGCGACCTACTATCCAGCCACGGATGCGGATGAAATTCTGTCCGAGGATGACTTGTGATCGTCTGACGGCAATAGCACCCTGAAGGCCGATTATTCCGATGAACACCAGCTACGATCAGTCCCTGACCAGCCATGTCGAACCCATCGCCGCGGGCGCGCAGGCCGTGGCCGCCGCCTTTGTCGGCAAACGCCCGGTTCTGGCGCTGGCCGACGGCAATCTGCTGTTCGCCGACAATAATCAGCGGATCATCGCCCATGCCGAGGGAGCTATTCTCGTGGCGGCAGCGCTCGGCGACCGCATCATCACCGGCGGCGACGATGGCCGCGTGGTGGTGACACTGGCCGATGGCGCGACGAGCGAACTCGGCAATGAAAAGAACAAGTGGATCGATGCGCTGGCCGTGCGCGACGACGGCGCGGTGGCCTGGTCGGCAGGCAAGGACGTGCGGGCGCGCGATGCCAAGGGCACGGTCAAGAGTTACGTCGCGCCGTCGGGCGTGCGCGGCCTCGCCTTTCTGCCGAAGGGCTATCGCCTCGCCATGTCGCATTACAATGGCGCCAGCCTGTGGTTTCCGAATACGGCGGCGGACCCGGACGTGCTGAAATGGTCTGGCTCGCATCTCGACATCACCATTTCACCCGATGGGTTGTTCTGCGTCACCGCCATGCAGGAGAACGCCCTGCACGGCTGGCGCATCGCCGACAAGAAGGACATGCGCATGACCGGCTATCCGGCCAAGACGCGCTCGTTCTCGTGGTCGCCCGACGGGCAATGGCTTGCCACCTCCGGCGCCGACGCCTGCGTCATCTGGCCGTTCCAGTCGAAGGACGGACCGATGGGCAAGGCGCCGCGCGAATGCGGTGTGCGCCCGGCCCGCGTCTCGCGCGTCGCCTTTCATCCGAGCCTGCCGATCGTCGCGCTCGGCTATGACGACGGCTGGGTGCTGCTGTGCCGCACCACGGACAGCGCCGAACTGCTGGTCCGCAAGGGCCTGGAGGAGACCGACGAGGTCGACGCCCGCAACCGCCCCCGCGCGCCGGTGTCGGCGCTGGCCTGGGACAAAGAGGGCAAGCGGCTGCTGTTCGGGCTTGAGACGGGTGACGCGGGGTTGCTGACGTTGCCGGCTGCGTGAAAGCAACGATTCAATTTCACGAGATGTCCCAGAAGCCCTCATCCTGAGAGCCTGTGAAGCTTTGAGATTTCTTGTTGTTTAGACGAACGCGGTCTTATTTTGCTGCCTGTCTGGGGCAAGTTTAGCTGCC
>JARHVB010000054.1 GCA_029222685.1 Terripilifer ovatus | reverse complement strand
TGCTCACCATCCTCAACGCCATCATCAGGACGAAACAGTCATGGCAAAACGCTTGACTTCCAACACAGTCGCTGAGGAGGCGCGTAGCGCCGTCTCGAAGGACGAGGGCGACAGACGAAACCTGCGACAACACCAATTCTAGAAATGCACGCACGCGATAGGCTGCGGCGTGACGCCCCCCGTCCTTCGAGACGCAACGCAAAGCGTTGCTCCTCAGGATGAGGGCTCTTGGGCGCATGGCGAGCAGGAGGTCTTCCGTCACCGCCCGTCGCTTTCGGCCAGCAGATCCGCCTGGTGCTGCGTGATCAGCGGATCGATGATTTCGTCGAGCGCCTCGCCCGTCATCACCTTGTCGAGCTTGTAGAGCGTCAGGTTGATGCGATGGTCGGTGACGCGGCCTTGCGGGAAATTATAGGTGCGGATGCGTTCCGACCGGTCGCCGGAGCCGACCTGCGAGCGCCGGTCGGCGGCCCGCGCGCTATCGAGCTTCTGGCGCTGCTCGTCGTAGATGCGTGAGCGTAACAGCGCCATGGCGCGGGCGCGGTTCTTGTGCTGCGAGCGCTCTTCCTGCACGAAGACGATGGTGCCCGTGGGGATGTGGGTGATGCGCACCGCCGAATCCGTCTTGTTGACGTGCTGGCCGCCGGCGCCCTGGGCGCGCATGGTGTCGACCTTGAGATCGGCTTCGTTGATATCGACGTCGACCTCTTCCGCCTCCGGCAGCACCGCGACTGTAGCGGCGGAGGTGTGAATGCGCCCCTGCGTCTCCGTGTCGGGCACCCGTTGCACGCGATGCACGCCGGATTCGAATTTCAGCCTGGCGAAGACGCCGCGGCCCTCGACCTGCGCAACGATTTCCTTGAAGCCGCCGGCCGTGCCTTCGCTTGCCGATACCACTTCCATTTTCCAGCCGTGCAATTCGGCATAGCGCTGGTACATGCGGAACAGGTCGCCGGCGAACAGCGCGGCCTCGTCACCACCGGTGCCGGCGCGGACTTCGAGAATGGCGCCGCGTTCGTCGGCGGCGTCTTTCGGCAGCAGCGCGACTTTCAGGCTCTGTTCGAGATCGGCGATCCGCGCCTCGGCCGCGCGCTTTTCATCTTCCGCCATCTCCCGCATCTCGCCGTCGATGGCGGGATCGGCCAGCATGGCCTCGACGCCGGCGAGATCGGACTGCGCCGCGCGCCAATCGCGAATGGCCGACGCCACCGGATCGAGTTCGGCCAGTTCGCGCGACAGAGCGACGAATTCCGCGCCCGTGGCGCCGCCGGCGAGGCGCGCGGATATTTCTTCGTGGCGGCGATGGATGATGTCGAGTTTATCGGCAGGCAGCATGACGGGTTCCGGGCGGCGAAATCAGGCGAAGCAAACGGGCGATGGCGGCCGGTCGCGGACCGGCGCAGCGTGGCTGGCCCGCTACAAGGGCACGCCCTTTGCTTCGGCGAAGGCGACAAGCTTGGCACGCAGGCTGGCTTCGCCGTTGCGCCTGTCGAGCTGTTCGCCGATGAAACTTTCGATTTCCGCGGCGTTGAGCCCGAGCACCATGGCTTTCACCGGGCCTATATTGGCGGGCGACATGGAGAATGAGCGATAGCCAAGGCCGATCAGCGCCATGGCTTCAAGCGGCTTGCCGCCGATCTCGCCGCACAAGGTGAGCAATTTGCCGGCCAGATTGGCCCGGCTGGAGATGCGCCGCAGCGCCCGCAGCGCCGGCGGGCTCAGCGGATCGTAGCGGCCTGACACGCGCTTGTTGTCGCGGTCGGCGGCAAACAGATATTGCAGGAGATCGTTGGAGCCGACGGAGAGAAAGTCGACGCGGGCGAGCAATTCGTCGAGCTGCCACAGCAGCGCCGGCACTTCCACCATGGCGCCGAGCTTGAGATCGGACGGCAGCGTATAGCCATGGCGGCGCAGATGTTCGATCTCGCGCTCGACCAGTGCGCGCGAGGCGTCGAATTCCTCCACCGAGGCAATCATCGGGAACATGATGCGCAATTCGCGGCCGGCGCCGGCGCGCAGCATGGCGCGCAATTGCAGGCGCAGCAAGGCCGGCCTGTCGAGACCGATGCGGATCGCGCGCCAGCCGAGCGCCGGATTTTCTTCCTCGAACGTCTGCATGTAAGGCAGGATCTTGTCGCCACCGATATCGAGCGTACGGAAGGTCACATAGCCGTCCCGCACCGCTTCCATCACCGCATGATAGAGCTGGTATTGCTGCTCCTGGCGGGGAAACTGCGGCGCCAGCATGAACTGCAATTCGGTGCGGAACAGACCGATGCTTTTCGCGCCGGCTTCCGCCATCAGCGGCAGATCGACGAGTAGTCCGGCGTTCATATGCAGGCCGATGGACGCGCCGTCCCTGGTCACGGCCGGCTCCGCCCGCAGTGCGTGGTATTGCTCCTGCCGTCTGGCGCGCAGCCGCGCTTTCTCGCTATAGGCCTGCTCGACATCGCTTTGCGGGCGCAGTTGCACCTCGCCAGCGCTGCCGTCGACAATGATGGCGTCGCCCTGCTCGACGAGGCTGGTGACATTGCTGACATCGCCGACGGTGGGAATGCCGAGCGCCCGCGCCACGATCGCCACATGGCTCGACGAGCCGCCGTCTTCGAGCACGAGGCCGCGCAGCCGGCTGCGGTCGTAGTCGAGCAGGACGGCGGGCCCCATGGTGCGGGCCACCAGGATGGCGTTGTCGGGCAGGCTCTCGGGCGAGGCCACCAGCGCCTGGCCGGTGAGCTGATGCAGCAGCCGGTTGGCGAGATCGTCGAGATCGTGCAGGCGATCGCGCAGATAGGGATCGCTTTGCCGTTGCAGACGGGCGCGCGCCTCGTTCTGCACGCGCTCCACCGCAGCCTCGGCGGTGATGCCGCCGCGCACGGCCTCGCGCAGACGGCGCAGCCAGCCGCGATCGTTGGCGAACATGCGGAAGGTTTCGAGCACTTCACGGTGCTCGCCGGTTGAGCCGTGGCTGTCGATCAATTCATCGAGATTGGCGCGCATGCCGCCGATGGCGGCATCGAGCCGTTCCTCTTCCCGCTGCGCATCCTCGGCGACGATCTGCGTGACCACGACGCGCGACTCGTGCAAGACCACATGACCAAGCCCGACGCCTTCGGAAATCGCCGTGCCCTTGAGGGCCATCGGGCGGCGCAGCGCGATGTCGGCGCCGGGACGCACGATGGCCTGCAGTTCGCCCGACGCGATCATCTCGGCCAGCAGCATCGAGATGGTTTCAAGAACCTCGATCTCTTCCTCGGAATAGGAACGCCGGGCGCTGTTCTGCACCACGAGAACGCCGAGCGTATTGCCGCCGCGTAGGATCGGTACGCCGACAAAGGAGTGATAGACTTCTTCGCCCGTCTCCGGCTTGTAGGAGAAGGCCGGATGGGTCTGCGCTTCCGTCAGCGACAACGGCTCCGCGCGCTCGGCAATCAGGCCGACGAGACCTTCGCCGATGCGCAGGGTCGTCTGGTGGACGGCCTCGCGCTTCAGGCCTTCGGTGGCGAAAAGTTCGAGACGGCCATCGTCGCGCAGCACATAGACCGAGCACACTTCGGCGACCATGTTGGACGCGATATGGACGACGATCTTGTCGAGACGCGCCTGTGGCGTCACCGGCTCCGCCATGACTTCGCGAAGCCGGCGGAGCAGCAGGCGAGGTCCGCCTATCGCGCCACGCGTCGTCATACCCTCGTCCTCAAAAACAATGCGCTGGCCCGAATTTCCCTGACCTTGGATCGGCACCAGGTAGCCGGCGCCCTCCACGCTCCCGGCCCGTATACCATGCAAGCGGCCCGCGGCAAGCGGCCCGCGACATACGTTATCGGCAGGCGTCAAACGGGCAGGCCGCGATCGAGCACGCCGATGGAATGGGCGATGCAACAAAAGTCCGCGCCCTGCCGCAGCCACGGTCACGGCAAAACCTTAATTGCACTGTCAAATTTCATCCAAAATAAGTTGCCTAATTAATCCAGTTCCAGAATCGCACTTGAAATCCGCCGTGTAGGCGACACATCCTGAGCGTCGCATGTCGACTTTCCGCAGCCCATATGCGAAGCTTGAACAAGCGGAAGGTAGGGGTCCAGAGGAGTCTGTCTTATGAAAAAGATCTATGGCTTGGCCGTCGGCGCATCTTTGGCCGTCGCGGCATTCGCAGCGTCTCCGGCATCGGCTCTGCCGCTTGCTGCTGGCCTCGGCGCATCGGCATCTGACGCCAATACCGTCAGCATGATCGATCAGGTCCAGTATCGCAGAGGATACGGCGGACGGCGTGGATACTATTACGGCGGTCGTCGTGGCATCGGTCCCGGCGCGGCCATCGCCGGCGTCGCCGCTCTCGGCATTCTCGGTGCCGCCGCCGCCGCATCAGCGCAGCCGAACTACTACCCTGCTCCGGCCTACGGCTACGGCGGGCCGTACTACGGCGGCTGCTATTGGGAACGCCGTCCGGTATTCGACGCCTGGGGCAATCCGCGCGGCACGCATCCGTTCCAGGTTTGCCGCTAAGCGGACGCGTTCCGATCCTGGACCGGAACGAGACCTGATTTTAGAAGTTGATCTCCGGCGCCTCGCGCCGGAGATTTTTAGTTCGGAGGTTGGGGCATGCATTTCATTTTGAAGGTGGCGCTCGGTCTGTTTCTGGCGCTTGGCCTGGCCGAAGCCGCTCCGTCGCAGGCAGCCGAACGGGTCGTCATCGTGCAAAGCCGTTACGCGCATACAGTGCTGATCCAGCATCCTCGCCAGCGCCTCGGGCAGCCCCTCGCAGAGCCGCGCCGCGTTTTACATCTTGCATATTTTCCCCGCACGTACCGAGGCGTTGCCTATGTGAGAGGCCCGCACGCCTATCGCCGCGTTTATTTCCACACGCGCAGATATGCCCATGTGCGCCCCTATGTTCGCAGGCACGCTCGCGTCCACAAATATCGTTACACCCACCGCCGCTGGACCAGGCACGCGGCCGCCTGCCCGGTGGTCAACAGGTTCGGCATTGTCGTCGCCTTTGCCCCGGGCTGCTGACTGCGGACCGGGCCGCACCTGCGGGTCGACTTTGAGATATTGATGCGGCGGGCGCCGGCCTCCCGGCACCGCACACCGGCGGTTGAACCGTCGGCGGAGGCCGGCTCCGCTGCGCTTTGCTGTTCCCCCGACGCCGGATCGCGCCTGGGATATCCGGAATTCAACTGTTAAATCCGGCGTTTGCCGGCCTCCGGTCACATCTTTGTGGCTTGCGTGTGGATTGGGACAACCCCACATCTTCCCCGCGAGCCTTGCATCCTTTACATAACTCCTCCGATACCCTTGCCCGGCCCGCTCAGAATCAGGCCGGATAATGCCTGCCCCAATGGCTTTCCCGAGGAATTCATGAGCGACAAAGCGTCTCCCATGCACGCAAAGATGATCATCGTCGGTTCCGGGCCGGCTGGATATACGGCCGCCATCTATGCTGCGCGTGCCATGCTGGAACCTGTCATGATCGCCGGCTTCGAGCCCGGCGGCCAATTGATGATCACCACGGACGTCGAAAACTATCCTGGCTTCGCCGAGCCAATCCAGGGACCGTGGCTGATGGAGCAGATGAAGGCCCAGGCCGAACATGTCGGCACCCGCATGATCTCCGATCACGTGACGTCGGTCGACCTGTCCCGCCATCCGTTCCACCTGCAGGGCGACAGCGGCGCCAGCTATACGTGCGACACGCTTGTCATCGCCACCGGCGCCAAAGCGAAATGGCTCGGCCTGCCGACGGAAGAAAAGTTCAAGGGCTATGGCGTTTCGGCCTGCGCCACCTGCGACGGGTTCTTCTATCGCAACAAGGAAGTGATCGTCGTCGGCGGCGGTAATTCGGCGGTCGAAGAGGCGCTTTATCTCGCCAACCTCGCGTCGAAAGTGACGGTCGTGCACCGGCGCAATGCTTTCAAGGCGGAGCGCATCCTGCAGGAACGATTGTCCCGCAATCCCAAGATCGAAGTCCTGTGGGATCATGGGCTCGAGGAAGTGCTCGGCCAGAGCGATCCACCCGGCGTCACCCATGTGAAATTGCGCAATGTGAAGACCGGCGACGTGCACGAGCGCGCCGTCGACGGCGTCTTCGTCGCCATCGGCCACGAGCCGGCGTCCGAATTGTTCAAGGGCCAGATCGAACTCAAGCCGAACGGCTATATCCGCACCGCGCCTGATTCGACCGCCACCAATATTCCCGGCGTCTTTGCCGCGGGCGATGTCACCGATGACATCTATCGCCAGGCGGTGACGGCGGCCGGCATGGGTTGCATGGCGGCGCTTGAAGCCGAGCGTTGGCTGGCAATCCAGGAAACCGCCAAAGCGGCAGCCGAATAGGCGAAAGGATGAACTGTGGACTGGGATAAACTGCGGATTTTTCACGCCGCCGCCGAGGCCGGCTCCTTCACCCATGCCGGAGAAGCCCTGGGTCTCAGCCAATCGGCGGTCAGCCGCCAGATCAGTGCGCTCGAAACCGATCTCCAGGTGCCCCTGTTCCACCGTCATGCCCGCGGCCTGATTCTGACCGAACAGGGCGACGTCCTGTTTCGGACAGTGCGCGACGTCGTCGTCAAGCTTGAGGCGACCCGGACGCGCCTCTCCGACAGTCGCGAACGGCCCCACGGCGACCTGCGCGTCACCACCACCGTCGGCATCGGCACCAACTGGCTGACCCCGCGGGTCGGCGAGTTTCTTGAACTCTACCCCGATATCAAGCTGACGATTCTTCTCTCCGACGACGAACTCGACCTCTCCATGCGCGAGGCCGACGTCGCCATCCGGGTACGCGAACCGGTGCAGGCCGACATCATCCGGCGGCGTATTTTCACCATGCATTTCCACGCTTATGCATCGGTCGCGTATCTGAAGCGGTTCGGCGAACCCAAGTCGCTGGAAGATCTCGACAATCATCGGATCCTGACCTACGGCGTCCTGGCCCAGAACTACCTCAACAATATCAATTCTTTGCACTTTGCCGGACGCGAGCCGAAAAATCCCCGGCCCTCGATTCTAACCGTCAACAACATCAGCGCCCTGCGCCGCGCCGTGGAAAACGGCGTCGGCATAGCCGTCCTGCCTGATTATCTTGCAGTCGCCGACACCCAGCTCGTCCGCATCCTGCCCCAGGCCGACATGCCGGAGCTGGAGTGCTACCTCGCCTATGCCGAAGAAATGAAAAGCGTGGCGCGCGTCCGCGTGTTCCGCGACTTCCTCGTCGCGAATGCCCAAAGGTGGGATTATTAGAGCGTTTTCAAACGAAGTGTCGTCCGGTTCGCTTGAAGAAACGCCTCGAGACATAAACCTAAATCTCAGATCCTGATTCAATCAGAACCGGCGATCCGGCCAACGCATGGCTTCTGCGGGATTCTGCCCGCAGCCATGCGCGTCTCGCAACTACACCATGCGAATTGTTGCGTTGCGGGGGCAGCGCCGGGCGCGCATTATTGCTTCCTCGGCTGAGGCGTCGAGCCAGACCCCCTCCCTTCCGGTATGGCTCGCTCAAGGCGCTTCTGCCGTTCCCCTCTGGAGACATCCGGCTTCCCCGCTGGATTGTCGGCCGGGCAGCGATGCCCGGCCTTTTTTCTTGCCGAAATTCCTGTTTTGTAACCGTTGATCCGACCAGCAGCGCCAAAATTGAGGCGACCGCCGCCAGTTTCCATTGACCTGAATACTTGATCTTCTGTTCAGTGCCTGCGAACACGCTGACTTGTCTATCGCTTGCAAAACATGACCGGCGCCAAAGCGCCCGACAGGGAGGAAGAGATGATTTCACGGCGCGATTTCACGCTTGGCGGAACCGCGACGGCGCTCGCCGTATCGGTGCCGGCCATTGCACAGTCAACCCTGGCACAGCCCGCCCTGGCTCAACCCGCCCTGGCTCAACCAATGACCAAGGTAAAACTCGGTGTCCCCAATGCCGCGACCGATGTCGGCTATTTCGTCGCCCACGCCCGCGGCTACTTCAAGGACGAAGGCCTCGACGTCGAGATCATCCCGTTTGATTCGGCCGCGCGCATGATAGCCCCGATGGCGTCGGGCGATCTCCAGGTCGCTGCCGGCGGCCCCTCCGCCGGTCTCTATAACGGCATTTCCCGCGGCCTCGAGCTGCGCATGGTCTCCGACAAGAGCCGCAATGTCGTCAACCGCAGCAGCATTCGCGTCGTCGTGCGCAAGGAGCTGGTCGACTCGGGCCGGGTCAAGACCATCGCCGATTTGAAAGGTCTGAAATATGCCAATGGCGCGCCGGGCAGTTCCGCTACCTCCGGCTTCTATATGCTGTTCAAGAAAGCCGGCATCCGGATGGACGAGGTCCAGGAAGTCTCGATGAGTTTCCCGCAGCAGGTGGCGGCGCTTGAAAGCGGCGCCATCGACTTCGCCATGCCGCCCGACCCCGCCGGCACGCTGGCCGTCAAGCGCGGCGCCGCCGTGGTGCTGATGCAGGGCTGGGAACTGATTCCCTCCCATCAGGTCGCCGTGACGCTTTACGGCGGCAAATTCATCAACGAGCAGAACGAACAGGGCAAGCGCTTCATGCGCGCCTTCCTGCGCGGCGTGCGCGACCACAACGACGCGCTCGACGACACCGGCAATTTCACCGGGCCGAAAGGCGACGCCATCGTCGATATTCTGGTGAAATACGGCCCGTTCCGCGATCCACAGATCTATCGTTCCTTCGTGCTCGCTTATTGCGATCCCGACGGCAAACTCGATATGAAGAGCCTGCAGACCGACATCGACATTTTCCAGGAGTTGAAAATGCTGGAACGTCCGGTCGATCTCGCCAAAGTCGTCGACATGAGCTTTGTCGACTGGGCCGTGCAACAACTCGGCCCCTACAAAAAGGCTGTCTAGTTTTCTTGACCCTTCCTGCGCGCGCCTTTCTCCGTTTTTTCATTTCGATATTCGCCGTGGCGGTCTTCTCCGCCGCGGCGATGAAGCAAGAGGCAATGGCCCAAGAAGCGATCCAGCCATTGGATCGTGTCACCGTCGGCGTCCAGCGCAGCCTCACTGACGCCGGCTTGTTTCTGGCCGACGCCAACGGCTTGTTCGCGCGTGAAGGCATCATCGTCCAGTTCGTCCATCTCGAAACGACGGCGCGTACGGCGGCGCTGATCGCACGTGGCGAACTCGACGCCGCCGGCATGGAAATTTCCGCCGGCCTCTACAACGCCGTGGCGCGGGGCATCGATTTGCGCGTCGTCGCCGCCAAGGCCTACACGCCGCCCGGCCGCCCCCTGGCCACGTTGATCGTGCGCAAGGCGCTCATCGACAGCGGCCGTTATCGCTCGCTCGCCGATCTCAAGGGACTTACCGTCGGCGTCATCGGAAACGGCGGCACCAGTTCGGTGACTTTGGGCGAAGTTCTCCGCCGGGCCCGCCTGCAGCCCGATGATGTGCACGAAATACCGATGGGCATCGGCCAGATGACCGGCGCCATGGCCGGTGGTTCACTCGACGCCGGCTTCATGTTGGAGCCGTTGGCGAGCGAGACGCAAAAGCTCGGCATCGGCATGCGCGTTGCCGGCGACGACGAATTCCATCCTGGCCGGCAGATGACCGCGATCGTCTTCGCCGGCTCCTTCGCAACCCGGCGCCCGCATGTCGCCCGCGCCTTTCTGCGCGCCTATCTGCGCGGCGCCAGGCTTTATGCCGACGCCACGCGCAACGGCAGGCTCGACGGGCCCGACGCCTATCAGATCGCTACCGTGCTGGCGCGCATGGCCAATGTGCGCGACGCCAACACGATCTTCGGATTGAGCCTCCCCGCCATCGACCCCGATGGCCAGCTCGATCTCGCCAAGTTAAAAGACGATCTGGCTTTCTATCGCGACGCAGGCCTGATAGAGGGCGACGTCGACGTGCCGCTCGTCATCGACAGGACATTTATCGAAGACACGCTGCGCGCCCTGGGCTCCTATGCCCCCAACCAATCCAGATAGACCGCGCCAGCGGCAGAAGAAGAGGAGGAAACGATGCGTAAGATCTCACCGCCGCAGATTTCAAGACGCACGGCCGTCAAGGGACTTTCGCTGACTGCCGCCACGCCGCTGCTGGGACTGCGGACGGCCGCCGCGCAGGATTATCCCAACCGGGATGTCACCTTCGTCTGCGCCTTTCCCGCCGGCAGCGGCGCCGATGTGATCGTGCGCTGGTATGCCGAAAAGATGCGCCCGCTGCTCGGCCGCACCGTCATCGTCGAAAACAAGACCGGCGCGCTCGGCAATCTCGCCACGGAATACACCGCGAGGTCCAAGCCCGATGGCCACACCGTCTATGTGCATGGCGCTACGGCGCTCGCCGCCAACATGTCGCTGTTCAAGAAGCCGCCCGTCGATGTGGAGAAAGCCATCCAGATCGTCGCCACCATCAACAAGCAGCCGACCATGCTGGTGGTTCGGCCCGATGCACCCTGGCAGACGCTCGCCGAACTGACCGCCTATCTGAAACAGAAAGGCGCCAAGGCGAGCTATGGCACTTCCAATCCGCTCGGCCGTGTGATGGGCGCCATCTACAACCAGACGCTGGGTCTCGAAGCTGTCGAGGTCGTCTATCGCACCGCCGGCGATTCGCTCAACGACCTGACCAGCGGCGCGCTCGATTTCGCCACGCTCGACAATATTTTCAGTGTCTCGCAAGTCCGCGAAAAACGCCTGCGTATTCTGGCGGTCAGCCCGCCCGAACGCCTGCAGGTCATCCCGGATTACCCGACCATGACCGAACTCGGCGTGCCTATGAAAATCACCGGCTGGTTTGCCGCCATGGTGCCGATGGCGACGCCGCGGCCGATCGTCGATCGCCTCAACCAGATGTTCAACAGCATCACCGGCAGCGCCGAGGGCAAGGTCTTTCTCAACTCCGTCGCCAGCGATCCATGGACATCCACACCCGACGAAGGCCAGGCCTATCTGCACGAACAGGTCGCCGACTGGGCCGCCTGGATCAAGCAGGCGAAGATCGAACCGCAGTAAGTTGAGGCACATTGCCATCTCCCACCGCGTCATGCCCGCGCTTGTCGCACGACTGTCCGGTTCATGCATAATCCCAATTTAGGATGAGTTGCGTTGTGTCGCGTTTTGGTGGGGGCGTGGCTCGCTTCAGGC
>JARHVB010000053.1 GCA_029222685.1 Terripilifer ovatus | reverse complement strand
GGCACGGCATATCGCTCCTTCGGTGGAGAAGTGGAGGCGTCAAGCACCCCCACGATATGCCGCCTTCCCGATTCCCGCCGTCACCAACTTTCGGCGATAGCTCTCTGACATCTCCATAAAATGGATGATCGAAGAAGCGACGGTCTTGCCTCATGGCTTGCTCGTTGACGGTCTTCAAACCCCAGGCGACGCATCAAGCATGTCGAAGCTGAGGCTATATCCGTCCCCGGCTGGATTGCAGCACTGCGAAATCGTGGGTATGCGCGATACGATTGAGTGGCGGACGCCGCATTGGCTGAGGTGGGCGACCAAGTTCCTCGGCTGGAAAGTCCAGGTTCGGCCGATCGCAAAAGATGCAACCGTCCATCCCTCGGTCGACACCCGGTTTGGGCTGGCAGAGGTGCCACAAGCTGCCGCCTTCGGCCCCTATAGGCCGGAAGCTCTACGCAACCACGACAAGTTCAAGCACCTGTACAAGCCTGAGTGACGCAACGGCTCAGTATTTCTCATGGTTCACAGCTTCGCGGAGATAGCGGAGTTCGCTCGCCATGCCCCGCGCGCGCGATGCTTCACCTTCTCGCTTCTCGAGCTCATTGCTGAAGTCGGCGCTTAGCGCCAAGCCGGTCGTACCACACAGCACCCAAGCACTGCTGATCGCCATATCCAGGAGATTCTCATCGATGTAGGCCCTATTGGAAGATCTCTTCCTCAGCTCGCCAAAAAAAGCGGCGTTACTGACGAAACTGGTTATCTCGCCAGACGGCATCATCCATCCATGGAAGAGGGCGTTGCGGTATTCGCCAAGATCCGTAGCCGTGTTGGCTGTCTTTTGCAGGACCGCTTGGGCTTTAACCGAAAGATCGGGCCAGGGGCCCTCCAACGCTTTGATCAGGTCACCCACGGGCTTTCTGTCCGTGCTCGGATGAACGCCTTCGACGCTTTCCTTCTTCAGCGCCCACAGAAGGGGCTCGAGCATCGCCTCGAACTGTCCCCACAAGACCGAGAACGTGCCTAAGCGTTCAAGGATGGGTCCGCTCAATCCCAGGTTTTTAACGTGCTTAAGGATCGATCTTGCATGCTGCGTGTGTTTGGGAAGGTTCATCCAGGTTCAAAGCTTTCGCAATAATGACAGTCGCGATCGGTTCCTAAGAGATCTGCCATCCCCAAATCGATCGATATATTTGCTTGTTACCGAAAGCCGTCCAGGTGCAGGACTCCCACATATTCTTTTCCTTGTAGAACTTGGCGCTCTTGGTCATCGCGTCATAGACAGCCTTCGTGATGTAGGTTTGATGAGTATCGGGCAGGGATGACAACTTGGCAGCATAGTTGGCGGCGTGACCGACCCAGACCAAGTCATTCGCGCCGCGGACACCGGTTTTGGCCACGTAAAGTTCGCTCATATCTATACCAACGACATGCTTCGGCACATACTTTTTACTCGGATATTGGGCGGCCATTTTGGGCCTGATGATGTTTTTAACGGCCCAATTGATTTTAAGAGCGGACGTGACCGCGTCTGTGTTCTTCATGCTTCCGAGATACACAGCCATGATGCGATCACCGTCGTAGGCGGTTATCACGCCACCCTGGTCGCGTATGATTTTGGCGGCACAGATCAGGAATGTTTTATAGATCTCCGCAGCAAATCTGGGCTCGTGCTGATCGACCAAGATGGTGGAATCGGCCATATCCGCGTAAAGCACGGTCGCCTTAAGTTTCACGGCATCGTTGCCGGGCGTCACGCTGTTATCGTCAGGTACTACGGTTCCGTCCCGGTCCGTCCAATTGCTTTTGAAGATCGCATCGACCTGCGTGTCCAAATCCTCTTTAAGTCCCATGGTCAAAATCCCAACATGGTCTTGGCGGCCGCATATACCAGTGGCAGCGACGCCCAGAAGCCGATCAGCGCGGGAACGACGAGGATCCCAATGGCACTCAGAGCGATCCAGGCGCCAACTGCAAAGATTCTGAACTTGCGAACGGCAATCTTGCTGTTGACGTTGATCTGCACGGCAAGGTCATCGAGCTGGTTCTTGGTGGCAGATTCGTTTTCCGGCGGCGTGTAGCGCTCCGCCATGCGATCCCGATAGCTCTCGGGGGAGAACTCGGCCGCATCGCCAAAAAACAACAGGGACTTCGCCCGGCTTGGATCACGATGAAACTTGGCAAGCTTGATTTGCGGGAGAAACGAAAGGATCGAGATGAGGGCCGACACGACAAACAAGGGCAGGGCGAGGCCGAACGCCTGGCGCCATCCTGTGCTGGTCGCGGTCGCGCTCAGATTCACGCTTGCCAAAATCCATGCAGACGAAAACGTCAGAAGCGCAGCGTTCTTGGCTTCGGCAAACTTCACGAAATCAATGGTTCTGCTCAAGGTAGCGCTAAGCAGCTTTTCGTAAGCTTCTTGCTGATCGTTTTTGGCCATACCCCCTCCGCCTGCACTCGGCGCCCCGATATTTTTATATCGTCAAATACTTAGTCAGAGCGCTGCGGAATAGATAGGCCTTCAAAAAGCCCGATCACATCGTCGTATGGCGGGGAGCACCTGCGCGCTTCGCAGTCTCCGCGGCTGCCTCGCCCCGATGGCGGCAAGACTTATCGCACCGCGCCCGTATCTGGCGTTGAGGCGGTCCACGCACTGCATCAGCTGCTGCGACCTGGCGCTATCGGGTGCGTCGAATAGAGATGCTTGGATGTTGTCAGCGGAATGCAGCTCCAACAGCATCACACCGGCTTTCTGGTACCGGCCCCCCGCCGATAGATCTGCGCCAGACCTCTCGGGGCGACTCTAGTCAGCTTTCCGGTGTCGGCCGTGGCCACGGGGAGCTTGACCAGCTGCGACGCACTATATTGCTTGTCCTGGGCGCGAAAGCGGTTCGTGTGAAGACGACGACATTAGCCGTGGCCAGGCCCTGCCAGGTGTCTCAGCTGGACGCGACTATAAAAAGCCCGCCTAGTAGTACGGGCTTTTTTATACAGCGCAGTCACGCCGCTTTTTTGTAAAAGGGACAGGTTGTCATGGATTGGCAGCAAGCCGTGCTGTCTTGCGCCAGCCAGAACCTTTGTTCTTCGAGATCCCATAGCCGCAGCGTCAGCGCCAGCACGTACGCGGCATCGGCGTGATCTGCGCAGGTCCTCATCGTCTTCGGGCGTGCGCCGTTCACAGGCTCACAAATGCAGCGCGCATTCTTGTTAACGACGGATTGCCGCTTCACGTCGACCGAATAAATCCACTTCCTGTCAAGGAACACGCGCCGCGAATTTTTGCAATCGGTCACCGTGAGCCTGTTTTGAAGAACGGCGGAACTGTAAGGGGGCCCCAGTCGATTCGCGGCCTCAATGGCCTGCAGCTGATAGGTCGCAGCAGCACCATGAGCCCATTGCTCAAGGCTTGGCCATCGCTTCAAACGGTCGGCGCGCTCTTGGAGGCGAAGGAATTTAACGAGCGTGGCCCACCACTTTTCCGCAGATGCCCTATCCGTGACCCGGAGGTCATCCGAGCCCGGCCAATACATGCAGAACGTGCCGTTCCGGTTGATGTGGCGCTCGGGGCAGCTCTTGGGGAATTTGCGCGCGCTTTCCACCTCACCAACCGCGACGGCCGTACCGTCGGCAGTTGCAAGCAGCTCATAGTTCGAGCGGTATCCGTCCGCTCGATCAATCGGCAAGACGAAGCGCAAGCCTTCCGCGGTCTGCTGCAGTCCGGTAGCGCCGAAGTCGGCGGCACCGGCAGCTAGGACGATAAGCGTTGGCGACGTGGTCAGTCTCCATGCGGCTCGGCGTATGGCCGGACCAGCGTATCCGCTGTCCGCGCCACGGCCGGCGCCTTCACGGCGGCAAACGCTTCATCACGCGCGGCCTTGGCGACACTGTCACCGCTTTCCGCCAGGCCTTCCACAGCCTCGTTATAGTCAAGATCGGCGACAATTCGGTTCGCCCCGAAAAGATTCCGGACTGCGTCCGTACCGGCGTCGTAGGCGGCCTTGCCGATCGCAGTCTGCGTTCCGTCACACCGGTCCTGTTCGGCCTCGCTTTGAAGGACACCGCGGCTCACGCTGCAGCGAACGCGGTCACCTTGCATACCCAGCCGGGTCGTGGCGGTCGGCCCAAGGTCGAAACCGACCGCAAGACCAAGGCCATCCACATTGATGCTCTTGTCTTTCAAGGTTTTGATAGCGAGGTCGAAACTGGAACGCATGCCACCGGCGCACAACGTCGATGTGCTGACCGTCGACGGCTTATCCGTCGTCTGTGCCGTTCCGCCACACAACAGACCATGGATGCAATCGCCTACGAACCGGATCCGGCGACCGTCAAAGTCATCGGTGACGACATGATCGAGCTCGGCCCTGATGACGTGAAAGACGCGCACCACATCCTCGGGATCATCGTCGATGTTTCGCTTAACGTAAGGGGTAAAACCTGCGATGTCGCCGTAGACCGACACGACGTCCTGGCGGCGCGAATTCGCCGGCGTAAGGTCGACGACCTGAAGCGTGCGCAGGGGAGGGGTATGGCCGGAAAATGAAAACGACCCGATCGGATTGTCTTTAAGGTCCTGGCGCCAAGCTTTGACGATCTTGTCTTTGTCGGTTTCGAGCTTCGCACTGTTCTGGCACTCCTCGACTTCGGCCTTGGTCAGCGCGGTGCGCTTCTGCGCATCCTCGTCGATGATTTTCCAGCCAACGGCGGTTCGCGCCGCATTCGAGATGTAAATGCCTTCGGCCGTGCCGCCTCCGGCGAGTTTGGCAGCAAAATTGGCAGGATGTCCAAGGAACAGCGGCTCACGACCAGCCCGACGGCCGTTATTCACCGCCAGGGCGATACCAGTATCGACGCCGATCCGCACCTTGGCATTTGGGATTTGCTGGTCGTCGTCGCCGGTCTCGGCCAACACGTCTTTGATCAGCTGGCCGATCGCGACCGCCCTGCGAACCCTCTTACCTTCGGCGCCGTCCTCAGTGTTGTACGGCTTGGCGACAACAGCGTGAAGGCGCTGGTTGTGAAAGTCGACGCGGATCACGTCGCAATCCTTGAGGATCCGGTGAACCGCCCGGTAATGGAGGTTCAGGAAGCGCAAGGTCCGCTTGTGGGTGGTTTCGGTCTCGTCCCGTGTCACATTGAGCATATCGCTCAAGTTCAAGATGTCGACGTAGAGATGAACACCATCCAGGCGGTACGCCTTGTTCGTCGGAATGCTTTCAAGCGACATATCCCGCTTGTAGTCGACGATCGAGACGTCCTTCACTTCGTCGAAGCGCTTGTTGATGCGCTCCTGCGCACGCCCATGCTTCCATGATTTTGTCATGGTAAACCCTTCCCGCGGTAATTTAATAGGTCCCCACAATATGAGGTGGTTATGGGGCGCCCAAACCGCAAGGTCTGGGTGAGGACGCCGGAACCATTGCGAGTGATATTAATGCACGAAACGATTCTCTAAAAGAACAAAACGGCAACCTTTTCCGCTATTCCCAGGTCGCGATTCAAGTGTGGGTTTTGCGAACACCGAGCCGGCTGACGATTTTCCGGATTTCGGTACAAACCGGTCCAAGCCGGATTGGGAGTTCTGTGGCTGTCGCGGGCTCTGCGTATGAGATCGCGGTCAAGCCCTGCAGATCACTCGGCAGTTTTAGATCCGGCACACGGGGATGCACTAGGATGGTCCGGTGACGGGTCAAATGGCCCATGAACAACCCCAACTCAAAAAGGACATTGTCACGCATACCGCGGCTAGTTGCCCCTCGACTTTCAACGATATCATCAGGTTGAGCGACAGCGACCGCGAAATCGGATTGAGCGATCATCGTCTCAAGGGCTTCCAGGGTGAAATCTCCGGCAAAGAACACGCCCTTTGTCCAGACGTTGGCCATGACATCGCGGTCGAGCATGGACTGCAGTTCGTTGGCAACCTGCAGAGCTTCTCCCGATGAAATGATGAAAAGCCGCGGCGCCTCGTTGGGAACCGGGATCAGGACATTGCGCTGCAAAAGCCGTCTTGAAAGGACCTGCGCGACAGCCTTCCAAGCGAGGGGGTATTGGTCGCCGATCGCATGAAACTCGCTGCCCTCAATCCTCAATGCCACGATTGTTTCAAGCGCCACAACATTCGCTGACCGCTTTTGGCTTGGCTCTGTAGCGCTCATTTCGCCGACGGTTTCGCCAGCGAACCTGGTCGCGACATTGTTGCCGTTGATGACAATCGCGACGCTGCCGGCGATCAGAAAGACGATGTCGTTATCTTCGCCGCCCTGGGTGATGAGCGTCTCACCACTTCTGTATTCAACAAGTGAGCCTCGGCTGGCGAGCGCCTCAGCCACGTCGCCGTTACCACCGACGAATTCCTGACGCTTCAAAGCCTCGATCAAGCGCGCCTTGCTCGAGCCTTCAAATCTTTCCTTCATGGATCATATCTCCCTCGTCACAGCTGTGTATCGCAGATGCCGGACCCTGTCTGATACTTCCGCAGAGAAGAGTGCGCTGCGCCAGCGGAGGTTGGCGCAGGAAAGCACCCGTTATCACCGGGTACGAGACGCGCCAGGCACGCACCGCCCCATCTCCTATCCTGTTTCACCATCGAGCCATATCTTAAAGAGTGGCTCTTGGCTGCCCAGCTTCCATCGGTGGATGTACCACGTTACGCCCACAAATTGTTGGACCTGTATGTGGCAGCCATCCTAAGAGCTTACACATTGAGAACCGGGCACAACTGATCATCTCGCGACAATTTATCCAGTGCAATTAGTTTACGTCTGAAAGGCGGGATAGGATGACCACCTCTGATTCGCATCAAGGGCACCCATAAGTGCCGCTGGGGTAATGGAGAAGCACAGATGAAAGTGTTTGAGACTTGGACTATGAGCGACGGACCTAATCTACCGTCGCAGCCGGATCCCCGGCCGGCTCCGCGGCCGGAGCCGATGCGGCAACCGCCGCCAGCACCCTCTCCGCAAAGACCGAGCCACCCCGGCGACGGGGCAAGAGGAATACCCCTTCGTCCTTCGCCGCCGCCTCGGGATCGGTAGGTTATGTCGAAGAAAACGGCGAAGAAGAAAGTCGCGAAGCGGGCCGCCAAGAAGGCGGGTAAGAGGATTCCTATTCGTCCTGTGCCTCCACCGAGGTCCAAATGAATGATGCCGATGACAATCCAGTTCAGTCGGATGAACTCGGGATTGAGCGCGAAGAACTCGGGTTCGATTGCATTCGGGGCATGCTCTATCATGAAGACCGGGAACAGTTTTACGCGAGGCGAAGCAAGTGGATCCTCTTCCTGGTTACGGTACTCGGCGCCGGCGCTTTCAGCAAAGCTTCGTTGAGCGTCGGGCTGCAACCGGAATGGAGCGGCCTTTTGGTCGCGATCCTCGGCGCAGCTAATTTGAGTTTCGACTGGCCGGAGAAGGCCAGACTGCATTCGAAGTTGAAGCAAGACACCGCAAGCATGCTGGCAGACTTGTCGCTGGCCACGTGCGACGTTGCTGCCGTAAGGGCGCGAATTGACAGATCATCCGGTGAAGAGCCTCCGACCATGCACGCTGTAAATGCGCTGGCATATATAAATGCCTGCCAATCTCGCGGTAAGATAAACACTCAGATGAAGATTGATCGATGTCAGAGATTTACCGGGCATTGGTTCGCGTACAGTCCGTCTGACTTCGCCTTGGACAAGGCGGATCGAAAAGCTGAAGCAAATCAGACCGCGAAGAGTTAATCCCAATCGGTCGTGAAGCAGAGCGACCCGGCAAAAACCACGCGTGCTCTAACGATCATGCTCGCCGAAGAATATTGAGACCAATGGCCGGCCCACCAGCCATTGACGGTATCATCAGTCGGGATGAGTTAGACGTGTAACCGACCGCATGCACAGGTCGCCGTCTTTATGGCAAGTTACGACCATACTCTCATCTAATGGATCCGGCACAAATTTCCGTATTCCCTCATCACTAAATAGCCGGAGGTCAATCGGATGTGAAGCGTAAGGATTAACGAAAATGCGCAATCCGTCAGTGAGACTCTCCAGGTAACTCTTCTCGCGTTGAACGATGCGGATGGGCTCCACATTGTTCTTTATCCTGATCGCGGAAAACAGTAATTCGACATCTGTGTGGTTGAGGGCGCGGGCCTTTCCAAACGTTGCAAGTCCGGAAAACATGACTGCGCTCACGTGCGTACAGGCATCAGAATTAAATAATCCTAAGCGGATCTCGGCGCCGTTATCTTTCTTCATGGCTTTGTGTTCGAATATATCATAAAGCAGCCACTGCATCGGGACGTCACCAAGCAGATTGAAGTCTTGGGTGCTGTAATTGCCGATGGCAATTACATATGATCTGTCTTTCATGTAGGGGCGCTGCCCATACTTCGTCAGATAGGCCGTCGACTTTGACATGAACGCGTTCGACAGGCGAATGATCGATCGCCTGTATGTCTCCATAAGGTTGGTGTCGGTAGTTCCTTCGAATGTTTTTTCCCATTCCGGAGTATCTCCTTGGGCGTGGCTCGCTATCGCAGCTTCTATAGCCATTGGAGCATTGCGAACGACGAAGTCGGGGGTATCGTGCGTGAAATTGATCGACAGTCCTAATCGCTTCAGCACTGCATGGAGATATAGCTCCCAAAAGCACGAATTGTATGTCGTCTGAAACTCCCGAACGAATTTGTTGTCTCGATCTACAAAGCCGTCCGCCCACTCGGTAAGAACTTGGCGAACACCGATAGCATTCGGCTCCAGTGTTCTAACAAAATTAGCATGCAGCTGGGACTCTGAAACAATGGGTGTGAAGAGGTCCATCAGGAAAACTCTATTGGGATAAATTAGGACCGCGCTCTAGTGATGTCGGCAAGAAGTGGTCTAGGGCAAAGTGACGTTGATCATTGCTGCGGCCCATTTGATGGTGTCGTAAGCGGGCCTTGAGCTTCGGAACATAGCTTATCGTCTGGCCAATGCCGCTTATAAGCGAGCGAATGCGCGTCCCATTGGGCGTCGGCTTGGCTAATTCGTGCTGCGCTTCTGTGGCCAGTTCAATAACCTCATCCCGTGCAATTGGGGCCTCGCTCGTCGGCCGCGCGGGATCCTCACAATTTCGAAAGTCTATATCGAAATTTCAAAGAGGTCCGGGGTATTATCGTCGCGGCGACGCGAAAGTCCTTCGCCTAGGTGCATGCAGGCGTGCTTGATGCGTCGCATGCCGACGGCCGCACCCACGTGCAGCCATCCTCCGTTCTTCATGTGAACGCTGAGTATAGGTGCACGACAAGTCGGACACGGATGAATATAGCTATTCGAGCGCTCGCCGACGGTTTCATAGAAGACACGGGTTTCGCGGACGTGTGTGCAGCGGCCAGAACGTAGCAGCCTTGTATGTTCACGGCGTTTCACAAAGCGACCCGGCATCAGAGACCTCCTCGGAGTTCGACGCGGCTGCCGGTCACCTCTTTGCGTACGTAAAAGCCCGCCGGCACAGCCTCCTGTACTAACGGCACATGCGATATAAGGCCGACAGTGCGGTTCTGGCCGACAAGGTGTGTCAGGACCTGCAGAACGATATCGAGCGTGCCAGACTCGTTCTCGGTGTCGAGCGAGCCGAAACCTTCATCAATGAAGATCGTATCGAGGCGGACCTTTCCGGAAAGGCTTTCCACGATGTCTGACAAGCCGAGTGCCAAAGCCAACGCTGCAATGAAAGTCTCGCCACCCGACAACGTCGACGGTGATCGCGATTTTCCCGTATGGGTGTCGAAAACCATGATTCCTAGTCCTCGACGAGCGCGGCCACCGATTCCTTCGACTTCGCGTCCAATCGTATACCGGCCGGAGGTCATCGGGCCGAGGCGTTGGTTGGCAGCATTTAAGACCTGATCGAACATCGTCCCGATCGCGAACGTTTCGAGGTCTAGGCGCAGCGGATTGTCCGCGCTGAACATGCTCGACAGTTCGCGCAAGGGTGCTGTCTCGGCTTCAAGTCGCTCAATTGCTTCGAGTGCCGCCGTGATCGACAGGCGAAGCTTTATCAAATGATCAAGCTTATGCCTTGCTCCAACAAGCTCGCTGGTCGCCGCACGAAGTGCGGTTTCCGCGGCCTGAACATTCTGCTCGACCGGCGCAAGGTCCGGTCTCTCAAGATCAACGATATCCGTTTGGGAAATATTCCGCTCACGTCGGGCGGCCCCGAGCGCGTGATTATGAATCTCGACAAGTTTCTCATCCTCATCGATCGAGACGATCCAGACTTTGAAGGCCTCATACGTCTCCCTCTTCAAACCGTGCTGGGTCAGGCGCGTTTCGAATGCGAGCCGAGCCCGGTTGCGTCGCGCTAGCGCCTCAGCACAGCGTTCCTTGGCGCCGAGTAAGGTGGCTTCTGCTGTCAGAGAGTTCTCGCGCGCAATATTTGCCGCCTTCTCCGCTGCCTCGAGCGCCGTTTTGCGGGCCTGGCGCTGCCGCTGCACGTTGTCCTGTTCGATTCGGAGCGCCTCATCCTGGCGTAGATGCTCCGGATTGGCCCCAAGCGACTGGATCAAGCGGTCTCGCGTGACGGCCTCATGCTGCCGGGCGACGTCGCGCGCCGCCCGCGCCTCCTGGACCGATAGCGTTTCAACAACGATCGTCTCGTCAAGCGCCACCATATGGGCTTCAGCTGCAGGCATATCGATCGGCGCCCCGAGGGCAGTGATCTGCGCTTTTAGATCGGAGAACTCTGACCGAAGATCTACTGCCGCCCGACTAGGCTTTTCAGCTTCTGCCAAGCGAACTCGCCGTTCGGCCACCGTAGCCTCTCCGGATGACAACTGACGCCCCTTGGCCGCTTCATCGGCTTGGCAGCTCTCGAGTTTCTTCCGAGCGTCCCGGAATGTTTGATCGAGGCCTGCGTGCCGCACATCGCCCGAGACGGGCGACGGGTGGTCAAGCGATCCGCAGACGGGGCATGGCTCCCCAGTGGCCAGTTTCGCAGCAAGGTGAAGGGCCTGCGCAGCTGCGAGATCGTTCTCCGCATTTTCGAAATCCGCACGGGCTAAGGCCGTCTGTGAAACAGCCCCCTGATAACTTGCAAGATCGCGATCGACGATTATTTGCGCATCAGCGATTGCCTTTTCAAGCGTTTCATAAGCCGCTGCTGCTTTGCCCTCAACCTCAATAGCGTCCTGCCTTGCAATCAACTGGAGACGCTTGCCCTCGTTCTCCCGCGCCTCCCGAAGTCGCGACTCTGCAGTGAGCCTTGCGTCGGTGAGATCGCGGTGTGCCTTCTCCTTCGCCTCCAGTTTGTGCGTCGTCGCCGCAAAGGACTCACGTGCTTCTTCTGCTGCATTTTTGAGTACTACTGAAGCCTCAAGGATCTGACGGTATCGATCAAGAGCTTCGCCCTGTCGTGCAAGCGCATCGATCTCGCCTTCTTGCGCCTTCTCCCTTGCGAACGTGCCAGCCGTCGTTTGGGCGAGAGTCGCTGCGGCCTGCGCTAGCTTTGCCGCTTCAGTTTGAAGGGTCTCGGCTTTACCAAGCTCGGCTTGCATCTCGCTGAGCTGCAGCTGGACGTCTGTCATCGCCTGTGCATGCTTGGCGTTGGCCATCCGCTGACGAATGAGCTCGATTTCGTCCTCGCGGTCGAGCAGCGCGTTCAACGCTTTCTCCGAGTTCTCAGCACGTACGAACAGGGCCTCGCGCTGGCGCGCGCATTCGAGTTGAGCGCGCTCGTGGGCGAGGGCTTTGCCTGCCTCGATTTCCTTCTCGATCTCCTGGGCGATAACCACTTCAGCAGCAGTGACACCGCCGTCCAGAGCATCAACGCTCTCAAAGCCCTCGGCCAGCAACCTACCCGTACAAAGTTGCCGATCGTCGCGGATTTTTCGCTGGATAATGATCGACTCGTCGAGAAGTTTCGATGAAAGACGCCGATAGAGCGATACGTCGAAGAGCTCACGTAAGATCGCCAAGCGGTGTTCGGTCTTGGCAGTGAGGAACGTTTCAAACTTCCCTTGCGGGAGGAGGACGATTTGCCGAAACTGTTCTGAACCGTAGCCTAAGAGATCAATTACAGCTTCGTGGACTGCGCCCGTTTTGCGTTCGGCCATCACGCGGCCGGAATTCGCGTCCGTTATTGTGTCTAGCTGCATTCCACTGGCGTCGAAAATCCAAGCTTCATGGGGATCACGGGTGTCGCCTGTGCCCCGATGCTTTGGGCGCGTCTGGTCGGGACGACGGCGCACAACAAACCGCTTCGGGCCAACATCGAAAACAAACTCGACTTCTGTCGGCAAAGCTGGATCCGCATGGTCCGACCGAAATGAGGCTGGTTCCTGATCGGATTTCGTCGCTTCCCCAAACAGTGCGAAATGCATTGCTGCGAAAATCGTGGATTTGCCAGACCCGGTTTGGCCGTAGATGCCGAACAATCCGGCGGCCATTGCGTCGCGAAAATCAACTACTTCCCGCCCGCCGTACGGCCCGAACGCTTGCATCGTCAGTCTGATCGGTCTCATGCGGCCGTCTCCTGCTGCTTAAGTTCATGCAACGCAGAAGCAACTAACGGAAGTTCGGAGCTGTCCAGGCCGTTGCCGCGAACTTGGAGAAGAAAATCTCCGATGACGTCAATCGGTCGCGCAGCTTTTGACTCGACGATCTGTGACAACGTCGCACTAACGGTCCGGTCGTCGCGGGAATAAGTGAGTTGGCAAGCATTTGGATAGATTTCGCGTAACCGCTTCATTGGGTCGATCCGCGGAGTTTCATCTGTAAGGACCACCTTGATAATGTCGTCCGAAGGAGCCGCATTGAGGAGATCGTCCAACAGCCCGCGCAACACACGAGCGGACCGAAGCGGGACAAATGGGATCGTCTCGATCTCTGCGATACCGTCCGGGCCCAAATCAACGATGCACATCGACTTTTCATCACCGGCTTCGTCGAACCCGAACGCGAGCGGCGCGCCCGAATACCGGATGTGGTTGGCCCCAGCGGTTTGCGGCCGATGGATGTGACCAAGCGCAACATAATGCGCGCCCTCGAAGACTCTCGGCGACACAGCCTCGATCCCTCCAGCTCGGACGAGGGAACGCTCACCTTCACTTGTCCGCACACCGGCGACGAAAGCATGTGAGACGATGACCCACCGAGCGCCATCTGGCAGATGGCGCCGCGCAGAAGCAATTTGCGCACGGATTACATGTTCCGGCTGTGCGATCGTCTCGTCTTGATAGCACTCGCGTGCCGCATATTCATAAGCGAAAGGTAGGGCAGAGATCGCAACCGGTCCGTGCACATCGTTCAGAATCAAGGGAGTTTCGTCTGGGTGAAGTGGGCCGCGGATTAGCGCACGCCGGCGGTCGGTCATAATGGACATCGCGCCGATGCGATCACCGGAGTCATGATTTCCAGCGATCATCACAAGGGCCGCAGCCGACTCCTGCGCGATTCTGGTCACGAACTCGTTGAACTGCCGCACGGCGGTCGCGGGAGGAGATGCCCTGTCGAAGATATCACCGGCGATGATCAACACATCTGGCTTATGCGAGAGGGTAGCATCGACGATTTGATCGAGAACCGTCTGATGATCGGCGTCCAACGCAAGTCCGTTAAATTGGCGGCCGAGATGGAGGTCGGCCGTGTGCAGGATTTTCATCGCAAAGTGACCATATAAAATTTAGACGTGTAATTATTAGATGGACGAGAGCCCGGGAGTCAAGTTAGATTCGCCGGGCGATGACATTTGACGATCTCAAACATGCCCAGCGCGAGCGACTAATCTTTCTCGACCGTTGTATGACGTGGCGAGGCATGGCCAATCGACGCGATCTCATAGAACGCTTTGCGATCTCGCAGGCCCAGGCCGCCCTAGATTTCCGGCTTTATCTCGAGCGAACAGGGAAGAACGCCCCCACATATGATCCCGTGCGGCGCGCCTACTTTGCGACGCCTTCCCACCGGTCACTTGCGCCCACTCAGATTGCGGAGGCATTCCAAGACGTTTTTCTCGAGAGCCAGGCTGGTCTAGCAAACGTCCTGCCTCTGCCCGAGCGGCGAGCAGACGAAGAGATCGTCGCTCGACTCTACCAAGCGTCGGTCGCCCACGAGGATGTGTACCTCCGCTACACGTCCATGACCTCTGGTGAAGATGGTGGTCAATGGATTGCACCCCGGTATTTCCTATCGGACGGGGAGAGCGTCTACGTTCGAGCCTTTAGCTACAAACACAAAAGATATCGAAACTATCTTCCGATCCGCATCCACGGCCGCCCTTTCGAGCGACGACCCAGCACTGAACAGCTACCGCCCGATCAAGAGTGGCAAACGCGGGCTCGTGTGTGGCTCAAACCGAAGTCGACATTAAGCGAACAACAGGCCGAGGCTGTTCGACGCGAATACGGCTTCGACGGCGAATTGCTCTGCGTCGAAACCCGACAAGCGCTCGAATTTTTTATAGCACGACGCTGGGGGCTCAGTCTGCCGGGATCCCATCTTGAGTATGTTTGCACAGATTATGAGCCAATTCGCTCGGACGACCGGAAACTCGACGCTGAGCCGACCTCCTAGGGCAAAGCCTGCGTCCAACAGTTTGTCAGGCAATGCAAGGCCAATTCACAATGAGTGAATCGCCTTCACTTTCGCTGCTGCTATCGGAGGCCATCTTGTCCGGCTTCTTCCCCCGCGCGTAAGCGGGGCCGGATCGATGTTTTCGACAATGTTACAAATCCTTGTATATAGACTTGACATATGCAAGGAAATGTAACATATTGGCGGCATGGCATCCGCAGCTATCCGTCAGCAAGATCAAGCCCTTAATCTGCTTCGGCAGAAGGGGATGGTGCGTCTCGCCGAATTCAATCAGGCAGGCGTGGCGGCGACCACCATATCGCGGATGGAGAAGGCGGGCCTGCTCGTCAAGCTCAGTCGTGGGGTCTACCGGCTCCCCGATGCCGTCAGGGACACGCACCACAGCCTTGCCGAGGCGGCGAAGCTCGTCCCAAAGGGCGTCATCTGTCTTGTCTCCGCCCTCGCTTTCCACGAGCTGACGGACGCCATTCCGTCGCGCGTGTGGATAGCGATCAATTCGCGCGACTGGAAACCAAACGCGACACATCTGCCCCTGGAAATCGTCCGCTTCAGCGCCAGGCTGCTGAATTCCGGCAACGACACGCATCTCATCGACGGTGTGACGGTGCGCATCACCAATCCGGCAAAAACCATTGTCGACATGTTTCGCTATCGCCAGAGCGAGGGCGTCCGTTACCGCCAAAGCCCAGGTCTGAACCGCGCGCTTGAAGGAATGCGCGAGGCGCTCCGGCAGCGCAAAGCCACCCCGGCCAACATTGCCCGCTATGCGGAAGAGGCCGGCATATGGAAAATCGTCCAGCCCTATCTGGAGGCGATGACGGCCAATGCCTAAAGCGCCTCACAATATTGCCGCCTCCGTGCGTGCGCGCCTGCTCAATCTGTCACGCGAACGAGGCCAGCTCTTCGACCTCCTGCTGACCCGCTACGTGCTGGAACGGCTTCTCTATCGCCTCAGCACGACCGCCCATCGTGAGCGCTTTGTGCTGAAAGGTGCGATGCTGTTGACGACCTGGTTCAATGATCCGTTGCGGCCGACGCGCGATCTTGATCTCCTTGGGTTCGGCGACCCCGATCCCGACGCGATGATCGGCGTGTTCCGTGACATCTGCGGCGTCGTCTGTGACGACGGCGTAGTCTTTGATCAGGACAGCCTGACGGTCGATCGCAATCGCGACGATTTCGAGTATGGCGGGCTGCGCCTCAAACTGAATGCGACGGTCGAAAATGCGCGGGTGAGAGTCCTGATCGACATCGGATTCGGCGATGCGACAGAACCCGGTCTTGCGGAGCTTGATCTTTCTGTTCTGCTTGGTCTGCCCGCACCCCATTTGCGCGCTCTGGGGTATCCATTTAACCGGAGTTGCGCGTAGGCTGGGGCAATGGAACGCCCCCGCGCCAGCACCCACTACCCTAAGTCGCTTGGAGAATTTCAGGCTTGGTTCCCGACTGATGCAGACTGCCTGGACTACCTGGAATGGCTACGATGGCCTTGCGGCTTCGTCTGCCCATCCTGTGGTCATCCGGGAGGATGGCGGCTTGGGGATGGCAGGTTCATGTGTACTGGATGCGGTAACCGCACATCGGTGATGGCGGGCACTATCTTTGACCGGACCCGTACTCCCCTTACGGTTTGGTTTTCGGTCTGTTGGCATTTTGCAGTCGGCAAAGACGGGGTCTCGGCGCTGAGTTTGAAGCGCACCCTGGAGATCGGCTCCTACCAGACAGTGTGGGCGATCCTTCATCGCCTGCGGTCTGTATTGATTCGCCCCGAGCGGGAGCGCCTTTGCGGGAAGGTGGAGGTGGACGAAACCTACATCGGAGGCAAAGAATCTGGACTTTCGGGAGGCCGCGCCAAAGGGAAGAAGGTCCTGACGTGTATCGCGATCGAGATCCTGGAGCCGAAGGGATTCGGGCGCTGCCGAATGGCGCCTGTGGCGGATGCCTCCTCAGAATCGCTTCACTCCTTCGTGTTGGATAACGTCGAACCGGGGGCGACAGTCATCACCGATGCCTGGCAGGGTTACCGGGGATTGGAGAAGAATGGCTACATGCATGACCGACGCAGTCAGCGGGCCGCATCAACGCGAGGCGAGGACCCCGGAGAACTTCTGCCAGGCGTGCATCGGATAGCGTCCCTTGCAAAACGATGGCTGCTCGGCACGCACCAGGGAGCGGTGGATACCGCACACTTGCCCAGCTACCTGGACGAGTTCGCATTTCGCTTCAACCGCCGCCGCTCACGTAGCAGAGGGATGCTGTTCTACCGAGTCTTGGAGCTTGCTGTCGCGCATGGGCCAATTCGTTACCAAGACCTCGTTATGAGCCCGAGCCCAAAGGCTGTTCCGCCAAAGCCGCCGAGACAACGCGGACATCCGCCCAGCTTGGAGCGACCTTCGCCGGGCCGCCCGTGGAGGCAAATCCCAAACTCCGGTTAAATGGATACCCCAGTGCGGCGTTATGCGGAGCGCAAGATTATGCGGAGTCCGCAGTTGGAATGCTACCTTCTATCGTCGATGTGTGATACAAATCCTCGGACTGTAGGTGTTTGGTCCCATCATTTTATGGAGCGGGCTTATTCTGAATCTTTCGGGCTCCGCTGTCCACGATTTGCAGACGAACTCGTAAGGGGTGAGGCCTTTGAGTGTTTTGAGCCTTCGCGCAAAATTATAGGCATCGACGAAGTTGCTGAGGTGGCGGCGAAGCTGATCATGGTCGTCATAGTGATAGGCTTTGACCGTCGCGTCTTTGACCGTACGATTCATCCGTTCGACCTGTCCGTTGGTCCAGGGATGGTTTAGCCTTGTCAGTCGATGTTGAATGTTGTGCTCGCGGCAGACCTGATCGAAAATGTGTTCGGTGGCTTTGTAGTCGCGCTTGCGGTTGGTGAATTGGATCCCGTTGTCGGTCAGAACGATGTGGATCTTGTAGGCAACGGTCTCAACAAGATTGCGCAGGAACTGCGCCACCAATTTCTTACCCGATTTATCATGCAGCTCGGTGAAAGCGATTTTCGATATCCTATCAATCGCAACAAATAGATAAAGCTTTCCCTGAGCGGTCTGGACCTCGGCGAGGTCGATATGAAAATAGCCAATCGGATAAGACTTAAACGGCTTCTTCTTGATGGGCTTTTTCTCTCCGGCGATCTCCAGGCGGCTTATGCCATGGCGCAGCAAACAACGATGCAATGAAGAGCGCGTCAGGTGCTTGATGGTCGGTTGGAGCGCATAGAGGCAATCGTCGAGCGGCAAAAGCGTGTGCCGCCGGAATGCAACGATCACCGCTTCCTCCTCCAGCGAGAGAACGGTCGATCGAGCCACTTTCGGACCTGTCGGGAGGTCAGAAACCGACGATCGCTTTTTCCACTTGGCGACCGTCTTCGGATCGATTCCATAACGCTCCGCCAGCTTCCTCAAGCTCTCCGAACTATTTTGGATTGCTCGACGGGTTGCCTCCGTCGTTGTGGCCCGCTTGTGTAGAACCTGGCCCATAGTGCATCCTAAAAAATCGCACCATTAAAGTCCGAGATCAAACATGTAGGCCCTTAGTTCCGAGTTTTTATATCAATGCGCGAGCCCGCCTCTCAACGCCAAATCGCCCGTGCCGTGCTGACAGCGCGCGGAATGGCGCGTCTGGCGGAACTTCGGGAGGCCGGGGTGACGGCGGCCACAATGAGCCGCATGGAGCGGGATGGGGAGGTGCTCCGGCTCACGCGTGGCCTCTACCAGCTTCCCGACGCGCCGCTCGACGCCCATCACAGCCTGGCCGAGGTCGCCAAACGTGTTCCCAAGGGCGTCGTCTGTCTCGTTTCCGCCCTCCCATTCCATGGTCTGACCGATCAGCTCCCAAGCCAGATATGGCTGGCCATTGGCCAGAAGGACTGGTCTCCGAATCCCGACAGTACGCCCATTCGCGTCGTTCGTTTCACCGAGAGCCTGCTCAGTGCGGGCGTCGAAACCCATCTCGTCGAAGGGGTTTCCGTCAAAGTCTTCGGGGTTGCGAAGACGATCGCCGACTGCTTCCGATATCGGAACAAGATCGGCCTGTCCGTGGCGATCGAAGGTCTTCAGGAAGCGCTGCGCCAGCGCAAGGCAACCCCGGACGCGATTGCCAGACACGCCGGGCGTGGGGCGGTCGCTACGGTGATTTGGCCCTACCTTGTGGCGCTGACCGCCGATAGCTAACGAGAAGACGAGTATTATCCCGCATTTCAGATGCGTGATAATTCTTGACTGACTGCCCCGAAATGTGCGATTAACGCGCATCTGAAATGCGGGATAATCCTGTGGCTATCTATCTGGTGGGAGAAACGATCGATGCCAAGCGGGCGCATCAGCGCGCGCAGGCCGGAGAGCTGATCCAGCTCGTCCGGGGCGTCTATGTTGATCATGATGGTGACGCTGAGGCAACCATCCTGGGCCATGCCGTCCGTATCGCCCATTACCTCTATCCCAACGCCTATCTCTCGTCCGCGAGCGCGGTTCTGCTCGCGCCCACGCCAGACGGGCGCCTGTTCATCAGTGGTCGCCGCAACCAGCGCACGCGCTTGCGCACGCTCGAGATCGTTCAGAACCAAGCCCCGGCGCACCCTTCGACGGCGATCGCGGTGATTGGCGACGATCTGGGAGAGCTGCGCGTCGCCGCGTCGTCGCCACGCCAACGCTTCCTTGAAGCATTTCGCCTCAGAAGCGAACACGCCAGCGCCGTCACCACCGAAATGCGCGCTCAGATGGCCGCCCGGTTGGTGGAGGAGCATGGAACGCCACGAGCGGCGGCTGACGCCGTCTGGGCGCTGGCGCGTGAGAATGAATGGTACCGCGAGGGGGAGGGCGCCGAACGCTTCCTGTTGGCGCAACCCGGCGCGGCCAAGGTCCCCGTCAACAAGGCAGCGCTCGATCTTATGGTCGCCTGGCATGGCGAACCTCTGGGCCGCCTGACCCATGATGGTTTCGAATGGCGCTGGAAGGCTCAGAGACGGGTTGGTCCGGCGCTGGTGCGCGAGACGACGCCAGGCAAGCTGCCGGCGTTCATCGAGTCGCTGTTGCCGGAGGGCTGGCTTGCCCAGGTTCTCCATGAGCGCGACGAACGCGAAGCGCTACGGCGCGGTCGGCGCTATATGTCCAACATCGTCATTGTCGAGGACCGCGACGAACTGGCGACACTGCCTGCCGATGTGCTCACCACCACACTCGCCAGCTTCCTCGACGCCGGCCGCTTCACGGGCGTGTATGCCGGACCGGCGCGCGGCGAGATCGAGGAGACCTTCGAGCAGAACCTGGCGCGCATCTTCGCGCGCGCCGAAACACCACGCCTGTCGGGCGTCCAGATCAAGGCGCCGATGAGCCTGACGCCGGATGGCGCTCTCGTCCCGGCCATCGACCAGCCCTTCACCCACATTCTCAAGCCTGCAGGGACGGCAGGCTTCGAGGTTCTGCCAATTGTGGAATGGCTGTGCCTGGAGCTTGGGCGCGCCGCCGGGTTCGAGGTGCCCGACGGGGCCCTGATCGAGATGCCCGGCGGCATGGCCCCAGCGTTGGTCGTCGAGCGGTTCGATATCCGCCACGGCCCCAAGGACGACCGCCGTCTGGCGATGGAGGACTTCTGCTCGATCCTGGACCTTCCCGCCGCAGCGAAATATGATGGCACGATCGAGCGCATGGCGCGGGGTATGCGACCGCTTTCGACCGATCCGGTCGCCGATCTCGACATCCTGTTCCGCCGCGCAGTCTTCGCCTGGTTGATTGCCGATGGCGATATGCACCTGAAAAACCTGGCGATGCTCAAGACGGCTGAGGCTGGTGCCAAGGCTTTCACAACTGTGCGTTTCGCACCGCTTTACGACGCCGTCACCACACGCGTCTTTCCGGGCCTTGGCGGAGACAGAATGGCCCTGAAGCTGAACGGCAAGGATGACCGGCTGACGCGCTACGACTTCCTCGCGCTGGCCCGCACGATCGGACTGACAGCCGGCGACGCCGAAGCCGCGATCGGCGAAGTCGCCGGACGACTCGCTGAGCACGCCAAGACGCTGCGCTTGCCGGTATTCGCAGGTCAATCTGAAGCGGCAAATGCAGCGCGAGACAAGGTGATCGCCATTATTGCTGAGCGATGCGTAGCCCTCAGCGGCGGCGAGTGAGCCGCACATAAAGCGCGGAGCCTTCGCTGGAGTGATCTTATTTCGTCCGCCCGAAGCTGGCAAAAATCACGGCCGGATCTTTATCAAGCGAGCCTACAGGAACAGCGCCTGTCGCGATTATTTGGTCGGATGACGCATCAATTGCGATTGGATTAGGCGGAAAATCTCTGCCTGATACTGAGCATCATGCACCGATGTGCGAATTCCGATTCAATCCGGCCACCGATTCCGATTTGAAGTCGGCCACCATTCCGAACTGAAGCCGGCCACCGTTCCGATTTGAAGCCGGCCACCTGGGCCGGTATCCGGCTCGCTGTTTGTTCCCCTCGGGTCAGCACCTGAGGCACTCCCGCTCATCGATGGTCGATGAGGAGAACGGGATGCCTGCGAAACGGGAACTGACGATGCGGCAATTGCGATATTTGTTGCGGCTTCACCATGACGGGGTGAGCGCGCGGGAGATTGGACGGCTGCTGGGCGTGGCGCGCAGCACGATCCAGGACAATCTGAAGCGGGCTGCGTCGGCGGGGCTGGAATGGCCCTTGCCGGAAGAGGCAACCGATGAAGTTCTGGAACTGCGGTTGTTCGGACGGGCGGGGATTGCGCCTGGCCAGCGTCGGCGGGTGGAGCCGGACTGGGCGGCGCTGGCGCGCGAGCTGAAGCGCCCCGGCGTCAGCATGACAATCCTGTGGGAGGAATATCGGGAGGCGCATCCGGGTGGCTATGGCTACAGCCGGTTCTGCGATCTGCTGCGCGGCTTTGAGCGGCGGCTGACGCCGGTGATGCGCCAGAACCATGTCGCTGGCGACAAGGTCTTCGTCGATTATTCGGGCAAGCGGATCGGCATTGTTGATCCGGGCACGGGCGAGATCAGGGAAGCCGAGATTTTCGTCGCCGTGCTCGGGGCTTCCAATCTGACCTACGCGGAAGCGACGTGGACGCAGCAGCTCGCCGACTGGACGGGCGCGCATGTGCGCATGTTCCGTTTTTTCGGCGGCGCGCCGCGCTTGCTTGTTCCCGACAATCTGAAGAGCGGCGTCAACAAGGCGTCGTTTTACGACCCCGAGATCAACCGCACCTATGGCGCGATGGCCGCGCATTATTCCATCGGCGTTTTGCCGGCGCGTCCCTACAAGCCGCGTGACAAGGCGAAGGTGGAGGCCGGCGTGCGCTTCGCGCAAAGCTGGATTCTCGGGCGCTTGCGCCAACAAACCTTCTTCTCGCTGGCTGAATGCAACGCGGCCATCGCACTCGCCATGCAGCGCATGAACGAACGTCCGATGCGCAAGCTCGGTGTCAGCCGCCGTGAACTGTTCGAACAGATCGAGCGCGCCGCGCTGCAAAGATTGCCCGCCGATGACTGGGAGTTCGCGGAATGGCGGCGCGCCCGCGTCAATCTGGATTATCACATAGGGGTCCACGACTTCCTCTATTCGGTTCCCTACACGTTGATCCGCGCGGAAGTCGATGTGCGCGTCACCGCGCGCATGATCGAAATCTTCCATCGCGGCGCGCGCGTCGGCGTTCACCAGCGCCGCTACTTGGGCGCGCGGCACGGCACCGATCCCGATCACATGCCCGCGTCTCACCGCCATTACGCCGACTGGACGCCCGAAAGATTCCGCCGTTGGGCCAGCAAGGTCGGGCCTAACACCGAAGGGCTGATCGCCGCCGTGCTCGCCAGCCGCAAACATCCCGAACAGGGTTTTCGCACCTGCCTTGGCATCCTCAAGCTTTATCGCGGCGTCGATCCAGAACGCGCCGAAACCGTGTCGGCCCGCGCGCTCGAACTCGGCGCGCTCGCCAGCAACGCGATCTCCTCCTTGCTCGCCAGCAAGCGCGGAAAACCCGCCGCCAAAGACGGCGCTCAATCAACCCTCTTCGATCACGCCAATCTACGCGGCCCCGGCTACTACCACTGAAGGGAAAACATCATGCTTGCCCATCCGACACTGGAACTTTTGCACACGCTCGGCCTTCACGGCCTGGCGAAAGGATTTAAGGAACTCGAACACAAGCCCGAAGCGCGCGGCCTCGACCACGCCGAATGGCTTGGGCTGCTGCTCGAATACGAACTCACGCTGCGCCGGCAAAAGCAGTTCGAAACGCGCGCGCGGGCGGCGCGCCTGCGCCATGCCGCCGCCGTCGAGGACGTCAATTATCAAAGTCCGCGCGGGCTCGACCGCGCGCTGTTCCTCAAGCTTGGCGCCTGCGACTGGATCGCCGAGCGCCGCAACCTGCTCATCACGGGAGCCAGCGGTCTGGGCAAAAGCTGGCTCGCCTGCGCGCTCGGGCAAAAGGCCTGCCGGGAAAACATGTCGGTTCTCTACACGCGCATGCCCCGGCTCTTCGCCGACCTCGCCATCGCCCACGGCGACGCGCGCTATGGCCGGCTGCTGCGCTCCTTCGCGCGCGCAAAACTGCTGATCCTCGACGATTGGGGGCCCGAATCCCTGACGCCCGAGCAGGCCCGCGATCTCCTCGAAATCATCGAGGACCGCTACGACAAGGGCTCGCTCATCATCACCAGCCAGGTTCCCGTCGATCGCTGGCACGACATGATCGGAATCCCGACGCTCGCCGACGCCATCCTCGACCGCGTCGTTCACAACGCCTACCGGATCGAGCTCAGCGGCGAAAGCCTGCGAAAGCGGGCAGCCCCGCCGAAACCCGCGCCAGAGAAAAAGGTGTAAAGCGGACGCTCCGCTTGACCTGAACCGACAGATAAAACATCATTGACCGCGACCTGTGGAAGCAAGCAAGGGTGGCCGGCATCAAATCGGAATCCTGGCCGGCTTCATATTGGAATAGGTGGCCGGCTTCCGATTGGAATGCATGGCCGGCTTCGTCGGAATCCGCACCTTCTACCGTCCTTCTACCGACACGATCCACATTCCTGATCGCGCTAAGTGTGCCCGACGAAATTAAAGAGTGCCTTGAATCCCCAAGTATGCCGCTCGTAGCGCGGGATCTTCCATTAATGCCTTGGAATATCCAGTTGCAACGACCTTTCCGGTATCCAGGATGTAGCCTCGATCCGCCACCCTGAGAGAAGCGATCGCATTTTGATCGGCGAGGACAATCGTAATGCCCCGCCCTCTCAAGCTTTGCAGGATCGCCAGCAGGTCCCTAACGAACTTCGGCGACAAACCGACAGATGGCTCATCGCATATTAGCATCGTCGGACTGGCCATCAACGCCCTCGCAATCGCAAGCATCTGCGCCTCGCCGCCGGACAATGTACCCGCAGCCTGCTGACGCCGTTCGCGTAGACGCGGAAACAGGTCAAACACCTCCGCCATCTTCTCTTCGATAGACGAGGGTATTGTGACGCCAAGCTGGGCGTAGGCGCCCAGCACTAGATTCTCTCGAACGCTCATCTCGGCGAACAATTGACGCCCTTCGGGAATCACGCCAAGTCCACGTCGGATGCGCTCGACAGTGGTCGTCGACGCAAGCTCCTCGCCCTTGAACCTGATGGAACCGGTGCTGAACTTGAGCACGCCCAGAACCGCCTTCATGAGCGTTGACTTCCCGGCGCCATTCGGCCCGAGAATGGCGACGAACTCGCCGGCCTCCACGGAAAGGCTGACGCCTTTCAGCGCCTTGATGGCGCCATATCCAGCATGAAGATCCGTGACCTTCAGCATTGGCTCAGACACCGAGATAAGCCTCCTGTACCACAGCGGAACGACTAACGTCAGCGACCGCTCCGTCTGCAATCTTGAAGCCGAAATTGATGACGATCAGCCTGTCCACCAGCGGCATGACCATGGTCATGTCATGCTCGACAACAAGCACGGCGCATTTCTCGACGGCGATCTGCTTGACGATTGCGGCCAGCCGCTCCTTCTCGATCGCATTAAGACCCGCCGCGGGCTCATCGAGCAGGACAAGCTTGGGAGCGCCGGCCATGGCGCGGGCGACTTCCACAACACGCTGAATGCCCAACGGTAACGATGCCGCGGACCTATCGGCGAAATTGCGAAGTCCTAGCCGGTCGATCCAATGATCGGCGACTTCGCCAGATTCCTTCTCAATCTTCGCGTGTTGAGGTGACCGCAGCGCCGAAGACACGAATCCGCATTTATGGGTGCGATAAGCGCCCATAATGATATTATCTCTGACAGACAGTTCAGCAAAGAGGCGCACGTTCTGGAACGTCCTGGAAACTCCCAGGGATGCGATCTGCGCGTTCGTCTTGCCCACCAGCGATTCCGAACCCAAATTGATTAAACCGGCCGCCGTCTGGGTAACACCGCAGATTGAATTGAAAATCGTCGTTTTTCCGGCGCCATTTGGTCCTATCAGACCGACGATTTCGTTAGCGCCAATTTTGAAAGAAACGTCATTGACGGCGACAAGTCCGCCAAACCGCACCGTCAGTCCCTCGACCTCAAGCGTATCCTGCATCAGAGGACCTTCGCTTTGCGATGACCGAACCTGTTCTCGAACAGTCGTGATACGGCAACCACTGGCTTGGGCGTCTCGCGGGATTGAAAAACCACAATCACGATAAGCAGGACACCAAATGTAAGGTATTGCAGACCGGCAACAATCTGGTTGGCGGCCGACCCGCCGAAGAACAGTATTAAGGTTGGGATGGCCGTCACGACGGCAGAACCCATGACTGCGCCCCAGAGCGACAACAGCCCGCCGAGCGTCAAAGCCGTCAGTTGCATGATCGTCGCATCGACACCAAACGGAATCGGATTCGCTATTCCAAGATAGTGAACATAAAGGCTGCCGGCGACGCTGGCGACAGCCGCGCTGAACGCAAATGCCTGTGCTTTCAGCCGGCCGACATCGACACCGCTTGCCTGGGCGGCAGATGGGCTCGATCGAACAGCAAGCATCGAGCGCCCTATGCGGGAGCGCGTAACGCTGAGCGCAATGCCAAGCACCCCGATGAGGACCACACTCGCGAGAGCGTAAAAGCTGCGATCGTCGGAGAAGCTCCAGCCAAAGAGAGTGATAGGCTCAATCCCGGCCAGGCCATTCGCACCTCCGGTGATGGATACCAGTTCTCTGGCCAGGGTCAGTCCAATCATCAGCAACGCAAGGCTTGCCATCGAAAGATAGTAGCCGCTCAGCTTGAATAGGGCCCGCCCCAGAACGAGCGCGACAATGATCGAAAGGATGACGCCGACAGCCATCGCCAGCAGCGGATACAGCCTCCATTGCAAGGTCAGATAACCGCTTGAATAGGCGCCCAGCATCATGAAGGCACCTTGCCCCAGCGAAAGCTGCCCGCAATAGCCCGTAAGGAGCACAAGTCCAATCACGACGATGGCCAGGATAATGGCGAAGATTGCGCTCGTCAGCCATACGCCCTGCAAGCTGAAGCCGGCAGCGACGAGAACGCCGGCCAAAGCGATCATCTTGTACATGTCAGCACTAACGATCGTAGTCGGGCTTGGCTTGGCTGACGATAGCAGCTCGGTTACCGCTTCGTGCGCGTTAGGAAGCTGCCCACCGAACAGGCCTTGCGGCCAATAGATCAAGACGATCAGCAACACACCATAGGTGATGAGATCCTGATAGGCGGACGAGATGAATCCCGCACCGAGCGCCTCCATCAACCCCAGCAGAATGCCGCCGCCGATCGGCCCATAGGTGCGCGAGAAGCCGCCGATCGCCGCAGCAATAAAGCCCTTCAGTCCTAAGGCCAGACCAATATCCACCTGTGCAAACGAGAGCGGGCTCCACGCAGCGCCGCCGATGCCACCAAGAGCACCGGCAAGGATAAAGGCATAGAAGCCAAGCCGGCGGTGGTCTATTCCAAGGAATGCCGCACCAAGAGGATTGGACGCGCCCGCGCGCATCGCAAGTCCGATGGTCGTTCGCTGGAACAGCCACGCGATACCAAAAGCAACAACCACCAGAATGCAGCTAAGCCATATCTCCTGGGGAAGCACGCTGATGCCGAGCACTGAAATCGGCCGGTCGCCCGAGAAGCCGGGAACAGGGATCGGCGCGGCGCCCCAAATTGTGGTTGCTGCGCCCCGCAGCAGAATAGATAGACCGATCGTGATCAGAACGAGTTGGGCGATCGTGGCATTTCGTGCAGGCTCTATCGCGAGCTTGTAGAAGATCGCGCTGATAAGCGTTGTGATCGCGACTGCAATTGCCGCAGCCAGCAGCACCGGTAACCCGAATTGGGTCAACGTCGCCGTCAGCATCGCGCCCAGCATCACAAATTCGCCCTGCGCGAAATTGATGATGCCGGTGCTGCGACTTACAAGACCAAAACCCAAGCCGATGAATGCGTATAACGTTCCATTCGACAGCCCGGAGAAAATAATTTGGCCGACATTCGAAAAGTCAAAAATCACTGCGCCGCCTGCCACTTGCCGTTCACGTAACGAATGGCAGCGGCACCCGCCTTCAATGAGGACTCATGGCTCTCAGGCGAGAAGGACCATATGCCCTGCACGCCCTTGGCATCTTTCAGAGCTTCCAGGGCCGAGAGCAGCGCTGCTGGCTGGAGCGCTTTTTCACCGAGGTCCTTTGCAGCGGCTTGCACCAGCAGGAGCGGATCGGCAGCATTCGGCGAAAGCGAATTCGGTTCCTCACCGCCGCTGATCTGCATGAATTCCTTCCGGAACTGCGAAATATTATCAAACAGCGGATCGTCTTTCGACAGTTCAGAGAGAGCCACCTTCTGACCGATGAACACGACCTGCGATGCAGCATCTCCGACCAGCTTCACAAACGCCATATTCTGCATGTTGGCGCTGACGAACACCGGTGCTTCAATGCCCAACTGCGTAATTTTCTTCACGATCGCAGCGGCGATCGGGTGGGTGAGAGAATAAGCAATGATCGCATCTGGCTTCAATGAGCGAACACGCGAGATTTGCGGCGTCATGTCGAAATCGGTGGGCGCATAGGATTCATCGGCAATGATTTCAAATCCGCCTTTGGCTGCAACTGCCTTGAACTGATCGGCGACATCGGCGCCAAAAGGTCCATTGTCGCGAATAATCGCGATGCGCTTCAAATTCTTCTGCTTGAAATACTCGACATTTGCCGAAACCGCATCTTCATTGGCCTGGATCGCCTTGAACACCCATTTCTTCACCGGGCGATAGACGGTAATACCCGCCGCAATCGAGAACAGCGGAATACCGCCGGAGGTGATCGCCGGCGTAATCGCCAACGTCTGCGGCGTGCTGGCGGCTCCAAGAATCATATTTGCTTTTTCGGAGATCAACCGGCGGGCGCAGAGCACGGCTTGTTGTTCCATCGATTGCGAATCGCAGATCGAAATCACCGCCTTCATCCCGCCGATGCCGCCACGCTGATTGACCAGCGCCACGGCCGCTTTTGCGCTTGCGACATTTTCCTTGCCGGTTTCCGCTCCGCCTCCCGTCATCGGCATGACCATGCCGACCGTAAATTCGGCCGCTCGGGCGCCAGAACTCAGCGCAATCAAAAAGATGGCCATTACCGGTAAACGGCGCATAGCTTCCTCCCCTTATGTGCCGCTTTGAAAAGTCGACGGCTTGCAGTGAGTCTATCGATTTCAAAAATATTGTAAATAGCACCATTGCGCGTTCTAATAGCCAAAATGCCTCGACATCAATCCTAAAGATCGCGGCTCCGGGAGGTTTCCAAACGTCATGCAACAGCGCCTGTCGATGTATAACAACAACAAACTGAAACTCGGTATCTTCGGAGCCAACTGCTCTTCAGGTCGCGCTGTGACGACGCTCTCCGACCGATGGATGGCCGATTGGGAGAGCTGCCTGCAGATGGCAATCATGGCTGATGAAGCCGGAATTGATTTCATGCTGCCGATCGGCAGATGGAAAGGGTATGGCGGCGACACGGACTTTCAAGGCACAACGTTCGAAACGGTGACATGGGCTGCAGGCCTGCTCGGCGCCACGAAGAGGATGACAGTCTTCGGCACCGTGCATGCGCCGCTTATTCATCCGATCATTGCCGCAAAGGAATTTGTGACGGCAGACACGATTGGCAGAGGCCGCTTCGGTCTCAACGTTGTCGTCGGCTGGAATGAAGGCGAGTTTGAAATGTTCGGCGTCTCAAAAGGAGACGTCGCAACACGATATGAATACGGCCAGGAATGGTTGAACGCCGTCAAGCAGATGTGGGGCCCCGATGATGACTACGACATCGAGGGCAAATTCTTCAGCCTGAAAAAAGTCCGCGCCAAACCGAAACCATATGGCGGAACCCGGCCGATGATCATGAGCGCCGGCGCGTCCGAAACCGGAAGAGCTTTCGCGTTGAAAAACTGCGACGCTCTTTTCACGGCGGTTCCGATGTCCAATCTTGAAAAGGCGGCAACAGAAGTTGCCGACGTGAAGCGTCTCGCTCAATCCGATGGTCGAGAGCTGGGAGTGTTCACAGTTGGTGAGGTGGTCTGCCGACCAACAAGGAAAGAAGCCGTGGACTTTCAGAAATACTGGACCGCGGAAGCGGCAGACTGGAAGGCCGTGGACTACATTCTTCAGCTTCGAGGAGAGAATAGAGAGCAGGATCCCGAACAGTACGACAAGCTGCGTCGCGCGCTTGTCTACGGAATGTCGGGATTTCCGCTCATCGGTTCTCCCGATGATGTCGCCGATGGATTGGAAAAGATCAGCCAGGCAGGCTTCGATGGAATTGGCTTTTCCTTCATCAATTATCTGTCGGAATTGCCCTATTTCATCGACGAAGTATTGCCTCGGCTGAAGCGGATGGGCCTTCGGCATTAGGCAGAGCTGATTGCCACCATGGCTGAGTCAAAGCAGTCTTGAGCTCTGCCCGCCTTTGCGATTTGCTGCCGGACAGCAGATCACCGCCCGGTAAGCTATTCGCTTATGCGACAGAACCTAAACGGGGTCTGCGATGTGAGACGATTCTTCGATGGTGGCGCTGATGTTGCGAAAAGCCGGTACGAGAAAAATGTATTTCGCGGCGATGGATTTCGTGACGAGATGGCAAAAGACAATGCCCCAGAATGAATAGATGTTGAAAATAGGCTCGATCACGCCAAACTGGGCTTTAAGATATCTGTTGACGATTCCAGCATGCGGATCGAACAGAAGAATCCAGCCGAGAACCACCGGCAATACGGGCATGAAGAACGCAATCCAGCAGCAGGCGCTCAACAGGCTCTTGCCCGGCATGTCCGTTCGTGTGGCAAGCCAGGCTAGAACAAGGGCGACCGGCAGCGAGATGGTCGTGGAAGCGCCTACCACCTTGAACGAGTTGAGCACCGCCGCCGGCAAGCCCGGCTGCCGCCAGGTTTGCATCCATAGGTCGTATCCAAACCGCGTCTGTCCGGCACCGTTTTTTAGGGTGAAGCCGTTTAAGATGAGAAGTGCAATCGGATAAAGGATTAAAAGGGCCGCGACGCCAAACAGTACAGTGCAGGCAATGTTCTGAACGGTAAGCAGCCTGACCCACGATCTATCCGCAACGTCCTGAGGCCGCGCTATGGCCATATTCGCACCGCGTCTTGCGGTAGCCGAATGGCTACTGGATGGTCCTCCGCATGAACTGTACCGTTCGGCCTCAGCGCGACGATCTCGCCACAATCGCTCCGCATGTAGCATTCCGAGTGGTCGCCCATGTAGAGGAGCTATCGCCAAATTTTGGTGACGGCCGGGGCCGGTCAGGCGGCGGCGGTTGTGGGCTGACGGTCATTCGACTTGGCGATGACCTCAACCCCGTCGGTGAATG
>JARHVB010000052.1 GCA_029222685.1 Terripilifer ovatus | reverse complement strand
CTTCTTCAACCCTATGACCACAAGACTCCGATGCCAATGAATTGAAGCACCCAATCAATCCGCCTCTTCTTGACACACCCCCCATACAAGGATGAGGGCTTCTGTTGGGTTTTGTTACCGTGTGCCTGCAAGACACCTATGATATGCTCCAGCGCGAAAACACCCAGGAACCGCCATGAGAATCACCAAATGGGGAAACAGCCTCGCCGTGCGCCTCCCCCGCGCAATGGTGAAAACGTTGCACCTCAAGGAAGGCGACGACATTAAGATCAGCGTGACGCGTCGCCATTCGCTGGAAATGGCCGAGGCACCGGAGGCGCTCGTTAAGCGGTTGCGCAAATATCGCGGCCGGCTACCTGAAGGATTCAACTTCGCGCGGCCGGAAACCAACCAGCGGCTGACGTTGAAATCAGAACCCCGTTCGTCTGACTAAGCGATCTTGGCCGCCGCATACTGATCCGGCTTGAAGCCGATCAGCAGCTTGCCGTCCACATCCAGCACCGGCCGCTTGATCATCGAGGGCTGCGCCACCATCAGCGCGATGGCCTTTTTTTCGGTAATGCCTTCCCTGTCCTTCTCCGGCAGTTTGCGGAAGGTCGTGCCGGCGCGGTTGAGCAGCACTTCCCAGCCGACCTTGTGCGCCCAGCCTTCGAGCACGCCGGGCGTGATGCCTTCCGCCTTGTAATCATGAAAGCCGTAGGCGACGCCGTGATCGTCGAGCCAGGTGCGCGCCTTCTTCATCGTGTCGCAATTCTTGATGCCGTAGATCGTGACGGATTTTGGCTTCGCCATCTCATGCCGCTCCCTTGTTGCTGACCCGCATTTAACTCACCCGCGCGCGTTCGGCGAGGAAATCCAGCAGGACGCGCACGCGTGCCGGCAGCGGGCCGCCCTGCCCCAGATAGACCGCATGAAAATCCTCGCGGTCGCCGGGATTGCAATCCTCGAGCACGGCGACCAGCCGGCCGGCGCGGATATCCTCGCGCACCGTGAAGGCGGCAAGGCGGGTGAGGCCGGCGCCGCTGATCGCCAGATAGCGCAGCGCCTCGCCGTCGCTCGCCTGTACGGTGCCCACAGTCGGCAGCATCACGGTCTCACCGCCGCGCAAGAGCGGCCAGCCCTCGGAGGCGCGGGTGTAGCAGAAGCCGAGGCGATTGTGCCGTTCGAGTTCGGCGACGCTGGCCGGCGTGCCGAAGCGCGCCAGATAGGCGGGAGCGGCAACGATCACCATAGGTGTGGCGCCGAGCTTGCGTGCCACCAGCCTGGAGTTTTTCAGTGGCCCGGCGCGCACAGCCACATCGGTGCGCTCCTCGAACAGGTCGACCACCTCGTCGGTCTGCATGATGTTGAGGGTCACACCGGGATGCAGCGCCAGAAAGTCCGGCACCAGCGGCGCCAGGATATGAGTGCCGAACGAGGCGCTGGTGTTGAGACGGATGCGGCCGGTGGGCGTCTCCGCCGCGCCGAGGCCGCGCTCGGCCTCCTCCAGATCGGCGAGGATCCGCAGGCTGCGCTCGTAAAAAGCCGTGCCTTCCGCCGTCAGCTGGAATTGCCGGGTCGAGCGGTTGAGCAGGCGCGCGCCAAGCCGGGATTCCAGCCGGGCGATCAGCTTGCTGACGGCGGATGGCGTCATCCGGAATGTCCGCGCTGCGGCGGAAAAACCGCCCTGCTCGACGACCCGGACGAACACTTCCATCTCGCCCGAACGATTGATTTCCAGCCTGGCCATGATGAATTGAAGTCACAGATGATGTGCCTGCCGGCAGACTAGCTCAACAAACCCGCGAGGTCCATTTTCAAGCCGACGTCGATTCATTCTCCTCACGGCCGCTTCCATGCCCTTCGCTCTTTATGCTCTCGCCGCCGGCGCTTTCGGCATCGGCGTCACCGAATTCGTCATCATGGGCCTCCTGCTCGAGGTCAGCGCCGATTTCAACGTCTCGGTTGCCGCCGCCGGTCTGCTCATCTCGGGGTATGCGCTGGGCGTCGTCGCCGGCGCCCCGGTCCTGACCGCGCTGTCCGGCCGCTGGTCGCGCAAGAACGTCCTGATCGGCCTGATGGTGATCTTCACCCTCGGCAATGCGGCCTGCGCTATCGCGCCGAGCTATGGCTTCCTGATGGCGGCGCGTGTGCTCACGGCGCTCGCCCACGGCACCTTCTTCGGCGTCGGCTCGGTGGTCGCCACCAGTCTGGTGCCGACGGATCGCCGCGCCTCCGCCATCGCCATCATGTTCACCGGACTGACGGTCGCCAATATCCTGGGCGTTCCCTTCGGCACCTGGCTCGGCCAGCAGTTCGGCTGGCGCTCCACCTTCTGGGCCGTCACCCTCATTGGCGTCATCGCCATGGCCGTGCTCGCCCTGCTGGTGCCGAAGGATGAATCCACGCCGGAGGCCGGCGACTGGCGCGCCGATTTCAAGGCCATGGCCCGCCGCCCGGTGCTGCTCGGCCTGCTGACGACGGTGCTCGGCTTTGCCGGCGTTTTCGCGGTCTTCACCTATATCGCCCCGGCTCTGACCCAGATCACCGGCTTTGCCGACAGCGCCGTCTCGCCGATCCTGCTCGTCTTCGGCGGCGGTCTCGTCATCGGCAATCTCATCGGCGGCAAGCTTGCCGACCGGCATGTGGTGCGCACCGTGCTCGGCACGCTGGTCGTGCTGGCCGTCGTGCTTGGCCTGATGACTTTCGCCCTGCACAGCAAACCCGCCGCCGTCATCTTCGTCGGGCTGCTCGGCGCAGCTGGCTTCGCCACGGTCGCACCCTTGCAGATGTGGGTGCTGAGCAAGGCCGAAGGCGCCGGACAGAGCCTGGCGTCGAGCTTCAACATCGCCGCCTTCAACCTGGGCAATGCGCTGGGCGCCTGGGTCGGCGGCGCGGTGATCGATCACGGCGCGGGCCTCGGAACAGGTCTTGGCGCGATCCCCCTCGTCGCCGCGCTCATGCCGCTCGCTGCTGTGCTCGTCGTGCTGTGGAGCCTGCGGCTCGATCGCAAATCGATCGCGCTGGAGCCTGCGTCCAGCGCCCTCTGACATCAAGATCAATCAGGAGATCATCATGGACTATCGTCGTCTTGGCGCATCGGGACTGAAGGTTCCCGTCCTGAGTTTCGGCGCCGGCACGTTCGGCGGCGTCGGCCCGCTGTTCAGCGCCTGGGGCAATACGGAAGCGGCGGAAGCCCGCCGCCTCATCGATATCTGCCTCGAGGCCGGCCTCAACATGTTCGACACCGCCGACGTCTATTCCAAGGGCGCGTCGGAAACCGTCCTCGGCGAGGCCATCAAGGGCCGGCGCGGCGATGTGCTGATCTCAACCAAGACGACCTTGCCGATGGGTGACGGGCCAAACGACGCGGGCTCATCGCGAGCGCGTCTCATCAAGGCCACGGACGACGCCCTGCGCCGGCTCGGCACCGATTACATCGACCTGTTGCAACTGCACGCCTTCGACGCCGGCACGCCGATCGAGGAAGTGCTGTCGACCCTCGACGGCCTCGTGCGCGCCGGCAAGATCCGATATGTCGGCGTCTCCAATTTCTCCGGCTGGCATCTCATGAAGTCGCTGGCAATCGCGGAGAAGTACGGCTATCCGCGCTATGCCGCCCATCAGGTCTACTACTCGCTCACTGGCCGCGACTACGAATGGGAGCTGATGCCGCTCGGCCTCGACCAGGGCGTCGGCGCCATGGTCTGGAGCCCGCTCGGCTGGGGCCGGCTGACCGGCAAGATCCGCCGCGGCCAGCCATGGCCGAAAGGCAGCCGCCTGCATGACACCGCCCAATGGGCGCCGCCGATCGAGGACGAACGGCTGTACACGATCGTCGATGCACTCGACGAGGTGGCGAAGGAGACCGGCAAGAGCGTGCCGCAGATCGCCATCAACTGGCTGCTGCAACGCCCGACCGTGTCCTCCGTCATCATCGGCGCGCGCAACGAGGAGCAGCTCCGCCAGAATCTCGGCAGCATCGGCTGGACGCTGACACAAGACCAGATCGCGCGGCTCGACAAGGCGAGCGCCGTCATGGCGCCCTATCCTTATACGCAGTACCGGACGCAGGAGGGCTTCGCCCGCCTCAATCCGCCCGTCGTGTGACGGCGGCGGCTTCATAGCGCGGCAAAATCCGCGGCGTCGAGGACGCCTCCTCGTCGCGGCGCTGATCGAACGCGCGGCGCGTTTCGTCGATCGCATCGCGGTTCTCGTAGGCCCAGGTCCACAGCACATGCAGCGGCTCGATCAGCGTCCGGCCCCGGTCGGTTAACGCATAGTCCACCCGTGGCGGGATGGTCGGATAGATCGTCCGCGTGACGAGGCCGTCGCGCTCCAGGCCTTTCAGGGTCAGGGTCAGCATGCGCTGTGAAACCCCTTCGATCTGCTTGAAGATCTGGCTGTAGCGCAGCGACCCCTTCGACAGGGCTCCGATAACCTGGACTGTCCATTTGTCGCCGATGCGCACCAGAATATCGGTCAGCGGCCGACAGGCCTCCTGACAGTTGCCGTGGTCAGCGCCCTCGGCGCGCACATCCGTGTGCGTATCGCTCAAACTAGTGCCTCCTTGTGCGGGGATTGGCAGGGTGCATCTTAGTGTAACGAACAAAAAGTTAGTAGCTTTTTATTCTGCCGCGGCCAGCGCCCGGTTCTCTCCCGATCAAGATGATTCTTCAAGAGGTTACCTATGCAGCTCCTGCACATCGATTCCAGCATCACCGGCGCCCAGTCAGTCAGCCGCCAGCTCACGGCCGGCGTCGTCGCCCGTCTGAAACAGACGAGCCCCGGCCTGAGCGTCACCTATCGCGACCTGGCGGCAGAGCCCGTTCCGCAACAATCGCCGTCTATTCTCTTTGCCAAAGGCGGCGTCGCCGTCGATGCCGAGGTCGTCGACGAAGTGGCCGCTACCGAAACCGTGCTCGATGAGTTTCTCGCGGCCGATATCGTGGTGGTCGGCGCGCCGATGTATAATTTCGGCATTCCCAGCCAGCTCAAGGCCTGGATCGATTGTCTGGCGGTCGCCGGCAAGACGTTCAGCTACAGCGCCACCGGGGTACAGGGCCTCGCCGGCGGCAAGCGGGTCATCATCGCCTCATCTCGGGGCGGCTTCTACAGCGCCCCCTCGCCCATGGCCTCGCTCGATCACCAGGAAAGCTTTCTCGCCGGCTTCTTCGGCTTCATCGGCGTCACCGACATTTCCTTCGTGCGCGCCGAAGGCGTCAACATCAGCCCGCAGCAACGCGAAACCGCGCTGGCGGCGGCGCTCGCCGAGGCCACGACGTTGAAAGCCGCGTAAGAGGGAAGCCCCAACAGGGCCGTGCACGAGAAAGAACTCGCGCACGGCTCACGCGCCAGGCGTCACGCCTGCACGGGCTCCGGCTCCTTCAAAGGCGCCGACCAGGCGTCGTAGCCGAAAACCCAATCTGTGTTGCCGCTGCGATGAAGCCAGGTATTGGAATGGGAAACCCGCTGAATTTCTGCCGTGCGCGCCTTGCGCGCCGACTCGTATGTCAAAAACGCCTGCTCGATGTTGCGCGGCCCGGCCTCAGTGACGCAGCGGCTGAGCACGGCGGCATCCTCCATGGCGGTCGCCGCGCCTTGCGCCATCCACGGCGTCATCGGATGGCAGGCGTCTCCCAGCAGCGTCACCCGCCCCTTCGACCAGGCCGGCATGGGCTCCCGCGTCAGGATGGCCCATTTGTGAACCTGCGGGCATGCTTCCAGAACCATCTGCACCGTCGGATGAAAGCCGCTGAAGGCGGCGCGCAGTTCTTCCAGGTCCCCGGTTGCCGACCATGACTCCGTTTTCCAATCGGGTTCCGGGACCGAGGTCACGAAGTAGATTTCATCGCGATTGTGGGTCGTGTAGTAAATGACGATGTGCCGGTCGGCGCCCCACCATTTGGTGCAATCGTCGATGCTCCGGCCGCCGAGCCGCGCCGCCGGAAATGTCGTGCGGTAGGCAACCTTGCCCGTATAGGAAGGATCGGCGGCGCCGAACAGCAATTCGCGCACATGCGAATGCGTCCCGTCCGCGGCAACCATGGCGCTGACCCGATCGCTCGAACCGTCGGCGAAGCGCAGTGTGACGCCATCTCCGTCCTGGTCGAACGACACCAGCCGCTTGCTGCGCAGCACATCCTCTTCCCGAACGGTCGTGTTCAGCAACCGGTGCAGGTCGCCGCGATGCATCAGAAGGTAAGGCGCGCCGTACTTGTCCTCCGCGACCTTGCCGAATGGATAGTCGAGATTGACCTCGCCGCTTCGCCACTCGCGGGACAGTTGATGCTGCGGTTGAAAGGCCATCTCGCGCAAAGCCGGCTCGAGGCCGATCGCGCGCAGAACCTTCATCGCGTTCGGGCTCATTTGAATGCCGGCACCCAGGCGCGTGAATTCCGCCGCCTGTTCATAGACACGCGCCTTGATGCCGGCCCGTTGCAAGGCAGCCGCCGCAGTGAGCCCGCCCATGCCGGCGCCAATGATGCCAATTGTAAAATCCTCGGCCATGTTCCCTCCTGGCTTACGGCTTCGGCACGCCGGGCGCGCCGGGCTTAGGGTCAATCTGTCAGTTGGCGGATTGCGCGGCTGAAGGCCTGTGGCTGCTCGAGCGGCACGAAATGGCCGCCGCCGCCAATCTCGATAAAGATCCCACCCGGCGCCGCGGAGGCAATTTTCTGCAAGCCTGCCGGAGAGGCCGCCGCATCGAGCTCGCCGGCGATCGCGAGCAATGGCATCTGCAGATCGCGAAGGCGGCGCTCATAGTCCAACCCCGCGATCGCTTCCCAGCCGCGGGCAACCGCTTCCGGCTCATTCCCGGCAAGCCAGGTCCTGACGCGGCCGACCGTCTCGGGATTCGCATCGCGGAACGCCGGGGCGAACCAGCGCTCCAGTGTCCCCTCGATCGTATCAGCGAGAGAATGCCGCACGGCCTCGGCGCGCTGCCGGATCATCGCCCGCCCATCATCGCCAAACCCGAGCCCCGAGTTGGCCACCACGACGCCCTTGCACAGTTCTGGAGCTGCGAGCGCTGCGCCAACCGCAACCATGGCTCCCATCGAGCATCCTGCGAAGACGGCGCTGTCCACGCTCCAGTCGGTCAAGGCGGCGATGATCTCGCGCGCCACATCGTCGAGCGTATAAGCCCGCGGCGGCCGGCGGCTTTCGCCAAAGCCTGGCAGGTCGAAGGCCAGCACGCGATGATCGCTCGCCAACAAGTCCGCGACCGGATCCCAGAACTCGGCGCGCATGCCGATGGGATGCAGCAGAACGATGACATTGCCCTTGCCTCTTTCGAGGCATCGCAGTCCCGCTTCCGAATGCAATGTCTTCATTGTGCCCTCAGTGCTTCGCCCAGGGGATGAGATAACGCTCCAGCGCATTGCCGCCGACGACGGCAATGCCGCCAACGACACTCACGATGACAAGCCCCATGAACATGCGGGAGATATCGAGGGTCTGCCAGGAATTCCAGATGAAATAGCCGAGACCGTCATTCGACGAGACGAACTCCGCCGAGACGACCAGGATCAGCGCCTGGCCGATGCCGAGTTTCAGGCCCGTGACAATGGAGGGCAAGGCGGACGGGATGATGATCTTGAACCACCGTGTCGAGGCCGGTACGCGGAAGGCCTGCGCCACATCCTGGTAGATCGGATTGGCATATTGAACGCCGGCCAGCGAGTTGATGCATGTCATGTAGAACACGCCAAGGGTCACCAGGGCCGCCTTCGACGCGTCCCCGAGCCCGAAGATCACGATGAGCAGCGGAAAGATGGCAAGCTTCGGCGTCGGGAACGTCGCATAGATGATCGGCGCGAGACTGGCGCGAAACGGCATGTAGACGGCCATGGTGACGCCGACAATGATGCCGAGCACCGCGCCAAGGAGATAGCCCAGGACCAGCCTGGACAATGTCGCCATCAGATGGGCTTCAATGAGCGCCCGCTCGTCAGGCGCCTGCAATGTCTCGATCGACGTCTTCAGGATGCGCATGGGCGACGGAAAGAAGCGCACATCGATCATTCCGGCGCTGGCTGCAGCCTGCCACATCGCCAGCAGCAGCAGCGGAAAGCCGATCGAGAAGCCCATACGCCGCAGCTTCTCTCGCCGCCGGGCCCGCATGACCTGCGCTACGAACGGCACCGATCCGATTTCAATTTCGCCAAGGGGGATTGCGGTCATGGCTTTGCTCACTGCAACCGATCGCCGACTTCCTCGGCGATCATTTTCCACAGATCAACTTCCAGAGCGCCGAAGTCGGCGCGACGGCGAACGTCGAGCACATCGCGATTGCGGCCGAACGGGACGTCGCATATCTCCTTGATCCGTCCCGGACGGCACGTCATGACGATGACCCTGTCGGCCAGCGTCAACGCTTCCGCAATGTCATGCGTCACATAAACCACGGTCGACGCCGTTCTCTGCCACATCCGCAGCAGCTCCTGCTGCATGACGACGCGCGTTTGCGCGTCGAGTGCCGACAAAGGCTCATCCATCAACAGCAGCACCGGCTCGGTCGCGAGCGCGCGCGCAATCGAGACACGCTGGCGCATCCCGCCAGAGAGTTCGTGCGGAAACCCTTCCACGAACTGGGATAGGCCGACGATTGAAATGTACTTGCGGATACGCTCGTCCTGCTCGGCTCGGCTGAGACGCAGGCCCGACATGCCGACTTTCAGATTATTGGCGATATTCATCCAGGGAAGCGTCGAATCCTGCTGAAACACCGTCGCCGCACGCAGGCGCTTGGCATTGTTCAACTCTTCGCCCAGCGACCAGTCGATCATCCCGCCGTCGTATGTGTCGAGGCCCGCTAGGATGCGCAGCAATGTCGATTTGCCGCAACCGCTCGGGCCAAGCAAGGCGACGACTTCGCCTTGCCGGACCTCGAACGAGATGTCCGACAAAGCTTCGACGATCTGCGATCGCGCCGTGACAAACAGTTTGCGCAGCCCGCGCACGGAAAGGGCAAGGTCGGCCTCCGTTCGCCGTGCCGGTCTCTCGTCCTGTAGACTTGTCGCCGCCATCATCCTGCTGTCCTCCCTGCCGGATTGCGTCAAATACCTTTTGAAATCGTTTCGGCCCGTGGTTTCGGGCGCGAACGGCCGTTGAGCACGCGAGGACCGCGCGTCTCCGGCTCATCGCTGCCTTCCATGGCCGCCGGCGGCACACCACCCAATTCATGGGTCACCCTGTTGGCGCACCGCATGACGAATTTGGCAAAGGCGCGCTCACCGCCACGCTCGAAGCGCTGCTCCGGCAAGGTGATGATGATATCGCCGATGACATCGCCGCTTGGACCGAAGATCGGCGCCGCTATGCCGACCGCGCCGGGCGTGCGTTGCCCGATCGTGCATGCATAGCCGTTGCGCCGGATGCGATCGAGCACCTGCGTGAGCTTGCGGCGGTCCGCGATCGTGCGGTCGGTGATGGCATTCAACTTGCGCTTCTTGAAAAACGCCTCACGTTCCGCCTCCGGCAGAAACGCCAGAATCGCCAGGCCGGTGGCGCCGGCATGAAGCGGTAGCCACGTCCGCATCAGGTTGACGTAGCGCAACGGCTGCGGCGATTCCACGGCAGCCGTGAACATCACCTCCTGCCGGGTCCGGTCATAAAGCCCGAGCAGCGCCGTTTCATGGGTTTCGTCCGCCAGGCGGCGCAGGTGCCGCATGGCGATCTTCTGCGCGGGGACCCGCTCGACCGCAAGATGCGCTAGACGGACCATCTCCAGGTCAAGACTGTAGAGGCCGGTTTCGGGATCATGGTGCACGAGTTCTTCCTCGACGAGCGCAGACAGCACGCGATGCATCGTGCTGGGGGCCGTCTTGAAGGTTCCGGCGAGCGCCCGCACCCCGATCTGCTGGTCGGGCGCGGTCATGAGATAGCGGAGAACCTGCAGGCTCCGCCTCACCGGATTTCGATTGCCTTGAATACTCACCTTGCCTCCATCAACGAGAAACGCCCGCCGAGATGCATCAGCCTTCGATCGGAACGAGGAACTTTCCGTTATCGATCTTCATCATGCCGTCCACATACAGCGTCGGATGCAGGATAACACCGTCCATATGGATTTTCGACTTGATGGACCCGCCGACATCGACATTCGTCCCCAGGCCGAAATGCAGTGTGCCCATGATGTTCTTGTCCTCGCGCTGGATGCCGCGCACCACGGCCCTGGCGTTGACGCCAACCGATGCTTCGGCCGGACACATATAGGCGTTGTCGTCGCCATAGTCGGCAAGATAGTCGCGCAGGATGCGCGCTTCGGGCCCGCCGTCGATGTCGGTCACCCGGCCGTCCTTCACCGTCAACTCGATCGGCGTGAAAAGCCGGCCGATGTGATGCATCGTCAGGTCGATGACAAGCTTGCCGTTGGCCGAGCCCTCGACCGGCGCAACATTGAACTCGCCGGTCGGAAACAGGTAATAGAGCAGATTATTGCCCGGACGGTTCTCATCCTTGGCGAAATTGATGATCTTATAGGGATCGAACGTCGGCCCCGGAAGCGGCGGCTGAGTGATGCGGTTGGCCACGCTGTAGCTGAAATCGGTTCCGTACCGCGACGTGACGCGGCACTCGCGCGCCTCCGCACCGAAGACATTCTTCGCGACATAGTGCTTGCGCACTGCGATCTGCTTCATGTCATCTGTCACCGCGCCTGACTGGAACCATTCGAGCGTCATCCCGCCATCCATGCAGATTGCCGGAATACCCTGCGCCATGGCTGTAAAGTTGGCATGGCAGTGCAGCATGCCGGTCGAGCAGAGCAGCACGTTGAAATCGGATTTCAGCATCGCTTCGCAAACGGCCGAAGGCGGATCGTAATAGTCGGCAGGGCGGCGCTCGAACAGGGCGACGGTCACTTCGGCCCCAAGTTCGGCGCAGGTCGCCTGCACCACCTGCCACACGCGCTGGTCGCTCGAGAAGTCCGACAGGATCAGAACCCGATGCCCGGCCCTGATGTTCGCGACGAACGGCGCGCGAATGTACTTCATGTTGCCGGTAACGAAAGCACTCATAGGCCTAACCTCCTCCCGTTCTGCGACTACACCGAGGCGTCGCGTCGTTTGCTCTTGTTCCGTTAAACGGAACAAATGATCTCTTGAAAGGAATGGTGACACTGGTCTATGCTCGAGTCAACCGGAGGGGGCGGACGCCCGCTTCAACGCAAGGCAAACAGGACGGGAGGCTCGCATGGAAGACATCTACGTCGCGCGCATCGACGAGTTCGAGGACAACAGTCGCAAGGTCATCAGCCATGGCGCTCACGAAGTCGGCGTGTTCCACGTCGACGGCTCGTTCGTCGCCTGGCGCAATGAATGCGCCCATCAGGCAGGTCCGGTCTGTCAGGGCCGGCTGTTTCCGAAAGTCACGGAGCCGATCTCGGACGAGGGAACCGTCCACGGCATGCAATATGTCGACGGCACCTTGCACATCGTGTGCCCCTGGCACGGCTACGAATACGACCTGCGCACCGGACGCAACGCGGGCAACGATCGGCTGCGCCTGAACAAGGTCGATGTCCTGGTCAAGGAGGGAGCCGTGTATGTCCGGCTCTGAAGCGGCGCGGCGCGCCAACAATCCTTACGATTGGATCGAGCGGGCGTCGGAAGACCTCTGGGCCGCAAGCGAAAAGGCTGTTGGCGATCACGAGGCGGGCCTGATCAGCGACGAAGCGGTCGCGCGCATCATGACCGCCGCGCTCAAACTTTATGTCGCCAAGAGCGACGGCGAAGAGCGCACCTTCCCGCCCCTGCACGGCCACGGCGACAAGAACATCACCGCAACCGAAGTCCTTTCCGCTGTGGCGGAACTCCTGCGCCATCTGCGCCTCGGGCCGATGGAACTCGGGCTGTGGTACCGGCGCCGGCCGGACGAAGACTGACGCCTGCAAAGCTCAAAACCAAGCATCGGAGAACGCCATGACGACACCGCTTGAATCGAAGGAAATGCGCGAGATCGGTATCTTCACCGACACGCGCGATATTCTCGCGCATGCCCGCAAGGACGCCGAACGGCGGGGCATCGACGACTGGTTCATCTGCGACATCGACGCCCATCATATGGAAAGCGTATCCTGGGCGGACATCGTCACCTATATCGAAGACCCCGTGTTGCGCGACCAGGCCGTGCGTTTCCAGAAGGAAAGAGTCGGATCGCCGCCCTATGGCCTGAATGCCGATCTCGGCCTGCGCTACCAGGATGTCGGCGGGCGTATTCCGCATCAGCTCGACATCAAGGAAAAGATCGACGACACGAGCGTGCATCGGGACGTCACCTTGACGCGGCGGGCGATCGAGGCGATGTGCCTCAACTACATGATCGTATTTCCGACCCCGATGCTGCAGCTCGGCATGCATCCGCAGCATGAGATGGAAGTGGCGCTCGGGCGCGCCTATACGAAATGGCTGATCGAACGCATTCTCTCTGCCGATGACCGTATCAAGACGTTCGCTTACCTGCCCTTCAATACGCCGAAGGAAGCCGAACGCATGGTGAAGGAATTCGCCGACAAGCCGGGCGTGATCGGCTTCTGCGTCACCAGCGCTCGCTACAAGCCCGTGCATCACAATGATTACATGCGGCTCTATGCCATGCTGGAGGAATGCGGCAAGCCGATCGCCTTCCATGCCGGCTATCACTGGCAGGATCCATCGCTGATGACGATGAACCGCTTCCTGGGCATGCATGCGCTGGGCTTTGCCTGGTGCAACATCGTGCATCTCACGAACTGGGTGCTGAATGGCATCCCGGAGCGCTTTCCCAGGCTGAAAAGCATCTGGGTCGAAAGCGGCCTCGCCTGGGTTCCGTTCCTGATGCAGCGCCTTGACGACCAGTATCTGATGCGCACGTCGGAAGCGCCGCAGCTCAAGCGCCTGCCGAGCGAATACATGAACACCAATTGCTGGTATACGAGCCAGCCGATGGAGGCCACGCATCTCAAGGCGCTGGAATGCACCTTCGAGATGATCAAGGCCGAAACCCAGCTCCTGTGGGCGTCCGACTGGCCGCATTTCGACTTTGATATTCCAAGCGTGATGGCGCGCCTGCCGTTCCTGTCGGAGCAAGGCAAACGCAACATTCTCGGCCTGAATGCGGCTCGCGTGTTTAACCTGCCGATCACCGAGAAGCGCAGGGCGGACGCGCGACCGGTGGCCGTCGGCTAAGCGCCGGCGGCTGCCGAGATAAAAGCTTCGTGCAACTTAGATGGGAGGACGTCCGATGCGTAAGATTATGCTGCCGTTCAGTCTGCTTATAACTTTCGCAATCTTCACGGTGTCATCGGCGATTGCCGCCGAACTGACACCGGTGCGCTTTGGCACCCAGGTCGCGGCCTCGAATGCGGGTCTCTACCTCGCCGATGAATATGGCTATTTCAAACAGGAGGGTATCGATCTCAAGATCATCGTCATGACCGACCCGCCGGCGCTCATCACATCGCTGGCGACCGGCCAGCTTGATGCGGCCGGTGTTTCAACCACGCCCGGCCTGTTCGCGGCCTTCGAACAGGGAATCAACCTGCGCGTCGTCGGCGACAAACAGAGCCTCGGCAACGGTTTCTCGGGCGTACGGCTGGCCGGACGCAAGGGATCGGTCAAGGGAAGTGAGGCCGAAACGTTCGCCGCCCTCAAAGGTAAGAAGATAGCGGTCAACACCAAAGGGGCCATCACCTTCTATCTGCTGGAGGAGGAGTTGCGCCGCCATGGCCTGAGCTTGAAGGACGTCAACGTCGTCGAACTGTCCCAGCCCAACATGATCGCCGCTCTCGGCAGCGGCGCTATCGACGCGGCGCTGATCCTCGAGCCGTTTCTGTCCCAGGCTATCCAGAAAGGCATCGCCGAGCAGATATCCGATGTCATCGCGGCGGCCCCGGGAGGCTACGCCGTATTGACGCCCCTCGTCTACGGCGAGACGCTGGTGAAGGACAGGAAGACCGGCGAAGCGTTCATGCGCGCCTATATGAAAGGCGTACGTGACTATAATGACGCGTTCCGCAAGGGCACGAACAAGGACAAGGTGATCGATATCCTCTCGCAGCGCACGCAGGTTGCAAGAGATATCATCGCGCGAAGCTTCCCCGCCGGCCTCGATCCTGATCAGCGGGTGGCGGCGGAGACCATGGACGTCTTCCAGAAATTCTATCAGGCGCAGAATTTGGTCCGCAAACCGATCGACACAAGGAAGCTGGTCGACAACTCCTATGCCGAAGCGGCGGTCAAGGCGCTCGGGCCCTACAAATAGGCAGGTTGCATGGCTCCGATCGACCGGATCGGAGACATCGTCTCTTCAGCGGTTCGAGGAGCCCTACTTCTTCCAGATCGCCGGGTCGGCCTCGACCGCGCCCTTGACGATGACGATCTTGGTCGCGTCGCCGCGGATGCCGAAATCGTTGTCATTGATCAGCAGCAGCGAACCGTCCTCCAGGATCGCCATGCCCTCGATCTTCTCGGGCGCGCCCTTGCCGTCCCTGAACGTGTCGAAACGCAGCATTTTGGTGACCGGCGTCACGCTCAGCGGGTCGAGATCGTTCTGCTGTTCCAGCGACGGCGCGGTGGCGACCTCGTCCCACTTGCTGCCGAGGATATTGGTGGCGCCGTTGAGCGTGATCTCGAACAGCTTGGTCGTCTTCTCCGTCCGCTCATCTACGAGGATGCGGTCAAGGCCGAGCGCGGTGATTTCCGAAATGCGCGGCTCGCTCTGGCGCGGCGACGGATCGAAGCCGAAGGATTGCGGATCGGCGAGCTGATAGATCCATTCACCCACGAGCTTGCCGGCCTTGAGATCGAACTTGAAGAAGCGCGTGTTGCGCGCGTTCTGATAGGCCTTTGCATCCGGATTGGCGAGCGGGTTCTGCACCATGAAATAGAGGAACGCCTCGTCCGGCGAGATCGCAACGCCTTCGATGCCGCGATTGCCCTGGCGCTTCGAAAGAATGGCCGGCAGATCGGCGACGATCTTCGCCTCGGCATTCTTGTAGTCCTCGGCGGCGTCGACCGGCACATGGCGCTCGATGATCTTGCCGTCGGCCGCCACATGCGCGATCGACGGACCCATTTCCTCGCCGATCCAGAATGTGCCGTCCGTCAGGCGCACGATGCCTTCGAGGTCGACGTTGTCGGGGTCGTCCGGCAAGGTCTTGCCGGAAAGATCCAAGCCGGTGTCCTTGCTGGCCTTGGTCTGCGGATTAAGCAGGCCGCTGATCGTCGCGCCCGATTTGGCTTTGCGCAGCGGGATGGTCTCCAAAAGCTTGAAGCTTCCGGCGGCGCGGTCGAGTTCGAGCTTGTAGATCGAGGGCACATAATCCGGCGTGGGATAAATGCGGCCGTTGGTAAGCTTGCGGCAGGCCTGCGCGATGTCCTCGCCGAGGATGCCGGGCGCCTCGGAGCAGGTCATGTTGGGGCCGCGATCACCGATCGTCCACACCACATCCGGCGGGTCGTTGCGATGGCGGGCAGCGCCCGAGCCGACGCCGACGGTGATGACGAGGGATTTTCCGTTCGGCAATTCCACCGCCTTCGAGGTGACGATTTTCGGATCGCTGGTCGTCAACACCCTGGTCTCGATCGTCTGCGCCGAGGCGGATATGGCAAGCAGGACTGACGAGAGGGACACAAATGCGAACGAACGAACCATGAAATTGCTCTCCAGATTGGCCGGCGAGCCTATCGGCCCGTCCGGTGACAGGCCGATGACGGAACCCACACGCCGTCACGACGAAAGAAAAGGGACCCGCGGCTGGCACCGGCCTAGCTTTTACATTCTGTTACATCCGGTTGACCCAACATTACAGAAAAGGCGTACCGATCATCCTATACTGACGCACCTTGCGCAGCCCGAATCCGTCGCCTCCTCGCCTGTGCGAAGAATGAGCAAACCATGATCGATCCGTTGAATCCCTCCACCAATCCGCTGACCAATCCGGCCCTGCGCGCCACGATCCTGGCGCTCGCGGTCGGCTTCATGACTGTCGAATACGCTTTGAGCCGCCTCGCCGATCGCCACGAGGAGACGCACGATCTTGCCGAGAGCGCCGCTTCCCTGGGCGTCGCGTTCGGCCAGCACGTTCTGCGTGCCGTCGAGGCCGGCCTGCTCGCTATACCCTTTGCCTTCGTCTACCAGCACAGGCTTCTTGACTTCGCCACAGCCACGCCCCTGGCGCTGGGAGCGCTCTTCCTGGCGAGCGAGTTCGCCTATTACTGGCAGCACCGCGCCTCGCATCGCATCCGCTGGATGTGGGCGACCCATGCGGTTCATCATTCGGCCACGAAGCTGAACTTCTCGGCAGCGGTTCGCCTCGGCTGGACCGGCACCGTGTCCGGCAACTTTCTGTTTCTGCTTCCGCTGGTCTGGATCGGCTTCCATCCCGTCGCCGTGCTCGGCATGCTGGGCATCAATCTGCTGTATCAGTTCTTCATCCACACGGAGTTCGCGCGCCGGCTCGGCCCGCTGGAATGGGTGTTGAACACGCCGGCCCACCATCGCGTCCACCACGCCTCCAACGCGCCCTGCCTCGACACGAATTACGGCGGCATTCTGATCATCTTCGACCGGTTGTTCGGTTCCTTCGCTGAGGCGCCAAAGGGCGAAAAGCTGCACTACGGGCTCGTCGGCCGTGCGCCGACGCTGAACCCCATCCGCATCGCACTCGGCGAATGGCTGGCCATGTTTCACGACCTCCGGGTTACGCCGTCCGTGTCCGGCAAACTCCGCGTTCTTTTCGCACCGCCGGGGTTCGCCAGCCAGCCTGGACTCCGCAACCACGAAAGACCCTGCCCACCTCCGGCCTGCATCCCTCAAGCCCTCGGCTCGGGCGACCAGACGTGACATGACGCCTCCCCGGAAGCCGCCGTCTGCAGCGAAAAGCCACAAGAGGCAGCAAGCGGCAAAAATCAACAAAACCGCTGGCTAGCCATTTACGCCTTACGAATCTGCCGCACGATGCCATACTCAATGACGCGGCAATATGGCCGCACGGCACTTCAAAGGCGCACACCATGGCTCGTCTCCCAGCATCCTCAGCATCGGCTGCCGTTGTTCCATATCCGCCCGGCTTCCGCACGCGATTGATCGCCACCAACGGCACGAAACTTTATGTCCGCAGCGGCGGCCAAGGGCCGGCCGTCCTGCTGCTGCACGGCTTCGGCGATACAGGCGACATGTGGGCGCCCATCGCCGCCAAACTGGTGAAGGACCATACCGTCATCGTGCCGGATCTGCGCGGCATGGGCCTGTCCAAACACGCGGAGACCGGCTACACCAAGAAGAACCAGGCAGTCGATATCGCCGGCGTGCTCGACGCGCTGAAAATCCAGAAGGCCGATCTCGTCACCCACGATATCGGCAACATGGTCGGCTATGCACTGGCGGCGCAATATCCCGAACTCATCACCAAGTGGATCGTGATCGACGCACCGCTGCCCGGCATCGGCACCTGGGCGGCGCAATTGAGCAATCCGAAAACCTGGCACTTCAATTTCCACGGCCCCGACGAAGAACGCCTGGTAAAGGGCCGCGAACGCATCTATCTCGACCGTTTCTGGAACGAGCTTTCCGCCGATCCCAGCCGCATCAAAGAAGCCACGCGCCGGCACTACGCCGCGCTCTACGCACGGCCGCACGCGATCCACAATTCCTTTGAACAGTTCAAAGCTTTCCCGCAGGACAGCCTGGATAACCAGGCGCTGCTCTCCAAACAGGGCAAACTGGCCATGCCCGTTTACGCGCTCGGCGGCGCGAAATCCTACGGCGCAGGCATGGCTGCCGAACTCAATGTCGTCGCCAGCAATGTCACGGGTGGCATCGTCCCGGCGTCCGGCCACTGGGTGATGGAAGAGAATCCCAAAGCGACCACCAAGCTCGTCCTCGATTTTCTTGCCAAATGAAATGCTGTCAGGTTAGCACGACAATCTTGCCGCCAGCCTGACTGTCGTCCATGCAACGATGCGCTTCGACAATCTCGTCGAGGCGAAAGACCTTGCCGATCTCCACATGCAAACTGCCTGCGGCGATCTGATCGACGATCGACTGCAGCGGTGTGCGCATGAAGTCGTCGGCGCGGCCGCTGTAAATCGTCAGGCAGACGGCAGACGGAATCACTTCCATCGGCGTAAACTCTCTGAACGACCATTGATTGCCGGCGATGCCGGTCATGCAAACAATGCCGCCCTGCTTCGCGCACAGCAGCGAATCCACGAGCGTCGTTACGCCGACCAGTTCGAGCACTTTGTCAAAGCCCTGGGGACGCGCCTGTTTGACCTGGCCGGCAATCGCACCGTCATCGATGAAGACAGCGTCGGCCCCGCTCCGGCGCAACAGCGTTTCCCGCTCGGGCTTGCGCGTCGTTGCCGCAACCACGGCACCCTGGCCTTTGGCGAGCGCCGCCGCCGCCAGACCGACAGACGTCGTGCCGCCGCGGATCAGCAGATGCTCGCCCTTTTCGAGACGCAGCGATTTGGCCAGCGAGCCCCAGGCCGTCTGCATCATCTCCGGCAGCGCCGCCAGCGTTTCCCATGGCAGCTTCGTGTTGAGCGCCTGAACCTGTATCGCAGGCACGCAGGTATATTCAGCATAACCACCGTCAAACTGCCGCCCCATGCCGCCCATCGCGGTGGCGACGATGTCGCCTTTGCGGAACTCGTTCCCCGGCGCAGTTTCGACGATGCCGACCGCCTCGATGCCCGGGATGCGCGGAAATGCGACACCGGGCGAATGCCCCTGACGGGTGTAGAGTTCGGATCTGTTCAATCCGAACGCCTTGACGCGGATCAGGACCTGCCCGCTCTGCGGCGTGGGAATGGGCCGGCTCTCGATCTTGAAAACCTCCGGGCCGCCGGGCGCGTGGATCACCGCGGCTCTCATCGAAGACATTTCCATTCCTTTGCTGACCGAGCGATCACCATGCTCTGTCATATTTACCCTGGAGACAAGCCTATGTCCTGCCTGGACAATGAATACGCCGATTTGCATTTCACCATGTGATCAACGGGGAACGGTGCACCCAGGTGTCATCACGCAACTGGTCCAGGATAAAGCTCGCAACATTTGATCGCGATATGGTTCCACCATGGAAACTGGAGAGGTCGGTGAGTGCGCGGATTGCGTCGCGGCCGGGCTTGTTGTTGAGCACTGAGGGGCGAACAAGAATCCAGTCGAGCCCGCTGTCTCTGACGATGGCCTCCTGCCGATCCTTGTCGGCGTAGACCTTGCGCAGGAGAAGCGGAAAAATGAGGTTGTCGAAAAGAAAGCCGCCGTGCCCGGCACTGTCACCAGCGCCAATTCCCGTGATGCAGACCAGGCGCAAGACTTGCTCGGCTTTCATGGCACTGACGAGTGCGCGCGTCGCGGACGAGAGAAGCGTCACCTCGCGAAACGGGCTGGCGGGTGTGCCGAGCGCGCTGACGACGGCGTCCCGGCCTTGGAGCGCCTGGCGCAGGACCCGCTCGTCGCGGACATCTCCGACAATGACTTTCGCCCCCTTGAGATCACTCGCTTTCTCGGCAGAGCGCACGAGCACGGAGACGTCGTAGCCTCGCGCCACCGCCTGGCTGACGATCAGGCGGCCGGTCCCGCCGGTCGCTCCAAGCACCAGGATCTTCGGTTCGGCAGGATCGACCGTGTCGGGTACGGAACTGGTCATGGCATCATTCCTCTTGCAAAGCGGGACGCCCTGAGAGGCTGTCCCGTTGTCTGGGTTCTGGTGAGATCAGAGCCTGCTCTCCGCGAGCAGTTCGCGCGTGCGCTTCAGCGTCGACAGAAGGGCGCTCCTGTAGCCCCTGTCTCCGTCCATCCAGGCCTGCTCTGCCTGCTCTTCGGGGCCGTTCGGTTCCTTGCCGCGCAGGCCGATGTAGCAGTAGAACCGAAGTTGCAGCGCGCCGGCCTCGTCCTCGAACAGTTCGTTGATGATCGCCCCTTCGCGCGGGCCGGTAGCCTGGAAGAAGGTGACCTTGCTCTCCGGCTCGAGGGTGATGATCTCGCGCAGATCGGCACCGGCGATCGTGGCTTCGCGCACGAAATGCGTCGCGCTTTCCTCCACGACATCGCAACGGGTGCAGAGGCCGGGCGGGAGGAACAGGCGGGCGTCGCGGGCCTTGAGTTCCAGGCCGGCCCATGCCTGCGCGCGGGTCAGCCTGGTCTCGCCTTCCGGGTTCACCGGGACGGTGGCGGTGGAATAGATCATGATGGATTTCCTTCAATCGGGGTTGCCGCTCGTGCCCTTAGGCACCTCGCAAATTACTGATCCACATTCGGCCCGATAGACGCTATATCTGGACATAGCGTCTCAGAGATGGAACAGATGGATCTGCTTGCTCTCGCCGATTTCAATCTCGTCGCCCGGCACGGCGGGTTCGGACGCGCCGCACGCGCAGCCGGGCGCCCGAAGGCGACCTTGTCGCGCCGGGTGGCGGAGCTGGAGGCCAGCCTGGACCTGCGCCTGTTTGAGCGCGGAACCCGCGCGCTGAAGCTCACCGAGGAAGGACGGGCGCTCTACGAGCGGACGGGCGCGCTGCTCACGGAGATCGATGAAACCGCAGCGGCGATCGCCGCAGGCGGGGACCGGCCGCGAGGCCGATTGCGCATCAGCGCGCCACTGCTCTTCTCCCAGATTGCAATGGGGAAGCTCGCCGCTGAGTTTGCGATCAAATATCCGGAAGTGCGGCTGGAAATCACCACCGAAGATCGCGCCGTCGACATGGTGGAGGAAGGCTATGACCTGGTGATCCGGGTCAATCCGGAGCCGGATGAAAGCCTTGTCGGACGCATCTTTTTGCGCGACCGCCTGGTGGCCGTGGCAAGCCCGGCCGTGACGCGGCCAACGGATAATGAAGTTGTCCCGGCTGTCGTGCGCGGGGCGGGCGATCAAGGGCCTGTCTGGGATGCGATGACGTCGGCGGGAAGATTGCGATTCACGGTTGATCCGATCCTTCGCCTGTCGTCGATGATCATGGTGCGCGATGCTGTCCGCGTCGGCGCCGGCGCAGCTTGCCTTCCAATTTCACTCGTAAGTCACGACCTGGCTGCCGGAACGCTCGTGCACTGGGGTGACGTCGACGGACCGGAAATCGCCCTGTGGACGCTCTATCCGTCACGGCGGCTGTTGAGCGCGCGCGTATCGGCTTTCCTCCAGCACTTGAAGGAAGCCTTTCCGAAGGGAACGCCCGATGAATTGGCGGCCTATATCGGAGCCTAGCCTTGGCCGTCGGCTTTTGTTGAGATACCCGGTGAAGGGCTTCCGCCACCGGTGACATGGGCAAGCAAGCCGTCGATATCGTCGGGCCACCGGTCGCCGCGCCAGGCCACATGCTGGTCCGGACGGATAAGCGCGAAACGCGCTTCGTAGCGATCGCGCAAACGCGCATCGCCGGGAGTCAGCACTTTGAGCGGCAGCTTCCGCGCTGCCGCTGCGGCGGCGATGTCTTTGGCTTCAGATCCATCGCCCTCCGTCACGAGCAAGGTGAAGCCAAGACCGAAGTGATCGTAAAGCGAAGACCCGTCCGCCAGCCACAGATGCGGCGCAAGGCAACCCGGATGCGCGGACGGCGTGTAGAGCATGAAATGCTCGAGCGGCGGCGCGCTGCCGTCATCGACGATGATCGGCGAGGCTTCGTAACGCGAGCCGAGCACGATGCCGAGCGTCTTGAACTCGCGGATTTTCGTTGCTTCGATGATGTCGCCGACCTCGCGTCGCGTCGCCTCGCCGAGCGGGCCGGGATCTTCCAGCCCCGGCCGCACCAGCTGGTTGCCGACGGCGCCGTAGTTGATCACTGCCTCTTCTATGGTTCGCTCATGCACCTTGCGCCGTTCCTGCTGGTAGGAGGCAAACAGGCCTGGCCCACCCCAGCCCTGCAGCATCGCCGCCATCTTCCAGCCGAGGTCGACCGCATCGCCGATGCCCATGTTCATGCCGAAGCCGCCGAAAGGGGGATGCAGATGGCAGGCGTCGCCCGCCAGAAACACGCGCTGCGTGCCATAGCGGTCGGCGACAAGGCGATGCGCCACCCACAGATCGGTTCCGACGATCTCTACGTCCAGATCGCGCAGGCCGGTGCCCTTGCGGATAACGTCCACAGCATCGATATGCGCCGGATCCATGCCGTCGGGCAGCTTCGTCGCCATGAAGAACCACAGCCCGCTGTCCTCCATCGGGCCGAGCAGCGACGGCATCTCCTCGTTCACCATCCAGTACATCATCGCCCGGCCATGGCGATTGCGGTCCATCAGGTCCGGCGCCCGGAAGATGATGCTGTAGTTGCGCGAGAACGCACCCTCCCCCTGCATGGTCGCGCCGATTTGCTCGCGCACCAGGCTGCGCGCGCCGTCGGCGCCGATCAGATAGGCGCTCCTGATCGACCGCGTTTCGCTGTTGGCGAGCCCATGGACCTGCGAGACGACACAGTCCCCTGATTCCGCAAACGACACGAGTTCGCTGTTGAAGCGGATGCTCACGCCGGGAAGCGACGACGCACGCTTGCGCAGCACCTCCTCGAGCACATATTGCGGCACCCATTGCGCCGATTCCGAATAGAGATTGTTGCGTGCAAGCTCGGCATTCATGGCGTTCTTGAAACGCGCCAGCTCCGGTCCATTCATGCGCGTGGCGAAGACCACATCGGCCGGATGGTCGCGCGACATCGGCGAGGCGTCGCGTAGCGCGTCGGCAATGCCCCAGCGCCGCAGATGTTCGCGCGTCCTGACATTGGTCGTCTTCGCGCGCGGGCTGTAGCCGACCCGATCGTTCCGCTCGACCACAAGGCAGCGGATGCCACGCTGCCCAAGCTCGATCGCCGCCGCAAGTCCCACCGGGCCGGCGCCAACTATGAGAACGTCAGTTTCACTGTCCCGGGAATTCAAGGCTATCCCACCTTTATCGAGAACCAGAAGCCAACAGGAGCCTCATCCTGAGGAGGCGCGTAGCGCCGTCTCGAAGGACGGGGAGCGTCAGGCCACAGCGTTCCAACCGTCATGGCCGGGCTTGTCCCACGACTGTCCGGTTCATTTTTCTTGAATAAGTGCACGGTGTTGATTCTATTGATCCAGAGGGTTTGGCGACTCATCCGGACACGAAAAGGATCGACACCGT
>JARHVB010000051.1 GCA_029222685.1 Terripilifer ovatus | reverse complement strand
CAGCAAGGGCAGGTCTTGTCGTCAAGATCGACGGTCGTTTCGATGCGCGGCAGATGGGCCGGCAACGAGCCCCGGTTCACCCGGCGCTTTTGAGCCCGCGCCGCAGCCTCTTCTGGAACCTCTGTTCCATGCGGATTCCTTTGGATATCGTCCCGTGCGATCGGCAATCGATGCCGTGCGAAAAGCCCGCCAGCGTTGCTGGCGCGCCGACTTCGTTCTGGATATCGACATCAAAGGGTTCTTCGACAGTTCGATCATGACCTGCTTCTCCGGGCGCTTCGAAAACACACCGAATGCGCATGGGTGCTGCTCTATGTCGAACGCTGGTTGAAGGCTCCGATGCAGCGGGGGGATGGGTGCATTGAACCCCGGAATACAGGAACCCCGCAGGGGGGAGTTATCAGCCCGCTGCTGGCGAATCTGTTCCTGCATTATGCATTCGATACATGGATGACTCGTACGCATCCCGCCATTCCATTCGAGCGGTATGCGGACGACATTATTTGTCACTGTCGAACGCGGGCCGAGGCCGATGCACTGAAAGTGGCACTGGACGAAAGGCTTCTCGCTTGCAAACTTACGGTGAACCCGCAGAAGACGAAGATTGTCTATTGCAAAGACACCAATCGCAAGGAGGAGTATTCGGAGATCACGTTCGACTTCCTCGGATATACGTTCCGGCCCCGGCTGGCGGCATGGCCGAATGGGAAGTTTGGCGTGTCGTTTTTACCGGGAGCTTCGGAGCGTGTGCTCCGCGACATCCGGAAGAACGTGCGTCAATGGGGTCTCCAGAGACGATCGGACAAGGCACTCGATGATCTGGCTCGCATGTTCAATCCGTACATTCGCGGCTGGATTAACTACTTCGGTCACTTTTATCGTTCAGCGCTGATTCCAACTCTGCGCCGTATCGACTTCCATCTGGTCAGGTGGGCTCAACGCAAGCTGAAACGCTTCCGGCAACGGCCGCGTCAGGCGCGTGATTGGCTTTCACGTGTCGCCAGAAAAACACCAGAACTCTTCGCGCACTGGAAGCTTTTGTATGCCAACAGCCGGATGCCAGGAGCCGTATTAGCCGAGAGGCTCACGTACCGTTCTGGGAGAGCGCGGTGGTGAAATCCCGCCGCGCCACTCACCTGCCGCTGTACCGGCAGGCGCAGATTTACGCCCGACAGGGCGTCACCCTCGCCCGCTCAACGCTGGCGGACTGGGTCGGTCGGGCGGCCTGGCAGCTGCGGCCCGTCTACGAGCGTCTGCTGGCGCATATCCGTTCCTCGCCGAAAATCTTCGCCGACGAGACGACAGCGCCGGTGCTCGATCCCGGGCGCGGTCGCACAAAGACTGGTCAGCTCTGGACCTATGTGCGGGACGACCGGCCCTGGGGCGGAACGGACCCGCCGGCGGTAGCATATGTCTATGCGCCTGATCGCAAGGGCGAGCGGCCAGTGGCCCATCTTGCCGGCTTCGTCGGGGTGCTGCAGGTGGACGGCTACGCCGGCTATCGCCAGATCGCTGGAGGGAACCGCGTGCAACTGGCCTTCTGCTGGGCGCATGTTCGCCGCCGCTTCTACGAACTTGCCGCAGCCGGCCCGGCGCCGATCGCCAGCGAGGCGCTTCAACGTATCGCTGGGCTTTACGCCATCGAAGATAAGATCCGTGGCCAGACGCCCGACCAGGGATGCATCGTGCGCCGAGAACACAGCCAGCCGATCATCGACGCCTTGCAGCCATGGCTCCGGGAAAAACTCTCGTTGCTCAGCCAGAAAACCAAACTGGCGGAGGCCATCCGTTACGCGCTCTCGCGCTGGGAAGGCCTGACGCGCTTCATCGACGACGGGCGCATCGAGATCGACTCGAACACGGTCGAGCGTCTCATCAAGCCCATTGCACTCAACCGCAAGAACGCTCTGTTCGCCGGATCAGATGCCCGCGGTGAACATTGGGCCCTCATCGCCTCACTCATCGAGACATCAAACTCAGCGGCATCAATCCGCTCGCGTATCTCACCGACGTCCTGACCAAAATCCTCAACGGCCACCTCAACAGCCAGATCGACGATCTCATGCCGTGGAATTACTCGTCCGCGGAAAACCTCAGAGACGTGGCCTGAAAACACCGCTCTCGTTTTGATCGCACCTTCCGCCGATGATGCTGGCAGGCGATAGTCGGAGCGTAAGCGGTGTTTTGACCCCACCTTCAATTTGGGCGGCATCTGAGCGAGTCTAATCTCCTGAATTTGGAGATCGGCTTGTGTCTGGACTTGAGCTTATGGTCGAGCCTAACGCCGCACGGGTTCGTCGTGTCGAGGTCATCACCGGCGCGAGCGGGCGGCGGCGTTGGACGGACGACGAAAAGGCGCAGGTTGTCGAGGAGACTTTGCGCCCGGATGCTGTCGTTTCCGTCATCGCGCGTCGGCACGGCCTGACGCCGCAGCAGTTGTTCACGTGGCGGCGCACGATGCGACGCAAATCCACGATCGACGAAGGTCCTGGTCAGATCGAGGGTTTGCCAGCGAACTATTATGAACCATCTCAGCAGGTGCCTGAAGTTGTAGTCCGGTCGGAGCTGTGGTTACTGAAGTCCTGTCCGCAAATAAGGATCGTGACTGACAAAAATCCCATACGCCAACCCGGCGGCCGCTTCCGTCGATCTCGCAAAGGGCGTACTCGCATCTTTCGTCGATTTGACAATTCCTTCCAGAACGAAAATCAGCAAACACGCTCCAGTTGGACAAGGGAGAGCTTAGGATCGAGGCGGTGGCAACCTATCAAGTACAAAAGCAACATCCGGGCCACCGACAGTCCGTGGTCTCGAAGTCGACAGTGTTCAAGGAACTCCCATGATCTTCCGTAGACGGGCCGTCATGATGGTTTGCTTGGCGCTCTTCGGATCACCAATCTTGTGGCCGACGCCGAGATATTTTTCGGCAACGTCCGAGGAGGCGAGAATGTCTTTTGAGGTGCCGCATGCCACAATCCGGCCGTTCTCGATGACGTATGCTCGATCGGATATTGCAAGACTTTGCCGAGCGTTCTGCTCAGACAGGAGGATGGCGAGGCCGCGGCCGCGCAAATCGGCGATCAAGCGAAAAATTTCGGACACGAGCGCCGGCGCAAGGCCCAGCGAAGGCTCGTCCAGCATCAGCGCTTTCGGTTTCGACATCAGGCCGCGCGCGACGGCGAGCATTTGTTGCTGGCCGCCGGACAAGTTGGCGCACGGCTCATCCCTGCGCGGCAACAGAGCGGGAAAGGGCCGGCACGACTCATCTATAAGGTTTTGAACACTGGCCTCGTCGAGTTGCGAATGGACGTAGGCACCAAGTCGTAGGTTGGCATCGATCGTCAGCCCGCCAAACGTTTGGCGCCCTTCCGGCACGAGACACACGCCGCGTAAAACACACGCGCGCGCAGACAGTCCATCGATGCGTTCGCCGTCGAGCGTAATCGTCCCGCCACGTGGCGGCAGCAGGCCCGATAGACACTTGACCAGCGTCGACTTGCCGGCGCCGTTAGCCCCGATGAGCGCGACGATCTCGCCGGGCGCGACCGTCAGATCCACATCGCGCAGGACGATGTCGTTACCGTAACCGGCGCTGAGCTTGCGGACTTCCAGCATCAGCCGTCGCTCCCGACATAGGCGTTGATGACTTTGGGATCAGACTGGATGGCGGCCGGCGCGCCGATCGCGACGCACTTGCCGGCGTCGAGGACGATCACCTGGTCGGCGATTCCCATAACCAGAGACATGTTGTGCTCAACCACCATGATGGTGATACCCACATCGCGGATAGCGGTTAGCAGCGCCGCGAGATCGGCTGTTTCGCTATCATTCAGGCCGGCCGCTGGCTCATCAAGCAGAAGCATGCGCGGACGCGACATCAGCGCGCGCACGACTTCGAGATTCTTCTGCGCACCCATGGGCAGGTCTGTCGCGGCCGCATCGCTGAACGGCGTCAGGCCTATGAGGTCGAGCAGCGCTTCCGCCTTGTCACGAAGGCGGCGTTCTTCGCTTCGCGCGCCGGGCGTCCTAAACATCTGCGCAAGTGGCGAAGTTCGTACGTGCATTTGCGCGCCACACAGCGCGTTTTCAAGAACCGTCATACCGGGGAAAACGCGCGCAGTCTGAAAGGTGCGCACGAGCCCGAGCTCGGCAATGCGGTGGCCGTCGAGCCGCGCGAGCGGCTGGCCGAAGAACCGCACGGAACCCGCGGTCGGCGGAAACAAGTTCGTGACGCAGTTGAACAGGGTCGTCTTGCCAGCGCCATTCGGGCCGATGAGCGCCGAAAGCCCCCCTTGCGCGACTGAAAAACTCACATCATCGACAGCCAGAAGGCCGCCGAACCGACGCGACACGTTGCGAATGTCGAGCGCTGGTGTCATTGCGCTGTAGTCTCGATCGCGGCCCCGCTGCTGCGGGTGCGCCCGGCTCCGCCCAAGCGCGAAAGCCAGATGGCGAAGCGGCCGAACAAGCCTTCTGGCATGAAGAGGAAGGTTGCCACGAGCAGCGCACCCGTGGTCGCTGTCTTGTACAGAGCTAGGCTCTGCACCAACGTCGGCAAGAGCGTGAGCACGAGCGCCCCGAAAAGTCCGCCAAGCAGGGTGCCTTCGCCGCCGAGCACGAGCATGGCGATCATCTCGAACGAGCGCGGTGTCGCCACCATTTCCGGCGACAAGAAATGGAAATTGAAGGCATAGAGTGAGCCGGCGAGCGAGGCGAGAGCCGCAGAAATGCAGAGCGCTGACACTTTTATCCAGCCGACGTTGACGCCAAGCGCCGCGGCGGCGAGTTGGTCAGAGCGCACCGCCTGCAGCGCGCGGCCGAACTGCGAACGCATACCCCCTTCGAGTAGCAACACAAGAACAGCACTCAAGCCCAACGCTAGGTAGAACATCCGCTCCGTGGTGTCGAACTCGAAAGCGCCAACCGCGAAGGACGGGATGCCGACAAGGCCGGATGGCCCGCCCGTCAGGTCTACGAGACCCACCGTGAGGGAATCGATAAGCAAGCCGAAGGTAAGCGTCGCCAAGGCGAGGTAATGCCCGCGCAAGCGCCCGGTCACCATCGATAACGCCAGCGCACAGACGACACTGATCGCCATCGCCGCCAGGACTCCGGCGAGTGGGGGCCATTCATAGGTCGTGCTCAGGATCGCGGCGGCGTAGCCGCCGACCGCCATGAATCCGGCTTGGCCGAGGCTTACCTGCCCTGTCCATCCCATCAGCACGTCGAGCCCCAGGACCGCGATAAACAGAATCAGCGAGATAGTCAGCGAGGACAGCACGTCATTCGGCAGCGGCAGCTGCGGTATGGCGACAAGCACGATCAACAGCGTCACGCCTACTGCCAACGCGCGCCTCCCGGATAAGCGGACTAGCGCGCGATGCACGAGCGAATCGGCGCGCACGTCGAGACGGCGCACGGGGCCGCTTGCGAACAGCCCCTGAGGGCGCCACAGCAACATGAACATGAGCAACAAAAGTGCTAGCGTATTGGCGAATAACGACGAAACGTAATAGGCGGCGAACTGCTCGGCGATGCCCAGCACGAGACCGCCAACGATGGAGCCGGCGAAACTGCCCATGCCCCCGATCGCCACGGCGATGAAGCCGGACGTCGTGAAGAAACCGCCGGAGTCGAACTGCAAAGAGGTGATTGGTGCGACGAGCAGGCCACTGGTTGCACCTATGGCCGCGGCAAGCGTGAACGAGAGCAGCATCATGCGCCGCGTGTCGATGCCCATAAGTCGCGCCGCCATGGCATTATCGGCGCAGGCCTGCAGGGCGCGGCCGAGCGCCGTGCGGTTCACGAGCAGCCACAGCGCTGCGATCATGGCGGCGATGCCGCCTGCAAGCCACAGGCCTTGCGTCGGGATGCGCAAGGGGCCCACCGCCACGGGTGCCTGGCCGGAAAATGGCGGCAGTGCGTAAGGTTGGTTGCCCCAGACGATGAGCGCAACGCCCTCAAAAAACGTGAGCAGGCCGGCGGTGAGCACCAGCGTGCTGCTCACGGGCAAGCGGGCTACCGCCGGCACAAAAGTTGCCGCGCCGACGGCGACGCCGAAGGCGGCAACGGACAGAACCGACAGGACAGCGGCGAGCGCCGTTGGCCAATGAAAGGCGACCTCGAAATAATACATCGCCATAGCGCCGAGCACGCAGAACGCGCCCTGCGACAAGTTGATCACGCCCGTGACGCGATAGACGAGGGAAAAGCCTAGCGCCACGGCGGCGAAGACGCCACCTTGCAGCAGGCCGCCGATGAGAATCTGGATAAAGCTGGACACGATGCGATCTAATTCTCGAGCGGAAGGCCGGTCGGCTTACTCACCGCGATCCAGTTGTGCACAGTCCCATCCCACCGCGACATCACGGCATTCATGTTATTAAGGCCGCGCTGCGACGTTGCCCTGAAATCGTAAAGTCCGTTCACGCCGGCGAAGCCGGAAAGGTTCGCCACATAGGAGCGGACTTCCTCACCCGTTGCGTTGGGTCCGAGCCGGCGCAATGCGGAAAGAACGATTTTTGCTGGATCCCACGCCAACGCCGACATGTTGTCCGGTGCGACGTTGATAGCCTTATGTACGGCGTAAAATTCCTTTTGCTCGGCTTCGACGTCGGGATCGAGCTTAAGCAGCCCGTCGTGAGGGATGAACACAGAACTTGCGATGTAAAGCTCCTTCGGCAGGAAGTCCTTATATTGGTCCATCTGGGCAAAGGTTTGGTTCGCGTTCGTCGTGCAGATCGGCACATTCAGCCCCGCTTGGAACGCGGCCTTGAAGACGGTCGCGATCGGTGCGCCGCTAGACAGCGCGAAAAAGATTTGGGGCTTGGACGCCTTGATCCTCTCGATCTGGGCAGAAACCGAGATGTCATTTGGATTGAAACTTTGCCGCTCGACAACCGTCATCACGGCGTTTTCTGGACGCGCGAGAAATTCGTCGAGGCCGCGCTGCCAGTCCTGTCCGGAGGCGTCAGTCGAACTCATGAAGGCGATGCGCGTCCAGCCGCGCATCTTGAAGTAACGCATCATTACGTCCATAAGATCACGCGTATCGACGGAGCTGGAATATTGAAACGAGCCAATCGCGGGGTGGACGCCGGGGGATAGGCAATAATCGAACGGGCCGGATTTTAGCAGCGGCGCGATAGCGCAGCACATGGCCACGAGGCTAGAGCCTATCATGACCGACGGCTTTTGGCCGACACAATGCCATTGGCCAGTTGCACCGCCGTTTGCGGGCTGGACTGGTCGTCCTGGTAGACGAACTCGACCCTCTGGCCGTTTGATGCCGCCGCTCTTGTTAACCTCCGCCTGCAGCGCTTGCAAGGTTTGCTGCTGGCCTTTGCCGAGAAACGAGCCATTTCCGGTCAGCGGCAGGATTACGTTGATCTTATAGGGATCGGCGGCTAGCGTCGGAACTGTGGCGCAGAACGTGATTAGCGCAAAACAGCCAACGTTGACAAAACTAAACTTTGACATCACTCCCCCCAACTTAATTGCAGAAAAAGTACATTTTAGTAGGTTGGCGTAGATGTGCGAAATATTTGGCGTGGCCACGCGGCTTGTTGGCGTGCGGCTACAACTGCTGGACTGGAGACAACGCAATAGAGATTGCATAACGCCGCGCCGCGTGGAGTGTGTGAGCATAAGATCGAAAGCGCATCGTCTCCGATAAAGCCGTCGATCCGAACTGGGATAGGCCACGCATTGCAGCGCTACTTGTCAAGTAGAAAGCCGGTTGGCTTACTCACGGGGATCCAGTTGCGCTTGCTCGCGTCCCATCGCGTCATGACGGCATTGACGTTGCTCAAGCCGCGTTGCGGGGTCGCTTTGAAGTCATACAAGCCGTTCACTCCTGCATAGCCTGTGAGGCCAGCGACGTAGGCGCGCACCTCCTCGGCGCTTGCCTTTGCGCCGAGCTTGCGCAATGCGGAAATGATGATTTTTGCCGGATCCCATACGGCTATCGCCGAGCTGTCGGGATCAATGCCTGCCGCCCTGTGCACGGCGTAGAACTCCCTCTGCTCCGCTTCGACCGCGGGGTCCAGTTGATACAGTCCGTCGTGCGGCGGGAATATTGAGGTCGCAATGTACAACTCCTTCGGCAGGAAGTCCTTGTACTGATCCATTTGAGCAAACGTCTGGTTGGCGTAGGTTGTCGCAATTGGTGTATCTAGACCGCTCTGGATAGCGGCTTTGAAGATTGTCGCAATCGGCCCGCCGCTAGACCAGGCGATTACCACCTGCGGATTAGCCGCCTTAATCCGCTCGATCTGCGCCGAAACCGAGACATCGCTCGGATTGAAGCGCTGGCGCTCAACCGCGACGATATCGGAGTGTTCCGGCTTCTTCAGTGTTTCGTCGAAGCCGCGTTCTGCTTCTTGGCCGGAGGCGTCCGTGGAACTTATGAAGGCCACCTTCGTCCAGCCGCGTAGCCGGAAATAGCGTAGCATGACATCCATCAGATCGCGTGTGTCGATTAATGGAGTAAATTGGAACGAGCCTGCCGGCGGATGCATTCCGGGCGACATACAATAATCGAAGGGACCGGATTTGAGGAGCGGCGCGATCGCGCTGCACATCGCGACCAGGCTGGATCCCATCATGACAGAAGGTTTTTGACTGATCACGGCTCTCGCAAGCTGTACTGCGATTTGCGGGCTTGTCTGGTCATCGTGGTACACGAACTCGACCGGCTGCCCGTTAACGCCGCCGCTCTTGTTGATGTCCGCCTGCAAGACTTGCAACGTTTGCTGCCCGCCCTTGCCTTGGAACGACCCGCCACCTGTCAGCGGCAGAAGCACGTTGATGCGGTAGGGTTCGGCCGCGCGAGTCGACACCGCGGTGCAGAATGTCGCCAGTGCGAAACAGCATGCGGCGAAAAAACCAGCCTTTGACATTCCATCCCCCAAACCTCGATGATGATAACGACGCTTTCTCGATGCGCAGCATACTGAATTCTGTGTTTACGTCAGTTCTTCACGTAAGATACCTAATGTCTCCAGCATGCCTTTGTTGGTGACCTGCGCGATGTAGGCAGCCCCGCCTTCCGCTGTGTGGCTCACCCATTGCCAATGTGGTACGGTGAAAACGTCGTTGCGCGACCAGTTGAAGGTACGATCACCAACGCAGCTGTGGCCCTCGCCTTCGATCACGTAGCAAACCATGCTGGCGGTGCTACGCTTGGGCCGTGTTGCGCATCCACGCTCCAGCCGAACAGCGTAGCAGTCGAGGGTCGGCAGAACCGGCCGGCCATTTAGAGGATTAACGTAGCGCACCTCGCGACTGGCGTCTGCAAGTGGCGAACCTGCATCAAGCGCTGGCTTCGTTTCTGTCCAGGCGTATCGAAGTTTTGGCGAATAACTTGTGACTGGCTTGAGGTCGGCCTGGACGATTCCCGCGCCAGACCACGCTAGGTCGCAAAATGGCACCGCGTCTGCCAGTTTGGGTGTTTGCGCGCCAGGATGCTCGAAAAATACGGCGTCCCAACCAGCAACGAGCGCTGCGTCTAACACGTCAACCCACATCAGCCGACGATTCGTATCATTGAAATGTCCGTGCCAGCACCACGCTGGTGTGAGGATCAGGTCGCCCGCCGCCATCGGACACTGTACGCCATCGACGGTGGTGATCCCGCCATCGTAATCCGTGATTAATCGCAGTGCCGCTATGGAATGGCGATGCGGCTCGGCGATATCTCCCGGATTGAGTACCTGGACTGCGGCATTCAGCGTACCTACGGTGGCGAATTTGCTCGATGGGTTTGCGAGAAGTAGGACGCGTCGCTCGGCATCCTGCATGCTGACTTCGTCGCCGGCTCGGTCCGCAATTGGCTGGACGACGTTCCATGGCCAATGAATCGCGGTCTCCCGCGCGAACGGCTCGGCGCCGATGCTCTGCTCGCGGGGCGCCCAAAGTGCTTCTAGATTATGGTCCGGCAACACGTCCAGCAAAGAACCTGCGCTCATCTGACGATCTCCGAACGGTCGAGTTGGCGCCCAAAATAGGCCCAGAAGTCCGCCTCAGCATGCGGTGGTAATTCAAGGCGCGCCGGCCCGCCTACCACAAGATCTTCTGAAGCAGGTCCACTCCAGGGCAATTGCGAAGCGGTGGCGAGAAGCTGGGCCGTGCAGGCGCGCTCGATGAAGATAGCTGAAAGCGCGGCGGAAGCGATGGTTGCACCGCACGTGGTTACGCCGTGGTTTTTCATTAGCACGACGGAGTTGTGGCCGAGCACGTCTGCAAGGTCGCGGCCCTGTTCGGGCGTTGTGATCAAGCCTTGCGCTTTGCGGTAATATGCTACCTTGTCATGCAATAGTACATTCTCGTGACAGACCCCGCCCAGCGCAGCATTGCAGGCTGAGAACACAGCCGAGTTCAAAGGGTGACTGTGCGCTGTGACCGCCACGTCTGGGCGCAAGCGCATAATTTCGGCGTGGATCGGCCATTCGGCGTGCCGCTTGCCCGACCCGGCAAGTTGGCGTCCGTTGAAGTCAAGCAGGATAAAATCCGTCGGGCCGACTTCTTCGAAGCCGAGCCCGGACCGTTTCAACCAAAAGCCGCGCCCTTCCGGATCGCGCCAAGCCATGTGGCCGAGGCTCATATTGACATGACCGTTGAGCGCCAGGATACGATGCGCCCGGGCGAGTTCAGCCAGTGTGGCTTCAACGCCCTCTTGCGCCATCTCGTTCGACGCGGTGGTCCCGGACATGCTCTCCTCCCTGCGATCAGACTGGAGCCGGCGCCGCGCGGGCGCCGGGACGAGTTGGCGCGGTCGTTACGCCAGCGAGCGTTCGACGTCGGGCTGTCTCGGAGTGTAGTTCTTGAAAGGCCCCCCGGTCTCGCCCGCCTTATCGCCGGGATAGCGCGAGAATTCCGCCGGAAGCACGATGCACTCGTTGCGTTCTGGATCGCGATGCACGTTCATCGGCTCGCCTCCGCTTGCGACAATGTCCATCTGCTCCTTCAGCAGCTTTCGGTACCAGACGATGCCAATATCCGTGGCCGCGAGGCGCTCTTCCGAGCGATCGGAAATCGGGCCCTGCGCAATCCACGCGATCTGATCCTGCGCAACAACATGATAGGGCTCGTGCGGACCTGGGAACGTATAGATTAGCTTGCCATTCTCGTCGAACAGCGGCCAAACCTTTGCGGGTACCACTTCCTGCTGTTCTCGCGTTTCTCCTGGCTGCGGGAGGTCGAGATCGCACATGATATGCAGCGTGTGCTCGTCATCGATCGGGACACGATAGTGCAGACCATGCCAGTCATAGAGGCCGACCCGCAGACAGTGCGGAAACAGAACGGGGTGCCCGAGCCGCCAATGGTCGTCTGCCTCCGTCTCGCCTTCCAGGAGCCGCCGCTTGATTACGCCGTAATCGGTGCGTTCAAACCCTAGCCGGATGTGGTGCTTGCCCCGCATGGCCGTTTGCGAATCCCACTCGTCGAGCTTCCGGTCCGGATTTTGCCGCAGCATCTCAAATGTACCATAGTACCTGTGCAGCCACTCGAAGTGCACAGGATCGAGCGAATTCTCCATGCATTGCAGCCAATTGCAGGGGAGGATCGCGATGGACACCTTGCGGCTGACGTTCGACCAGGCGAGCACGTCCCAGCGGGGAAGCAAGGGTGCCGGTTCGGGACCAAGATAAGCGAAGATCAGGCCGCCCAGTTCCTGCACAGGATAACCCGGTATTTTCACGCGTCGCAGATTGTCGGCACTCGACTTCGGTTCGTTCGGCCGTTCGACGCACTGGCCTGTTTTGTCATATAGCCAGCCGTGATAACAGCAGCGCAGCCCATTATCTTCCGGAACGGAATAGAGCATGCTCACACCACGATGTGCACACTTGGGCCCCACGAGGCCAACGCCACCCTGGCGGTCGCGAAACAAAACGAGGTCCTCGCCCAGAATGCGGACGGCCTTCGTCGGTTCGCGCTGCGTGATCTGCGCACTCGCTGCGATCGGCTGCCAGTAGCGTCGCATGAGCTCCCCCATCGGCGTTCCGGGACCGACGCGGCAAAGTTCCGCATTTAGTTCTGTGCTTGGCATTGGATTTCCTCCAGCAGATGAGACAATGCCGTTGCCGGTTCCAGCGCACGGCGGCGCACGGGAACTTGATGCTTCAGCGTAACTTCCCGCTGCAAACGGCTTGATTCGATGATGGCCATTGTGGCTTCCAGCGTCGCCATGCCCCAAAAGCCGTCACGGTACAGTTCGGCGCCGTCAACGACGGCCGCATACATTTCTTCTACTTCGCTCAGACCAAGGTAGCTGCCGTCGTCGCTGGCGGGAATCTCGCTGCGGCCTTCATCGCCGTAGGCGTAAACACCGAATGGCGCGTGCCTCAGATCGCCTCGCTCACAGCTCACGAAAACCAGACCGAGATGCAGCGGCAGGTAAGGCGCGCGTCCTTCATGGCGAAACAGCGGCGAAGATCCACCAAGACGCATCGCATCCTTCAGAGCGCTTTCATTCGCTCCTCCACGGATGAGACGCCGGGCGGCATTCCGATGCGCGATATCGTTGCCGCTAATCCCAACATCTGAGCCCCAAGCCGCGACTTCCGGGCCGACCAGATAGCCGTACCCATTGTGGCTGACGGTCGCGACCGCGTCGTTGTCGAAATGCAGAAAAGCGGAGAAGAAGCCCGGTCCCTTGCGCGCCGGCATCCACGCCCCGACATGGGCACGAACGCTGCGCGCGACCCCGCCGCATAATAAACGCGCGGCGTCGAGCTGATGTGAGGATTGTCGTAGCACAAGTCCACCTCCTTGTGCCGGATCGATTTCTTCTGGCGTCCGAGGCAGCAACATCCAATCGGTAAACGCCATGAGTTGCGCCGTGCGCGGAGCTCCGAATGCCGTCTGCGGCTGGGCCATGCTCGCCATAGTGCGAATCGCCGGGCTGAAGCCGAGACTATGTCCGGCAATCAACTTAACTCCAGCCTTGTCGCACGTCTCCACCATTGTGGCCGCTTCCGCCAAGCTGGTCGCCATCGGCTTTGATACAATTACATGTTTGCCGGCTTGCGCCGCGGCGCAGGCATGTGCGGCGTGGAAGCGATTCGGGGTCGCAATCCAGATGACGTCGATATTTGGATCAGCACAGATTTCGCCGATAGAACTGAAGATGCGCGCCCCCGGGTAGCTGGCGCGGAAGCGCTCGCGGGTGCCAGCATCCGTGTCGGCTCCTGCGTACAAGGTGCTCCAGGGAGACGAGGCAATGGCGGGTAGGACAGACGAGGCTCCAATACCAACCCCCACCACTCCGTAGCGCAAAAACCCCTTCTTCTTTTCACGCTGGCTCTGGTTGCCCGCGTCCATTTTTCCCACCCTAAGTTCTCTTGATCTGCCGCGAGGATAACAGGCTCGAAGTGGGTGGGGCGTATACCATTGCGAAAGGGCAGATATAATATTAGGTTATAGTATGTGGTTCCGACATCTCCTATATTTCGTTCGTGTGGCAGAGGCGGGGGGCATTGCTGCGGGTGCCCGAAAGTTACGCATTTCTCAACCCGCGCTGAGCGTCAGGATCAAAGAGCTGGAGTGCGAAATTAGGGCGCCACTGTTGGAGCGGTCCGCGCAGGGCGTGATGCTCACGCCAGCCGGACGCAAACTGCTTCCATACGCGCAGGAAGCCATTCGCGCTTATGAGGCTGCGTTGCGCGCCGCTCCGTTTAGATCGGAAGGATTGTCCATCAGCATCGGCGTGAACCCTACGCTGGGGAGCGTTATCGTTCCGATCTTCCTCCGGAAGTGCTCGCATTTGCGGGCTGATGTTCAGCTCAATGTGCAACAGGCGTCCAGCCGCGTACTGATCGAGCGGGTCTCCTCCGGCGAGCTTGACGCGGCCCTGGCTTATGAAGTTCCCCGCAATTCCCGCCTTGAAAGATTTGCTCTGTTTACGGAAGAGCTCGAATTGATTGGTCCGGCGGGCGTGCTTGCAGGTTTGCCTCCCCAGCTGAACGCCGGCCAACTTGGTCAATTGGCACTTGTACTCGATCCGCGCGGCCATGCTTTGCGGGAACTAATCGAAACGGCGATGTCTCGCTCCAAAAGCCACCTTCGTATTTCTGTTGAAGTCGAGCCGCTGCACGCTAAGCTGGAGCTTATCCGCAGCGCGGGATGCTGTGCCCTGGGGCCGCGTTACCTTTATCGAGACGGGATTGCGCACGGCGAATTCGCCGTCCGCCGACTGAAATCACCACCGGTCGACGCGACAGTGACCCTCGTTACACGCCCGCAGTTCGATCGTGAAATCAGGCGGCTACTAGTTGCTGCGCTTCAGGGGGCCACAGAAGACTGTCTCGGGGATCCCGCGTTCAGATGGCGTTTGCCGGGGGGGCGCCGCGTGCGCGTCAATCCTTGAGTGCAGCCCGTGGGGGATTAAGCGCGTGTAATCGCCGGCCGTCCGTTATCCAAGCCCTGCCCGCTCCATTCGCCCAGGCGAGCCGCTTGGGCTTCCCGTGTTGAACAGGAGAACGGCCTAAGAAGCCGCCTGTTCAGCGCCGCATTGTCAAGCATCGCCTCGGCCAGCATCCGCTTGAGCCTGGCATTTTCATCTTCAAGCGCCCGCAAGCGCTTGGCCTCCGAGACATCATGCCGCCGAACCTCGCCTTCCACTTGTAGATGCTGGCGTCGCTGACACGGTGCTTGCGGCACAGATCAGCGACCGACACGCCGGCCTCATGTTCCTTTAAAAACCCGATGATCTGCTCTTCAGAGAAACGACTGCGCTTCATGTTCTGGCACTCATGTGGGCCAGAACGAACTTCAAACTGGATTAGGCCAGAGGGGCAACGTCAAACCAGCTGAAAGCACGTTTCTGCGGGTTTAGATACGGGCGCCAATCATCAGGAGAGGGTCCCATTAAAATGGGCGAGTGACATTTCGTGTGATGGCGCCGGCCGGATTGAGTCGAGCGTAGTCTTGCTAAGGACGCGATATCCCTTGTCGGCGACGATCCGGTTGATGGTTCCTCCGATCTGCTTGTGGATGTCCGGAATGATCGTTTCGAGCGTATGCTCGTCATAAGGATTGCCGGGCAACGCCTTCACATGCGCCACGAACTGCCCGCCCGCCGAATGGTTGAGCGTGGTGGCGACGGAGACCTTCACGCCGAACTCGTAGGGCTTGTGCGCCTTGCCTTTGCCGATGCATTCCACTTCCGGCGCGTGCAGCGAATAAATCTTCTTGCCGCGCTGTCCCTTGCGCTGGTCGCGCACGCTGAAGGCCAGCGACAGCAGTTGCGCGAAGCCCCTTGTTGTCGGCGATGCGCCGGGCGATGTCGCGCAGCACACGGCCCAGATAGGTGCGGATTGTGCGCAACGCCTTGTTGGCGCGCTTGAACTGTTTGGCGTGGGCGTAGCGCTGATGCGCGATCAACGCATACTTGCCGACCCGGCTGTAGGTCTGGCGCAGGGGGACGCCGTGCTGCCTGGCCAGACGCACCAGCTTTTCGCGAGCCCGATGCATCAGTTTGGCGTCGGTCGGGAACATCACCGCCTTCGGCTGAACCGTCGTATCAACAATGATCTTCGTGAAGTCCGCGGGCTTGACGGCGCCGGTGCGCGTCGCCACGTTCAGGCTTTCCTGGATCAGCGCGACGATCTTGTCTTCGCCCATGCGCTGGCGCCAGCGGGTCAGCGACGAGCGATCAAAGGGCAGATCGTGGCGGAAGAACTCCTCGCCGCAGAACAATTGATAATAGGGATTTTCGACCCAGCGTGCGCACAAGGCCTCATCGGAGAGGTTATAGGTGTGCTTGAGGATCGCCAGCCCCGCCATCAACCGCGTCGGCAACGGCGGATGTCAGATCGTATCGGCATAAACCGCGCCGAAGCGCTTCTCCAGAAATGTCCAGTCGATCTGCTGCCCGAGTTTGGCCAACTCATGTTGCAGGTTGACGATCTGATCGAGCCGCGCCTTGAAGAAATCACTCTGCCCGCTATCGCGCCTTTCCCTGGGACGCATCGCGAATCTCCCGCCTTGTGCTTCACTAAACCAAGTGAATCACAGAGATTCCGCAGTTTCAAATTGCAAGAAAACAACCCACAAGGCTACGAAATCCGGCAAGTTCAAATCCGACAATGCTCCTGGAAATCACTTGGTATCAATAGGTTGAGAATTCTTTACGGACGACGAACAAATAATGGTTGGTCAGCACCATGAAGCGCCGGTTGAACAGCCCGTCTTTGCCCGTGAAGATCGCCTCAACCACAGCCTTGAGGTTATCGTAGACCATCCGCTCGGGCACGCCGCCGAAGAAGTCAAACGCCCGGTTGTGTGCGTCGAACACCATCTCCTGGGTCTCTCGCGGATAAGCCACGACGAACATCTGGCGGCTGAACGTCATCCGGAAATGCGCGACCTTGATGGTCTGCATGACGCCATTGAGCTGTAAGCGGCGTTCGCATCCCATTTGCAAAGGTTTGGCGTGGGGATTGCAGTCTGTTGATCAACGTGTTTGCAAATCGTTGGCGGCGGGTATGGAGGCGGCAACG
>JARHVB010000050.1 GCA_029222685.1 Terripilifer ovatus | reverse complement strand
ACGGTGTCGATCCTTTTCGTGTCCGGATGAGTCGCCAAACCCTCTGGATCAATAGAATCAACACCGTGCACTTATTCAAGAAAAATGAACCGGACACTCGTGCAACAAGTGCGGGCATGACGGCGAGGAACGCGCATAGATTCCATTGGCACGCCTGGCACATTTCGCGCTAACCTGCCTGTCACAATAACATTGGAGGAAACCATGCTGCGGATGATGACGGCTGTCCTGTCCCTGCTTGCTGTCTGCGCTGCCTCTCCCATGGCGCGCGCGCAAGACAATGCCGACATGTTCAAGGGCAAGACCATCAACGTCTACATCGGCTTCAACGCCGGGGGTTACGACAATTACGGCCGCATCATCGCCCGCCACATGGGCAGGTTCCTCCCCGGCAAGCCCGAACTCGTGCCCATGAACATGCCCGGCGCCGGCAGCATGAAGCTGGCGATCTATCTGCGTGACGTGGCGCCCAAGGACGGCACTGCCTTCGGCATCATCGACCGCGGCCTGTTCATCATTCCGCTCGTCGACCCGAACAGTCCGAAGATGGACTTCAGCAAGATGAGCTGGATCGGCAGCGTCACCGAAGACAATATGATCTGCGTGGCCTTGAGCACGTCGAAGATCAAGAAATTTGACGATCTGAAAACCCACGAGTTCGTCGCCGGCGGCATCAGCCGCGCTGACATCAGCTACACCGCCGTCGCCCTGCTGCAGAACATGTTCGGCACAAAGATCAAATTCGTCTCCGGCTATCCCGGCGGCAACGATATCTCGCTGGCGATGGAGCGCGGCGAGGTCGAGGGCCGCTGCGCCTGGAGCATGAGCAGCGTCATGAGCACGCGGCCCCACTGGATCGCCGACAAGACCATCATCCCGATCGCGCAATACGGACTGAAGCGCTCTGCCGAGCTGCCCGACGTGCCGACCGTGATCGAACTCGCCGACACCGAGCGCAAGAAGGCGATCGTCCGCTTCCTGTTTATCTCCCTCACAGCCGGTCGGCCCTTTGTCGGGCCGCCGGGCATTCCCGCCGACAGGCTGAAGGTCATGCGCGACGCCTTCATGCGCACGACCGCAGACCCTGACTTTGTGGCCGAAGCAAAAAAATCCGGGCTCGATGTCAGCCCCATCGACGGCACCGCCGTCGAGGACGTGCTGCGGCAGATCTATTCGACGCCGCCGGATATCATCAAGGCCGCAACCGAGATGGTGAAATAGCATGACCCTCGACCTGAAGAAGAAACTCATCGAAGCCGGCCGCGTGCTGGCGCATGAAGGCCAGGGCGACTATGTCGCCGGCCATGTCACTGCCCGCCTGCCCGACGGCTCCGGACATTTCCTGATGAAGCCAGCGGGCATCGGGCTGGAGGAGATGAACGAGGATAACGTCATCTCCTGCGATGCGTCGGGCGCCAGGATCGGCGGCAGCATGCCGCGCCACAACGAGGTCTTCATCCATTCGGAAGTGCTGCGCGCGCGTCCGGACGTGAACGCCGTGGTGCACACGCATCCCTCGCATGTCGTGGCCTTCTCCAGCCTCGGCAAGCCGTTCCTGCCCGTCGTTTCCGACGCGACCATCTTCGATGAACTGCCGATCTTCGACGAGACCACCGATCTCATCGTTAATGCGGAGCGCGGCGCGGCGGTGGCGCGTAAGCTCGGCACCAACAATGCACTCATCCTGCGCAATCACGGCATCGTCACCTGCGGCGAGACCATCGAGGAAGCGGTCTATTACGCGCTGAAGCTCGACAAGGCCTGCAAAGTGCAACTCTACGCCGAATGGGCCGGCGGACCGAAGCTTGTCGGCGACGCGAGCGATTCCAAAATCAAGGGCCAGCGCAACCGCCGGCAGGACCTCTACCAGAACGTCTTCAATTATGTCTGCCGCTGCTGGTCGCGGGCCGCCGGCGAACGGGTGGCGCCCGTGTGCGAGACGGTGGTGGAGAAGAAGTGAGCGACAGCCTCTGTGTCATTCCCGACGCGGGTAGCGCGAGCGGGAATCCAGGCCTAATGATTAATTCTGCCTCGATCGCCTATTGTTCTTCTTGCAACATCAGGTCTGGATTCCCGCTCGCCCCTGCGGGGCGTCGGGAATGACAATTCAGCCTTACTCCGCCGCGTCCTTCGTACCAAACCGCTTGTCGATATAATCGGTGACGATCTGCTTGAACTCGGCGGCGATGCCCGCCCCGCGCAGGGTCATCGCCTTCTTGCCGTCGATGAACACCGGTGCCGTCGGCGCTTCGCCCGTGCCCGGCAGCGAGATACCGATATCGGCATGCTTGGATTCGCCCGGTCCGTTGACGATGCAGCCCATCACCGCGACGTTGAGCGCCTCGACGCCAGGGTATTTCTGCTTCCAGCCCGGCATCTCGTCGCGGATATAGCCCTGGATGCTCTGCGCCAGTTCCTGGAACACCGTCGATGTGGTGCGTCCGCAGCCGGGGCAGGCCGCCACCAGCGGCACGAAGGTGCGAAAGCCCATGGTCTGCAGCAGCTCCTGCGCCACCTGCACTTCCAAGGTGCGGTCGCCGCCGGGCTCGGGCGTCAGCGAGACGCGGATCGTATCGCCGATGCCTTCCTGCAGCAGGATGCCCATGGCGGCCGATGACGCGACAATGCCCTTCGAGCCCATGCCGGCCTCGGTGAGGCCCAGATGCAGCGCATAATCGCAGCGCTTGGCCAGCATGCGATAGGTGGCGATGAGATCCTGCACAGCCGAGACCTTCGCCGACAGGATGATGCGGTCCTTGCCGAGGCCGATTTCCTCGGCCCGCTGCGCCGACCAGATCGCCGAGCGCACCAGGGCCTCGCGTGTGACGGCCCGCGCGTCGGCGGGCTTCGCCGATTTCGCATTGGCGTCCATCAGTACGGTCAGCAGTTCCTGGTCGAGCGACCCCCAGTTGGCGCCGATGCGCACCGACTTGCCGTGCTTGATCGCCTGTTCGACGATGGCGGCGAACTGCCGGTCCTTCTTCTCGCGGAAACCGACATTGCCCGGATTGATACGGTATTTGTCGAGCGCCTGCGCACAGGCCGGATGGTTCGCCAGCAGGGTATGGCCGTTGTAGTGAAAATCGCCGACGATGGGCGCATGGACACCCATTTTCAGCAGCCGTTCCTTGATGTGCGGCACGGCGGCGGCGGCCTCCTCACGGTCGACGGTGATGCGCACCAGTTCCGACCCGGCGCGGGCGAGATCGGCGATCTGCTTCACCGTGCTGTCGACATCGGCCGTGTCCGTATTGGTCATCGACTGGACGACGATGGGCGCGCCGCCGCCGACGATCACGGAACCGCGGCCGCTGCCGACCCGGACGCCGACGCTGGCGTGACGATCCGAGGGCTGCGCCGGTTCCGGCGCATCCAGCCCGGCAAGAATGTCTTCGCGAATGTCTTGGTCAGCCGACATCAATATGGTCCGATCATTCCCTGATTTGCAGGCCGCCTGTGCGCCGGATGGCCGGCCGGGTCAAGGTCCAAGGTCCGCAAGGTGACGTGCAAAGCCAGAAATCGCCGACATCACAGCGACGCGGCGGCGCACCTGGCGCAGACGCCGCTGACCTCGATGATCTGCGACTTGCGGGCAAAATGGGCTGCATTTGCGACATGATCGAGACAGGTGTCGAGCTCCGGCGCGCTGTCCTCGGAGACGCTGCCGCAGGCGTCGCAAATCAGGAACACCAGCGGCTCGCCCGCCGCATGGCCGTGGCCGCAGACGACGAAGGTATTGCGCGACGACAGCCGGTGCACCAGGCCGTTCTCGAGCAGGAAATCCAGCGCCCGGTAGATCGAGATCGGCGCCGGCCGTTTGCCGGTGGTCTCGGCCACCTTGTCGATCATGTCATAGGCGCCCATCGGCTTGGCCGCCTCACAAAGCAGGTCGAGGATAATCTTCCGGCCAGGCGTCAGCTTGACTGGATGGTCGCGCAGGTTGGAGCCGTGTCCCTCGCAATCGTCATGATCGTGAGCAGCATGATTGTGCGGGACTGTCATCGCGCTTTTATGAGCCATACGACCAATATAGGGAGATTCTAACGATTTCGCGAGCCCCGCAAACACAGGTGGCTTATGATATTGCGTTGCAATACAACCCATGGCCGTGCGGAAACTGGAGAGTCCAATATGTCCTTGAAATCGCGCAACGCCCTCATCACCGGGTCCACCAGCGGCATCGGCCTGGCTTATGCCCACGCCCTCGCCAAGGAAGGCGCCAACATCTGCCTCAACGGCTTCGGCGACGACGCGGAGATCGAAAAAACCCGCACCGGCATCGAAAAGGACTTCGGCGTCAAGTGCATCTACAACGGCGCCGACATGACCAAGCCGCCGGAAATCGCCGCCATGGTGAAAGACGCCGAAACCCGCCTCGGCTCCGTCGACATCCTCATCAGCAATGCCGGTGTCCAGTTCGTCTCTCCAATCGAGGAATTTCCCGTCGAGAAATGGGACCAGATCATCGCCATCAACCTGTCGTCGGCCTTCCATGCCATCCGCGCCGCCGTGCCCGGCATGAAGGCGCGCAAATGGGGCCGCATCATCAATACGGCGTCGGCGCATTCGCTCGTCGCCTCGCCGTTCAAGGCGGCCTATGTCTCGGCCAAGCACGGCATCGCCGGCCTGACCAAGACCGTGGCGCTCGAAGTGGCGACCTTCGGTATCACCGCCAATGCGATCTCGCCCGGCTATGTCTGGACGCCGCTCGTCGAGAAGCAGATTCCCGACACCATGAAGGCGCGCAACATGACCAAGGAACAGGTCATCCACGACGTGCTGCTCGAAGCCCAGCCGACCAAGGAATTCGTCACCTCCGAACAGGTGGCGGCGCTGGCGGTGTTCCTGTGCTCCGACAATGCAGCCCAGATCACCGGCGCCAACATTTCCATCGACGGCGGCTGGACCGCGGCGTGAACCACGAACGCCTGTCATTCCCGACGCGCCGCAGGCGCGAGCGGGAAACCAGGAGCGAGTGACGTCACATTGCCTCTGGATCCCCGCTCTGCGCTTCGCTTGGCGGGAATGACACCGAGGCCAAAGCGGAAAGCCCACAGCATGACAGACTCGAAGATCGACTGGAACGGCGAGAAGAAAATCAATCTCGCCCTCCAGGGCGGCGGCTCGCACGGCGCCTTCACCTGGGGCGTCCTGGATTGTCTGCTCGAGGACAAGCGCATCGACATCGAGGCGATCACCGGCACCAGCGCCGGCGCGATGAACGCCGTCGTCCTGGCGCAGGGCTATATGGAGGGCGGCCGCGACGGCGCGCGCAAGTCGCTGGAAAAATTCTGGTCGTCGATCTGCGAGGAGAGCGGCCTCACCAGCACCCAGCGCGACATCCTCGACCGGATGTTCGCCGGCTGGTCGTTTGACTCCTCGCCGATCCAGATGTGGATCAACTTCGTCTCGTCGTTTTCCAGCCCCTATGATTTCAATCCGCTCAACATCAATCCGTTGCGCGACCACCTGGTCAAGATCGTCGATTTCGAAAAGATCCGCGCCTGCAAGGACATCAAGCTCTTCATAGCCGCCACCAACGTGCATTCGGGCAAGATCGCGGTGTTCGACCAGGACAAGCTGACGGCCGACCATGTGCTGGCCTCGGCCTGCCTGCCGACCATGTTCCAGGCCGTCGAGATCGACGGCGTGCCCTACTGGGACGGCGGTTACATGGGCAATCCGGCGCTGTTCCCGCTGTTCTACAACACCAAATCCTCCGACATCCTCATCGTGCAGATCAACCCGATCGAACGGCTGGTGACGCCGCGGACGGCGCACGACATCCAGAACCGGCTCAACGAAATCACCTTCAACGGCGCGCTGATGGGCGAATTGCGCGCCATCGACTTCGTCAACCGGCTGATCGATTCCAAAGTCCTGTCCGGCACGCGATACAAGCGGCCCTTCGTGCATCGCATCGACGGCGCCGACGAAACCGCGATCTTCTCCGCTGCGTCAAAACTCGACACGCGCTGGAGCTTTCTCGTCAAGCTGCGCGACATCGGCCGCGCCGTGACAAAGGCGTGGCTGGACGAAAACTATAAAAAGATCGGCAAGGAGGGAACGCTCGATCTGCGCATGGCTTATCAGTAGCGTGCTTCCTTCACCGCCGGAAAAGAGTTGCAAACCAACAACACTCTCCCGTGCGGTTCGATACATTTGATCCCGACGCATTGTGGTTGCCTAGACCCGGCACTATCTGTTTCGCCGGAGCGAACCATGTTGCGTATGTTGAAAATCCTGCTGCTGGCCGCACTCGGCGCGGTGGCAGGCGTATTGTTCGGCCTGATTGCGGGTCTGGCCTTTGCCGAATTCGGCCGCCATGCCTGTGCGGGCGCCGCCTGCGCCGATGAAATCGTGCGTCAATTCATGCCCTTCGGCGCCATTGCCGGCGGCCTTCTGGGCATTTTCCTGGCGCGGCGCACGGAACGATCAAGAGGCATTTTCAGCGTCATGCTGGGTCGCGAAAGCACCAGACACTGGTCTGCTTGATATCGGCATCCTCGAGCGTGCGTGTCACGGGAATCTGATAGACGGCGATCGAGGTCAAACGGTCGCGGGCCAGATAGCTGCGGCCGGGATCGCCGATCAGCACCTTGCAGCCACGCCGGTGCAACGCTTCGAGCCAGTCGGTGATGCGGCCCGCCATATCGCGCTCGTAGGACACATCACCCGCCAGCACCACATCCCAGCCCTCGTCACATCCCACCATGTCACCGGCGCGCACCTCAATGGTGACATCATTCGCCGCCGCGTTCAGCCCGATGGATGCGAGCGCGAAATCGTCGATCTCGCTCGCTGTGACATGCAAGGCGCCGCTCTTCGCCGCCGCGATCGCCACAAGGCCCGAGCCTGACGCCAGATCGAAGACTCTTTTGCCGGCGACGGTATCGGGATGATCGAGGATATAGCGCGCCAGCGCCTGACCGCCGGCCCAGGCGAAGGCCCAGAACGGCGGCGGCAGGCCGAGTTCGGATAATTCCTCTTCCGTCTTCTGCCAGAGCTCGAGCGCTTCATGCGCCAGAAAGAGCGCGATCTCGGGCGCATGCGGCACAGCCATGAGCTCGGTATTGGCGCGAATGAAAGCCGTCTTGTCGTCGCTCACGCGGAAGCCGGCGTCAGGGTGCGCATCCAGCCGAGCCCTTCGCGGGTGCCGGCGCGGGGACGATATTCGGCGGCGACCCAGCCCGGCCAGCCGCGCTCGGCAATGGCGGCGAAGATCGCGCCGTAGGCGATTTCGCCCGTGTCCGGCTCGGCGCGCGCCGGCACCGAGGCGAACTGGAAATGGCCGATATAGGGCCAATAGGCATCCATGCGGCGCAGCAGATCGCCCTCCGAAATCTGCACGTGATAGAAATCGAACATCATCCTGACGTTGTCGCGATCGAGCTCTTTCAGGAGTTCGACGACGTCATCGGATGTTGACACGAAATAGCCGGGCCTGTCGTAACGATTGATCGGCTCGATCAGCAAGGTCACGCCGGCGCTGCGGGCGGCATCGCTGGCGCGCGCCATATTGGCGAGAAACGTCTGCCGCGCCCGGACGCGGTTCTCAGGCTGCACCGTGCCCGACATGCAATGGATCGAACCGACGCCAACCTTCGCGCAGAACGTCAGCGCCTGATCGATGGCAGCGGCGAATTCGCCTTCGCGGCCCGGCTGCGCCGCGAGACCGAATGTTCCGGCAGTACCCGCAAACGTGTTGACGCCGTTCATCACCAGGCCATTGGCGTCAAGCCTGGCGCGGATCTCGCCTGCATCCAGATCATAGGGAAAATGACATTCGACAGCGGGAAAGCCGGCTTTAGCCGCGGCCTCGATGCGATCGAGGAACGGCAGCTCTGCGAACAGCATCGATATATTGGCGGAATAACGAAAGCGGGCGTTCATGTGGATTCTCCGGCGGTAGGCCGGAGTCTAGCGGGTTTTACGTTTCAATTGAAAGCGCAACATCTCCCAGAAGCCCTCATCCTGAGGAGGCGCGTAGCGCCGTCTCGAAGGACGGGGGCGTCAGGCGGGCGCTAAGGACAAGCGCTGTGTGACGCGCTTTCAATACATAGACGCCCATTAAGAGGCCGTGACATTGGCTGCGGCGTGACGCCCCCGTCCTTCGAGACGCACGCTTCGCGTGCTCCTCAGGATGAGGGCTTCTGGGAGGTCCGTACGTAGATGAAGCCTTAACCGCCCAATTCGGCAAACCGCTCCAGCTTCGCCTTCAGATCCACGACCTTGCGGCGCAGAAGCTCGTTCTCGCTTTCGAGTTCGCGGATGCGCTCGTCGGCGTCGCTCGGATAGGAGCGGGCCTGCGCCTTGTCGAGCGCGAACTCGACGCCGACCTCGTCGCCGCGGCGCCAGCAGACGTGGGCCTGGTAGGTCTTGCCCTTGGCCGGTACGTTCAGCTCGAACTCCTGCGGCAGCGACAGCAGTTCGCCGACGATCAGCTTGGCACCGCGCGGGGAGACATTGCGCACGTGACACTCGATCGACGACAGCTTGTTATTGAAAACGATCTGCGCGCCCAGCATAGAGCGAACGCGCATGGCGCGGCGTGCTTCAGCCATGACAATCCTCGATTCCCGAACCTTTCGGAAGATTGTAACGGCAAAACCCTGATGGAAGCGTTGCGCTGCAGTCAAACCGGCGGCGATGCTTAACGAAGCGTTTACCGAACCTTATTTCGCCGCCACCCCGCCGCCGGCCCGCTCGGCCTCGATCAGCCGCGCCAGCATGCGCCGCGCCAGGTTGGGTCCGTTGTCTGTCTTGATGTCGATCTGTGGCGCACCCGGCATTTGCGTCATGCGGCGCTGCTGCGCTTCGAGGATGACGAAATCCTCGCGGAACACGTCCACCATGCCCTGCGAGAAGAACTGCTCCACATCCGGATCGTCATGGCCGAAGGCGCGGGCGAAGGAAAAGAAATAATGCTGCGACACCTCCGTTTCGGGAGTCGGCAGGCTGATGGCCACAAGTTCGACCTTGCGATTGCAGCGCGAAAGGTCCTTGCCCGGCCCGCCCATGCCCGCGTCGACGCAGCCGGCAAAATTGACACTGAAATTCGGTGCCCGGAACTCCACCGCCGCCCAGCGGTCGCAATTGCCGTCGAAATTGCCGGCCTTCTTGTAGGCCGGCGGCGGCGGCCGGTTGTAGATCCAGCGCGCCACCCGCACGACGCCGTCCTGCTGCGTCGTGACGGGCTCGATTTCGACGAGGGATTCGGCGCCGATCGACGAAGTATGCACATAGGTCAGGTGGGTCGCATCGAGCACATTGTCGGCGATCAGCCGGTAATCGGCTTTGAGCTGCACCATGTCGGGCCTGGTGAAGGTCCAGTTCGGATGCTCGCACCACCAAAGGTCCGGCAATTTCGCCGGATCGGCGGCAGCCGGCTCGCCCATCCAGATCCAGACTTTGCCGTAGCGCTCGATCAGCGGATAGGACTTCACCCGCGCGCGGGACGGAATATGCGGCTGGCCGGGGATTTCGACACAGGCGCCGGTGGAGTCATATTTCAGGCCGTGATAGCCGCAGCGCAGGTCGTCGCCGATGAGCGCGCCCATCGACAGCGGCAGATGGCGATGGCAACAGCGGTCCTCGATGGCGACCGCCGTGCCGTCCTGCTTGCGCCACAGCACCACCGGCTCGTTGAGAAATGTCCGCGCCAGCAGGTTGCGCGTGACCTCGCGATCCCAGGCCGCCACATACCATGCGTTGCGCAGAAACATAGCCGTTTCTCCCTGGCACGATCCCGGGAAGAACGCCGAATCTGCCACGGGCCAAATCTGTCACAGGCGAAAGTCACGTTCAATCGCCGCACCCTATCCGCAATGTTTGTCATTCCCGACGCCCGCTTGATTCCAGATGCGCAAGCGGCGAAAACATCAGGATCAAGAGAAGAAAATCGAGGGACGCTGCCCAACAGACGTGATCACGTCGCCGCAGCGTTGGGAACGGGTGGAAATGACGAACGCTGGGACGGGTTTGCGCGACGCCAGGAATGCCGATCCCTTTGCGTTTCTGCCCTCCTTTCTGCTGTCGCTGCCGCTGATCTGGCTGGTGGTCGCGCCCCTGGTGATCCTGCTGGTCTGCGCCTTCCGGCCGACCGGCTTCCTGCTCGATCCCGGCTTCACCACAGCGCATATCACCGACACCTGGGCCGACCCCGACCTCTGGCGGCTGTTCGGCCGCACCCTGCAATTCGCGATCGGTTCCACCGCGCTGGCGCTGATCATCGGCACGGCGCTTGCCTGGCTCGTCGAGCGCACCGACATCGCCGGCGCCGGCCTCATCCGCGCGCTGATGATCCTGCCGATGGCGATGCCGCCCTTCATCATGGCCATCGCCTGGATCATCCTGCTCAGTCCGCGCACCGGCATCGCCAACCTGGCGCTGATGCAGATGTTCGGCCTGACCAGCGCGCCGCTCGACATCTACAACATGACCGGGATGATCTTCGTCGAGGGCCTGTCGCTGTCGCCCTCGGCCTTTCTCATCATGGCGCCGGCGTTTCGCAAGCTCGACGCCACGCTCGAAGAAGCAGCCCTGATGTCGGGCGCCGGCATGGTCGATGTGGTGCGCCGCATAGCCTTGCCGCTGCTGGCGCCGGCGCTGGCGGGCTCCGCCATCTATCTGCTCATCGTCAGCCTTGTGGTCTTCGACGTGCCCGGCGCCATCGGCCATCCGGTCGGCATCCTGCTGGTGTCGACCCATGTCTACGACCTGCTGTTCCACAGCCCCAAGGGCCTGCCGGAATATGGCGCAGTCAGCGCCATCGCCATCATCATCGCGGCGGCCCTTGTGGCGCTGTGCCTCGTCTACCAGCGGCTGACGCGCACGGCCGGGCGCTTCACCACCATCACCGGCAAGGCCTCGCGCCAGCGCACCATACCGCTCGGCCGCGCCCGCCCGTTCGCGCAGGCCGGCGTCGTGCTGTTCGTGCTGCTCACCGTCATCGCCCCCATCTGCGCCATCGGCTGGACCAGCCTGCTGCCCTATCAGATGGCATTCTCGATGGACGCGCTGCGCCAGATGAGCTTCGCCAATCATCGCGTCTTCCTGACCGATCCGGCCCTGCTGAAGGTCATCGGGCATTCACTGATGATCGCGCTCACTGCCAGCTTCGCCGCCACCGGCCTTGCCATGCTGATCGCCTGGGTTGTCGTCAAGACCAATGCGCCCGGCCGCAGGCTGATCGATCTTCTCGCCTTCCTGCCGCTGGCCTTTCCCGGCGTGCTCATCGCCACTGCGCTGATCTATGTCTATCTCTCGATCCCGCTGGTGCGCATCTACGGCACGATCTGGATCATTGCCGTCGCCCACACCACCGTCTTTCTCAGCTATGCGTCGCGCGCCATGAACGCGGCCATGCTGCAATTGCACAACGAGCTTGAGGAAGCGGCGCGCATGTCCGGCGCGCACTGGCTGACGATGATGCGGCGCATCGTCGTACCGCTGCTGCTGCCGGCGCTGGCCGCCGTCTGGATCTGGGTGTTCACCCATTCCGTGCGCGAGTTGAGTTCCGCGCTGCTGCTGCAGGGGCGTGACAACGCCACTCTGCCGACGCTTCTATTTTCCTATTGGAACCAGGGCTATCCGACCACGACCGCCGCCGTCGCCATCTGGCTCGTGCTTGGCCTCGTGGCGCTGATGGCGGTCGGTCAGGGCCTGCAGGCCATCGCCACGCGGCGGTCTTCCCCCTGACGGCGCGCACGTATAGACTTGGCGAAAGACCCGTGAACCGCGCGCCAGTATCCAGGGAGGCCTCGATGCCGAATATTCCCAACACCAATGCCGATATCCTGAAGTCGAAGACCCGCCGCGGCCTGCCCGCGCCCGTCGATTACGGCACGGCGACCACCGCCGAATACATCCAGGCGCTCGACAATTTCCATCAGGTCTTCGGCATCCGCGCCGGCGATCATGTCGTGATGCTGACCGATCCGCTGCTCGACCCCAGAGTGATCCAGGCCGTGCAGGGCCTGTGCAAATCGCGCGGCGCAACCTTCATTTCCTACATGGGTGAATCCACTCGCTATGTCACCGTGCCCGACGAGGCCAAGGCGCTGCTGGAGCGCGCCACTTTCGTCGTCTCCACCTGGTTCGCCTCGGTGTTCGATCCGTTCTGCCAGAACCTGCGCCGCAAGAAGGGCCAACGCTGGGTGAAGATCACCTTCTTCCGCAACATCGACCTGTGGAACACGCCGCAGGCGCGCTTTCCCATCGAGATCGTCGGCGAACTGATCCGCGGCACCGCAAGGCTCTATCCAGAACACGGGCCGTTCGACCTGCGCATCACCGATCGGCGCGGGACCGACTTCCGGGTGCCGTTCAGCGCCGCCATGCGCGAACAGATGAAGAAGGACAATCGCTGGCGCGGCCACAACTATGCCAACGAGGACGGCTGCTACGTCCACTACATGCCGACCCACGGCCCGAACCTTTACGATCCGATCATGTTCGGCAACGATCCCGAGCATAAGGTCGGCCTCAACGGCGTCATCTACGCGCAATGGGGCGTCGGCTTCGACAAGCCGTTCGAGACGCCGCCCGGCGTCGAGATCCGCGACGACAGGGTCGTCGCCGTGCACGGCGACAGCGAGGAAGCCGGCGTGCTGCGCGACTTCCTCATCGGCGGCACCCTGGAAGAGCTTGGCTGCGGCCATAATCCGAAGGCGCCGCGCTTCGACATCTATCCCGCCGGCCCGAATTCGCCCGGTGCCCTGCATTTCGGCATCAACGGCGTTAAGGAATCCGAATACCTGCGCCGCCTGATGCCGAACTGGGAGGAGCCGCACGTCCATATGGATCTTGTCGTGTTCGACGCCAATGTGACGGCCGGCAATCGCGTGCTCATCGAGGACGGCTTCCTGCAGTCGCTGCGCGATCCCAAGGTCATCGAATGCGCCAGACGCTACGGCGATCCGATCGAACTGCTGGAGCAATTTCCGGTGTGAGCGGCAGATAAAACAAAAGATAATAAGGAGGGGAAACATGACCGACATTTCACGGCGCGCGTTCGTCGCGGGCACAGGCGCCGCCTTGGCCGCAACGCCGCTGGCGGGCGCATCCGCGCAGGCGGCAAAGCCGAAAGCGCTGGTCGATCTCGCCGCCATCGCCGCCAAAAAGCCGGCGGTCGTCTGGTCGGAAAGCTCCGAAGCTCCGGCCATCGCCAAAGTGATCGCCGCCTTCAACAAGACCTGGCCCGACATCAAGGTCGACTATATCCGCGACACCGGCGGCAGCACGCTGGCGGCCAAGGTGGTGCAGGAATCCCAGGCCGGCGGCAGCCCGGCCGGCATGCTGACGGGCGACCAGTCGCAATTCGCCCTTCTCGACCAGCGCGGCCTTCTGGTGCGGCCGGACTGGGCGGCGCTCGGCGTTGCCGCCGCCAATATCATCTCGCCGTTCATGATCCCGACCGCCTCGGCCATCGCCGTCCTGGTGTGGAACAAGCAGAAGGTTTCCGACGCCGACGCGCCCAAACAGCTCAACGATCTGCTCAATCCGCGCTGGCAGGGCAAAGCCGGCGGCTGGCTGCGCACGCCGAGCTACGCCAGCATGGCCAAACTCATGGGCGAGGCGGCTGTTCGCGCCCATCTCGAAAAATTCGTCACCATGCAGCCGAAGCTTTATGACACGACCTACCGGCTGGCCCAGGAAATCGGCACCGGCGAAATCGAGGTCGGCTACGGTCTCTACCATTCGACCCTGCCGATCATCGCTTCGGGCGCGCCGATCGCCTACGCCTTGACCGACCCGCTGGCGATCAGCACGCTTTATTCCTGCTGCGTCAACAAAAGCGCCAATCCGGAAGGCGCCCAGGTGCTTGCCGCCTGGCTTGGCAGCAAGGAAGGCGCAGACGCCTATGAAGCCTCGATCGGACGCGGCAACCCAAGAGTAGAAGGCTCGAACGCCAGCAAGCTCGTCACCGGACGCCGGATTTCCGAATATCCGCTTGACGAATTCCCGACCTATGTGAAGATTCTGACCGAATTCAACAAGATCATGAGTTCGAGAGGCGGGCCGCGCTGACACGCGTCGCGCGACCGCGCTCTGCTCACTTCAAGGCCACGCTTTCCATGTGGCCGCGAGGCAACAGGTGGCGGTAAGAAACCGTTCGCCGTGACCTCCCCGCTTGCATTGACACCCTCCGGCGGCGCTTTAATAGATTTGTCGCCAAATTGCCGCAATTGGCAATCGGCGCGCAACTCGGGTGGCAGAAGCGGCTATGATGGCCGGCGGATCCTTGCAACCTGTGTGATCCCGTAGCGTTTGGACAGCATTTCAACCAATCAGGATGTTTGATGAAAAGCGTGGCGATTGTCGGTGGTGGCCCGGGGGGCTTGTTCACCGCACAGATTCTTGCAGACAAATGCGGCGACCTGTGCAACACGACGATCTTCGAAGCTTCGGACCGGCTCGGCGGCAAACTCGTCACGCATCAGTTCAAGACGGCGCCCATCCTGTATGAAGCCGGCGTCGCGGAGTTTTATGACTATTCGCAGTTCGGCGCCGATCCGGTGCGCGAACTCGCCGAGCGCCTCGGCCTGCTGACCGTGCCGATGGCCGGCAATTCGGTCATTCTCGGCGATAAAATCCTCAACACCGACAACGATATCCGCAAGAAGCTCGGCGAGGAGACGCTCGCCGCCATCGAGAAGTTCCACGCGGTCTGCGAAGATCAGATCAGCACCGAAGACTATTACGAAAGCTATTGGCGCGAGGAGAACAAACATCCCTGGGCCAACAAGACCTTCGCCGAAGTCCTCGACACGGTGCCGGACGAAACCGCCCGCCGCTACATCGCCACCGCCGTCCATACCGACGTCGCAGCACCGCCGCATCTGACCAATGCGATGAACGGCGCCAAAAACGTGCTGATGGACAATGACGAATATCTCCGCCTCTACTCGATCGTCGGCGGCAATGAGCGTCTTGCCCAGCGCCTGGCCGAAACCACGGCGGCGGAAGTCGTCAAGAACGCCACGGTGACGAAAGTCGCCAAGGAAGCTGGGCGCTACCGCATTTATTTCCGCCATAACGGCAGGATCGTCCATCGCGATTTCGACTATGTGGTGATGGCGCTGCCGAACTACTGGCTGCAGGGCATCGACTTCGAGGGCCGCAAGCTGCGCATGGCGCTCGACGCCCATCTCGCCCATTACGACCGGCCGGCGCATTATCTGCGCGTCACCTGCCTGTTTAAAGAGCCGTTCTGGCGCAGCAAGGTCAAGGGCTCCTATTTCATGCAGGACGTGTTCGGCGGCGCCTGCCTCTACGACGAGGGCTCGCGCCACCCCGGCAGGAAGTTCGGCTCGCTCGGCTGGCTGATCGCCGGCACCGAAGCCATGGCGATGGCCAATCTCGACGACGAGAAGATCGTCAAGAAGGTTCTCGACACTTTGCCGAAGCCGCTCGCTCACGGCCGCGACATGATGATCGAAGCCCATGTGCAGCGCTGGGTCGGCACCGTGAATGCGATCCCCGGCGGCAATCCCGGCCACGACCTCATGCAGAGGCACCGCCCCGAACCGGAGGAGCATCCCGGCCTGTTCACGATCGGCGATTACATTTTCGATTCGACCGTCAACGCCGCGTATGATTCCGCTGATTTCGCCACCGACATCATCATGACGGAATTGCGCAAAGAAAAATATTCCATCCCCGAGGACGATCTCGTGCCGTCGGCGGAGAACGACGACGCGCTCGGCGCCGGCTACCACGACGAATATGCCGACGACAAAACCTACGAGGAATCCTACGCCGAATATTTCGATGAAAATTACAATGCCGACCTGATCAAGGCGATCTGGGGCCAGAAAGCACCCTACAAACTGCTCGACGTCGGCAGCGCCACCGGCATCACCATCGAACTCTTCGATCGCATCGGCATCGAGGCCTGGGGCATCGAGAATTCGGCCCATATTCATGCCCGCACCCTCGAGAAGTGGAAGCACCGCAATTTCCTCGGCGACGTCAGGAACATGCCGTTCGAGGACAATTCCTTCGATTATGTTTACGACACATGCCTGTGCTATCTGCCCGACGAGGATCTCGACAAGGCGATCAGCGAGCTGTTTCGCGTCGTCCGCAAGGGCGTGTTCTTCGGCGGCATCACCTCGGACATGACCAGGGAAGTCATCGAATATCACGAGCTTTTTCGCGGCGTGCAGAGCCTGATGACCACCTGGCAATGGTCCGAGCGGTTCATGAAGAACGGCTTCCGCATGGCCATCAACGATCCCAAAGTGTTGAAGAAAGCCTGGAAGATCGAATGCCAGTCGAACGAAGGCGACTATCCCTGGTATCCGGACGCCAAGACCATGCGCATGTGTTTCTTCACCAAGCCCTCATACGGCAAATGAAGCCATCGCGCCTTGCACGCCCCGCCTTGCCGGCGCGGACATGACGCCCCCGCGTCCCAGGCGTGTGACGGGCTTTGCCTGCGACGGCGGCGTCCATGAAATTGCAGCGCAGGAGCGGCCGCCGTGTCGAGCGTGAACCCGGATGCCCCCGCTCCCCAGAAGGATATCCCGAAAGACGACGATGCGGACATCAGCCAGTTCCTCGAAGAGGAGGAGGCCGAAGCCACGATCCAGGCCAAGGATCTCGGCTTCATGTTCCGCTTCCTGCTTCCGTATCTGCGGCCGTACTGGAAGCACCTCGCCCTGGTCGGCGTACTCCTGACCATTCAGACGATCTTCAATGCGTCGTTTCCGCTCGCCACCCAGTATCTCATCGACCAGGGCTTGATCGAACGCGACTGGAATGCGCTCGTCATGGTACTGATTTTCCTGAGCACCGCTGCCATCGTCGTCTCCGTCGTCGCCATCGGCAACGACTACATCTATTCGCGCGTCTTCTCCAATGTGGTGAAGGACATCCGCATTTCGCTGTTCGAGCAGTTGCAGAAGCTGCCGATGCCGTTCTTTCAGCGCACGCCGTCCGGCAACATCCTGTCGCGGTTTTCCGGCGACATCGTCGCCAGCGAAACCATGCTCGTGCAGTTCATTCCTTCGATGATCGTGCCGATGCTCGAGGTCATCTACGCCACCGCGCTGATGTTCTATTTCAACATCTGGCTCGGCCTGATCGGCCTCCTGGTGTTCCCGATGATCCTTGCCGGACCCAGCATTTTCTCGCGCATGGCCTTCGCCCTGTCCTACGACAAGCGCTCGCGCGAGGCCGACATCCTGACGGCGGCGCAGGAAAACGTGCAGGCCCAGCCGGTCGTCAAGGCGTTCGGCCTGCGCAAGCGATCGCTCGCCAACTTCCGCGATCTGAACGTGAGCTGGACGGGCTATGCCTTCCGCGTCTATTTCTTCTCCTCGCTCGCCGCCAGCAGCGCCTATATGGGCGTGTACATCATCCACATCGTCATCATCATCCTGGGCGCCTACTGGGCGTTCAACGGCGAAATGTCGATCGGCACGCTCGTTGCCTTCGAATCCATGTTCGTCTCCATGGGCTATGCCCTCACCGACCTGACACAATTCGTGCCGACGCTGGCGCAGGCGACCGGCTCGATGCAGCATCTCAACGAAGTGTTCGAAGAGAAACCCAGCCTGACCGACGCGCCCGACGCCATCGTGCTTCAGCCCATGCAGCAGAAGGTCGCGTTCGAAAACGTCAGTTTTGCCTATGATGGCGGCAATGTGGTGCTCAACGCCGTCAACCTCGATGTGGCGAAGGGCTCTTATGTGGCCGTGGTCGGACGTTCGGGCTCGGGCAAGAGCACAATTCTCAGCCTGCTGATGCGCTTCTACGATCCGACCTCCGGCCGGGTCGCCATCGACGGCGTCGACATCCGTTCCGTCACCCAGGATTCGCTGCACGCCCAGATCGGCATCGTTTTCCAGGAAAGTTTCCTGTTCAACGCGTCCATCCTCGATAACATCCGGATGGGCAAGCAGGACGCGACGATCGAAGAGGTGGAGGCGGCCCTGCGCACCGCCGAGATCTGGGAGACGGTCGCCGCCCTGCCGGACGGCGTCGGAACCATGGTCGGCGAGCGCGGCGGCAAACTGTCCGGCGGCCAGCGCCAGCGCGTCGCCATCGCCCGCGCGCTGGTGCGCAATCCCGCCATTCTCGTCCTTGACGAGGCCACGAGCGCGCTCGACGCCATCGCCGAGGCGGCGTTGAACATCACCTTGCAGCGCATCGCCAGGGAGCGGACCGTCATCAATGTCACCCACCGCCTCAGCAATGTCACCAATGCCGACATGATTGTTGTCATCGACGCCGGCAATATCGTCGAGACGGGTACGCACGGCGAATTGCTGGCACGCAACGGCCGCTACGCGCATCTGTGGCGCACGCAGCAAAGCGACGGCACGGGCAGTATCGACGTTTGAGCTGTCGCGGAAGCCCCTATCCTGAAAAAAGTCTGGCGCATAAGTCCGGGCTGTCATTCCCGACGCGCCGAAAGGCGCGAGCGGGAATCCAGAAGCCAAGAGCGGTCACGTTGCCCCTGGATTCCCGCTCTGCGCTTCGCTTGGCGGGAATGACACACCAAGACAGAAGCCATCCAACTTTCCTTTTGCAAATCCTAGCTTAAGATCGTTCCAGGGCTTCACTCCGAAGCCGCGCGCGGGGGCGTATCATGACTCTCGACCTGACAGCATTCGGCTGGTTCCATTCGATCATCAGCCTTGTGGCCATCGTCGCCGGCATCGTCGTCGTCAGGGATCTCCTGGCCTCGAAGGCGGACAACCTATGGAGCCTGCTTTACTTCATCACTGCGATCGCAACCAGCGTGACCGGCTTCGGCTTTCCGTTCACGACATTCCTGCCCTCGCATGGCGTCGGCATCCTCTCGCTGATCATCCTGATCGCGGCGGTGCTGGCCCGCTACGTTTTCAACTATGCCGGCGCCTGGCGCTGGATCTATGCGGTGGGCGTGACGCTGGGCGAATATTTCCTGGTGTTCGTGCTCATCGCCCAGGCCTTCGCCAAGGTGAATGCGCTACGCGCCCTGGCGCCGACCCAGTCGGAGCCGCCCTTCGCCATCGCACAGGGAATTCTGCTGGTCATCTTCGTGGTGCTGACGATCATGGCGGTGCGCAGGTTCCGCCCGGCGTGAATCCTTCTCCCGCACGGCGGCGCGAGAAGGCGGCCCTTGCGCAGCAAGGGTCGGATGAGGGTGCCCTCACATATGCTCCAGTTCACGAACCGGCGCATGCACGACCGGCCCATGCGCCACAGGCGCATGAACTTCGCCATGCTGCTTCAGCGGCCGGTTGCCGGCAAGCCGGCGCAGCAGCACGTAGAAAACCGGCGTCAGGAACAGGCCGAACATCGTCACCCCGATCATGCCGAAGAACACCGCCACGCCCATGGCGTGACGCATCTCGGAGCCGGCGCCGGTCGATAGCACCAGCGGCAGCACGCCCATGACGAAGGCGAGCGAGGTCATCAGGATCGGCCGCAACCGCAGCCGGCTGGCCTCGATGGCGGCCGCCACCGGCGGACTGCCGGCAAATTCGAGTTCGCGCGCGAATTCGACAATCAGAATGGCGTTCTTGGCCGACAGCCCGACCAGCACGATGAGGCCGATCTGGGTAAAGATGTTGTTGTCGCCGCCGGTCATCCAGACGCCGAACATGGCGGCCAGCAGGCCCATCGGCACGATCATGATGATCGACAGCGGCAGGGTCAGGCTTTCGTACAGCGCCGCGAGCACGAGGAAGACCAGCAGCAGCGCCAGCGGAAACACCCACAGCGCCGAATTGCCGCTGAGGATTTCCTGATAGGTCAGGTCCGTCCATTCATAGCTGAAGCCGCGCGGCAGGGTCTCGGCCGCGACCTTGGCGATCGCCGCCTGCGCCTGGCCGCTCGAGAAGCCCGGCGCCGGCCCGGCGTTGATATCCGACGTCAGAAAACCGTTGTAGCGCATCGCCCGCTCCGGCCCGGCGCTCGACTGGACCTTCAGCAGCGCCGCCAATGGCACCATTTCGCCGGACGCGGCGCGCACTTTCAACAGGCCGACATCATCGGCGCGGGCACGGAATTTCGCATCCGCCTGCACGCGCACCGAATAGGTGCGGCCGAATTTATTGAAGTCGTTGACGTAGAGGGAGCCCAGATAGATCTGCAGGGTGTCGAACACATCCGTCACCGGAATGCCGAGCTGGCGTGCCTTGGCGCGGTCCACGTCGGCGAAGAGCTGCGGCACGTTGACCTGAAAACCGGAGAACAGCCCGGCTATTTCCGGCGCCTTGGCGGCAGCCGCCAGAAACGCCTTGGTCGCCGCATCGAGCGCTTCATAGCCGAGGCCGGCGCGATCTTCGATCTGCAGCTTGAAGCCGCCGATCGTGCCGAGGCCCGAGACGGGCGGCGGCGGGAACATGGCGATGAAAGCTTCCTGGATGGCGCCATACTTCTGATTGAGCTGCATGGCGATAGCGCCGCCACTGAGCTCCGGCGTCTTGCGTTCCTCGAACGGTTTCAAGGTCGCAAACACGATGCCGGAGTTGGAACTGTTGGTGAAACCGTTGATCGACAGGCCGGGAAACGCCACGGCGCTTTCGACCCCCGGCTGCTTGAGCGCGATCTCGCTCATGCGGCGAATGACGTCTTCGGTGCGATCGAGCGTCGCGCCATCGGGAAGCTGCGCGAAGCCGACGAGATATTGCTTGTCCTGGCCCGGCACGAAGCCGCCCGGCACCACCTTGAACAGCACCGCGCTCAGTCCGACGAGAACCAGATAAAGCCCCATCACCGCAAGCTTGCCGGAGATGGCGCGTTTGACGCCGCCGCCATAGGCCTTCGAGCCCGTGCCGAAGGCGCGGTTGAAGCGGCGAAAGAACCAGCCGAGCAGTTTATCGAGCAGCCGTGTCAGCCCGTCCTTCGGCGCTTCATGTCCCTTCAGCAGCAGGGCGGCGAGGGCCGGCGACAGGGTGAGCGAATTGATCGCCGAGATCACCGTGGAGATGGCGATCGTCAGCGCGAACTGCTTGTAGAACTGGCCGGTCAAGCCGCTGATGAAGCCGAGCGGCACGAACACCGCGACCAGCACCAGCGCGATGGCGATGATCGGGCCGGAGACCTCGCGCATGGCCTGATAGGTGGCATCGCGCGGCGACAGGCCCGCCTCGATATTGCGCTCGACATTCTCGACCACGACGATCGCGTCATCGACGACAATGCCGATGGCGAGCACGAGGCCGAACAGGCTGAGCGCGTTGATGGAGAAGCCGAAGACATGCATCACCGCGAAGGTGCCGATGATCGAGATCGGCACGGCCAGCAGCGGAATGATCGAGGCCCGCCACGTCTGCAGGAACAGGATCACCACCAGCACGACAAGGACGATCGCTTCGAGCAGGGTGTGAATGACCGCCTCGATGGAGGCGCGCACGAACTGCGTCGGATCGTAGACGATCGAATAGTCGACGCCCTCCGGCATATTGGCTTTCAGCTCCGCCATCACCTTGCGGACGTCGTTGGAAATCTGGATGGCGTTGGAGCCCGGCGCCTGGAAGATCGGCACCGCCACAGCCGACTTGTTGTCGAGCAGCGAGCGCAGCGAATAATCCGAAGCGCCAAGCTCGATGCGGGCGACATCGCGCAGGCGCGTGATTTCACCGTTCTCTCCTGTCTTGACGATAATGTCGCCGAATTCTTCCTCGCTCTGCAACCGCCCTTGTGCATTGATGGAAAGCTGCAGGTCGATGCCCGGCAGGCCAGGCGACGCACCGACGACACCCGCCGCGGCCTGCACGTTCTGCGCCTGGATTTCCCGCACGATATCGCTGGCCGACAGGCCATGTTCCGCCACCTTCTGCGGATCGAGCCAGACCCGCATGGAATAATCGCCCGAGCCGAAGAGCTGAACCTGGCCGACGCCTTCGACCCGCGCCAGCCGGTCCTTGACGTTGAGGACGGCGTAATTGCGCAGATAGGTCATGTCATAGCGGTCGTTCGGCGACAGAATGTGAACGACCATCGTCAGGTCGGGCGCGCTCTTGATGGTGGTGATGCCGAGCTGGCGCACGACAGCCGGCAGGCGCGGCTCGGCCTGCGAGACGCGGTTCTGTACGAGTTGCTGCGCCTTGTCGGGATCGGCGCCGAGGCGGAACGTCACGGTCAGCGTCATCAATCCGTCGGTCGTCGCCTGGCTGCTCATATAGAGCATGCCTTCGACGCCGTTGATCGCCTCTTCGATCGGCGTCGCCACCGTTTCGGCGATCACCTTCGGGCTGGCGCCGGGATATTGCGCGCGCACCACGACCGACGGCGGCACCACATCGGGATATTCCGACACCGGCATCACCGTCAGCGAGATCAGGCCCGCCACCAGGATCAGGACCGAGAGAACGCCGGCAAAAATCGGCCGGTCGATGAAGAATTTCGAGAGATTCATGGCACAGCCCCAAAGGCAAAAATCGAAAAGCCGACCCCGATCGCTGCCGGATGGCAGCGTTGCAGGTTTCACAAAGTTCTGGCGATCAGGCGCCGCGGCTCTCTTCGCCGCGACGCGATGAATTTATCTCTGGACCACGGCGGCGGCTCCCGGCGCAGGTTCGGCGCTGGCAAGCCGGCCGTCCATCGACACCATCTGCGGCGCGACGAGCGCGCCGGGACGAATGCGTTGCAACCCGTTGACGACGATGCGTTCGCCTTTCTGCAATCCGGCCGTCACGATGCGCAATCCGTCGACGGCGACGCCGACGCTGATCTCGCGATAGACCGCCTTGTTGTCGTCGCCGACGACCATCACGTATTTCTTGTTCTGGTCGGTGCCGATGGCGCGCTCATCCACCAGCAGCGCCGGTTCGCTTTTCGCCTGGCCCATGCGCAGCCTGACGAACTGCCCCGCCATCAGACTGCCATCACCGTTGTCGAAGACGGCGCGCACACGCACTGTGCCACTGCGGGCATCGACCTGATTGTCGATGAGCTGCAGCTTGCCGCGATACGGCGTGCCGTCCGATGCCGCCGTGCCCATGCGCACCGGAATGCGCTCGACCTGCAGATGCGAATCGGCCTGCTGTCCCAGCCCTTTCAGGGCACGCGCCACGATATCCTCATCGGCGCTGAAGCTGGCATAGATCGGATTGACCGAGACGAGCGTCGTCAGGATCGGCGCGCCGGCGCCGGCCGAGACAAGATTGCCGACAGTGATTTCGATCTTGCCGACACGGCCCGACACGGGCGCGCGCACCTGCGTGTAATCGAGGTTGAGGCGTGTCGCCTTGAGGGCGGCTTCCGCCGCGCGCACGCTCGCCTCGGCTTCGCGATTGGCGTTCTCGCGCTGATCGAAATCGCGCTGGGTGAGGACGTTCGAGCCGATCAACTGCTGGCCGCGCTGCAGTTCTTTCTTGGTCAGCACGAGCCTCGCCTGGGCCGAGGCGAGCTGCGCCTCGGTACGATCGACCTCTGCCGCATAGGGCGCCGGATCGATGGTCACCAGCAGATCGCCCTTCTTCACCAGCGCGCCCTCGCGGAAATGCACCGCCAGCACGGCCCCGGCCACGCGCGGCCGCACATCGACTCTCTCGATCGCTTCAAGGCGGCCGGAAAATTCATTCCATGTCGTCGCCTGGCGCTGTTCGACGACGGCGACCGACACCGGCGTCGCTTGCGGAGGCGTTGCGGCAGCCGGTCCCTCGGCCGTCGCCTTGCCGATCAGATTGGGCCAGTAGGCGACGCCTGTCGCGCCGGACGCGGCGATGAGCGCGGCAAGTACAAGATTGCGGCGGCGGGAGATTTTATTGGGTTCCACGATATGCTCCTGAACTTTCTCAAGCCTTGTTGTCTTAGGCCTTGCCATCGGCCGCGACGGTGCGCGACCCGATTGCGAGGACTTCGAAAAAACGAATGAACTGGTCGCGCAGTTCGCCGGCCCAAGGCTCGCCGGCCAATGGCTCGGCGGAGGCGCGCGGCATCTGCAGCGAACACGGCCACCCCGTCGGGCCCGAAAGTTCGGCCGCAAGGGTCACGACGCCTGCCGCGCGAAGACGCTCCGCATAGGCGCAGCTCTCATCGCGCATCGGATCGTCCGCTGCCGTCACCACCAGCGCCGGCGCCAGGCCCGACAGCCGCGAGGCGTTGGCCGGCGACGCATAGGGATGCGCGGCCTTTTCGGCCGAGCCGAGATAATCGCTCCAGCCGTCGGCCCAGCGGCAACCGACGGGCCCGGCATCGGCCTTGCGGATCGAATTCGTCGCCATGCAGGCATCGAGCATCGGTGCGATCAGGATCTGCCCCGACAGATCGGGAACCTGCTGGTCGCGCGCCATCAGGGCGACGGCCGCCGCCAGATTGCCGCCCGCCTCCTCGCCGGCGACGACGAGTTTGCTTTTCTTGCGGGCCCAGCGGCCGCGCATGGCGCCGACAAGCTTCAGCACCTTGAAGACATGATTGATGGCCTGGGGAAACGGATGCTCGGGCGCCAGGGGATAGCCGGCCGAAACCACCATGGCCCCGGCCTGGGCAAGCAGGGTCGCAACGCCGTCTCCGTGTCCCGGAGACCCGGAGACGAAACTGCCGCCATGCAGATGCAGCACCACCGGCCCGCCGGCCGGCGCAGCATCATCGCGCAGAACCAGCGCAGTCAGCGCTTCGCCCTCGAGCATGAACTGTTCCTGCGTGGACTGGACCGCCATAACGTCACTTCCCGCTAGTGCCCGGCGCCGCACTGATTGTGCAACGCACCAAAGCATTGTGCGGAAGCTAATATGGTTCTATAGATGAATAAATAGCCTGAAATGGACAACACTATTTCTATATAGAAATAATGAAGATGATTTTTCCAAAAATGCGCTGCAGGAGGTCCGGATGGATCAGTTGGCTGCGTTACGGGCCTTCGTCCGGGTGGTCGAGGCGGGCAATTTCACCCGTGCGTCGACCTCCCTCGACATTCCCAAGGCAACGGTCACCAAGCTCATTCAGAGCCTGGAAGCGCATGTGCGCACGCGCCTGCTCGCCCGCACCACCCGCCGGGTGACGGTGACGCCCGACGGCGCCGCCTATTACGAGCGGGCCGTGCGACTGCTCACCGAACTCGACGATCTCGACAGCTCCATGTCGTCTTCCCAGGCTCTGCCGTCCGGACGGTTGCGCGTCGACATCAGCGCCTCGTTCGCCCTGCTGCTGCTGATCCCGGCGCTGCCGGGGTTTCATGCCCGCTATCCCGATATCCAGATCGACCTCGGCGTCACCGATCGCTCGGTCGACCTCATCAGCGAGAATGTCGATTGCGTCATCCGTGCCGGCGAAATTCTCGACCAGTCGCTGATCGCACGGCGCATCGGCAGCATCAGTTTCATGACCAGCGCCGCGCCGGCCTATCTCGCCCGCTACGGCGAGCCCGCCCATCCCTCCGATCTGGAGAAGGGCCATATGGCGGTCAACTATTTCAGCGCCGGCAACGGACGCCTGCTGCCGCTCGAATTCATCCGCGACGGCGAGACGCTGGAAATCAAGGCGCGTCACCTGTTCGCCACCAACGACGGCAATGCCTATGTGGCGGCCGCGCTCGCCGGCTACGGTATCATCCAGGCGCCGCACTTCATGGTGCAGCACCATCTCGACAGCGGCGAGCTGAAACCCGTTCTCACCGACTGGACGACGGATCCCATGCCGATGCACATCGTCTATCCGCCCAACCGCCATCTCAGCAACAAGCTGCGCGTCTTCGTCGACTGGACGGCGGAACTCTTCGCCAGGGATCTGCGATTGCAGAAAGCGTAGCGAAGCTTAGTGTACCCGCATCAATCCGGAGCACAGCCATGACCAGCGTCTATGATTTCTCGGCCAAGTCCCTGTCCGGCGAAGAGACCTCGTTGAAGGATTTCAGCGGCAAGGTGCTGCTGATCGTCAACACCGCCAGCAAATGCGGTTTCACGCCGCAATATGCCGGGCTGGAAAAGCTGCATGAGGAGTTGGCACCACGCGGCTTTGAGGTGCTGGGCTTTCCCTGCAACCAGTTCGGCGCGCAGGAGCCGGGCAATGCCGAGGAGATCGCGAATTTCTGTTCGCTGACCTATAATGTCAAATTCCCGATGTTCGCCAAGATCGACGTCAACGGCGACAACGCCCATCCGCTCTACAAATTCCTCAAGAGCGCCCATCCCGGCCTGCTCGGCTCCGAAGCGATCAAATGGAACTTCACCAAGTTCCTGATCGACAGCAAAGGCGCGGTGGTCGAACGCTATGCGCCGACCACCAAGCCGGAAGACATCAAGGCCGATATCGAGAAGCTGCTGCCAGCGTGAGCGACTAGTCTTGTCTGCGCAGCCAATCAGAAGCCCTCATCCTGAGGAGGCGCGTAGCGCCGTCTCGAAGGACGGGCGCGACAGGCGAGCACAACAAACACGCTGTATGACGCACGTTAACATATAGCTTATACACAGACACGCCCAGTGAGCGATAACGTCGGCTGCGGCATGACGCCCCCGTCCTTCGAGACGCAACGCAAGCGTTGCTCCTCAGGATGAGGGCTTCTATTGGCTCTCTGCCATTTGCATCAACCGAAGTCGCCGATTCGTAGTTATCTACACCAGATACGTCCTGCAGAAATCCAGCATGCGGCCCCAGGCGAGTTCCGCCACGGCGCGGTCATGCACCTCGGGGCGCTGTTCGTTGACGAAGCCGTGGTCGGCCTCATAGCGATAGATCACGGAGGGCTGCCCGGTCGTCTCCAGGCCTTTCTCCAGCGCATCGACGGCGGCCGGCGTGCACCAATCGTCCCGCACCGCAAAGTGCCCCTGGAAAGGGATTTTCACATCCTGCGGGCTGGCGATCTGCGCCGGCGGAATGCCGTAGAAGCAGACGGCGGCGGAAAACTCCGGCACCCGCCCGGCGGCGATGATGGTGATGGCGCCGCCGAGGCAGCAGCCGGTGATCGCCACCTTGGCGCCGTTGCGGCCAAGATATTGGGCCGCGCCGCGCACCACATTGTCGGTGGATTCGAGATAGTTCAGGCTCCCCATCTCCTTCGCCGCCGCCTCGCGGTCATGATAGGGCACCACCTTGCCGGCATAGAGGCTCGGCGCCAGCGCGTCATAGCCCGCGAGCGCCCACGAGTGTCCGGTTCATTTTTCTTGAATAAGTGCACGGTGTTGATTCTATTGATCCAGAGGGTTTGGCGACTCATCCGGACACGAAAAGGATCGACACCGTGC
>JARHVB010000005.1 GCA_029222685.1 Terripilifer ovatus | reverse complement strand
TTTGATTCCTATCCGTTCACGGTTCGATTCCAGTCCGTACTCAATTTTTAGGCCCAAACAGACGGTCGATCCGACTTTTTCAGCAGCCTGCTAGAGCATTTTCGAGCGAAGTGGATGCCGGTTCGCGTGAAGAAAATGCGTCAAAACAAAAACCTAGAGCTCGGTTCTGATTCCATCAGAACCGAAAAAGCTCTAGTGCCCGTGGCCGAGATAGGCGGCGCCGATCTCGGGACGGTTGCGCAGGTCCTGCGGCGTTCCGGTCGCGACGACCTGGCCGCAATCGAGCACGTAGGCGCGCTGCGCCACGTCGAGCGCCTTGGTGGCGTTCTGTTCGATGAGCAGGATCGAAACGCCGGTCGCATTAATTTGCGCGATGACGTCGAAGACCTGTTTGATGATCACCGGCGCCAGGCCGAGCGAGGGTTCGTCGATCAGCAGCAGGCGCGGGCGCGCCATGAGCGCACGGGCAAACGCGACCATCTGCTGCTGGCCGCCTGACAAGGTGCCGGCGATCTGGTGCCGGCGTTCGCAGAGAATGGGAAACATCGCATAGGTCGTCTCCAGTCCGTCGCGCCGGTGACGGCGGACGTCGGGCCGGTAGCATCCAAGTTCCAGATTTTCCTCGACCGTCATCGAGGCGAACAGCCGCCGGCCCTCGGGAATGATGGCGACGCCGAGGGCAGACAATTGCTGCGGCGTCAGCCGGACGATGCTTTCGCCCTGCAAAGATATCGTTCCGCTGCGCACCGGCAGAAAGCGCGCGATGGCGTTGACGAGCGTGGTCTTGCCCGCGCCATTGGGGCCGACGATGGCGACGAGTTCGCCATCGCCGATCTCGAACGAGATATCGGTCAGCGCCATGGCATCGCCGTAGCCGACGCAGAGATTTTCAACCCTCAGCATCTGGCGCTCCCAGATAGGCGCGCACCACGGCGGGGTCGTCCATAACCTCGCGCGGCGCGCCTTCGGCGATCAGCCGGCCCTGGTTGAGCACGATCAGACGATCTGTCAGCTCGATCACCGCGCGCATGTTGTGTTCGACGAAGACGATGGTCCGGGTGCCGCCGTGAATGCGCCGCACCATGGCGATGGCGCTGGTGATTTCAGCCGGCGTCAAGCCGGCGAGCACTTCGTCGAGCATGACGATGCGGGCGTCGGACGCCAGCACGCGAGCCAGTTCGAGAAACTTGCGCTGATGCAGGTTGAGTTGCGAGGGCAGCGCCTGCGCCCGCTCGGCAAGGCCGACGAAGGCCAGCATCTCGCGCGCCTTGACGATGCTCATCGTCTGCCGCATCGATGCCCCGCCGAACATGGCGGCGACCATGACGTTCTCCAGCACCGTCAGGCGAGGAAACGGTCGTGGGATCTGGAACGTGCGCGCGATGCCAAGCTGGGCGATGTGATGGGCCGGCGCCCTGGCGATGTTCTCGCCGTCAAGCAGCAGGCGGCCGCCGTCGGGCTTGTAGAAGCCGCTCATCACATTGATCAATGTCGACTTGCCCGATCCGTTGGGGCCGACGAGGCCGAGAATCTCGCCTTCGCGGATTTCGAAGTCGACCCTGTCGAGCGCCTGCACGCCGCGGAAGGCAAGGCTGATGCCTTCACCGCGCAGGATGACCTTGCGCTCGAGTTGCGGTGCCACTGCTACGCCTGCGCCCCGCAGTGTGACCGGCGGTACAGGCGGCGCGGCAGGCGCTGCTTCGAGCGCAGGCTGCACATGGGCCAAACGGCGTTTGCGGAAAAGCCCGACCACGCCTTCCGGCAGGAACAGGGTGGCGAGGATGAGTGCGAGGCCGATGACGATGCGTGCGGCAAGCGCTGAATCGCCGCTGACGAAGGTGAAGTTCAACAGGGTGACGAAGGTTGCGCCGATGGCTGGTCCGAGCCAATGGCGGGCGCCGCCGATGACGCTCATGAGGATAACATAGAGCGCGATCGTGCCCGAGAATGTTTCCGACACGGTGACATAGCTGACGAACACGGCCTGCACCGCGCCGGCAACGCCGGCGATGCCGGACGAAATTGCGAAGGCCAGCAGTTTGTAGCGGTAGGTCGGCACGCCGAGCACTTCGGCGACATCCTCATCGTCGCTGATGGCGAAAAGGCCGCGACCGAGGCGCGAGTACTGGACCCAGCGCGCGATGGCGAGCGAGCCCATGGCGACAAGGGCGCCCATGAGATAGATCGTCGTCGCCGAGTTTTCGTAGATCACCGGCAGTTGCACGCCGAGCAGATATTTGCCGGGGCCGCCGTCGATCGGCGTGTTGAGAATGATGGTGGCGAGCACGATGGTCAGCGCCAGGGTCAGCAGGGCGAAGAGTTCGCCGCGCAGCCGCCTGACTCTGAACACGACGGCGCCGATGGCAACGCCGAGCAAAGCCGCCAGCAGGGCCGCGATCGGCAGGCACCACCAGATCGACAGCGTGCCGGCGAGATTGGCGGTCGTGTACATGCCGACGCCATAGAAAGCGCCGTGGCCGAACGAGAAATAGCCGGTGAAGCCGCTGAGAATTGTCCACGACGTCGCCAGCGCGATCCAGAAGAACAGGAGATAGAGAAGCGATTCAAAAAATGGCGGCGGCTTGAATGCAGGCAGCATCACGAAAAATACTGTCGCGGCGATCAGGAGCGCCGGGACGACAAATCGCGTCGCCGACGCTCGCGCCGGAACAATATTTTGCGATGACATGGAAATGCTCATGTCAGACGCGCTCCGGCCAGAGCACAAGCAGGAGGATGAGGATGGTGAACGGCACCACCGGCGCCCAGGAGGGCGCGGTGACCGCCATGGTGATGGCCTCGCTGATGCCGATCAGCAGGCTTGCCGCCACAAGTCCGATCGGGTTGCCTAAGCCGCCGAGCAGAACGGCCGCGAACACGACGCCGAGCCAGGAGAAAATCTGGCTCGGGGCCAGCGTGTAGAGAACGGCGACGAAAAATCCGCCCACGGCAGCCAGGGCGCCGGCGCTGCCTGCGACGAGCAGCAGGAGGCGCTGGTTGGGCACGCCGAACGAAGCAGCGATCTGCGGATTGTCGAGCCCGGCACGCAAGGCCTTGCCGAGCCAGGTGAAGTGCAGCGCCGCCCAGACGGCGAAACACAGACCGATGGCGATGCCGGCCATGACCAGATCGGCGACCGGAAACAGCAGGGTTCCGAGCGCGAGATTGCCGTGCATGGCGCGGTTCTCGTAGCGCACGAAATCGGCCGACCAGATCAGTTGGATAACGGCTTCCGCAACGATGGCGAGGCCGTAGGTGACGATGATCGAAGAAAATTCATTGATGCTGAAGCGCAGGATGAGCACCTGCTGCAGAACCCCCAGCAGAAAAAATAAAGGCACGAGGGCAAGCGCGACGACAAACGGGTTGACGCCGCGCACGCCTGCAAATTCATAGGTCAGATAGGCGGCGAAGAACACGAAAGCGAAATGCGCGAGATTGATCACGCGCAGATAGCGCCAGGACAGGCTCATGCCGAGCCCGATGAGGGCGTAGAGACTGCCGGCGAAAATCCCCGACAGAATCGACTGGCCCAGCAGGGTTGCACTCATTTGCGTCCGCCGATCGCTGTTATGAGTGTTTTATTTCGCCTGCGGTGAATAGCCCGGCGTCGCGATATCCTTGGGCCAGATAATCACCCATTTACCTTTCTGCACCTGTTTGATCCGCATCAGGTCGGGCCCGTAATTGTTGGGACCGTTGAAGCTGATATGGCCGATAATGGTGTCGGCGCCGTTCTTCTTCAGCCACTCGGTCAGCACCTTGTCGTCCAGCGATTTCGTCGCGGCGACGGCGCCGGTCAGAATTTCCCAGGCGGACCAGCTTGCGCCGGCCTGCGTCTCGGGTTCGGTATAGGGCAAGCCGGCTTTCGCCGCCGCTTCGTTGAAGCCTTTTGCGAAGGCAGCCGCGCTGGGCGATGCATTTAGCGGCGGCAGGTTTTCAAAAGCGGTGTTCGACAGGGCGCCGTCGCCGAGCGGCGAGGAGGCCATGGGCCCCGGCGTCGGGTAGACGTAGAAATGGTTGCGCGGCTTGTAGTTCAGCTTTTCGAGCGCTTCGAGCAGTTGATTGCCCTCGAGGCCGATGGCGCCCATGAAGAGGAAATCGGCATCGGCTTCGCGCACCCGTGCTGCGATCGGGCCGAAGTCGCGGGTGCCGAATTCGAATTCGAGGTAGAGCGCTTCTTTGAGCCCGCGGCTTTTGGCGACCTCGCGGGCGCCGGCGGCAACGAATTGCACCGATGGAAATTTGCTGGTGACGATGGCGATCGACTTCGGTCCCTTGCCGGTCGAATTGAGCGCATCGAGCGCCGCCGTGGGCATGCCCTTTTCAGGCTCGAAGCCGAGCGGCCATCCGGGGAACTGGCGCTCGTAGGTCGCGAGCTTGGGAATGCCGAAGGTGCTGTGTACGAGAATCTTGTTGTAACGCTGCGCCACAGCCATTGCCGAGAGGATCGAGGCCGTCGCATAAGGCCCGATGATCAGGTCGACCTTGTCGACGGTGATGAGGCGTTCGTACAAGGTGCGGGTCACGTCGGGCTTCGACTGGTCGTCGAGCAGCACCCATTCGACGGGACGGCCGAGCAATCCGCCCTTCTTGTTCAATTGTTCGACGAAGAGATCGCCGACGATTTTGTGAATGGCGCCGGTCTGCGCCAGCGGACCGGTGAGGGCAAGCGTGCCGCCAATCCTGATGGGCGGACCGGATGGCTGTTGCGCTGTCGCCGGCGCGAGCGCGCCGACGGCAAGCGTGAGACCAAATCCTGCAATGAGCATGCTGCGGCGCGTCGCGTCCGCGAAATTCCGTCCCTGCATGGCTTTCCCCTCGTCGCGGCGGGGCTGGTTGGTAGGTGCCCCTCAGCGTGAGGGGAGCATGACGCGGAAAACGGCAATCTGCAAATTAGCCGTTCGTCATATGCCCAACGCTCAGGCGGCGCCGAGACGCAGAAGATCGTGCAGGTGTACGATGCCCACCGGTTTGCGCGATCCATCGACCACCAGGAGCACCGAGCGCTTCTTCTCGTTGAGCAGCGCCAGCGCCTCGGCGACCATGACATCGGGCGCCACCACGGTCGGCTTGGGCGTCATCACCGCCTCGACCGGATCGTCGAGCAGGTTGTGAGATTTATCCATGTGGCGACGCAAATCACCGTCGGTGATGATGCCGGCGAGACGGCCGGACGTATCGATCACGCCGACACATCCGAAGCGTTTGCCGGACATTTCAATGACGGCTGTCTGCATTTTCGAGCCCGACGCAACAAGCGGCATGGCATCGCCGGTGTGCATGACATCGCGCACGAACGACAGGCGCGCGCCGAGCTTGCCGCCCGGATGGAACTGGCGGAATTGATGGGCGGTGAAGCCGCGGGCCTCCAGCAGGGCGATGGCGAGCGCATCGCCTGCAACAATTTGCATGGTCGTCGAGGTCGTGGGCGCTGCCACGTCGGCACAGGCCTCTTCTGCCGCCGGCAATTGCAGGCAGATATCGGCTGCACGTCCCAGCGAACTGGCGGCATTGGAGGTGATGGCCATCAGGCCGATCTGGAAACGCTTGGCATAAGTGATGATGTCGGCGAGTTCCGCCGTTTCGCCGGACCAGGACAGCAGCAGAATGGCGTCGCTGGGCTTAATCATGCCGAGGTCGCCGTGGCTGGCCTCGCTGGGATGGACGAAATAGGCTGGCGTCCCGGTCGAAGCCAGGGTCGCGGCGATCTTGCGGCCGACATGGCCGGATTTTCCCATGCCGGAGACGATCACGCGCCCGCGCACATTGCCGATCATCTCGACCGCGGCGTCGAAGGCCAAAGCGAGGCCGCTGCCGGGCGCGCCGGTCAGTTCCGCTTCCAGAGCGGCGATCCCGGCGCGTTCAAGCTCCAGCGTGCGCAGGGCCGAGGCAGTGGCGGCGCTGGGGGAAGGGGAGGTCGGCTTGATTGCTCTCATCGGGCCTACCTACGCCAATCTCCGGTCCCTGTCAGCCCGTAGCGTTTTCCGATCCACTTGGATCGGAAAGACGCGTCCTGCTTGTAAAGAGAGCATTTTCTTCACGCGAACCGGCATCCACTTCGCTTGAAAATGCTCTGCGAAAGTCGCGCCCGGTAACGCGGCATTAACCATAAATCCTTAACGCTGGTTCACCAATTCCAACGCCGTGCCGGGCAAATCGGGGCGCAGGTGAGCTTTTGAGACTTCTGGCGGCCAGATCCCGATGGACGGGAAGCGTCAGCGCCATGATTCTGTCGGGCGTGATTTCGGCTGCTTACGCGCAGTCGTCTCAAGATGCCCAACCGACGCCGCCGGGCACCTCATCGGGGACGTCGGCAGGCGCTTCGTCCGATACCGGCCTGCGGTCGTCCGATCCGGGCATCGACAACTATAATCAATTGCCCAGCACGCCGGAAAGCATCACGCCGCTGCGGCGGAACGTGCCGTTTTCGTCGACCAATTACGGCAAACCGCGCAAAATGCCGGACAAGAGGCTGGTCTACAAAGGCCGCCCCAAGACGCCGTTGCGCGGCGCGCTGCCTCCACTCGTTCCCTATCCCGGATCGACCCAGGCGAAGCGGCCGGCCGATCCGATCGCCAGTCCGCCGCCGCCACCCCCGACCGTGGCGCAGCAACCTGGGATTCCGCGCAAGAAGCGGCCCATTCTCGAAGAAACCCCTTATGCGCCGACCGGTGTCGACGTCGGTTCGCTGCGGCTGACGCCCTTCGTCGAAGTTTCCGGCGGATACGATACCAATCCCAACCGTACGGCCGATTCGAATTCGCCGAAGGGCTCGCCTGTGATTCGCACAGACGTCGGTATCGCCGCGCAGTCGAACTGGTCAAACCACTCGCTGAGCGCCGACATCAAGGCCGGCTATTCGCGCTATGCGGCGACGCCGGAAGCAGATCGTCCCGACGGGGCAGGTACTGTCAAGCTACGGCTCGATGCGACGCGCGATACGACACTCAATTTTGAATTGCGCGGCGCCTTGACGACGCAGCGCCCCGGCACCCCCGGCCTGCCGACGAGCCTCGATGGCCGGCCGCTGGTCGCCACCTACGGTGCTTCCGCGGGCGCCACGCAGAAGCTCGGCCGCCTGGAAGTGACCGTCACGGGACTGGCCGACCGGACAAGCTATGAGGACGGGAAGCTCCTCAACGGCACGTCGGCCGGTCTGTCCGCGAACAACTACAATACCTATGGGTTGCGCGGCCGTGTCGGCTACGAACTGACGCCGGGAATAACACCCTTCGTCGAAGTGACGGCGGATACGCGTGTCCGCGACAATGCTATCGATCCTTCCGGCTTTGCGCGGAACTCGAACGGCGTGAAAGCAGTGGCCGGGTCCACTTTTGAATTGACGCGAACCCTCACCGGATCGATTTCCGCCGGCTACGCGCAGCGCAAATACGACGATGTGCGCCTGCCGAACCTTAGCGGGCCGGCGATCGATGCCTCGCTGGTGTGGACGGCGACACCGCTGACGACGGTGACATTGCGGGGCACGACGGACTTTATCGAAACAACGCTTGCCAATGCCTCCGGCGCCATCAGCCGCACGGGACAGATCGAGATTTCGCATGCGCTGCTGCGGAATCTCACCATTGGCGCCACAGCGTCGCTGAGCAACAACCAATATAGAGGCGTTGATATTACGGAGAACTATTATGGCGCCGGCCTGAAGGCGGAATACAGCCTGACACGTTCGATCGTCGTCAAGGGGTCGTATAATTATGAACGGCTGAAATCCTCGCTTCCCGGCGCCGACTATACGGCCAATGTCTTCATGCTGGGATTACGGTTGCAGCGCTGAGCCCGCATGCTATGCAGCCGAAGCGCTGATCCGAACGTGTGGCCTCGGATAACGGCTATCGGTTGCACAGCCGGGGATAACCTATGACGATCGACAGCAGACTCGATGACGATCCGGAAATGCCGGACCTGACCACGAGCCGGTTTCATCGCATGCGCGGGACACTCGGTCCCGGTCTGATCACCGGTGCCTCCGACGACGATCCAAGCGGAATCGCAACCTATTCGCAGGCGGGCGCGCAATACGGTTATGCGCTGACATGGACAATGCTGTTCACCTTTCCTCTGATGGCAGCGGCGCAGATCGTCAGCGCGCGCATCGGGCGCACGACGGGTCACGGTATTTCCGGAATTTTGCAACGACACTATCCGAACTGGATCCTGGCCTGGATCGTGTTGCTGCTCCTCTTCGCCAATACGATCAATCTCGCAGCCGATCTTGGCGCCATGGCGGATGCGACAGGGCTTTTGATCGGGGCGCCGCGCTGGCTGCTCGTCCTGGTCTACGGAGCTTTCTGCATCACGCTGCAGATATTCATGCAGTACAAGCGCTATGTCGCGGTCCTCAAATGGCTGACGCTGTCGCTGTTCGCCTATTTCGCCACGGTGCTGGTTGTGCAGGTCGACTGGGGCCTGTTTCTGACGCGCCTGGTGGTTCCGGAGATCCGCTGGGAGACCGGCTATCTCACGACCATCGTGGCCGTGTTCGGCACAACCATTTCGCCGTATCTGTTTTTCTGGCAGGCGGCGGAAGAGGTGGAGGATTTCCAGCTTCATCCACGGCGCATCGATCTTATCACGGCGCCCGACCAAGGGCGTAGCGCGCTGCATCGTATCGGGGTCGATACGATCGCCGGCATGGCGTTCTCAAACCTCGTCTCGCTGGCAATCATAGTCACCACGGCGGCGACGCTCCACGCCAGCGGCATCACCAACATCGAGACTTCCGCGCAGGCGGCGGAGGCGTTGCGGCCGATCGCCGGTTCGTTCGCTTTTGCGCTCTTCACGCTGGGGATTGTCGGGACGGGATTGCTGGCCGTGCCGGTGCTGGCGGGATCAGCGGCCTATGCGCTCGGCGAGGCGCGGGCGTGGCCCATGGGGCTGTCGCTTAAGCCCGGCGATGCGCAGGCATTCTACGGAACCATCGCCGCGGCAACGCTGGTGGGCATGGGCCTTTGCTTCGTTCCGGTCAGTCCCATCAAGGCCTTGTTCTGGGCTGCGGTGGTCAACGGCGTTGTGGCCGTTCCGCTCATGGGGCTGATGATGCATATGGCGGCGCGACCCGACATCATGGGCAGATTCGCTGTTCGCGGTCCCCTGCTGGTCCTGGGCTCGGTCGCGACCGCTGTCATGGCGGCCGCGACTACCGCGATGGTCTGGACGGCCTTCTGATGCTGCTTCAGATCGTGCCGACGATCTTCTTCAACTCGGCGAGAAAGCCCGGACGGATGTCGTCGCGGGCCATGGCGAAGGCGATATTGGCCGCCAGGAAACCGACCTTGGAACCGGTGTCGTAGGTCTTGCCGTCGAAGCGGACGCCGAAAAAGCCTTGCTTTTCTGCGAGCTTCTTCATGCCGTCGGTAAGCTGGATTTCGCCGCCGGCGCCCTTCTCGACCGTCGCCAGGATATCGAAAATCTGCGGTTCGAGAATGTAGCGACCGGAGATGATCAGGTTCGACGGAGACGTGCCCTGCGGCGGCTTTTCGACCATGCCGTTGATCTCGAACGTATGGCCGAAATCCTTGCCGACGGAAACGATGCCATACATATGGGTGTCCTGGGGCGGCACCTCTTCGACGGCGATGACATTGCCGCCGTGTTTCTCATAGGCTTCGATGCACTGGCCGATGCAGCGTGAATTGCGCTTGCCGGGCAGGGTGATCATGTCGGGCAGAAGCACGGCAAAGGGCTCGTCGCCGACGATGTCGCGGGCGCACCAGACCGCATGGCCAAGACCGAGCGGCGCCTGCTGGCGGGTGAAGCTGGTGGCGCCGGCCGGCGGCAGGTCCTGTTTCAGGGCGTCGTATTCTTTCGTCTTGCCGCGGCGCTGCAAGGTGTCGTCGAGCTCATAGGCCATGTCGAAATGGTCTTCGATGACGGCCTTGTTGCGGCCGGTGACGAAGACGAAATGCTCGATCCCGGCCTCGCGCGCCTCGTCGACGCAATGCTGCAGAACCGGACGGTCGACGACCGTCAGCATTTCCTTGGGGATCGATTTCGTCGCGGGGAGGACGCGGGTGCCGAGGCCGGCCACCGGGAAAACTGCTTTGCGAATTCGTTTGGCCATAAGAAAAGTCCATCCAGGCAGGTAGAAACGGTTTCAGCTTCGCCCAAGTTTACCGGAAGCAGCGAAAATGTCCGCCCCGATCGCGATTCATATGTATTTCACGACTTTGGGCGATGTTTGGTTCTAGTTGCAATCGGTTAAGAACGCGTGATGCTAGGTTCGGCGTCATTCGGACCCTGAGAGGACAGATGACCGTACTCGTCACCGGCGGCGCCGGCTATATCGGCAGCCACATGGTTCTTGAGCTTCTCGAGGCGGGCGAGAAGGTTGTCGTGCTGGACAATCTTTCGACCGGTTTTCGCTGGGCGGTGCCGGCCAGCGTGCCGCTGGTCGTCGGCGATTTCGGCGACGAGGATCTGGTGACGGAAACCCTGGCGCGCTACGACGTGGAATCGATCGTCCATTTCGCGGCAAAGATTGTCGTTCCGGACTCGGTCACCGATCCGCTGGGTTACTACCTCAACAATACCGCCAAGGCGCGCACCTTGATCGAATGCGCCGTGGACAGCGGCGTACGCAATTTCATTTTTTCGTCGACGGCGGCGGTCTACGGCGATCCGCAGCACAATCCGGTGATGGAAGACGAACCACTGAAGCCCCTCAGTCCCTATGGCCGTTCCAAGCTGATGGTCGAATGGATGCTGCAGGACGCGGCGAACGCGCATGATCTGCATTATGCGGTGCTGCGTTATTTCAACGTGGCCGGGGCCGATCCGAAGGGGCGCGCCGGTCAATCGACCGCGCAGGCGACGCATCTCATCAAGGTCGCCGTGCAAGCGGCCTTGGGGCACCGGCCGGGCATGGAACTGTTCGGCACCGACTATGCGACGCCCGACGGATCATGCGTGCGCGACTATATCCAGGTCAGCGACCTTGCCGCGGCGCATATGGACGCGCTGCGCTATCTGCGCGCCGGCGGCGAGAATATCACCTGCAATTGCGGCTACGCACACGGCTATTCCGTGCTCGAGGTCATCGATGTCGTGAAGAAAGTATCCGGCGTCGACTTTCCGGTGAAAATCTCGGGGCGTCGGGCCGGCGATCCGGCCGCGATTGTGGCGGGTAACGATAAAATAAAATCGGTATTGGGGTGGACGCCGAAATATGACGATCTCGAACAGATCGTCCGCCAGGCTCTGCACTGGGAACAGCACCTGCATCGGATGGGAACGGCGAATTCGGCCAGGATTGCTCCGGCCAAGATTGCTCCGGCCAAGATCGCGTGACTGAGATCGCGTGACTGAGACCGCCTGATCCGGTTTTTCCCGCGAAATAAGCGCCGGACACAAAGCTGCCACGATTGCAACGTTTGTTCGCGGTGCTACACTCCGGCTTGTTCGGCCATCAGGATTTCGCGTTTTACGGGCGTATCCTTAAGCTTACCGCTGCGCCGTTACCTGACGTTAACGGCTTTCGGTAACAATTTGCTTTCGTTAATAGTGTGTTACCCTGTGTCTCGGGTCGCACTGCTGGCGGAGCGATTAGCCCGGTTCCGCTTGCGGCGCCGTCAGAAAAAGTGAGTTCGAGCTTGCAACATCCGAGCCCCCGCGCGGCACTCCGCCGCTTTGTGTCAACTACAGCCGCAAGCGGGTCTCTCGCGATCATTCTGACAGCCGTTCTGCCCAATTCGACACAGACCGCCATCGCCAACGGCGATACGCGCACCATCAACCTCTTCTACGTCCATACCAACGAAACGATCTCCGCAACGTTCCGCGTCAACGGAAGCTACGATGCGGCCGTGCTCGACAGGCTGAACTGGTTTCTGCGCGACTGGCGTCGCAACGAGCCGACAAAAATGGATCCCAGGCTTTTCGATGCGATCTGGGAAGCGCAGCGCGGGGCAGGTTCTACCGCGACGATCAAGGTGATGTCAGCCTATCGGTCTCCGGAGACCAATTCGATGCTGCGCCGCCGCTCGCGCGCGGTTGCCGAACATTCCCAGCATATCCAGGGCAGGGCCATGGATATCCACGTCGATGACGTGCCGATGTCGGCGATCCGCGAAACCGCCATGCGCATGCAGCGCGGGGGCGTCGGCTATTATCCCACGGCGGGCACGCCGTTCGTCCATATCGATGTCGGATCCGTGCGCGCCTGGCCGCGTATGAACTACGATCAGCTTGTGCGCCTGTTCCCCGACGGGAAGACGGTTCACATCCCTTCGAACGGCCAGCCGCTGGCCCGCTATGAAGAAGCCCGCGCCGAGATCGCCGCGCGCGGCGGCGAATATGCGCCGACCCTGGCCCAGGTTAAGAGCAAGGGCTTTTTCGCCACCCTGTTCGGCTGGAATGAGGATGATGAAGACGTAGCGCCGGTCCAGGTCGCGCGTCGTGCTCCGGAGCCTGTACGCACCGCTGCCGTGGCGCCGGCCAATGCAACAGCTTTTGTTGGCAACGAGAACGCAAATCCGGCGGCCTTCGGCTCGGACTTCGGCCGCAACAATGCGTCGCCAGCGGTGGCGGCGGCACCTCCTGCGCCGGCAACCCAGTTACGAGGCGCGCCGCTCACCATCGCGGCGCTGGATACGAAATATACCGACGTGCCGATGCCGCCGCGCCGGCCGTCGGAAGCGCAGGTACTGGCTTTGATCGCTGCTGCCGTCCCGCTGCCGCCGCAACGTCCGACCGACCTGATCGTCCTGGCCAAGGCCGAGACGACAAAAGCCGAAATGTCCTCGCAGCCCGCATCGCGGCCTTCCACGACGTCGCGTGATGCGGTCGCTGCCCTTATCGGAGCGACCAATAGCGGCAACGTGGCGGCGACGCCGGGCCTGCCCGCAGTCATCACTCAGGGTGCGCCTGTGGTGGCCAGTGCCGGATCCAGCATGGGGCTGCTGGCCTTCGCGCCCTTCCAGAAAGAAGCGCCGAAGCCGGCCGCCGCGCGGCAACGCAATGCGCCGATCGTGGCGCATCCGGTTTCGCTGCCGGTGGCGCGTGATGCGAAGCTCACTCTTCTGGTGGCGGCCCGGCTGGACCGGTCGAATTTCGCGGCCCTCGTGGCGCCGGCGAGCATTTCGGACACGCCGGTGGCGAGCCTTCTCGGTTCGACCGTTGCGCCGCTGCGGACATCGGCTCGCAATGATCTCAGCAAGATCATTTTCGCGCCGGCGACGCCCCTGAAAGCAGCCGAGACGACCGCTGCAAACCTCCCCGTTCAGAACGAGGATACGGTTGCGGCTGTGGCAACCGCGAACTGATCGGGTTCGGGTTTTAGTTGCTGCTGCCCGGTTCGAGCCGGATGTTTCAACCGCACGTTTCGAGCTTCGGCAATTGCCAGTTGACCTCGAAGCGCAATAATGATTGTTGCCAACGCCGATCAGAATTAATTAGATGGCGAAGAAATTCGGGAAGGGAATATCCGGTCCATGACTTCGGTGGAAACAAAAAGCCGGGCGGCGGGGAAACCTGAAACCGGGCAACCCGTTTTGATCATTGACGATGTGGTGAAAACCTTCGGCGATGCCGAGGAAGCGGTCACTGCCGTCGACCATGTTTCCTTCAACGTGAAGCAAGGCGAGTTCGTCGCCGTGATCGGCCCGTCAGGCTGCGGCAAGTCCACGCTGTTCAACATCATCGGCGGTCTGCTCGGCGAGTATGACGGCAATGTGATGATCGACGACGAACGGATTTCCGGACCGCATCCGGCCGTCGGCATGGTGTTCCAGGAAGAATCGACATTTCCCTGGCGCAGCGTCATCGACAACGTCGCCTTTCCGCTCGAGCTTCGCGGCGTCGCCAAATCGGAACGCTACGACAGGGCGCGCCATTTCATCGGCCTTGTGGGTCTCGATGGATTCGAGAAGCGGTTTCCCTCGCAATTGTCGGGCGGCATGAAGCAGCGCGTTTCGATCGCGCGGACGCTTGTGTCGAACCCGCGCATCCTGCTGATGGATGAGCCCTTCGCCGCGCTCGACGAGCAGACGCGATTGCTGCTGGGCGACAAGATCACCCAGATCCAGCAGGAACTGAAGCAGACGACCTTGCTGATCACGCACAACCTCACCGAAGCCGTACAGTTGTCGGACCGGATCGTGGTGATGACCTATCGCCCCGGCAAGGTGAAGCGCATCGCCGATATCAACCTGCAGCGGCCGCGGACGTCCGATGTCGTGGGCAGCGATGCTTTCGGTCACTACGTCGCCGAAATCTGGAACGACCTGCGCGAGGAAGCCAGCCGTGGCATGCAGGAGACCGAGCAGGTCGCCCGGGCGGACCGCCGGCATGGCTAGCCGCAAGACACCGCTCGTCGCGACCTCCTGGTTTCCGCTGACGGTGGGGGCGCTGACCTTCGTCGCGATTGGCGTGATCTTCGAGATACTGCTGCGCACCGATGTTCTCAATCGCTATATCATTCCGCTGCCGAGCGAAGTCCTGCTGGCGTTCGAGCGGATTGTGGTGGAAGAGGGCGTGCTCACCCGCACGGGCGTTTCCGCCTTCGAAGTGCTGACGGCGGGTCTCGCCTGCGTGATCGTCGGCGTTCCTCTGGGCGTGTTGTTGTATCGCTTCGACATTGTCCGTCGGGCGCTCGAAGACTGGATCGCGGCGCTGGCCGCGGCGCCGATCGTTCTCGCCTTTCCGTTGTTTCTTGTCTTGTTCGGGCGCGGCTCGACGACCGTCATCGTCATCGCCTTCGCCTATGGGCTTGCGCCGGTCGTGCTGAAAACCCTCGAAGGCCTGATCGAGACGCGGCGCGTGCTGATCAACGTCGGCAAGAGCCTGAACATGAGCCAGACGCAGATGTTCTGGAAAATCCTTTTCCCGTCGGCGATCCCCTCGATCTTCACCGGCATCAGGCTGAGCTGGACGTTCTGCGTGATCGCAGTGATCGGCGTCGAATTCCTGGTCAATCTCGGCGGCCTCGGCCAGCTCATCAACGATCTCGCCGAACGCTACGACATGCCGGGCACCTATGCGGGTATCGGCTTCGTTATCCTGGTCAGCGTGATCTTTTTCATCATTCTCGAGTGGATTGAAAAATGGCTTCAACCGGCGCGATAGCGATGCGTGTGCCCGTTTCGCGCGCCGTCCGCGAGCGGCGCGAGACACGCAATGTGTTTTATGTCCGCGCGATCGTCGCCCTGGCGATCGTGGCGATCTGGGAAGGCATATCCTGGTCCGGCCTATTCTTCGGCGACGTCGTGCCGTCGCTCGCGAAGATCATCCCGGCCTTGTTCAAACTGCTGGTGAACCCGGCCTTCTGGGCCAACTTGCAGATCACGCTGGTCGAGGCCGCAGCTTCGCTGGCCATCGGTGCCATCGCCGGCATCGTCGTGGGCATCCTGCTCGGATCGAGCCGCTTCTTCGGCGCGGCCTTCGAACCTTATGTCTATTACCTGTCGCCGACGCCGCGCATCATCCTGTTCCCGATCATGATCATGTGGTTCGGCGTCGGCATTGCCTCGAAGATCGCGCTCGGCGCGCTGTCGAGCTTCTTCGCCATTGCGCTGTCGACGGCTGCCGGCATGCGTCAGATCGACAAGGTGCTGATCCGCGTCGGCCGGTCTTTTCGTGCCACGCCCTGGCAGATGGCGACGAAGATCTATCTTCCCGCCATGCGGCTGCCGGTCCTGACCGGCATTCGCCTGGGGTTGGGCAATGCGCTCATCACCGCGCTGCTGGCCGAGACGAAACTGTCGAACCAGGGTCTCGGTTTCATGATCATGCAGATCTACACGCGCTTCGACATGCCAACGCTCTATGCGCTGCTGATCGTCGTGTTCTTCATTGCCGGCGCCTGCAATGCCGTCATCGGCATGATCGCCCGTTCGACGAAATAGCCACGAACCAGACTAGTCCTTCCGCATGACGACATTCCCGCTGAGCTCTTCCACCCGATCCACTTCGATCAGAATGGCAACGCCTTTGCGGTCAGGATCCTTTTCCTGCTCCAGCGGTATCGTCAGGTCCCATGCGCGATCCCTGTCCGGTCCGCTCTCGACGATCTTCGCTCGACCGTGAAAGCGGAGAGCGCCGCCGCGATACGGCATCTCGGCGGCGCGCGCGGGGTTGCGATAGTAGACGACGACACGCGGATTTTCCCGGATGTGTTGCTGGGACGATCTATGGCTTCGCTCCCAGTACGAAAGACTTTGCGGACCAAAAACAGCCACGCTGCCCTTGGGACTGATTTGCGGCTCGCCGGCCGCCGATGCCGTGCCGACGAGACACGGAACACCATCCGCCACCGCATCCCGCAGCAGCCTTGAGATCAGGTCGTCGAGTTCTACCATGATTTCGCCTTCGCATTTTTAAGGACATTGGCCCATCGGTCCGACTCGCTTCGAAGATAAGCGCTGACGTCGGAAGGTCCGAGCGACTCGGGTTGTGAAATCCCCTGCTTGGAAAACCTTTCCACCACCTCCGGGGAACCGACCGCCTTGATGATCTCTTTGTTTATCCTGGCGATAAGGTTTTCAGGCGTGCCGGCAGGCGCCAGCAGACACAGCCATCCGTCGACATCGAAGCCTTGCAATCCGGACTCGGAAACGGTCGGCAACTCGGGCATAAAGTCGCTTCGCACGGGGCTCGATATGGCTATGGCTTTCAGGGCGCCCGTAGCCGTCAACTGACCGACCGCAGAGATCGCTCCGAACGCGATCTGCACGCGCCCTGCCATGAGATCGGGAATGGCGGCGCCGATGCCGGGGTAGGGGACGAAGGTTATATCCGTCTTCGCCATTTGCAGGAACAGTTCGGCAGCAAGATGACCGGGCGTGCCGATGGGAGCAATGGCGAAATTGACCTTTTGCGGCTCCTTGCGAGCGAGCGCAAGAATGTCGGCGACTGTTGCCACCGGTACGGACGGGCGGTCACAAGTACCATTCTGGTCCCGGCGATCAGCGCAGTCGGAATAAAATCGCGTTCGTAGTCAAAGCCGGGATTGGGAAGGAGGGTCTTGTTGACCGCGTGGTTATTGCCCGACACCAGGAGAGTGTAACCATCCGGCTCTGAGGTCGCGACGACTTTTGCTGCGATGTTGCCGCCTGCACCCGGCCGGTTTTCAACCACAACGCCCTGACCCAGGTTTATCGATAACTGCTGGGCCAGAATTCTCGCGCCGATGTCGGGGAGGCCGCCCGGCGCGATGCCGACGAGCAGACGCACGGGGCGGCTCGGCCATTCCTGACTCCAGCACGCCGATGACGTCGCAAGCGCAACGGCGAATGCAAGCGCGGTGGCTCTTCTCATGCCCATAAGCCCCTCCTCATTGCTTCGGTGCGCGTTTCTTCGTGCACTCGGTGTGCGGGGATACGGGATGCGTCCCCTTGATGCCGCCTGACCGGCTCTTCGCGATCAGGCGGCGATATTCTGACGTTGTCTCTAGCTGGCGGAGAACGCCGGGCGACCTGGAGCCCCGGCATTCTCCAGGAGACTTTCGCAACCGCATTTCCGGGCCCAATATCTCCAACTTCGCTGGGACGCGGGAGAGTCGGGATCAATCTCGCCGAGCCTGGCAATCTCGCCGGCTTTCAGGGGCCTGAACTCACCGAGACGCATCGCCTCAAGCTGAATGCGGGCGTTGCGGGGCAGATAGACGCAGAGCCTCACCAACTGAACGATCGAAGACGATGCCGCTGTAAATCCATGGCCCCGCATGAGCACCACTCGATGGTCCGCCAGCGTTTGGGCAAGGCTGAGACCATGCGCCATGCTTGAGATCAGCGTGTTGGTATTGTCACCGAACTCGTCCGCAATATCCCAGGTCGGAATGTGAGCGGTGATATCCGCCGCGACATTGATGACGGGCACCAGGGCGACGTCCGTGATCGAGAACGGAATGACTTCATCAGTATGTCCATGTACAACGAAGTTCACGTCAGGACGGCGCGCATAAACGCCTGCATGAATGAAACGCTCGACGCTCGCATGCCGTCGGTCATCGACCGGATTGCCTTGCGCATCGAATGTCATGATGTCATCGATTTCGACGAGTTCCGGGCTGACCGACTGCGCCATAAAAAACAGATTCTTGTCGAGCGGATGCCTCGCGCTCACGTGACCGAACGCATCGAGAACGCCTTCCGCCGCCAGAATCCTGTTGGCGATGACCACGTCCCTTCTGGCGCGTTCAACCGCGTCGGTCATTGTGATCTCCCTGGCGAACGTTGTTCTTCTCGACGTGCAGGAGGCCCAGCTTCTCCAACATGTCCGCATTGGACACCTTTATGAAGAACGCTTCGGCAGAGGTCGCAATGTGGTCCACCCATTGCCAATGAGGGACCGTGAAAATGTCGTTGGCCGCCCATGAAATCTCGTTGTCGCCGACCCGGCTTACGCCTTGTCCGCTGCGCACGTAAATCAGCGTCGACGCAGTGCTGCGCCTGGAAGCAGTTCGGCTGTCCGCTTCGATCATGCAGGCATGACAATCGATTGTCGGCAAAACCGCTCCCTGGGTATCCGGATTCATGTACCTGACCTCGCGGCTGCCGTCAGCGTTTCGGGGAGCATCCAGAAGCTGTTGCCGCGCCTCTTCCCATGGGTACTTCAGCTTCGACATTTGCGGGATCTGGATGTTCGTCCATCGCTCGGGCTCCAGGCGGCCTTCTTCGGCAGGATGCTCGAAGAAGACGCCGTCCCATGAGGCGACAAGCGGAGCATCCAGTACATCGATCCACATGGCGCGCTTCGACGTCTGGTTGAAGTGCCCGTGCCATGACCAGGCCGGAGTCAGTATGAGATCGCCGGCGTTCATCGGACAGTGAACCCCGTTTACCGTCGTAACCCCGCCGTCGTGATCGGTGATGAGGCGGATTGCGGCAATCGAATGTCTGTGTGGATGCGCCGTCTCGTCGGGATTGAGAATCTGCAAGGCGGCGTTGAGGGTTCCGGTTGTCGCGAGCCCTCCGAGACCCGGATTGGCGAACACGAGCACTCTTCTCTCAGCTTCCGCGCCGCTTACGGTCTCGCCGACAATCTGTCCCAGTCCCTGAAGGTCTTGCCATTTCCAGTGGCACACGGGCTCGCTCGCGCGCGGCTCGCGGGAAAGGGTCGGTCCGGTGTGCGTCCAAAGCGGCACAACCCGCGCATGTTCGAAGAGCTGCGCCAGACTGACATCGTCCATGGACCCCCCTCCAGGTCTTCCAGATTTGCCTCCATCCTAATGCTGGCCATATTACTTGTCAAGACAAGTAATCTTGCGCGTCCTAATCTTGCGCGTCCTGGGAAAGGTTGTCTTTGAGCGAGCCGATTATTTTCTTCAGCGCCGTCCGCAAGGCGGCAACCTCCTTTTCGGAAAGCGCCGCGACTGCGACAGCGGTAACGTCCAGCGCTTCGGGAACCAGCTTGTCGCGCAACATGCGGCCCTTCCGGGTCAATGAAATCTTTCTTTGCCGCTTGTCGCCCGGGTCCGATCCGCGCGATATCAAACCTTCGGCTTCCATGCGGCCAAGTGTGCGCGTCGTCGTTGCCTCTTCTTTTGAAAGACGCCGGCTCAACTCCCTTTGGCTTATTCCTTCCTCGGCCCAGAGAGCCATGAGAAACGGCCATTGTCCGAATGAGACATCGTATGGCTGAAGCCTGACGTTGAGAGACCGATCCAGAAATCGCGATGCGACCGCGATCAGGAAGCTCACTGATTCTTCGATGACCAGCGTCGTGTGATCGGAGGAAGAATGTCTTCCTTCAAGTTCTCGCAGCGTCCTTACAACGATTGTGCCCGGTTCTTTCGTCATGTCCCATTCCATTGAGCTATTTTCGCTTGCATCCAACAGGCCAGCTACTGATGAACCAGTGAACGCGATCGCGATGAAGCTTGCAAATGTCGGCCCGCCGCAATCCGCCGGTTGCCCGGTGTAAGCCAATGCGGGAGATCAAGAGCGGATCAGGACAGTCAATCTGGCGAGAGCTCCATAGCCGACGTTTGAGCCTGGTCCTTATGAAGACCAGTCATTCAGCTTCGCAGTGTCTCGCTGCTGCATGGCCGGGCTGCCGTGGATTGGCTAACCCCCGCGTGACGAACGCAGGTTGAAAATCGCAATGGCGCTCTCGCGTGAGCGGCGAAAGCGCAGTTCCAGATGCTGCCGGCAATCCGGTTGTTTGTCCGCCGCAGCGCTTTATTGCGGAGCGCCGAGGCTCGGGCGCCTGGCCGGGTGGCTCAGGCGGGATTACTCGATCATTCCCAGCGCGTTGAGATAAAGGTCGAGGATTTCCTCCTCTTCCTTGCGCTTGTTCACCTCCTGGCGGCGGAGCGAGACGATCTTGCGCATGATCTTGACGTCGAAGCCGGTGCCCTTGGCTTCGGCATAGACCTCCTTGATGTCGTCGGCGATCGTGCGCTTCTCTTCCTCAAGATGCTCGATACGCTCGATAAACGAACGGAGATGCGAGCCGTTGACCGTTGAACTGTCCATAACCGACCTTGAACTGAATTTCTGGATGTATTGAAATTTCTGCGGGCGCGCGGACCCATGCATGATTTCAGGTTGCCTTTGCGGCGGCAGCGACGTCAACGCCGCCAGCCGAGTAATTCCCGCTATCCCCTGAAAATAGGCGAAAAGCCAGGTGCCGATCAGTCCTGGGCCTTGAATCCGGTCGATTTCACCAGTGCCGCCCAGCGTGCGCTGCCTTCCTCGATCGACTTGCGGAACGCCTCCCCTGTTTGGCCGGAAACCTCGAAACCTTGCGCGACCAGGAGTTCGCGCACCTTCGGGTCGGCATGGGCGGCGACCGCCGCCTTGAGCAGACGGTCGGCGACATCGGGAGGCGTCGCGGCGCGAATGAGCAAGCCGAACCAGATGCCGGTATAGAACTCCGGATAGCCCAGTTCGGCGAAGGTCGGCGTTTGCGGCAGTTGAAAGAAGCGCGTCGTGCTGGTGACGCCGAATGCCTTCAGCGTGCCGTTGTCGATGTTCGGAACCGCGGCCTGAGTTTGCGTAAAGCCGAACAGGGCGTGGCCTGCGACCAGATCTATGACCTGAGGCGCGGAGCCCCGATAGGGGACATGCGCCAGGTTGAGGGCGAACTTTTCGTTCAGCAGTGCGCCGAGAAAATGCGACGGCGTGCCCGGACTATAGGACGCATAAGTCAGCTTTCCGCTGTTCTTGCGCGCCCAGTCGAGGAATTCGGCAAAGTTGGTCGCCGGCACGCTCTGATTTGCGGCCAGAACCAGCGGCGCCTCGACGCCTTTGATCAGCGGCAGGAAATCCTTCATCGACCAGTTCGGATGGTTGAAGACATGCGGGTTGATCTCGGCCAGGGCCATCGTGCCGACCATGATGGTGTTGCCGTCCGCCGGTGCCGAGACGACGGATTGTGCCGCCATATTGCTCGAATTGCCGACGCGGCTTTCGACGATGGCGGTGGTGCCGAGGGTCTTGCTCATGTGGTCGGAAATGACGCGCACGTAAGCGTCGATCGAGCCACCCGGCGCGGTGCCGACGATGAACTTGAGTTGCTGAGCCTGGACAGGAACGGCCGTCGCGACGAGGGCAATGCCGAGCGCCGCCAGAGCGGCTTGGAGACATTTGCCATTGCGCTGAAATACGCGCTGCCGGCGCCGGTTCTGCTGCATCTACGTTCCCCCCTAAGACCTGACTTTGCACACGGACCGACAATGTGACAATAGAAAATCCCGGTGCGGGGGAGCGCTTAAAAGCAGAATGCCCGGCGTGAAGCCGGGCATCGATCGTTGTTGGTCGTGTAAGGCGGCTGCTGCTTACTTGATGCCCAGATGCTGCTGGGCGTTCTTGAAGCAGATCTTTTCCTTGTCTTCCTGGCTGTAGTCCAGCTTTTCCATGATCGCGATGGTGTCGCGGATATAGCCCGGGCCCTTTTCCGGATCGAACGGGCAGTCGGAGGCGAACATGGCGCGGTCCGAGCCGTAGAAGGCCAGGCCGCAGTCGGTCGCCGCCTTCGAGCCGAACACGGCGGTGTCGGCATAGAAGTCCTTGAAGTAGTCGAGCGGGCGGCGCTTCATGTTCTTGAGCAGCGTCTTGTAGTCCTCGTCCGTCGTGCGGTTGCCGAGCTGATCCCAGCCGGGGCCGACGCGGCCTTCGAAATAGGGGACCATGGCGCCCAGGTGATGGGCCAGGACCTTCAGCTTCGGGAACTCGTCCATCACGCCGCCGAAGACCAGACGGGCCATGGCGACCGAGGTCTCGTAAGGCCAGCCGAAGGTCCACCAGATCTCGTATTTGGACTTCTTCTCGGTCTTGTAGTCGGCGAGGTCGAAGGCGCCGCGCGAGGGGTGCAGGAACACCATCTTGTTGTTCTTCTCGGCGATCTCGAAGATCGGCCGGAACTCCTGCTCGTCGAGCGGCTTGCCGTTGATGTTGGAGTGGATCTGCACGCCGCAGGCGCCGTTCTTGAAGGCGCGCTCGAGTTCCTTGGCCGCGTTGGGCGAGTTCATCGGCAGCGAGGCGAGCCAGCCGCAGAAATAGTCCTTCTCCTTGACGCAGAGGTCGGCCATGCCGTCATTGCCGAGCTTGGCGAATTCCTCGACCTGCTCCGGCGTGCCCAGCGCCTCCAGCGGCGGCATGCCGAGCGAGATGACCTGGGTGTAGTCGTATTTGCCCCGGAACATGTCGCAGACCTCCTTGCGGCGCTTGAGGTCATAGATCGCCGGGACGCCGCGCATGCGCGCGCCGATGTCGGCTGCCGCGCCCGGGGTCGCCATCATCTTGTCCCACAGCGCCTGCGGGAAGAAATGGTTGAAACAGTCAATATAACGCATGGCGAGGGTCCTTTCGAGTTGTGCCTGTATCGGGGTCGTTCAGTTCACCGGAAACCACGTCACGATGCGGTTCTGCATGAGACGCGAGGCGGCGTTTGAAATGGTGTCGCGAATGAAGCCGGATATGCTGGGCGAGAAGCTTTTCGCCACGAGCAATGTCATCGTCTGGATAAGACAGGGATCCACGATTTTCGCGGCTGACAGCGAGTTGCTGGCAATATCCTCCTCGAAAAGCGCATAGGGAAGAATGGTACATGCATCCTTGTTCAGAAGCACGTCCCGTTTCAGGTTGATCGGTTCGATTTCGCTGCGGACATTTATCTGTATGCCGCGTTCCATAGCCACGCTCTCGACGCGTTCGCGAATGACATGAAAGCGGCTGTCGAGGATCAATGGAATGCCGGTGATATTATCGAAGTGAATCTCGGGCCCGTAACGCGCCACGACTTCCGATGGTCCGATCAGGAACAGGGGCTCCCGGTACAGAGGAAACTGGTTGGCGAAAGGCGTTGTGGCCGGCGGATCGTAGCAAAGCGCGATATCGAGATCGCCGGCCTCGAGCGATCTTAGAAGGTCGTAGCTGAAACCATATTTCAGGCTGAGCGCCAATTGCGGATGGTTCTGGCTTTCGCCGATAATGCTCATGGCGAGCAGCCGACTGCTCGTCGGCGTCACGCCGAGGCGGGCCTGGCCTTTCAGATTGTGGCTGAAGCCTTCCATGGCATGGGACAATTCAGACCAGAGATTCAAGAGCTCATCGGCGCGGCGCTGGAATTCGATGCCGGCGGGCGTGAGGGTGACACCGCGTGAATGCCGCTCGAACAGCGTGACGCCGAGAATCTCTTCAAGGGCTTTTATCTGCTGGCCCAGGGCCGGCTGGGATACGTTGAGCATTTTGCTCGCAGCGGAAAAGCTTCCGCTGCGCGCGACCATGGAAAAGTAGTGCACGTGCCGTATGTCAAACTGGGGCAGGGAGCCGATCGAGGGTCTTCTATCTGCGCTCATCCTAGATGATGTACTCCGGCAAGCCTCAGCCCACAAGAAGCACACCGGGGATCATGCCGCGTGGCCGGTCGCAATTGCGCCGATCAGTGCGGGATCCAGGTCCAGCTCATCGCCCCGCCAGACGATATGGAGATCGGGCCGCACCAGAATATAGTCGAACCCATATATGTCCCTGGCGTAATCATCCTTGAGGCGAAGGCATGCCGCGGGAGCGCCGTAATGCCGGATGGCCGCGCACAGCTGCTCCGAGACGGCATCGTCATCGTTGAACTGTATGACTGTATAACCCGCCCCCAGGACGTCCTGGATCGGTTCGCCGGTTGCTAGCCAGATATTGGGTAGCCGTGCGCCCGGCCATGTGGTCGGTTCATATTCGCGGAAAAGATGTTCCGGCCCGCCGGGGATATTCGCGATCACGGGAGAATCGACATAGCGGTAGCCGAGCTCGGCGCCGATCATCTCGTTGGTCTTGCGCTGTTCGATATCGGCTACTTCAGCAAGCGTCCGGCGATCACGCCGCCCCTTGGGCGTATTTTCGGTGATGTCGGGCGAATACATCGAGCGCCATCTGCGCCGGCCGATGGAGGCATAGCGCGAGGCTCCGACGTTCCGTTCGCCGACCTGCCGGCGCTCAATCGCATAGGATTTCAACAGATCGGGTCCTGCCCAACCCTTGATCGTGGCGGCGAGCTTCCAGCCGAGATCGACCGCGTCGCCGACCCCCGTGTTCATGCCAAGTCCGCCCGTCGGGATGACGAGATGGGCGGCATCGCCGGCGATGAACACACGGCCGGTTGCGTAACTGTCGGCAAGGAGAAGGTTCTGATGCCAGGGATTGCAGGACAGCAGATCGTATTTCAGCGGCCGTGCGATGGTGCGCTCGAACATCTTCTTCAATTCCTCCGGGCCATCGACCGCGGAGTGCAAGGTCCAGTGCTTGGTCGAATCCTGCATGATCAGGAACGTCGCCTTGTCGTCGGCGACATGGTAGTGGCGGCCTCTTCCGGGACCGTTGCCGATGGGAATCTGGTCGAACAGGTCCGGACAGTAGAAAAGACCCTGCTGCAATTGCCCGAGCCGGCCTTCGCCGCTCAGTTTGATGTTCAAATTCTTGCGGACGGGGCTGGAGCCGCCGTCGCAGCCGACAAGATACTTGCCCCGGATGGAAAGCGTCTCGTGCTTCGCATTCTCGAATGTGACCGTGACGCCTTCCGAATCCTGTTCGTGCTTCACGTAGGTGGACGAGAAGCGCACATCGACCGACGGGTAGGTCTGGACTTCGCGCAGGAGGACGGGCTCCACCGTGTATTGCGACACGAGCTGATAGGGTTCGCAGGGGGTTGTTCCATCGTTTTGCGCCCGATCGGTCCGGCGTGCTTCGTCGGCGGAGGGATAGGGAAGGCGCAGCAAGGGCGGCCGGTCCATTGCCAGGACGATGTAGACGTCGAGAGGCACATCCCCCTTGAGGCCGGCCTTGCGGATCTTGTCGACGACCCCGAGCCGACGATAAAGCTCCATCGTGCGGGCGTTGCATCGTTCCATCTTGGGAAGGAAGGCGGGCTCCGCCTTCTGCTCCAGCAGAACGCAGGAGATGCCGCGCTGGCCGAGATCGAGAGCAAGTGTCAGGCCGACTGGTCCGGCGCCAACGATAACGACGTCTGTGGCGATCATGTTCCTACCCCGATGCGACTATCTCCAGCCTGTGTAGCGATCCAAATCGCGGGCGGGAAAGTCTATCGGTCACTAGGAGCTATAAGATTTGCTTCTAGGGCGAGTTCGGAGGGAGCGGCAACTATTTCGCGGCCGTCCCGGTCTGCGCCTTCACAAAGCGGGTCAACTGATCGATCACCCGATCGACGGTTTTAAATTCGTCCGGCGAGATCTGTTCCATGAGGCTGCGGTTCCAGGCCGAAACGCTGCGCCGCATGCGCTCATAGGCCTCGGAGCCCTTTCGCGTCAGCGTCAGGAAGGTGCTTCTCTGGTCCTCCTCGCTGCGCGTGCGGGCAAGATAACCCAGTTCCGTCAGGCGCGAGGAGAGCCGGCTGGTCTGGCCCTGGTCGAGAAACATGCCGGCGGCGACATCGCGGATGCTCACGGGCGAATGGGCTGCGACATAGGACAGCACGCGGCATTCCAGCAGCGACATTTCCGTGCGCGCCGCGACCACGGCTTCCGCCTGGCGATCCAGAGCCCGGTTGAGGCTCGCCATCTTCTGGGCGAACAGGGTGGTGACGTGCGGCAACTCGCCGGTCGGCGCCGTCTTTGTCTTGGTCTGGCTCATCGGGATTCACTACCACAATGATCGGGAGACACAACGATATTGACATGTATGATAAAGTCATATAGTTAGCTGAGAAAAATCGACATGCGGGCGAGGAAACATGGCTCATCTGACAAAAGACTATCCGCATATGACACCGCTCGACGAGCGGGCGGCGCGCAAGCTCGAGAGGCGCAGCAAGATCATCTCGCTGGAGGAGGCGGGAAAGATCATTGCTTCCAAGCGCTCGCTGTCGCTGGCGGGCTCGCATTCCGCCGATGCGGCGATGGCGCTGATCCGGGCCGCCATCCGCGCCGGCGCCAGGGACATGACGATGATCCCGCCGGTCACCGCCTCCATAGCGGCCGACCTGCCGATTGCCGCGGGTATGCTGAAGAAGCTTTATCTGTCCTATGTCGGCTTCGAATATCTCGGCCTCGCGCCGGCCTTCCGCAAGGCTGCCGCCGAGAAGACGCTCGATATCGTCGAGGCCGACGAGCCTTTCATTATTCTCGGCACGCAGGCGGCTGCCGGCGGGCGGCCGTTCGCGCCGGTGCAATATCTCTATGAAGCGGTGTCGCTGCCGGAGCTCAATCCGGAGCTCAAGAAGGTCGTCGATCCGTTTACCGGCAGGGAGGTCTATGCCATCCCGCCGCTGCCGTCGGATGTGTTCATCATGCATGCGCAGGCGGCGGATGCTTACGGCAATGCGCAGTGCTGGGGCGGCACCGGGCAGGAGCGCGACAAGGCCAAGGCGGCCGATCTGGTGATCGTGCAGGCCGATGAGATCGTCAGTGACGAATTCATTTCGCGCGACGCGTCGAAGACGACGATTCCCGGCATCTGGGTCGACTACGTCGTCCATGTTCCCTATGGCGCGCATCCGACCTTCTCATCGAACAATTACGCCCTCGATGAAGACCACCTGAAACTCTATCTCGATCTCGTCCGCAATGGCCGTGCGGATGAGTATATTCAGAAATACGTCATCGAGCCCAAGGATCATCTCGAATATCTAGATCGGATCGGTGGCCTGCCACGCACCACGCAGCTTCGTCGCATGCTGTCGGGCGCGTGAGGGGAGACGGAACAATGACAAGAATCGCAACGCCGGGCACCGACCGCTATTCCACCGCCGAGTTCATGGCCATTCTGATCGCGCGCTATTGTTCGGGTGATCGCGAGCTCATGGGCAGCGGCGGCGCCAACCAGCTTGTCTCGCTGGCGGCGAGCCGGCTGGCGCAATTGACCGTGGCGCCGAATCTCTGGCTCTTCTCCGGCGGCGCCGGTGTCTACAACAGCAAGTTCGATACCTTGCCGATCAGCACCTGGGATCCGCGCGCCGGCTATCAGGCCGAGAGCAGGATTTTGATTGCCGACGTCGTCGACAACGGCACCAAGGGCCGCAAGCCGGGCGATCGTATCGCGCGCGGCGGCTCCGGCTATGGCGGCCTGCAGATCGACAAATACGGCAATATCAACATGATCGGGATCGGCGGTCCCTATCCTGATCTCAAGGTGCGCGGGCCGGGCTCTGTCGGTGTCGTCTGGCTCGGCTCCGGCCCGAACAATGTCTATCTCGAGCATCACAACAAGCGTACTCTCGTTGACAAGGTGGACTATCGCAGCGCCGCCGGCTGGATGAACGGCGGCAACGAGCGGTTCGAGACGCTCAACGGCCGCGACGGACCGCAACTGGTCTGGACGCCGATCTGCGTCTGCGACTTTACCGAGGATGAGCACCGCATGCGCCTCGTCTCGGTGCATCCCGGTTTCACTGTCGAGGATGTGATCGAGAACACCGGCTTCGAACTCGTCATTCCCGACAATGTCATGACGACCACGCCGCCGACGGACCGCGAGCTCGATATTCTGCGGACACGGGTCGACCGTGATGGCCTGCTCAAGAAGCGCCGGATGACCGTGGGATAGGCCGATGCGACTGGATGCTGCTCTCAAACGCCATGCAGTGACGAAGGCCGGCGAAGAGGCGCTCCTGTTCCAGGGGCGCCGGCTGAGCTGGGGAGACTTGAACGAGGGCGTCAATCGCGTCGCCAACGCGCTTTTGAATCTCGGCGCGCGGCATGGCGACCGGGTCATGCTGCTGATGAACAATTCGGTCGAGTTCATCCTGGTCTATTACGGGCTGGCGCGGATCGGCTGCATCAGCGCGCCGGTGATGCCGACACTGACGGCAGCCGACATCGAATATATCGCCGAGACCCTGGCCGCGAAAATGATCATCGCCGATGGTCCCTCGACGGAGCTCGCGGTCAGCATTTCCGGCAAGGTCGCCTCGGTGACGGCGGTGATCGGCGTCGGTGAGCATGCCTTGCCACTTGACCTTGTGGCGCTGGCAAAGGAGGCGGGCCCCGAAGATCCGGATATCGACGTTGATACGCACGATCCGCTGACGATCAAGTTCACCAGCGGCACCACCGGTGTGCCGAAAGGCTGCGTGCGCAGCCACTATAACTTCGTGATGGCGTCGATTTCGATCCAGGTGGAGACGCCGGTTCTGGATAGCGATATCGGCCTGATCGCCCAGCCGTTCGCGGCCGGCATGGCGGTGATGCTGCTGGCGGTCTATGTGTTCAAGGGCGTGCGCATGATCGTGCTGCCGGCCTTCGATGCCGGGCAGTATCTGAGCGCCATCGAGACCGAGCGGGTGACCCATGCCGCCGCCATGGACTGGATGGCGCGGCGCTTTTCCGCGCATCCGTCCTTCGCGACGACCGACCTCAGCTCGCTGCGTATTCTCCACGGCATCAATCAGCTCGGTTCGCTCATCCCCATCTATGCGCAAGGCACATTCAAGGCCGGCATCACAGCCGGATACGCCTCGTCGGAAGCCGGTGGCCTGGTGACATTCAAGACGCCGGCGGATTTCGCGCGCGTGGCCGCCGATCCCACATTCAGCGGCGGCCATTCGAGCGGTCGGGCCTGCCGCCTTCATCAGGTGCAGTGCCTGGACGACAACCTGCGGCCGGTTCCTCACGGTGAAGTCGGCGAGCTGGCGATCAAGGGGCCGACGGTGTTTACCGGATACTGGAAAGCGCCGGAGGAAACCGCCAAGACCCTGAAGGACGGATGGCTGCTGACCGGCGATCTCGCCGAGATCGATGCGGACGGCTACATGTACCTGCGCGGGCGCAAGCGCGACATGATCCGCACCGGCGGGCTAAACGTCTATCCCGCCGAGATCGAGCCGCGCCTGCTGCTCTATCCCGGCATCAGCGAGATCGCTGTCATCGGCATTCCCGATCGCGAATGGGGCGAGCGCGTGGTCGCCTGCGCGACAGCTTCCGGCGCCATCGACGAGGCGGCCTTCATGGCGTATTGCCGCGAGAACCTGGCCCCGCACAAACGGCCGAAAGCCTTGTACCTGTTTGAGCGCTTTCCCATGACGGCATCGGGAAAGGTCAAGAAGGCCGATCTCGTCGAGATCGTTCAATCTCTGGCTGCAACATCATGAGCGCTTCCACGATGAACCGGGTGTCGGAGAAGGAACTGGAAGACGCGCGGCGCGCAGTCGCCGCCCTGGGCAACAGCCTGACGCCGTCGATGCTTGAGCAGACGACGGCCCTTTATGCGGGGCTGCACGACCTGGAGCCGCCGGATGATGTCGCCATCATCCGGGATCGTGTCTATGGCGCGGACGAGCGTCATCGCATCGACCTTTTCAAGAGCGTATCGGCAGCATCCGACACCGCGCTGCTGTTCGTTCATGGCGGCGGATTCGTGGCCGGGGACAAGCGCAAGCCGGGAAGCCCGTTTTACGAGAACATCGGCATCTGGGCGGCGCGCAATGGCTTCGTCGGCGCAACGATGACCTATCGTCTGGCGCCGGCCTCACCCTGGCCCGCCGGCGCCGATGATGTTGTCGCTGCCGCGGCCTGGCTTGCGGACAACGGCAGCGCCTATGGCATCCAGAATATCATCCTGTTCGGTCAATCGGCCGGCGCGGCGCATGTGGCAACCGCGATCGCGCTGCAGGAGCAGAAGCTCGCATCACGCGGCGTAGTCGGCGCGGTATTGCTGTCGGGTGTCTATGATCTGACCATTGCCAATCCGAATGCCGTCTCCAAGGCCTATTACGGCGAGGATGCCTCGCTCTACGCGGCACGTTCCTCGCAGAGTGCGCTTGTCGCCGCGAAACTGCCGATGCTGGTCGGCATGGCCGAATATGATCCGGTGCACTTCCAGCGCCAGTCCATGGGTTTGATCCAGGCCATATCCGCTGCGCGCAAGGTGTTGCCGCCGCTGGTTCAACTGCTTGGGCACAATCATCTGTCGGGCGTGCTGCATCTGGGGCTGCCCGACGACCAGCTCGGTCTGGCGATCAGGCTCTTCGCGGCGGGATTGAAAGCCTGATGCGGCGCTGACAACGGTTTGAGGGAGAGTGGCTTGGATATCGAGGCGAGTGGTCTGTCCGTCGAGGAATGCTACCGGCTGCTGACAGGTGTCGTCGTGCCGCGGCCCATCGCCTGGGTGACGTCCTTGTCCGAGGCCGGCGTCATCAACCTGGCGCCGTTCAGCCATTTCACCTTCGTTGCCGCCAAGCCGCCCATGCTGGCGATCAGCGTCGGGCGCAAGGCCGGCAAGATGAAGGACACGGCCGCCAACATTCTCGCCACCAAGGAATTCGTCGTCAACATCGCGTCGTTCGATCTTGTGCAGGAAGTTCATTCCAGCGCAATCGAATATCCGCCCGAGGTTAGCGAAGTCGATATCCTCAAGCTCGAGACGCGCCCAAGCCTCGTGGTGAAGCCGCCGGCCATTGCGCGCTGCCCGGTGCAGATGGAGTGCGTGCTGCACCAGTCCATCGATATCGGCCCGCGCAAGACACAGCTCATCATCGGTGAAGTGTTGCGCTTCCGGGTTCGCGACGGGCTGATGCGTGACGGCAAGATCGACACGATGGAGCTGCAGCCTCTGGCCCGGCTTGGAGGCCCGAATTACGCGACCTTGAGCGACGTCGTGACGATGGCGGCTATCGAGAGGACAGCGAAATCCTGAACGCAGAACGGCAAGAAGAGAAAACAACGGGAGGATATGTCATGACGGTGTCGAAGAGGTTCCTGTTCGGTGCGCTTGTCGCGGGATTGGCCGTGTCTGCCATGCCACGCGCAACATTCGCCGATGATGCCTATCCCAACCGGATGATCTCGCTGATTTGCGCGCTGCCGCCCGGCACAGGCGCCGATATTATTGTACGCTATTTCGCCGAGAAGCTGGGACAGCTCGTGCCTGTCACTGTCATCGTCGAGAACCGGGCGGGCGCTTCGGGTAATATCGCGGCGGAATATGTGGCGCGCGCCAAGCCCGATGGCTACACGATTTATCTGCATGGCGCCAACACCATTGCCGCCAATCTCAATCGGCTCAAGAACCCGCAGTACAAGGCGGAAGACCTGCAGGTCGTTTCCAATGTCCAGAGCCAGGCGTTCTTTATCGGCGTCCCCGCCGCCGGCCCGATCAGGACCTTGCGTGACCTGACCGAGGCGATGAAGAAGAAGGGTGACAAGGCCAGCTATGGCTCTTCGAACATTTTCGGCCAGATCGTCGGCGAGCTTTACAAGATCAAGATGGGGCTCGATCCGACCCTGGTGCAGTATCGGACCTCCACGCAGGCCATGAACGATATGCTCAGCGGTTCGATTGACTACGGCGTCTGGGATCCGACCTTCGCGATCTCCCAGGAGAGGGAGGGGCGCATCCGGCTGCTCGGCATCAGCTCGAGCGAACGCATGGATATCGCGCCTGACGTGCCGACCATGATCGAAGGCGGCGTGCCGGATATGGACATGCGGAGCTGGTTCGCCACGATGGTGCCGGCGGCGACGCCGCGGCCGATCGTCGACAAACTCAACAAGCTGTTCAACCAGATCCTTAGTACCGATGAGACGCGGAAATTCCTGGCGACCGCCGGCGGGGTTCCGTTCATCGTGACGCCGGACGAGGGGCAGGCCATGTTCCTGAAAGCCAATGTGGACTACAAGGAGCTGGTACGGCAGGCCAATATCTCGGAGAACTGAACGGGAGGACGACCATGACGGCGTTGAAGCGGTTCGCACTTGGTGCTGCATTTGTCGCCGGATTGGCAGTTTCGGCCGCGTCAAGGGCGGTCGCGGCCAATGAGGACTATCCCAATCGAACGATCTCGCTGATCTGTGCGCTGCCGCCGGGCACCGGAGCCGACGTCATCGTACGCTACTTCGCCGAGAAGCTGGGGCAGCTCGTGCCGGTCGCAGTCATCGTCGAGAACCGGGCCGGCGCGGGGGGCAATATCGCGGCGGAGTATGTGGCGAGAGCCAAGCCGGATGGCTATACCATCTACCTGCATGGCGCGAACGGGATTGCCGCCAATCTCAATCGCCTCAAGCATCCGCAATTCAAGGCGGAAGACCTGCAGGTCGTTTCCAACGTGCAGCGCCAGGCGTTCTTTATCGGGGTCTCCGCCGGCAGCCCGATCAAGACGCTGCCTGAGCTGACCGCAGCGCTCAAAAACAAGGGTGACAAGGCCAGCTACGCATCTTCGAGCATCTTCAGCCAGATGGTCGGCGAGCTTTACAAGATCAAGATGGGTGTCGATCCGACGATCGTGCAATACCGGGCCTCATCTCAGGCAATGAGCGATATGAACAGCGGCGCGGTCGACTACGGCGTCTGGGATCCGGTCTTCGGCCTGTCGCAGGCGAGGGAAGGGCGCATTCGCCTGCTCGGAATCAGTTCGAGCGAGCGTATGGACATCGCGCCTGATGTTCCCACCATGATCGAAGGCGGTGTGCCGGATATGGATATGCGGAGCTGGTTTGCCACCATGGTTCCGGCTGCGACACCGCGGCCGATCGTCGACAAGCTGAATAAACTGTTCAACCAGATCCTCAGTACTGAGGAGACAAGGAAATTTCTGGCGACCGCCGGCGGCATCCCATTCATCGTGACGCCGGACGAGGGGCAGGCGATGTTCCTGAAAGCCAATGTCGACTACAAGGAACTGGTGCGGCAAGCGCATCTTCTGGAGAACTGATCTGAATGACTGAGACGAAGCGAACCTATCGGGACTTGCTGGGCCTGAAGATCACCTATCGCGGCAAGGACCGATTCGAGGGCGAGATGGTGGCCAGGGACGACCTTTGCCGCGTCGGCGACATGCTGCACGGCGGCGTGTTCATGGGGTTTGGCGATTCCGTGGGCGCGCAGGCGTCCCTCGTCCATCTTCCCGAAGGCAAGACGACGAGCACGATCGAAAGCAAGACCAATTTTTTCGCTTCGGTAAAAGTGGGCGAGACGGTGCGTTGCGTTTCCACGCCCTTGCATGTGGGACGCACCACGATCGTCATAGAGTCGCGCATATTCCGCAGCGACGGCAAGCTCGCCGCCATCGTTACCCAGACGCAGATCGTTCTCGACCGGCGATAGCTCAGTTCGTCTGGATCGCCTTCTTCGCCAGTTCCATCAGTTTCGGCGGCTGGCTGACGTCAGATGCCGTGGTTCGGATCATGATAGAGCTCGCCGACGATGCCGGTCAGTCCCGGTTTGGAATCGGCAAGATGATACCGGCCGTCCTTGTCGCGGCCGAGGCGGCCGCGGCTGCGCAGATCATCGAGGGCGGCGGCGACTTCGCGGCCATCGGTGCTGCCGACGGCTTCGACCAGATGGGTATAGTACAGAGGTCCTGCCTCCAGTGCCTGTTCCACCGTCTGGAAGCGTGCGGGGCCATAGCTCGGTTTGGCGGCGCAGCGCATATGGACGATCTCGCTGCCGCGCCCGAACGGCCTGGTGCAATCGAAGCCGGCCTTGGCGCCGGTGCGGCGGCCGTTCAATGACGGGTCCATCGGCATGCCCATCATGCCGTTGACGACGACGATATCCTCATCGGCCTGGAAGCGGGTGCCGATCGCCCATTCGACCTGGCGGTCGTCATGCACGTTGATGTCCTCGTCGAAGACATAGATCTGCTTGATCTGCAGGATGGCGCCGAAGATCGCCAGCATGGCGTTGCGCGCCTCGCCGTGGCGATGCTGCTTCATCGAGATGCGCAGCGTCCCCGAACCGCCAGACAGCGAGCGCGAACTGACGGCGATCGGCTCACGGCAGACGGTCTTCAGAATTCGCATGGCCGTGGCCTCGACGCGCAGCGCCGTCATGCAGGCGGCGTCGGTCTGGTCGAGCACGAAGGCTGTGCCATGCTGCAGGGTCTGGTGCAGGACATCCTTGCGCATGGTGATCGCGGTGCAGGTGAACACCGGATCCATGTGGATGGCACCATAATATCCCATGTATTCACCGAACGGCCCTTCCGGCTCAAAATAGCCGCGTTCGTCGAGATAGCCTTCAAGGACGATCTCGGCGTCGGCTGGCACCAGAATGTCGTTGGTCAGGCTCTTGACCAGCGGGGCGGATTCGCCGCGCATGGTCGAGATCATGTGATGCTCGTCGCCCTGCTGGCGCGTGGTCGCGGCGAAGAAGTCGAGCGGATGGGTGCCGATGGTGAAAGTGATCGGCAGCCGCTCCTTGCGCCGGGCGCAGCCTTCGAAAATCCGCTTGAGGTCGGAGGGCGCGGTGATGTTGGTGCCGGTCTGGTAGCGGTTGCGCAGGGAGAGGCGCCGGCTGCCGACATTGGATCGGCCGGTCTGCGGGTCGCGCACATAATCGATGCCGGAGGAGATGTAGCAGCTTCCATCGAACTCATGCTGGGGATGGAATGGCAGCTTGGTGAGATCGACATCCTTGCCGGTGATCTTGATGGCATGAACGGGCGCTTCGTCGGACGGCACTTCCACGGAGGTTTTCGGCGAGGCCAGGCGGCCCAAAAACTTTTCGTAGACGGTTTCAGGCGTCGCATCGAGCGCCGCCGTGAGGCGGGCGCGGCTCGCCGCCGCCTTGGCGATGATCTCGACCTTCTCGGGGCCGGCCTGCTTGAACAGCAGCGCCTTCGGGCTGCGCTCGATCATGCCGCTCATGGCGGTCAAGGTCACCGGTTCCTCATGGACTTCGACTTCCCCGAGTTCGGCGATCTTGTCGACGAACTTGCGCAGCCTGAATTTGTCGAAATCGAATTCCTTACCCTGCATTCCTGTGTTGCTCATGCGTCTGCTCCCAAAATCTGTTCAGATTGTCTGCTTATTCGGCCATGAGGCCGCGCACCTTGTCGACGAGTTCGACGGGTGTCGCAAAACTGTCGGCGACGATCTTTGTCACCTGTTCGCCGGTCAGCGGGGCGAGCTCGATCTGCACCTTGGCTGCCTCGTCGATGAATTGCTGGTCTTTCATGGAGACATCGAAGGCGCGGCGCAGGGTCTCGACCCTGTCAGCCGGCACGCCAGGACCCGTCAGGAACGGACGGCCTAGGGCCACGGGCGAGGAGACAAGTTTGAGGATCGCTTTTTCCTGCGGGTTGCGGCCGAGCTCTTCCATCAGCGGCACGTCCGGCAGCAGCGGATCGCGCTTGGCGCCGACCTGCGACAGGACGAAGATCTTTTTGTTCGGCAGCCAGTCCGGGTTCTCCTGGTTCATGCCGGCGATGCTGGTGCCGCTGCGGCCGAAGACCTCGCCGCGCTCCATTGCCAAGCCGATCTCGGTCGAGCTCTTGTAGCCCATGACGAACTTGAATTTCGTGCCGAGCACCAGGTTCATCACCGCGGGATAGAGATAGGTGCCGGAGCCTGCGCCCGTGACGCCGGTGATGAGCTCGCGCTGCATCACGTCGTCGGTGGTCTTGATGCCCGACGTGTGCCAGGCGACCGTCGCCAGATTGGAAATGCCGGTGGAGCCGATCCAGTTGATCTTGCGGGCGTCATAGCGCACGCCCTTGCCGTTGATCATCTGGTGCAGTGGAATCGAATTGGCGACGATGGCGATGACCGTGCCGTCCTGCGCCGCCTGATTGTACATGTAATTGGTCGCCAGAACGTGGCCGGCGCCCGGCATGTTCTGGATGACGGGGGATGGATTGCCCGGCAGGTTCCTGGTCAGATATTTCGAGACGACGCGGGCGACGAGATCATAGGGACCACCGGCGCCGGTGCTGGTGATGACCGTCAGCGGCTTGCCCTTGAAGTAGTCCACCGCCTGCGCCTGAGCGGCGAGAGGCGAAAGCAGGCTAGCCGCCGTGGCGCTCAGGATTGCGAAGGTGCGCATGGTTCCCCCTAGATCATGAATTCAGGGCTTCTTCATTTCAGACGATGAATTGATCGTCGCGTGGATGTTCCTGGCGAAATCGACGGCGCCCTGGACGTCCATCTGCATCGCGGTGCGCAGATATTCCTTGACGCCTTCGGTCGCCGCCGCCGGCGCGGCGAGGATCGCCTGGCAGGCCGTGTCGAGGGCTGCTTCCGCGTCCTGCGGTTCGACGATATCGCCGCAGATGCCGAACGCGAGTGCGCGCTTGGGCCCGATCACCTGGGACGTGTAAACCAGATGCGAGATCGCCTTGCGCGGCAGGCGATCGATCAGCGACGACAGCACCATGGTTGGCATGATGCGATGCGACATCTCAGGGATCTGGAACTTCGCCTGCGTGGTGGCGATGGTGAGATCGCACAGACTTGCGATGGAGCAGCCAAAGCCGAGCGCGCGGCCCTGCACGAGGCCGATGATCGGCACGGGGCATTTGCGGAAGGCACCATAGCAATCGAAAATGACTTCGGTGGAACGCCGTCGCGCCAGCGCCTCGGGAGGCGTTGCCGGCTTGGGGCCGGCCGCGCGTCCGATGCAGAAATCAGCGCCCGCGCCGCGCAACACGACAAGACGATGTTTCGGACCTTCCTGCAGCAGGAGCCGCGTCAGCTCCGCCGCCATGTCGTCGGTGACGCCATTGCCGGCCTCGGGACGGTTCAGGGTAATCCGTAGGATCGGATCGTCCGACACGACGAGGATGTTTTCGCTCATATTCGCTCCCTAGTCCGACGTCAGTGCCTTTGCTGCGGCTTCCCGTATTTCGGGCGAGATGACGGACGTCTCCTTGATCATTTGTTCCAGTTCGGCGCCGCCAAGCGGGAAGATGCTCTTCTCTATGCGGCTTGCGTCTTCGCGGAATTTCGGATCGTCCGCCATGGCCTGGAACGCGTCGCGCAATGTTTTAACCCGGTCCTCCGGCGTTTCAGGCGCCGCCATCAGGGAGTATCCGACATCGGCAGCGTTCATGAAGACCGACATCAGGTGTTTGGCGTCTTCGCTCTGAACGATGTTTCCGGCCAGCGGAACGTCGGGAAGCTCCGGGTTGGGCGTGAGGCCATATTGCAGGATGACTTTGACGAAACCGGACTCAAGCCACTGCGGCCGAGCGGTTTTCAGCGTATTCCAGGCGGTGCTTCCGCCATCCACCTCGCCGCGCTCCACAGCCAGCATGCTCGCGGCCGCGTCAATGTAACCGAGCACCATGTGGAATTTGGTGCCCGCGACCTGGTTCATCAGCCGCGTCTGAAACGCGAGCGGCGACGAGGGGGCCGTCGCGCCTAGTTTGATCTCGTGCTGTCTCGCATCCTCGATCGAGCGGACAGCCGCGTCGCTGCGGACAAATGTGACGTTGGTATTCGAATTGATCCGGCCGATCCAGCGAAAGCGCGCCGCCTCGTACCTGGCGCCGGGAAATGTCTGCATGACCGTGGTGGAGGGGCTCATTAGGCCAAGGGCAGTGCCATCCTTCGGACCGATATTATAAATGTAGTTCGCAGTCTGAATACTTCCCGCGCCCGGCATATTCTGCGCCACGACATTGGGCTTGCCCGGAACGAAGCGGCCGAGATGCCGGGCGGCGAGGCGGCCGAAATTATCATAGGAGCCTGCGGGGCCAGACCCGATAATGATGGTGATGGTCTTGCCTTGAAAGAATTCCTGCGCCGTCGCGCCATGCGTCGAGGCAAGCGCACAGACGGCAAGCAGGCCGGCCAGATTTCTGGACGCAACCGACACAACACTCCTCCCGAAATCCGCTTTGCGAATTTTATCGTTGCGAATTACCTAACACGAAGCAGGCTCTCGTCAAGCTGCTTCGCTGTTCCTCGCTGTCTTCCTTGACAGGTCTTGCCGCGGATGACTAAGCGTTACAAAACGCCTTGTTCGCAGCGCGAAATACAAGGTTCTGGGGAGAGCAACGACGATGGCGCAATGGTCGGGCGTGGAGTCCCCCAAGATCGGCGATCCGGTCGAACGCAAGGAAGACTACAGGCTTCTGACGGGCGCCGGTCAGTTCTCGGATGATTGCTTAGAGACCGGTGCATTCTATGCCGCGATGGTGCGCTCTCCTCACCCACACGCGATGATTGAAGCCATCGATGTGCAGAGTGCGATGGCCATTCCGGGCGTGGTCTGTGTCCTCACGGGAAAGGATGCGGAGATCGACGGGTTGAAGCCGGTTCCCCATAGTCCCGTCTCCAGCGGCTCTCTTGACATCGCGTTGAAGCCGAAGGAGGGCGCGCCCTTCATCTCACGTCAGCACGTGCTTCCGGCGGATCGTGTGCGCCATGTGGGCGAGGCTGTGGCGATCGTGATTGCCGACAGTGTCTCTGCCGCCAGGGACGGGGCGGAAGCGGTTGCCGTGCGTTACACAACCCTTCCTTTCTCGCTTCGCGCCCTCCAGGGCTGCGAGAATGTGTCGGTCATCCATCCCACTGCCGGCACGAACATCGCGCTCGATGCAGAAGTGGGCGACAGAGAAGGCGTCGAGGCCGCCTTTCGTGCGGCAGCCCATGTGGTTCATCTCAAGACGTGGATCCAGCGCGTCACCGGCGTGCCCATGGAGCCGCGCTCCGCGCTGGCTGTTTTCGATCCGCAGAGCGGCGTTTACACTTTGCGGGCCGGCGGTGGCAATGTGGTGCGCCAGCGCCACGAACTGGCCACGGTGCTCGGCGTGCCCGATGCGAACGTCAGGGTGATCGCCAGGGATATCGGTGGCAATTTCGGCACGCGAAACGCCTTCTATGTGGAATTCGCCCTGATCGCCTGGGCCGCGCGGAGAGTCGGGCGGCCGGTCAAATGGACGTGCGAGCGCAGCGAGGCGTTCCTGTCCGATTATGGCGGGCGCGATCTTGAAGTCGAGGCCGAACTGGCACTGAGCGCCGATGGCGATTTCCTGGCGATGCGCAGCACCAATATCAGCAACATCGGCGCGCATTCGGTCAGCTATGGCCCGCTCACCAAGGGCGTGGAACTGGCAACGAGCGTCTACCGGATTCCGCTTGCGCATGTGCATGCGCAGGCTGTCTTCACCAATACCCCGCCGACCAATTCCTATCGCAGTTCCGGCCGTCCCGAGGCGATGTTCGTCATCGAGCGGCTGATCGACCTTGCTGCGCAGGAGCATGGCTTCGACCGCGTCGCGCTGCGGCACCGCAATCTCATCCCCGCTGCCGCTTTGCCCTACAGGAACGCGGTCGGACTGATCTACGACAGCGGCTGCTACGATGAGGTGATGAAGATTGCGCTCGAGCGGGGGAAGTGGAACACGTTCGAAAAGCGCCGCGCCGAGGCGGCGCACCGGGGCCGGTTGCGCGGGATCGGCGTCGCCAACTACATCGAGATTGCCAGCGGCATTCCGCGCGAGCGCGCCGAAGTCACAGTGCTTCCCGATGAGGTCGTTGAGGTTGTGATCGGTACGCTTTCAAGCGGCCAGGGCCACGAGACGAGTTTTGCGCAGCTCATCACCACCGCGTTTGGCGTGCGCTTCAGGGAAGTGCGGCTCGTGCAGGGCGATACGATGCGGGTGATGGCGGGCGGCGGCTCGCATGCGGGCCGCTCAATGCGCCTCGCCGGCGTCGTCATCGGCAAGGCCGCCGTTGGCGTGCTCGAACGGGCGAGATTGATCGCGGCGCATGTCCTCGGCGTGGAAGCGTCGTCGCTCCATTTCGAGGACGGCAGGTTCTCGCCGTCCACGGCAAACACGTCGATCAGCCTGTACGAGCTTGCCGCGGCGGCCGCGCGCGACAAAACCTTGCCCGACGAGCTTCAGGGGCCGTTGACGGCGACCTGCGACGAGGTGTCGAAGGCGGCAGGTTTTCCCTTCGGCAGCCATGTCTGCGAGGTCGAGATCGACCCGGAGACGGGCGTGCTGGACGTGGTCAATTACGTTGCCGTTGACGATGTCGGGCGGGCCGTGAATCCGCTGATCCTGCACGGCCAGGCGCATGGGGCGATCACGCAGGGGCTCGGCCAGGCCCTGAGCGAAATCTGCAGCTATGATGCTTCGTCGGGCCAGCTCCTCTCCGGTTCGTTCATGGACTATGCCATGCCGCGTGCGGATCGGCTGCCGGCATATGACACGATCATCAGCGAGACGCCGGCCGTGAGCAATCCGCTTGGCATACGCGCGGGAGGAGAGGGCGGCACGACGCCGGCGCTTGGTGTGCTGGTCAACGCCGCGGTCGACGCATTGCGTGACTACAACGTCAGGCATCTGGAAATGCCGGTCACTTCGGAGCGAATCTGGAGGGCGATCCACGCGTCATAGGCGATATGCGTGGACTATCTGGTCTCCGTCTGCGCTGATGAAACTCCCCTCGTCGGCGCCAGAACAACGATTGCCGCAACCAGGAGCATGGCGCCGGCCAGATAAGGCGCACCGGGAAATATCTCGTAGAGGGCGGCGCTGCCGAGCGGGCCGACGACGCGGGCGATGGCCTGCTGCGCCTGATTAGCGCCCTGCACCCGTCCCTGTTGATCCGCCGGCGTGGCGCCCGAGATAATGGCATTGAGCGAGGGCTGCACCAAGCCGTCGCCGAAGGTGAGCACGACAATCGCGAGCGCCAGAAGCCCGATCGATGGACGTGCCGCCAGTACGACGAGCAGCGCGAAGCCGATGGCGTTGATCGCCAGCCCGCCGATGGCGACGCGATGTTCGCCAAAACGCGGCAGAAGCTTCGGCGTCGCGAGGCCTTGGCTGACGATGTCCATGACGCCGACGCCGAGCATGGCGACACCGACGAAAGCCGGCGTGAAAGCAAGGCTCTCCTTCATCAATACGCCGATATTGGATTGCATGAGAGTGGCGGCGGTGAAGAAAAGGAAGGCCGTTGCGAAAAAGGGAAGGATCACCTTGTTGTTCAGGGCCGCGATGAGTTGCTTGAATGGATTGAACTGGCTCCATTGCAGGCGATCGGACCGGTGAGCGGCATGCAGGCTTTCCGGCACGCAGAGATAGACCCACAGAGCATTCAGAACGGCGACGCCCGCGGCCGCAAAAGCCGGAAGCGCATAGGAGATGTCGCCCAGAAATCCGCCCAGCGCGGGGCCGATCATGAAGCCAAATCCGCCGGCGGCGCCGAGGAAGCCGAAGGCGGCGCCACGATCCTGTGGCGCATGCGTATCGGCGATGTAGGCATACATGGCGGAGATATTGCCGGCGGTCAGTCCGTCGAGGATGCGCCCCGCGAAGAGTATCCATAGCGCGCCGCCGAGGCCGAATATGACAAAGCCGATGGCCGATCCGGCGATGGAGAACAGCAGCACGGGCCGGCGTCCGACGCGGTCGCTCCATGCGCCGAGGACCGGGGCGGCGAGAAACGCACACAGGGCATAGGCTGCAATGATGAGGGAGACGTAGCGGGCGACCTCATGGAACGGGACGAATTGCCCGATGACGAACGGCAGCACCGGGATGATGAGCGTAAAACCGGCGAAGGTGAGGAATACCGATACGGCAACGACAGCCGTCGGACTTCGCAGAACCGAAAAGACATTTCGGGCAGATGAAAGCGACATGATCAAACTCCTGAATGGATGCCCGTCAGGAGTGTCTCGCCTTCGAGAAACCCACAGACGAACACGGACGCTATGCGCGCCCTGTATTCGTCGAGGGTTCTCCGGCAAAAGCTGGGAACAGAACTTCTGATTCGGAGGGATTCCGGGTTCAGAAGGACTTGGGCCTACCCAGACCAAGTCTGCCTTTTTCGACCAGCCAGCAATAATAAACCTTGGCGGTGAGCGCAAGCCGGTTTGTCCGGAGACCGAATGGCCTCCGGACAGTGAGAGTCAACTTCAATTGCAGACGTAAGCCGATCCAACCTTGCGGCAGACCTTGTAGCCCGCATGCTGTTCGCCTTTAGCGACGGTGGCGGATGCCGAGCCGTTGACCGTCTGCGACGCGCCCGCAGGGATGGTGAATGCAAATGCAGTGACAACAGTTAAAATTATCAAACGCATGAATTTCCCCCTTTAAGCCAATAGCTTACCGGCGGATAATCTCCCGTTCGGCAGCAAAGAGCAAGAGAACCGGCTCAGCTCAAGACTGTTCTGACTCAGCCATGGCTACTGCGCCGAAATGCCGGATGCCTTGATGACGCTGTTCCACTTGTCGATCTCGCTGATCCAGAATTTCTCGGCGCCGGCCTGGTCGTAATAGGTTGCGTCCATGCCCTGCTGGTGGACGAGGCGCTGGAAGTCGGGGTTCTCGGAGATGGTCTTGAAGGCCTTGCCCAGGCTGTCGAGAATGGGTTGCGGCGTTTTGGCGGGCGCCATGATGCCGAACCAGGAGATCACCTCGGCGTCCTTGATGCCGAGTTCGCTCAGCGTCGGCACATCGGGCAGGGACGGGTGTCTTGACGGCGCGGCGACAGCCAGGGGCCGCAGTTTCCCCGCCTGAATGCTCGGCAGCGCCGTCGAGAGATTGTCGAACATCATGTCGACCTCGCCGTTGACCGTGCCGGCGACGCAATCGGCCCAGCCGCGATAGGCGATGTGCTCGATATTGGTTCCGGTGCGCAGCTTGAACAGTTCGCCGGAGAGATGCAGCGTCGTGCCGATGCCGTTCGAGCCGATATTGAACTTGCCGGGATTGGCCTTGGCTTCCGCGACAAGCTCCTGCACGGTTTTGGCCTTCAGGCGCGGTCCTGCCACCAGCATGTTGGGGACGCTGGCGAAGATGGCGACGGGGACGAGATCGGTGCGCGGATTGTAGCTCGGCTTCTTCTGCAGGGTCGCGGTGATGGTGGAGAACGCGCCGCCGAGCAGCAAAGTGTATCCATCGGGGTTGGCGCGCGCGACATATTCCGAGCCGAGATAACCACCGGCGCCGCCGCGTGCCTCGACGATCACGGTCTGCTTGAGATTTTCCTGCAGGCCCGGCTGCACCAGGCGGGCGACGATGTCGGTGCTGCCGCCGGGTGGCGCCGGCGACACGATCTTGATGATCTGGTTTGGATATTGCGCCAGCGCCGCCGTGCCGGACAGGGCGAGCACAGCGGCGGCGACGGTAAGACGTGATCTCAACCCGCTCATAAATTCCTCCCCCGCCTGTTATTCAGTTCTGCAGTCCCGCCAGTCGCAACGCGTTTTTGTGGTCCTGCAGGATTTTCGGCATTTCTTCCGGCGGGATGCGGCCGAAGCCGCAATAGGCGGCAACGCCGAAATCGGGCAGGAATTTGCGCGCCGCCGCCAGCCGCTGCGGGAAGCTATCCATGCTGTGAATGAGGCCGAGATAGACGCGCGCCTGGCCGACATCGAGTTTCGCCAGCGGGGCGTAGAAGGCATCGTCCGAGCGGTCGAGCGCCGGTATATGCACCCAGTCGACGTTGCGGCCCGTGGCTTTCACAGCAGCATTGACGAGGTCGACCGCACGGCCGAGGTCTGCCGGGGCAAAACGCGGCCAGCCGCCGAATGTGCCGAAGCAGAAGTGGAAACCCAGCGCGACATCTGCCGGAAGCCGCTTCGACAGCCGCCCGATCGGCGCCGTGTGGGTTTCGATGTCGCCTTCGCCCGGATAGCCTTCCGGCTTGTTGTAAACGGCCGAGACCTCCCAGGCGCAATCCCACTGGATGGCGATATCCTGATGGGGAATAGCGGCGAGGATGGCGTCGAGTTCGGCGGCGATGGCCTCTTCGTAGCCGGGGCGGATGCGCGCAAGATCGGCAGCTTCGGGAAAGGTCAACGGACGTATGACGCTGTTGACCATGGGCATGGAGATCTGGAAGCGCTGTCCCTTGGGGATCAAGCCTTTCTCGCGCAATGTCTTGAACACGAAGTAGGAGTTGACCGCGTCCTTGGCATAGCCCAGCCGATAGCCGGGATTGCCGAACCGGACCGTCTCTACGCCGGGCTTGACGCGGAAGAGCCAGACATCGTCGCGGCTGCGCGGCATCAATTGCTCGACGCCGTTGACCCGCTGCGGCCGCTTGACGGTTTCGAGATCGTCGTGGCCATTGAAGACCTGATAGGACAGGCGCAGCACCCATGAGCGACGTTCGCCCACTTCGCCATCCGGTATCGCCTGAAGCTGCGGGCCAAGCGCCTCGCTGCAATTGCGCATGACGTCTTCGACCGTATCGAATGGAACGCTGCCCACGAGAAGAACATTATTGCCCATCAGCGCGAAATCTCCCTGTTACAAGCGGGCTTCTTGGCCCGCATCATTGCGAGGGAGACTAGCAGGTTACGGCGCAGGCACAATATTCCCGACAGATGTTTTGCTCGTCGTAACGATGACAGTGAGGCTGTCATCGTGTCTATGCGGACATATGATGCCGCCAGCGGAAGCGGCCTTCGGAGATGCGTTCGTTGACGCCATTCTGAATCAGGGCGGTCAGCCAGGTCGTCGCTGCCTCGCCGAGGGTTTTCCGCACCATCAGGCTCATGCTGCGGGTGTATGGCGGATCGAAAGGGATTGCCGCGAGCTCTCCGGCTTCGACTTCCTGCAGGTAACGCCCGTATGGTGTGACGATGAAATGTCCCTGGCGCAACAATTCTATCTTCAGCGTGATGGAATTTATCTCGGCGCCGATCGACAGGGTGGCGCCGACCGATCGCGCCAGTTGCAGAAGAGTATGACGTTTGGTGTCGTCATTGGGTCCAACGATCAGGCTGTAATCGCCGATGCACGCCAGCGGGATCGAGGCAAGGTGGCCGATGCGCGAGGCCAGGCCGACCAGCATGAAGTCCTCATCGAACAGACGGAGCTGTCTGACGTCGGGATGAGGCGCTTCATAGCAAAGCGCGGCGTCGAGCGTGCCGGCGCGCACGCTCTCCATCAGGGCGACGCTTTCGCCGCCTTCGTAGAGGGAGATGGTGAAAGGCTGCGGGCAACTTTGCATCAGATAGGGCAAAAGGGCGTGCGCCACGGTCGTCGTCGCGCCGACGATGAGTTTCGGCGCGGAGGTATCGCGATAGGTGCTGATATTGTCCTGCAGCAGTTTGAGCCGCGCGAACAGGAATTCGGCTTCCTCCATCAATGCCTTGCCTGCCGGTGTCGTCATCGCGCCCTGGGCGGAGCGATCAAACAGGGCGACGCCGAGCACGTCCTCGAGATTGCGGATCTGCAGGCCGAGCGCGGGCTGCGAGATGCCGAGGCTGCGCGCCGCCGCATTGAAGCCGCCGCAGCGGGCGACCGCCATGAAATAGCGGAACTGGCGCAGGGTGAACTGCGGATCGTTCGACATGACGATTCCTGGCGTTTCCTCGATCTGATTTTCCTATCGGCCCCTCAGGCGGTAGGAAATTCTTATGGCTCTTGCAGGCGAATATATTAGCCGTGCAAAAAAGCGCATTATAAAAAGAACAACTCAAAGCAAAACGGAGGAAGCGCCATGATGAAGCGCGAGGACAACGAGCTTCTGGTTCGGGTCGGGCCGGGAACGGCCATGGGCAACCTTTTCAGGCGCTTCTGGCTGCCGGTGATGCTCGCCTCCGAAGTGTCCGAGCCCGACGGCGAGCCGGTGCGGTTGCGCATTCTCGGCGAGGAGTTCGTCGCCTTCCGCGACAGCGATGGCAAAGTCGGCATCCTCGATGCCTATTGCACCCATCGCCGCGCCCATCTGGTCTGGGGTCGCAATGAAAACTGCGGCCTGCGCTGCGCCTATCACGGCTGGAAATTCGACGTCGAAGGCAATTGCGTCGACCTGCCGAATGCGCCCGATGGCGACCGCATCAAGGGCAATATGAAGACAAGGGCCTATCCGGTGCTGCAGCGCGGCGGCCTGATCTGGGGCTATTTCGGCCCGGCGGAATTGAAGCCGCCTGGGCCCCCGGCCGCCGAACTGTTCGAGGTCGGCGACAGCCATCGCCACATCAGCAAGATCGTCGTCGAAGGCAATTATCTGCAGTTCGCCGAAGGCGACATCGATTCCAGCCATGTCTCCTTCCTGCATAGTTCGCTCGACAAGTCGGCGCTGCCGGGTTCGCGCGTGTCGCCCTTCGCCTTTCAGGACACCTCGCCGCGCTGGACCATCAAGCCGACCGACTATGGCCTGATGCTGGCAGCGCAGCGCGACGGTGGACCGGAGCATTATCACTGGCGCATCAACCAATGGCTGTTCCCGTTCGCCACCATGGTGGCATCGCCACAGGATGCGCCGTTCATCACCAATGTCCGTGTGCCGATCGACGACGAGCACACGATGCAGTTCCGCATCTGGACGCAGATCGACCGGCCGCTGACGGCGACAGACCGCGAGATCGCGGCGGCAGGCGTCATCTTTCCGGAGATGATTCCCGGCACGTTCACGCCGGTTGCCAATCGCTCCAACAATTATCTGATCGACCGCGAGGACCAGCGCAAGCGCACGTTTTCGGGCATCAAGGCCATTCCAATCCAGGATCTCGCGGTGACGCAGGAACAGGGCCCCGGCCCGATCGCCGACCGCAGCCTCGAGAAATTGACGAGTTCCGATACGGCGATCGTCGCCATGCGCAAGCGGCTGCTCGACGCGGTGAAGGCGCTGCAGCAGGGGATCGAACCGCCGGAAGCCGGACGGCCGCAGGCCTATCGGGTGCGCCCGATCGATACGCTTCTGCCCCGGACGGCCGCAGTTGAAGAGGCGACACGGCCGCTGACCGTGAAGCACGTGGCATAGCAAAAGAACAAGTTCCAAGAACAAATCAATTCGGGAGGGACGGATGAGGCGCACAGCAGCCGTAGCGGTCGCGACCATGGTAGCATTCGGCGCACATGCGCAGGCGCCTGCGGACTGGAAGGCGAAATGGGATGCGGCGCTGGAAAAATCCAAGGGCCAGTCGCTGGCGATCTCGGTGCATTCGCAGGACGGCTATGCGGCTTCGATTCGGCCTTTTCAGCGTAAGTTTCCGAATATCAAGGTGACGGTGACCGAAATCATCCCTGATGCCATGGTCACGCGCGTGCTCAACGAGCAGAAGAACCATGTCTACGCCTGGGACGTGATGTGGGCGTCGACGACCAACATGAACAGCAGTCTCATTCCGGCCGGGGCGTTTCAGGATCTGGAGCCGTTCCTGCTGTTGCCCGAGGTTGCCGACCCGTCGAACTGGAATGCGCCGGACTATCAATGGACGACGTCGAAGGCGAAGCAGGTCTTCATCCAGAGCCTGTTCACCACCAATCTCGCTTTCCAGAACATGGACAATTCCAACGGCTTCCGCGTCACCAAACTGGAGGATCTGCTCGACCCGAGGCTGAAAGGTAAAATCGGCATCCGCGATCCCTATCATGCCAACGGCGGGACGTGGACGTTCGGCGCCTTCCTGAAGCTCGGCGGGCGTGACTTCATCAAGAAATACTTCACCGACATGGATCTCGTCGTGAACATGAACCCGCGCCAGGCCGCTGACGCGGTGATGCGCGGCGATCTTGCCATCGGCACCGGCATCACCACCGATGTCATCAGCCGCTGCAAGCGCGCCGGCGGCTGCAAGAATGTCGAACCGCTGCCGTTCGGCGAGATCATGGGCACGCGCGGCGTGGCGGTGTTCAAGAATGCGCCGCATAGAGAGGCTGCCACGGTCTTCATCAACTGGTTCCTCAGCAAGGAGGGACAGGCAGCGCATCTCGCCGAATTCGCCAAGTTGAACGAATCGGGTGCGGTCAGCCGACGCAAGGATGTGCCGCCGCCGGGACCGGAACATCTGGCAACGGTTCCCGATTATGCGCATCTCGACAAGGCGTTCATTCCCGGCATGGATGAGGGCAATGAAGTCCTCGAAGAAGCCATGAAAATCTATGCCGACATCAAGGGTGGTCCGCGTTAGCGCTCATGACGGTACTGGTTGGGGAACAGCAAGCCAAAACGACCGAGCCACCATTCTGGCGGACGGCGAATATGTTCGCGCTCTGGTCGAGCCTGATCCTGCTTGCCGTGGCCTTTCTGGTGCTGAGCCCGCTGTTCATGCTGCTGATGAACAGTTTCGAGACCAACAGGCTCGGGCAGGCGGTGCAGATCGGCGGCGACAACTGGTGGCGGGTGTTCACCGGCGCGCGGCTGGGCGAAGCCTTCCTCAACACTCTGTCGTTGAGCTTCGCGCGCCAGTCCATCGGCATGGCGGTCGGCGTCAGCATCGCCTGGCTCATCGCCAGGACCAATCTGCCCTATCGCAACCTGCTGGAAATCGGCTTCTGGGTCGCATTGTTCATGCCGGCACTGCCTGTCACCTTGTCCTGGGTGCTGCTGGCCGCCGGACGCAGCGGCCTGCTCAATCAACTGGCCATGCAATTGCCGTTCGTCGACAGGCCGGTCTTCGAGGTCTATTCCTGGTGGGGCATCGTCTGGGTGCACCTGATGACGTCGAGCATCGCCATCAAGGTGTTCCTCCTGGCGCCGGCCTTCCGCAGTCTCGATTCGTCGATGGAGGAAGCGGCGCGCGCCAGCGGCGCGTCATTGATCAGCACCCTGACCCGCATCGTCATTCCGATCATGGCGCCGGTTCTGGTGGTGGTCTTCCTGATCAGCATGGTGCGCTCGATGCAGGCGTTCGAGGTCGAGCTGATCCTGGGGGCGCCGAAGCAGATCTCCGTCTACAGCACGGTCATCTTCAGCGCGATGACGCGCGAGCCGCCGGCGCAGGGTCTGGCCAGCGCGTTGTCGATCGTCTTCATCGTTTCGATCATTCCCCTGGTCATTCTGCAGCAATGGTTTGTCGGCCGGCACAGTTACGCGTCGATCTCGAGCAAATTCCGCAATCGCACGCTCGATCTCGGCAAATGGCGCTGGCCGGCCTTCGCCGCGATTACAAGCCTCCTGGCGCTGATGACCGTCGTGCCGTTCGTGCTGCTGATCATCTCGACCTTCATGAACATGTTCGGCGTCTTCGGCGCGGATGACGCGTGGACCCTCGACAACTGGGATCGGGCGCTGTTCGGCGGCGAGATTTCACAAGCGCTGGGCAATACGCTGCAACTGTCGGTCGGCGCTTCGCTGGCGGGCATGGCCTTGTTCAGCGCCATCGCCTATATCACCGCCAAGCGCGACTTTGGCGGACGCCATGTCCTCGACTTCTGCACTTGGTTGCCGACATTGATTCCCGGTCTCGTCCTCAGTCTCGGACTGTTGCAGGTGTTCACCTTCTTTCCTTTTCTGCGGCCGCTCTATGGGTCCATGGTGGTGCTGATCATCGCCGTGCTGATGGGCACGATGACCATCGGCACCCAGATGATGAAGACGGCCATGGGGCAGATCGGCCGTGAACTCGAGGAAGCGGCCTTGGTCTCCGGCAGCTCAAGATTCTATACGTTCCGCCGCATCATCCTGCCGCTCATCGCGCCTTCGGTGGCCGTCGTGGGGCTGGAAATCTTCGCCACCGCCAATGCCGCCGTCGGTATCATCGTGCTGCTGGGCACGGGCGCGACGCAGCCGCTGTCGGTCCTGCAACTGACCTTGCTCGATTCCGGCCGCTTCGAGCAGGCCTCGGTGATCGGCGTCATCATCACCACGCTCACAGTCTCGGCAGCGATTCTGGCGCGCGCCATCGGCCAGCGCGCCGGGCTCGGCCGGCAGGTTGCAACGGCGTGAAGGAACCCTATGCCTCGCCCTGATCGAGCAGCGCCCTGGCGCGGGCGGCCATCCTATCGAGCTGCTGGTTGAATATCCTGCGCTCCTCGACGCTCAGGTCGGCAAGCAGGAATTCATCGCGTTGGCGCGACAGCTCGTGCAGTTTCCGCATCAGACTTTCGCCGCTAGGGCTGAGCTGAATGCACACAGCGCGCGCCGGACGGATTTTGAGAACAAGACCTCGGCGGACAAGCGCCGTCACCTCGCGGCTGGCAAGGCCCTTGTCGTAGCCAAGACGGTCGGCCAGTTCCCCAAGCGACATGGGGCCGCGCAAACCGATGACGCTCAGAAGCCGCCAGGCCTGGCCGCCGAGGTCGAATTCGCGCGCATAGAGCGCGGCAGCGGAGCGCCGCAGGTTGGTGGCCAGCACCATGATCTTTGCGGCAGCGATCGCATCCGAGGGCGGATAATCGAGCGCTTCCGGATGGGCCTGCAGTTCGGCGGCGGCGCGAGCGCCGCCATCCTGGTTTTTCATCGCGTCGTCTTCCTGGGAAGGCCTTGCATGTAAGCGCTTCAACTCTTGAAGAAATTGCCGGCGCCGACTTTCATCACCTGCTTCGCCGGATCATAGATGACGCCGAGAGGATCGCCACCCTCCGCGACAATCTGGATCTGCTGCTTCAGCAGGCGGCGCAGCATGACGACGCCCTTGTCGCTGCCGGCGAGGTTTTCTTCCGAGTGCAGGCTGATCGGGCCCTGTCCGACCTGCGCTTCCCAGTCGCCGGGGAAGCGCTGCCGTTCTTCTTCGCTCATCTCGCCCCATTTGCGGCCGGGCAGGCGCGGAATGCCGTTGAAGCCCTGTGGCACGCGCATTGCGTGGAACAGGCGAAAATTGGTGTCGTCGACCGGCAGGACGAAGCCGATGCCCGTGGCGGGCCCGGGCGCAAGCTGCACGCTGGGCACGATGCGCACGTGCGGGAACAGGGCAAGCGTGACGCGATCCATTTCGCGACCGTCATCGAGCTTGCGGTAGGCCGTATACTGCATGCCTGTCTCGGCATGTTCCCAATGGACCTGCGGCATGACCCCCATTTCCGGCACGAACTGCACGCCGCTGAAGCTGGTGTGAAGGATCGGGATATGGAACGGGTCCATGATGTTTTCCCAATCCTGCAGCCAGTTGCAGGGCACGATCTCATGGGCATCGTCACCGCCGGCGCCGAAGCTGGAGCCAGTGACCCAGATCTTCTCGCCGGGGCCGACCTTCTCAAGCGAATCCCAATAGGGCAGCAGCGGCTGCTTTTCCGGCGGCCCCATATAGGCCCAGACGAGGCCGTAGCGTTCCTGCACCGGATACCATGGCTGCGTGACGCGGTCGCGGCTGCGTGCGCCATTGTCGGGTTCGCAGGGCTGATCGAGACAGCGGCCTTCCACATCGAAGAGCCAGCCGTGGTAGCAGCAGCGGATGCCCTCGTCCTCGACCTTGCCGTAATAGAGGGTGGTGCCGCGATGAGCGCAGCGCGCGTGCAGCAGGCCGGGGCGGCCCTTGCGATCGCGGAAGATGACGAGGTCTTCGCCCAGCACGCGCAGCTTCTGCGGCACGTCCTGCACCTTTTCGGAGATCGCGACCGGGTGCCAGTAGCGCCGCATGAACTCGCCGAGCGGCGTTCCCGCGCCGACTTCGGTGATCGTGGCATCGTAGGTCGATGGCTTGCGGCCATAGCCGGTGGCGCGCCTTGCCGGCTTGGCGTCGACGGTTGCTGTGCTCATCCGCTTTCTCCCTGACTGCTGGTTGGACGTTACAAACGGCTGGTCTCCCGCGCCGGATAGACGGTGCAGCGCGCGGGATTGAGATCGATCCAGGCCTCGGTGCCGACCTTGGCCTCGACGGAAGGATGCAGCATCGAGCGCACGAGGGTGGCGCCGACCTTGAGGTGGCATTCGGTGAGGCCGCCCTGAAAACTCAGGCGGGAGATCGAGGCATGGACCTGATTGCCGGTGCCGTTGGCGGCAAAATGCAAGGCGGCGTCCTCGGGGCGGAAGACGATATTGACCCGGTCGCCCGTGTGGATCCCGGCGGGAAGCGCGACTCGAACCGACCCGGCACCGCCGTCGAAGACCGCGAGACCATTATTGCCATCGTCCTCGGTCACCGTGGCTGTGAGGAAATTCGCGCCGCCGAGGAAGCCGGCGACGAATTCATTCGCCGGCCGGTCGTAGACGGCGCGGGGCGGACCCGCCTGCGAGATCAGGCCTTCCGATATCACCGCAATCGTGTCGGACATGGCGAGCGCTTCGGACTGGTCGTGCGTGACGTAAAGGGTGGTGATGGCGACGCGGGCGACCAGTTCCTGCAGTTCGTAGCGCATCTGCTCGCGCAGCTTCGCGTCGAGGTTCGACAAGGGCTCGTCGAGCAGCAGGATCTTGGGATTGCGCACGATGGCTCTCGCGAAGGCGACGCGCTGCTGCTGGCCGCCGGACAGTTTGGTGGCGGAGCGGTTGGCCAGCGCATCCATGCCGACGAGGCGCAGCGCCTCCATTGCGCGGTCCTTGATCTCGTCGCGCGGCGGGCGTGGCTTGCGCACGACCAGGGGATAGGACACGTTCTCCAGCACATTCATATGTGGCCAGATCGCATAGGATTGAAACACCATGCCGATGTCCCGCTTGTAGGCGGGAACGAAGATGTCTTCGTCGGGCTGGGCGACGACCGTTCCGTCGATGGTGATGCGGCCAGCGGTCGGCTGTTCGAGCCCGGCGACGCAACGCAGGGTCGTCGTCTTGCCGCAGCCGCTGGGGCCGAGCAGCGTATAGAAGGAGCCGGACGGAATTTCGAAGCTGACGCCCTTCACCGCCTGGACCAGGCCATCCGGCGTTGCATAGGAGCGTTCAAGACCTTCCACTTTCAACATTGATGAGCCTCAATCGCGCCCGTCGCGCGCCAGGACGAGGCGGCGCAGGCCGAAAATAATGGGGATGACGAACAGCACGATCATCGTGCCGACGGCGGCCGCCTGGGTTGTCTTGCCGGCCTGGAAGGCCTGCCACATCATGACGCTGAGCACGGAATTGTCCGGCGACTGCAGGATGGTGGGGATGGTGAATTCGCGGAAGCCGATGATGAACAGCAGGGTGAAGCTGGCGACGAGCGACGGCGTCAGCAGAGGCAGCACGACCCTGCGGATGGTGGTGAACCATTGCGCGCCGGAAGCCGCCGAGGCTTCTTCAAGTTCGGCATGAACCTGCATCAGGGCGGCGCGGGTCAGGCGGGTGGAGACGGCCATGCGATAGGAATAGGCGAGCACCAGCACGAGCACCGTGCCGTAGATGCCGATCGGCAATGACAGATAGAGCAGCATCGAGGCGAGGCCGGCGATGACGGCGGGAATGCCGAGCGACAGGAAGCTGATGAAATCCAGCAGCCATCGCACCGCCAGTTGCGTGCGCAGGATCGTCCACGCCAGAATGACGCCGATAGACGTGACGATGATCGCGCTGGCGCCCGCGACGATGAAGGTGTTGCGCGCAGCGAGCCAGAATTTCGGATTGTTGAAGAGATCGATATAGCCGGCAAAGCTGATCGTCGACAGGGTGTCGAACGTCGGCAGCGCATAGCCGAAGAGGCTGGCCCAGACCAGGACGAAGCCCGGCAGGACGGCACCGAACAGGGCATAGACGGCGACGAAGGCGATGGCTGGAATGCGCCAGCGGCCGAGCGGGAAGCGCATCGGCCGGAATCCCTTGCCGGTGACGGTGACGAAACTTTCGGCGCGGCGGATGAGGTGGTTGTAGATCATCAGCAGCGCGATGCCGCAGATCAGGAAGGGCAGGGCCACGGCGGCGGCGCGGCCATAGGCCGGCAGGTCCGTATCCGGATTGAGCTCGAAGAAGATGCGCGTGCTGAACACGTTGATGCGGGCCGGAAAGCCGATGACGAGCGGCGTCTCGAACTGCTCCAGGGTGATGAGCGTGGCGAGGATGAGCGGCGCCAGCAGGCCCGGCAGAAGCACGGGCAGGGTGACTTTCCGGATGGTGGTGAACGGGCTGGCGCCGGACGCATTGCTGGCTTCCTCGAGCGAGGGATTCATCGAGCGCAGCGCCGCCGACAGCAGCAGGAAGACGAAAGGTACGAGGCCGATGCCCTGCGCCAATATCATCCCGCCCATGCTGAAGATGTTCAGCGGGCCGGATTCGCCAAGCCTCAGGAATGACCGAATGATGACATTGATCCAGCCGGTGTTTGGCGCCAGCAGAAAAATCCAGGTGATCGACAGGACGATGCCGGGCACCAGCAGTGGAAACAGGATGATGGTGTAGATGCCGTTGCGCATCGGCAGGTCGGTGCGCTCCACCAGCCAGGCAAGAATGAAGGCGACGACGAATGTCACCGTGACGGAGCCGGCGGTGAAGATCAGCGTGTTGGGCAGGACGCTGGTATAGAGGCTCTTGTCGAGATAAACGGCGGCAAGGTTGGCGAGCGTCCATTGCGCGCCGTCCTCGAACGGCAGCAGATCCTGCGGCCCGCGAAACGCTGTGGTCAGCAGCATGATCAGCGGGCCGAGGATGAAGAACAGCGCCGCGGCCGAGCCGAGCGCGATGATGATCCAGCCAAGCCAGCCGATGTCGGCCCGCTTTTCCGCGCTGTTCGCCTTCTTGATACGGGCGCGCAACACGGCGCCCGTGGGAAGCGTGATCTGGCTCATTATTGTCCGCGGATGATGCCGGAGAACTTTTTATAGAAGTCGGCGCGCTGGTCCATGGTGGCGACGTCCTCCAGAACCACGGTGGCCTTGGCTTTCTCGACTTCGGCTGCGACATGGGATCTTGAACCAGGACGGATGCTGAAGCCGTAGACGGTCTTCTCACGCGCTTCCATGCCCTCGTCGGAGGCCTGCCAGATCGCCAGCAGGCGGGCGGCGTTGGGATGCGGTGCATTCTTCATCGGCGAGATCATGAACTGTACGGCAGGAACGATTTCGAAGATCGTATAGCCGGTGGGTACGCCGCTCTCTGTGTATTGATAGGACTGGCTGATCGAATCGCCGATGCTGAGGATGCGTTCACCGGTCTTCAGGAAGCTTTCGCGCGGCGCGTTGGTGATCAGCAGTTTCTGATCGTTGATCATGGCGCGGCCCCATTTCTCTGTGCGCTCCTCGCCCCATTTGACGGCGAGAAAGCCCATCAGGCGGGGGAACAGGAAGTCCTGCGCCACCATCTTGCCACGCCATTTGGGATCGAGCAGATCATCCCATGACTTCGGCACATCGGCGTCCTTGACGAAGGCTTTTGAGTAGAGCGTCGAATAGACGAAGTTGTGGACTGCGATGCCCTCGCCTTCGAAGAGAATGTTGCCCGGCCTCACGCCGTAAGGCTGCCAGTCGACCTTGGCGAACAGGCCGCGCTTCTGCACCTCGATCATGCCGCCGAGCGAATTCTGCCAGACGTCGACGGAGTGACGGTTGGCGCGCGCCTCGGCGATCAGCTTGGTCGCCGCCTGCAGGTCGCCGGTGCCCTTGATGGCGATGCCGGGAAAGCGCTTGGAGAAAACCGGCTGGATCCAGTCGACCTCGTTCTGCACCGGCGCCCAGATCACAACTTGCTTTTCTTCCCTGGCCTTCTCATACAGCTCCTTGACGGCGGGAAGATCGTACCAGGGCGTCTGCGCGCTGGCCTTGCCTAATGTCAGGCCGAGAACGGCAAAGGCCAAAGCCGCGGCATTGCGATATCGGATCATACTGTCCTCCCCAATTGTCGATCCGCGCCCGCTCATGCCCGTGGCACGCCGCGCAGCGCATGGTTTCGGTTGTGTCTGCGCCGTTATTCTGCGGCGACGCGCAGAACACCGGTGGGATTCTTCGATATGCGCAGCTCGTCCGAATAGGCCTGCAGCCAGCCGACGGAATTCGGGCTGATGAAATCGCCGCCGCGCGCGCCCTGAAACACTTCCGGATTATCGACGCCGGGCGGCGTGATGCCTTCCGCGGCGGCGCGCGCCGCCTGCAGGATGCGCCGCCTTGTGCGGGTGATCATAAGGTCGCTGATGGCGAGATGTTCGAACGTATGATCGACGATCTCGCCCATGCTTTCGGTCAGCGCCTGGTCCTGCAGGTGGATGCCGTCGATGCCGGAATAGCTCTCCGTCTTCTGGCTGTCGCGATCGATCAGGTAGTCGTTCGTCGCATTGGCGGCCAGCCGCCAGCGGCCGAGCCAGCTTGAATCGTTGGGAAGATACTTGTTGCCGATGCTGGCGCCTGGAATGCGTGTGCCGTCCTTCTTGTTGCGCAGGCCCGGCGTGTTCTTCTTCCAGGAGATGTGGAAGAACATGGTGTGGGTGTCGTCCATCGGCACCCAGGCACGCGCGATGACGTGGTCGGCGAAATGTCCGTCCGGCGGGATCGTCCAGAACGGGAACATGAAATGCGCCACGCGCCAGTAGGTCGAGTTGGTCTCGGCCGGCCTGTAGGCGGCGTACATGGTGCCCCAGTCGGTGTCGGCAACATGATATTCGGGCGCCCGATTGATCAAGGCATAGCGGCCATATGTGCCCTGGTCGACATCGGCCGGTTCCATGGCGCCCATGTGCAGGAAGCTGAAATGCGAGGTGTCGATGTCGCCTTCGAGGCCCTGCAGCCAGTTGCACTCGCGCTGCACGCAGAACAGGTTGCGCTCGCTGTCGTCGGCCAGCATCGCCGCCTCGAAACAGGGCAGGGGCGGCGCCTCGGCGCGGCTGCCCATATAGGCCCAGACGATGCCGTAGCGTTCTTGCACCTTGTAGGCCTTCGCCATCACCTTTTCAGGAAAAGCCATGTGAGAGGGGACATTCGGCATGTCGAGACAATGGCCCTCGACGTCGAATTTCCAGCCGTGGTATGTGCAGCGGATGCCGGAGTCTTCATTGCGTCCGAAGAACATCGAGGCGCAGCGGTGCGGGCAGCGGTGATCGAGGACGCCGACCCGGCCGGTGCTGTCGCGGAAGGCGATCAGCTTTTCGCCAAGCAGCTTCAGGCGCGTCGGCGGCGCATCGGCCTTCAGTTCGGAGGAGAGCATGGCGGGAATCCAGTATTCCCGCATCATTGAGCCCATCGGTGTGCCGGGCCCAACATGCGTCAGCAGTTCGCTTTCGCTGGCTGTCGTCATTGTCCTCTCCCTATGCGTCTCTATTTGCCGCTGCTGGGGCGCCCTGGCCCGCGCAACAGATATTGAATTATTCAAATTTGACTTTGTCAACTTTCGAAGTAGCTCGCAACGGTTTGGCTGTCAACAGCGCGATTGATGAAGTTGCGCGTCGCTGTGGGCGACATCCCCGCGTGTGCCCATTGCAAGCAGGCTCTACATTGCAGCGAACGCAAAACTCATCGTGCTGCATGGTCTTGTGCTACGGTGAAGGACATGTTTTCGTGAAAACACGTGCGCCACGGAGAGCGCTGTCAGCGGGAGGTTTGCGATGCCCTGGTCGAGATCGTTTGGCTATTCGGCCATTCTGGCGATGATGTTCGCGGCGGGCGCGGACCATAATGCTTTCGCCGCTGATGTTGCGCCGATGGTGATCGCACGCTCCGGCTATCTCTATGCCGGCGGCCAAGTCGATAAATCGATCGAAGGCAGTCCGATGACCGGCCACCTCTACGCCGAGTTCCAGATCCCGGCGAAGCTGGAGCACCCTTATCCGATCGTGATGGTGCCGGGCGGCAGCCAGACAGGAACCAATTTCACCGGCAACATCGCCGGCGGCGAGGGCTGGTCGCAATATTTCCTGCGCCGCGGTTATGCGGTGTACATCGTCGACCAGGTGGCGCGCGGCCGCTCCGCATATTATTCGCAAGCCTTCGGTCCGCTCGGCAATGCCAGCCTGCAGTTCGCGCAGCAGCGCTTCGTCAGCCCGGAGAAATACAAGCTCTGGCCGCAGGCGCATCTGCACACCCAGTTCCCCGGCACGGGCGATCTCGAGGATCCGTACTTCCAGAAGTTCTGGGCAACGCAATATCCCTCGCTCCCCAATTTCACCAAGCAACAGGAACTCAATGCTCCGGCGCTGGTCGCGCTGTTGGACAAGATCGGGCCGGCGATCCTGCTGACCCATTCGCAATCGGGCGCCTACAACTGGCCGGTCGCCGAAGCACGGCCCAATCTCGTCAAAGCGATGGTCGCTATCGAGCCGAGCGGGCCGCCGGTGCATGACATGGTGCCGACCGGTGCACCGGACTGGTTCAAGGACGCCGCACCGACCAAGATCTCAGGCCTCGCCGACATTCAACTGGCCTACGATCCGCCTGTGCCGCCCGGCGGCGCGCTCGACGTGGTCCAGCAGGAGAAGGCCGATGCGCCCGATCTCGTGCGCTGCTGGATGCAGAAGGAGCCGGCCCGCAAGCTGCCCAAGATCGCCGGCATTCCCACCGTCATCATCCAGTCCGAAGCCTCCTATCACGCGCCCTATGACCATTGCACTGCAAAATGGCTCACCCAGGCCGGCGTCGCCAACACCTACATCCGGCTGGTCGACAAGGGCGTGCGCGGCAACGGACACATGATGATGGTCGAGAATAATTCGGACGAGATCGCCGCCGTGATCGAAGGCTGGCTGGCGCAGCAGCCATCCTTGCAGGGGCCGTCCGCGGCGAAATGAAAATCTGCGGCGGCGTCAATGTCCGCCGTTCGACTTCTTGTTTTTCCACGCCTCTACGAGCGGCCCGTTCGAGCCGTAGACGGGGTCTTTTCTCGGCCGTCCCGTCCTTGCAATCGCGGGGATCGCCTTCTTGCGATCCTCTTCCGTCGTGCATTCGTCGTAGGTGCCGACAGGCGGATAGGCGCCGACCACGAGGAAATCATCCGAGGCGGTGAGGCTTTGATGGCCGGTGCCCGCGGGCAGGATCGCCACATCGCCGGCTTTCAAGTGAAGGGTCCGGCCGCGTCCGCCGCCGAACCGGACCTTTCCCGATCCGCGCGCGATGCCCAGAACTTCGTGGATGCGCGAGTGATAGTGGGCGTAGTCATATATCCCGTCACGCCAGGAATCGCCCCAGCCGTTTTTCTCGAAGAGATCTTCAAAGGCTGCGGCAGGATCGTAAGTGTCGGGAACCTTGAGGCAGCCGCGGTAGATGATCAGCGGCCAGCGCGGGTGGTTGGGGATGATGCCGTCGTCGCGGAAGCGGAAAGCATTGGCTTTGCGGTCGCGAACCCAGGACGAGAGTTCGCCGTGCGGCGGCCTTCCCATCCCGGTAAGCCGTTCGGCCGTCCGTTTGATCGTCTCCAATATCTGAACCATCGTCCTTGCTCCAGTCTCAGCGCCTGTTGACAACGCCGGGTGTGGAGGGGCGTTCCCGCTCTGTCGTCCTGAAGCCTGCGCAGCGGATGCGCTTCGCGCGTCGGGAATGACACCGGCTGCGGCCGGCCGCATCCTGCCCAAGTTTGCGGCTATCCCTGCTTAACGAACGTCCTTGACAGAAAACCGGGCTTGGCAGAAATTAATCGTCCGAACAATTAATTTGTCCGATGAGGGCTTGATGTCTCTGGCGGCGCGTTCGATGACTGAACTGCTGGCGGCCTTCCGGGCGAGCGATGTCTCGCCGGTCGATCTCGCCCATGCCGTTCTCGACCAGACCGCTGCCACCGAACCTGCACTCAACGCGTTCGTCGTGCGCGAAGCGCCCGAAGCCGTGCTGGCGCAGGCGAAAGCGGCACAGGATCGGTGGCATCGCGGCGCGCCGGCTGGCGCGCTCGACGGCATTCCGATGACGATCAAGGATGCGATCATCACGGCGAAGTGGCCGACGCGGTCGGGCTCGCTGACGACGTCGAGCGAGCCTGGGCCGGATGATGCGCCGGCGGTGGCGCGGGTGTTTGAAGCCGGCGCGATCATCGTGGGCAAGACGACGACGCCGGAATTCGGCTGGAAGGCCGTGACCGACAGTCCGCTGACCGGCATCTCGCGAAATCCCTGGAACACGGCGCTGACACCTGGCGGGTCCAGCGGCGGCGCGGCTGCTGCCGTTGCCGCCGGCCATGCGATCGCTTCGATCGGTACCGATGCGGGCGGCTCGGTTCGCATTCCCGCGGCGTTCTGCGGGCTTGTGGCGATGAAGGCCACCCGCGGCCGCATCCCGGCCTATCCGCCAAGCGCCGTGTGGACGGCAGGCCATATCGGGCCGATTGCAAGGACCGTTGCGGACACAGCCCTGCTGCTCGATGTGATGACCCGTGCCGACGCGCGCGACTGGAACGCCTTGCCGCCGCCGCAGGAGAGTTATGTTGCTGGCCTGCCAACGGACGGCGACGCGAAAGGTCTGCGCATCGCCTACAGCCCGACGCTCGGCCATGCGAAGGTTCACCCGGAAGTCGCCGATCTGGTCGATCGGGCGGCGCGCCGTTTCGAGGAACTGGGATCGCATGTCGAGGTTGTCGACACACCGCTCCCCGATGCGCGGGATGCGTTCAACGTCTATTTCCAGACGGGCATCGCGCATTCCCTGCGCCGGCTTACACCGGAAGCGGTGGCGCGGCTCGATCCAGGCCTCGCCGCGGTCCTGATCGAGAGCAAGGCTGTCAGCCGCGAAACCTTCCTCGAGGCCTATGATTTCCAGATCCGCATCTCGCGGGAAGCGCGCCGCTTCCATCAGGACTACGATGTGCTGATCACGCCGACGGTCGCCGTGCCGCCGTTCGCCGCCGGCCGGCTGTCGCCGCCGGGTTATGACCAGGCCAACTGGCTGGAGTGGTCGCCTTTCACCTATCCGTTCAACCTCTCCGGCCAGCCGGCGATGAGCCTCAACTGCGGCTATACCCGCGCGGGCCTGCCTGTCGGGCTGCAGCTTGTCGGGCCGATGTATGGCGAGGCGGTTCTGCTGCGCGCCTCGCGCTCGTTCGAAGCGTCGATTGCCCATGAGGCACGACGATTGCCAGTCTTTGTCGAAGCATAACGCGAACCAGGGGGTATCGGACCATGAAGAAACCAGTTCAATCGCTGCTTGCATCCGTGTTCGCTGCCGGACTTGGGGTGACTGGGATCAGTATGGGAGCGGCGCAAGCGCAGGAAACCGTCAAGATCGGTGTCATCGAGCCGCTCACAGGAGGTGTGGCCTTCGACGGCATGAGCTTCGTCAAAGGCGCGCAACTGGCCGAAAAGGAAATCAATGCCGCCGGCGGCCTGTTGGGCAAGAAGCTCGAGCTCGTCGTCGCCGATGGCGTATGCCGGCCGGCGGAATCGGTCAGCGCCGCGGAAAAGCTCATCACCTCCGATAAAGTGCCGGTGATGATCGGCGCTTTCTGCAGCGGCGCGACGCAGGCGGTGATGCCGGTGGCCGAACGTAGCAAGATCCCGCTGGTGACGGGAACCTCATCGCTGCCGCGCCTCACGGAGGTGGGCAATAAATGGTTCTTCCGCAATACGGAGAAGGACACGATGGAGGCGGCGGCGTTCTCGAACGCGCTGATCAACGACCTCAAATTCAAGACCGTCTTCTACGTCGCCGCGAATGACGACTGGGGCCGCGGCTCCGTCGACTCCTTCAAGAAAACGCTCGAAGGCCTGGGCGCCAAGACGGTCGGCGTCGAATTCTTCGATCAGAGCGCGACGGACTTCTACACCCTGTTGACCAAGGTCCGAGGTGCGCGTCCGGATCTGGTGTTCCTGGCGGCCTATACGCAGTCCGCGGCAACCGCGCTGAAACAGGCCAAGGAGCTTGGTGTCGAATCCAAGATATTCGGCATCGGCGCCGTCACCACGCCGACCTTCCTGAAGCTGGCGGGCGACGCGGCGCATGGCCTTCTGGCGGGCGTCGCCTATGCGTCGTCCATCCCCGGCGCGGAGAATGCCAAATTCGTCGCGGCCTACAAGGCGGCCAATGGCGAAGACCCGAGCAAATATGCGATGTTCGGCTACAACACGACCCACGTCGTCGGCGAAGCCATCAAGCGGGCCGGCGCTGCGGACCCGGAGAAAATCCGCGAAGCCCTGGCTGCGACCGATTATCTTGGACCGACGGGCCGGGTGCATTTCGACGACAAGGGCCAGGGTTATGGGTTCAGCCTCTATCTCGTCGAACTGACGCCGGGCGGCGCCGTCGTGCGCGCCTCCAAGGAAATCGACAAGGCGGCCGCGCAATAGCGCGGTCTGCACGAGCACTGCCGGAAGCCATTGAATGCTGGAAACCGCTCTTCAATTCATTCTCAACGGTATCGTCACGGGCTGTTTCTATGCGCTTGTTGCGGTGGGTCTGACACTTGTCTTCGGCATGATGGGCGTCGTCAATTTCGCCCAGGGCGAGTTCTTCGTTCTGGGCGGCATGCTCGCCTATGTGGCGACCGTGCAGCTCGGCCTGCCGTTCTACGCTGCCATCCCAGCCGTCCTGGCGATCATGTGGGTGGTCGGCATGGTCGTCGATTACGTGCTGCTGCGCCCCATGCGCGATGCCCATATGCTGTCCACCGCCATGGTCACGATCGGCCTGTCGATCTTTCTTTTGAACACCATGCTGCTGGTGTTCGGCGCCGAACCCAAGAACATCCTCTCCGGCTTCAGTTCGAAGCCGATCTTCATGGGCGGCCTCCTGATCACGCAATCGCGCCTGTTCACCATCGTCATATCGGTCGTGGCCATTATCGCCGTTCATCTGCTCATCGCCAAAACCCGCGTTGGGCGCGCCATGCGCGCGGTGTTCCAGCAGAAGGAAGCGGCGGCGCTCGTCGGCATTCCGATCGACCGGATTTATCGCTTCACTTTCGCGCTGGGCACGACGCTGGCGGCCCTGTCCGGCATCCTGCTCGGCTCCGTCTTCGTTGCCTCGCTCAGCACAGCCGAGCTCACGACGGTCAAGGCCTTCGTGGTGGTCATTCTGGGCGGCATGGGGAGTTTCGCCGGCGCCATCGTCGGCGGTCTGTTGCTCGGCCTGGTCGAAAGCCTGTGGGGCGGCTTCGTGTCGACCGGTTATATGGACGTGATCGGCTTTGCCCTCGTCATCGTGTTGCTGCTGTTTCGGCCGCGCGGCCTGTTCGGCATGGCGGAGGCGCGCGAACGATGAACAGGCTCGAAACCAGGGGCGTGCTGCTGTTTCTGGCGCTCGCTGCGCTCGCTCCGCTCGTCATCACCGACCAGTTCTTCATCCATGTCATGGTGATGGTGTTCTTCTATGCGATCCTGGCCTCCAGCCTCAACCTGACCGTCGGCTTCGTCGGCGAGCTGTCGCTGGGCCATGCCGCCTTTCTCGGCATCGGCGCCTATGCGTCGGCCATCCTGTCGACGGAATACGGCCTCCCGGCGCTGGCCTGCATTCCCGTTGCGGGCCTGCTGGCGGCGCTCGCGGGCCTCGTCATCGGGCTGATCACCTTGCATCTGGAGGGTCATTTCTTCGTTCTGATCACCCTGGCGTTTGCGGAGGTGCTGCGCCTCATCGTCAACAACTGGATCGAGGTGACGCGCGGGCCTCTCGGTTTCTCGAGCATTCCGCCGCCGCGGCTTTCCATCGGCGGCCATGTGCTGATGGACTTCTCTTCGCGGGTTCAGTTCTATTATCTGGCTCTCGCCGTGCTGGCGGTGACGATCGGCGTGGTCTTGCTCTATGCCCAATCCGCCTTCCGGGTGGGCGCCGTCGCCGTGCGGGAAAACCGCCGGCTGGCCAAGGCCGTCGGCATCGATCCGTTTCGCCAGGCGCTGCTGACGTTCGTCATCGGCGCATTTCTCGCTGGGATGGCCGGCTCGTTCTACGCCCATTACATCACCTTTGTCGGACCCGAAGTGTTCGGCTTCAGCTTCATGGTGACGATGCTGATGATGGTCGCGCTCGGCGGCAAAGGCACAGTGCTTGGCCCGCTGCTCGGCGCCTTGCTGATCGGAGTCGCCCTGGAATATCTGCGCTTCATCAACGAAATCCGGCTGAGTGTTTTCGGCATCCTGCTGATCCTCGTGACGATGTACCTGCCCCAGGGCGCCATCGGTCTCCTGGCATGGAGACGCATGCGCAAGGCCGGGATCGTCAAGGTCAGTGCGGTGACCCGCTGATGCCGGCGCTGCTTGCCATCGACAACGTCACCCGCATGTTCGGCGGTGTCGTCGCTGCGCGCGATATCGCATTCGAGCTGCAGCGCGGCGAGATCGTCAGCCTCATCGGCCCGAACGGGGCCGGCAAGACGACGCTCTTCAACATCATCACCGGCTTCGTCAAGCCGTCGTCGGGCCGTGTCCATTTCGATGGCGCCGACATCACCAATCTCAAGCCGCAGCAGGTGGCGCAGCGCGGCATCGTCCGCACCTTTCAAATCACCAATGTGTTCTCCGGCCTCACGGTCGGCGAGAATCTGCGGGCGGCGCAATATCTGCGTCTGACCGGGCCGTTCTGGCGCACCATGCTCGGGCTTTCGGACGCGCGGGACAGGCAGGAGGCCGCCGACCGCGATGCTGCCGAACTGCTGCGGGTGGTGGGACTTGAGCATCTGCGCGATGAGACCGCGCGCAATCTGGCTTATGGCCAGCTGCGATTGCTCGAGATCGCCATAGGGCTCGCGGCATCGCCGAAAATACTCCTGCTCGACGAGCCGGCCGCCGGTCTCAATAGCGAGGAATCAGCGCGCCTGGTCGAACTGCTGCGCTGGCTGTGCCGCGAGCGCGGCATCACACTGCTGCTGGTCGAACACGATATGAGCGTCGTCATGTCGGTGTCGGACCGCATCGTCGTGATGAATTTCGGGCAGAAGATCGCCGAAGGCGTACCCGAGGTGGTGAAGCAGGACCGCCGTGTCATCGAGGCCTATCTGGGCGCCAGCCTGGATGAAGATGACGGCGCGGCTAACGGAATGAACGCCGATGCTTGAGCTCAAGGGCGTCTCGGCCGGCTATGGTCCGGTGGAAATCCTGCGCGATGTCTCGCTTCAGGTGGGGGAGGCCGAAGTCGTCGCGCTCGTCGGCCCAAACGGCGCCGGCAAGACGACCTTGCTGAAGACGATTTCAGGCCTCATCCGCGCCACCGCGGGCAATGTCGTCTATGATGGCCAGGACCTGACCCGTGCCAGCGCCGCGGTCATCGTCGGCGCCGGCATCGCCCATTGTCCGGAGGAGCGCAAGGTCTGGTCGCATATGAGCGTCGAGGAAAATCTCGAACTGGGTGCCTACCTCGTGCGTGACCGCGGCGCCGTGCGTCGCAGCCTGCAGGACATCTATGGCGAGTTTCCAGTGCTGGAGGAGCGGCGGACCGAACTCGCCGGGCGGCTGAGCGGCGGCCAGCAGCAGATGCTGGCTGTCGGACGTGCGTTGATGTCACAACCGAAGTTGGTCCTGTTCGACGAGCCGTCCCTGGGGCTCAGCCCGATCCTCATCCGGCAGATCGCCACGATCGTGGAACGCATCCACCAGCGCGGCATCGCGGTGCTGCTGGTGGAGCAGAACGTCGACCTGGCCCTGCGCCTGGCGAACCGCGCCTATGTGCTGGGATCTGGCAAGGTGGTCGCCGAGGACAAGGCGTCCAGCCTGCGGGCCAATCCATCCTTGTTGAAAGCCTATCTCGGTTAGGGCTCAGAGCCTGACTGAAAACCAACGTTGTCATTTCCGACGCTCGCGTAGCGGGAATCCAGCAGGCGACAACTTAGCAAGCTCTCTGCAGGCGAGCCCTGGTTTTAATGGGACTCCTACATTGATTGCGATGTTGCCTCCTTCGCGTAATCGGTGAGGCGCTGGATGAATTCCTGCCGTTCGTCCTCGGGTAGCCAGGCGCCGTCGAAGGCATTGCGCATGTAGGCCACGAGATCGTCCTGCGTCAGCGCTCCGCATTCAACGACGCGGGGCAGCATGGCGTTCATATAGCCGCTGGCGAAATAGCCAGGATCATCGGTGTTCAACGACACTTTCAGGCCAAGGTCGCGCATTTTCTTGATGCGGTCCACCCGTCTGGGCTGGGGATCGCCGTCGCGCCAGGTGGGACAGGCGGTGAAGAGAATGCCGCGCTCGATCGCCGTATCGATCAGGGTGGGATCATCCAGCACGTTGATGCCGTGATCGATACGGCGAACGCCCAGCACTTCGATACACTGGCGCACATGCTCCGCCGCATTCACCATATCCACATCGCAATGGGCGGTCAGCTCATAGTCCTGCGCGCGCGCCAGGTCGTAGAGCTGCTTGAACTTGATCGGCGGGTGGCCGTCCTCGACCGAATCGAGACCCAGGCCGGTAATATGGTCCCGGTATGGCTTTGCCGCCGACAGGGTCTGCAACGCGCTCTCCAGAGTCATATCCCGGTTGATGCACATGATCAGGCGGCTTTCGACGCCAAGCGTTTTCGCTGCCTCGACGCGCGCGGCCTGGAGGCCCTCGATCACGGCTGCGAACGGTATGCCGCGATCCGTATGGGGCTGGGGATCGAAGGAGATCTCGGCATAGATGATGTTATTGCGCTTGCACTCTTCATAGTAGGCATAGGCCAGGTCGTAGAAATCCTCGACCGTGTGCAGGACCTTCAGCCCCTGCATGTAGAGATCGAGGAACATCTTATACTGGAGGATATCGAGCTTCTGCCCCGTCGAGCCCGGCGGCACCTTCAACGGTGTAAAGGAAAGTTCGCTGAGTTGAAGCTTGTTGCGCTCGGCGAGCTTGCGCTTCATCGACAGCGACAGCGTTCCCTCGATGTGGAGATGAAGCTCGGCCTTGGGGAGGCCTGCGATGAATTCATGCGTCGCTATCGTCATTGCCGGGATCCTCTGACGTTGTGCACGCGATCAGGCGTGTCCTTGTGACCAATCTGCAGAAGCGGTGTGAAGCAATCAGCGAGCCATTCTCCCGCTATGCCGTTTGGCGCGATGGCGGGACGTCCGCGAGATCGCATGAACGTTGGATGTAATGCTGCTGGCGGAAGATGAAACGGATTGTCGATTGTCCTGCACTCATCCATCAAGTGATCCTTGACGAGGTCGGCAACCGGCCGTTGGTCGATTATGAGGCAATATGCACAAGCCATCATCGTCCCCAAAAAATCGCTTTGCTTTCCGCGTCTTGTCATCGGCCGTGCCGGTTAGACTGCGGATATTATGAGCAGGTCTCATTCTTTACATACCTAACAAAGTTTGCAATCTTAAATAGGTGATATCAATCGAACGTCTGGGCGGCAATACCTGATGGATGGCTCTATTCGCAAGTCTCTGATCGATGTGGCGCAGGGCAGGGCGCCAGCAGATCTGGTGCTCGCGAATGGACGTCTTCTGAACGTGCACACGCGCGAACTGCTGCATGTCGATATCGTCATCAGGTCGGGCCGCATCGCGGCGGTGGCGAAGGCCGGGGACCATGCATGGCAGGCTTCCGCCAGGCGCGATCTCGAAGGCCGGTTTGTGTCGCCCGGATTCATGGATCCGCATATTCATATCGAAGGGTCGCTCGTCACCACGACGGAATTCGCCAGGGCTGTGGTGCCGCGCGGTGTGACCCTGGTCGCCCATGATCCTCATGAGATAGGCAATGTTCTTGGTCTCGCCGGCATCAGGCTGATGATGGAGGAGGCGAAGGCGGTGCCGTTGCGCGTGCTGCTGCGCGTGCCGGGCCGGATTCCGGGCTATGGCGAGGCGCTGGAAACATCCAATGGCGAGGTGACCTTGGATGATACGGCGGCATTGCTTGCGCTGCCGGAGGCCGTGTGTCTCGCCGGCGATTACAATCCGCAATGGATTCTGCGCGGCGACGGCGAGCAGTTGGCCAAGGTCGATTTCACCTCGAAACTGAACAAGACCGTCTCCGGACAGCCGGCGGGTGTCCGGGGCCGTTCTCTCTGCGGCTATGTGGCTGCGGGTCTTGAGGACAGCCATGTGGCGAGTTCGCTCGACGAGATCATCGAGAATCAGTGTCTGGGCCTGCGCACGAGCCTGGTCATGCGTCAGGGCAGGCGCCTCGGCAGGGAGCATGTCCGCGAACTCGCCGAGCTCATCCGAAAGACGGGCTTTGAAACGCGCTTCATCCAGCTTTCGACCGATGAAGTCTATCCCCACGATCTCATCTCCGAAGGGCATCTCGATCAGCGCATACGGATGTGCGTGGAGGAAGGCATCGACGTCGCCACGGCCTATCAATGGGCGACGTTGAACGTGGCCGAAGGGCTGCGCATCGACCGTGACTTCGGCAGCGTCAGCCCCGGCAAATATGCCGATCTGGTGGTGCTGGACAACCTGGAGAAGGTCGACGTTTCCGCAACGATGATCGGCGGCGAATTTCGGTACGAGGGCGGCCGGTATAAGGCAGGCGCGGCCTCTTACGCCTATCCGGCAGCGGCTTGCGACACGATCCGCCTGGCGCGCAAACTGCAGCCGGAAGATTTCCAGATCAGGGTTGGCGCGGACCAGTGCTCCGTTCAGGTGCGGGCCATTATCACGGATGCGCCCAAGCGGCAGGAAGACGCCACCCTGCAGGTTCGTCAGGGCGTGGTCATGCCGGATGATACCTATTCGAGCCTCGCCATGGTCGAATGCCATCGCGGCAATGGCAATATAGGACTGGCCTTCGTCGGCGGGCTTCATCTTGAACGCGGCGCGATTGCCTCCACCGTCAGCCATGATGCCCACAATATGCTGCTGATCGGCGCCAGCCATTCCGATATGGCGGTGGCCGCCAACAGGCTGGCCGAGATCGGCGGTGGCTATATCATCGTTCTCGACGGAAACGTGCTGCTTGAGCTGGCGCTGCCGGTAGCCGGCCTGATGTCGTCGGACAGGATTGAAGATGTCGCGGCCAAAGTCGCGGAATTCGAGCGGATTCTCTTTGGCACGCTCGGCTGCCCGATGGCCAGCCAGATCATGATGCGCTTCAACGGGTTGAGCATGGCGAATGCGGCCAGTTGCGGTTTCTCCGATCGCGGCCTGATCGATTCAGCCAGCATGCAGATCGTGGATGCGGTCGTTGCCAGCAGTATGGACCATATGTCGGTTGCACAAGGATAGGATGCCAGGATGAAGTGTTCGAATCTCCGCTCATTCAAGTCGTTTGAAGCTGTTCCCCTCAAGGCGGCAACTCTGGGCGCGGCGCTGCTTCTCGCTGTCGCGTCCGCGAAGGCGCAGCAGGTGGACCAGGTCGCGCTGCAACTGAGCTGGCTGCCGCAAGGCCAGGCATCGGCGCTGTTCTATGGAAAGCAGCAGGCCTGCTTCAAGGACCAGAATATCGATCTGACCGTCCAGCGCGGCTATGGAGCCTCCGATACGGTCAACAAGATCGTGACAAAAGCGGCGCAGTTCGGGCAGATCGACCTTGCGACCCTGATCGTCGCGAGAGCGAAAAATCAGGCTCCGATCAAAGCCATCATGCCGCTGTTCACCGATGCGCCGCTGACGATTGCCGTGCGCGCCGACAATCCGGTCCGGCGCATGAAGGATCTCGAAGGCCGCAGCCTGGCCTCGGGTCCGGGCGATGGCGGTGTCCTGATGGTGCCGCTGGCGATGAAGAACGATGGCGGCGATGGTTCGAAGATCGAGTACCGTACCATCGAGCCCTCGGCGCTCGCCGGTTCCCTGCTGCAGGGCAGGGTCGATTCGATATTGAGTTATGTCACGACGGCAGCCGGCATCGATGCTGTGGCGAAGAAATCCGGCCTGTCCATCAGGACCCTCGATTTCGGCAAGGACCTCGGCATCTACGGCGACGCCTTCTTCGCATCGGAGGACATGATCAAGACCAATCCCGGCCTCGTCGCGCGGTTTCAGAAGGCGGTGGATTGTTCCTATCGGGGCGCCCAGAAGGATCAGGAAGGCGCCGTCAAGGCGATGGTCGCGGCAGCGCCCGAAATGGAATTCGAGCGTGAGCTGATGCTGGCGAAGATCGGCTGGGGCCTCATCTTCAACAGCACCAGCCCGGCCCTCAAATGGGATGCCGAGCGATTGAAGCGGACGGCGGAGGCCACGGCGGCTTCCCAGAGTCTTCAGACGGTGCCGGACCCTGCGACCTTCGCCCAGTGATGGCTCGGATGATGTGCGCTCTCCTGGATTGTGAGTAACGGCACCGTGGACGCAATCCGATTCAACGATGTCACGGTTCAATACCGCACCCGGCGCGGCGGCGCTCACACGGCGCTGAAGAACTTCGATCTGGCGGTGCGCGACCAGGAGTTCATCTCCCTGGTCGGTCCCTCCGGCTGCGGCAAGTCCACGGTGCTCAGGGCGGCTGCCAGGCTGATCGCCCCGACATCGGGCAGCATCGCACTCGAAGGAGAGCGGACGCTGAGAGGCTTCGAGCGGGTCGCCATCGTCTTCCAGCGGCCCAACCTGCTGCCGTGGCTCAACGTCCTGGATAATATTCTATATCCGGTGCGGGTTCTGCGGCGGGTCTCGCAGGAGGACCGGGCGCGCGCATCGGCGTTGCTGAAAATGGTCGGGTTGACGGATGCGAGCCAGCGTGCGCCCGAGGAATTGTCGGGAGGCATGCAGCAGCGCGTAGCGATCTGCCGGGCGCTGGTTCTGAACCCGAAGATCCTGCTGATGGATGAGCCCTTCAGCGCGCTCGATGCCCTGACGCGGGAAGAGATCCAGTTCGAGCTACGGCGCATTCATGAAGCGACGCGCATGACGACCCTGTTCGTCACGCACTCGGTCAGCGAAGCCGTTCTGCTGTCGGACCGCATCGCGATCATGTCGTCTGCGGTCGGCAAGGCGCCCATCCTGTGCCAGATCGAATTGAACGAGCGCTCGGAAGACGTTCTGACCACCGAGAAATTCACCACCTATGCCAGGCGTGTTCGCAACGGCATTTATGGACGGTCTGATGCAGCGGTTGCTGCATAGGTTTTGCAAGGGAACCGGCGTGAAAAGATTGCTACCTGTCGCGGCGTTCGTGCTGTTCCTGCTGCTCTGGCAGGCCGGGACCTCAATTTTCAAGGTGCCTATCTTCATCCTGCCTGCTCCAAGCGACATCCTTGCCGAGTTCGCCAGTTTCGGCCTCCATATGCTGGGCCATGCCGGCGCGACCCTGGAGACCATTCTGCTGGGTTTCGCCTTGTCCATTCTGATCGCCATCCCGCTCGGCGCCCTTATTGCGTCGTGGCGGCTGCTGTCCGATGCGCTCTTCCCGCTCATCGTCTTTGCCCATGCGATCCCGGTCATCGCGCTTGCGCCCATCATCGTGGTCTCGCTCGGCACCGGGCTCGCCGCCCGGGTGGTCGTGGTGGTCCTGATCTCCTTCTTTCCAATCCTGGTTTCGACGGTGACCGGGCTGCGGGCGACGCCGGCGGATGTGCTCGACCTGTCGCGGGTGGCGGGATCAAGCCATCTGCAAAGGCTGCGCATGATCGAGCTGCCGGGCGCGATCCCTTTCGTGTTCAACGGGCTTCGGATCGGCGTTTCGGCGGCGGTGATCGGAGCTGTCGTGGGTGAATTCGTCGCGTCCGACCGGGGGCTCGGATATCTGGTCGTGCATTCGACCACGAATTTCGATATCCGCCGGGCCATGTCGGCAGTCGTCCTCTTGGCCTTGATCAGCGTTATGCTCTATCAGTCGATGGAATGGCTTCAGAAAGCGCTGTTCCCCTGGTCCCTGAAGGCTGAGGAGTGAGGTGGCTTTCGCAGCGCGTTTCACATGCCCTTGATCGTTCGCGATGGGTCGCGAGAGGACGGAGCGGAACATTGGCGTCAAACCGGATCAGAGCAGCACGTAAGCCGACGGAGAGGTTATTGCCTTTGACAGTGAGCCGGGCCGAATTATTGGTCGATGACAGCGACGCGGTTTTCCGCAAGCTGGTGCATAATCTGTTTGCGTTCCTCTACCGGCACGAAACCATCCGCGGCGGACATGGCGAGCGCATCGGTCTTGCCGGCATCGAATATACGATCCTCATCTCGATCGCCCATCTCAATATCGAGCAGGAAGTCAACATAAAGACCGTGAGCGATCACCTGCACGTGACTGGAGCGTTCGTCACCCGGGTGGTGAACAAGCTCGTCAAGCTCGGTCTTGTCGACAAGAACGTCACCAAGAGCGACCGTCGTCGTGTCACATTGAAGCTTGCCCGGAAGGGACGGGAGAAACTCGATGCGCTGGCGCCGGTCCAGCGTCAGGTCAATGATATCGAGTTCAAGAGTCTCAGGCGGCAGGATTTCCTTGCGCTGGTCCGCATCATCGACGGGCTCGTGAAAAATGCCGACGAGGCGGTTGCCCTGCAGACCTATCTGAAATCGACACATAGAGATGTTGCCTGACGCCTGCGATGCGCGCCTGGCCGTATCGCCCTGATTTCAGCCTTTGCGAACAGGACTCTTGGCCTTACCGTTTTTCGCGCGCCCGGGCGCCGCTGTGCGTTGCTCCGTCTCGGCTGAGACGGGGGCCGTCAGTCCGGCATGGACGAAGTCCGACAGATGCTCGAGCAATTCGTCCGAGTTCGTCGGATCACAGATGCCGTTGCTGAGCTCCTCGATCCGGTGCGTGCCCGAGATGGCATAGAGATTGGCGCCCACCAGCAGGATCAGGCGCCAGTAGATCGTCTTCAGCGGCAGGTGCGGCAAGGCGTCGTGCAGGGCTTCCGCATAGGCCCGCGTCGATTCATTGTAGACGCGCCGGCGCAAGGCCAGCGCGAATTCCTCCGGCTCCATATGCAGGCGGGCATGAATGAGCATAAAATTGCGCGCCATCGCCGTCTGGGGGAACGGCAGCAGCGGGGTGAGGTAGATGCGCACGAGATCGCGGACAGGAATTGCCTTGCCCTTGGTGCGGCGCAGGTCCGCCAGTGATTGCATCCTCGCTTCGGCCACGGGCAGGCTGCGGCGCAGGAACACTTCTTCGAACAGCTTTTCCTTGCTGCCGAAATAATAGTTGGCGAGCGCCTTGGTGACCTGGGCGCGTTCGACGATCTCGCGTAGGGACGTTCCCGCATAGCCCAGTTCGGCGAAGACTTCTTCCGCCGCGTTGAGAATATGCTCCTTGGCGACGCTCACACCTTCGGGACGCCCGGGTCCAATCCGCCGTCGGGGTGTTTGGGAGGCTGATGTGGGCATGGGACCTTATGCTTCGCGCCTTGAAATCGAGAAGTCGGCCGCGCTACGTAGCCAGGCCGAATCCGTGTCTAGTCTATAGCTCCTTTGCCCTCAATTGCCATCGCTCGCCGAACGCGGTCATGCAACCGCCTTCTGGTCCTCCGGGATGACCTCGCCATGGACGGTCATCGGTTCGTCGTCGAGGAAAACGGAGCAATTGCGCATGGGAATGTCGAGGTGGCAGGGCGTGTTGCGGTTGCCGCCCGCTTCGGTATTCGGCCCGGTCGAGAACAGGAAGTTGCCGTAAAAGGCGCGGCCGTCCTGTCCGATCGTCTCTTCCTTGTTGTACATGCCGAGCGCTGTCCACTGTGCCTTGGGCTGCAGGCCCCAGCCCAGATGTGACACCGCATAGACTTCCGGATCCTTGAAGTATGCCATGTAGGATTTCAGGAAGTCGGAATCCTGGCCGCCGCGGATATCGCTGATATAGCCGTTCGCGATGTCGAGTTCGATCGGCGAGCGCAGGTAGTCCTTGAACGGGAAAATAATGTCGCCGCGATCGAGGACGACCGTGCCGTTGGTGGTTTTTTCGTTCGGCCATGTGACGAGGAAGCCGCTCGGCCAGTGATCCCAGCGGCCGGGCTCGTCGGCGAAGCCATATTCGGAGATGACGGGATAGCCGCCGATTTCGCAATGAAGGGCTGTTCCCGCCGCCGACTCGATCCGCATGGTTTTGGCGCGCTTGAGGCGATGTTCCGCCGCCAGCACGCGCCGCTTGTCATCCTGCGACGGCAGGATACGCATCAGAACCTCGGGCGGCTCGACCGCCAGCAGCATGCGCGCGCCGGATTCGAGAATTTTCGCCTGTTCCGGCGAGAACAAAAGCAGCATCAGATCGATCACCAGATCGCTGTTCTGCAGCGCCGCGAGCGCCGCCTTGTTGTTCTGCAGGGCGGTGGCGCCGACATAAGCCGTTTTGTCGCGGCTGAGCGACAGCTCGGTATTGATCTGCGGCAGCGACACCACGGTGACGGTCGCCCCCAATTCGTTGGCGGCGAGATAGGCCGCCGCCTGATTGTCCTGATTGGTGTTGCTGCTCACCAGTAAGGTCACAGCTTCGCCGGCTTTGACTTTCGACAGCGTCAGAACGTGCTTCCATGCTTTCAGCAGTTGGGGATTGGGGAGGCTCACGGTCGGCTCCTCTTGACGGCATGATTTAATTATCCGATCATATAAATATTGCGCCTGTCAAGGCATTCAGCACCATCCGTCGAGCAGGGAAGATCATGCGGCGCGTGCAAAAAGTTGCGATCATCGGCGCCGGTATGGGCGGACTCGCGCTGGCCAACGCCCTGAAGGCCCGCAATATCGACGTGAAGATCCATGAGCAGGCGGAAGAGCTGACTCAGGTGGGGGCCGGCATCCAGCTCACCCCCAACGCTGTCAAAGTATTGCGCGGCCTGGGTCTCGATCACCGGTTGAAGGAGTTTGGCTTTGTCCCCCAGGCCATCATGGGGCTTGACGGACGCAGTGGAAAGACGGTGTTCCGCACGCCCCTCGCCGGCGCCTGCGAAGAGCTTTACGACGCGCCCTATGTCCATATTCATCGCGGCGACCTGCAGACGATCCTGCGCGATCCGTTGCTGGATTCGATGATCTCGCTCGGCAAGCACTGCGTCGATGTGCGCAATGAAAGTGATTGCGCGGTGGCGGCCTTCTCCGATGGAAGCTCGATTGAGGCAGACCTGATCGTCGGTGCCGATGGCATAAGGTCGGCGGCCAGGAAAAGCCTGTTCGGCGCCGATGCGCCGAGGTTCACCAACAATATCTGCTGGCGCAGTGTCGTCCCGTTCGAGAATGGCCCCGACTATGATCTCGTAGGCCCTTATAATTCGATCTGGTTCGGACCGAACGGCCATGTCGTGACTTATTATGTGCGCGGCGGCAAGGCGGTGAACATTATCGCCTGCCTCGAAAGCACCGACTGGCAGGAGGAATCCTGGCACGTGCGCAGCACCAAGGAAGAGCTGGCCAATGCCTATGACGGCTGGCATCCCAAGCTGCAGAAAATCTTCGCGCGTGCCGACGAAGTCTATAAATGGGGCTTGTTCGACCGCGACCCCATGGAAAGCTGGACGCGCGACCGGGTGACACTCCTGGGCGATGCCGCCCATCCCATGCTGCCCTATCTGTCGCAAGGCGCCGCCATGGCCATGGAGGACGCCCTGGTGCTAGCCCGCATGGTCGGCCAGCAGCAGGATGATCTCGACGCCGCCCTGCGCGCTTATGAGACGATCCGCATTCCCCGCGCGACCCGCGTGCAATTGTCATCACGCGAACAGGGCAAGAAAAACCACCTGACGTCGCCCGTGGCGCGCTTCGTCCGCGACGTCGAATATCGCATCCGCAATCTCATTAATCCCCAGGCCAGCGGGCTGAAGGCGGGTTGGGTCTATGAATATGACGCGGGCAGCGTGGGCGAGCCCGTGCCTGCACTTTAGCGGCCGGTCAATCCCGTATCGCATATACCGCCACGCAGGCATCGCCCAGCAGCGACGCCAGGTCTGTCGACCGGGTCAGATAGGCGATGCCGGATTGTAGAATATTGTCCCATTCTCCGGCGACAGGCAGTTCGACACTGGCGCCCGGATCGCGGTCGTCCGCCGTGGAATTCCTGTTCGTGATGCGTGCTATCACGACGATATGACACCCTTCATGCGAGCGGGAAAACGCGACGATGTCTTCCGCATGCGGGCCGGCGAGCGTCAGAGGGCGATAATCGCCGAAGCAGAAAACATCGGGTTGGCGCTGGCGAAGTTGCAGCAGGCGCGCAACGACATGTTGTTTGGTCGCGTTGAGGTCCGCTGGCGGGCTCGTAAGCGCCGTGGCCCGTGCCGCATAGTCGACCGGCCGGCGATTGTCGGGATCGACCAGACTCAAATCCAGGAACTCGGCGCCTTGATAGATATCGGGAACGCCCGGCACGCACAGCTTCAGGACGGTTTGGGCGAGGGTTTTGTCACGCGCTGCCGGAAGCAGGGATTTGACGAAGCGGAAGATGCTCGATCTGGTTGCCGACAGCGTGCTGCCGAGAAGCAGTTGCGAGGTCAGGTCCAAGACAGCGGCTTCGTAGGCTTCGTCGGGAGCTTCCCAGGACGTCTGCAATTTTGCTTCCCTGAGTGCCTTCAACTGCCAGGTCCTGATCCGCTCGGCAAAATCTTCGCAAGCGCGATGATCATCGGGCTGCAGTTCCTCAGGCCATATGCCGACGACCGTCTGCAGCATCATGATGAGGTCGGCCGGATCGATGGAAGCGTCCTCGGCCGTGATCTCTCCGAGCGCGGTCATCCATTCGGAGAGCTTCGTGGTCCATGCCTGGGGCTGTTCCGAAAGAACGGCAAGGCGGGCGCGCACGTCTTCGCCGCGTTTATGGTCGTGGGTCGCGGTTGCCAGAAGCGCAAACGGCGTGCTCTGGACGCGGCGCAGGCAGCGCTCATGCCACGCGCGGACGGAAAAGCCGCCGCGGCCCGGATCGAAGCCGACGTCGGTGCGCGACAGGATCGGACCGTGGCGATAGAAGGCCGTATCTTCCACCGCTTTTGCAGCCACCGGCGCGCTCAACTGTTCGAACCGCCGGATGGCGAGCCGGCGCAACGTCGCATTCGGCATGTCTTTCCGGAAGCTTCCGAGCCAGTCGAATATCCGGTCCAGATGTTCACGGTCGCTCGGAAAACACAGCGGCCTGGCCGCGTCGATAGCTTCCCGAAGAGGTGCGGCAGCATCCGGATTTTCATCGGTCTGCGCGGCGTAGGAGCGGTAGCGCGGAAAGCAGCCGAGAATCTCGACGAGGCAGCGGCGCAGCGCTGCGCGGGAAAGGTCGCGATCATTCGTGGTGAGATCGGCGATGCGGCCCAGGGCGTCGACGGCACTATCCAGTTGTGCGCTGAAGGCGCGCACGACGATCTCCCGGCGCGCGGCATATTCCTGCCGGGCGAATTGCGCCGGTCGTCCGGTACGGGCTGCCCAGTCGCGGCACAGCGCCTGGCTGCCGGCGGCATCGTGCAGCAGCAGGCTCACCTCATTCATGAAATCATAGCCCGTGGTTCCGTCCATGTCCCAGGAGGGATCGAGCTCTTCATCGGGCGCGAGAATCTTTTCGACGACAACCCAGGCGCGCTGCCGTTGGCTCGCAGGCCGCTGGTCCTGACGTTCCGCAAGCGCGGCCCGCAATCTCTGGCAGTAGCCGGCGGGGTCGGCGAGCCCGTCAATGTGATCGATCCGGAGGCCGTCGATCAGGCCTTCGGCGTAGAGGTTGAGGATGAGTTCGTGGCTCTGCTGGAAGACGTCCCAGCGCTCCGCCTGTAACGTCGCCAGTTCCGTAACGTCGAAAAATCGCCGCCAGTTGATCATGTCGCCGGCCGTGCGGAACCACGCCAGACGGTAATACTGGCGCTCCAGCAGGCTGTGCAGGTTGTCCCGGCCTTCGGGCGTCGCAGGATCGTGCTGCGCGAGCGCGGCATCGGGATCCTCGTCGAACTTCTCGGCATCGACGGTCCTGATGGGAAAGACGTGCTGGTGATAGAACACAGCCCATCCGTGCCGCTCGTCCTTGCGCAGTTGCAGGTCGCCCTTCTCGAGACATGTCCCGTAAGGCTCGCCCAGGAACGGGGCGAGAACCTTTCCGGTCAGCGCTCGGTTCAGCGGTGTCCAGTCGATATCAAAAAAGGGCGCATAGGGGCTGTTGACGCCGTTGCGCAGCACATCGAGCCACCACAGATTGTCGCCACCACCCACGCCCATGTGATTGGGAACGATGTCGACGATCAGGCCCATGTCTTTTGCGTGCAGGGCCGCGACGAACTCCCGCACGCCCGTTTCGCCGCCGAGTTCGGGGTTGATCCTGCAAGGATCGACGACGTCGTACCCATGAGTAGAGCCCGCGCGCGCCGCCAGGATCGGGGAGGCGTAGACATGGCTGACACCCAATGCAGCCAGATAGGGAATGATGGCCGTGGCGTCCGCAAACGTGAAGTGCTTGTTGAACTGGAGCCGATACGTCGCGCGGGGAGTCATGGCAATTTCATCCAGGCCAATGTCGTTTGCGGCGGCAGGCTGCCACCATAAGAGCTTACTGACGGCGACAAGAGGTGAAGATCGCGTTCGGGCTGGAACGGTAGATGTACAAGCCCGAAGTTTGCGGCGAGCATCCATTCGCTGGCGTTACCGAGACGCCAGGCGGCCATCACCGAACAGTCCGACAGTGCCCGCGCCTCGATTGTTCGGGCGCCGTCCAGATACGGCGTTACGAAGCGCGACCTCAATGAGAGCAGTGTGCGATAGAAGCTGGACCAGTCGAATCCGCTGTTGTCGGGCTTCGGTATCGATTGCCGGAACGTATCCTCGTCGTTCGGGTCGGGTATCCGCGATCGGTCCTGCTCGCTTTGGAACGCGGGAAAATGGCGGAATTCGTTGCGTCGTCCGTCTCGCACGGCCTCCGCAAGCGCGGCGTTGTGATCGGTAAAGAACAGGAATGGCGAACGGCTGCCGAATTCGTCGCCCATGAAGATCATCGGAATATGCGGGCACAACAGGGTCAGCGTGATCGCGGCTCTGAACGCATCGGGTGCGGCCAGTTGCGCCAGTCTTTCCCCCAGCGCCCGGTTTCCGATCTGATCGTGATTGTGAATGAAGCTGATGAAGGATGTCAAAGGTATGTCGTCGGCCGGGCTTCCCCGCGGTCTTTGAAGGTTTGGCGAATGTTCGCCCTGATAGGCAAAGCCGGACGCCAGGCAGCGCGCCAGTTTGTCGGCCGTGCCGGTCTCATAGTCCGCATAGTAAGCATCCGTTTCGTTCGTCAGCAGAACATGGATGCAATGATGGAAATCGTCGTTCCATTGTGCATCGAAGGGCTCCGGCAGCAGCGCTGCCTCGTTGTTCTCGTTCTCGATCACAAGATGGACCTGCCTGTCGCTGCTGACGCCGCTGCGAATGGCCTGGCCGAGCCGGCGCAGAGCCGGGGCCGGCCTGATGGCGTGCACGGCATCGAGCCGCAGGCCGTCGAAGCGGTATTCGTTCAGCCACAGCAATGCATTCTGAACGAAGAAACCGGCGACGAGCGGATCATCGAAGGCGATGGCGCTGCCCCAGGGCGTGTGATCCTCGGCATGAAAAAATCCGGAGGCTATCCGATTGAGGTAGTTTCCGTCCGGACCAAAATGATTGTAGACGACATCGAGAAGAACCATCATGCCGAGGCCGTGCGCGGCATCGATGAGCGCCTTCAATTCCTCTGGAGTGCCATAGGCCTCGGCCGGCGCGTAGAGCAGAACGCCGTCATAGCCCCAGTTGCGACTTCCCGGGAAATCGCCGATCGGCATCAGCTCTATGGCGGTTATGCCGAGGCGGGCAAGCTCCGGCAGACGTCGGCGCACGCCTTCAAAGCCACCCATGAGGCCGGCATGGGCCTCATAGACGACCGCTTCCCGCCATGGCCTTCCGCGCCAGCCCGGATTTTGCCAGCGGTACGCGTCGGGATCGACGACGACGCTCCAGCCATGCACGCCTCCGGACTGGCGCCAAGACGCTGGGTCGGGAAAGCAAAGTCCATCTTCGAGGCAGAAGCGATATTTCGTTCCAGCTTCACAGCGCTCACGGAAGCTGAACCAGCCTTCATCGTTTCGGACCATGGCGAAGCGGCCGCGCCCCTGTAGCTCGATATCAACGGCCTCGACGGAAGGCGCCCAAAGCGAGAAACCTGTCGCGTCTGCCTGGAATGAAGGTCCGAACCTCATGGTTCGGGAGCCCGCGGTTCGCCATCGCGCGCAAGAGTGCTCAACATAAGGACGGCGGAATGGGCGGATACATTGACTTCGTTGATGAACTTCTGCTCAGGCGCGTCGGGATCTGCCGAATCGATCAGTCTTATGGCGGTTCCCGGATCCGGCAGGGCGAAGCTTCGATCTTCGCCGGTCGCATTGAGCATCAAAGTCAGAACCGAGGTGGTTCCGTCATCCGCTGCGGCGGATCTGCGCAGGGTCAGAAGACGTGCTTCGGCATCGTTCCAGTTGTCCTGTGACAAGGTTTCCGCTCTCTCGTCGAACCAGGAAATGTCGTTGATGCCGGGCGCGATTTCGACTGAGCCGTGCAGGAAGGTCTTGCAACGCAGGACCGGATAGCGACGGCGCAGCTCCAGAAGCCGGCGCGTGAAAAGCAGCAGTGACCGGCCGGCATCGGTTTCGAGCATGGTCCAGTCGAGCCAGGAAATCTCGTTATCCTGGCAATAGGCATTGTTATTGCCGCGCTGGGTGCGGCCGAACTCGTCGCCGGCGAGGATCATCGGCGTCCCTTGCGAAAACGCAAGCGTCGTCAGCAGGGCTCTTTGCAATTTTGCGCGCTGGTGAAGGATATCCTCGTTGTCGGTAGGCCCTTCCGTGCCCCAGTTGGCGGAATGGTTCTCACTGTGGCCATCGCGACCGTCTTCGCCGTTGGCTTCATTGTGCTTGGTCTCGTAGCTAACGATGTCGGCGATGGTGAAACCGTCATGGGCTGCAATAAAATTGACGGAAGACCAGGGCCGGCGGCCGCGATGATCGAATATGTCGCCTGAGCCGGACAGGCGCGCCGCCAGGTCGGCACGTTGCCCACTATCGCCGCGCCAGAAGCGGCGCACCGTATCGCGATAACGGTCATTCCATTCGGCAAAGCCCGGCGGATGCTGTCCCAGTTGATAGCCGCCCGGTCCGATATCCCAAGGCTCTGAAATGAGCTTGGTGCGCGCCAGAGTCGGATCCTGCCGCAGGGCGTCGAAAAATCCGGAGCCTGGATCGAAGCCCGTGTCTTCGCGTCCCAGGGTCACGCCCAGGTCGAAGCGAAAGCCGTCAATGTGAAAGATATCGACCCAATATCTCAGCGAGTCCATCACCATCTGCAGGACGCGGGGATGGGACAGGTTGAGCGTGTTTCCGGTGCCGGTATCGTTCACGCAATAGCGCGGGTTGTCGCTCTGCAGGCGATAGTAAGACCGATTGTCGAGGCCGCGGAACGAGAACGTCGGGCCGAGTTCGCTGCCTTCCGCCGTGTGATTATAGACCACGTCCAGGATGACTTCGATGCCGGCGGCATGCAGCCGTCTGATCGCCACCTTGAAGGCATTGCGTCCGCCTTGGGAGAGGTAGCGCGGTTCGGGGGCGAAAAACGCAAGGGTGTTGTAGCCCCAATAGTTGCGCAGACCTTTCGATATCAAATGCCGGTCCTGAACGAAGGCATGGATCGGCAGGAGCTCAATCGCGGTGACGCCAAGCCGGCGAATGTGATCGATGAAGATGGGATCGGCCAGGCACTCGAATGTGCCGCGCCGGTGCGGCAGGATATCTTCGCGCAGCATCGAGAGACCACGGACATGCGCTTCGTAGATCACGGTGTCCGACCAGGGGGTGCCCGGCGGCGTGTCCGAGCCCCAGTTGAAACTGTCGTCCGTCAAAACCGCCTTCGGCATGGCTGCGGCGCTGTCGCGCCGGTCAAATGACAGATCCGCGCGCCGGCCCGATGAGACGCGATAGCCGAACAGCGCATCCGCCCATTTGACCTCGCCGAAGACCTCCTTGGCATAGGGGTCCAGCAGCAGCTTGTTGGGATTGAAGCGATGCCCCTGCTCGGGCTCATATCTGCCGTGGGCGCGAAATCCGTAGAGCAGGCCCAGAGGCGCGTTAGGGAGATAGCCGTGCCAGACTTCGTCGGTGCATTCCGGCAGGGTATGTCGCTCAAGTTCCCGGCGTCCGGATGGATCGAACAAGCAGAGGTCGATGCGTTCAGCGTTGGCGGAGAACACCGCAAAATTGGCGCCCAGTCCGTCCCATGTGGCGCCGAGAGGGTAGGGATGGCCGGATTCCAAGCGTTCAGCCATTCCCATCAAGGTCTCCTTCGTGCCTGAAGAACAGGGTTGCGAGCGGCGGCAGGGTGATATCGATGGAATGGTCCTGCCCGTTCCTGCCGACCGCTTGTGCAAAAGTACCGCCGTAATTGCCGACGTTCGTCCCGTTGTAAGTAGCAGCATCCGTGTTGAGGACTTCCCGCCAGAGGCCGCCATGGGGGACGCCGATGCGATAGCCCGAGCGCATGACGGGCGTCATGTTCACCACCACGATGACCGGTCCGCCGGTGCTGCCGTATCGGATGAAGGCGAACACGCTGTTCTCACTGTCATCACCCACAAGCCATCCGAAGCCGTCAGGTGTCGCATCGAGCTGGTGCAGGGCAGGTGCGCTCAGGTAGAGCGCGTTCAGGTCTCGCACGAGTTTCTGGATGCCGCCGTTGTTGCCGTTCTCCAGGAGATGCCAGTCGAGTTCGGTATCCGCATTCCATTCCCGCTCCTGCGCGATCTCGCTGCCCATGAAGAGGAGCTTCTTGCCTGGATGGCCCCACATGAACGCCAGATAGGCCCGCAGTGTCGCGAATTTCTGCCAGGTGTCGCCGGGCATCTTGCCGATCAGCGACCTCTTGCCATGGACGACCTCATCATGTGACAGCGGCAGGATGAAATGTTCCGAGAAGGCATAGATGAGGCCGAATGTGATCTCGGAATGATGATGCCTGCGATAGATGGGATCACGCCTGACATAGCCGAGCGTGTCGTTCATCCATCCCATGTTCCATTTGTAGGAGAAGCCAAGGCCGCCTTCCGAAACCGGCTTCGTCACGCCGGGCCAGGCGGTCGATTCCTCGGCGACCATGATCGTCCCCGGACAGCGCTCCGCCACGACGGAATTCAGGTGCCGTAGAAAATCGACCGCTTCAAGGTTCTCGCGGCCGCCATACCGGTTGGGAATCCATTCGCCCGGCTGGCGGCTGTAATCGCGGTAGAGCATGGAGGCGACAGCGTCGACGCGCAGGCCGTCGACGTGAAAATATTCCAGCCAATGCAGAGCGCTGGCGATCAGAAACCCGCCAACCTCGCGTCTGCCGAGATTGTAGATGAGCGTATTCCAGTCCTGATGAAAGCCCTCGCGCGGATCCTGATGCTCATAGAGGAACGTTCCGTCGAACTGCGCCAAGCCATGTGCGTCGGATGGGAAATGTGCAGGCACCCAGTCGACGAGCACGCCGAGCCCGGCCCGGTGACAGGCATCGACGAAGATGCGGAAATCGCCTGGATCGCCGAAGCGCCGCGACGGTGCAAAAAGGCTGAGAGGCTGATAGCCCCACGAGCCGCTGAAGGGATGTTCGGCGACCGGCATCAGCTCTACATGGGTAAAATGCAGGCCCTTCACATAGGGAATGATCCGTTCAGCAAGATCGATCCAGTCGAACAGTTCGTTTGAACCGGATGGCCGAAGCCAGGATCCCGCGTGCAGCTCGTAGATGCTCATGGGAGAGGAAGGCCCTTGACGCAGTGCGCGCTGCTTGAGCCAGTCCTCGTCGTTCCAGGTATGGAGGCGGGGACTCGGCACAACCGAGGCCGTGCGAGGCGGAAGCTCGGTTGCATTCGCGACCGGGTCCGCCTTCTGAGGCAAGCGCCTGCCGTCGCGGGCGACGATCTCATATTTATAACGGGCGCCTTCGCCAATCCGGGGCAGGAAGAGTTCCCAAACGCCGCTTGAACCGCGCCGCCGCATGGGATGGCGGCGTCCGTCCCAGGAATTGAAATCGCCCACCACGGAAACGCTGCGCGCGTTCGGCGCCCAGACGGCAAAACGGGTTCCGGTAACACCGCCGTTGCGGCATACATGCGCGCCCAGCGTGCGGCCCAGTTCGAAATGTCGGCCTTCGTTGATCAGATAAAGATCGACGTCGCTCAACATCGGCGGAAATGAATAGGGATCTTCGGTGATCTGGGCCGCCGCCGGCCAGACGATCTCAAGAAGGTAGCTCGAAGGACCCGGCAGGCGGCCGACGAAGAGGCCGGGTGATGCCACGGCGTTCAAATCAATCGGCGCCTGTCCGTCCATCAAGACATGAACCGCGATAGCGCCCGGGACATACACGCGTAGATAGGTTCCATCGGCGTCCGTATGAGGACCGAGGATGGCGAAGGGATCATCGAGCTGTGCGTTCGCCAGCGCCCATTCAAGGTGTGGTTCCAATACGGGCGGGGCGCTCATTCGGCACCCACGCGCAATGTTTCTTTGGGTATCAGGCTTTCGAGAGATTTGTCCTGAAGGATCGCGGAAAATCCGGCCAGTGGCACGTTCAGCCATTCGGGACGGTTGCCCAGTTCATAGATGATCTCGTAAGCGGCCTTTTCGATCAGGAACAGCCGCAGAAGCGACAGATCAGCTGCGCCATCCGTCAACCCGGCGGCTGTCAGATAGGATCTCATGAAGCGGGTGGAGACGTCCGACTGGAACGCGGCGACGAATTCGGTATAGCGGTCCGTCGCGACGACACCGCCGTGCTTGCGGCTCGCTGCCACCACGTAATCGAATGAGCGCAGGATGCCGGCGACATCGCGCCAGCCGCTGTCCCTGGCGCGGCGCTCCTCCAGCGGCTGGGAAGGTTCGCCCTCGAAATCGATAATGAATGCGTCGCCGCTCGACACCAGCACCTGGCCCAGGTGAAGGTCGCCGTGGATCCTGTGCAGCGTCGAGCCAACGCCTTTCGCGGACAGGCGGTCAATCTCCGAAAGGACGTCGTCCTTCCTGTCGAGGATTTTTCCGGCAATGGACCGTGTCGTTTCATCAAAGGTCGGAAGTCTCGCTTCCACCGCATCGATAGCGCTGAGAACGCGGGCCTTGATTCGCTTTTGCCATGCTGCCGCCTGCGCTTTGTCGGCGATGGCGGGGGCAAAATTCCTGGCTTTTGTCTCGCGCAGGATGCGATGCATTTCGCCTAATCGCCGGCCGAGCTGTTCGGCAAATCCAATGTAGGGTTCCATAAGTTCGGCGGGCTTGATTTCATGCCGCGTCAGTTCGTCGGCGACGCGATCGAGGAAGGACATCGTCCAGTTCCAGGCGTCGCCTTCACCACCTATGTAAGCCTGGAGAACGGCAAAAACCTGTGGCGTTTCGTCGACCTGATGCACGAGTTCGCCCAAAAGGGCAGGCGAATTGGTGAAGCCATTATCTGTCAGGAAACGTGTCATTTCGGCTTCCGGATGCTGTCCCGGCACGATGCGCCGAAACAGTTTCAGGACGGCTTTGTCGTCGATGACGAGCGAGGAATTAGACTGTTCGGCGGACAGCCAGCGGACGGGCGCCTGCGGACTGATCTTCATCGCCCGAAGAGCGTCGGTGCCGATAAACGTCGCCTGGCCACGGGAGGCGTTGATCTGCCCGCTGGAATTAAAAAGCTCAATGAGTTCCAGAATGAATTCCGGCAGAGCGAAGGCATCCGTCAGATAGCCCGTCCGACGGCCGCGCCGCACCCTGGCCAAAGCAAGCTGCTGCGGCAGTGATATCGATACCGTGTCATCCCAACTGATGCCAAGCGGCAGCAGATAGAGCTGGGTTCCGCTGCCATCGGTGACCGCTTCGATCTCCACCAGCGCCATTTCGCGGCTTTTGCCGATGCGTATGGTCAACGCCACGCGCGCGGACAGCAGTTTTTGGTCCTTTGCCGCAAACCATCTGCGCTTGGTCAGATAGGCCGGCAGGACTTCCCTTTCAAAGAGTTCGCGGTGAGCTGGCGTCACCATATCCTCCGGGCCGCTGCGGAGCACGAAGGTGATGAATTCGGGCATGGGCTCGGGTGCCGGCGTATGCCAGGACGGCGACGATGCGTTGCTGGCAAGCACGAACCAAAAGAAGCCGTAGGGAGACAACGTCAGCATATAGGGAAGCCGACCGATGGGCGGGAACGTGGAATTGCCGAGCAGTTCGACAGGGACGCGGCCCTCGAATTCCGACAGGTCCAGCTCGACCGCCTGCGCCGACCGCGAAAGGTTTGCGACGCAAAGGATGATCTCGTCGCCATATTCACGCAGATAGGCGAACACTTTTCGGTTCTTGGGATAGAGGAACCGCAGGCTGCCGCGCCCGAAAGCGCTGTGCTCCTTTCGAACCGACAATATTCTGCGCGTCCAGTTGAGCAGCGAATGGGCGTCGTGATTCTGCGCTTCGACATTGATGGCCTGGAACCCGTAAAGAGGATCCATGATCAGCGGCACCGCAAGGCTGGCGGGATCGGCGCGCGAGAAGCCGCCGTTACGGTCCGGGGACCATTGCATAGGCGTCCGAACGCCGTTGCGATCGCCAAGAAAAATATTGTCTCCCATGCCGATCTCGTCGCCGTAATAGATGACCGGCGTTCCCGGCATCGACAGCAGCATGCTGTTCATCAGCTCGATGCGGCGTCGATCGCGTTCCAGCAGCGGCGCCAGCCGTCGCCGGATGCCGAGATTCAGGCGCGCCCGCCGGTCGGTGGCATAGAACTCCCAGAGATAGTCGCGCTCTTTGTCTGTCACCATTTCGAGCGTCAGCTCGTCGTGATTGCGCAGGAAGATCGCCCATTGGCATTTCTCCGGAATATCAGGCGTCTGGCGCATGATGTCGGTCACCGGAAACCGGTCTTCCTGCGCGATGGCCATATACATGCGCGGCATCAGCGGGAAATGGAACGCCATATGACATTCGTCGCCGGCGCCGAAGTAGGTCTGCGTATCCTCCGGCCACATATTGGCCTCGGCGAGCAGCATGCGGCCTTCGTATTCTTCGTCGAGGGTCTTGCGTATCTGCTTGAGAATGGTGTGCGTTTCGGGAAGGTTCTCGTTGCTGGTGCCGTCGCGCTCGATGAGATAGGGAACGGCATCCAGACGAAGTCCATCGATGCCGAGATCGAGCCAGAACCGCATGACGTCCAGGACGGCGGAGAGAACGGCGGGATTGTCGAAATTGAGGTCGGGCTGGTGCGAGTAAAACCGATGCCAGAAGTAGGCGTTGGCAACAGGATCCCAGGTCCAGTTGGACCGTTCCGTATCCAGGAAGATGATGCGCGTTCCGGCATATTTCTGATCATTGTCCGACCAGACATAAAAGTCCCGATGGGCGCTGCCAGGCTTTGCCCGGCGTGCGCGCTGGAACCAGGGATGCTGATCGGATGTATGATTGATTACCAGCTCGGTGATGACCTTGATGCCTCGGTCGTGCGCCAAGCGAATGAAGCGTTTGACATCGCCTATCCGGCCGTAGTCCGGATGGACCCCCTTATACTCGGAGATATCGTAGCCATCGTCGAGGCGCGGCGAGGGATAGAACGGCAAGAGCCAGATGGTGTTGACGCCGAGGCCGGCGATGTAATCCAGGCGCGATATCAGTCCGGAAAAATCGCCGATCCCGTCGTTGTTCGCATCGGCGAACGATTTCACATGGAGCTGATAGATGATGGCATCCTTGTACCAGAGCGGCTCCAGGGACAGATTCGGCGCTCTGGTTTCGTGGCTCGAGATTTCTGCAAGCGAGCTCATGGACGGCCCTCCGGGACAAGCTTCCAGATTGCGAAAGGCATCGCAGGGGTGAGCGCCATCGTTTGAAATTTTCCATGCAGGCTGAAACGTTGACCCGTCATCAGATCCTCCGCAGACGCCGTGCCGTCATCCGGTAGGCCCAGGTCCCAGAGCGGGATTTCGACTGCTGCTGACTGAGGCGCGTGAGGATCGAGATTGATGGCGACGAGAACAATCTCCGGGCGCCCGGCAATCTGCTTCCCAAAGTACAATATGTTGTCATTGCCGGCGTGATGGAATTTTGTGTAGACGTGGCTTTGCAGCTCTGCGTGGGCGTTTCTCAAGGCATTGAGCTTCGTGATCTCGGGAATGATGTTGCCGGCGGCATCGAAATCACGAACCCTGATTTCGTATTTTTCGCTGTCCAGATATTCTTCCCGGCCGGGCAGAGCGGCGGCTTCACAGAGTTCGAAACCGGAGTAGACGCCCCATAAACCCGACAGTGTCGCCGCCATGGCGGCCCGGATCAGGAAACCGGAACGGCCCGACGATTGAAGAAAATAAGGATTGATGTCGGGCGTATTGACGAAGAAATGGGGCCGGTAGATGTCGGCAACGGACGGTTGGGTCAGCTCCGATATATACTCAATGATCTCAGCCTTCGTATTTCGCCATGTAAAATATGTGTAGGATTGCGAGAAGCCGATCTTGCCAAGACGGTACATGATTTTCGGACGCGTGAAGGCCTCGGCAAGAAAAATGACGCCGGGATCGCGTACACGGATATCGGCAATCAACCACTCCCAGAATGGAAACGGCTTGGTGTGGGGATTGTCGACGCGGAACGTCCGAACGCCGAGATCAACCCATCCTTGCACGATGTCGCGCAGCGCGAGCCATAGCGAAGGCTTGGCACCCTCGGCATAGAAGTCGACGTTGACAATATCCTCGTATTTTTTCGGCGGGTTCTCGGCATATTTCATCGAGCCGTCGGGACGCCATTGAAACCATTCCGGATGCTGCTTGATCCACGGATGGTCCGGCGAACACTGGATCGCGAAATCCAGGGCTATCTCCAGGCCGGTTTCGCGGGCTTTGCGCACCAGCGCCTGGAAGTCCTCGAAGGTTCCAAGTTCCGGATGGATGGCCTCATGGCCGCCTTCCCCGGAGCCGATAGCATAAGGACTGCCGGGGTCGCCGGGAGCCGCGGTCAGCGCATTGTTGCGGCCCTTGCGGTTACGGCGGCCGATGGGATGAATCGGCGGAAAATAGAGCACATCGAAACCCATGGCCCGGATGGCGGGCAGGCGCGCGATGACGTCCCGAAACGTTCCATGCTGCTCCGCGCGCCCGCTCATCGAACGGGGAAAGAGTTCATACCAGCTTGCGAAAGCCGCAGCCTCCCGATCGGCGTCCACCGCAAAGGACCGCTCGCGGCCGGTTGCGAACGGACGGTCGTCGGCCTCCTGCATTGCTTGAAGGAGATCCGTCGACAGAAGCACGGTTACCGGGTCGGTCTTGTCCAGTTTCTTCAATTGTGCGCGCAAGCCGGCGGCCAGTCGGCCTTTTGAGCGCTTGATGGCCGCTTCGATCAGGCGGCGGCCTTCGGCTACCTCCTGCGATATTTCCACGCCGGCGCTGAATTTCTTTTCGAGATCGCGCCGAAGGCTGCCGAAACGATCCAGCCATGCTTCGATTACGAACGAATGCCGCCCCGGACGCAGCAGCGGGAACTCGGCAATCCAGCGATCATTCTGTACAAACCGCATGGGCGCGCGTTCGATCGTCGCATCATCGCCGGGCTTCCATGTCAATTCGGCCGCCAGAACCTCATGGCCGTCGGAAAATATGTCGGCCTCGACGCTGACAATGTCGCCGACGATCCGTTTGACGGGGTATTTTCCGTCTTCGGCGGTCGGCGTGATTTTTTCGATCGCTATTCTCGGCGAGGCAATGGCCGCGTCGACGGATGGGGCTTCGGCGTCTGGCTGCACGACGGGTGCGGTCGGCCGCAGTTCGAGGACGAGGAGGCTGTGGGGCTCTATCGCCAGCCGTGGTGCCGTGGCGATGGTGGCACCGATCCGCGCGCTCGATTGGCGGAGATCGGCATCGGTCACGCGATTGCCGGCGTTGATCGCGATCATATGGCCGGGCCCATCGCGATCCGGCCGATGAATTGTCGTCATATGCGGCTCGTGCGCAATCTGGCGCATATAGCTGGCGGTATTTGCCAGCATTTTTTGCTGCCGATTTGCCTCGATGATCTGCTGCGTCAGATCGATCGGCGAGCTTTCGACGAGTTGTTCGAAGTCCTTGGGTGCCGTGTAGACGCGCAGGTCTGAATTGATGACGCCATGTTCATAAGCCATCGGCATCAACCAGCCGTCGGCGAGCATTGCCGAGGTTGCGACGCGGAAGCTGCATTCTGCCAGGCGCTCTTGCGGATCAATTGGCGAGCGCTTTCGGATGAGCGAATCGTGCGGAAATGCGAGCAGGCGGCCGTGCGGTCTCAGGTCATTGTATTCTTCAACGAGCCAACTGGAGCTTCCGTCCCACCAGGCCGTCGACGACGGTATGAAATCGAATGCCGCCAGCGCGGCTATCTTTTCCGAGCGTTGCAGGCTAAACAGCCATCCGATGGATATCCAGTCAGCGGGCAGATCGCGGTCCCGAACTATGGAGTGCCAGATGCGCAGCGGTAGCGGAAAACTGCTCTGGCATCGTATGCCGGACAGGCCTGCGGCGATAAGCTGATCGACCATCGATCTCGAGATGGCGATCAAATCTTCAGGAAGGGCTGGATCGGTCGAGCGATCCAGATTTATGGATTGTGAAATTCGCGGCGCCAGAACGCCGTCCCGACTGCAGCGCAGAGAAGGCGATGAGGCGCTCCCACCGATCTTGATATCCGCCAATGGTTTCAGCCGTCTTGCGGCGCACAGCTGCACAAATGCCGGAAGCGAGTCATTGAAATTCGAAGATGGCGTAGCGTCGATTGCGCCGGGGCTTTCGAACAGCGCGTGCGTAAATCCTAGGCCTGCCGCCCGATCCAAATGGGCATCCCATCGCGATAGCGGGCCCGCCAATTTCGGATCAAAGCAGAATATCGACGGCTGTGTTGAGGAGGAGACGTTGGCGGCGTGCTGGTAGGGGGACGGAGAAACCGTTCGTCCAGACCTTTTTGCAACCAACGCGTTTCGTTTGACCGCCACGGAATCCCCATTTGAGACCTTTGACAACCCTCGGGCTTCCTCGAAGTTCCAGTGCGCTGCGATATAAAATGGCTTGCCGCCAGGAATGTGAGCGGCGGATGCAGGCGCGTCGTCGCCCCGGCGGCAGCCATGGTTTTTCGCTGTCTGAGCTATCCGAAAGAGAAATGCCTGAAGGCGATTGGAGTTCCTTGGCCGCCGCCGGGCATGACAAGTGGTTATCGTAAGGCGGGCCGCCGGTTACTACGACGGCGTGTCGAATGACGTTTCTCGCCTTTTCGTGACCAGGCCGGCGGCAAAATAAACATAATCGGCGTTGTCGGGGTGGCTTTGGCAAAATGACTTCGTTAACAAGGCGCTTGATTTCAAGGAGCCGCCGGACGATGCCAAGCGACAATGTAGATATTCATCCTCATGTCATTTCGCCTGACGAGGTACGCTATCCGCGCGATCCGCTGGGAGGCGTGCTGTCGGATTGGGCGCGCGACCGGCCTGTCACGCCGGCGCAGATGATCGAGGCCATGGATGAAGCGGGCGTCAAGCGTTCGGCGCTTGTGCAGGCGTCCACCTGTTACGGATACGACAATTCTCTGGTTGCCGATGCCGTAAGCGCCTATCCCGATCGGTTCGCCGGCGTCTTCTCGGTCGATGTGCTGCACGAGGATGCGCCCGAACAGATCCGGATGTGGGTGGGCAAGGGCCTGTCCTGCCTGCGGCTGTTCACGACCGGCAGCACGATGCCGCAGCAGGCCGGCTGGCTGGACGATCCGCGGACATTTCCGGCCTGGGCCTGCGCGCAGGATCTCGGCATTCCGGTTTGCGTGCAAATGAAACTGACGGCGGTCGACCAGCTCAAGACACTGCTCGACCGCTTTTCCCGCGTCGCGGTGATCCTTGATCATCTGGGCTCGCCGGATGCGCGCGATGGTGCTCCTTATGCCGCCGCGCAGCCGTTGTTCGATCTCGCGGCCTACCCCAATGTCTATCTCAAGGCGACGATCCGGAATGTGCGGATGATCGCCGAGGGCGGCGGCCCGTTCGAGCCCTTCTTCAGAAAGGTCGTGGAGGTTTTCGGCGCTTCGCGCATCGCATGGGGCTCCAATTTCCCCACGTCCGACGCCTCGCTCAAACGCATCGTCGAAGAAAGCCGAGGGGCGATGGCATTTCTGTCGGAGACGGACCAGGACTGGATCTTTCACCGCACCGCTGAGCAGCTTTATCCGGCCTTGTCCAGATAACCCCAGCTGTTTCTGGACTGAATAAACACAAGGGAGGGAAGCTGATATGGGCAAGCCTGTGATGAGATTGTTCTTAGGTCTTGTGGCGTTGTGCGCAACGCTCCAGATTGCTGCGGCGCAGACCAATCTTTACAAGATCGTGGTGCCGTTCGCGCCGGGTGGCGGACAGGACGTGCTGGCGCGGGTCATCGCGCCGGAACTGGGCAACCTCCTCGGCGGTACGGTCATCATCGAGAACCGTGCCGGCGCCGGTTCGGCCGTCGGCGCGACATATGTGGCGCGGTCGACGCCGGATGGCACGACCTTGCTGATGGCGGCCTCCAGCCATGTCATCAGCGCCCTGCTCAACAAGAAAAGCCCGATCGATCCGATCAAGGATTTCACGCCGGTGGCCCATGTGGGCACGGGCGGCTATCTGCTCCTCGTCAATGCCGGCGTGCCGGCGAAGTCGGCGGCCGAGCTCATTGCCTATGCGAAGAAAAATCCCGGCAAGCTCAATTATGCATCTGCCGGCGTCGGTAGTGCCACCCATCTTGCCTCGGCCTACTTTGCCAGCCGCGCCGATCTCAATCTCGTGCACGTGCCCTACAAGAGCACGGCGGAAGCGTTGAACAGCACGATGCGCGGAGATACGCAAATTCTCATCGTGCCGACGCTTGGTTCGCAAGGGTTCATCGCCAATCCAGACCTGCGCGTTCTCGCCGTCGTCTCGAAGCACCGCATTGCGTCGCTTCCGGATGTTCCCACGGTCGATGAAAGCGGATTGCCGGGATTTGAATTCTCATCGTGGTTTGGTCTTCTTGGGCCCGCCAATATGCCCGCCGAGATTACACAGAAGATCAACGGCATCATGGCCAGGATCATCGCTATGCCCGATGTGGCTGAAAAGATCGACCTGCAGGGCGTCGAGCCGAAGGCGATGACGGCAAAGGCGTTCGGAGAGCTGCTTGCCGATAATTACGACACGACCAGAAAAATCCTGGAGTCGACCGGCATCACGTCGGAGTGAAGCCGGCATCTATCTGATCTTAGTTGTTGAGGTGTCCACTTCTTCCATTCCGGAATACATCGAGATATATCTTGAATTTAGATATATCTTGATATATATCGCGGGCATGAAAATTCATCGGCATGAAGGGCCGGGCAGCGATCCAGACGGGCAGCACCGCGGCGCTCGCCGGCACGGACGGATGTTCGACTATGGCGAACTGCGGCTTCTCATTCTGGCGATGATCGGCGAGCGGCCGCGGCACGGCTACGAGCTCATCAAGGTGATCGAGGAGCGCTTTGGCGGCAGCTATACGCCGAGCCCGGGCGTGATCTATCCGACGTTATCCTGGCTGGTCGACATCGGATACACCGACGTGACGGCCGAGGATGCCGGCCGCAAGCGCTACCAGATTACGCCTGAAGGCGAGGCCTTCCTCATTGCCAATCGGGTTGCGGCCGACGCATTGCTGTCGCGGACGGTCTCGACGCGCGGAGGTCCGCCGCCGGGCACACCGGCGCCGGTGGTGCGATCCATGGAAAATCTCAACCTCGCCCTGCGCATGCGCCTCGGCCAGGGACCGGCCGATGCCGATGCCCTGGAAAGAATCGCGGCTGCGATCGACGCCGCTGCGCGTGCGGTGGAGCGCGCTTGAGCCGAGAGGTACGGAGCTTGCTTGTCAACACCGCAGACGCCGAATTTTTGACCGGCGACACATCGGCAGCATGATGGCTCGTTTAACCTGCAATGAAACCGGTGGCGTCGCGCACGGCCCTCCGGTCAATCGAAGTGTTCGGGAAAATGGCAGTGATTGAAAATACATCTGGAAAAGCGCCCAAGGCGTCGTTCGCCGCTATGGCGCATCCCGCATACCGGCTGCAGTTCATCTCGTATGTCTTCGCGATGATGGCCGATAATATCGAACACGTCATCAGCTACTGGTATGTCTTCCAGAAATTTCATTCGCCGGCCCTCGGCGGTTTTGCGGTGCTGTCGCATTGGCTGCCGTTCCTCCTGTTTTCGGTGACGGTCGGCGGCCTTGCCGACCGCTTCGATCCGCGCCGCATCATTCAATGCGGCATGGCGCTGTTCATCTTCGCGTCGGCCGGATGGGCCTTCCTGTTCGTCACCGATTTGCTGACGGTGTGGAACGCCATGTTCCTCCTGGTGGTGCACGGCTGCGCCGGCGTCCTCTGGCAGACACCCAACCAACTGCTCCTCTACGACATCGCCGGGCCGCAACATCTGCAGTCCGCCGTGCGGCTCAACGCCATGGCGCGCTATCTCGGTGTGCTTGTCGGGCCGGCGGTCGGCGGCATGATCATGCTGGCGCTCGGGCCTTCGAAGGGCATCATCCTCAATACCATCTTCTATCTGCCGATGTTCGTGTGGCTGTTCTGGGCGCCGCCGCGCGCCATCGTCGTGGTCACCAGGCAGGCCGTGCGTGGACTGGCGGATATCGTGCAGACGATCCGTTCGATCAGTACAAGCCGCGTGCTGACATCCATGACATTGCTGGCGGGACTGACTTCGCTGCTGGTCGGCAATGCCTACAGCGCCCAGATGCCGGGATATGCGGACGATCTCGGTCATGGCGATCCGGGATTGTTGTATAGCCTGCTTCTGGCCGCCGATGCGGCCGGCGCGCTGCTCGCCGGCATCGTCCTCGAAGGTCTGGGGACCGTCCGCTCGACGCCGAGACTGGCGATGCTGCTCGCAGGCCTGTGGTCGCTTGCGCTCATCGGTTTTGCCTTGGCGGGGAGTTTTGCGGTCGCAGTCAGCCTGCTCTTCATCGCCGGCTTCTGCGAGCTTTCGTTCAACACGATGGCGCAGACCCTCGTCCAGTTGAATGCGCCGGCGGAAAATCGGGGCAAGGTCATCGGCCTTTACAATATGGCCGGGCTCGGCATGCGGGCGTTCAGCGGTGTCTCCGTCGGCTTGATCGGCGCCTGGATCGGCATTCACTGGTCGCTCGGCTTCGCGGCCCTGGCGGTGCTGCTCGTGCTCGGTGGCCTGCATTTTTTCACGCGCCATCATGCCGTCGTTTCGGGTCGATTGTAGCAATCCGATCGATTGCTGCGTCCACCAAATGTCGCCGGTGAACGGAGGCTGCTCTCATCTAAATTCTGTACTTTCTGTGACGCAGCCACTATCAACGCCTCTTCGGCGATGAACGAGAACACGCAAACCGGAACGGGCGGGGGGACGATGAATTTGCAACTGTATCCGACGGCATTCGATCTGCGCGCGCGTGCCCGCAAGGTCATGCCGAATTTCTCGTTTGAATATATGGATGGCGGCGCCGGCCAGGACATCGGCATCAAGCGCAACTGGGATGCGCTCGACGCGGTCGAACTGATGCCGCGCTATGGTCGCGTGGTCTCGCCGCCGCCCGTCGACGCGTTCCTGTTTGGCCGTCCCTATTCGGCACCCCTCGGCATTGCGCCGATCGGCGGTCCGGGAACGGCCTATCCGGGTGCCGAACTGCATCTCGCCGCGGCGGCGCAGGCCGCGCGTGTGCCCTATACGCTGGGCGTACTGTCGGGCATCGATGTCGAGCAGGCCGCCAAGATCGCGCCGGACGTGCTCTGGTATCAGCTTTATCGCTTCGCCAAGAACGATCACAAGATCGGCCTCGACCTCGCCCGTCGCGCGCAGGCCGTAGGCGTGCATGCGCTGGTGCTGACGATCGACACGCCGGTTCGCACCATCCGCCCGCGCGAGGTCAAGAGCGGCATCGTCAATCCATTCAAACTGACGATGCGCCTGCGCCTCGATGCGATGACATCGCCGCGCTGGCTCTATGCGCTCGCCAAACACGGCATCCCGCGCTTCGTCGCGTTGCGGCGGTATATGCCGCCCAACCTGACCTCGCTTGAAGAATCTGCCGCCTTCATACGTCAGGAGCAGGGCGGCGCCTTCACGTGGGAGGAGATCGCCAAGTACCGGGACGTCTGGAAGGGCCCGCTGGTGCTGAAGGGCGTCCTGCATCCGGCCGATGCGGAGCGGGCCGTGGCGCTGGGCGTCGAGGGGCTGTTCGTCACCAATCACGGCGGCCGCCAGATCGATGCCTTGCCGGCCTCGATCGACGCCCTGCCGGCGATCCGCGCCGCTGTCGGCAAGAAGGCGACGCTGATCCTCGACAGCGGTGTCAGATCCGGCGTCGATGTGGCGCGTGCCATCGCGTGCGGCGCCGATGCCGCGTTTGCCGGTAAGTCGTTTCTCTGGAGTCTCGGTGCGCTGGGCCCGAAAGGTCCGGCGCATCTGATCGATATCTACGCGAACGATCTGCGTGCGACCCTGGGGCAACTCGGTTGCATGACCGTCGGCGAACTGTCGACCATCGGCAAGCGTCATCCCGGCGCCTGGACGCCGGAACAGTTGGCCGGGTAACGTCACTTGACATTCGGAGTGGCTCCTCCATGAAAATCGTCTATTGGGCCCATATGGCTCTGGCCGAACCTGCGATCACCTCGAAACTGAAGGCGGTCAAGGATATCGACCTCTCCATCGTCCGCTCTTTCGAGGAGCTCAAGGCAGCGCTCGTCGATGCCGACGGTCTCGTGGCGCCCGATCCCCATGAACATATGGCCGCGGACGTGGGCGAGCTGTTGCGCTCGGCTTCGTCACTGAAGTGGCTGCACGTCGTCACCGCCGGCCGCGAAGGTTTCAACCTCGCCAGGGTTCCCGAGCGGATCGTAGTGACGGGGCCGGCCGGCGCCCATTCCCCGGCACTGGCCGAACATGCTTTCGCGTTCCTGCTGGCCTTCACGCGGCAGATTCCTCTTTGGGCGCAGATTACGCCGACGCACAAATGGGAACGCGGCCGTGCGTCGGCGATGAGCTCGGTCGAGGGCCGCACGCTGGCGATCGTCGGCCTGGGCCATGCCGGCCTGGAAGTCGCCAAGCGGGCCAAGGTGTTCGGCATGACTGTCATCACGGCGACCCGCACGCCTAAGGAAAATCCGCTTGTCGACGAGGTCCATCCTCTGACGGAATTGAAGGAGGTTCTTGGGCGCGCCGACTTCATCGTCATTACGATCGCCCAGACGAATGAGACGCGCGGCCTCATCGGGGCTGCGGAATTCGCCGTCTGCAAGCCGTCGGCCTATCTCATCAACGTGGCGCGCGGCGCGATCATCGACCAGGCCGCGCTTCTCGAGGCGTTGCAGGCCGGGAAGATCGCCGGCGCCGGCATCGATGTGACGGATCCCGAACCGCTGCCGCCGACCGACCCGCTTTGGGGCGCTCCAAACATCATCATTTCGCCCCATTGCGGTGGTGGCGGCAGCACGGCCAGCATGGCGCGTCTGGCCGGCAGGGTGATCGAAAATCTTGAACGGTTTCGTGCAGGGACTCTCAGGCCCAGTTAAGATCGACGATCAGCTCAGGAACTGCGTGATCCTGGCCAGCGTTGCGTCGCGGCCGCGTTCGGGTCGGTCGAGCAGGACGTAATGCGTGGCGTTCTTCGGCTCGAAGGCGTGCACTTCCTGCGCATTGACAAGGTCGCGCTGCAGTTCGGCGACATCTTCGGGGCGCGAGAAATAATCGAGTTCGCCGCGCACGATCAGGACCTTGCATCGGACCTGATTGGCATGGACGAGTTTTTCGCCGATGCCGATGTAGAAACTGTCTTCGAGCATGCCGTTGGGGCTGCGGAAGGTCGGCGGATCGCGGCTCGTGGTGGTGGGGTCGCCGTCGCTCAGCGCCTGGACGAAGGCCGTGGCGACGGCAGGATCGCGCCATTCGTCCTTGTTCTCGATCGGGATCGAACTGTCCCACTTCTCGAGAAGATGGTCGAGCGTATTGAAATTGTAGCCGCCGAATTTGGCGGTGTTGAAGCGGAGCGGGTTTTCCGGGTCCGCAAGTCCGGCGCCCCGATAGCGCGGGTGATCGACACCCCCGCCGTAGAGCGGATTGTAGAGGACGAGATGGCTCACCTTCTCCGGCCACAGGGAAGCGTACATCAGGATGAGCGTGGCGCCGACGCCCCAGCCGAGCAGAGCGACCTTCTCCACGCCGCAGGCGTTGCGCATCGCCTCGACCGTCGCATCGACATCGCGGGTGAGTTCCAGGCAGCGGGCCAGCGGCTTGGACGCGCCAGGCGGCTCCGACATGGCGGCGGGACGATCGGACTTGCCGAAGCCGCGCCCGTCGGGAATGAAACTGTCGTGGCCGGCAAGGGCCAGCGCCTCGGCGATGGAGCCGTTCTCGACGCCGAGATCGTATTCGCTGACGCCGGGCACGCGGGTGCCATGCATGAGCAGGATCGGCGTCTTTTGAGCAGTCTTGCGCGGACCGTCCTCCATGCGCACTTCGCGCACCGCGATATTCACCTTATCGATAGTCGTAACCTTGAAATCCCGACGAACGACTTTCGACACGATATGTCCCATCCTTGATATGCAGGTCGTCAACTGAAATAGAATTTCAAGGCTGTGAGATCTATCGCGCGCCGGACGGAGTCGTCAGGAAAGTTCGTGCGGAAATCTTCCAGCGTTTTGCGGTAGGTCATGCTGGTCTCGAAAGCAGCGAAGGGCCAGTCGCTGCCCCAGAGCAATCGCTCCGGCCCGGCGTGCTTCAGCAAGGCCGATGCGAAAGCCGCGACGTCGCCGGCTGGCTCGATGCGGAATGCAGCGGATGCCTTGACCCAGGTATTGCCGCGCTCGATCGAGCGGAGCACGGCTTTGAATCCGTCCGAATTCACGCCGAGGCCTTTCGTTGGCCGGCCGAAATGGTCGATCACCAGCTTCGGTCCGGCCGCCTCAATGGTCTCGATATAGTTGGGCAGCCGTTCGCCTTCGTCGTGCAGATGCACATGCCAGTCGAGATCGGCGATCCGGCGCATCAGCCGGCGGTATTCGAAGCTGGTCAGATCCGGCGGCGAGGCGGCGTTGCGGAACTGGAAGCGGACGCCGACCACGCCGTCTTCCTTCATGCGCCGCATGGCATAGAGATCGATGTCAGGCGAGACGATGACGGTGGTGCGCAGACGCTTGTGGCGGCGGACGGCCTCCAGCGCATAGTCGTTGTAGTCTCCATAGATGCTGGCTGCCGCCAGCACGGCGAAATGCACGCCGTGCGCGTCAAGCGTCGCGATATAGTCCTCGATCGTCGCATCGGCCGGCGGCAGGTGCCAGGCGGTGCCGCTGGTCGGCATGGCGCGCGTGTAGACATGCGCATGGCAATCAACAAGCGGGTTTGCGACGAGAGGGCTTGCGACGAGAGGATCTGCGACGGGCATCGTATCTCCGGCCTGGTTCAGGGGTCTGACAACCCTTTAGTCACAAGCCATTTCGAGATCAATTCGGCGATCTCGCGGTTGTTCCTGTCCATCATCATCATGTGGGAATTTCCCTTCACGCCGACCTTGGGAAGATCGATCACGTCGGCGCTGCCGCCGGCGGCCCGCACCGCGTCGAGATAGGCGAGGTCGATCTTGCTGTAGGCGACCCAGCGCGGGTCCTGCTCGATATAATCGCCGAACACTTCCAGGATCGGCACCGACTTCAGGGCCGCAGCCTTGTCGGCCGGCCCAGCGCTGGCGGGCTCTACGGCGACGATGGCCTTGATCTTGTCGGGCCGCGCCTCCGCCGCGCGGAAGCCGAAGAAGCCGCCCTGGCTGTGGGTCATGAGAACGCAGGGGCAGACCTTGTCGACCAGCGCGACATATCCCGCCAGCACGGCATCGTCGGTCGATAGCCAGCGCGGCACGATCTGCTTGGTGAAGGCGTCGAAGGCCTCGGTGGGAAACTGGTTGCCAGGCAGCAGTTTGCGTTTGGCGGGATCGGGGTCGAAAGATCCGGGTCCAGGTCCGATCCTGAAGCGTTCCCAAGGATCGGTCTGCGTCAGGAACAGCGGCTGCGACTTCCAGATGTCAGGCGAGGCAAAGCCCGAACGTCCACGCTCGACCGCGTCGCTGACATAAACATCCCAGCCCTTGCGCAGGAACATGTCGCGCCAGCCTTCGCGCCCGTCCGGCGTCGTCTCATAGGTCGCGCCGGTCAGGCCGCCACCATGCCACATCAGCAGCGGGTATTTGCCCTTGGGGTTCTGCACCAGAAAGTATTGCGCATACATCTGCTCGACCTGGTAACGGCCGTTGGGATCGAGCTTCGATGTCGGCCCGCCGGGAATGCGAACGATGTCCTGGACCGGCTGGCCGCTCAGTTCGACGATCCTGCCGCCGACATGAAACGAGCCCATGTCGCGCAGGTGGATCGGTTCGGCAGCGCCGGCGACGGCGGACCAGAGCAGGGCAGCGGCGAGGGCGGTGCGGGCGATCATGGTGATATTCCTTGCGCAGTGTCGTGCTTGACCGGTGAAGCGGCTTGCCTAGCGGCCGAAAGCATCGCCCAGCGCTTTGATCACCTCCGGCGAAGAGGCATAGAGCTTCCTGATATAGGCGCGCATGTCCTCGCCCGACATGCCGGACACGTCGACTCTCATCTTGGCGGCATCGGCTTTCAGGCCGTCGCTGGCAAGCGCTTCGAGAAAGCCCTTCTGAAGGACTGCTACGCGATCGGCGGGCACTTCGGGCGGCGCGACATAGGGCCGGCTCAAGTCATTCTGCGCGTAAAGGATGGTCAGCACCTGCCGCTGGATGTCGGTTTTTGCGAGCGCCGACATCAGGGGCACGCCGGCCGCATTCAGCTCCGGGTCACCTTTCATGTCTTCCTGGGCGAAGATCCGTGCAAAGGATTTTCCTGACAGCAGGTCCGGATACTGCACCTTCAGCGTCGACCAGCCGATGCCGCAGATGCCCTGAACCTCGTTCTTCTCGATGGCGCCGCCGACTTCACGGGTGCCCTGATATCCGGCGATCAGTTTCAACTTCACGCCGAGCAGGTTTTTCTCCACGACGGGAAAATCCACTACCTGGCTTCCCGCGGTCGTGCCGCCGATGGTGATCTCCCGGGTGAGAAGATCTTCCACGGTCTTGACCGGCGCATCCTGACGCAACATGCAGACTGAGGCTTCGACCTTGGCATTGCCGATGAAGCTGAACTTGCTGGCGTCGAGCGAATTTTCACCTTTCGCCAGCAGCGCCTCGACGAGCACGCTGGGAAAGAAAGTCCCGATGGTAGTGCCGTCCTTGGGCGCGCGGAACATGAGATGGCGCGCAACGATCTGTCCGCCGGCGCCCGGCATGTTCGAGACGATCATGGCAGGATTGCCCGGAATGTGATTGGCGAGGTGGCGCGACAGCAGGCGGGCGTAGGTATCGAGCCCGCCGCCGGCGGCTGCGCCGACGGCAATGGTGATCGTCTTGCCGCGGAAGAATGTGTTTGCGTCCTGAGCCTGCAGGGCACTCGTCGATAGCATTGCCAGAAGCCCGAACGAGGCAATCGGTAGACTGCGCCGCAGGCCGCAGCTCATGAGTGCCGTCATCTTTTCCTCCCACCACGCCGTCGCACGGCCTATAATGCCGGCTATGCTCATCCAGCCATCGGATATCAGCATGACGCGGAATAGGCCTCATATGCATATTAAATCGGCATCCAGGGCTATAAAAAATACGCCAGATAAATGCCATACAGGACGCCCGTGAGTTTGAAATCCGAACATTCGCTGGAACTGCGGCGCCTTCGGGCCTTCGATGAAGCAGCGGAGCGGGGCTCTCTCGTTGCAGCCGCTGCGGCCCTGCGCGTCAGCCAGCCGGCGGTTTCCTATCTGTTGAATCAGCTCGAGGCGGATGTCGGATGTCCTCTCTTGTCGCGGGGCGCGCAAGGCAGTCGTCTCACCGACAATGGAAGGCTGTTTCATCGCCGCGTCCAGCGCTGTCTTCAGCAGGTTCGAGATGCCGTTGAAAACGTCTCGGGCGATGTGCGCTCGGCGCGAAGACGAGACGTTACGGCTTCGCGCATCACCGGTACGCAGTGTAAATCCATTCTGGCGCTGTGGAGCTTTGGCAGCGTGCGCCAGGCAGGCGAGCGCCTCGGCGTCTCGGAGCGAGCCGTTGTCCGGCCGGTGCAGGAGCTGGAACGGCTTTTGTCGGCGACGCTCATCCAGTCCACAGGGCATCGCGCTGAGCTTACGCAGGCAGGACGCGAGTTTGCGAGACGGCTGGTGCTGGCCGGTCAGGAGATCTGGTCCGCCATGGAAGAGATCGGCGGCGCCCAGTCCAGTCGCAAGAGCCTGCGGATCGGCGCGCTGGTGCTGTCTCCGCGTCTCATCCTGGCCGAAGCGCTGGAAGCCGCACTCGCAGAACAGCCTTCTTATACAGTGGAAATTATCGAGGGCTCCTACGAAGAACTTGTCGTCCTGCTGAGGGATGGGTCGATCGATGTCATCTTCGGTGCGCTGCGGGCGCCGCCGCCTTTTTCCGACCTCTCCGAGACTCCCTTGCAGCCCGATCCCTATGTGGTTGCAGCCCGGCGCGGTCACCCGCTGAGCAAATTGAAACGCATCAAGGTCCGCGATCTCAGCGGTTACGACTTCGTTTTCCCGACTGCGGGTCTGCGGCATGACGTGCTGATGAATTTGATCGCGCAATGGAAGCTGACGCCAAAGGCGCAGGTTCATACAAGCTGGCTGCCGACCATTATCGCGCTGATCCGATCCAGCGATCGACTCGCGGTCCTCTCCCAATGGCACGTGGAAACCGACGGCACGTCGGATATTCAATCTCTGGATGGTCTTCGCGTGCCGCATGAGGACAGATATGTCGGCCTCACCAGTCGAAGTTCGTGGCTCCCTACGCCGTTTCAGGCCTGCTTTGTCGGTGCTCTGCAGAAGATGACACGGCTACGGACGGATGGCGCGCAGGCAGCCGGCTAGCATCCGGAGCCTTATTAAGGCCGAGCTTAACGGGCGGAATAAGCTTTATGATTGGTGTATGTTTACTTCGGATGCAGGCCTGTGCGGCGGATAAGGTAGAGCTTCGAGAAGCCTCCGCCGGAAAGGGGGGGGCCATTATTTGAGGCCGGACCCTTGACGGAAACGGGATTGCAGCTACTGTGATATTTCAGATGAACATCTCAGGTTTATCGGTGGCTTGTTCGGAGCGCCGACGAGCGAATGGAAAGCGCTGAGTGGAATGCAGGATAGACCATGGGTTTGAACGAGCCGCTTTTGCCCACCCCCAGGCGGATCCCGTGCCCTGGCAGAACGACATGTGACCCCTAAGGCCGACAACGCACGAGAGGAAGACGTGATGATCATCCAGAGAGTGTGCCTATTCATGCTCGGCCTTGCCATGGCCGGCGCCAGCCTCGCACCGCAGGAGGCGTTTGCGCAGAAGGTCTGGCGCCATGGCATGGTGGAAGCCAAGAGCGATGCCGGCTTTGTGTTCATGGTGGATAAAGGCGGCTTCGCCAAGAAGCACGGGCTGAACATCGAGATGATGCAGTTCAAGGGAGATGCCTTGGCGCTCAAGGCGCTCCTCGCCGGCGAACTCGACAGTTACGAGGGCAGCCCTGGCGCACCGTTGCTTGCAGCCTCCCGGGGCGCGGACGTGAAGGCGGTCGGCTGCTACTGGCCGGGACTGACCTATGTGATCGTGACGAAGAAGGATGTGGCGTCGCTGGCCGAGCTGAAAGGCAAGACTTTCGCGATCTCTTCACCGGGCGCACTGCCTGACCTCTTCGCGCGCGCCGTTCTGGAACATGCGAAAATTTCTTCCGACGATGTCCAGTTCGCCGCCATGGGCAGCGATACGGATCGCTTCCGCGCCGTCTCAGCAGGCGTGGTCGGCGCCGCCGCGACGTCGAGCGAATTCACGCCCATGCTGGACAAGATGGGCCTGAAGGTTCTCGTTCATGCGCACGAAGTGGCGCCCGACTATCTGAGATTCTGCACCTATATGAGCGGCAAGACTATTGCCACGCGGGCGGACGACGCCTCATCCTTCATCGCGGCGGAAGTCGAGGCGCTGCGCTACGCCATGTCAAACCGCGACGCGGTTGTGAAGCTGACCAAGGAAATGACCTCCGCCAAGGACGACGATCCGCGCGCTTCTTTCGTCTTTGACGAGGTCAACCGCTACAATGCCATCGACCCTGAAATGCCGATTTCCGCGCAGCGGATGGACTGGATGCAGAATCTCTTCATCAAGACCGGCAATATGAAGACGCCTGTCGATCTGAAGAAATTCATCGATGTCAGCGTGCGCGAGAAAGCGCTGACGAAACTGACCGAAGCGAAGCGGTAGGCGAATAATATGTCGACAAACCAGGTGAGCTTTACCGACGTTTCCAAGGTGTTTGCACTTCGTGTCGACAACCAGGTTCAGAAGATCTCGGCGCTGAAGTCGGTCAGTTTCGAGGTCGGCCAGTCCGAAATCGTGACTCTGATCGGGCCGAGCGGATGCGGCAAGACGACGGCCCTGCGCATCCTCATGGGGCTGGAAACGGCGAGCCGCGGCAACGTCATGGTGGCGGGCAAAATGGTCAAGGGCTGCGGCTATGATCGCGGCCTGGTCTTCCAGCATGCCGAACTGCTGCCATGGCTGACGGCGCTGCAGAACATCATGTTCGGTCTCGAGCTCAAGGGCATGCGCGGGGCGGAGCTGAAAGACACGGCCATGCGCTATCTCGATCTCGTCGGCTTGAAGGATGCGGCCAACCGCCGCCCCTACCAATTGTCCGGCGGCATGAAGCAGCGCGTCGGTATCGCGCGGGCGCTGGCGATCGATCCCGAGGTCCTGCTGATGGACGAGCCGTTCGGCGCCCTGGATGCGCAAACGCGCGAAAGTCTCCAGGGCGAGCTGCTGGAAATCCAGGCTCGAACCAAAAAGACCATCGTCTTTGTCACTCATGACCTCGACGAGGCCGTTCTCCTGGCCGACCGGATCATCGTCATGCGAGGTGGGTCCGTACAGGAAATCATCAAGGTCGACCTGCCGCGTCCGCGCGGCGATCTCGGCACGCTGCGCGGATCCAAGGAATTCGCGGAGACGCGTTACGTCGTATGGAAAGCGCTGCACAACGCCAATGAGCAACGTCACTGATGCCAATCGCTGAAGGATTGAACAGGATGTCACCGACATCGACGCCCATCGCGGCCCCATCTGCCGTGTCCGACGAGCCCGTGACGGTCGCTCGTGAAACCCCGGCCTGGATGATCACGACCCTGTCCGTCGTCTGCGTCATCGGCGCATGGGAATTTTTTGGCCGCGGTGTCGATCCGATTTTCGGCTCGTATCCATCGGCGATTGCAGCCGCCGGATGGGACCTGCTGAAGAGCGGGCTGCTGGGACGCGCGCTCTGGCAGAGCATGCAGGCCTTTCTTGTCGGCTATGGCCTCTCCATCATCGTCGGCGTGCCGCTCGGGCTGCTGATCGGCCGCTCGCGCACCCTTGAGGCTGCGATCGGCGTCTTCATCACGGCGGCCTATGCCATGCCGCTGGTGGCGTTGGTTCCCTTTCTGGTGCTGCTGCTCGGCCTCGGCTTCGCGGTCAAGGCGTCGGTGGTGTTCCTGATGGCGGTGTTTCCGATCGTCATCAACACATGGCTTGGCGTGCGTGCCGTGCCCAAGACGCTGATCGAGGTCGGCAAGTCGTTTGTGGCGTCCGACTTCACCATTCTGCGGCGCATCGTCCTGCCGGCGACGATCCCCTACATCATGGCCGGCATCAAGCTCGCCGTCGGCCGCGCGGTCGTCGCCATGGTGATCGCTGAATTCTTCACGGCCATTTCGGGCCTTGGCGGCATCATCATCAACTCCGCCAACAATTTCGATACGGCGCGGATGTTCGTGCCGGTGATCGTGCTGATGGTGCTGGCGACCCTGCTCAATGGATTGGTGGGCTGGATCGAGCGGCGCGTGGCGCCGTGGCAGACGGAGATGTCCGGCCGGGATGGCGGCTGAGGTGTGCCGATATTCACGTGATACCGGCAGCAAATGCCGGTTCTCGAGAACCGGCATTTTCGGCGCGGTCTGACGTGAATCTCAACACACCCCTTCGTTTCTGAGTCTTGATCGAATATGGATGGTGCTGGCGTGACGACAAACCAAGATTTGATACTGATTGCCGGCGGCGGGCCCGTCGGTCTGTTCAGCGCCCTGTTGCTGGGACGGGCGGGCCTTAACGTCCGTGTCTTCGACGTCAATCCGACCATTCAGGACGATCCGCGCGCGGCGACCACGCATCCCGCCACTCTGGAGGTGCTGGATAAGGCCGGGCTCGTGGAAGACATGACGGCGCATGGACTGGTTGCGCCGGTGTTCCAGTTCTGGGATCGCCCGAGCCAGCGCAAGGTGGCCGAATTCGACCATGCCCTGCTGAAGGATGTGACGGCATTTCCCTATGTCGTGCAATGCGAACAGTTCAAGACATCGCGGCTCATTCTGGACAGACTGGCCGATCTCCCCAATGTCGAAGTGCTGTTCGACCATGCGGTCCAGGATGTCGGCCAGGACAGTTCCGGCGTCTTCGCCGATGTCCTGCATGAAGGCCGCGTCAGCCGCCATGACGGCGCCTATCTCATCGGTGCCGACGGCGGCCGCAGCACCGTGCGCAAGCAGTCTGAAATCGCATTTGAAGGGTTTACCTGGGAGGAGCGCTTTCTCGTCCTGTCGACGCCGTTCGATTTCGAGAAGCATCGCGGTTTCTGCACGCGGACCTATATCGCCGACCCGGAGGAATGGTGTAATTGCTTCAAGGTTGCCGGCAACGGGCCGCCGGGCCTGTGGCGCGCCGTATTCCCGTCCGATCCGAATATCGATCCCGAGATCACGATGAGCGACGAGGCGGTTCAGGCCCGCCTGCAGAAATTCTTTCCGCAATCGAGGCCCTATGATGTCGTGCATCGCAACCTGTATACGACGCACCAGCGCGTCGCCTCGACCTTCCGGAAAGGCCGGATCATGCTGGCGGGCGATGCTGCGCATGTGAACAATTCCATCGGCGGCATGGGGCTTAACGGCGGGCTGCAGGACGCAGCCAACCTCAGCGAGAAGCTAACCGAGGTCATGCTGAACGGCGCGCCGGAGGCGGCTCTCGATCTGTATTCGCTGCAGCGGAGAACCGTTTCGATCGAGTTCGTTCAGGCGCAGACCATCGCCAACAAGAAGCGGCTCGAGACGAGCGATCCTGATGCGCGCGAACGCAATTTTGCCGAACTGGCGGAGACCGCGGCAGATCCGGTTAAGGCGCATGACTTCCTGATGCGCTCGTCGATGCTGACCATGCAGAGACGCGCCGCTGCGATCACTGGGCCTGCCGACTGAACGCGGTCACTCGAGCGTTGCGGCGATGTTCATCGCTTCAGCGCCGCTTCACTCACGCCGGACAGCTTGTCGATGATGTTGCGCCGGAACGCCTCGATATGGTGGCGCATGGCGTCCTCGGCGGCCTGAGCATCCTCCTTCCTGATCGCGTCCAGAACCGCCTGATGCTGTCTTTGGACGGCCTGGTGATGGCCGGGCTGGTCGAGAGACAGGAACCAGAACCGCAAAGACCGGTCGTGAAGCTTCAATAGTACGTCGGCAAGGACGGCATTTTTGGATGCCTTTGCCAGGACGGAATGAAATTCGCCGTCCAGCAGCATCAGATTTTCGGTGCTTCGCGCCTCGATCCACTGCTGCGCCCGCGCCAGGATGTCTGAGAGATGTGCGACCTCGTCGTGGGAGGCCCGCTGCGCCGCCAGGCGCGCGCAATAGGTTTCGTTCAGCAGCCGGATGTCGATGATTTCCATGATCTCGTCAAGGCTGACCGCCTTGACGCAAACGCCCTTTCGCGGCAGCACGATCACCATGCCTTCCAGCATCAGGCGGTCGATCGCCTGATGCACGGGCGTGCGGCCGATGCCCAGCATCGCCGACACGCGGGCTTCGTTGATGAACTCCCCAGGCTTGAACGCGCATGTCATGATGCGGTGCCGGATTGCCGTGTAAGCGGCATCGCGGAGGGATTGCGGATATTTCTCGAAGGAAAGTTTTTTGGTCGGGATGCGCCCAGCCTTTTGGACAGCTTTTGCCATCATCTGATTACCGGGAACCCTTCAATCGTCGAACCGATATGATCCCGAAGGTCATTATCGCAAACGGGCGTTCGGGTCGACAGGCTCGATGGATATCCCAGTCATATCATGCGTGGAGGCCGCCGATCCGGATCGGCAAGCCGCCATCAGAACTCCTCGAGCAGCCGGCCGAAGCCCGGCATCTTGTCCTGAATCCCATTCGCGCGCAGGGCGTGCCAATAGGTGGCGGTGTTGATGGCGATGACCGGCTTGCCGAGCCAAAGCTCGGCTGCCGCGGCAAGGCGCACCATCGAAAGGTTGGTGCCGACCTGAACGATGGCGTCGACATCGTCGCCATCGAGCTTACGCAGCGCGTCCCGCAATTCCGGCGTGCCGATGTGGGCGATCCTGGTCCAGGACGGGCATTGCAGGGGAATGTCGCGCACGACAGAGAAGCCCATGTCGCCGAAATAGCGAGCAACTTCCGTGTTCATGACCGGCCAGTAAGGCGACACCACGGCGATGCGCTTCACGCCGCCGTAAGTGTTGAGCGCTGCCGTGCAGGCGTGGCTGCCGAAGCTGATCTTCAGGCCGGAATGTTCCTCCACCTGTTTCTGGAAGCGATCAGCACCCGTGCCGCCGTCGAAGAACGTCACGGCCGACATGCCCAGGACGAGATAGTCGGGCGAACACGTCATGACATTGGTCACGGCGTCCAGCGTATTGCCGGCAATGGTTTCGGCGCCGGCGCGGAAGCTCTCGTTGCTCACCGCATTGGCATCGGGCGTGAAGATGCCGCGATAGTGATTAGTAACGCCGTAAGGCCGCATGTCGTCGAAATCCGGCTGAACGATCGTGTTCGTCGACGGTCCGATGACACCAAATTTCTTGCGCCAGCCTTGCGAATCCTTGCTCATGATGGTCTCTCCTTGGTTCTGTGTGATGGGGGAAAGCCGCCGTTCACGGCGTTTGTTCGAAAAGCCAGGGCTGCCGCTGTCTGTGCAGGCGCTCGAACGCCGCGATGTGTTCGCCATCCTCGGCAAGGATGATATCCGTATCGTCCCAGCCGTTGAGCAGGGCGGCGCGGACGTTGTCGGCGACATTCAGAGCCGTGGTGATCGCGCCGGCGCGAATCTGGCGCGCCTCGATGTCGATGTCGAACGTCTCGCCGGCCTGCGCCGCGGCGCCCAGCGCTTCGATCATGCTCGCCGGCATCCTTGATGCAAGCAACCCGTTCTTGGCGCAATTGTTGGCGAAGATGTCGCCGAAGTCGGGGGCGAGCACGCAGCGTATGCCATATTCGTAAAGCGCCCACACCGCCTGTTCGCGGCTCGAGCCGCAGCCGAACCCCGGGCCGCCGATGATGATCTGGGCGCCTTGCGCATCCGCAGCATCGAGCGGAAAGCCTGCGATGGGCGTTCCATCGGCAAGGAAACGCCGGTCGCGGAAGAGGTATTCCCCGAGCCCCTTGCGCTCCATCAGCAACAGATAGCGCGCCGGAAACAGCGCGTCCGTGTCGATGTTGGGTTCCGGCAGATAGACAGCACGGGATGAGATGCGGGTCAACGGCTGCATCATGCCGACCCCATGGTCCGTACATCGACGATGCAGCCGCTGACCGCGGCTGCCGCGACCATAGCGGGGCTCATCAGATGGGTGCGCCCGCCGGGCCCCTGCCGGCCCTCGAAATTGCGGTTGGACGTGGAGGCGCAGCGCTCGCCCGGCGCCAGCCGATCCGAATTCATGGCGACGCACATGGAGCAGCCGGCGTCGCGCCATTCGAAGCCGGCGCTGCGGAAGATGTCGGCCAGTCCCTCGGCCTCAGCCTGACGCTTCACGAGGCCGGAACCCGGCACCACCATGGCGCGGACATGCGCGGCGACGGTGCGGCCGCGGGCGATAGCGGCGGCTGCGCGCAGGTCCTCGATGCGGCCATTGGTGCAGGAACCGATGAAAGCCCGATCGATGCGGATACCGATCAGCGCTGTGTCGGGCGTCAGGCCCATGTAGTTCAGTGCGCGCTGCTGTCGCGCGCCTCTGGCGGGGTTGTGTTCAAGCGCGGGATCGGGCGCGCGAGCTGTCACCGGCAATGCCTCTTCGGGACTGGTGCCCCAGGTGATCGTGGGGGCGAGATCGGAGACATCGATCGTCTCGACGCGGTCATAGACTGCGCCCGGATCGCTGGCGAGCGTGCGCCAATAGGCGACCGCGGCCTTCCAATTTTCGCCCTTCGGCGCCATCGGGCGCCCCTCGAGATAGGCGAAGGTGGTTTCATCCGGCGCGATGAAGCCGGCGCGGGCACCGCACTCGATCGACATGTTGCACAGGGTCATCCGTGCGGCCATGTCCATGGCCTCGACGACGGGGCCTGCATATTCGACCGCATGGCCGGAGGCGCCGTTGGCGCCGATCCTGGCGATGATGGCCAGAGCAATGTCCTTGGCGCAGATGAACTCGCTGGGGGTTCCGGTGATGTCGATGCGCATGGTTTTTGACCGCACCTGGCGAATGCATTGCGTCGCCATGACGATGGCGCATTCGCTGGCGCCGATGCCGACGGCGAGCGTACCGAAGGCGCCGTGCGTCGCGGTGTGGCTGTCGCCGCAGGCGAGGAAGATGCCCGGCAGGGTAAAACCCTGTTCGGGGCCAACGATATGCACGATGCCCTGGCGGGGATCGTGCAGATCGATCAGTTCTAGTCCGTAGCGGCTTGTATTGCTGGTGAGCCGTTCGGTCTGGGCGCGCGCCAGCGGATCGGCGATCGGCTGGTCGCGATGTTCGGTCGGCACGGCATGGTCGGGCACGGCCAGGTTCGACGCTGGACGGTGAATGGTTCGCTTTCCTTGGTCGAGGGCGACGAAGGACTGCGGCGTCGTTACCTCGTGCAGCAGATGACGATCGACGTAGATCAGCGAAGTTCCGTCGTCATAGTCGCGCACGACATGGCTGCTCCACAGCTTGTCGTAAAGCGTCCGAGGAGCCCCGATGTTCTTCGTCACGGTTCAGACCTGGGCAAAGCGTTGCTCGAACTCCCAGACATCTTCGAAGCCCAGGAGCTTGTTGAATTCGGCAAACGGGTAGAGATCGATGTCGGCCGACGTCTCGCCATTCTTCAGGAGATCGCCGTAAGCGCTCGTCAATGCGGCGCCGACGGCGAGGAACCCGACGGCGGGATGAATCGCGATCGCGTAGCCGAGTTCCTTCAGCTTTGCAGCGGAGAGCAGCGGCGTGCGGCCGCCGTTGACCATATTGGCGAACAATGGGCCCTCGATCTCCTGCGCAACCCGCCGCATTTCCGCTTCGCTTTCAGGCGACTCGATGAAGACCACGTCGGCGCCGGCTTTGCGAAAGGCTTTACCGCGCCTGATCGCTTCCTCAAGACCCAGGCCGGTGCGTGAATCGGTGCGCGCGATGATGAGAAAATCGTCGCTTTTCCGGCTATCGACGGCGACCTCGATCTTGCGGACCATGTCCTCGAGCGGAACCACGCGCCGGTAGGGCGTGTGACCGCACTTTTTGGGAAACTCCTGGTCTTCGATCTGGATGGCGGAAACGCCGGCGTCCTCATAGCCCTGCACCGTGTAGCGCACGTTGAGCAGGCCCCCGTAACCGGTGTCCGCATCGGCGATCACCGGCGTTTTTGTGCGCTTCACGATCTGCGCGATCCGCTCAACCATGTCGCGATAGGTGGCGATGCCGGCGTCGGGAATGCCGAGATAGGAGGCCACGGTGCCGTAGCCTGTCACGTAAAGCGCCTTGAAATTCATGCGATCGGCAATCAGCGCCGATATGAGATCGAAGATGCCGGGTGCAAGAATGAAGTCGCCGTTGGCGATCGCTTGCCGGATGCTTTTGTCAGCCATGCTCTTACAGTTCTCTCTGAGGCCGGGCGCGGAGCGCCCGGTTTATGTAGGAATGATCGATGCTCAATCTTAATTGCATTTGTCTGCCGGCGCCTCGTCAAATTTGGTCCACTGGCCATCCTTGATCTCGATAATGTAGCCGGGCAGCTCGGCATCGTTGCCGGCGAAGCAGATATTGTCGCCAAGGATGCCGGAGAATTTGACGCCCTTCATGCCGGCGACGATAGCGGCGCGTTCCTGTTCCAGTTTGGCCGGATCGCCGGTGACGCCGGCCTTCTCCATGACCTGTTTCATCAGGAAAAGGGTGTCGTAAGTCTGCGCATCCGAGTGATGCGCGCCGGCCTTCTCGATGCCGCGCTTCTTCGCCTCGGCGACGAATTTGTCGTTGAAGGCCTGCGCGCGGGCGTTGAAGCCGCGCCAGAAGCCGGCGACCATGATCGTACCCTCGCCTTCGGGTCCGAACAGTTTTACGACGTTCGGATCCGAAAATATCTGCGATCCGATGATACGACCCTTATATCCCTGGCGGCGCAGTTCCTTGATGACCTTGGAGGCGGAGTCGGGCAGGGCGGCGATGGCCACGAGGTCAGGCTTCGACTGCAGGATCTGCGCAGCCTGCGCCGACATGTCGAAGCTTTTGTACTGCACGGCGATCGGCGCGCCATGCTTGATGCCGTTTTCGTCCAGCAGCTTGGGATAGAGCTTGGTGCCGGCAGAATTCGAGACTACCTCTTCGGAAATGTAGATGATTTCCGCCGTATTGGCTTTCACGCCCTTCGCTTTGATCGAGCGCAGCAGGCGGCCGAACTGCTTCTCCTCATCTTCCGACAAGCGCCAGCCGTAGGTCTTGCCGTCGGTGAGGCCGGGCGTCGATGCTGAATTCGGCATCATCAAGACTTTCAGTCTTTCGGCGTCGTTGAAGGCGACGGCCGATTCGCCGGAGGAGAACGGGCCGAGAATAGCCAGCACACCGTCGTCCTGTGCCAGTTTGCGCGCGCCCACCGAGGCCTGCTTCGGATCGGAGCCGGTTTCGAAGCGGACAAATTCGACTTTCTTGCCGTTGATACCGCCGGCTGCGTTGATTTCCGCGAGCGCTATGTCGGCAGCGACAACGGCGGGCTCCGCCACGCCTTTCAGGGGCCCTGCGGTGGCGACGATATTGCCGATCTTGATCGTTTGCGCGAAGGCCGGTCCTGCGAGATTGAAAGTCAGCACTGCTGCAGCGAGATAACTTGCCTTGAATTTCATTGCACTCTCCTATGTGAATATCTGCACGAGCAGTGCGGAATTACGCAGCGTCGGGTTCGGGTTTGGCAGCATGGTCGCCGAGATAGGCTTCGGCCAGCGCCGCATTTCCGGCCAATGCATCAGCGCCGCCCTCAAGGACGAGGGAACCGAGTTCGAGCACATAGCCGCGGCTGGCCACCTCAAGCGCCATGGCCGTATTCTGTTCAACGAGGAGGATGCTGATGCCATCGCGGTTCAACTCCTTGATTAGATTGAACAGGTTGTTGACGAAGAGGGGTGAGAGGCCGAGCGAGGGCTCATCCAGCATGACCAGACGAGGCCTGCTCACCAGGGCGCGGCCAATAGCCAGCATCTGCTGCTCGCCGCCAGACAGCACGCTGGCCGGCATGTCGCGTCGTTCGGCCAGGTTCGGAAAGCGGTCGTAGACGCTCTTGAGATCGCGCGCCCAGTCGCCATCGCGGCGCAGATAGGCCCCCATCAGGAGGTTCTCATGCACGCTCATGCTGACGAAGATCTGGCGGCCTTCGGGCACCAGCATCATGCCGCGCGTGACCCGCTCTGCCGACGATTGTGCGGTGAGGTCGTCGCCCGCAAACCGGATCGAGCCGCCGGCTGGCTTCACCGCGCCGTGGAGGGCACGCAGCAGGGAGGTCTTGCCGGCGCCGTTGGCGCCGAGGACGGTCACGATCTCGCCTTCTGCAACATGCAGATCGACGGCTTTCACGGCATGCGTGCGGCCGTAGCGCACGTGAAGTCCGGTCACCTCAAGCAGCATGGCAGCCCTCCGCCGTCTTTGCCGGTGACGCTGCATCGCGCGGACCCAGGTAGGCCTCCAGGACCAGAGGATCGTTCTGGACGTTTGCGGTGGGGCCGTCATAGATCTTGCGGCCGAAGTTCAGCACGACGACGTGATCGCACAGCCGCCGCACCAGGCCCATGTCATGTTCGACGACGAGCAGAGTGACGCCGGTGTCGGAAATGCGTTTGAGGAAACCGGTAAGGCTGTCGGTCTCAGCCGCGTTCAGCCCTGCTGCCGGTTCGTCCAGCAAAAGCAGTTTCGGCCGCGCCACCAGTGCGCGCACGACCTCGATCTTCTTGCGGATGCCATAGGGCAGGTTTGCCACCACCTCGCCGGGATAGGTGTGCAGCCCCATGTCCTTGAGCAGGGCTTGCGCTTCGTCGCGCCAATGCGAGTGGCCGAAGAATGACAGGGGTTTCAGCAGTTCGACAACGCCGCCGGCTCGCGCCTGCTGGCCCAGCATGATATTCTCGGTCACCGAGAGATGCGGCATCAGCCGGATGTTCTGGAAGCTGCGGGCGATGCCCAGACCGATGCGGTGGCGCGAGGCGATCGTCTGGATGGCGCGGCCCTCCATCATGATGTCGCCTTCGTCCGGCTGATAGAAACCGGAGACGAGATTGAAGATCGTGGTTTTGCCGGCGCCGTTGGGGCCGATCAACGCCATGCGGGCGCCAGCCGACACGTCGAAGCTGACATCGGAAATGACCGCGAGGCCGCCGAAACGTTTCGATATGTTGTGCAGGGACAGGAGCGGTGTCGGCGCGGTCATGCGGGCGCGTCCACGCGGGCGAGGCGAACAGCGTGGTGGCGGAAGCGCAGTTTTTCAACCATGACGCGGGTGATAAGGCCTTCCGAACGGAACATCATCATGAGCACGGTGAGGATGCCGAGAATGACGAAGCGCCAGCTTTCATCCGGGGCGGTCCTGGCGCCCTGAAAACCCATGGCAAGTCCCATCCATCCTTTCAGCGCGGGCAGGGCGACCCGCAGCGCTTCCGGAAGCATGGTGAAAAACAGGGCGCCAGCCAGCGGCCCCCAGGCCGTCTGCGTGCCGCCCAGCAGGACATAGAGCAGCACGTAGATGGAGAGCGATGCGTTGAAACCCTGGATTTCGACGAAGCTGAAGGAATGGGCGTAAAGCGCGCCGGCGAGGCCCGCCAGGGCGCCGCCGATGGTAAAGGCCGCGACGCGGATGCCGCGCACGTTGACGCCCATGAGGTCGGTCACCACGTCGTCGTCGTGAGCGGCACGCATGACAAGGCCGAAGCGGGTTGCCATGAGGTAGAAGATGAAGATCGTCACGAGAAGCGCGCCCAAGACCGGCACCTGATATTCGACGAAGGCGGGCACAGACAGCCCCATAGGGCCGCCAAGCATGGTCGAATTGAGAATCGCACCGCCGACCACTTCGGCAAAGGCGAATGTCGCCAGGACCAGATAGACGCCTTTCGTGCGCAGCAGCGGGAATGCAATCAGAAAGCTGACCAGTGCGGTCAGCGCCATTGCGAACGGGATGGTCTCCCAGACGGAGAGACCGTATTTCGATGAGAGAAAGGCCGCACCGTAAGCGCCCACGGCCTGAAAGCCGGCGCCGCCCAGATTGAGCTGGCCGGTCGCGACGGGAAGAAAGATCGCATAGGCCATGATGATGTTGATCGACAGGATGGTGAGGATGCCGGACCAGTAGCCGCTCATGGTCAGAGTTTCCCCTTGCCGATGGAGTGATGGCCGAACAGCCCTTGCGGACGCAGGAACAGCGTCAGAAGCAGCAATCCCCAGACGGCGACCTGCACCGTATCGGCGCCGAAGAAATGGATGGTCAGCATTTCGGTCAGTCCGATGATGAGACCGCCGATCACCGCGCCCCAGATCGAGCCCAGGCCGCCCAGCACCATGCCGGCGATGGCCTTGGAACCGATGTCGTCGCCCATCTGCGGCGAGACTTCGCCGTAGTTGATGGCAAACAGCACGCCGGCAAGCCCGCACAGCAGGCCGGTGAGCATGAAGACGACGGGCACGAGTTTGTTCGCCTGGACGCCGAGAATGTTGGCGGCATCGGGGTTCTCGGCAATAGCGCGCAGGCCGCGGCCGATGCGGCTGTGGCGCAGAATCCAGTTCAGGCCGGCAACGATGCCCAGAACGATGACGAGGCTGACGAGTTGCGGGACCCGCAGAAAGATGCCGCCGATATTCACGGACATGTCGGCCTGCGGGCCGGGAAAGCGCTGCGTGTCGGTGCCGTAGCCGATGCGGACGAGGTTCTCAATGATCAGCAGGAAGCCGAGAGAGCTGACGAGGGGAATCGCGTGCTCGGTGGCATCGCCATATCTGGTCTTCAGAAAGCGGAAGGTGAAACGCTCGACGAGCAGCGACGCCACGACCGTCGCGGCGACTGCGAACAGCAGGGCGGCCTGCCAGGGCATCGGCCCGATGTGAACGAACGGCACGCCCCAGGTCGGCACACCCCATGTCGACAGAGCCCAGGCCAGCATGCCGGCCAGCATAAAGAGCGTGGGAATGGTGAAATTGAGGAAATTCAGAACGCCGATCGTCAGGGTAAAGGCTACAGCGACCGTCACGTAGACGCTCCCGAGCATAATCCCGTTCGATACCTGTTGCAGGAACAACATCAATCGCGCCCCGTCAGTTTTGTATACAAAATCTATGCGCTATCCCCGACTTGGTGACATCTGCTCCTAGGTCTGCGTGCCAAAGCAAGCGTCGACAAGCCCAGGGTCGCTCTTGCCAAGAGAGCGTAGAAATTCGATATCCAGTTTGGTGTCTTCCTCTTATATTCTTGATATTAATGTGTTTAGGCCCTGCGCTCGGCGAACTTTTTTTGGCTGAGCGTTATTCGCAGGCCGCAAGAAGCGAAGCAACAATCGAGCCACTTGTGTTTAAATCATAACATTTGATCCGCCTGTCGAATTAAATGTAGTGACATTATGTACACATTCAGTTAGGTCTGAATTGTTGTCAAGGGAGAAATCAACGCGGAGAAAGTTGGCGATGAGCGGGACTAGGGATCGTGTTTTGATCGTCGGCGCCGGCCCGGTTGGCCTCGTTGCCGCGTGCAGTCTGTCCAAGGCGGGTATCCCCGTCACCGTCGTGGAGACAAGCCCGGAACTGCCGAAGGATCTGCGCGCTTCAACGTTCCATCCGCCGACGCTCGACATGCTTGACCGGTTCGGCGTGACCCCGAAACTCATCGCGCGTGGCCTTGTGTGTCCGCAATGGCAATTTCGCGACCGAAAGGAAGGTGTCATCGCGACCTTCGATCTCGGCGTCCTGAAGGGCGAGACGAACCACCCCTACCGCCTGCAATGCGAACAGTGGAAGCTCTCCGAAGAATTGCGCGACCTGATCGAGATCGATGACAGGATCGCCATCATCTATGGCGCGAAAGCCCTGGACGTGCGGCAGGACGACAAGGGTGTCGTGCTTTCGGTCGAACATGCAAACGGCTCGCCCGAAGAAATGTCGGCCCGATACCTGATCGGAGCGGACGGCGCGCGCAGCGCGATCCGCAAGTCGCTCGATATCCCGTTCGATGGGCTTACGCTGCCGGAAATCTTTCTGTCGATGTCCACCTCGTTCAATTTCGACGATGCGATTTCCGATCTGGCGCCGATCGCCTATCTGACCGATCCGACGGAATGGGCCGTGCTGCTGCGTACTCCATCGCTGTGGCGCGTGCTGCTGCCGACCGATCCGAACCAGACGGACGAACAGATCAAGGCGCCGGCAGCGATGGAAAGCCGGCTTCAAGCCTTGTGCCCGAAGCCCGGCGCTTATGAGGTCATTCATTCCACAGCCTACAGGGTGCATCAGCGTGTCGCCGCCACTTATGTATCGGGCCGTGTTTTTCTGGCGGGCGATGCGGCGCATCTCAACAATCCGCTCGGCGGCATGGGCATGAACGGCGGCATTCATGACGCCATGAATCTCTGCGACAAGCTGGCGGAAATCTGGCACGGCGCGCCGCTCGAACTGACCGAACGCTACAGCCGTCAGCGCCGCAAGGTGGCCATCGAGACCGTTCAGGAACAGACCGAGCAGAACCGCCGCATGATGGCGGAAAACGATCCTGCCGCACGGGCCAGATATCACGAGCAACTGCGCCGCGTTGTGGAAACGCAGGAGAGCCACAAGAAATTCCTGATGCGTTCGTCGATGATCCAGTCACTGCGTGATCTCGAAAGCGTCGCCTGAGGCTCCTAACAACGCCATGTGAATCGGAGGTCAGTCCATGCATTACGATTTCGTGCCGATCAGCGAACGCAAGCCTTTGAAGTGGCCGAACGGGAAGCGACTTGCGATCATCCTGACGACCAATTTCGAATATTGGGATGCGGTGCGCGAATCGCCGAAGATGTTCTATCCGGGCGGTCCCAGCATCGTCGGCGGCGACTTGCCGGGAAACGTCTATGACAATCCCAATTACACGTGGCGCGAATACGGCCAGCGGATCGGCGTCTGGCGCATGTTCGACGTCTTTGATGCGGAAGGCGTGCCGTCGAGCTGCACAGTGAACGCAAAGATGATGCTGGAGCGGCCGCAGGTGATTCACGCGGCGCTCGAGCGCAAGTGGGAGTTGATCGCGCACAATTATGTGCAGACGGATCTTCTGACCGACAATATGTTCGATGAGGCGGCCGAACGGGAGGTGATCCGCTCGACCTTGAAAGTCTACGAGGATTTCTGTGGTTTCAAGTCGAAGGGATGGCTGTCGAGCTCGCTCCGCTCGACCCTCAACACCGTCGATATCCTCGCTGAGGAAGGGGTGTTGTTCACCTGCGACCTGCTCAACGACGACCAGCCCTATATGGTCAGGACGCGCAGCGGCAAGCCGATGGTGTCCGTTTCCTACACTTCAGAGGTCAACGATTTCACCGTCTTCATGCGCCAGGGCAACACGGTCAACGGTGGCATCGACGTTTTCAAGGAGCAGTTCGACTGGCTCTACGCGGAAAGCGCCGCCAGTGGCCGTTTCATGAACATCGGGTTGCACCCACATGTGATCGGTCAGCCATTCCGCATCCGTGCGTTGCGTGATTTCATCCGCTATGCAAAGCAGTTCGATGATGTCTGGTTCGCGACCCGCGAGGAAATTGCCTCCTGGTACGCGAACAATCACGCAAGTCACGTCGCGACAGGAAAGCAATGAACGGGGGCAAACAGGCATCGGCGTCACCGGATCAGCCGAGCTCCGGACGCGGAACCGCTCCGCGTCCGGTCGAGCGGGCGTATGAGGGCATTCGTCGCGCGATTCTGTTCGGCGAGCTGAAGCCCGGCGACCACCTGTCCGAAGAGATGCTGGCGGCTATGACCGGCACCAGCCGCACGCCGGTTCGCGAGGCGCTTCGCCGTCTTGCGGTTGAAGGACTGGCCACCGTCATCAACAGGCATCGCTTTGTGACGGAATTTTCCTATGAGGAAGTGGTCGTCATTTTTGATATTCGCGCCAAGCTTGAAGGATATGCGGCCTCTGTCGCGGCACAGCACATCACTGCGGAAGAGCTTTCCCGGCTCGAGCGGAAGATTGCCGAGATCGCCGAGATCGAAGGACAGCAGACGCCGGATGCCGTCGAGCGTTTTCTCAATCTCAATGCGCAGTTTCACGCGCTCATCATCGAGGCGACGCGGTCGCGCCAATTGCGCCAGTTGACCGAACCGGCTGTCGCGCTGCCACTCGTTCTGCTGAAGCAATTTGTTATGGAGCAGAATGTCGATATCACGCGGTCCAATCGCCAGCATCGCGATATCCATGACGCGCTTTCCCAGCACAACAGCGAGTGCGCGGGGTTGGCGATGAGTGGTCATATTCTCTCGGCCAAACCGAAGCCGCGAGATTCCTATCGTGGATCAAGGAAAGCGTGAACGATTGTCATTCCCGACGCGCCGCAGGTGCGAGCGGGAAACCAGCAGTCAAGAGCAGGAAGCTAAGGACTCGCATGGTGCCCCTGGATTCCCGCTCTGCGCTTCGCTTGGCGGGAATGACACACCAAAGCCGATGCAAACATTTGTTAGAATGCGACAGTCATTTAAATTAATGTGAGGCATGATGTTGGAAATCGGATCAGCAACGATCGAAACGATCATCGATGTCGATCCCTTCGCCCTGTCGATGGATCTGCTGTTTCCGGGAAATTCCATCGCGGACCTGGCGCCGCATGCAGCAGTCCTGGCGCCGCACCATGTCGACTTCGAGGCCGGTCATATTCTGCTTGCCATCCAGAGTCATCTTGTGCGCATCAATGGCCGCAATATCCTGATCGATACCTGTGTCGGCGAGCATAAGCCGCGGCCGCGCCGGCAGGATTGGGATCAGCGGTCGCATTCGGAATATCTGCAGCGCCTCGCCGCTCACGGACTTCGTCCGGAGGACATCGATGTTGTCTTGTGTACGCATCTGCATGCCGATCATGTCGGCTGGAACACCCGGCTTTTCAACGGCCGCTGGGTTCCGACATTTCCAAACGCGCGCTATCTCATCGGCAGGCGCGAGTTCGACCATTGGTCCGACGCAGAGCAGCGTGAACCGTCACACCACAATCACGGTTCGTTTGCCGACAGCGTCGCGCCCGTGGCCGATGCGGGGCTTGTCGATCTTGTCGAAGATGGTTTTGAGCTCTTTGACGGCGCCGTTCTGAGGCTCTTGCCCGGCCACACGCCCGGTCAAATGGGCCTTTGTCTCTGCCATGGCGCGCAGAAGGCGTTCATGTGCGCCGACGCGGTGCATTCGATCGTCCAGGTATTCCGGCCGGACTGGACCACGCGCTTTTGTACCGATGTGTCGACGGCGGTCGCTACACGTCTCTCGCTATTCGAAGAGTCAATCGAAGCTGGAACCATTATCGTTCCCGCGCATCTCAGGCATTTTTCAGGCATGCGCATCAAGCGGGCAGGCCGCGAATTCGCTCCCGAGCTTCTGGAATGAGGCGGGCCTCACTCCGTGCCGGTTTCCTTGCTGCGATGAATGTGCATGACGTAAGTCATCTGGTCGGCGGGATGCCAGTTGAACGATGCGATGAGAGTGCCGGAATCGGTGACGTAACGGCGCAGCAATTGTAACGACCATGAGCCGGGCTTCAGCCCCAATTGGCGGATGATGTCTGCCGGCATCGGCAGCGCCCGGATTTCCTGCACCGCCTCCTCGATCGGCCCGTCGGCGTGGCGTTCGAGCAAAGTGAAGAAAGGGCCCTGATGATCTGGAAACTCCTCGCGCACCACATCTTCAAAGCGCTTCGGCACGTAACTTTGGATGTAGCAGATCGGCTTGCCGCCCGGCTCCGTCCAGCGGACGCCGTTGATCAGCATCCATTCTTCGCCGGCAAGGCCGCCCACGAGTTCGGCGGTTTCGATGTCGAGCGTCACGGCTCGCATGTCCATGATGACGTAAAAGGTCTCGACAGACACCTGGAAGAGCTCTTCCAGCGATCCGAAAGACTGATAGTAGGTGGATTTCGATGTGTCGGAGACGACGCGCGTGCCGACGCCCTGCTTGCGTTCGACGTAGCCGCGCTCGCGCAGATAGCGAAGCGCCTCGCGGATCGTGGTTCGGCTGGTCGCAAATTCAGCGGCGAGTTCGATCTCGGGCGGAATGAGGCTGCCGACGGGATAGGTGCCGTTGTTCAGCCGCTCCTCGAGAATTTTCTGAAGGCGCGCGTATCGTGGCATGCCGTCTGCGGCGCTGTCTTCAAGCATGCTTGGTCGGCTTTCCGTCATGATATCGCATTGCGCCCCGGCCTGCGGTGCGGTGAAGTCCGATGAGGAAGTCGCCGCCGCCGGCAACCTCTCCCTAGCATAAGTATGGACATTTAGAAGTCGTTCGCATCCATTTAGTGTACAAGGTCATGGCTATGTCGCAGAATCTGATCGAGAACTACAAGCTCGCCTATAATAACAAGGTCGGTTTCGGCAAATCGCCGGCGCTGGTGCTCGTCGATTTCGCGCAAGCCTATTTCGATCCGCAATGTTCTCTCTATGCCGGTGTCGATGACGCCCTGGCATCGGCGCTGCGCATTCGCGAGGTGGCGCATGAGCAGGGGGTTCCCGTCGTGCTGACGGAAGTCACCTATCAGCGCGGCGGCCGGAATGGCGGGCGCTTCTTTGAAAAGGCGAAACCGCTCGCCGCCTTTGTCGCGGGCGAACCCACGGCGGCCTTCGCCAGCGGGCTGGTGCCGCGGCCAGACGAGATCATCGTCTCCAAACAATATCCGAGCGCCTTCTTCGGCACCTCGCTCGCCTCGACCCTGACGGCAATGGGCATCGACAATGTGGTTCTGACGGGCCTGACGACCAGCGGCTGCGTCCGTGCCTCATGCGTCGATTCCATGTCGCATGGCTTTACCACCACGGTCGTCGCCGATGCCTGCGGCGACCGCCATGAAGCGCCGCACGAGGCGAATCTGTTCGACATGAATGCGAAATATGCCGACGTGGTCTCCGAAGCGGAAGTGATCGCCTTCTTCCGCTCGCTGCGGCGCAACACAGGCTCGGCCACCTAGGCTCGTTGCAGCGAAGGATCCATGGGCACGCAGATTGCCCGGATTATGATCTGTCGATGCCCGATTAATTGGCGCCTCGGCAACGGTTGCTGTTTTGTTTGTAATTGACAAATGACGGACTTCACAAATAATCTTTTGAACTCGCTCCCGCCTGCATGGAGGCTTTCTTGCGCAATGTTCTGGTTGGTCTTTCCATGCTTGCGGGCCTCGCGTCGCAATCCTTGATGTCGCTTGCCTTGATCTCGCTTGCCTTGATCTCGCTTGCCTTGATCTCGCCGGCGCTGGCGGATGTTCAGATCGGCATCTTGATGCCCAAGACTGGTTTCGGCGCCGGGTTCGGGGCGGAAGAGCAGGGCTCCATCGATCTGTTCATGAGCAAATATGCCGACCTCGGGCCGGCGGGAAAGCTCAAACTGACAATCTACGACACGCGCGGCGAGCCGGCCCAGGCCATCAGTCTGACGCGCAAGCTGATCGATACTGACAATGTCCTTGCCATCCTCGGTCCCTACTTCAGCGGCGAGAGCGAGGCGGCCTTTCCGGTGGCCAATCGGGCCGCGACGCCGATCGTAACGCCGTCTTCCGCCAAGCCCGGCATCGCCGCTGCCAACCGGCCGTGGACCTTTCGCAATGCCTCGACCACCGACAAGACGGATGCCGCGCTCGTCGTCCACTGGTTGAAGCGCCAGTCCAGTCCCGTTCGCAAGGTCGTGATCTTCTACGACGGCAAGGACGCGGTCTCGAGTTCCGACGGCAAGGCTGTCATGCCGGCCGTTCTGAAGGCCAACAATATCGAAGTCCTCGATTCAATCTCGTTTCAAACGGGCGATGTGGATTTCTCGGCCCAGGTGACGCGCGCCAAGGCGCTTGGCGCCGACGGTATCGTTATGACGGCGCTGTTCACCGAGGCCGGACATCTGACGCGGGAATTGCGCCGCCAGGGCATGCAACAGCCGATCCTGGCGGGCGTCGAACTGTCGCTCGACCACAAATTCATCGAGACGGCCGGCGACGCGGCTGCCGAGGGTGTGCTGACCGGGGCTGATTTCAACCGCGACAGTCCGCGTCCCTCCGTCGTCGCCTTCATCAAGGAATACCAGGAGCGCGTCGGGCAATTGCCGGGCAATTCGTCGGCCCTCATGTATGATGCGCTGTTCCTGATGCGTCATTGCATCATGACGACAGGCGTTGCTGGCAGCAGCGCCGCCGACAAGGCGAAGATTCGCGATTGCTGGGCGGGTCTGAAGGATGTCGATGCGCCGATCGCAGGCCCCAGCTCGATCGACGAGAATGGCGATGCCCGGCATGCGCCGAATTTCCTCATCGTAAAGAGCGGCAAGTTCGTCGTCGACCGCTAGCCGCCCGCTCGCGCCATGGTCCTTCTGCAGCAGATTATCAACGGCGTAATGCTGGGCAGCACCTATGCGCTGGTCGCCATCGGCTACTCGCTCATTTTCGGCGTTCTGCGGCTTCTGCATTTCGCCCATGGCGAAGTCTTCATGGTCGGCGCTTTCATCGCCCTGTGTTCCGTCTGGTTCCTGAACGCGGGGCCGGTCCTTGCGGTCGTCTGTGCGGCTGTCGGCTGCGCCGTGCTCGGCGTCGTCATCGAATTCGTCGCCTTTCGCCCGGTGCGCCGACGCTCGGGTGGGATGCTGGCGCCGATCGTCAGCAGCCTGGGTGTCGGCCTGCTGCTGCAGGAAGTGGCCACCAATATCTTCGGCGCCGACCAGACGCGGTTTCCGCCGCAGTTCGAGGCGACGGTCTATCATTTCGGATCGCTGTTCGTCACCAGCACGCAATTGTTCATTCTGGCCACGTCGTTCGGGCTCATGCTGCTGGTGCATCTGTTCATCTCCAAAACGAAGTATGGCCTGGCCATGCGCGCGGTCGCCGAAAACGTCGATGTCGCGGGATTGCTGGGGATCAATTCCAATGCCGTCGTGGTGCTGACGTTTGCCGTCGCGTCGGCGCTCGGCGGCATCGCCGGCGTGCTTGTCGGCTTCGCGTTCAGCGCCATTTCGCCGTTCATGGGCATCAGCATGACGATCAAAGGTCTTGTCGTGATGCTGATCGGCGGCCTGGGCAATGTTTATGGCGCGATGATCGGCGGGCTGGTGCTGGGCATCGCCGAGGTTTTGACGGTCGGCTATCTGGCCTCGTCCTACCGGGATGCCTTTTCCTTCGCGCTGCTGATCCTGGTGCTTCTGGTGCGCCCGCAAGGCCTGTTCGCGGGCGGACTGCGAGCAGGGCACTGACATGCTGAGCAGCTATCAGGAATCGATCGCGATCTTCCTCGGCGTCAATGTGCTGATGGCCTTCAGCGTCTACGTGCCGACGTCCGCCGGCCTGATCTCACTGGGGCAGGCCGGCTTCATGGCGATTGGCGCCTATGCGAGCGCCTATCTGACGAGCCGGTTCACGGCCTTTGACGTGCCCTTCGGCCTGGCATTATTTCTCGGCGGAGCCGCGGCCGGAATCGTTGGTGTTCTGGTTGCCGCACCCGCCGTGCGCATCAGAGGCATCTACCTCATTATCGCCACCCTGGGTTTCGGCGAAATCGTCCGGGTGCTCTTCGTCAACTTCGAGCCGCTGGGCGGCGCGTCCGGCCTCTCAGGCATCCAGCCGCTGACGACCTTGTCCTGGGTGGTTGCGATCTGTCTGTTCTTCTTTGTCTTTCTCTGGCGCTTGCGCTCGACCCCGCTCGGCCGCGCCTTCGTCGCCATTCACGAGGATGAAACGGCGGCGGAAGCGATGGGCATCAACCTGTTCCGTACCAAATTGATGGCCTTCGGCGGCGGCGCCTTCATCGCCGGCATTGCCGGCGGGCTCTACGCTCATTTCGCACTCTTCATCGACCCGTCGCAGTTCGGATTCTCGAAATCGGCGGAGGCTTTCCTGTTCGTCATCCTTGGCGGCAGCGTCAATCCGCTTGGTCCCGTGGCCGGTGCGATCGTGGTGACTCTACTGCCGGAGTTCCTGCGCTTCCTGCAGGACTGGCGGATGAGCTTCTTCGCCGTGCTGCTGATCGCCTGCGCCGTCTGGAGGCCGGGTGGTTTGATCTCCTACCGGCGGGCGGCGCATCCATGACGGCGCTTCTGGAGCTCCGATCGGTGACGCAGCGGTTCGGCGGCTTCACCGCGCTGGACGATGTGTCCTGTTCGATCGAGGCCGGCAGCATCAGTTCGCTCATCGGGCCCAACGGCGCCGGCAAGACGACCTTGTTCAATGTCATCAGCGGCCTTGTTATGCCGAGTGCCGGATCGCTCGGCTTCAACGGCACGGACTATACCGGCCGGCGGCCGGACGAGATCGTCAGGCTGGGCATCGCCCGCAATTTTCAGCAGGTGCGGCTGTTTCCGGCGCTGTCGGTGATCGAGAACGTCATGGTCGGGGCTCACCTGCGGCTGCCGCGCACCGGTCTTCTGGATTTTATGGGCGGTCCGTTCAACGCCGACAGGGTCGACCGGCTGGCGCGTTCGATCGCGACTGAAATGCTCGATCTCGTCGAGTTCAAGTCGGCCGGTGATACCCACCCGCAGCAACTCACGCTCGTCGATCAGCGGAGGATCGAGATTGCCCGGGCGCTTGCCAGCGATCCCAGGCTTCTGCTGCTCGATGAGCCGGCGGCGGGCATGAACCCGTCCGAATCGAACCAGCTTGGCGCCATCATCCGCAAGATCAGGGATCTCGGCCGCACCGTTCTGCTGGTCGAACATAACATGCGTCTGGTGATGGCGATCTCCGATCATGTCAGCGTGCTGAGCGCGGGGAAAGTCATCGCGACGGGGACGCCGTCGAGCGTGCAGGCCGACCCGGCCGTCATTGCCGCCTATCTCGGGAACGTATGATGGCGCTGCTCGCGGTCGACAATCTCGGCGTTCGCTACGGCAATCTCACGGCGCTGGACGGCGTATCGCTTTCGGTCGCGCCCGATGAGATCGTCACCGTCGTCGGCGCCAATGGCGCCGGCAAGAGCACGCTGATGCGCGCCGTTCTCGGCCTCGTGCAGATCAACAGCGGGACGATCTCGTTTGATGGGCAGGACATCACGCGCCTGCCGACATTCAAGATCGCCCGGAAGGGCATTGCGCTCGTGCCGGAAGGCCGTGGACCGTTGCGGCAATTGAGCGTGCGCGAGAATCTTGTTCTCGGCGCCTTCTCGCGGGCTTGGGATGCGGCGACGAAAGCGGATTTCGAAGCGGTGCTCGACCGTTTCCCGGCCCTGCGGCCGCGTCTTGCCCAGACCGCCGGCACGCTGTCGGGCGGCGAGCAGCAGATGCTGGTCATCGGCCGCGCGCTGATGTCGCGTCCGAAACTCATGCTACTCGACGAGCCCTCGCTGGGCCTGGCGCCGCTCATCGTTGCCCAGGTCTTTGCGACGATCGAAGCGGTCCGCGGCATGGGGGTCGCCGTCGTCGTCGTCGAGCAGAACGCCCATGCCGCTCTCAAGCTCGCCGACCGTGCCTATGTGATCGAGAACGGGCGCATCGTCCTCGAAGGGAGCAATCTTCTCGGCGACAAGCGGGTGCAGGAAGCCTATCTCGGCGGCTCTGTCGCCTGAGGGCAGAAGGTCGAATTGATGTCTTGTGCCGGATGACACTATGCTGGCGGCGCGGCACGCGGGCAACGCCACAACCGGCCGCCATATTGAGAGAGCGAAATGTCGTTAAGTGCCGAGACCGAAGCCGACAATATCCGCCTGGATCTTGAGCAGCGCTCTTTCTACATTTTTTCGATCCTGGCGACGCAGATCAACCGGGCCGTTGCGCGCACCTATGTCAAAAAATACGGCCGTCCCGAAAACGCCTGGAAGATCCTGGCGGTTCTCAACAAGTTCAAGGCCCTGTCGGCTTCCGAGCTCAACCAGCATACGACCCTCGAGATGGACAAGATCACGCGCCTCGTCGATGTCCTCGTCGAGCGGGGGTTCGTGCTGCGCGAGCAGGATCAGAAGGACCGCCGCAAGACGATCATCAGCCTGTCGGCTGAGGGAAAGAAGGCGACACGACATCTCGAAGCCAGCATCGCCACCATGGAGCGGGAGTTTCTGATCGTCCTGTCCGCCGACGAGCGGGAATCCCTGTACGATCTTTTGACGAAACTCCATCTCCGCGCGGGCCAGATATTTGGCGATCAAAGGTAGCGGGCGCAGCGCTGCGGGTTCAATTATATTTGTATATCACAAATAGTCTTGACGGTATCGGGCTGTTTGCTAATCTGATGAACTCGTTGTTGCGGCAGACATTGCGCCAGAGCATCTCGAGCCAGTGAAACGTCGAGGCGGATCATGAAGACAAGCGCTTTGAAATCGGACTACGGTATTGAGATCAGCGACGTCGACGTGACGCAGGCGTCCAAGACGACACTTGATGAGATCGTCCGTTTGCTCAACGCCCATGGCGCGATCGTCGTCAGGAACCAGGATCTGACCCCGCGGCAGTTAGTGGACTTCACCAAGTTGTTCGGCAAGCCGGCCAACAATCCTCGCAAGGAATTCACGGTCCCCGGCGAGCCCGACGTGTTCCTCATCTCGAACAAGGTCGTCGACGGCAAGCCGATCGGCGATCTCGACGCCGGCTCGGGCTGGCATTTCGACATGCCCTACGAGCGCCTGCCGGGGTTCTGCACCTTGCTCTATGCAAGAGAAGTGCCCGCCGAAGGCTCCGACACCTTGCTTGCCGACCTGTGCGCAGCCTGGGACGACCTGCCGGAAGACCGCAAGGAAGAACTGCGTGATCTCGTGGTTCATCACAGCTACGCGCAGCTTTCGGCCTTGAAGGGAACCAGGCTGACGGCCGAGCACCGCAAGCTGTTGCCGGATGTCTTCCATCCCTTGATCCGCAAGCATCCCTATAACGGCAGGCTTGCCCTGCGCCCGTGTGCGGGCGGCTCAAAAGGCATTCTGGGCGTGGCCAATCCGGAGGGCATCGATCTCCTCAAGGAGCTCGTCGCGTTCGTGACGCAGGAGAAATATATCTATGCCCACAAATGGCGTGTGGGCGACCTTCTGGTCTGGGACAACAACTGCACCCTGCATCGCGGCACGCCGTTCGACCGCGAGAAATATATCCGGCTGGTGCTACGTACCTGGATTCAGAGTCCCGAAGAGCATTATGCCGCCGCCTGAACAGGCGCGTGACATTCGCTTCAACTTGCGACGCTGACGATCTGATACAGATGCGGGTCGATGCCCGCCGTGACATCGTCCAGCGTCCGCCATTCTTTTCTGAATTCCGGATGGTGGTGGGCGGACTGGAGCAGTTCCTTCGTCTCCCATTGCACATAGTTGACGATTTTTCGCCCATCCAGGCTTCGGTGCAGGGTGATGGAGACGAAGCCGGGCTGGCGCGACATGAAAGACGCGCGGTCCCGCAGGATCGCGAGGGCCGCTTCCAGCCGCTCGGGCTGCGTATCTATAACGGTAATCTGGGTGACGGGCGGGTTTCGATCGTTGATCTCTGGCATCGCAAAATCCGTTCCTGTTGGCCCTGCGCGGTCGGGCGGTCGCCTGCGATCGTGAGTTCGATCCGGCATCCATTTGCCGGGTGTTTCACGGCATCACGAGAACGAAGACTGCCCCGCATAGTTCCCCGCGCGCCCGGCGGCTGGGGCTGAATCCGTTTAAGCTTGTCGCCGATCGAAGCAGGCACTTGCGGTCGTGACCAACATTTGCAGGGAACGGTCGCTCTTCTCTTCCGTTTCAGGAGAATCCTGATGGAGGCCAGATATGAGCGCGAAAAAGAAATGGTCTGCGCATGTCACGGAAACGAGTGATGCGCTCGACTTGAAGGATGAGATTTTCAAAGGCACGCCGCGGGAGGTGGCCACTTCGTTGAAGCGATCCGCCGAACACAGCCGTCGGCGCAAATCGAGTCCGTTCCAGTCAGCCATGTCGATGCTGACGTTCTATATCAATCGGGCGGGCAAGAATCTCCCCGCAAGCCGGCGCAAGAAGCTTGAGACTGCAAAAGACGAGTTGCGTAAAGCATTCGGCCGACAGTCATAATTCTGTGCTGCCACGGCATTTACTCGCTCGAGTCGTTGCCGGGCTTGAGGATTCGCGCCGGCTTGACGTTTTGAAGTGGCATCGTTATTTTATCATAAAATAATATTTAGTTTCATTTTACGACATTATGGCCGGAGCGATACCGCCTGATGTCAGGGCGGGAACTTGTGGACCGATTTGCCGACACATCGCTGAAGACGCTCAGGCGCAGCCTTGGCACACTCAGGCGCAGCCCTGGCGTACGGGTGGATGGCGGCATGGTCGCCGGCCTCGAGAGCGAGGACGGCTCCTACGTCGTCTACAAGGGCATCCCCTATGCCCGGCCGCCGGTCGGCGACCTGCGCTGGCGGTCGCCGCAGCCGGTCGTTCCCTGGAGTGGCGAACTGAAGGCGACATCGTTCTCGGCGATCTGTCCGCAGCCGATATCGTCGGAACCGGCTTCGATCGCCAACAGTCTGTTCTTCACGCCTTCAGGTCCGCAGAGTGAAGACTGTCTCTATCTGAACATCTGGTCCGGCGCCGGGACATCGCAAAAGCTGCGTCCGGTGATGGTGTGGATTCCAGGCGGGGGCTTCCGCGCCGGCTCGGCCGCCGGTCCGCTTTACGACGGTGCCGCACTCGCCAGGAAAGGCGTCGTTCTCGTTTCGCTCAACTACCGGGTTTTCAAATTCGGATTTCTCGCCCATCCGGATCTGACGGCGGAATCTCCGACGGGGAGTTCCGGCAATTACGGGCTGATGGATCAGATCGCCGCGCTGCAATGGGTGCAGCGAAACATCGCGGCCTTTGGCGGCGATCCCGACAGGGTGACGATCTTCGGCCAGTCGGCGGGTTCCCACAGCGTCAACTATCTGATGGCGTCGCCGCTGGCGCGCGGCTTGTTCGCGCGCGCCATCGGGCAAAGCTGCGCAGGATTCGGCCCGCAGCAGCCAGGCTCGCTGCTCGGGCGAAGCTTGCAGTTTTTACGCGAGGCCGAAAAGGACGGGCTTCGCATGGCCGATGCGCTCGGCGCCGGAACGATTTCCCATCTGCGGGCGAAGTCGGCCGAAGACATTCTCGCCTCGCCCTCGCGGCATCGGTTCGATTCGTCCTGGCCCATCATCGACGGCCATGTCCTGCCGCGCACCGTCGACGAAACGTTCGCCGACGGTGCCCAGCACGATATCCCGCTCATCACCGGTTCGACGGATGACGAAGGTACGATCTTCCCCTCGCATCACAGTCTGGATGCCTATCGCAATTTCGCTCATGCGGCGTTTGCCGAACATGTGAAGGAATTCTTGAACCTCTATCCGGCGCATGACGATGCCAGCGCGCAGGCGGCAAGCGAGGATGCGTTTCGCGATCGCTTTGCGGGCTGGGCCAACTGGACATGGGCCGAGGCGCAATCGCGGTCCGGCCGGGCGGTCTTCTATTATCAGTTCTCCCATCGGCCGCCGGTGCCGGCAACAGAGCGTTATGTGGAGAATGCAAGCCATCGCTTCGGCGCCTTCCATGGTGCCGAACTGCCCTACGTGTTCGGCAACCGCTATCCGGCGTCATGGGAGTGGTCGCGCGACGATGCCGCCCTGGCGCAGCAGATATCGGACTACTGGATCAACTTCGCACGCAATGGCGATCCCAATGGTCCAGGCCTGCCGGTGTGGCCGCAATACGCGCATGCCGAACCGAAAGCCATGCGCTTCGGCCAGGAAAGCGCGGCCGGCGCTATCGCGCAGAAAGACAAGTTCGACTTCTGGACGCGTTATGGGAAGCGCTGGGACAAATCGAAAGAAAAAGGGGGGAGCAACTGAAATGAAAAAGATCATCATCCATGCCGCTTTCATTCTTGCGGCATCGGCCATTCCCGCCGCCGCGCAGGAGTATCCGGTGCGGCCGATCAGGTTCGTCAATTCCTCCGCCGCAGGCGGCGGCGCGGATATCCTCATCCGCTTTCTGGCCTCGAAAATTCAGCCGTTGGCAGGCCAGCCGGTGGTGGTCGAGAACAAGCCGGGCGCGGCCGGCAATATCGCCAATGAATATGTGGCGAGCGCCAAGCCCGATGGATATACGGTTCTCATCGCCGCGAGTTCCGCGATGATCGCCAACCGCTATGTGATGAGGGATACGCGCCTCGACGGGATGAAGGACTTCGATCCGGTCACCTCCATCTTCCGCGCCGGTTTCGCACTGACGGTGCCGAATTCCACGCCGGCGAAGACCTTGCCGGAGTTCATCACCTATCTGCAGAGCAAGCCGAAAGTGCTCTACGGCGCGCCGACCATCAGCGTGCTGGCAGCGTCCGAACTGTTCAAGCTTCTCAGCGGAACCAAGGGCGAGGCCGTCAACTACAAGGCGATGCTCGATGCCGCGCGCGACGTGATGGGCGGCGAGACCGATTATGCTTTCGTCGATACGGTGTTGAGCATGGCGCAGGCGAAAGCCGGACGCCTGCGTGTGCTCGGCGTCACCACGCCGCGGCGGCTGGAATCGGTGCCCGAACGGACGACGCTGTCGGAGGCTGGCCTCAAGGATTATGAATACGTCAATTTCTGGGGCGTTTGGCTGCCGGCAAAATCGCCGCCCGATGTCACGGCCAAACTGAACCGCTGGTTCAACGATGTCATCAAAAGCGAGGAAGGGCACAAATATCTGGTCGATCAATCGAGCGAGCCCTGGCCGAGCACGCCGGATGAGCTGCACACGCAAATGATCGAACATGATGGGATGTGGCAGAAAATCGTCAAGCAGGCGAACATCCAGCCGCAATGAATGGACCAGAACACAAGCATGAAAGAGCAACGGGTTCGATGAGTTTCGAGACAAACGACAAACTGGTAGCCGACCTTCTTCATGACGAGGCGATGTTGAGACGTGTCGACTGGCCGGAGTGGCTGTCGGTCGCAGCGCCTGCCGAGGCGCAAACTTTCCACAAGTCTGCCGTGACACAGCGGTTCGGCCGTAACGGTTATGAATGGGACATTCACGGCACGCTCTACACGCCGGAAAGGGAACGTCTGCCGGGGATCGGCTTTGTTCTCTTTCACGGTGGGGCGGGCAGCGAGAAGGAAGTCGAGGAAACGCCCGACGGCCGCCCCGGCCTTGCATCGGTACTCGCGGCGCAGGGGTTTCGCTGTCTTGCGGTGACCTACCCCGGCCATATACCTGCTTCCGGCATCTGGGACACACCGGTCAGCGAGCGCGAGCCGGTCTATCTTCTCGACCGGCAATTGTCGCCGGCCGAGATTGCCGATCGCCACGACAAGTGCACGTTCAACACCATCGTCGAAGGCGCTGCGCTATTGGTCGAGGCTTCCATGCCCGGCTATCAACTCCTCGCATTCGGCCATTCCACCGGCGGCCCGATGTCGATGTTCCTGTATCGCTTCCTCAGGAGCGCGCGCGTCATCGGCATTGTCGGCTGGGGCAGCGGCGGTCCGGACGGATGGTATCGCGAATGGGTGGAATGGTGTTCGCACAAGAAGGATGCGGTTGCGGGGCCGAACTCGATCTCGCGGCGCAGCGTGGAATCATTCCGCAAGGCCGGCTATGAGGACACCTTGGAGCTGTGCCCGTGGGGCACCGCCGAGGACTATTTCACCTGGGCCAACCGGTTCAAATCCCAGCTCAAGACGGGCCTTTGCGACAACCAGCATTCTGCTCATGTGAATGCGCTGGTCGCTACCGCCAAAAGGGTCGGGCTGCCGGTCGACGAATATATCGACTGCTTGCGCGATCCCGATCCGGACTGGCTTGCCGGTGTCGGCGTTCTTCTCATGGTCGGAGAGAACGATCGAAACCATTGGCTGATCGGCGCCACGGAAGAAAAGAAGCTCGAAATATTCATGGGCACCAAGTTCGCCCAGCGGGCGCGGCGCACCAAAGTCGTGCTGGTATCGCGTTACGGACATTTCGGCTATGTCGGCGCCTATAATGAAAAGATCGCGTTCATCTGGGTCGAGGCGCTGATGGCCGGGTTTTTCGACGGCGTGGCGCGGAACGTCATGGCCGACGCAGACTGAGCGAGTGTGCCATAAAGCCTGGCAGGAAAGTCGACTGGCAACGTCTCAAGACCCTGGCGCTGGGCCTCGGTCTGCCCGGCGTCGAAGAGACGACCTCCTGGGGCCAGCCGACCTTGAAGGCGCATGGCAAGCTCTGGGTCTGGTGGAGCCCGCATGAAGACGCGCCGGTGTTCAAGGTTCCATTCGAGGAGCGCGAGATCCTGGTGGAGGCCGAGCCGGAAACCTTCTTCTTCACGCCGCACTACAAGAGCCATGCGCTGGTGCTGGTGCGGCCGGCGAAGCTCGATCTGGCATGGGCAAAGGCCAACCTGATCAGGGTCTGGCGCGCCCAGGCGCCGAAGCGGGTGCTCAAGGCCTATGATGCGGAGCAGCAGGGTTAGCCGAGCCAACGCTGCTGCCCGGCAAGATGTCTTACTTCAGCGCCTCCTTCGCCTTTTCGATATCGGCGGCCGGCGTCGCATAGATTTCTTCCACGAGCTTCTGCACGCGCTCACCGGAGACGGCGTCGATATCGAGGAGAATTTTCTTCGCTTCCGCCAGAAACTCCGGATCCTTCATCGTCGCATCGAAGGCGGCGCGGTAGGCGGCGACGCGATCGGCCGGAACGCCCGGCGGCAGCACGTAGGGACGGCCAAATTCGAGCTGGCTGAAGATGACGGAAAGAACGCGCCGGTCGGCCTCGTTCTTCACCGAGGCCCACATGTTGGGGACGCCGCGGCGGTTCAATTCGGGGTCGCCCTCGGGCGAGGAAATCTGGGTCAGAATGCGGACCTGGTTGTTCTCGAGCCAGCGCGGATAGCTGGTGATGAAGCTCGACCACTGGATGCCGCAGATGCCCTGGGTTTCGCCGCGTTCCATCGCCAATGCGGCATCCTGCGAGCCGGGATAGCCGGTGATGAGCTTGAACTTGGTGCCGAGCACATTGTTCAGCACGCTTGGATACTGGCGGATGGACGAGGTGACGCCGGCGGTGCCGACGATCAGCTCCTTCTTGAACAGGTCCTCGAAGGTCTGGATGTCCGAGGTGTGCCAGGCGACGCAGATGCTGGTTTCCTTGTTGGCGCTGCCGATGAAGCTGAACTTGCGCGGATCGAAGCGCGCCTGTCCCACTTCGCCGATGAGCGGGTCCATGATCGCGCCCATGAACAGCGCGCCGAATGTGGAGCCGTCCTTCGGCGCCTTGGTATAGAGATAGTTCGCGGCGATGAGGCTGCCGGCGCCGTCCATATAGCGTCCGACGACCTGCGGATGGCCGGGCAGATATTTGCCGATGTGCCGCTGCAGCACGGCGCCGTAAACAGCATAGCCGCCGCCGGCGCGAGCGCCGATGATGAAGTCAATGCTCTTGCCGGTGAAGAATTTTTCCGTGTCCGATTGGGCGGAAGCGGCCGAGACGGAAGCCAGGGCAAGCATGATGGCTGCGGAAACGGATCGCCGTCGATTGAGGTTCGGCATGCTTGTTCTCCCTATGAACGCTCGGACGTTTCCGCCGATCGTGTGTTGCTGTTTGTCCGGGCCATGTCGGCAAGCGCCCGCTGATAATAGGATTCATCCACATAGGCGCCGGTGGCCTCGATTTGCGCATCGCGGCCTTCGGTTGCGGCGCGCACGTCGAGCATGGCGCGAATGCCGGTCCAGTTCAGCCGCGCCTGCGGCGCAAAGCCTGAGACGGGATCGCATAATTGCAGATAGGTTGCCCGGGCGACCTCGCTCGAAATCGAGAGCTTCTCCTGCAGCAGACGCTCGCAGGCATCGGCATTCTGCGGGTTTCGCAGCCAGTCGAGCGAGGCGACATAGCCCTGGATGTAAGCCTCGACGGCGGCGCCTGACTTTTCCGCGAAGGAACGCAGCGCAAACGCGCCGCCGGCCTGGTAGGGGCCGACAAGGTCGTCGAGCCGGCCGAGGCTTCGCATGCCGGAGAGCAGTGCTTCCGCCGAGAACGGTGGATTGAGAATGGTGCCGGCGAGCGTCTTGTCCTTGAGCAGCGCACGCAACCGCTTTGAGCCGTTGCCGATCGCCTGCAGTTGATAGCCTTTGTCTTTCTCCAGCCCATTGGCAGCGAGCACCTTGCGCAGCAGCAGCGCATAGGCCGTGTCGGGAGAATCGACGGCGAGCGTGCGGCCGGCGAGATGCTTGAGCGAACCGATGTCGGCTTGAACGATGAGGTCGTTCATGCCGCCTTCGCCGCCCATCAGGATAACGACGTCATGCCCGGCCTTGATCATCGCCAGCGCATTGTCGATGGCGGCTTGCACGATATGGATTTCGCCCGAAGCCAGAAGGCCGCGCTGTTCGCGCGAACTGCCGGTCTCGTGAATGACGAGATCGAGCTGTCGCGCCGCGAACAGACCTTGTGCCGCGCCGGCCCATAGCGGCAGCGCCTTGGCGTTGGGGAATATGCTGACAACCAGTCGTGACATCTGCAGTGGGAACACGTCGTTCCCTCAGCGCTTGCGCGGATCGATGATCGGCGGACCGGTCTTGATGTTCATCCGCTTGGCATCGGCCTCCGAATAATCCTCATCGGTCTTGAGGCCGGCAGCGCGGATGCCGGCGATGGCGCAAAGATCGTCGACTTCGTTGACGTCGCCGGTGACGCCGATGGCGCCGATGATCTCGCCTGATTCATCGCGGATCAGTTGGCCGCCGGCTTCCAGAAAAATCGGGCCGTCGGCGAGATCGCGCAGCGTATCCATGAACGGCGGCTTCTCGCGCGATTTCTGCAGCACCATGCGCGAGGAGCGGTGCAGCGCCAGGGCGCCGAATGCCTTGCCGCGGGCAATCTCGAACCGCATGAGCGAGGCGCCGTCCTGCTTGAGGAAGGCCTTCACCCGCCCGCCGGCGTCGAGCACGATCGCGGCCAGGGCATAGGCTTCCATCTCCTCAGCTTTCTTAAATGTATTCAGGATGATGGATAGCGATTGGTCCATGCTGATGCCACGCATCGTGTGCTCCATGAGATGTCCGGCCGGGGTCGTGATGCCGGCGTGGCGGCACCGTCACGGAAAGGCCAAGATGAATCAAATGGTTTATTTTACGCCTTGCATGAATCAAATTCATTGCAATGGGAGGCACCGTGAAGATCGATTTTCTAGGCCTTGAGGCCTTCGTCAGCGTCGCCGAATTGGGCTCTTTCACCCGCGCCGCGGAACACCTGAACCTGTCGCAGACGGCGGTGACCCACCGGGTCAAGAAACTGGAACGCAATCTCGGGGTTCCGCTTCTACGCCGCTCGCACCGCGACGTCGTGCTGACGGATGAGGGGGCCGAACTGCTTCCCGAAATCAAGAACAGGCTGGCGGGCGTGGATGCGGAACTGGAACGCATCAGGGCAGGAGCGGCTGTCCGGCGGCAAAAGCTGACGCTCGCCTGCCTGCCGACCATCGCGATGGGCATGCTGCCGATGGCGATGCGGACATTCAGCGCCAGCCATCCCGACGTCATGGTGAGCGTGCTCGATACATCGGCCAGTGAGATCGGCCCGCTCGTTGCCAATGGCATCGTCGAGTTCGGCCTGACGATCATCGCCGCCAGCAATCAGGATCTCGTCACCGAGGCGCTTTTCACCGAGGACTATCTTGTCGTCTGTCCGGCGGCCCATGCCTTCAGCAGGCGCAAGCGCGGGAACGCATACGTCACCTGGACCGAACTGCTCGGCGAGAAGCTGATCCGGGTCAGCCCGCAGACTGCCAATCGCTTCATCATCGACCAGGCGCTGGGCAGCCGCAGCGAGGCGCCGAACTGGGCCTATGAAGTGCAGCATACGATCACCGCTCTGAAGCTGGTCAGCGAGGGGCTGGGCCTCGCGATCATGCCGCGCAGCGCGGTCGAGGCCTTGCAGACGGAAGACGTTTGCGTCCTGCCGCTCAGCCGGCCGAGCATTTCGCGAACCATCGGAATTCTGTCGCGCCGTCATGTCGGGCTTTCGCCACTGGCAGCCGATCTCTGCGCGGCCCTCAAACAGACCGGCGCGCCGTCGCGGCAGGAGAGCGTGTAGGCGCTGGCCCACCGGCGAAACCTGGGCAGTCTGCGCACTGGCTGATCCACGTAATTTCATGTATTGGACATCACAGTTAAATTTTCCGCCGCCATCCTTGGCGGCGAGACGGGGAGGGGAAACATGAAGCGGCTTGCTGTCCTTGCGGGTTTCACGAGCGTGGCTTTGCTGGCGGGCGTTGGCCTGGGAGCCGTCAGTTCCGGCGCCATGGCTGCGGACTATCCGGACAGGCCGGTGCGCATCCAGCTTGGGTTTGCCGCAGGCGGCGGGGCAGATATTCTGGCGCGCTGGTACGCCGACAAATTGTCCAAGCTCTCGGGCGGCACGTTCCTGATCGAAAACAGGGTCGGTGCCTCCGGCAACCTGGCGCTCGACGCGGCGGCGAAATCCAAGCCCGACGGCTACACGCTGCTGCTCGCATCGACAGTCACGACCGCCGGCAACGCCGCCGTGTTCAAGAACATGCCGCTCGATGTGGCGAAGGATCTGGAGCCGATCGCCGGCTTCGCCGAGACGCCGTTCGTTCTCGTCGTCGCTCCCGATGCAGGCATCAACAGCGTTGCCGACCTGACCGCGCTCATCAAATCGAAGAACGGCAAGTCCACCTACGGCAGCGCGACGACGAGCGCGCTGGCGTCTTCGGCGCTCTACCTGAATGCGGCGAAGGTGGAGGCCACCTATGTCGGATATAAGGCTACGGCCACTGCGGTTCAGGACGTGACGGGCAAGCAGATCGATTTCGCCTTCGCCGATGTGGTCTATGCGGTGGGGCAGGCCAAACAGGGCCGCATCAAGCTGCTGGCGATCGCATCGGACGAGCGCTCGCCAAGCCTGCCGGATTTGCCGACGCTGAAGGAAACCACGGGCGCGCGGACCGGCGATATCGTCGCCCATTGGGGCCTCTGGGCGCCGGTGGGAGTGCCGAAAGACATTGTCGACAAGCTGGGAAAATGGACGACGCAGATCACCCAGGAGGACGACACGAAGAAGTTCCTCATCGATCAGGGTGCAACCGCCAAGATTTCCGATGCGGCGGATTACAAGCGTCGCTTCACCACGGCGTTGAAGGCTTGGGCGGATGCGGTCAGGATCGGCCATATTGAGATACAGTAGCGGATGGACGGTTCAGGAAAGGCGAACTGATATGCCGATAATCGGTCTGGTCGTGCCGCAGGCAGCCGATGTGGTGCCGGATGAAGGTCCGGTGATGTATCCGGATGTCACCTTCATTCCCCACCGCACCGGCGTCGGCTCGCTGACGCCCGAGGGCTATGATCAGGCGGCCGACAAGATCGTGCCCGCGGCGGATAATCTCGCGAGACAAGGCGTCGACGCGATCATGGTGATCGGCACGTCGCTGACGTTTTATCGCGGGCCGCAGTTCAACGAGGATCTGCAGAGCGAAATCCGCCGCCGCACCGGACTTCCGGTCTCGACCATGAGCACCGCCATCGTCGATGGCCTGCGCGAAGTCGGCGCGACGAGGCTCGCGGTGGCGACGGCCTATACCGATGTCGTCAACGACAAGCTCGCGGAGCTGCTGCGGTTTCATGGCTTCGATGTCGACGCACTGAAATCCTTCGGCATCACGCAGTTCGGCGGCGGCGCCAGCGCCAAGAGCGATGCCGAGATTATCGACCTGTCGGCGGCCTCGCTCGATGAGGCGCCGTCCGCCGATGCCATTCTGATCTCGTGCGGCGGCTTGCGGACGCTCGGCGTGGCGCGGCCGCTGGAGGAGCGTTTCGACAAACCCGTCGTCTCCAGCACGCCGGCGGCCTTCTGGGCGGCCATGCGGCTCGTCGGCGAAAGCGGGAGAATCTCCGGTTACGGCAGACTGCTGGAAAACGCGGCAAAGCCGGCATAGTCGCTCTTCCTTCGCCCGCTCCGCGGGCTATGGCATTCACACATCTACGACTGGCATCCGATGCGGTGAATCGTCAGGTCTGGATCCCCGCTCGCGCCTGCGGCGCGTCGGGGATGACAGGGGCCGCAATGTCATTCCCGACGCGCGAAACGCGAGCGAGCGACCGATCCCGATTCGGTTTCCAGGATGTGTGAATCCGATAGCGCTCCGCGGGAGGGTCGGATGAGAGTATCCCGCTATTGACTTTTATATGATGATCGACATTTATATTGAGAATGATGATTATCATATAATGGCAGGAGTGTCCCATGTCTGCTTCCGATATGTCTGCTTCCGATCCCGTCGTCATCGTCTCCGCCGTCCGCACGCCGCTTGGCCGCTTCCAGGGCGATCTGTCGCCGTTGACGGCGCCTGCGCTCGGCGCCCATGTCATTCGCGCCGCGCTGGAGCGGGCGCGGCTTGCACCAGACAGGGTCGATGAAGTGTTCATGGGCTGCGTGCTGCCCGCCGGCCAGGGCCAGGCGCCGGCACGCCAGGCTATGCGCAGCGCCGGTCTGCCTGACGCCGTCGGCGCGACCACGGTCAACAAGGTCTGCGGATCGGGCATGAAGGCGACGATGATCGCCAATGATCTGCTGCTGGCAGGCTCAGCCGACATCGTGGTTTCCGGCGGCATGGAATCCATGTCGAACGCGCCATATCTGCTGGCCAAGGCACGGGGCGGCTACCGCGTCGGTCACGACCGGATTTTCGATCACATGATGCTCGATGGCCTGGAAGACGCTTATGAGGTGGGCCGGTCGATGGGCGACTTCGGCGAAGCCGCGGCGCAGGTCTATCAGTTCACGCGCGACGATCAGGACGCTTACGCGGTCGAGACATTGACGCGGGCGCGCGCCGCGATCGCCGACGGTGCATTTGCCGCCGAGATCGCGCCCGTTACGGTTGCGATCAAGGGCGGCGAGCGGATTGTCGATACGGATGAACATCCGCTGAAGGTCTCGCCCGAGAAAATTCCGGGCCTGCGCCCGGCCTTTCGCAAGGACGGCACGATCACCGCGGCCAGCGCCTCGGCCAATGCCGACGGTGCAGCGGCGCTGATCCTCACCCGGCGTTCGACAGCGGAACGCCAAGGCCTGCCGATCCTCGCGCAGATCAAGGCGCATGCGACGCACAGCCAGGAGCCGGCCTGGTACACGACCGCCCCGATCCCTGCCATCCGCAAGCTGCTCGATAAAACCGGCTGGAGCGTCGGCGATGTCGATCTGTTCGAAATCAACGAAGCCTTCGCCGTCGTGGCGATGGCGGCGGCCAAGGATCTGCACATCGCGGCTGACCGGCTCAACGTCAACGGCGGCGCCTGCGCGCTCGGCCATCCCATCGGCGCGACCGGCGCGCGCCTGATCGTGACCTTGCTGCATGCGCTGGAGCGGCGCGACTTGAAGCGCGGCGTGGCGGCGCTGTGCATCGGCGGCGGCGAGGCGACGGCCATCGCGATCGAGCGGTGAATTGATAATATCAAAAGTTGTTTGGTGCTGTTCCATGGATTTACGTGCGAAAACAGCTCTGTAGCTGAGTGATTTGTGGTATGCCTCTCGAAGCTTTTTACATTGCGAACCGGCGCAGCTAGAAAGCGCGCAGCCGGTTGGTTGGAAAAAATCTTCGAGAGGGGCACATGGCGGTCAAGGCTTTGCGGGTTGGAATTGTCGGCGGCGGTATCGGCGGTCTTGCGGCTGCCAATGCGCTGCATCAGCGCGGCTGCGAAGTGACCGTGTTCGAACAGGCGGCACAGCTTGGCGAAGTCGGCGCCGGCGTTTTCGTCTATCCCAACAGCCTGCGGCAACTCGAGCGCATGGGCTTCGGCGAGCAGCTCAAGAAGGTCGGCGGCAAGGTCGGAACGACATCCGCCTATTACCGCATGGACGGCAGCTTCGTCGGCAAGATCCTGACGACGGATTCAACCGGCTGGAACGGCATGTATGGCATGCACCGCGCCGATCTGCTCTCGACGCTCGCGAGCGGCCTGCCTGCCGATCGCATTCGTCCGGGCCATCGCTGCATCGGCTTCAAGCAGGATGAAAGCAGCGCGACGCTGGAGTTCGCCAACGGCAATACCGCGGAATTCGATGTCGTCGTCGCCTGCGACGGCATTCAATCGGTACTGCAGAAATATGTCGTCGAGCCACTGTCGCCCGAATACGCCGGCTTCCGCGCCTATCGCGGCCTGCTCGAAAGCGACAAGGTGCCCGGCTGGGATGTCGAGGCGCATCAGGTGTGGATGGGCGACGGCAAGCATTTCATGGTGTTTCCGGTGCGCAGCGGCAAGCTGCTCAACTATGTCGGCTTCGTGCCGACCGTCGATGCGACGGTCGAATCCTGGTCGGCCGTGGGAGACCGCGACGAACTGGCGGCGTCTTTCGAAGGATGGGATGCGCGCGTCGTCGATCTGCTCGCCAAGGTGGAAAATTGCTTCTGGTGGGGCCTGTATGACCGCCGTCCGCTGAAGCGCTGGACCAACGGGCGGCTTGTTCTGTCGGGCGATGCGGCGCACGCGATGCTGCCGCATCTTGGCCAGGGCGCCAATCAGGCTGTCGAGGACGCGGTTGCGCTGTCGATCTTCCTGGAAGAGCGGCATCCGGCGGATGTGCCCGCGACCCTGAAGCGCTACGAGGCGTTCCGCCGCGAACGCACCGACGTGGTGCAGGCCGAGGCGCGCAAGAACGGGCTGCGCTACGATTCCAAATATGAAAGCCTCGAACAGCGCGATCGCGAGATCGCCAATTCGGCCAGTCTGCGCAAGTGGATGTACGACTATGATGTCGCGCACGAGGCGCGCTCGATCGTCAACGCCTGAGAGACTGGCTGAGGGTTGTCATTCGCGACGCGCCGCAGGCGCGAGCGGGAATCCAGAAGCCAAGGGCGACGACATAGGTCTCGTCAGCCCCTGGATTCCCGTTCTGCGCTTCGCTTGCCGGGAATGACACCAAGGCCGAGGCAGCCCGCTTAGCGTATGCCGCCGTTGACCGAGAGGATCTGGCCGCTGATCCAGGAACTCGCGTCGGAGGCAAGAAAGAGCACGGCGTTGGTCACGTCGCCGGGCGTGCCGACGCGACGCATGAACGTGTTTTGCAGGTGATCCTGTCTGGCCGCGGCCGGCATCTCCTCCCACAAGCGCTTGGTATAGGGCGATGCGGGGATGAAGCCGGGCGCAACGCTGTTGACGGTGATGCCGAATTCGCCGAGTTCGGCCGCCATCTGCCGCGTCAGGCCGACAATGGCATGTTTGGTTGACGTATAGGGATGGATCTTCGTGCGCGAGGCAGCGATGCCGGCGCCCGAGCTGATGTTGATGATGCGGCCTTTGCCGGCGCGCTTCATGGCGGGAACGGCGGCGCGGCAGACAGCGAACGTGCCGTCGACGTTCACCGCGAAGATACGATCCCATTCATCGTAGGTGACGTCTTCGAGCAACTTGGGCGATGTCGCCAGGGTGCCGCCGGCATTGTTGATCAGGATATCGATGGCGCCGCCGGCCGATGCCTCGACCTCGGCGATCCAGTCCTTGACCTGGGCGCGATCGGTGACGCTGACGACCTTCGCCATGGCGCCCAGCGCCTCCGCCTCTTTCATGCCCTCGGCCCGGATATCCGAACAATAGATTTTGGCGCTCCGCGCGGCGAAGGCCTTGACGAAATCCTGGCCGAAACCGCCGGCGGCGCCGGTGATGGCGACGACCTTGCCTTCGAAAGTTTTATCCATGATCAGTCACCAGCAATAGTCGCGCGTCGACGGCGGCGTCCACACCCCGGCCTTCTTCAGATCGGCCAGGACAGGCGCGAGACGCTGGGCCTCCTGCGCGCCCCAGAGCAGCATGCGCATCGCCAGGCCGCGGCCGTTGCCGTGGCGATAGAGTTCGACGATCTGTTCGGCAACTTCCGCCGGCGTGCCGACCAGGTTCATCAGGTCTGCCGAATTCGGTCGTGCGTCGCCGATTTTCGACAGATGCGACGCCCAGGTTTTCTGGGCCTCCTCGTCGGTCGAGCCGGCGAGGTCGGCATAGAGCTGGCGTGCTTCGCCGGGCGTATCGCGGATGACGACGTCGGCCAGAACGATGATCTGCGGGGGGCGATCGCGCCCGGCCTTCGCAGCGAGTTCGCCGAGGTCGCGCGCGGTGTCGGAAACGATTTCGTTGGTCAGGGCCGAGGTGAAAAGATAATCGCAATTGGCCGCGGCGAAGGCGCGCCCGCGCGCTGACGCCGCCGCGCTGACCAGCAAGGGCAGGGTCTGCGGGACGGGTCGGCGCATCTTGCCGTCGACCTTGAAATGCTGTCCCTGATAATGCACGGCGTCCGGCGTGCGCTGCCAGAGTTCTCTGGCGATGTCGACGGCTTCCTGCGCCAGGGCATAGTCGTCGATCTTCTTTTCCAGGCCGAACAGCTTGGCTTCGTGATCCCTGAAACCGTTGACGATGTTCCAGCCCCAGCGGCCGCCGCTGATCCAGTCGAGATGAGCGCCGAGCCTGGCGATGACAACGGGATGCAGGAAGGTCGTGTGCATTGTCGAGACGATGCCGAGGTGCGTCGTCGCCAGAAACAGCGGCACCGAGAGAATGGTGGCGTTGGTGGAAGGATCCTGGAAGCCGGTGCGGGAGCTTGCTTCGGAGCCGGGCGCATAGCCGTCAGCGATGAGCGCGAAATCCGCGCCGATGGCTTCCAGCGCCTGGGCGAATTGGACGTGGTTGTCGAGATCAAGCACATCCGGATTGCGCCGGGCAATCTCGTGCGATGGCAGCAGGGTGCGCGAATACGGCCAGAAGGCGCCGATGCGCATCGAGTCATCGCGGCCCCGGTATTTTCGCTGTCCTGCCGAGGCAGATCGTGCGGTCCATTCCATGCGAAGCCTCTCCCATGCGGTCACGAATGATGCCAAGCCCTCGCAGCAAGCCATTACAAGAAGCCGATGCAGAGCGCCATTTCCCGTTGGTTATGGCCGCTTTACTATTTGTGGTTTCGCGCTCGCAGCAAAATCCATCATCATGCGTGACAGGGAGTTCTTATCGCCGAGGTTGCCATGCTTACACGTCGCAGTGTCGTCGGCTCTTTGCTGGCGACGTCCTTCGTTCCCGACATTTCGGCACACGCCCAGGACGTCTACCCGTCGCGGCCGATCCGGTCGATCTGTTCGTTCACGCCGGGCTCCGGCGCCGACATCGTCGTACGCTTCTTCTCGAACAAGCTGCAGGAAGTGTCCGGCAAGACGGTCATCGTCGAAAACAAGATCGGCGCTGCCGGCAATCTTGGCACGGAATTCGTGGCGCGGTCCAAGCCGGACGGCTATACGATCTATATCTGCCCGGCCGTGAACGTGCTGGCCTCGGCGAAATATTTCTACAAGGCACTCGCCTTCGATCCCGTCGAGGATTTCGAACATATCACCACGCTGGCCAAGGCGCCGCTGCTGCTCGTGGTGGAAGCCAGCACGCCGTTCAAGACCGCGCGCAACCTTGCGGACGATTTGAAGAAGCGCGGTGCGGCCGGCGGCTATGCGGCGATCTCCAATTCCTCGCAGGTGCTTTGCGAAATGTTCAAGGCGCAGTTCGGCCTCGAAACGACGGAAGTGCGGTTCCGCGACTTTCCCTCCGCGCTGGGCGAGATGCGCACGGGCAATGTCTCCTACACCTATCTCGATGCGGCGCAGGCGACTGGACATGTGGCGGCCGGGCGCATCCGCGTGCTGGCGACTTCATCATCAGAGCGAATCGCATCGCTGCCAGCGAGCTATCCGACGTCGATCGAAGCCGGCATCGCCAACACCGACATCATGTTCTGGTGGTCGGTTCAGGTCGCCAAGGGCACGCCGAAGCCGATCCTCGACCAACTCGAGACATGGTTCAACAAGGTGGTCGAACTCGACGATACAAAAAAATTCCTGGAGCAGTTTGGCCAGGCGCCTTTCCCGGGCAATCCGCAGATGCTGAAAGCTGCCCTGGCCAAGGAAGTGGCGGACTGGGCTGTCTATACGAAAATTGCCAGGGTCGAGCCGCAATAGGATAGCCATCCGCATGTCTTCGCGTCCCAAGAGCATCGACTTTCACGCGCATTTTTCCGATCCGGTCGTCTTCGCGAAGACGGTGCCGCACAATGTCATGAGCGGTTTCGGCGCCAAGGTGCCGCCGCCGGATGCGCCGCGCATCGCCCGCCAGCTCGATCCGCAGTTGCAGGTTGCCGACATGGACGAGCGCGGCATCGACATGCATGTGATCTCGTCATCGCAGGTCATCGTCGGGACATGGTGGGCGCAGGCGAAAGAGGCTGATGAACTGGTGCGCCGGCAGAACGATCGCGCCGCCGAGTGGGTGGCGCGTTATCCGCAGCGTTTCGTCGGCGCGTTCGACCTGCCGCTGCAGAATATGGATTTGGCGCTCAGGGAGCTGGAGCGGGCGACGGATCAACTCGAGCTGAAGGTCGCCAACCTGCCGGCCGGATGGGGCAAGGACTATCTCGGCGATGCGCGGTTTCATCCGCTGCTGGCGGAACTGGAGCGCCGCGATGTGCTCTGCTTCATCCATCCCGACGGTACCAAGGACCCGTGGTACCAGGCCTATGGCATGTGGAACTCGATCGGCCAGTCGATCGAGGAAGTCAAAGTGATGACCTCGATCATCTACAACGGGATTTTCGAGATCCATCCGGCGCTCAGGATCGTGGTCGCGCATGGCGGCGGCTTCCTGCCGCACAACATGGCGCGGCTCGACCGCAACGTGACCAATCTGCCGCATAGCATGGCCAATATCAGCCGAAAGCCGAGCGAGTACCTGCGGAATTTCTATTATGATACCTGCGTCTATGATGCTGATGTTCTGGCCGCCCTGGTGAAGTCGGTCGGCGTCGACCGGCTGGTGATGGGCGGCGACTATCCGGTCGGCAACGATCCGCTGGAGTTTCTCCGTGGAGCTGATTTTCTGTCGGCAAAAGAGCGGGAGGCGGTCGTCGTCGGCAATGCCGCTGTCCTGTTGGGATTCTGATATCGGAGCCTCTTTGCAGGCGCAAGCACGCACCCAGAAGCCCTCATCCTGAGGAGCAACGTTTTAGCGTTGCGTCTCGAAGGGCGAGGGCGACACGCTGCAGTGATCCAACCGCGTCATGCCCGCGCTTGATGGTTGAGAGGCTTCGGCATGACGCCCCCATCCTTCGAGACGCCTGCGGCGCAGGCCCCTCAGGATGAGAGCACCTGGGAGGTTTTGTGTTTACGCAACGGCCTCAAGCGCGTTGCGCGCTGCTTCGAAGAGCTCGTCGATCTGCTGTCGCGAGATGATGAGCGGCGGTGACAGCGCGATGATGTCGCCGGTGACGCGGATCAGGGTGCCGTTCTCGAAGCAGCGCACGAATGTCTCATAGGCGCGTGCGCCCGGCTGGCCCGGCCGTGACGCCAGTTCGATGCCGGCGACGAGGCCCATGTTGCGGATGTCGATGACATGCGGCGCATCACGCAAGGCATGCGCAGCGTTCTCGAAGTGGCTGGCGAGCTCCTCGGCGCGCGCGAACAAGCCGTCGCGTCGGTAGATATCGAGCGTGGCGATGGCCGCCGCGCAAGCGACGGGATGGCCGGAATAGGTGTAGCCATGCGCGAGTTCTATTGCCGCCTGGTTCGGTTGCGCCATGAAGGTCGCATGGATTTCGTCGCTGGTCGCCACCGCGCCCATGGGAATGGCGCCATTAGTGAGGCCCTTGGCCATGGTGATCATGTCGGGCGTGACGCCGAATTTCTGCGCGGCGAAGGCGTGTCCGCCGAGGCGGCCGAAGCCGGTGATCACCTCATCGAAGATCAGCAGGATGCCATAGCGCGTGCAGATGTCGCGCAGGCGTTCGAGATAGCCTTTCGGCGGCATCAGCACGCCGGTGGAGCCCGCCATCGGCTCGACGATGACAGCAGCGATGGTCGAAGGATCATGCAGCGCGATGATGCGCTCGAGGTCGTCGGCGAGATGCGCGCCCCAGGCCGGCTGGCCGCGGCTGAAGGCGTTTTCTGCCAGGTTGTGGGTGTGCGGCAGATGATCGACGCCCGGCAGTTGCGCGCCGAACTGACGGCGGTTGCCGGGGATGCCGCCGACCGAGATGCCGCCGAAGCCGACGCCGTGATAGCCGCGCTCGCGGCCGATCAGGCGGGTGCGCGAGCCCTGGCCGCGCACCTGATGATAGGCAAGCGCGATCTTCAATGCTGTATCGACCGATTCAGAGCCGGAGTTGGTAAAGAACACATGGCCGAGCGGCGGCGGCAGCAGGGCGCGCAGTTTCGCTGCCGCTTCGAAGGCGATCGGATGACCCATCTGGAACGAGGGCGCATAGTCGAGCGTTGCAAGCTGCCGGTGCACGGTCTCGGTGATTTCGGGCCGGGCATGGCCGGCATTGACGCACCACAGGCCCGAGGTGCCGTCTAGAATCTGCCGGTTGTCCCGGGAGCGATAGTACATGCCCTCGGCCGCGACGAGCATGCGCGGCGCCTGCTTGAACTGGCGGTTCGCGGTGAACGGCATCCAGTAGGTGTCGAGATCGTTCGGCAGCGTCTGCACGGCGCACTCCAGCAAGTTGAGGAGCGCCATCATTCAGTTCGCATGGATTGTCGGCAAGTCTGTTTCTTGCGTTTGCCAAGTCCCTGAAAAGGGCCGCAAACACCGCCGACCGTTGCCGATATTGAACACTTGTAATGGCGCCGCCGCGCAGGTCTTCACCTTTGGTAATGGTTGCATCGACGATTATTCAAAACCGGGCAGCGATGTGGCGTGCATATTGGCTGCCGCGCGGCGCAGATACGGGCCGCCGATAAAGCAAAGGAACGCCGATGGAGATTCGTTTCGACAACAGAAACGTCGTCGTGACGGGCGCCAAGGATGGATTGGGGCGGCGGATTTCGGAACAGTTCCTGGCGTCGGGCGCCAATCTGTTCTGCTGCGACATCGATCCCGCCGGGCTGGAGGTCATCGCGCAGAAGGGCGGCACCGTCGATGTGCTCGACCTCACCGATGAGAGAGCTGTCGCGGCGTGGGTCGGAAGCATCGAGCAGAAGACGGGCGGAGCTATCGACGTTCTCGTCAACAATGCCGGCGGCTTCGGCCATGCGGTGCCGCGGCCGATCGAAGATGTGACGGACAGCGAATGGGACGTGGTGATGGCGCGCAATCCGCGCATTGCCTTTGGCGTTAGTCGCGCAGTGGTTCCCGGTATGAAGCGGGCCTTGAGAGGCCGAATCATCAATATGAGTTCGGGCGCGGGCATCGCTGCCTCGCGCACCAAACTGCACCCTTATACCGCAGCCAAACATGCGATCGTTGGCCTGACGCGGCAGATGGCGATGGAGCTTGGAGCATTCGGCATCACGGTCAACAGCGTCGCGCCGGGCTTCGTGCTCTCCAATGCCTTCACCAGGGCCGATTGGGAGCGCTACAGCCCGGAGGCGCAGCAGGCGCATGTGCAGGCGACATTCATGCGGCGGATCGGCGATCCGGACGATATCGCCAGCATGACCTTGTTCCTTGCCTCCGATCAGGCGTCATGGATCACCGGCCAGGTGATCTCGGTCGATGGCGGCCGCTGAGGCAGATTGATCTTCCATTGGGCAGGATTGCGTGAAGTTCGAGCATAACCAAAGGTAAAATCGCTCTGGACGGATGCCGACAAAGAGTTAAGATTTCGACCGGTCAATGAGGGTGGATGGCAATGGTCGAAGTTCCTCCGATGGCGATGAAGTTCCTGCGGCAAAGGGTCAGCCTGAGGCATCTGCGCCTGGTCCTCGTGCTCGACGAGGAGCGCAGCATCACCCGTACCGCCGAGCGGTTGTGCATCAGCCAGGCGGCCGTTTCCAAAACCCGCAGCGAGATCGAGAAGGGCATCGGCGCGCCGCTGTTCGAATGGTTCGGGCACCGCCTCGAGGTCACACCGGTCGGCAAGTGCATCCTGCAGTCGGCGCGCCGCATCGCTGCCGAGCTCGAATGCCTGAGCGATGAATTCGCGCTGATGAAGTCCGGCATGGGCGGCGTGCTGAGCATCGGCACGCGCACCATCTCCGGGCAGCCGTTTCTGGCGCGTGTCACGGCCGCGTTCAAGAAGGCGCATCCTGCCGTCACCGTGCAACTCGACGACACCGATCTTGGTTCTCTGCTGGAGCGTCTCTCGAAAGGTTCGATCTCATTGCTCTACGGCCGTTTCGACGCATCCTGTGCCGACGCGGGGCTCGAGGCGCAGCCGGTGATGGGCGATCGTATCGTGGTCATCGCCAGCCCCAACCATCCTCTCGCCAATCAGCGCAAGATTTCCTGGACCGACCTGGTGAAGCAGAGCTGGGTGCTGACGCCGGAAGGCTATATGGGCCGCTATGGGCGCGATTATCTGGCGGCCGAACTGTCGCGGCATCAATTGCCGTTCCCGACCAATCTGGTCGAAACGCAGTCGCTGCTGCTGATTATGACGCTGTTTCAGTCAGGCGATTTCCTGACCCTGCTGCCGGAGGGCGTCGCGGCGCAATTGGAGACGCGCGGACTCGCCAGCGTGCTGAGTGTGGCGCCCGTCGGACCCGTCGAACCGGTCTGTCTGATGTGGCGCTCCGATACGGCGATGCCGCCGGCCGCCCGGCGCTTTCGCGATGTCGCGCTGGAACTTCTGAGGGCGGACGAGCAGCAGCGCCTGGAAGAGGAGGCCGCCGCCGTCAAGCCTTTGCGTGGCATCGAGGCCCGTCGCTTCGAGACCGTGCAAGGCGCGCGCAAGCAAAGGAGCGGGACAACATCGGCCAAGCGGCGGCGAGCGCCGAAAGAAATTATCGGCGAACTGGCTTAGCCGACAGAAGCCCTCATCCGACCTGCGCAGCAAGGGTCGGATGAGGGTTGGGCAACCGCAAATAACGTTTGGTTGAGTGTCTCGAAACTTCTTTTCCGTTGTTGCCCCCAAGGCGGCATGATTGAACGTTCCGATGCGGGTTCAATATCGTGACAGCGCGGTGTCTCCTTGATGTCAGATGCAGCCAAGACATTCGCGATCGATTTTGTCGAGCGCAATGCGCGCGGGTTCGTCACCCTGAATGATTCGATCTTCTATTTCGGCGAACTGGGCGTGCAGGAAACACGCAGCGCCGGCCTGATGACCGCGCTGCTCGAAAAGCACGGCTTCAAGGTCGAGCGCGGCATTTCAGGGTTCGCCACCTCCTTCATGGCGACGTTCGGCTCAGGTGCGCCGGTCATCGCCATCCATACCGAATATGACGCCAATCCGTCGAACAGCCAGAAGCCGGGTGTCGCCGAGCGGGCGGAGATCGTGCCTGGCGCGCCGGGACATTGCGAGGGCCACAATACCAATGCAGCGGTGATGATCAGTTCGGCGCTCGCGATCCGCTATGCGATGGAGAAATTCTCTCTGCCGGGCACGCTCAAGATCTTCGGCGCCTCGGCGGAAGAGCAATTGCTGAGCCGGCCGTATTTCGTGCGCGACGGCTATTTCGACTATGTCGACCTGGCCTTTCACGATCATGTGCTTGATACGTTCGGCACCGATTACGGCATGATGCAGAGCGCTGCCGTATCGGCGGAATTCACCTTTCATGGCGAGACGGCGCACGCGGCCGTGTCGCCGTGGAAGGGCCGTGATGCGCTCGATGCGGTCATGCTGATGGATGCCGGCCTGGCGCAATATCGCGAGCATATGAAGCCGACGATGACGATGCATCGCGTCATCACCAAGGGCGGCGAGCAACCGAATGTCATTCCGGCGCTGGCGGCCTGCTGGTGGTATTTCCGCGATCCGATGGCCGAAGGCGCGCGGCTGCTGTTCGAGCGGGCGCAGAAGATCGCCCAGGGCGCGGCGCTGATGGCGAACTGCGAGCTCGAGATCGATGTTCGCGCCGCCGTTTGGCCGGTGCGGCTGAACCAGACGGTCGCCGAAGTGATCCAGCGCAATGTCGAAGCGGTCGGCATGCCGGTGTGGACGGAGGCTGAGAACGATTTTGCCCGCGCGCTGCAGAAGCAGGCCAAGGTGCCGGAGATCGGGCTGCGGCCGAAGATATCGCCGCTCGAGGGGCCTGTCGTGCAGATCGCGGCGTCCAACGATTGCGGCGACGTCTCGTGGAAAGTGCCGATGGGGCGCATCTGGTTTCCCGGCAATGTGCCGCATCTGCCGTTCCATCACTGGAGCGCGGGCGCGGCGCTGGCGACATCGATCGCCCACAAGGGCGGGCTCGCCGGCGCCAAGGCGCTGGCGGCTTCGGTGATCGACTATCTGCGCGACACGGGTCTGGTGACGCAGACCAAGGCTTCGTTCAAGGCGGAGATCGGCGATACGGTCTACAAGCCGCTGTTGCCCGACGGTCAGCGCGCGCCGGCCGATCTGAACCAGGCCTTGATGGAGAAATTCCGTCCCGCGATGGAAGCCCATTACATCGCCGCGCAGCCCGAATTCATCGTCTAGCAACTGAAGAGGTTCTGATGCCGTCGTCCCCGATGCGTTACCCGCGAAAGTGGGAATGGCCGAACCAGCAGAAGATCGCCATGACCATCAACCTGGCGATGGAGGCGTTCCGCTTCAAGAGCCAGTACACGCAAGAGGGAAGGCCCGGACGGGAAGACCTTTTCTCGCTGTCCTACGCGCGCTACGGCGCTAAATCCGGCATCTACCGCATTCTCGATCTGCTCGACGAGACGGGGCTGAAGGGGAGCATGTCGATCAACGGCAAGGCGGCCGAGCTCTATCCCGACCAGATCCGCGCCGTTGTCGAAGCCGGCCACGAGCCTGTCGGCCACGGCTGGGAAAACGACATGCTGACGGACGACGCCGACCCGGATGCGGAGATCAATGAGATCCGCCGGGTGACCAAGGCGATCACCGATGCGGGCGGTGTGCGTCCGATCGGCTGGACCAGCCCCGGTAGCGCCGGATCGAGCAATACGCTCAGCTTCCTGGCGCAGGAAGGCTACCTCTGGAACGGCGACGAGGCCGATGACGACCTACCTTATGTAAAGACGACGGCGAAAGGCCCGATGGTGCTGCTGCCGCGGGTCAACACGCCGACCAACGATCTGGCGATCTGGATCGCCGGCAAGAATCCGCCCTCCGTCATCTGGGAGCAGTTCAAGGACACGTTCGACGAGCTTTATTCCGAGGGCGAGCGCGGCCATCCGAAATGGATCGAGATCGTGCTGCACGCCCATATGGCCGGCAGGCCGACGCTGATCCCGACGATCCGGCGCTGCATCGCCTACGCCAGGCAGCACCAGGATGTGTGGTTCGCCCGTAAGCGCGACCTCGCTGAATGGGCCATGAAAAGAGAGCCGCGCTGAAGCATGTTGCGCCGGGTCGTGGAGGACGGTGTGAACGTCGATATCGGGGATCGTCTCCGCTTCGTGCGCACGCAGCGCAATATGTCACAGCGGCTGCTGGCAAAACGCGCGGGCGTGACTAATTCGGCGATATCGCTGATCGAATCCAACCAGGTCAATCCATCGGTCGGGGCCCTCAAGCGCATCCTCGACGGCATTCCCATGGGGCTTGCCGACTTCTTCTCGCTGATCCCGAAACAGGGAAGCTGCACCTTCTATCGCTCGGACGAGTTGACCGAGATCGGCAAGGGTGCGATTTCCTACCGGCAGGTCGGCTCGCATCTCAACGGCAACCTGCTGCAGATTCTGAAAGAGACCTATCAGCCCGGCGCCGATACCGGCCGCATTCCGCTCACCCACGAGGGCGAAGAAGGCGGTATCGTCATCAGCGGCCGCCTCGAGGTGCGGGTCGATGGCGAACGGCGGATTCTGGGGCCGGGCGATGCCTATTCGTTCGAGAGCCGGCGTCCGCACCGCTTCCGCTGCATCGGACCGGAGCCGTGCGAAGTGATCAGCGCTTGCACGCCGCCATCGTTTTGAGGAGCCTCCATGTCCAACCGTCCTAGATTTCCCCGCCAATGGGACTGGCCCGGCAAGCAGAAGATCGCTTTCACCGTCGGCATCCCGTTCGAGGCCTTCGAAAAGCAGAGCCAGGTCAATTTCGTCGCCAGCCGCGGCCAGCTGGACCGTTTCTCGCTGTCCTACGGCGACTACGGCTGGAAAGCCGGCATCTGGCGGCTGATGAACATTCTCGACGAGTTCGAGCTGAAGTCGTCGATCTCCGCCAATGGCCTTGCCGCCGAACGCAATCCCGATATCGTCAGAATGTTCGCGCAAGACGGACACGAAGTCCTCGGCCACGGGTGGGCCAATGACGTCTACGCCAAAGATGCGACACCGGAGGAAGAGCGCCAGGAGATCAAGCGCTGCACCGACCTGCTGACGAAAGTCACCGGCGGCATCCGCCCGGTTGGATGGACCAGCCCTGGTTCGAGTGGTTCCGAGATGACCAATGAATTGCTGGCCGAGCAGGGCTATATCTGGGTCGGCGATGACGCCAGCGACGACCTGCCGTTCGTGCAGCAGACCAAGGCAGGGCCGTTCGTCACCCTACCGCGCACCAATATCTTCACCAACGACATCGCGGCCTGGATCTTTCCCGCCAATCCGACGTCGGTGTTTCTCGAGAATTTCAAGGAGACGTTCGACCAGCTCTATCGCGAGGGCGAGGAAGGCTGTCCGAAATGGCTCAGCATAACCTTGCACAGCCATATGGCCGGACGTCCGACCATGTCGAACACGATCCGCCGCTGCCTCGACTATGTGCGCCAGCATGACGGCGTCTACTATGCGCGCAGCCGCGATGTCGCCGAATGGGCGCTGCGGCGCGATGCCAGGGGCTGAGCCCAATGACGGACATTCGTCGCGGCAACAGCGAGTTATCGCTGGTCGGCGCAGGGCTTAACGACCGGTTGGGGACGCGCGCACTTCTTTTCTGTTGTTGCGGCCCGCGCGGCATGATCGACTTTGGAACAGAACTCTTTTCCTCTGAACGAGCGGACCGCCGGCAATGACGGCCATCATCGAACTCGACAATGTGAGCGTCGCCTTCCAGCGCGAGGTCGTCTACGACCGGCTGTCGTTTTCGGTGAACGATGGCGAGTTTCTCTGCATCGTCGGACCAAGCGGATGCGGCAAATCCACCCTGCTGCGCGTGATCGGCGATCTGCTGGGCGTCGACATGGGGGGCGTCACGGTCGCCGGTTCCCCCGCCGCCAAGGCATGGCAGGAAATCGCCTATGTGTTCCAGTCGCCTCGGCTGCTGCCGTGGCGTGACGCCGAGGCCAATGTCATTCTCGGCCAGCAGTTGCGTTTCGGCCGCGCCCGCAGCATGAGCGAGATGCGCGACAAGGCGCGGAGCCTGCTTGAACTCGTCGGCCTCGGCCGCGACATGCACAAATATCCGGCCATGCTGTCGGGCGGCGAGCGCCAGCGCGTCTCGATCGCCCGCGCGCTCGCGGTGGAGCCGCGTATCGTGCTGATGGACGAGCCGTTCTCGGCGCTCGATGTGACCACGCGCCGGCGCATGCGGACGGAAATTGTCGAGATCTGGAAGAAGACCGGCAAGACCATCGTCTTCGTCACCCATGAAATCGATGAGGCGCTGGAGCTTGCCGATCGCGTCGTCGTGCTATCCGCCAAGCCGACGCGGGTGCTCGAAACCATTTCCATCGCGGCGGCAAGGCCGCGCAATCTCGCCGGTCCGGAGCTGAACGCTGCGCGGGCGCGGCTGTCGCATCTGCTCGGCCTCTCCGGCCATCACCAAGAATGAAGTAACAGGAAGGTCGTCGTCATGAGAAAACTGATCAGCAAAAGCATCGGCATGCTCGGCTTGACGATGAGTCTGGCTCTGGCGCTGCATGGCGCGCCCGCCTCGGCGGCCGAGACGATCACCTATGGCTCGCTGCCCGATCCGGGTTATGATGCGGTGGTCTGGGCCATCGAGAACGGCAAGGTCAGCGATCCGAATGTGACGATCAAGGTCGAGCGGGTGTCGTCGATCCCGGCGCTGATGCAGGCCGCGATGACGCAGCAGTTCAACCTGCTGCCGAACGGCATCCTGTCGATGCCGCAGATGCGCGAGAGCGGCCTGCCGATCAAGATCGTCAGCACCTTGCTGCGCTACCATCCGCAGGGCCACAGCGCCGATCTCTGGGTCAAGGCAGACTCGCCCTACAAGACCATGCAGGATCTCAAGGGCAAGACCATCGCCGTGGCTTCCGTTGAGGCGCAGAACGTGATCTCGGTGCGCTGGGTTATCGCCGAACGCCTCGGCATGAACGCGGATGCGGTCGGCGGCGATTTCCGCTGGGTGGAAATGCCGGCGGCGCAGTTCGAAGCAGCGCTTCAGGCCGGCCGTGTCGATGCGGCAGCATTCAGCAACGTGCCCTCCTATACGCTGACGAAAGGCGGCGCCTACCGTTCGGTGCTGCATGGATCGAAAGAACTCGAGCAGATGTATGGCGGACCGATGCCGTCGCTTTTCCTGTTTGGCTATGAGAACGACATGAGCAAACGTCCCGACGCCTATGTGGCCGCCTCCAAACTGCTCAAGGCTTCGGCTCAATATGTTCTCAAGAACCAGGACGAAGTCTTCGCCGCCGTCGCGCCGAAGTATAAGATTTCCAAAGAAGACCTGCAGACCTGGTTCACGACTTATGCACAGATGCCGCTGGCGCTCGGCCCCACCGACAAGCAGGTGATGATGAAGGCCTGGCAATCCGGTCTCAAGATGGGCATGCTGAAGAAAGTGCCGGCGAGCCCCGACGAGCTCGTCTGGTCACAGGCGGTGACGGAATAAGTTCGGGGGCATTTCCTCAAGGTACGCATTAGCATGTCGATGTCGACGCCTTCGATCTCTCCAGGCAGCAAGCCGCCGCTTGCGGTCCTGACGGCGCGGCGCGTGAGCACGGTCATCTTCGTCGTCGCGCTGTTTGCCCTGTGGCAATGGTATTCGATGAACATGCCGCCGGTGCTCATCCCAAGTCCGGCGCGGGTGTTCGACCGGTTCGCCGAACTCTGGACTGATCCCAGGAACCTCGCCTATGCGATCGACTCGCTGGTTCATGTCGTGGTGTCGGTGCTGCTGGCCTTCGTCCTCGGCGTCGCCATCGCGCTGCTGGGCTATTATTTCGATGTCCTCGATCTCGCCATTTACGGCCGGCTGACGCCGTTCCTCAATTCCTTTTCGAGCATCGGCTGGGCGTTTCTGGCGATGATCTGGTTCGGCGTCAACGAAGGCTCGGTCATCTTCGCGACGACGATCGTGCTGCTGCCGTTTGCCATCATCAACGCGGGCACCGGCCTGCGTGAGCTTGATCGCGAGATGATCGAGATGGGCCGAAGCTTCGGCCGTGGCGCGCGCCGGCAGATCATCTGGATCATCCTGCCGATGATGTTCCCCTATCTGTTCGCGACGATAAGATTGTGCTTCGGCATCGGCTGGCAGGTGGTTCTCACCGCCGAACTGCTGTGCGGATCGTCGGGCCTCGGCATGCTGATCAACCTGGCGCGGCAGCGATACTGGACGGACATGGTGTTCGCGGTGGCGGCGCTCATCCTCATTGTCGTCTATCTGACCGACCGGATCATTTTCGCTGCGATCCAGCAGCGCCTGAGGCGACGCTATGAGCTCACCTAGCGGCGCCGGCCGGCTCATTTCGCAGAGGCTTGCCGCCGAGGGGCTGGTGGTCGCGGCCATCGCCGCCTGGTGGTTCTCGTCGGCCCAGTTCCCCGTTAACGTGTTTCCGTCGCCGCTGCAGGTGTTCTGGGAATTGGTGCGGCTTTCGATGGATGCAGAATTCTGGGGCCATGCGGCGGCAACCGGAATACGCGTCCTGCTCGCCGTCGTCCTCGCCACGGTCCTGGGCAGCGGGCTCGGCATGCTGCCGCGCTATGTGCCGTGGACGAGCGGCATCATCGACGACGTGCTGATTCCCTTCTTCACTTCGTTTCCAGCAATTGTCTGGGCGATCCTCGGGACGATCTGGTTCGGGCTGACAGGCACGGCAATCCTCATCGTGCAGGTGCTGATCATCTTTCCGTTCTGCCTGGTCAATGTGACCGAGGGCAACAAGGACATCGGCGGTGAAGAAATCGAGATGGGGCGCAGTTTCGGGCGGCGGCCGCTGGCGATCTTCTGGCGCATCGAGCTGCCGCTGCTGGCGCCGTTCATCATTTCCGGCGCGCGCATTTCCTATGGCGTCTGCTGGAAGATCAGCCTGATTGCGGAACTGTTCGGCGGCCGTTCCGGCCTCGGCTACATGATGCAATGGGCGCGCGACTTCGGCTCGGTCGACAGCATCATCGCCATCTGCCTCGCCATCGTCTTTTTCGTCACGATCGGCGACGCCTTCGTGCTGCGGCCGCTGACGCGCCTGTTCGAGCCCAAGCTGGAGCCTTCTCGTCGCCGCAGCTTTCTGCGGCGCGGCGGGCAGGGCGTCATCGTGCCGCCGGCCCTCGAGGGAAATTGAGGTCATGTCTGCAATGAGGAGGACCGCCATGCCGTCACTGAATTTCGCGCCGGTCGCCGGCCAAAAGCTGCCCGCGCCGAAACATATCGACGTGAAGGGCATCAACACGCGCTATTACGATGCCGGCGAGGGCGAGCCGATCGTCTTCATGTACGGGGGCAATTTCGGCTCGTCGGATTCGGCGTCGAGCGCGCCGGTGTGGAGCCTGAATTTCCTGCCGCTCTCGGCCGGCTTCCGCGTCATCGCCTTCGACAAGATCGGCCAGGGTTTTACCGACAATCCGGTCCGCAACGAAGATTACACGATGGCGTCGGTGGTGCGCCACGGCGCGGCCTTCATCGAGGCGCTGAAGCTGCCGCCGGTGCATCTCGTCGGCCACTCGCGCGGCGGTTACGGCTGCACGCGCATCGCCCTGGACTATCCGCATCTCGTCAAGTCGCTGACCATCGTCAGCAGCGGCACGCTCAGCCCGCGCGTCAGCCCCAATGAAGTGGTTTTATCGGCTTCGCCCTATCCGCCCTACAGCCGCGAAAGCGCGCGCTGGATCTACGAGGGCTATTCCTACGATCCCAAAGTGGTGACGGAGGAATGGATGGACAATGTCATGGATGTGTTCGCGCAGCCGAAATACAAGGTCAGCGTGCAGAAGATGGTCGAGGAGGGCGCCGGCGCGCGCTATTTCATACCGGAACTCGCCAAGGAGAAACGCGAGACGCTGGGCTGGCTGCGCGAAGGCCGTCTGCAGCGGCCGACACAGATCGTCTGGGGCCAGAATGACCCGACGGTTCTCCCTGAGGGCTGTTTCGATATCTTCGACATGATCGCGGCGCACAACCGGCGGACCACGTTGAATATCTTCAATCACACCGGGCATTTCTCCTATCGGGAGCATCCCGAGCGGTTCAATGCGCTGCTTGCGCATTTTGTCCAGAACGCCAGCGCCTGAAGGGGAGGGACATCATGACCGCGACGAAGAGCTTCATCACCGTTGCCGGCCGCACGGTCTCGATCCTGCGCGCAGGCCCTGACAGTGGCGAACCGGTTCTGCTCGTTCATGGCGGGCGTGCCGGCGTATCGCCGATCGCATATGGCAGCCACATCTGGGGGCCGGCCCTGCCACTGCTGGCGGCGGGCCGGCCGGTCGTGGCCGTCGATCTGCCCGGCGCGGGCGAGAGCGACCTCGGGTCGCCCGACATGCTGATGGTCGACAAGGTGTGCCAGCACCTGCTTGGCGTCATGGATGCGCTGTCGATCGGCAAGGCGCATCTGATCGGTCACGATCTTGGCGGCTATCTCGGCTTGTGGCTGGCGATCTCGGCGCCGGCGCGGCTGCACTCGCTCTCGATCCTGGCCTCGCCGATGGCGCCGCCCAAGGGCGACGGGCTCGATGATATTACATTCCTGGCGGCGCCGAAGCCGCTGTGGAGCCGCGCTTCGCAGACCTGGGCCTTCGAGCGCCTGTCCTATGGCCAGGGGCATATCGATGATGCGGTCGTCGATGCCTGCGTCGAGGCGGCGCAAGGCAGGCCGCATCTCGATGCCGTGGCGGCGCTGCAGGACGAGCAGCTTCGCTTCCGCGATTTCGGCATCTCCGCCCTGAAGGGAAAGATCTGGGCCGCACTGCGAGGCGACGGCATGTCCGTCCCATCGCAACTGGTGTGGAGCAGCCACGATCCACAGGCGGCGCGGGACGCCGGCTATGTCCTGTTCCAGATCATGGCGAAAAAGCAGAAGGCGACCTATTTTCACCTGATCAACAGGGCCGGCAGTTTTGCCTTCCGCGAACAGCCGAAGGAATTCGCGCAGGTTGTGGTGTCGTTCCTGGACAGCGTGGACGCCAAGCTGGTGGCCGGACATACCTGATCGGGACATGGGTCGGTTAACTCAACCGGTCTCTCTCCGCCACAGCCAGTTGTTCGCTTTGCAAACCGCGCGCTTCGGCAGGCTCAAGCCGGTCGTCGCCGGCCAGGTCGATCACACGCGTGTTGCTCCACCCAAGCCCATCCAGAAACGCCGGTATCGCGGCCGGCGTGCTGCCCCAGAGCATCGGTTCGCTCCGTCGCGCGAGCCATGCCGGGATGAACCGCGACTGGTGGGCAAAGCCGACAGGTTTTCCTGGCTCGGCCACCATCCATGAGATGATCATCCGCACGCTCGGGTTCGGCAGCGGCACGATCGAGCGCAGCACGCGGGCGACATCAGGTTCGGACAGATACATCAACACACCCTCGATAACGACGAGCGTAGATCGCCTCCTGTCGAAACCGGGCGCCGCGGCGAGCACGGTGTTGATCTCCTGTTGCGCCAGATCGAGCGAAATAAATTCGATGCCGCGCGCCATGTCCCTGGCGTCCGCTCCCAATGCTTTTCGGATCACATTCAGGGTCGCTGGATGATCAGCGAACACGATGGACGGATACAACCGCTCCTCGCAAACACGGAACGCAAGCGAATCCAGGCCGGCGCCGATGACGACAAGCTGCGTAAACCCGTTGGCGGCCGCGTCCCGTGCGAGGCGGTCGATCTCGCGTTTTCTTCGCATCCAATGCGACACGGCGCCCGGCAGGAGCAGGGATTCGAGCAGCCGCCAACATGCCCGGCCCGGTGCGCTTTGCGAGCTCGCGAGCAACCAGTGGTGGCTGAGTGTGGTTGACAGGAAGCGCTCGCACCACGCAGGTGCGCCCGCGGGCGCTGTGCCTGGGCCAGACGTATCCCCCCGCATCACCGTTGCAGCCGCGATCAACACTGCGGTGGCGCTGGCGCGGTGGTCCACGTTAATTTCCCTCGGAGTGGGGCGCGTAGTGATTGTACCAGTCGCTTCGGAATATCTTGTCGGGATCGAACCGCCGCTTGGCATTGAAGAATTCGCGAACGCGCGGATAACAGCGCTCGAGCTGCTGTGGTGTGGCGAAGCGATGGTAGGTGAGATAGTAGCTGCCGCCGAGATCACTGGCGAGATCGATCAGGGATCGCAGCGAATCAGCGGCCCGCTCGATCGACGCTGCCTCGTGGTCCACGTGAAGGTTGAAGATGATGCATGCAAACCTCTGCGAGGCCCAGCGCATCACCGTCTCTGTGTCGGGCTGAATGAGGCGGACGGTGCCGTAAATCACCGGCGTGTCGCGTTCGATAAGGAGCCGGGCGCTCGCCTGCATAAATTCCACGAGGCGTTCCGGCGGAACGTACAGTTCGGTGATCATTTCTGATCCTGCACACTTCGCACCGGTCCGGCGATCGATTTCGACGTGATAGTTTTCCAGATACTCGGTGAGCTGGTGTGTGTCGCTGGCGTAGAGCTGTCCGTCGGTTGCGAGATAGTGCTGGGCGTAAAGCGTGAAGGCGCGGGATTTGTCGGTGTGCGCCAGTGTCAGCAGGTTGAGCCAGTCATCGCCCGACAGAGCGCGTTGCTCCGACGGCGGCGTGGGGTCGCCATCGAGGGGGCAGTAGCCGCTGAAGACGCCCTTGGTCAGAAAACTGGGCGATCGCGGATCGATATCGAACTGAAAATCGCCGTAAAGGAATCCTTCGCGAATGCGCCGCTCGGCCGCCTTCACCGCGTCGTCGATATCGATGACGCGGACGACGCGGCGGAGGGTTCGCCTGGCGGTGAGGCGAAGCGTGACGTCGGCGATCACGCCGAAAAGCCCATAGCCGCCGATGGCGAGTGAGAAGAGTTCGGCGTTTTCCGTGCGGCTGCAGGTGAGCGCGTCGCCGCTGGCGGCGATGAGCGTGAACGCTTCGACGTCGCTGACGATCGGCCCCATGAGGAGCCCGCGGCCATGAACGTTCGCGGCGAGCGCGCCGCCAAGGGTAAGCAAGTCGGCGCCGGTCTGCTTCTGTGCGATGCCCCATCTCGGCTGGCGATCGGGCTCGCGATGACGCTGGAGGTCCAGCACGCCGCTGATGAGCTCCGGCCACTGAATGCCGCCTTCGGCGCGAACGAGGCCACGGTCCATATCGAGTTCGAGAATGCGGTTCATTCCGCGCAGGTCGAGTAGTTCCCCGCCGTCCAGAAATTGCTGGCCGCCCATCGCATGGCGACCGCCGCAGAGTGCGATGCGGGATCCGTTGCGCGCGGTTGCACGAATGATCTCGCAGACGTCATCCCTGTTCGTAGGCCGATGAACGCGCATACTGGCCGGGTTGAGGCCGGAATGGATGTCGTTGACCATTTCCGGGCGGGGCGGGGGCGTCAGCATGTATGCCATTATAAACACTCGCTTTCATCGCCTGCAGGTTGGCCGAGCAGCGGCGCGAAGGTGTCGTTGCCGGATCGAAGCTCGACCATTGCTTTTGCAAAAAGCAGCGTGCAGGCTGCATCGATCCGCCCGAACCATATGGGCACGCCGGCCATGTGCTGTGTGCCGACGCACACGGGTGCTTCGTCGCTCGGTATTTTTCATCGCGCGAAGATGTCCGTAGAAGGTCGAAAAGCTCACGCAAGTCGTCATGCCGTTCCTTGAGCGCGCGAACGCCGGCCGGCGGCTTGATCCTCTGACGTATCGCTGAAGTAACCCCGCGAGCGCAGCGAAGGCTTGCGCGTGGACGCCGGTTCGGCAAGACTGTTCTCAAGACATGCAAGACAAGACCGGAGGAGGCTAATTGTCCTTCGGCTGGAACGCGTCAGCAATTCGCATATCAGGCTCCTTGATCAATCATGATTGATGATCATGCTTCTGCGCAGCTGCGATGAGATGGAATTAAAGTGCAGTTGTGGGCAGGGATGAACCGCTTGTGAGATTCACGATGTCGCTATAAAGATTGCGATTAACAAGTGAATTGAAGCGACGGGTAGTGCCCGCTATGACAACCTGTCGGGGAATGGCATAAGCGTTGCTTGGAATTCGTCTGCGCCATCGGCTTTCGGGAGATTTCCATGATCGATGAATTCGAAGACCATTGCTGGCAGGATGTGATCCCTCCGAAAGTGCTCGATCTCTACAAGCACTACAAGCGCGATCTCTACGTCGGCCCGCGCGCGGCGATCCTCGCTATCGATCTGTATGAAATGGCCTATCAGGGCGGACCCAAACCGGTCGAGGAAGTGGCGAAGGAGTTCCCGTCCTCCTGCGGCATCAACGCGTTCAACGCGATCGCCCCGACGCAGAAATTGTTCAGTGCCGCCCGGATGGCCGGGCTGCCTATTTTCTATACAACGAGCGAAACACGCCCCGCCGGCAAGCCCGAGGCGGTCAAGGCGACAAACCGCCGGATGACGCCGCATGGTCCCGAAGTTTATGACATCAGGCCGGAGTTCGCGCCGCAGAAGGGCGATACCGTCATCTTCAAGCAGCGCGCCAGCGGCTTCTTCGGCACGCCGCTCGTCGCCCATCTCACGCAACTGGGCATCGACACCATCATCATCTTCGGCGAAAGCACGTCGGGCTGCGTGCGCGCCTCGACGGTCGACGGCTATTCCTATGGCTACCACATGGTGATGGCCGAGGAGTGCTGTTACGACCGCAGCGAGATTTCGCACAAGGTCAACCTGTTCGACCTTCATCACAAATATGCCGACGTGATGAAAGTGGCCGAGATCATCGACATTCTCCAGGCCCGTACCGTGGCGGTGGCGGCACAATGAAAGCGCGTCGCTACGGACCCTTCCCCTATTCACCGATCATCGACAGGCCGAAGGTCAAATGGCCCAATGGCGCACGGCTCGCGCTGTGGATCATTCCCAATATCGAGTTCTTTGCGCTCGACGAGCAGATACCGGCCGCAGCCGGCGGCGGCGGCAAGACCCCCGACGTCTCGACTTGGGCCTCGCGCGACTATGGCAACCGCGTCGGCGTCTTCCGACTGATGAAGGTCATGGAGCGTTACGGCATCCGTGGCACCGTCGCGCTCAACAGCGAATTGTGCGCCGAGCATCCGCGCATCATCGAGGAATGCCTCAGGCTCAAATGGGAACTGATGGGGCATAACGAAAGCAACACGCGGCGCCTCAACGGGGTGCCGCCGGAAGAAGAGGCCGGCATCGTGCGCCGCACGGTCGAGACGATCTCCAAGGCCAGCGGCACCAAGGTCAAGGGCTGGCTGGGCTCCGGGCTCAGCGAAACCTGGAACACGCTCGATTATCTCGTCGACAACGGCATCGAATATGTCGCCGACTGGGTGAACGACGACCAGCCCTACAAGATGACCCTGGAGGACGGCCGCACGATCATGTCGATCCCCTATTCGACGGAACTCAACGACAAGCCGTCGTTCGAGCACAAGCATCTTCTGCCGGAAGACTTCGAGAAGATGATCCGCCGGCAGTTCGACACGTTGTGGCGCGAAGGCGGCGAGCAGGCGCGCGCCATGGGCATTGCCCTGCATCCCTACCTCATCGGCGCTCCCCATCGCATCGGCGCGCTCGACAGCGCGCTTGAGTACATCTGCCGCCATGAGGGCGTCTGGCTTGCGACTGGCGCAGAAATTGCTGCCGCGGGGAGGGAGCTAGCCGGCTGATTTCATTCCAATCGGTGCAATTGCTCGAATATCGACAGGCAAAGGAGTTCAACGTGCCGATTTTCAACCGCCTGGCCCTGGCCGCAATGCTGAGCGCGATCGTGGCGACGGCGGTGCCCGCCCTGGCCCAGGACAAGATCGTGATCGGCGATGTCGGCTCCGGCTCATCGACCCATTGGCCGCTCTATATCGCCATCGAGAAGGGCTGGGCGGCCGAGGCGAAGGTGAGCTTCGAGACGATCAGCATTCCCTCGAGCGCGGCCGTCATGCAGCAGCTCGCGGCGGGCGCCGTCAATGTCGGGACGACCGGTCTCGCCGATGCGCTCCGCGGCGCCGACAAGGGCGCGCCGGCGCGCGTGCTGCGTATCGAGATCGGGCCCTCGCCCTATGAAGTGCTGTCCGCTCCGACGGTAAAGACCTGGGCCGACCTGCGCGGCAAGACCGTCATGATCGGCGGCGTGAAGGACATTACCCGCATCTATTTCGAGGATATGGCCAAGGCCAATGGCCTGAAGCCCGGCGAATACGATTATATCTATGCCGGCGCGACGGCCGCCCGCTTCGCGGCGCTGGCCAGCGGTTCGATCGCCGCGACCATCCTGGCGCCGCCGTTCAACTTCAAGGCCCTGGGCGCGGGCTACAATAGCCTTGGTACATCGGCCACCTATACGAAGGATGTGCCGTTCACCGGCTATACCGTGAACGTCAACTGGGCGCAGAAGAACAAGTCCGCCATCCGCAAAATGATGGATCTCTACGCCAGGGGTATCGACTGGTTCTATGATTCCAAGAACAAGGACGAGGCGGTCGCCATTCTGGTCAAGAGCATCAAGACGGATCCGAAGGACACGGCCGACACCTATGACTTCTTTGTCAAGCTGAAGGTGTTCGATCGCGATGGCGATGTCGAGAAGAGCGGCATCGAACATCTCATCAAGATTTTGAAGGACCAGGGTGAGATAGAAGGGTCGACCGACATCAGCCGCTTCTACGACGCCTCGTTGACGAAATAGGTCAGCGATGAGCATCGATGCAATCCAAAGATCGGAGCGTCGGGAAAGTCCGGGGTTGCTGCGCAAATGGGCCTCGCGTCACGGCTGGGCCGTCGGTTCCGTGGTCACGGGGCTTGCGATCTGGGAGATCGCGGCGCGCGGCTTCGTCGCCAGCAAGCTGTTTCTGGCATCGCCGTCGCAGATTGTCGCCGCCATCGGGCCGTTGTGGCGCAGCGGCGAGTTGCAGGTTCATTTCTACACCAGCGCGCTTGAATTCGTGCTGGGCTATGGCGCAGCCTGCATCCTCGGGATCGCGCTCGGATTTCTGATCGCCTCGTCGAGGCGCTGCAAGCAGGCCTTGCAGCCCTGGGTCTCGGGTCTCTATGCGACGCCCACCGTGGCGCTGGCGCCGCTGTTCATCCTGTGGTTCGGCGTCGGCATCTTCTCCAAAATCGTGGTGGTCGCGCTGCTGGTGATCTTTCCCGTGATCATCAACACCGAGACGGGCCTGCGGCAGACGCCGCAGAACCTGGTCGAAACGGTGCGCAGTTTCGGCGCCTCGCGGCGGCAGATTTTCTACATGGTGTCGCTGCCGGCAGCGCTGCCCTTCATCTTCGCCGGCCTGAGGCTGGGCATCGGCCGCGGCCTCATCGGCGTGGTGGTGGCGGAATTGTTCGGCGCGCGCGCGGGCCTTGGGCAGTTGATCCAGCAATCGGCAGAAACCTTCAATATGCCGGCCCTGTTTGTCGGTGTCGTCGTTCTGGCGGTGGCGGGCATCGTTTTGACGAGCGGCTTTGTCTGGCTTGAGAAGCGCCTCGTGCCATGGGGACAGGACTGAGATGGAAGCCAGCGTAAAGCTCACCGTCAGCGGGTTGACGAAGAGATTCGGCGACCTCGAAGTCCTGCGCCAGATCAATACGAGCATCGGCAAGGGCGAGTTCATTTCCATCGTCGGACCGTCCGGCTGCGGCAAGACGACGTTCCTGCGCATTGTCGGCGGCCTGGAAAGCGCCAGCGCCGGGACGGTCAGTCTCGATGGCCGGGTCATCGATGGTCCAGGCCGCGATCGAGGCTTTGTCTTCCAGCAGGACAATCTGCTGCCCTGGCGCGATATTCTTTCCAATGTCGGAATAGGCTCAGAGATCGCCGGCATCCGCACGCCGGAGCAGCGCGCGCTGACGCAGCATCTGCTTGAACTTGTCGGCCTCAAGGGCTTCGAGCACTACTATCCACGGCAGCTTTCCGGCGGCATGCGGCAGCGGGTCAACCTTGCCCGCGCGCTGGCGGTCAATCCCGACCTGCTGTTGATGGACGAGCCGTTCTCCGCGCTCGATGCCCAGACCCGCGAAATCATGCAGACCGAACTGCTGCGGATCTGGGAAGAGGGCCGCAAGACCGTCCTGTTCGTCACCCATCAGATCGACGAGGCAGTGTTCCTGTCCGATCGCGTGTTCGTCTTCGCGCGGCGTCCGGGCCGGCTGCAGGAAATCATAGGTATCGACCTGCCGCGCCCCCGCGCGCTTGCCATCAAGCGTACGCCGGAGTTTGTGGCTCTGGTCGACCGCATCTGGAAGCTGATCGAACACGATGTTCGCGCCTCGGTGATCGAGGAGCACGCGCTCTAACGCTGGCCCTGAAACGGCCGGTGTGCGACGCTGGCTCCAATCCAGCGGTTACAATTGTTATGATAGGGAGATCGAAATGAAGTGCGCCATCCGCCTGCTGCGGTGTGGACTTGTTGCCGCTATGGCAATCACGACATCCTTCGCCGTGGCGCAAGAGCCGAAGCGGGGCGGCGTCCTCACCGCCATCCATTATCCCGAGCCGACCGTTCTCACCACCGGTCTGAACGCCGGCTTCGCGGCCGGCTTCGTCTCGACCAAAGTGTTCGAAGGGCTTGTTGAATACGATCGCACCGGAAAGGCAAGGCCGGCGCTGGCGCTGAGCTGGTCGACCAGTGCGGACGGCCTGCAGGTGACGTTCAAGTTGCGCGACGGGGTGAAATGGCATGACGGCCAGCCGTTCACATCGAAAGACGTGAAGTTCTCGATCGAGGAGGTCTGGCGCAAATATCATTCCCGCGGCCGCATCATCTACGCCAACGTCGCCAGCATCGATACGCCTGATCCGCTAACGGTCGTGCTGCATCTGTCGCAACCGACGCCCGGCATGATGGCGTCGCTCAACTCGTTCACAAGTCCGGTCATGCCGCAGCATGTCTATGAGGGCACCGATATTCTGACGAATCCGGCCAACCAGAAGCCGATCGGCACGGGGCCCTGGGTTTTCAAGGAATGGCAGCGCGGCAGCTACATCATCCTGGATCGAAATCCGGATTATTGGCAGGCCGGCAAACCCTATCCGGACCGTCTCGTCATTCGCTACCTGCCCGACGCCGCTGCGCGCTCGACGACGATCGAGACCGGCGAGGCGCAGATTGCGGCGCAGACGCCGGTCGGGCTGAGCGATGTGAAGCGGCTTTCGGCTTTACCGAACATCGGCGCCACGACCGAGGGCTACGAATATTTCGCGCCGGTGGTGATGATGGAATTCAACAACAAGCGGCCGCCGTTCGACAATATCCTGGTGCGCAAGGCGGTCGCCTTCGCGATCAATCGCGACGTCGTCATCCGCAATGTCTGGTTCGGTCTCGGCAAAATCGCGACAGGCCCGATCTCCGCGAAAAGCCCTTACTACACCGCCGATGTCGATAAATACCCATATGATCCGGCCAAGTCGGAGGCGCTGCTCGAGCAGGCCGGCTACAAGAAGGACGCCAGTGGCGTCCGCCTGCGGCTGGTCTATGACGTTGCCTCACTCGGCGCGGAATATCGACGGCTCGGCGAAGTGCTGAAACAGCAGCTTGCGCGCGTCGGCATCCAGATCGAGCTGCGGACGCAGGACAACGCCGCCTACCTGCGGCGCATGTATACGGACTATGATTTCAACTTCTTCACCGCCTATGTCGGCACCTATCTCGATCCGCAGCTCGCTGTTTATTGGTCGAAGAATTTCGTCAAGGGCGTTCCGTTTTCCAATGCCGGCGGATACTCGAATCCGAAAATGGATGCGCTGCTGGAGGGCGTGCAGGTCGAGAACGATCCGGCGAAGCGGATGCAGGAGTTCCACGAGATCCAGAAGATCGCGGCAAGCGACCTGCCGCGTTTCCCGCTGTTCGAACTGGACAGCGTGACGCTGTTCGACAAGAAGGTCCACGACCATACGACGACCTATGACGGGCCATTCAGCAACTGGGCCAACATCTGGATGGATCGGTGATAGCTGACTGAGGCCCGCATATATGCAAGTGCGACAAAGCCCCCAGAAGCCCTCATCCTGAGGAGCCTGCGTAGCAGGCGTCTCGAAGGACGGGGGCGTCATGCGCTGCCTTTCCGTTACGCGCAGTAAGTGCGCGCATGCCGCGGCGGAAAGATGCCGCCTGTCGCCCCCGTCCTTCGAGACGCAACGCAGGCGTTGCTCCTCAGGATGAGGGCTTCTGGTGGCTTTCTGCCGCTTGAGTCATGAAGTTGAAATCGTCCGTTTCGTGGCTGCGTTTTCACTCGACCAGACCGGCAATGCATCGCTGGCGGTCTCTGTAACCAGATGACAGGCGACCTTGCGCGCGTCGCTGCCGATGGCGCGTAAAGGCGGTTCCTGGGCGGAGCAGATCGCTTCCGCATGGGGACAGCGTGTGTGAAATCGGCATCCGGTTGGGGGCGCGAGCGGGCTCGGCGGATCGACATTGCGCAACGGCAGCGCTGCCCGCTTGCCACCGATCCCCGCGGTCGGGATCGACGACATGAGGGCGCGGGTATAGGGATGCAGCGGCGCGCGCCACAAGGTCTGCCGGTCCGCCAGTTCGACGATCTTGCCCAGATACATGACGGCGATGCGATCAGCCATATGGGCGACGACCGAGAGATCGTGTGAGATGAAGATATAGCTGACGTCGAGGTCGGCGCGCAGTTTCATCAGCAGGTTGATCACCTGCGCCCGTATGGAAACATCGAGCGCTGAGACCGGTTCGTCGCAGACGATCAGGCTCGGCGACAGGGCGAGCGCGCGCGCAATGCCGATCCGCTGGCGCTGGCCGCCGGAAAATTCATGCGGATAACGCGCGGCTGCCTCGGGCGGCAGGCCGACCTTGTCCATCAGCCAGCGGACACGGTCCTTGCGCTCTTTCGCATCGCCGCGGGCGTGGACGATCAGCGGCTCTTCGATAATTCGCCCGGCGGTCGCGCGCGGATTGAACGAGGCAAAGGGATCCTGGAAGATCATCTGCATCCTGGTGCGATGCGGCCGCAGCTCGCGCCGGCCCATCGCCGTGATGTCGGTGCCGTCCAGTTCAATCTTGCCGGAGTTGGGTGCGTAGATGCGGACCGCGAGCCTGGCGAGAGTCGATTTGCCGCAACCGGATTCGCCGACGAGGCCGAGGATTTCAGCGGGCGCGACGTCCAGGCTGACGCCGTCGACCGCGTGAACGACGCCGCGTTCGACCCGGAAGTGCTTGACGACATCGGTCATGCGGAAAAGCGCTGTCACGGTTGATCCTGAACTATGTCGGCGGCGCGCAGGCAGGCTGCCGAGCGAACCCCCTCGGCCAGGGGAGCGAGGCGCACATCCGTCATTTTGCATGCAGGCACGGCGTAAGAGCAACGGGGCTCGAAGCGGCATCCCGCCGGCATGGCATCGAGCGCCGGCACCATGCCGGAAATTTCGTTGAGGGGCAGGGGGCGCCCTTCGCTGTCGACGTCGTCGTCGGGATGCGGCAGTGCGCCCAGCAGGCCTCGTGTGTAGGGATGAATGGGGCTGTGAAACAGGTCTTCGACTTTTGCCGCCTCGACGCCGCGTCCCGCATACATGACCAGCACGCTCTGGGCATATTCGGCGACAACGCCGAGATCGTGGGTGATCAGCAGGATTGCCATGCCGAGGCTGCGCTTCAATTCGTCCAGCAATTCGAGGATCTGCGCCTGGGTGGTCACGTCGAGGGCCGTCGTCGGTTCGTCGGCGATCAGGAGCGCGGGATCGCAGGCCAGCGCCATGGCGATCATGGCCCGCTGCCGCATGCCGCCGGACAGACGATGGGGATAATTGTGAATCTGCCGGCGCGCGTCGGGAATGCGCACGAGATCGAGGAGTTCGATGGCGCGGCGCTCGGCGTCGGCCCGCGAAATGCTCCGATGTTCGCGCAAACTCTCCGTGATCTGGTCGCCGATGGTGAAAACCGGGTTGAGCGAGGTCATCGGCTCCTGGAAGATCATGCCGATGCGGCCGCCGCGGACCTTGCGCATCTCGCGCATGGTCAGCGACAGCAGGTCCCTGCCTTCGAAGATGATCTCGCCGCCGGTGATGCGTCCCGGCGGATCGGGAACGAGCCGGAGAATCGAGGCGGCCGTCACCGACTTGCCGCAGCCTGATTCGCCGACGAGCGCCATGGTCTCGCCGGCGTTGACGCTGAAGCTGACCTTGTCGACGGCGGCGAAGGCGCCCTTCTGGGTGAAGAAATGGGTCGTGAGATCGCGGACGTCGAGGAGCGGTGCCATCTATCGCCTGCGCAAACGCGGGTTGAGAGCGTCGTTCAGGCCCTCGCCAACAAGATTAAGGCCAAGCACGGCGGCGATGATCGCGATACCGGGCAGGGCGCTGATGTACCAGGCTTCGCGAATGGCTTCGCGGCCGGCGCCGATGATGGCGCCCCAGCTCACGACATTCGGGTCACCGAGGCCGAGAAAGGAGAGGCCTGCCTCGATGAGGATCGAGGAGGCCATCATCAGCGATGCGGCGATGATCACCGGCGTCATCGAATTTGGCAGGATCTGCGTGACGATGAGGCGGAAGTCGCTCATGCCCATGACGATGCCGGCCTGCACGAATTCGCGCTCGCGCAGGGTCAGGAATTCGGCGCGCACGAGCCGCGCCACGGAAGGCCAGGAGACGATGGAGATGGCCACGACGATGGTGCCGATGGTCGAATGGAAGATCGCCACGACGATGATGGTCAGGATGAAGGGCGGAATGGTCTGCACGACTTCGGTGAAGCGCATCAGCGCCTCGTCGACCCAGCCGCCATAGTAGCCGGCGAGCGAGCCGACGGTGACGCCGATGAGCACAGAGGCGATTGTCGCGGTGGCGCCGATCAGCAGGGAAACGTGCGCGCCGTGAAAGATCTGCGCGCCGAGATCGCGCCCGAGCGAGTCGGAGCCGAACGGAAATTCCGGGTCCTGCAGGGGCCACAGGAAGGGTTGCGCGACCATGCCCATCGGATCGTCCGGGTAAAGGAAAGGTGCCGCGACCGCGACCGCGATGATCGCCAGCACGATGAACAGGCCCAGAAGAGCGGCGCGGTTGCGGCTGAATCGGCGCCAGAAGGCGAGAGCGTTGCGCATCAGGCCGCTCCGATGCGCGGATCGAGCCAGCGATACAGCGCCTCGACCGCGATATTGGTCGAGACCACCAGGATCGAACTCATCAGCAGGATGCCGAGCAGGAGATTGACGTCGCGCGACAACACGCTGTCGAAGGCAAGACGGCCGAGGCCGGGCCAGCCGAACACCGTTTCGACCAGGACCGTGCCGCCGAGCAGATGGGCGACCTGCAGGCCGAGCACGGTGACGACTGGGAGCAGGGCGTTGCGCAGCACGTGCCGATAGGCGACCCTTCCCTCGCTGAGGCCTTTGGACCTGGCGGTGGCGATGAAATCCTGCCCGAACACTTCGAGCATGGATGCGCGCATGAGACGTGCGTAATAGGCCATGTAGAACAGCGATAGCGTCACCACTGGCAGGATCATGTGGCGGCCGACATCGAGCACATAGGCGAAGCCGGTGTAATTCGCGCCGATCGTCTGCATGCCGCCGGTCGGCAGCCAGCCGAGCTTGACGCCGAACAGAATGATCAGCATGAGGCCGATCCAGAACAGCGGCGTCGCATAAAAGACCAGCGCACCGACGGAAATCGCCGCATCGCGCCAGGTTCCGACACGGCGCGAGGCGACGACGCCAAGCACCGAGCCCATGACGAAGGCCAGCATCAAGGTTGGGATCGCGAGTATCAGGGTGGCTGGCAAACGCTCGAAGATAAGAGAAGCGACCGGCCTGCCGAAGCGGAAGGAATATCCGAGGTCGAACTGGGCCATCCGGCCCATATAGACGAAGAACTGCACGATGAGCGGCTGATCGAGGCCGAAGCGTTGTTTCAGATCGGCCAGATATTCCGGCGAGGCGGCGCCGCTTTCGCCCGCCATGACGTCCGCCACATCGCCGGGCGCCATGTGCACGATGATGAAATTCAGGGCCGCAATGGCCACTACGATTGCAACGGACCGCCAAAGACGCGAGAGGACAGGTTTTATCAGGGCCGGCACGTGAAACCTTTGCGGATCGAGACGTTCCTGCGCGCCATCGGTCCAGAGACTCCCTGCGGTTGAATGAAACGGTGCACGCTGGCTTTTCGATTCATTATTTTTGTACCCGAGGATGTTGCGTTTTACAACTTTTTGCAAGTAACATCCCGCACCAGCTTTTCATCGTCTCAGCATCGCTTTTGTCCATCGCCGATGCTAGGCTCAAACAGTCTTTTGATCAAACCGGAGGGCGGCTCGATGTCATCTCGAATCCCCGTGATCGATCTGAAAATGTTCGCCAGCGCCAGCGAGCTCGATCGTGCGCGCATCATCGCCCAGGTCCGTGAAGGTCTCGAACAGGTCGGCTTCCTGATGATCGCCGGCCATGGCGTCGATGAAGCGCTGATCGACCGGGTCAACGATTCAACCTTGCAGTTTTTCGATCGTCCCGACGAAGAGAAAGCGCAGTTCTCCTCGAAACTGCCTGGCAGCCGCGGCTACAGCGCCATGCGCGGACGCACCATAGGCATCGCCCAGAACAAGGACCTTCTGGCGTCCCTGCAGGAAAGCTATGGCGTCGGTCCGATCAACGTGCCCGATGAGCCCTATTTCAAGTCGAAGGCGGCGGGCGCCAATTTTGCCGAGAACATCTGGCCGGATGCGCCCGCGGATTTCACGCCAGCGGTGCGCGCCTATTATATCGAGATGGAGCGGGTCTACCGGACCATCATGCAGATGTTCGCCGTCGCCCTCGACCTGCCGAAAACCTATTTCGATGACAAGATCGACCGTCACAACAGCGTTCTGCGCCTGACGCATTATCCCGCGCTCGACAAGGAGCCGGTCAAGGGCGAGGAACGGGCCGGCGCGCATACGGATATCGGCGCCCTGACGATCCTGCATATCGACGACACGCCGGATGCGCTGCAGGTCCAGTTGCGGTCGGGCGAATGGATCAATGTCAACCGCGTGCCCGGCGCCTTCGTCATCAATATCGGCGATATGATGATGCGCTGGACCAATGACAAATGGGTGTCCAACACGCATCGCGTGGCCAATCCGCCGTTTGTCAACGGCCGCTCGGCACGACGCCTGTCGATCGTCTATTTCTGCCAGACGAATTACGACACCGTGGTCGAATGCCTGCCGAACTGCACGGCGCCTGGCATTCCCGCGCGCTATCCGCCAATCGTCGCCGGGGAATATTCGGCGATGCGGGCGGCGATGCGCTACGGCTACGATCTGGCCAAGGTAGACAAAGCCGGCTGAGCTTGGCGGGGCAAGTTTGATGCAGGCTCGGGCTGCGATGTTATGACGATCTGGAGAAGAGTATGGCCGGCCCGCGCCTCAAAGACCTTGCTTTCGAAGACTATTCGCCGGCGCAGCAGGATGTGCTGAAGACGGTTCTGGAGAAGCGCGGTCGCATCCCCTTGCCGGTGAAAGTCTGGCTGCAAAGCCCGACCCTGGCAAAGGCGATCGAGCCGCTCGGCACCATGCTGAACACGGCCTCGCTGCTCAGCAAGCCCGAATGGGAGATCGCCGCCATCGTGATGGCGCGGCACTGGGGTTCGACGTCGGTGCTCGACGCGCATTACAAGTTCATGCGCGAGGCCGGCACGCCGGAAGCGGTGATCGCGGCCCTGCAGGCGGGCACGCTTCCACCCTTTGAGAGTCAGCACCAGAACGCGATCTATGCGCTCGCTTCCGCTTGCGATCGTGGCGAACCGGTTACTGACGACATTTTCAATCATGCAGAACAGACGCTCGGCGCCGACGGCGTGGCCGAGCTGATCGCTTTTCTTGGGTATTACAGTGGCGTTTCGATCGCGATGAAGATTTACGGCTGACAGCGTCGCTTCAGCTCAGCGGCGGAACGGTCGATGGCGGGTGGCGATGATGGGTCGCCTGTTCGTAAGCATAGGCGATTTCGAGAAGGATCGCCTCGGTCCACGGCCGTCCGACGATCTGCAGGCCCGAGGGCAGGTCTTCATGGGTGTAGCCCATCGGCACCACGGCGGCGGGCCAATGCAGGCCCGAGGCGATCCATGTCGTCACGCCGGTCGGCGTCGTATTGCGGTCGCCGTTCAGCTTCGGCGGAAAGCTCGCCACGGGTAGGATGAAAGCATCGATGCCCGCGTCCCGCATGGCCTTGTCATAGGCCTCGCGCATGCGGATTTCGTCGGCCTCGAGGTTATGAACGACTGGATCTTCTCGTGGCGGCGGCGCAACGGCGGTGGTGACAAGACCGACCTCGTGCAGCGGATGGAACTTATGCGATGCGACGACCTCCGACAATGTCTTTGGGAACTCCGGCCCCGTCTTGGCGAGATAGGTCTCGATCGCGGCGCGAACCTCGCTAAGCGGGTGCGGTCGCGGCGGAAAAGAATCGAACTCAGGCACGACAAAGGGATCGACGATCGTGGCGCCGGCAGCGCGCAGGTCTTCCGCCGCACGATCGACAAGCGTCGTTACCTGCGGGTCGGAGGCTTGCGGCGGAAACGCCTGGCGCAGCACGCCGATGCGTTTCCCCCGCGCGCCGTCGAGCTTGAGAGAGGTCTTGAATGTCGCGGGAATATGGCCTTCCGCTCCGGCGGTCGCCGGATCGGCGGGATCGACGCCGGCGATGACGTCGAGCAGAGCGACGAGATCGGTGACGGTGCGAGCCATAGGGCCCGCGGTGTCGCGCGCATCATAGAGCCCGACCATGCCCGCGCGGGAGACGAGGGCCCAGCTCGGCCGCAGGCCGGCGAGCGCGCAGTTGGACGACGGATTGCGGATCGAGCCGAACGTATCCGATCCAAGACCGACGACGCCGAAATTCGCGGCGAGGCCGCCACCGGTGCCGCCGGAGGAACCGCCGGTAGCGTGCGCTGTATTGTAGGGATTGCGCGCGAAGCTCGGCAAAACGGAATTGATGTTGTCGAGGCCGCCGCGCGCCCATTCCGACATGGTGGTCTTGGCCAGGATGATGGCGCCGGCCGCGCGTAGTTTGGCGATCACCGTCGCGTCCTTGGGCGGTATCCATCCCAGCAGCGTCGCCGAGCCGCCGGTGGTCTGCAGGCCGGCGACGTCGTAATTGTCCTTCACCAGCACGGGAATACCGTGCAGCGGGCCGCTGAGCTTGCCGCTCTGCTTCAATGCCTGATCGAGGGCTTGCGCATCCGCGATGGCTTTCGGATTCGTGACTACGATCGTCCACAGGGCCGGGCCGCGGCGGTCATAAGCCTCGATGCGGTCGAGAAACGCCTGCGTGACAGCCTCTGCGGTTGTTTCTCCCGCAAGATAGGCCGCGTGGATTTCGGCGATCGTTTTTTCTTCGACCTGGAAGTTGGATTTACCCGACATCAATACTGCTCGTTTCTCATCGCTGGCGTTCAATCGGCAACCTGGATGGATGTATAATCCTGATACCAGTTCCTGGCCTGGATAAAGCCCTTGACCTTGGGCGACATCGCCCGCGGCCCGAAATCATGGACCACAAGCAGCGCCGCGGCATCATCGGTCAGGACCTCGTTGACCTTCTTCATCGCCTCTTCCTGTTTGGCGGGGTCGAACTCGGCCCGGGCTGCCCTGATCGCCGCGTCGAATGCCGGATTATTGTAGGAGCCCCAATTGCTGCCGGCTGGCGGCGCCAGCGTCGACTCGTAGGAGGCGATGCCGGAACCCGGCTCCTGCATGGTCATCGCGACATTGAGACCGTCCGCGCCCACGGATTTGGCGCCGGCGCGCAGCATGTTGATCATGGCGGTGAAGTCGCGGACATCATAGGTGACGTTGATGCCGACGGCGCGCAGGTTCTCCTGAATCTGTTCGTTCATCGACAGCGGCACCATCTGGCCGCCGCCTGACGACGAGATGACGATCTTCACATTGACGGGCTTGTTGGGGCCGTAGCCGGCCTCCGCGAGGAGCTTCTTGGCTTCGGTTGGATCATATCGGAGGTTGAAGCTGGGCTTGCCGAACCATGGGGCGTCGGGCGGTGCATAGCCTTTCGCGGCCTCGGCAGTTTTTTCGACGAGCTCCACAATGGACTCACGATCGATGGCGAGATTGGCCGCCTTGCGGATTCTGACATCGGCAAATGGGGTTCCTTCGTTAAAATTCAAACGCCAGATCCAGGTGTGCGGATAGACATTGGCTGTGATCTTGAAACCGGCACCCTTGAGCGCGGTGATGGAATCGGGTGGCAGGGTCTCGATCAGATCGACCTGCCCGGACCGAAGGGCCGCAACGCGCGTGTTGGGCTCGGGCACGGGCAGGATGGTGAGGCGCTCCATTTTCGGAACGCGCTTCTTGTCCCAGTATTGCGTGTTGGCCGCGAGCTCCAGTTCCTGTCCGGGGCGCAGCGATACGAATTTATAAGGTCCGGTGCCGGAGGGGTTCTGGGCGAATTTCTGCCAGTCGTTGCCGACCTCGGCAAAGCGGGCGGGACTGGCGAAGAACATGCTGGAGAGTTCGAAGAGCAGGAAGGAGTTGACCTCCTTCGTCTCTATGAAGATCGTATGGTCGTCGATCTTGCCGTAGGAAGCGATCGACTGCGTGCGCGTGCGCGCGATGCCGGCGCGCAGCGCATTGTATTGCGGCGCCTTCTGATTGGTGAAGGCATCGAGATTCCACAGCGCCGCATCGGCGTTCCAGGGCGAGCCGTCGTGAAAGACCGCGTCGCGCAGCTTGAAGGTCCAGCGTTTCTTGTTGTCCGGATCGATCGTCCAGGATTCCGCGAGGCCAGGCACCAGCCGCGATGGTTCGGTCTCCGACGACAGATCCCAGGTGACGAGCGGATCGAAAACCGTATAGCCGCCGAAGCGGGCGCCTTCGAAGCCTCCATCGGGCGCGGCCCACAAAACCGGCACATCGCTTAGGGAAATGGCAATGCGCAATGTCGAGGCGGCGGCGGCCTCGCGCGGCAGGGCGAGAAACGAACTGGCGAAAATTATTGTGAAAACCAAAGATACGCGGGGCAGAGCTGCCACCAAACGGCTGAATCGATTCAACATTTATCTCCCGGTCGATGCGTCTGGCCGCGCCGCGCGCGAGCTGGTCAGATAACGACAGGCAACCACGATGCCAAGTCATCGTGGAAAGGCAGCGCGGCACAGGATCGTAGTGTTGATGGTCACCACTTGTTGCTATGGCATACGAGTTGCTTGTATTTGCGGATGTCGATCGCTGAACGACTGAAGCAGGATTTGTCCGAATTGCCGGATCGTGGAGGGCCAGCGCAGCCGCTCCTGATCGTTCGCGATCTTGTCAAACATTTTCCGATCAAAGGCGGCTTGTTCGGCAGATCGGGCATGGTTCAGGCTGTCGACGGTCTCGACTTTGAGATCCGGAAGGGCGAGACGCTCGGCATCGTCGGTGAATCCGGCTGCGGCAAATCCACCGCTTCGCGCCTGATCATGGCGCTGCTCGGCATGACGCGCGGCGAGATCATTTTCGATGGTGAGGCGGTGGGCTCCCGTGCTCTGCCGCTGAAGGAATACCGCCGCCAGGTGCAGATGGTGTTCCAGGATTCCTATGCCTCGCTCAATCCGCGGCTGACGATCGAGGAATCCATCGCCTTTGGCCCGATGGTGCATGGCCTTGCGCGTTCCGCCGCCATCCAGCGCGCCCATGAATTGCTGGTCGCCGTCGGCATGGCGCCGGGTCAGTTCGGCCGGCGCTTTCCGCACGAGCTTTCCGGCGGCCAGCGCCAGCGCATCAACATCGCGCGCGCCCTCGCGCTGCGGCCGCGCATGCTGATTCTCGACGAGCCCGTCTCCGCGCTCGACAAATCGGTCGAGGCGCAGGTGCTTAACATGCTGGTCGATCTCAAGGACGAGTTCGGCCTGACCTATCTCTTCATCAGCCATGATCTCAATGTCGTGCAACATATCGCCGACCGGGTGCTGGTGATGTATCTCGGGCGTATTGCTGAAATAGGCCCCGTCGACGGCATCTTCGACCAGCCACAGCATCCCTATACGCAGGCGCTGCTCGCGAGCCGTCCTTCGATGGACCCGGATCTGCGCCGTACCGAACCGCCGATCACGGGTGATCCGCCCAATCCGGTCAACCCGCCGTCGGGATGCCGTTTCCGCACGCGCTGCAGGATCGCCGAGGATATTTGCGCGCACAGCGTTCCGGCGATGACGACGGTGCAAGGTCTTCATCAGGTTGCCTGTCACGCTGTCGAGCCCGAGAGCGGCCACAGCCTCGCGCCCCAGGAGTTCGCGGCATGAGCGGCGACATACTGGTCCGTGCGCGCGACCTTTCGATCGAATTCGTTTCGCCCGATGCCACCGTGCAGGCGGTGAACGGCGTCGATTTCGACCTCGCCGAGAAGGAAGCGCTTTGCATCCTTGGCGAGAGCGGGTCGGGCAAATCCGTCACCTTGCGCTCGCTGCTCAGGCTCAATCCGCCGAAAAAGACGGTGATGTCGGGAAGCCTCAGCGTCTGTGGCGAAGACATGCTCACTATTTCCGACGCGAAGCTCAACTCGCTGCGCGGCCGGCTGGTGTCGATGATCTTTCAGGAGCCGATGACGGCGCTCGATCCAGTGTTCACCATCGGCCGGCAGATCGCCGAGACGATCATCCGTCACGAGGGCATTTCGCGTGGCGAGGCCGATCGCCGCGCGCTCGATCTGCTCGAGCTTGTGCAGATTCCATCCGCCAAACGCCGGCTTGCCGCTTACCCGCATGAACTGTCGGGCGGTCTGCGGCAACGTGCGATGATCGCGATCGCGCTGTCGTGCCGGCCGAAACTGCTGCTGGCCGACGAGCCGACGACCGCACTCGATGCGACCGTTCAGATTCAAGTGCTGCTTCTGCTGCACAAGCTGCAGCAGGAACTCGGCATGGGCATCATCTTCGTCACCCATGATCTCGGCGTCGCCGGCGAGATCGCCGACCGGATCGCCGTCATGTATGCGGGTCGCTTCGTCGAAGAAGGGCCGGTGCGCGATGTGATGCGCCAGCCCATGCATCCCTATACGCGCGGCCTTCTCGGCGCGACCGTCCATGCCGGCATGCGCGGCAAGCGTCTGACGACGATTCCTGGCGCGCCGCCCGATCTGAGCGACCTGCCGCCGGGTTGCGCTTTCGCGCCGCGCTGCAGCGAGGCCACACGGTCCTGCACGGCGGACGTGCCGGCTTTGCACAAGCTGGGGCCGGAGCGCGGCGCCCGCTGCGTGCTGGTGGAGGACGCCGCATGACAATCGCCGGGCGTACGGTCGGAGCAAAGCATAGTAGGAGAGCCGGTTGCTGCTCTATATCGTAAGGCGCGTCGCCTATGCCATTCCGATCGCGCTGCTCGTAAGCCTGGTCTGCTTCATGCTGGTGCATATCGCGCCGGGCGATCCGATCGATTCCATCGTGCCGCCAGACACGCCGAAGGAGGCGGTCGAGCAGGTTCGCCGCGAATACGGGCTCGACAAGCCGTTGCCGGTACAGTTCGCTGTCTGGCTCTCGCATGTGGTGCAGGGCGACCTTGGACGTTCGATCGCCAGCCGCCGGCCGATCGCCGGCGATCTGATGCTGGCGAGCGGCAAGACATTCGTCCTCGCGGTCACGGCGGCGACGATCGGTTTCAGCCTGGGGGTGGCGCTCGGCAGCCTGGCCGCTTTCTTTCAAGGGACATGGATCGATCGATTATGCGTCGGCTTCGCTGTCGCCGGCGTGTCGGTGCCGCATTACTGGCTCGGCATGGTGATGGTGATCATCTTCAGCGTGCTGCTCGCCGCGCTACCGGCCATGGGCGCGGGGCCAAGCGACTGGGTGTGGGACTGGGTGCATATCCGCTTTCTCATCCTGCCGGCGATCACCCTGTCGGTCATCCCGGCCGGCCTGATCACGCGGACCGTGCGCGGGACGGTGATCGAAATCCTCAACCAGGATTTCATCACCACCCTGCGCGGCAAGGGCATAAGGCGCAGCGGCCTGCTGCTCCATGTGGTGAAGAATGCGGCGCCGACCGTGCTGGCGGTGATGGGCCTGCAGTTCGGCTATCTGATGGGTGGCTCCATCCTTGTCGAATCCGTCTTCAGCTGGCCAGGCACCGGCATGATGCTGAACAACGCCATCTTCCGCCGCGACATTCCCGTCATCCAGGGCGCGACGCTCGTGCTTGCCATGTTCTTCGTCTTGCTCAATCTCATCGTCGATCTGGTGCAGACGGCGATCGACCCAAGGATGCGCCGGACGTGAGCGTGATCTCGTCTCAGGAAGGCCGTCTCAGCGGCCGCAATCCACCACCGGTCGTGGTCAGCCCTGGCTATTGGAAAGGCGTCGTGCGCCGCGTGTCGCGCGACCGGGTCACACTGATCTGCGGCGCGATCCTGCTGGTGATGCTGCTGATCATCCTGTTCGCACCGCTGCTGGCGCCGTTCGATCCGCTGCAGGGAAGCACCGGACGGAGGCTGAAGCCGGTCGGCTGGCAGGGACATCTGCTCGGCACGGACGAACTGGGCCGCGACATGCTCTCGCGGCTTATGTACGGCGGCCGCTATTCCTGGTTCCTCGGCATTGCGCCTGTCGTTGTTGCCTTTCTGATCGGCGGCGGCCTGGGCATCACCGCTGGGTTTGCCGGCGGCAAGGTCAATATGCTGATCATGCGGGCGACGGACGTGTTTTACGCATTTCCGTCCGTTCTGCTGGCGGTGGCGATCAGCGGCGCACTGGGGCCCGGCATCTTCAATGCCATCCTGGCGCTGACACTCGTTTTCATTCCGCCGATGATCCGGGTTTCGGAAAGCGTCACGACCTCGGTGCGCAATCTCGATTATGTCGAGGCGGCGCGCGCCACCGGCGCCGGCAGTCGGCGGCTCGTGCGCGTGCATGTGCTGCCGAACGTGCTCGGTCCGATCTTCGTCTATGCGACGACTTTGGTCAGCGTCTCGATGATCCTGGCCTCGGGCTTGTCCTTCCTCGGGCTCGGTGTGAAACCGCCGGAAGCCGAGTGGGGGCTGATGCTCAACACCCTGCGCACGGCGATCTACACGCAGCCGCTGCTGGCGACATTGCCCGGCGTCTGCATCTTCACGACGAGCGTCTGTTTCAATCTCCTGAGCGATGGGTTGCGCTCGGCCATGGATGTCAGAGCCTGAGACCGTGCGGCAGTTTGGCTCCATGGTATGCGACTTGCTTGCACTTGAGTGGTCCATTCTTGAGGCTTTCGTCACATAAGACGATGCCGCTTGATCCGTCTGCGTGAGGTGTTCCATGGCGTTTCGAAGCATTGCGGCGATCGGCTCTCTGGTATTCCTGCTCTTCGTCTCCTCATCGCAAGCCCAGACCTTGCGCGTCGGTATGACGACGACCGATCTGCCGACGACAGGCGGCATTCCCGACAATGGCAGCGAGGGCGGCCGCTTTGCCGGCTATACCATGTATGACGCGCTGGTGAACTGGGACTTCACCAAGGTCGACAAGAGCGCAGACCTGACGCCTGGTCTTGCCACCGAGTGGAAGGTCGATCCTGCCGATCCGCAGACCTGGATCTTCACGATCAGGCAAGGCGTGAAATTCCATGATGGCAGTGTGTTGACCGCCGACGACATCATCTGGAACTTCGATCGGCACCTGAACGACAAGGCGCCGAACTATGACCGTGCGCAGGCCGGCAGCTACCGCAACTATACGTCACAGGTCGACAAATACTGGAAGATCGACGACACCCATATCGCGCTGCATACCAAGGTGCCCTACAGCGTGCTGCCTTATATGATTTCGCGGGTCTTCATCGTCAGTCCGACGCAATACAGGAAGATCGGCAACTGGCTCGATTTTCAGGCGAACCCGTCTGGTACCGGACCGTTCAAAGTCGAGAAGATCAACCCGCATGTGTCCATCGATCTCGTCCGCAACGACGATTACTGGGACAAGACCCGGATTCCGAAACTGAAGAAGCTGATCCTGATGCCGATTCCCGATGCCAACACGCGCGTTGCGGCGCTGCGCTCCGGCCAGGTCGACTGGATCGAGTATCCGGCACCCGATTCCATTCCTTCCTTGAAGGCCGCCGGCTTTCAGGTGGTCACCAAGCCTTATCCGCATGTCTGGGCCTGGCAATACAATACAACGGAAAAGTCGGCGTTCCATGACAAGCGGGTGCGCCTCGCGCTCAATTACGCGCTCGACCGCGACGGCATGGTCGAATTGCTGGGCGGCACGGCGAAACCGTCGATCGGGTTCTACGACAAGGAGAGCAAGTATTTCGGCAAGCCGTCCGTGATCTTCAACTACGATCCCGAGAAGGCAAAGGCGCTGCTCAAGGAGGCCGGCTACGGGCCGGGAGGCAAGAAGCTCGATATCACCGTACAATTGCCGACGGCCGGCTCCGGCAATATGGTGCCGCTGCCGATGGGCGAGGTGGTGCAGCAGAACCTGCGCGATGTCGGCGTCAACCTCACATACGAAGTCGTCGACTGGGGCACCATGCTGTCGTCCCTGCGGCAGCCGCCGGGTGCGCCCAACACGCCCCATCGCGACGGTATCGCCCATGGCCTGCCGCTCGGCGATCCGACGAATTTTTATAACGAGTTCACCAGCATGGCGTTTGCGCCCTCCGGTTCCAACTGGAGTCTGTACAAGAACGAGAAGGTCGACGAACTGTCTCGCAAGGCATTCGAGACGTTCGATCCCGCCGAACGCGACAGGCTGATCGCGGAGGCTCATACGATCGTCGTCGACGATGCAGCCTGGCTTTTCGTGGTGCACGATCTCAATCCGCGCGCGCTCGGCAAGAATGTGGTCGGATTCGTGCAGGCGCAAAGCTGGTATCAGGACTTCACCCAGCTCACGGTGAAGGACTGATCGTCCGCTGTCGCGGCATGTAAATTGCTAAGTAAATGCTTGCAGATGTCGACGCGTAAAGGTGAAGGAGTGACGCCATGAAGGACCAGGCCGACGAGCCGAAGACGCCGTTCCGTCTCGAAGAGGCGACCATCGCGGAACTGCATGAGGCGATCATATCCGGCGAAACGACGCTCGTCGGCGTCGTGCAGCATTACATCGATCGCGTGCGCGCCTTCAACGGCGTCGCCAGCATGCTGGTGACGGCGGATGGCGCGCCGGTTGCCAAGGCGACGGGCACGATACGCGGCATGCAGCCGCTGACGTTTCCGACGCAAACGCTCAAGGCATCGGACGTCCTGCCCGATCTCGATAAATATGTCGGTCCGCCGCTGGAGTTCGGCCGCATGGAGCCAACGGCCTCCGATCCTTCCGTGCAGCAGCAGTTCGGCATGATCGTTGGCATTCCTAATGCCGGCCAGGTCAATGCCCTGGGCACGCTCAATATCCGTGGCGAACGTTCGGCGACCTGCAAGGGCGATTTCGACAAGCATCCCTCGCTCGGCCCGCTGCCGCCGGCTGCCCCGCCGATCTGCGAATATTTCCGCCACCTGCCCGATGCGCTGGAGCGGGCCGCCGAACTCGATGCGCTTTACGGGACGAATCCCGATCTCGAGAAAATGCCGATGTACGGCGTCGTTTTCTCCTTCAAGGATCCGTTCGATACGAAGGACATGCGCTCGACCGGCGGCGGCGACGCCGCCTATGACATGGACGTGCCGGCGCGCGACCATGTGCTTGTCGAGCAGTTGCGCAACAAGGGTGCCATCATCTTCGCCAAGGCGGTGAACACGGAATACAACGGTCGCGCCGGCGATCCGGGCGGCAGGCATACGCCGGATATGGTGCTGCCCTCGGTGCTCGGCTATCAGCGCAGCACCTGGGCCGGCAATCCGTCAAACCCCTATGATACGACAAGGTCCGCGTCGCTGGGATCGAGCTCCGGTTCGGCGCTGTCGGTCAGCACCAATCTCGTCATGGCGAGCCTCGGCGAGGAAACGCGCGCCTCCTGCCGCGGGCCGTCGAACCACAATTCCGTTGCGCTGATCCTGCCGCAGAAGGCGCTGATCGGCTTTGACGGCGGCGCCATCGGCGCCGACATCTATGTGGACCGCACCGGCATTCATTGCCGCTCGATCACCGATTGCGCGAAAGTGCTCGATGCCCTGAAAGATCCTGTGGAGGGCTATTACGATCCGCGCGATCATTTCACCACCATTCCAAGGTCAGCCATCCTCCCGACGCCCTATGCCAGCCATGCGACATCACCCGGCGCGCCCGGCTCGCTGAAAGGCATGCGGCTCGGCGTGATCCGTGAATCCATGGTCTATCAGCCCGGTTCCCTCAGCGAGGAACCGATCGTCACCGCAGCGGTGAAAGAGATCAAGACCGTACTCGGCGGCACGCTGGGCGCGACCCTGGTGGAATCGTCGCATCGCCTGTGGAAGAACGATCCGGACATCGAAAAGATGAAGACGGATTTCTGTACGGCGCTGGCCCGTCTGGTGCCGCTGCTGATGCCGGAGCTTCTATTCCGTCTCGGCGCCGACGGCCAGCCGGTCTTCAAGGAGTTCGCCGCCGCCATTGAGCCGACCGAATTCATGCCTGGCAAGGTCTTCGGCTCAGGCAAGATGAAGCCGATCGACTATTTCGTCGAGCTGGCGGAAGAACGCATCGCGCCGCCGTCCAATCTCGACATCGCGACGATCCAGAACCAGGAACTGGCGATGGGTTTCCGCTTCCACATTCCGCAATATCTGACGCGGCGGGCGGCGGACTGGAAGAAGCTCGGTTTCTCCGAGAAAGTCGTCGATTTCGCCATGCTGAATGCCCGGTCGAAATTCTGGGGCGACGATCAGCGCGCCGCCTTCAAGAACTGGGAAGAAGTGACCGACATGCGCAATCCGCTCGACAAGCGGCAGGGCGTCAACGAGCGCATCATGCTGCAGCAATTGCTGCGCCGGGTCGACATGATGGTGCTGTACGAAAACCATCTCGACGCGTTCGTGCGCTTGCATACGCCGTTCCCGCCGGGCAAGATCGGCGGTGCGGGACAGCCGGGCCTGCCGAACAACCTGCGCGGCGAATCCTTCAACGGCCCGAATGCCGGCCTCACCGAAATCCTCATTCCGGCGGGCTATGTCAGCACCGTCTACGATCCGGTGTTCAAGCTCAGCGATGACGGCAAACGCTATCTGCATGTCGCGTCCGACAAGATCACGCCGGTTCCGGAGCCCGGCATGCCGTTCTCGCTGGTCTTCCGCTGCGATCCGGGCCGCGAGGATGTCATTCTGAAAGTTGCTTCGGCCTATGAGGCGGCAACGCACCGCCGCATTCCGCCGCCGTCGTTCGGGCCCATCCCGATGCGGAGCCGGGAACTCACCGAGGCTTGAGGCAAGAGGCCGGCGTGAACTTCATGTGAGTTCACGCCGGTTCCTACCAGTTTTTCGCCATGGCCTGGCGATGCCAGCCGAGGATGCGATTCTCGAGCAGCAGAAACGTTCGGTTGAAGCCGTAGCCCAGAAGCGCCAGCGTGATGACACCGGCATAAAGCTCCGGCACGCGCAGCATGCGCTGGGCATAGACGACCCTGCGCCCCAGGCCCTCGGCGCTCATGATCATTTCTGACGAAATGCCGACGACGAGCGCGATGGCGATCGAAATGCGCAGGCCGGTGACGATGTGCGGCAGGGCGGCGGGCAGCAGGACGGTGCGGAAAATGTCAGGTGTGGTCCGCTTGAAGGTGCGGGCCGTGCTGATGAGGATCGGATCGACATTGCGGACGCCGTCGAGGCTCGCCAGCAGGATGGGAACCACAGTGGCAAGGAACACGACGGATATATGCATGAGGTTGCCGATGCCGAACATGGCGGCGGCGATGGGCACCAGGGCGCTGGCCGGAACCGGGCGGATGGTTTCGATGGTCAGGCCGAACATGCGGTGGACGGACTGCCAGTAACCCATGGCCAGACCGAGCGGTATGGCAACGGCGGCGGCAAGGAGGAAGCCGCCGGCGACCCTGAGAACGGTGATCAGCAGATCGGGATAGAATGTCGGGTCGAGCCATTGCTGGAGGAAGCGGTTGAGGACCGTCGTCGCCGGAGGCACCAGTTGCGCGTCGATCAGCCCCATCGTTGGGGTGAGCTGCCAGCCGGTCAGGAACAGGATGCCGGTGGCGATGCCGAGCAGCCACGGCCGGTTGAGAGCGAAGGTTTTCATGTCATCGCGCCTGTTGCTTGAAACCGTGATGCCAGGCCATCAGGCGGCGCTCCAGCAGGGCGAATAGTTGCGCCAGGCCATAGCCCAGGATCGCGACCAGCACGATGCCGGAGTAGGCTTCCGGCACGCGCAAGGCGCCCTGTGAAACGCCGATATAATCTCCCAGCCCGCCGCCGAAGCCCGAGATCAGTTCGACGACCACGGTGACGATCACGGCAATGCCGAAGCCGACCCGCATGCCGGTGAAGGTATGCGGCGCCGAGGCGGGCAGGGCGATGGTCAGGAATTGCCGCAGCGGGCGGATATGAAACGTGCGGCCGGTGTCGATCAGAACCGGGTCGATGCTGCGGATGCCGTCCATCGCATGCAGCAGAATGATCCAGCCCGAGGCGAAGGCGACGACCGAATAGGTCATGCGGTCGCCAAGCCCGAGAACGAAGATCGCGATCGGCAGAATGGCGACGACGGGCATCGGCCGTAGGAATTCGATGATCGGCGCGAAGGCCGCATGCAGCAGTTTCGAGCGTCCCAATGCGAATCCGGACAGCACGCCGAAAACGACCGCAAAGGAGAAGCCGATGATGATCCGCCTTGCCGTCGCCATGATCTCGCGGGCGAGCGTGCCTTCCTGCAGCTCCTCGACCGTGGCGGCGACGATCCTGGTGGGTGACGCGAGCTGGTTCTCCGTGACGACGCCCAGCATGGCGAGCAGTTGCCAGAGCGCGATGACGGCGGCGAGAACCAGGATGCCGGATCCCCGCTGCAGCCGGCTCATGAGAGAGTGCTCGCGGATGGCGGCGCGATGAGGCCGAACAGCAGCCTTCTGTAATCGGAGAAGGCGCGGTCTTCCTTGGTCTCGATCTGGTGCCGCGGCCGCGGCAGATCGATCATGATGTCCTCGACGATCCGGCCTGGCCGGGATGCCATGACGAGAACCCGGTCGCTGAGAAAAATCGCTTCGTCGATGTCATGCGTGACGAAAATGACCGTGCGCGGCGAGCGCGACCAGAGATCCAGGATGGTCTCTTCGAGAGACACCCGCGTCTGCGCATCGAGCGCGCCGAAGGGCTCGTCCATCAGCAGGAATTTCGGCTCGGTGACGAGCGCGCGGGCGATGGCGGCGCGCTGCTGCATGCCGCCGGACAATTCCCAGGGATAATAGTTCTCGAAGCCCTCGAGCCCGACGAGCTTGATGTAAGCTCTCGCCCGATCGCTCGAGACGCTGCGGGGAAGACGGCTCTCGATGGGATAGGCGACATTGCCGAGCAGGCGGCGCCACGGAAACAGCGAGCGGTTATACTCCTGAAAGACATAGACCATGTCGTCGGGCACGCCGTGCATGGCCTGTCCGCCGACTCTGATGTCGCCGCCGCTGGGTTCGGCCAGGCCGGCGATGCATCTCAGCAAGGTGGATTTTCCGCATCCCGACGGGCCGACGATGGAGATGAACTGCCGGTCGGGAATGTTGAAGCTGACGTTCTCCAGTGCCGTCGTCAGCACGCCGGCGCGATTGTAGGACTTGCGCAAACCGGCGACTTCCAGGGCGACCATGTCGCCAATCTCATTCGATCTCGTCAACCGGTCCAGCAAGCGGGGATCCTTTCGTCTCGGCTATTCGTTGGCGACCGCGATGAGGTCGATCTCGACCAGGAAATCCGGGTGCGACAGCTCCGTCACGCCGATCATGGTGCTGCAGGGCAGGTTCTTGTAGGGCTTCGGAATCGAAGGGTCTGACGTGACCTGCCGCAAGGCTGCGATGTCGAGCGTATAGACGCGGCGGTGGGTGACGTCTTCCCAGGTCGCGCCGGCCGCCTCGAGCTGGAGGCTCAGCTTCTCCATGACGAAGAGATATTGCTTGCGCATGTCGCCGGGCGCCATGCAGCCGAAATCATCCCCCTGCGGCGTCTGGCCGGAGATGAAGATCAGTTTCATCGGTCCCTTGACCGTGATGATGCGCGAGAACGACGGATGCGTCAGAACGCCAGGAGGATTGATGAATTCTTTCTGCATGAACACTCCCGATGAAGGACGTTGTCAGGGAACCATGGGCATGTATTCCGAGACGATCTCGCGATAGTCCATGGGCTTATCAATGAATTTCTCGCGCACGAGGAAGTCGATCACGCGCTGGATTTCCGCCGCGGGGATGGCTGTGGATGCGACATAGCGGGACGGGAAGAAATCCGCCACCAGCGCCGGCTCGATCCGCGTCTCCTTCGCAATGATCGGCAAGGCGTCGGCCGGTTGCTCCATGATGAAGCCGGTCGCCTGGTTCATGGCGGCGGTAAAGCGTTTCGCCTTCTCCGGATTGGCCTTGATCCACGACCCCTTGGCGACATAGGTCGAAACCAGAAAACGTCCGCCGATCGCATCGAGATCGGGCCCGACCAGTTTCCCGACGCCTTTGCCCAAAGCGACGGAAACGCCGGGATAGACCATGTGGCCGGCGTCGATCTGCTTCGATTCGAGCGCACTTACCATCTGTGGCAGAGGGATTTCGACAATCTTGATCTTCGAGATGTCGACGCCCTGCATGCGCAGCCACGCCTTGGCGCCGACCTCGCTGATCGAGCCGCTGCTCATCGCGATGATCTTTCCCTCAAGGTCCTTCGGCGTCTTCAAATCGAGGTCCTTGCGCGCCACGATATAGGCGTCCGGCGTCTTCGGATCGTAGACGACGGCGGGGTAGAGCAGCTTCCAGTCGAATCCGGCGATATGCGCGCGCAGCACCGTGTCCAAGGACATGGCGGCGATATCGACGTCGCCGGAGGCCAGCGCGCTTCGAATGACATCCGACGCCATGATCGTCTTGCGTTCGACGGTGAGATTGGCTGCGGAGAACATGCCCTTTGCCAGGGCCACCGATGAATTCGAGTAAGGAACGATCGGTGCGACGGCAAGCGTCAGTGACAGCTTCTCACTGGTCTGCGCCCGCGCCTTCGTTGCAGTGAGCGTGCTCGAAAATGCAGCGAGCGTGGCGCAGAAGAGGGCCGCAAATGCCTGTCGTACAGGCATTTCATAAAAGCGCGTGATGTAGTCCGGCTGAGCCAACTGATGCGCATGCGTGTTCATTCATCGCTCCTTCAACGGAGGCAACAACACCGCGATAGTTTCGAAAGACAAGCAATCGATGTGCCAGCACGCTGACAAGAGCCGCAGCCGATGTCATTCCCCACGCGCGAGGCGCGCTCGCCTGCTTCGCCAGCGTCGGGATGACAGGGAGGCGCTGCTTGAGCATCTGTCACGCAGGTCATCGCTGGCATGCTTCTTGTTTGGTTTGACACCCACGTCAGAGAAGGTCCGCCCGCAATGAAAACCAAGATGCACCTCGCATTCGATCTGTCCTGGACGCACCTGGAGGGCAGGTGGCGGTTGCCGGGCTCCTGGGGCGGCAGGGTTTATCCGGACCTCAGCATCTACCGCGAGATCGCCAGCATCGCCGAACGCGGGCTGATCGACATGCTGTTCTTCGGCGATAGCCCCGGCATGCCCGATACATGGCGCGGCTCGGCGGAAGAATCGATCCGCTGGGGCATCGGCTTTCCGAGACACGATGTCAGCCCGTTCCTTGCGATTCTCGCCCAGGAGACGAAGCATGTCGGCTTCGGGCTGACCTATTCGTCCACCTATATGCATCCCTTCTATGTCGCCCGCCTGCTCAATTCGCTCGATCACGTGACCAACGGCCGGATGGCGTTCAACGTCGTCGCGTCGTCGAGCCGCGGCGCGGCCGCCAATTTCGGTTTCGACGAGTTGATGGAACACAACTCGCGCTACGATCGGATGGAGGAGTTCATCGACGTCTGCAAGCGGCTGTGGGACAGCGTCGCGCCGGATGCCTTCGTATGGGACCGCGAGACCGGGCTAGTGTGCGATCCGGCCAAGGTTCACGAGATCAATCATTCGGGCGCCTTCTTCAAGGTGAAGGGGCCGCTCGCTTGTGTGCCGTCGCCCCAGCAGCATCCGGTGCTCCTGCAGGCGGGGGGCTCACCGCGCGGCATCAAGGCGTCGGCGCATATCGCCGACCATGTCTTCGCCGCCGGCAAGCCGCAGAAATTGAAGGTCAAGCACCGTCAGGAGCTCGACGCGGAACTGACGGCCTATGGCCGCGATCCGGCCAAGGTGGGCGTGTTGTGGGAGGTCATCGTCGTCGTCGACGAGACCGAGGCCGAGGCGAAACGGCGCAGCAGCCAGCTCCTGAACGCGATCCCCTTCGAAGGCGTCGGCGCCTTCATCTCGGGCAGCACAGGCTATGATTTCTCCAAACTGCCGAAGCGCTTCAAGCTAGCGGATCTGAACGCAGAAATCATCGCCACCAACGCTTCGCCGGTCGCGCTCGTGCACCGCATGGCCTTGGCCGACGATAGCGGGTCGGAGATGACGCGCGAGGAATTCTTCGAGAAAGCCATCAAGATCGCGACGGGCTACGACAAGACGATTGCCGGTACGGCGGCCCAGGTGGCGGACTGGATGGAAGAGGAGTTCGAGGCCACCGGCAGCCGCGGCGGTTTCATGATCGAGCATCCGATGACGACACCGAGGGATTTCCTCAATGTCGTCGATTATCTGGTTCCCGAACTGCAGCGGCGCGGCAGGTACCGGACCGCCTATCCGGGCAAGACCTTGCGGGAGAACCTTGCCGCCTGAGCGGCGGGTCGAAAGCGATCAGGCTGCGTAATGCTCCGGCGGGCTTTGCACCCAGGTCCGGTGAATGAGGCGGATATACTTTTCCTTGTCGAAGGGCGTGCCGCGGTGAAGCGTGCAATTGTTGTCCCAGATGACGAGATCGCCCTGACGCCATTTATGGCTGTAGACAAACCGATCCTCCGTCACATAGGCGACGAGGTCCTTCAGCAGGTCCAGGCCTGCCGGATTTTCCATCCCCACCACGCCATTGGTGCCGCCGTAGCAAGGGCGTAGCGCGAGACGCCCGTCGATGGGGTGCCGTCGCACCATGGGATGAAACACATCGGGCAGGGTATCGCGCTGATGTTGGGTCAGCACATTGCCCTTCATCTGCGCCAGGGAAACGTAGCTGTGATGGATGCGAAGATCGCGAAGCTCGGCTTGACGGCCGGGCGGCAGGGCATTCCAGGCTGCGCAGAGGTCGGAGAAAAGGGTGTTCGATCCCTCTGGCGGCACTTCCAGCGCGTAAAGAATGGTGCAAAGGCCGGGGCGGCGATCGTAGGACATGTCGAAGTGCCAGCCTGTGCCAGCATCGGCGTCGCCGATGCGGCGGCCGTCGACAATCTTGTTTGAGATGACAAAAATATCGGGCTGTCCCGGCAGTACATATTCCTTGCGCGGATTGTCGGCGGGGGCGCCAAAAAGTCTGGTGAAATCGACCTGCTGCCGCGGCGAAAGCTGCTGGTCGCGCACGACGACGACACCATTGGCGTTCACGGCACGGATAACCTGGCCGATCTCTTCCCGCGATGCCTTCGTTACGTCCAGGCCGGAAATCTCGATTCCGAATGAGCCTTTCAGGGGCTGCGTTCTCACACCTGTAGCTGCTTCCATGGTTGTTCCCCATAGCCTTGGACCGGCCGACGTTGTGCAAATGCTAGCAAATGGCAGGAACGACGGCAATATTGTTGGTATTCGCAACGACCTGTCGATTGGAGCGGCAGAGCTCGGTTCGCCCTGTGCACTTTCGGAAAAGCCAACCTTTAGGTGCGTTTGAACCTGTTATCGCATGCGTGCTGGAGACGGCTGTATTTGATAAAAACAAACAATATGCTACGCCTTGCGAACCGGATCACTGGAACGCCTGCCATGGTTGATCTCATCGTCCTGCTGAAACGTACTGACGCGATTGGACGCGATGAGTTTCTGCGACGCTGGGCAGACGCGAGTGCTGCAGCTTACAAAGAGGGTGCGGATGGCGCCGGCGTCATCCAGTGCAGAGTCACGGCGGAGCCGCCGCCGCTGCCGGGAATGCCGACCATCGGCGTCAGTATCGATGCCTTCGAAAAGCTGAGCTTCGCCGAGGTCGAACAATTCGCCAATTGCTGGAGACATGCCGAGGCACTCGCCGAGCTGCGCAGCATTGCCGGCGCTATGTCGGTACTGAGCGTCAGGAGCCATGTGGTTCGCGATGACACGAAGGCTGGTGCATCCGCGGGTTTCCTGAAACGCATGGTGCTGGTGAAGCGAAATCCGAAGCTGGCGCGCCAGCCCTATCTGGAACACTGGCTCAACACACATGCCCGGCTTGCGAGGCAAGTGCGGGGCGGATCGCGTTTCTACATTCAGCACGAAGTTTTGTCCGAGCTCGAAAACCCAGGCGAGATCGCCTCGCTTGCTCTAAGCTTGGATGGCTTTTCCGAGACCTGGTACGACGATGAAGCGGAAATGAGCCGCGCCGCTGCGACAGCGGAAGGGCAGGCCGTCGCCCGGGACAATCTGGCCATCGGAGGAGAATCGAAGCGGTTCTTCTTCGAAATATCAAACCAGGACTGAATTCCATAAGCCGTCAAAGACTCGTTTAATTGCAAGAAGATCCGGAGTTCAACATGATCCGCTCATTGTTTGTCGCAACGCTTTTGACACTTCCCTTTGCGTCGGCCGGAGGCGCTTTGGCCCAGACCTATCCGGACCGGCCGGTTAAAATGGTGGTGCCTTATGCGCCCGGCGGGCAGTTCGATATTCATGCGCGAGCTCTCGCCAACAAGATGAAAGAGACCTTGAAGCAGACCGTCCTGATCGAGAACCGGCCCGGCGCCGCTACGGCGCTCGGCACGAGCTACGTCGCACAATCGAAAAACGACGGCTATACGATCCTGTTTGCGGGCGCCAATGCCTTCGCTGTGGCGCCGCACCAGATCAAGGATCTGGGCTACAAGGTTTCTGACTTTCAGCCGATCTCGCTGGTCAGCCTGCTGCCGCAAGGGCTCATCATCAACACGAAAGTCATACCGGTTTCGAATTTCGCGGAATTCGTCGCCTATGTGAAAGCACGCCCCAACAAGTTCTCCTATGGCACGTCGGGCACAGGCGGCTCCCAGCATCTGATCGGCGAGAATATGAAGAAGGTCTTCAACCTCGATATTGTGCAGATCGGCTACCGGGGGACGCCGGAGGTCTTGCAGGAACTTCTGTCGGGCCAGATCGGGTTCACGATCGATGGCGTCGTCGCCTATATGCCGAAGATGGGGGATGGCGGGCCACTGAAAACCATTGCCGTCAACAGCAACGTGCGGCTTCCGGCCGTGCCCGACGCTCCTACGTTTGAAGAGATGGGCTATCCGCAGATGACGTCCGGCTCATGGGGCGCGATCTTTGCGCCAGCCGGCACGCCACGGCCAGCGGTGGATGCGCTGCGCAATGCTATCCTGGTGGCGAACAATGATACCGAGATCCGCGACTTCGTCATCAAGGGAGGCGCGACGCCAACCACGTCGACGCCGGAAGAGCTGCAGGCGCTGATCGAAACCGACAGCAAGAAATGGGCGGTGATGGTCAAGCTGCTGGACGTGAAATGAGCGCATGAGCGAGCAGGACCGCGTCATCTATTCGCCGATCATCGATCGGCCGAAAATCCGCTGGCCGAACAATGCGCGCGTGGCGTTCTGGATCAGTCCCAACGCGATGTTCTATGAATATCAGCCGCCGGCGAATGCCCTGCGGGATCCATGGCCGCGGGTGCCGCATCCGGACGTCCGTTCCTACGGCCATCAGGACTACGGCAACCGCGTCGGTTTCTGGCGCATGCTCGAGATCGTCGACCAGCATGCGATGCCATGCACGGCGGCCATCAATGTCGCCGTCCTGCAGCACTTTCCCGAGATGCGGAAGGCCATGGTGGCGCGCGACTGGAATTATATGAGCCATGGCCTTTACAATACGCGCTATCTATGGGACGTGGCCGAAGACGACGAGCGGGCCTTCTATCGCGATATCATCGATACGGTTTACGAGTTGACCGGAAAGAGAGTCATCGGCGCCATGGGGCCGGGGCCGCAATCGGTCACATCACGCACGCCGGATCTGCTGGCTGAAGCCGGCATCCTCTACCAGGCCGATTGGTTTCACGACGACCAGCCGTTTCCCATCAATGTCCGGCAGGGGCGGCTGATCTCCATGCCCTATACGCTGGAGATCAGCGATTCCTCGGTGATCGGAACCGGCGCCGGCACGGCATGGGAAGGCGATGACTTCGCCGAGATCATCAAGCGACAGTTCGATACGCTCTATGAGGAAGGCGCGGACAGCGGACGGGTCATGTGCATTTCGCTGCACGCCTATCTGATCGCGCAGCCGCATCGCGCCCGTTATCTCGACGAAGCGTTGTCTTACATCCTCGCTCATGACGGGGTCTGGAAGACGACGGCCGAGGAGATCGCGACCTATTATTTCGAGCATTGCTATGACGAGGTCGCGTCTCATCTCGGCCATAAGGAGTGAATGAAGCGATGCCGGGAAATCGCACACCGGGGATGGACCATAAGCATTACGGCTGGTCTGCTCTGCCGGACCGGCCGCCGCTACGCTGGCCCAACGGCGCCAGCGTAGCGCTCTGCGTCGTCGTCAATCTGGAACACTATGACCTGGAGCCGGTTGCCGGTTCGGTGACGCCGGCCTCCATGCCCGGCGGCCGCGGCCGCGGGCCTTCCCCCGACATCGCGACCTATTCCTTGCGCGAGTATGGCAACAGGGTCGGCGTCTTTCGCGTCATCCGCGCTCTGGAAAAGCACGGCATCAAGCCGACGGTCGCGATCGATGCCGCGACCGCCGTGCGCTGTCCGGCCATCGTGCGCGAATGCCTGGCGCACGGCTACGAGTTTGCCGGTCATGGCCAGAGCGCCACCCAGGCGATTACCAGCGCGATGTCGGAGGCGCAGGAGCGCACTCATATCCGCCAGGCGCTGGACGTGGTGCGTGCCGCCACCGGCAAAGAGGTCACAGGATGGCTGGGGCCGGAATATAGCGAAAGTGCGCGCACGCCGGCGATACTCGCCGATCTTGGCGTCACGCATGTCTTTGATTGGCCGAACGACGAGCAGCCCTATGAGATGAGCGTGCTGAACGGCCGCCTGGTCGCCCTGCCGACTCTTCTCGAACTCGACGATGTCTACGCCCATTGGCATCGCCGCGTCGCCATCTGGCGCTGGGAGCAGATGGTCAAGGACGCCTTTGACCGGCTTGCGGTGGATGGGCGGAGCAGCGGCCGGCTGATGGTGCTGAGCCTTCATCCATGGCTGATCGGCCAGCCGCATCGCATCAGGAGTCTCGACGGGGCTCTGGCGCATATGGCGCAAAGCCCAGATGTTTGGATGGCCACCGGCAGCATGATAACAGAGTGGTTCACCTGTCATCATGCCGCCAGATAATCAGACGCCTGCGGTTTCCAGTTCCGGCGCATCGGCGCCTTCGAACACTTTCAGCAGGTCGTTGACGATGGGCGAGTAGAGCATATTCGTGATCATCAGGCGCCTGAACCCGTCGAAATTGATGTATTTGCCGGCCTCGATCGGCAAGACGATCATCTGGTTTTTGGCAGGGTCGCGCACCGTCCCCAGCGGATCCTCGCCGCGCTCGACCTTCTCGATCTCCCGCTTCAGCATGCGGCGGTATTGAACGACGCCGACATCGGACTGGCCGAGCGATTCCTTGTCACGGCTCGCGATCGGCCCCTGGGTAATCCACATGGCGACGTCCTGGGCGGGAACGAATTCCATCAGATACTCGCCGTTCTTGTCGCGATAGGGCTGTTCGTACCAATGGGTGCGGGTGAGCAGACGCTCGGGAACAATTGATCCAGCCGGCGGCAGGAACGCATTGTACCAGTAGTGCCGCGTGTTGGTGTCATCGATCGGCACGCGGATCTCGAAGGAATATTGCTGCCACAAGGTTCCCATGGTGCCGATCGCGACCATCAGCGGAAACACCAGCGGATGGCCGACGGTCCAATCCTGCGAGTCCTCCGACTGTCCCTCGAGCAGGCGGCGCTTGATGATGCCGTATTCGAATTCGTCGAAGGCGATCTTCACGTGCCGCTTGGCGAGCGCCAGATGCTTGATGCCTTTCTGCTTGCCGTGGAATTCGCTCACCCGGCCGTGCAGAGTCTCGACATGAACGGGATCAACTGAGTTTTCCATGATCTGCAGCCAGTTGCAGGGAATTTCGGCCGAGGCGACGGTACGGATAGCCTTGTCGACGACAAAGCCGTCGAAGCGGGGCAGCAGTGGCACCGGGGCCGGGCCAAGATAGGCCCAGAGCAGCCCGCCCATCTCCTGCACCGGATAGGCGATGGTCGCGATCTTGTCTCTCAGGGCGTGACGTGGACCTTCGTTCGGCTGGTCGACGCAGCGGCCGGTCTTGTCGAAGGCCCAGCCATGATAGGCGCATCGAATGCCGTTTTCGGTGGGGATGCCGAATGCCAACGACACGCGGCGGTGCGGGCATATTTCCGCGATCAATCCGAAGCTGCCGCCCTCGTCCTTGAACAGGACGAGGTCTTCACCGAGCACGCGGATGCGTTTCGTCCAGCGGTCATCCATCTCTTCCGTTGCCGCGACCGGCTGCCAGTACCGCCGCATCAGGGCACCCATCGGTGTGCCGGGACCGACGCGGGTCAGGAGTTCGTTTTCGTCTTTGGGCAACATGACGGCGTCTCCATGGCGGGCGTAGTGCGCGGCAACAACATCGGATGATGATTTTAAAATACCCACACTAGTCGCGTTTCGCAACTATTCGGCGATACGGCAGCGCTTATTACTTCCATCGCGACATGTCCTCGATTAATCTGATAAGGCGTATCAGGCTGCCTGATCACGTCACATAAAGCCGCTCGGACAGAAGCATAGTAAGGCCGGGTGCTCGAAAATATGCCAGTTCGCTTTCATCATAGGCTTGCCAGAACCGGAGTCGTTCATGCAAGATGCGTCCATACAGTTGTGAACTCCAAATAATCATTACTGTTTGCGGAGAAGTGCCATGTCGCGCATGCGAAACCTCATTGCTGCAGTGGCGCTTCTTCTGCCGCTAGGTGCATATGCACAGACCTATCCGGCCAAGCCCGTTCATCTCGTCGTGCCCTATGCGCCGGGCGGCAGTACCGATCTTGCGGCCCGTGTGCTTGCGGCAAAACTCACCGACATGTGGGGCCAGCAGGTTGTCGTCGACAACCGGCCGGGCGGTAATGGCTTTATCGGCATGGTCGCAGGCGCCAAAGCGGCGCCGGATGGCTATACGCTGACCCTGGCAACTGTCGGCGAAGCGGCGATCAGCGAGGCTCTGTTCGACAATACACCCTACAACATGGCCCGCGACTTCGTACCCGTCTCCATGGTCGCCGATGCCGACCTGGTGCTGGTCGCCGCCAAGGAGTCGCCGTTCAATTCCGTGCAGGATGTGCTCGACGGCGCCAAGAAGCAGCCAGGACGGTTATCCGTGGCGACGCCCGGCGCCGGAACGATATCGCAGATCCTGCTCGAATGGATGAGCCTGAACAGCGGCACGAAATTCCAGCATATTCCTTACAAGGGCGGCGGCCCGGGCGCCGCAGCGGTGGCAGGCAACAATGTACCGCTCGGCATTCTGTCGGCTTCCGGCGTCACCTCCTATGTCAAGAGCGGGCATGTCCGCGTTCTTGCCGTGTTCGGCACGAAAAGGTCGTCCCTGGATCAGTCATGGCCGACCCTGATCGAGAGTGGCGTCAAGGATGTCACCGGCTCGACCTGGGCCGCGTTGTTCGCGCCGAAAGGCACGCCGCCGGCCATCGTCGAGAAGATCAACAAAGATGTTGTCACGGCACTGAAGTCGGACGACCTGATCGCGCGCTATGCCGGCGCCGGCTCGCTGGCCGTGTCCAGCACGCCCGACGAGCTTGCGGCGCGCATGAAGCGCGAGAGCGACAGCTACAGGAGCATCATCAAGGCAGCGAACATTCGCTCCGACTGAGACTGGCGACAAACTGCCGAGGCTTTGCGGTTCAAAGAGTTTCATGAACATAAGAGCACCAAAAGATTTCTGGTCCGGGCTTTTCTTCACAGCTGTCGGAATGTTCTTCGTTGCTGTCGCCAGCGGCTATCGCCTCGGCGATATGCATCGCCTTGGGCCGGGCATGTTCCCGGTGCTGGTCGGCTCTCTCATGGCGCTGCTTGGCTTTTTTCTCGCCGGACGTTCACTGGTGATGGACGGCGAGCCGGTGGCGCGCCTGCACAGGCGCTCTGTCGGCATCGGGCTTTTGAGCGTCGTCGCTTTCGGCATCGCCTTGCGGCCGCTCGGCCTCGTGCCGTCGATCGTTATCCTGGTTCTCGTCTCCTCTTTTGCAGGCAAAGACGTCAGGATCATCGAAACAATCGTTCTGGCGCTCGTTCTCGCCCTACTGTCGGTGGTGGTGTTCGTCTGGGTCGTCGGCATGGAAGTTCCGCTATGGCCGGAATGGTGATCTAGTTTGGATACGCTCTCGCATCTCGCCTTCGGGCTTGGCGTCGCCCTCACCTGGCAGAACCTGGCCTATTGTTTCGCCGGTTGCCTGCTCGGCACCATGGTCGGCGTGCTTCCGGGCGTCGGACCGGTCACGACCGTCGCCATGCTGTTGCCCTTCACCTTCGGACTGGGGCCCGCGCCGGCGCTTATCATGCTCGCCGGCATCTATTACGGGGCTCAATATGGCGGTTCCACGACCGCCATCCTCGTCAACATCCCCGGCGAGTCCTCTTCCGTGGTGACGACCATCGATGGCTACCAGATGGCGCGCAACGGCCAGGCCGGCCCGGCCCTCGGCATTGCCGCCATCGGCTCTTTCATCGCCGGCTGTTTCGCCACGCTCGTCATCGCCTATTTTGCGCCGCCGCTGGCAGAAATCGCCCTGAATTTCGGACCGGCGGATTATTTTTCACTGATGATCCTTGGGCTTGTTGCCTCGGTGGTTCTGGCACGCGGTTCCCTGATCAAAGCCATCGCCATGGTTTGCTTCGGCATCCTGCTGGGCCTCGTCGGCACGGATGTGAACTCGGGGGCGATCCGCTTCGGTTTCGGCCGCCCCGAACTGACCGACGGCATCGGCTTCGTCGCGCTGGCCATGGCCTTTTTCGGGATCACCGACGTCCTGCTGAATCTCGAGCAGAACCAGAATCAGGACGTGTTTGCGGCACGCATTGGCAGGATCCTGCCTTCCGTGGCCGAATTCAGACAATGCATGCCCACCATCGGGCGAAGCACGGTGCTCGGCTCTATCCTCGGTATTCTTCCCGGCGGTGGTGCCCTGCTGGCATCCTTTGCTGCCTATATGCTTGAAAAGAAGATCGCCAAACCGCCGTGTTCCTTCGGCTCCGGTGATATTCGAGGTGTGGCAGCACCCGAAAGTGCGAACAATGCGGGCGCGCAAACATCCTTCATTCCCATGCTGACCCTCGGCGTGCCGTCGAACCCGACAATGGCCATGATGATCGGCGCGCTGATGATCCAGGGGATCACGCCAGGACCCGGCGTGATGAACGAACGGCCCGATCTCTTCTGGGGGCTCATTGCCAGCATGTGGGTCGGCAATCTCATGCTGCTGGTTCTGAACCTCCCGCTTGTGGGCCTGTGGATCCGCCTGCTGTCGATTCCCTACAGGATGATGTTTCCAGCCATCTTCGTGTTCTGCTGCATCGGCGCCTATTCGGTGAACAGCGAAGTCTTCGATATCTATACTGTGGCGGCGCTCTCCGGTGTGGGTTACATTCTTCTCAAGCTTGATTGCGAGCCGGCACCGATGGTGCTCGGGTTTGTTCTGGGCCCGATGCTGGAAGAGAATCTGCGCCGCACGATGATGATCTCGTTTGGCGATGCATCTGTCTTCGTGACGAGGCCGATTTCCGCGGCTTGCCTTGTCGCAACGGTCCTGGTCCTTGTCGCCATGGTCCTGCCGACGTTGCGCCAGAAGCGCGATGAGGTGATGGTCGAATAGTTTCAGGTCTGCGGCAGGGGATCACCGCCGTCAATCTGCAGCCATTGCGGGTCGACCACCGGAAGCGGAATGGCCCGCAACAGGGCGCGTGTATAGGCGTGTTGCGGCGCGGCAAACACATCTGCACAGGCGCCGGTTTCGACGATCTCTCCGCTGCGCATGACGGCGACTCGATCGCAGATCGAACGCACCACGGAAAGGTCGTGGCTGATGAAGATCAGGCCGATGTTCTCTTCGGCGCGCAAGGTGCGCAACAGCGCGATGATCTGCGCCTGCACCGAGACGTCCAGGCCCGAAACGATTTCATCCGCGATGATCAGCTTCGGCTGCATCGCGAGGGCGCGGGCAATGCCGACGCGCTGGCGCTGGCCGCCCGACAGTTGATGCGGATAGCGTTGCGCATGCCGTTGATCCAGCCCGACCCGTTCGAGCAAGGCCATCGCACGGTCTCGTGCAGCACGGCCCGAGGCGATGCCGTGTTCGATGAACGGTGCGGCGAGAATATCCAGGATGCGCTGTCGGGGATTGAGGGAGGATTGCGAGTCCTGGAAGATCATCTGCATCCGCAGCCGCAATCCGGCGATGGCGGTTTCCGGCGCATCGGCAATCTCGATGCCGTCAAAAATGATATTGCCGCGCTGCGGCGTGTAGATGCGCAGCAGGGTGCGGCCGAGGGTGCTCTTGCCCGAGCCGGATTCGCCGACAACGCCGAGCGCCTCGCCCGGCGCCAGGCTTACGTCGATGCCTTTGAGGATGTCGATCAGTGGCGGCCGACCGAGGAGCGAAGTCCTTGTGCGGTCGGGCAGGGCGAGATGAAGGCCGGTGGCGCTAAGAAGATCGGGCACGGTCATAGTCCTCAATCTCGCGCCACAACTGCCCGACGATCTGGGCCGGCACCGGATGCAGCCCTTTCTCCGGTTGATCGTGTCGCGGCGAGGCGGCCATCAGGGCCGATGTGTAGGGGTGCTTCGGGGCGGTGAAGATATCCGCTGTCTGACCTTCTTCGATGATGCGGCCGCCGAAGATGACCGAAACCCTGTCGCACAGGTTGGCGACGACGCCGAGATCATGGGTGATGAACAGCACGGCCGTGCCGAAATCGCGCTGCAGGATCTTGAGCAGCCGCAGGATCTCGAACTGCACTGTGACGTCGAGGGCGGTCGTCGGCTCGTCGGCGACGATCAGCGCGGGCTGGCAGGAAAAGGCGATGGCTATCACCACCCGCTGGCACATGCCGCCGGAGAGTTCATGCGGATATTGGCGAAGAACCCGTTCCGGCGCGCGGATCTGCACCGTGTTGAGCAGATCGAGCGCCCGCGCCCGGGCGGCCTGATGGGCAAGACCCATCTGCCGTTGCAGGACTTCGACGATCTGGGTCTCGATCCGCAGCACGGGGTTCAGCGCCGTTGTCGGCTGCTGCAGGATCATCGCGATGGAGCGGCCGAGCAGTTGGCGACGCTCCTTGTCGGCCAGGTCGACAAGGTTCTGCCCTTTGAACAGGATGCGGCCGGCAGTCACGCGAGCGTCTTCCGGCAAAATACCGGTGATGGCCTTGCCGACCATGGTCTTGCCGCCGCCGGATTCGCCGACCAGGCCGCAGATACGTCCCGGCTCGATCGAGAGATCGATGCCGCGCAAGACCGGTGTCACGCGGCCGCGCTGCGTGAAGGCGACGTGCAGGTTCTGAATATCGAGGACGTTCATCGTTGCATCATCGGGTCGATCGCCTTGCGCAGACCGTCGGCAAACATGCTGAGGGCCAGGACGGAAATCATGATGCAGATGACCGGCAGGGTCATCACCCACCAGGCCTGATAAACGTAGGAGCGGCCGTCGGCGATGATGCCGCCCCAGGTCGGCACATCGCTGGCGCTGAAGCCGATGAAGGCGAGGACCGCCTCGACGACGATGGCACGTCCCATTTCCAGCGCGAACAGGGCGAGCGCGATGGGAGCGATGTTCGGCATGAGCTCGCGAAACAGGATGCGACGATGGCCGTAGCCGAGCACGCGCGCGGCGGTGATGAAATCCTGTTCGCGCAGGACCAGGACTTCGCCGCGGATGACGCGGGCAAATCGTGTCCAGCCGATCAGCACGATGGCCATGACGACGGCGTCGAGGCCCGGACCGGTAACGGCGACGAGCACGATGGCGAGCAGCATGGGCGGGAAGGACATGAAGACTTCAATCAGGCGTCCGATGGCATCGTCGAGCCAGCCGCCGAAATGGCCCGACAGCAGGCCGACGACGACGCCGAGCATGCCCGACAAGGTCGCGCCGAGAACCATGACGAGCAGAACCGGCCGCGTGCCCCAGATCAGCCTCGACAGAATATCGCGGCCGAGGCTGTCGGTGCCGAGCGGGAAGCTGGGGTTGTTCTCCGGCAGCCAAAAGGGCGGCAGATGCTGCGACAGCAGGTCCTGCTCCATCGGATCGTGGCCGGCGAGCCATGGCGCCAGCGCCGCGATGGCGACGATCGCGGCGAACGCCGCGCCGCCGATCCAGAGTTGGGGATTGATCCGGATGCTGTGCCAAAGAGACGTCCGCAACTCGCTCACGCCAGCCTCACCCGGGGATTGACCAAGGTGTAGCTGATATCGATCAGCAGGTTCAGCAAGATAAAGATGACCGCGAAAATGATCGTGACGCCCTGGAGGAGTGGCAGATCGCGGTTGATCGCGGCGCCATAGAGCATGTTGCCGATGCCCGGATAGGAAAAGATCAACTCGACGAGAACCGTGCCGCCGACCAGGAAGGTGAAATGCAGACCGGTGATGGTGATGGTCGAGACCAGCGCATTGGGCAGGACGTGTCGCAGCAGCACCCGCAGCGGCGACAGGCCTTTCACGCGGGCCAGCAGCACGTAATCCTGGCCGATGCCTTCCATCAACGATGTCTTCAAAACCCGTGCGATCACGGCCGCCAGCGGCAGCGCCAGGGACACGGCGGGCAGGAACATATATTCCAGCACCTCGCGCAAGAGCGAGAGGCGTCCGGTCAGAAGGCTTTCGAACAAATAGAACTGCGTCTTGAAATCGGCGGCCTGGACGGGGTCGATCCGGCCGGAGATCGGAAACAGCGGCCACATCACACTCAGCGCGAGGATAAGGATCAGGCCCCAGATGAACTCAGGAAGCGACAGGGCGATCGCATTGGCTGCATCGACCGCGTATTCAGGCCAGCGTCGGCGCCAGTAGACGGCGATGATGCCGAAGCTGAGACCGATGACGATGGCCATGACCATCGCCACGAACGCCAGTTCGAAGGTTGCCGGCAGGCGGTCGAGTACCAGCGACAGGACGTTCTGCTTGACGCTGATCGATTCGCCGAAATCGCCGCGCAGCAGATTGCCGATATAGATGACGAACTGTTCGCCAATCGACCGGTCGAGGCCGTAAACGGCGCGCAGATTGGCAATGTCCTGCGGCGTCGCTTCCCCGGGGATCATCATGGCGATGGGATCGCCGGGCACGACACGCAACAGCACAAATATGAAAACCACGACGCCCAGCAATGTCGGAACGGCCATGAGCAGTCGCCGGGCGACGTAAACGATCGGCATGGAGTTTTATGCGAGCTTGAACTGCGTCGGCATCACGAAGCCCGCCGTATGCGGCGTGAATTTGAGCGTGTTCTTGTAAATCACCGGCTGGTAAAACTGAAACAGCGGCAGGATATAGGCGTTCTCGGCGATGGTCCGGTTGACCGCCTTGTAGCCGTCCAAGCGCTTGGTCTCGTCCTTCTGAATGAAAAGCGCTTCCAGCGCGGCATCCACCTGGCCGCCCTTCCAGGATGAATGCGGTTGCTTCGAGTTCAGTGCCGTGCCGAGCGAACTTTCGGGATCGGCGCTGGCGTTGCCCCAACTGGCAAAGGCCGCCGGCGCGAGCTTGTGCTGCGTACGCAGTTCGAAGTGCTTGGCGATCTCATAGACTTCGATATTGGCCTTGATCCCCACCTGCCGCCACATCTGGACGATGGCCTGGATGCTTTCATAGTCTTTCGGCTTGAAGCCTCGGGTCACCTGGATCGTCAGTTCCACCGGCTTGGCGGTCGAGTAACCGGATTTGGCGAGCAACGCGATGGCCTGCTTCGGATCGTAAGGCACCTTGATCGACGGGTCGTATGCCTTGTATTCGGGTGCCAGCAGCGTATCCAAAGCCTTGGCGTAGCCTTTGTGAATGCGCTCGACGATCGCTTTCTTATCGACGGACATCGCGGCGGCCTTGCGCACATTATCGTCGGCGAAAGGCCCGTCGCTGTTGAAAAACAGCAAAGCGACGTCGGACACGGGATAGCAGGCCGAGGCAAGGCCGGGCTTCTTTCTCAGCCGGTCGTATTCCTCATAGGGCATGTCCATGGTGACATCGGATGTGCCGCGCTCGATCTCGGCGACGCGGCTCGACGCATCCGTCGTGAATTTATAGACGACGGTTTCGAACGGCGGCGCGCCGGCCCAGTAATCCTTGAAGGCCCTGAGACGCAGGAAGGAGCCGCGCTCGTACTGGTCGAACATGTAGGGACCGCTGCCCATGGGCTGCTTTTCGAAGCCTTCCTTGCCGACCTTCTCGAAATATTTCTGCGGCAGCAGGTAGATACCGAGAAAGCTCAGGCGCTCCAGCATATTGGCGCGCCACGGCGAGACGTCGAAGGTGATCGTCTGGCCGTCCACCTTGAAGTTCTTGTTGCTGGCGAAGACGGCCTGCAGAGGATGCCCCGCTTTCGGATCGCCGAGACGCTGCAGGTTCCACAGCACGTCGTCGGTCGTGACCGGGGTGCCGTCGTGCCACTTCATGCCTTCGCGAAGGGTGAGCGAAATCGCGGTGCGGTCCTCGTTCCAGCCGTATTTTTCGATCGCGCCGGACGCCAGGGTGAGGTCGGGATTCTGGTTGATGTAGGGATCGAAGATCGAGCGATACATCGACTGGTTGCTGGGGCTCACCGCCTGCGGGCCAGAGTTGGGATCCCATGCGGTGATGGCTGCGGAATAGGCGATGGTCAGCGTCTCGGCACCTGCGGCCGATGCCTGCTGCGCGGGGAAGGGGAGGCCGGCGGCCAGTGCGCCGGCGCCGATGGTTTCCAGGAATGCACGTCGCGTCGTGTTCGCCATGGTATCCTCGCAAGTCGCGGATGATGGGGCCATGCTGGATTTGGGCCAAGTACGCAGCCGGTGTTTGACAACCGAATGCTATGGGCGAATCTGGCGGCGGTCCATCAGTTTTTGTGTTCCACAACTAATTGGACGCGGCGGATGAGCTTCAGTTTCAGCTTGTGAGCGTGACACGCTGTTCCAGCACCCCGTCGCGGATGGCTGTGATCGTCGCATCGGCGACCGTCTTCGGCGACAGTTTCGGAATGCGCAGATGCGCCGTCAGTCTGGTATCGGTTGCGCCGGGGAACATGGCGATGACATCGATTCCCTTGTCCTCAAGCTCGGCACGCAAACCTTGCGTGAGCGACCAGGCCGCAGCTTTGCTGGCGCAGTATGACGTCATGCGCGGCAGCACTTTCAGCGCGCCGGTCGATAGCATGTTGACGATGACGCCGTTGCCGCGCGCCACCATGGGCGGTGCGAATGCCCAGCACATGTTCAGCAAGCCGAAATAATTGGCATCCATTTCCTCGCGCGCATGGTCCGCCGCGCTGCCGGCCAGTGGACCGGTATTGGTGTTGACGCCGCTGTTGTTGATGAGGATGTCGACCGCATGCGCCTCGGCGAGCGCAGCAACGGAAGCCTGGTCCCGCACATCGAGTGTTGCGGTCACAATCCGGTGATCATTCGGAGGCTGCGGCTGGCGCGAGGCGGCAATGATCTCCCTGGCGCCTGCTTCGAGCAGAGCGTGCACCAGCGCCTGGCCGATGCCGCCGAAGGCGCCGGTTACCAGCACGGTCCTGCCTTCGATATCTCTGTTGCCCATGTCGCCTGCTCCGCTTATCATTGTGTATTACAATTAAATTTCGGATTGGATCAAGCGATCTTCCTCACTGATTCAGTCTCATAGCCGGGAGCGGAGCCATGCTGCAGTACAGTTACCGCCCGCGATTTCCGCAAACCGCGCGAACGCGCGTCACCAGCGACCAGAGCTGGATCGACTATCTTCCCATCACGGAGCGCCCGCCGATTAAGTGGCCGAACAAAGCGCGCGTGGCGGTCTGGGTCTGCCCGAACATTCTCTACTATGAGCTGACGCCGCCCGACGATCCGTGGATCAACGCCTGGGCGCGGATGACGCCGGACGTGATGATGTACGGCCGTCAGGAGTTCGGTCCGCGCGTCGGCTTCTGGCGCCTGCTGGAGATATTCGACAAGCACGCGATCCCCTGCACCGCCACGCTGAATGTTGCCGCGCTGCGCCGTTATCCCGAGATTTGCGATGCCATCGTCGCTCGCAAATGGGATCTGCTTGGCCATGGGCAGTTCAACACGCGTTTCATCTGCGGCCTGAGCGAGGCCGAGGAACGCGCCTATTACCAGGAGCTTCTGCGTGATGTGCGGGAGCTGACAGGCCTGACCATGTCGGGCATGGGCGGCCCCGGCCCGCAGGCCGGAACCGAGAATACGCCGGACTTGGTTGCCGAAGCAGGGTTCAGCTATTTTGGCGATTTCTTTCACGACGATCAGCCGTTCCCGATCAGGGTCAGAAGCGGCAAGCTGATCTCCATGCCCTATCCGGTGGAAATGAACGACGTGCCGATCTTCTCGACGGCCTTCGAGGGCGAGCAGTTCGTCACCATGGTACGGCGTCAGTTCGACCGGCTCTATCTTGAAGGCGCGACCAGCGGCGCCACAATGTGCCTCGCCGTGCATCCAGCCGTGATCGGCCAGGCCCAGCGCGCCAGATATCTCGATGAAGCGCTGGCCTATATGAAATCCTTTCCCGATGTCTGGTTCGCGACGGGCCGACAGATAGCCGATCACTACATGGCTCATTGCTATGACGCCGTCATCGATCGCCTCGCCGCCTGGGAGCAGGCGCCATGAGCGATATTGCCGTCTACGATCGTCTTCCGCATGCGACATCGGGGATTGCGCATCGGCCGAAGCTCGTCTGGCCCGGCGGCAAGCGGCTGGCCGTTGCCTTTGTCGTCAGCGCGGAATATTACGAGATGCAGCCGCCGGCGGATGCCTTCATTCCGCCCAACGTACCGGGCGGATTCGGACGCGCGCCCTATCCGGATTTCCGCGCTTTTTCACAGCGGGAATATGGCAACAGGGTCGGCATTTTTCGGGTCATCGAGGCTTTTGCCAGGCGCGGCATCATAGCTACGGCCGCTGTCGATCAATCGGTGGCGACGCGCTATCCCTATATCCTGCGGCAATGCATGGCGCGCCGCTGGGAAATCGCGGGCCATGGCTTCAGCCTGACCCGGGTGATTTCAAATCATATGACCGAGGAAGCGGAGCGCGTCTATATCGGGGCGGCGCTCGATGCTCTTGAGCGCGCCACCGGTTCGCGGCCGAAGGGCTGGCATGGTCCCGAATATGGGCAGTCGGTGCGCACGACGCGCCTGCTGGCCGAGGCCGGCGTCGATTACGTGCTCGATTGGCCGAATGACGAACAGCCCTTCCTGATGCATGCCGATACCGATCATCCGCTCGTTTCGATTGCGATGGCGCTGGAGCTCGACGATGTGGTTGCCGGCTGGCATCGGCGGCTGAGCATGGACCGGTGGCGCAACGGGGTGCGCGATGCGGTCGACCAGCTTCTGGCCGATGGCGCGTCTAATGGCCGCCATCTGGTGTTGAACCTGCACCCCTGGTACATCGGCCATCCGCATCGCATCGGTTATCTTGAGGACGTGCTCGACGATGTGCTTGGCCGCGATGGCGTGTGGCCGACGACAGCGGGCGAAATTGCCGCCCATGTTTTGCAGAACAGCACAGCCAAGTCCGGTTGATCAGAACGAGGGCAGGCAGCGTCTGCCGATCAGCGAGGCAAGGGCAGCGCCGACATCGAGCAGCCGCTGGTCCTGTCCACAGGACGAGAAAAGCGTGACGCCGAACGGTAGCCCTGTCTCGTCCAGCCCGATCGGCAGGGCCAGAACCGGCGCTCCCGCCTTGCCTGTCCATTTCGCTGCCGTGCTCATGGGAACGATCAACGCATCGGCATTGCCGAACTGCAAGGCGGCATCGATGCCTGCGGTTCGGCTCAGGGCGATATCGCGCAGCCGGTCGCTGCGATATTGCGGATCGTCGAGACCGGACGTTGCCTGCGCGGCCTCCAGCAAGGATTGGCCGTAGGGAATCGCCTCCGGATGGGCGCTGTTCCAGCGGATGATGTCCTCCAGCGAGGTCATGCCGCAGGGATTACCATGCTCGGCGAGGAAGGCATTGAGTGCGGCCTTGAATTCGGTGCGGAAGACGCTGGAGCGCACATCCAGCAGTTGCTCGGCGCTCGGCGCATCGCAGGGATCGATAATCGTGACGCCGGCCGCGGCCAGCCGCAAAAGCATTTTGTCGAATGCCGGCAGCAGCGCCGCGATATCCGCCCGGTCGGCGATGGTCCGGCGCGGCACGCCCAATCTGATCGATCGGAGGTCCCGCGCCACGGCTGCGCGCGGTGGTGTCAGGCTCGTCTCGAGCGAGGCCGCGTCGCGGATGTCGGCGCCGGCGATGACCGACATCACCAGGGCTGCATCTGCAACGCTGCGCGCCAGGGGGCCGGGCGAATCCTGGCTCGTCACCAGCGGGACTACGCCCGACCGGCTGACCAGGCCGACGCTTGGCTTGAAGCCGACAAGCGAACTGACGCAGGCCGGCGTCTGAATCGAATTCTGCGTCTCGCTGCCGATGGCGACCGGCACGAGACCGGCGGCAACGGCAGCAGCAGGACCGATGCTCGACCCCAGCCCGCGGCCATATTCGAATCCGTGCGGATTCTTCACCACGCCGCCGGCGCCGCTGAAGCCAGACGGCATGACATCGGAGACGTAATCGGCGAACTCGGTCATATTGGCCTTGCCGAAGATGATCGCGCCCGCATTGCGCAGCCGCGTGACCAGTGTGGCATCGCGTTGCGGCTTGAAGCCAGCCAGCGCCGCGGCACCTGCCGCCATCACCTGTCCGACAGCGGCGATATTGTCCTTGAGGAGGACAGGAATGCCATGCAGCGGACCAAGCGCAAGGCCTTCGGCGATTGCAGCATCGGCACGCTGCGCCTGTTCCTCAAGATCGGGGGCCAGAGCGCGGATGGCATTCAGCCTCGGGCCGGACCTGTCCAGCGCTTCGACACGGGCGACATAGAATGCCACCGCTTCGCCGACCGACAGATGCCTGTCCACGAAGGCCTGGCGGAGAGCGGCAATCGAGCCATTCAACAACAGGTCTTCCAACAACACGTCTTCAATCGCCGGCGTCATCGGATGGTCCGTTCTATCGATCGATCACTCGGCGGCGAGTGGCCTGTGGCCACGCTCATAGTCTTCCTGCCACTTCACCACGTCCTGCCAGGGTTGATCGGCAGGCATGTCGAACGAGCAGGCGCGCTGCTTGAAATCCAGAGAGGGATCGTGCGCGGGAAGCGGCAGCCCGCCTTCCATTTCCTTGAGCTTACGCAGCAGCAGGCGGCGATAGTACATGACGGCCTTGTCGCTGGTTCCCAAATGTTCCTGGGTACGGTCGAACAGGGGACCCATGCTTTCCTGGACGGCGCGATCCTGGATCGCGGCGCCGTTCACGCCGGAGAAATTGCCGCGCTTCATGCGCTCGCGGTCCTGCAGATGCATGTTCGCCAGATTGTGCTGTGTTTTGTAATCGGGCTTGTCGGCGCGATGGCCCCAATTGGAATAGATCGCCTCGGGATTCAGCGCGCGGCCGTGGTCGAAGTGAATGTAAAAGGTGAAACAACTGTAATCGTCGATCGGATGCCAGGCCTTGAACAGCCGCGATTCCTGCGGGCCGGTGGCGATATAGCAATAGAACGGCGCGATCCATTCGGTCGAGCGGACATAGCGCATGTCCGGATCGCTGGCCTGCCGGATAGCGCCGACGCGCATGAGATAGGGCGTTTCTTCGCACTGGATGTCCGGCGAGCCGTCCGACATGATCACGGCCATCGATTGCCAGCCGACGCCGGACCAGCTTGCTTCGTCCGTCAGATCGAAATCGCGGTGCAGGTAGTTGGGGTGCGCCGGATCAAGATCGCCCTCGACGCCCTGCAGATAATTATTGTCCTGATACATCTTCACGACCAGGAGCTGGTCGGGCGGCAGATCCAGCCATGGAAATTTCGGGAACGGCGGTTCCATTTCCTTTGGACCCATATAGGCCCACAGCAGTCCGCCGGCCTCGCGCACGGGATAGGCCGGCACGCACAGCCTTTGCGGGAAGGTGACGTGAACCGGTTCCGGCGGCGTTTCCAGCACCTGACCGGATGCGCCGATCTTCCAACCATGATACAGGCAGCGCAGGCCGCCCTCTTCATTGCGGCCATAGGCCAGGGATGCACCACGATGCGGGCAGGTTTCGTTGACCAGGCCGCAGGCACCTGACGGATCGCGGAAGGCGACGAGATTCTCTCCCAGAATGCGCACGCGTGTCGGCGCGCCGCCCGGCTCGGACAGTTCCTCGAGCTTTGCAACGGGAATCCAGTAGCGGCGCATGAAATTGCCCATCGGCGTTCCGGGGCCGACCTGCGTCAATGCCATATTCTGTTCATGGGTCAGCATCGTTCACCTCGCTGCCATTCCAACCAGACGCAATTCATAACGCAAAGTCAGAGCGGAATTAACGCAATCCCTGCCCATGATGCGGATTTCGCAATATAATTGTGAAACGCAAGTTTGTAAATGGCAACTCCCATCTGAAGCCTGCATGCGTACATTATGATATCGCATTGAAAACATGGCTGCAGGTGTTATGAAGCTGTCTCCCAATTCGATAGGAAGCGAACAATCGCATGTGCGACTCAACGGTGCCCAAGCGTCCTGGATGGAAAGGCTGGATCGATGTCCCGCTTCCGTCGATTTCCGGCGCGCCGCTGCCGTGGGTGGATCTCTCGCATCCAATTACAGAGACGCTGTCGCGCATTCCGTTCTTTCCGCAGCCGAAGATCGGGCGCTGGATGACCTATCCGCCGGTCAACGTGACCGAGATTCACATGGTGGTGCACCATGGAACGCATTTCGATGCGCCCCGGCATTTTGTCGAAGACGGCCCGACCATCGATCAGGTGCCGCTCGAGCGCCTCTATGGGCAGGGCGTCATCTGGCGCATCGACAAGCCGCCGCGGGGGGCGATCGTTGCCGCCGATCTCGAACGGGCGACGCCGGCGATCCAGCGCGGCGATATCGTGCTGATCGACACGGGCTGGTGGGAGCAGGTCAATACCGACAGCTATGAAGATCATCCGGTGCTGACGGAAGATGCGGCGTATTGGCTCATCGAACATGGCGCCAAGCTGGTCGGCGTCGATTCAAGTTCGACCGATCTTGCGCCGCATTATCGGCCGGACGATTTTGACTATCCGGTGCACCGGACCTTGCTGAGCCACGGCGTGCTGATCGCCGAGCATATGACCAACCTGACGAGCCTCGCCGGTCAGCGCGTCGAGATCATGTTTCTGGGCATCAACATCGTCGGCTCGGATGGCGCACCCGCACGGGTGGTGGCGCGGCCCTTCGTTGAGCCGTCGTGACGATCTATTTCAACATATTCCAGTCTTGCTTGACCGTGAAAATCTGGTTCGCGCGCCCCTGCAGCCGGTCCAGAAGGTCATAGAACAGTTCGCGCTCTTTCGCTGCGAGTACGATCAGGAACTCGCGCTCCATCGTCCCGATCATCTGTTCGATCTGGTTGTTGATGCGCTTCCCCTTGGCGGTGAGGGAGACGATGACGCGACGCCGGTCGGCCTTGTCCTGGTCGCGGGTGACGACGCCCTGAGTCACTAGGCTGTCGACGATCCGGGTGACCTTGTCCATTTCGAGCGTGGTGTGGCCGTTGATCTGCGATGCGGTCAAAGGCCCATAGCGGCCGAGCAATGTAATGACTTTCCAGCCGTGGACAGGCCGGCCGAATTTCTGGACATAGGCATTGGCGACCGACCTGTTGATCTGGGTTGCCAAAAGCGAAAAGCGGTAGAAGGAACGCTGTTCCAGATCGAGCCGGATCGTTCCCTTGGCAGTCTCGGTGATCTTCTTGCCCATCGGTCCCGGTTCGCAAATCCGCTCAAACGTCGCCAAACGTAAAGCGCTACGCCAGCGAGACGGCATTGGCAAGCCAATCCGGCTCCGAAACAAGCCTCTAATGGCTTCATTCCTCAGGAAAATTCAGCGAACCGAACCGGAATGCTTCGATTCGCGTTGCAGGCGGGGCAGGACTTCCGCGCAAAAATATGGAAGTTCATCCAGGTAATTGACGAACGAGACGGCGATGCCGGCAAGGCCTGTTGATTCAATGCGCGCGATCTCGGCGGCGATGTCGTCGGGACTGCCGACGAGGGGATAGGTACCGTGTCCCGCGGCAAAACGGACTCTGAATGCCTGCAATTCGTCGGGCGAGAAGGATTTAGCGAAGCGCGATTGAACGTCCATGAGCCGATCGACGGCGGCCCAATCGCCGTGCACGTTGGCGTAATGCTCGTAATAGTCCAGCGCCTCCCGCCGCGTCGGCCGGCACACGACATGGCCGACGCCGAGGACATCGATCGTCCGGCCATGCGCGTTGGATGCCTGCGCCTTGAGGGCGGCAACGTCGCGCCGCGCTTTTTCAAGATCGGTGAGGGAGGTGAACAGAAGGTCGGATTGTTCGACGGCGAACTGGCGTCCTTCCATTGAAGCGGCGGCGTTGAGGATGATCGGCTCATGCGCCGGCCGCGGCGCTGACACCGCTTGCTCAAGATGGAAGTGGTCGCCATGCCAGTCGAACGGGCGATCCGATCGCCATAGTCGCCGGACGATGTCGAGCCATTCGCGTCCGTAGGCGTAACGGTCCTTGTGGTCTTGCGGCAGGTCGAGGCCGAACATGCGATATTCGGGCTCGTTCCAGCCGCAGACGACGTTCAAGGCAAAACGTCCTTTGCCGATCTGCGCCAAGGTCGCGAATTGTTTCGCCGCCATGACCGGATGGGTGAAGGCGACGTGTACGGTCGAAACGACGGTGAGATGTTTTGTGATGGCTAGCAGGGCCGCGGCCCAGGTCGTCGTCTCGAGCGAGCTCATATGGAAGATGCTGGCGCCGTCATAGCCGCGCCAGCGGGCAATAGGCAGAAGAAAATCGATACCGGCATTATCCGCGATTATGGCGACCTGTCGGTTCTCCTCCCAATTGCCGGACCAGCTTTCGGGAACCGTGGTCGCCGCCTGGCCGCCCGAACAATTTGCCGCGAAGAGACCGAGCTTGAAATGCCGCTCTGTGCCGGAAGCGTCCCGCTTTGTCAGGGCCATGTGCGATCGTGGGTGAGATTAGGTTACATTTCGCTAAATTAGTTGGTTTTGACAAATATGTAAACGCCTTGCCAATCGGCTTGCCGTTTGGCTACTGCCTATCGGGTGACGCCAAGCGCGCGTGAAATGTCGTTCGCGGCTTCGAGGACGGCATCCTTGATCATGGTGGAGATCTGCAGGCCGAGTTCCGACCCTTGCGCGGCGACGACACTGATGCCGGCCACGATGGCGCCGGATGCATTCCTGACGGGTGCTGCGACCGCCGCGACATTGCCGAAGAATCCTTCGCTCAACGCGTAACCGCGGGCGCGATCGAGTTCGATCAGTTCCAGCAGGTCATCGATGGAACGCGGTGTGCGATCCGTGAACCTCTGCAGGCTGACGCCGCGGAACAGACGCCTGATCGCGGCGGCGTCCTTGTCGAGGAGAAGCACGCGGCCCATCACGGTCGCATGGGCTGGAACCGAGGCGCCGATGCTGATCGTCGGCGTGAACGGCGAGGGCGTGAGATGCCGCAGGATATAGATGGTGTTGCGGTTTTCCAGCACGGCCAGATGGGCGGTGCACTGCGTCTGGTCGCGCAGGCGCGATAGGATGGGACTGGCGACGTCGGTCAGCGGCTGGGCCGCCAGATGTTCAAATCCGAGCGTCAGCACACCATGACCCGTCGCGTAGAGATCGCCCGGCTCGCGCCGCAACAGGTCCAGGTCGACCAGCGATTGCAGGACGCGATGGGTGGTCGAACGCGGGATGGCGAGCTCCTGCGAGATTTCCGGCGCGGAGATAAGCCGGCGCGAGCGATTGAAAAGTCGGAGGATTGCGATCGCCCGTTCCAGGCTCGGAACCTGACCCAATTTTCTCTCCCATTGCAGCGACGGTCTTCCCGAGCAGCGAGGCCCAAGGTTGACAACCCACGGCAGAATTATAGTCTGTTCCAATTACAAGACATTGTTCCATATATGGAACGAAATGCGAGGTTTGTCCATGCGTCTTCGTGCCGGGTTCTTGCTTGCCAGTACATTTCTGGCCGCCGTGCTTTCCGGGCCATCCCAGGCACAGACGCCTGCACAAACGCCCGCCCAGACATTGGAGAAAGTGCTCTACCTGCTGCCGGCGCCGGCGGCGCGGCCGGCCTTCGGGCCGTGGATGGTGGCCAAGCAGCGCGGCTACTATGCCGCCGAAGGCCTGGACATCGAATTCCAGACCGCGAAAGGCGGCGTCGACGTCGCCAAACAGGTCGGTGTCGGCAATGCGCTGATCGGCGGCGCGCTGGGCGATACGCCGATCATCGTTCGCGGCAATGACGTGCCGATCAAGGCGGTGGCCGTTCTTGGCGGCGGCGGCCTCACCCAGCTCATGGTGCATGAAGATTCGGACATCAAAGGTCCCGCCGATCTGAGAGGCAAGACCGTCACCGTGCTGGCCTATCAGGATACGACCTTCTATGCGCTGCTCGGCATGCTGGCCCAGGCCGGGATGACGAAGAACGACGTCGACATCCAGGCCGCCGGACCGAGCGGCATCTGGCAGTTGTTTCTTGCCAAAAAGGCCGTCGCCATGGCTTCGGCGCCCGATTACATCGGATATGTCCAGGAGAATGGCGGCAAGGTCCGCGTCATTCCCGGAGATGAATTTTTCCCGAGCATGGCGCAGGCCATTCTCGCTTCCGACAAGACGATCAGGGAGCGGCCGGATTTCGTGCGCAAGCTCGTACGCGCGACGTTGCGGGGCATGACCGACATCATCGCCGATCCGGCGGGCACGGCAGTCGATTTCGTCAAGGCCGCGCCCGAGAACAAGGGGCGTGAGGAAACGGTTCAATCGATTTTCGAATTCTACACGCAATATGTCTATCGCGGCCAGCCAAAGCCCGGCTTCATCGACCGGCAGAAGCTGACGAAATTGCAGGATTTCTATGTAGCCCAGCAGATCGTCGAAAAGGCGACGCCGGTTGACCAGCTCTTCACCAATCAATTTGTCGGCGACTAATTCGGGAGACACGGATGACGAGCGATACTCAATCCTATGAGGACAGGCTTGCCTATGAGGACAAGCTCGGTGACGCTCTGGAAAAGCTTCTGTCCGAAGGCGCGGCCTCGCTCGAACAACTGGCGGATGGGCTGAACAAGATCGGGCCATTGCCCGGCGGTGATGCGGCCTGGACGCCTGACTCTCTTCAACGCGAATTGGCGCGGCTGGCCGCCTGAAGGAACATCGAAATGCAGAACCGACAGGCAAAGCCGGCGCCGACCGCGCAGGATATTCTCAAGACGGGCCTTCTCAACCAGTGGTATATGGTCTGCAGGGCCAGCGAGGTGAGCGACAAGCCGATCAAGCTGAAGCGGCTCAACCAGGATATAGCGCTTTGGCGCGATGCTTCCGGCCGTGTTCAGGCCGTCGAGGATTTCTGTCCCCATCGTGGCGCGCCACTGTCGCGCGGACGGGTCATCGATGGCAAGCTGGCCTGCATCTATCACGGCCTGGCGGTCGACGGCACGGGCACCGTGACGGATGTCCCGCCCGTTGCCAACTGCCCGCTGGTCGGGCGCAAGATGATTCAGGGATATCCGGTGCGCGAGGTCGCGGACGCCATCTTTCTGTATTTCTCCGATGGCCTGAGCGATGACGTGCCGGAATTGCAGCTTCCCTATCAGCTCGTTTCGCCGGAATGGTCGGGCTTCATCTATGCGGCCGAGTGGTCGTGCAATTACATGTTGCCGCTCGATAACCGGCTGGACCCGATGCATGCGGTCTACCTGCACGCCGACACGTTCACGCTGCAATACGGCGTCAAGCAAAGCAAGATCGAGATTCACGATACGGCGGAGGGGTTCTATATCGAGCGGGACAACCAGAAGGGCGTCAATATCGACCGCACCGAGGTGACCTATAGGCCCGGCTCCAATTTTTGGGTCTTCACGCAGATTCCCTATCCGAAAGCGGCCGGTGGGGGCTTCTTCGCCATTCTCAGCCATCTCACGCCGATCGATGAAGACCATACCTATATGTGGGTAATGCGCTATCAGAAATCGGAAGGCTGGCGCCGCGATCTCTGGCGCTTCCTCTACAAGAACCGTCTCGAAAGGCGCCACGACTATGTCATCGAGCAGGATCGCGACATCATCGAAGCCATCCCGGCAAGTGCACGCGGCCGCGAAACCATGATCCAGTGCGACGTCGGCGTCTCCAGGATTCGCCGCATGCTCATGAAGGAAGCGACGCAGCAGGCGGAGCGTCTCGTCGGATCGATCGGCGTGCAGGCGGCAGAGTGAACGGGTCTCCCGTGATCGACGACACGATTCTATTTGTCGGTCTCGGCCGCATGGGCGGGCCCGTCGCCTTGCGCCTGGCGCAGGCCGGGTTCGACATTCATATTTATGATGTCGATCGGGCAGTTGTGGGGCAACTCGCAGCGCGTGGACTGATCGAGGCTCCGGCTGATCGGCTTGCACATCTGCGCTACCGGCGCACGCTGCTTTGCCTGCCGGACCCTGGCGTCGTCGCCGGGTTTCTGGAAGGGCGGTCGCTGGAACGCGATGCGGGATATTCGCGCACGGTTGCCGATTTCACGACTGTTGCACCCTCGTTTGCCGGTCACATGCAACGCGTTCTCATCGATCAGGGAGTTGATTATCTCGATGTGCCGCTCTCAGGTGGCGAAGCGGGCGCTGCGTCGGGAAAGCTCGTGGTGATGGCAAGCGGGTCTAGGGCAGGCTTTGCCCAGGTTGAACCGGCGCTTCGTGTCGCCGGTAACATCGTTCATTATCTTGGAGAGATTGGCGCGGCGAGCCGGATGAAGGCGATCAATCAATTCGTCTATCTCGCCTACAATGCCTGCTTCGCCGCCGGGCTCAGCATGGCGAAGACGGCAGGGCTGCCCGAAGCCGTTACCCTCGACGTGCTGCGCAACGGCGCGCCGCGGCATCCGCTGATCGAGGATCGATTGGACAAGGTGCTGGCGAGCGGCGGCAAGGAGGGCTTCGCCATCTGGCGCTGCCTGAAAGACCTGAACTGCCTCGAGGATGTTCAGCCGTCCGGCCTGCCTGGTTCGCTCCTCGACGCCATCAAGCTTGCCCTGGAAGAGGCGAAGGCGGATGGCCTCGGCTCGCACGATATCCTGGCGATCGGCGCACTCCCGGACATGTAGCCAGAAGGCCCCGCCATTGCGAACCGTAGGACATTCCTGGATAAGGTGAGCCGGTCGATTGCAGTTGAGGCGGCGCCTTGAAGAAAAATCCCAAAGACTCCGGCAAGACATCCGGCGACACGCAGGCCTTGTCGACCCATGCCTTGCCCACCGAAGAGCGCATCCTCACGGCGGCGCTGGCCGAATTCGCTCAAAGGGGCCTCGCAGGCGCGCGCGTCGATGAGATCGCGCGGCGCGCCAGGATCAACAAGCAAGCGCTCTATTATTATTTCGGCAGCAAGGACAAGCTGTTTCAGGCGGCGCTGACCTTCGGGTACGGCAAGAGCATGTCCGGCCTCGATCTTGACGATCTTGCAAACCTGCCGGCGGACGCTGCCATGCGCCGCGTGATCGGCGTGATCTTCGATCATTTCCGTGAGACGCCCTACGTGGTCGAGATGATCGCCCATGAAAATCACTATCGCGGCGAACATCTGACCGAAGACGTTCTGACGGCTGTGCGGGAGGCGGTGGCGCCGCTCCGCACTGCCATCAAGCTTGTGCTTCGGCGCGGACAGAAGGAAGGTCTGTTCGCCAAACACACCGATCCGACGCAGTTCTACCTGACGGTGTTTGCGACCTGCATGTTTCATTTTGCCAATGCTTTCACGCTGTCGGCGATCCTCGGCCAGGACCTGCTCGCCGAGACGATGATCGCCAAGCGCCGACGCCACTTGCAGGACGTTCTGGTCGGTGGCTTGAGAATTCAACCAAACGGTTGACTCCTGCCCGCTCTTCCGCTTTGCTCCCGGAAACGGGAGGGAAGAGGGCGGATGGCGCTGATCGTGGGGACCGATATCGGCGGGACGTTCACGGATGTCGTCGGCTATGACACCGAGAAGCGCAGCCTGCATTTCGGCAAGGGGCTGACCGACTACGGCGATCTGGTGAACGGCGTTTTCGACTGCCTGTCGCAGATCGAGATCGATCCCGCCGCCGTCAGCGTGCTCAAGCATGGCACCACCCAGGTCATCAATATCCTGCTCGAACGCAAGGGCGCCCGCACTGCCCTGGTGACGACGAAAGGGTTTCGCGATGTTCTTGAGATCGGCCGCGCTTCCAGGCCCTTGCCGTTCGACCTGACCTATCGGCGCGATCCGCCATTGGTGGAGCGCGCACTACGCTTCGAAGTGAATGAACGCATCGACGCCAAGGGTCAGGTTCTGCAGCCGCTCGATATGGAAGACCTGGAGCGCATCTGCCGGCGTCTCGAGGATGAGCGTGTCGAAGCCGTCGCAGTGTCGTTTCTCAATGCCTATGTCACGCCAAGCCACGAAGACGGCGCCGCGGCCTTCATCAGGGCCCGGCTGCCGCACGTCTATGTGACGACGGGCGCGGAGCATTCGCGCGAATGGTTCGAGTTCGAACGGTCCTCGACCGCAGCGGCCAATGCCTATGTCGGGCCGCGCGCCTCCCATTACGTGCAGCGCCTGGAGACCCGGCTGGATGAGGCGGGCTTTGACGGGCGCCTTTTGATCATGGGCTCCCATGGCGGCGTTCTCTCCGTGCGGCGTGCGCGGGAGCAGCCGGTGGCACTCGTCGAATCGGGACCCATCGGCGGCTGTATCGGCGCCACGGCCTATGCCGACGCGCTGGGGCTTGACCGGATGGTCGCCTTCGACATGGGCGGAACCACCGCCAAATGCGCGCTCATCGAGAAGGGCTCGTTCGAGATCCAGCCGACCTATTACATCGGCGGCTATGAACATGGCCTGCCGCTGCGGACGCCGGTGCTCGACATCGTCGAGGTCGGCACGGGCGGCGGGTCGATCGCCTATGTCGATCGCCAGGAGCACTTGCATGTGGGCCCGCGCAGCGCCGGCTCTAATCCCGGCCCGGTGTGCTTCCGCCGCGGCGGCAATGAGCCGACGGTGACGGATGCGAATGTGGTGCTGGGCCGCATCGGGTCCGGTGCGTTTCTGTCGGGCTCGCTGTCGCTCGACAGGGACGCCGCCGTTGCGGCGCTGATGGGAAAGGTCGGCACGCCATTGGGCTTTGCCGCCGCGGCGGAAGACCAGGTAGCGCGCGGCGTCCTGGCGCTCGCCAATGCGCAGATGGGCACGGCGATCAAGGAGGTCACGGTCGAGCGCGGCAAAGACATCCGTGATTTCACCCTCTTCGTCTTCGGCGGCGGCGGTCCGCTGCACGGCGTGGAACTGGCGCGCGAACTTGGCATCCGCCGCGTGGTCGTGCCGCCGGAGCCGGGGAATTTCTCCGCCCTCGGCATGCTGTTCGCACCCGCCCGCATCGATGAAATCCGCACCGTCCGCCTCGACGTGACGGGCGGCGCCGACGACGAGGCGCAGGGTCTGGCGGGTCCACTCGCCGACATGGAAGCCCATGCCAGCGCGGCCCTGCTGCGGGATTTCGAAGCCGAGGCAGTGGCCTTCGAGCGCCAGGCGGAGATGCGCTACAAGGGACAACGTCATACCATTCGTGTCGCCGTCGATGCGCGGGATTCGTTCGACCGGCTGCGGCAGGCTTTCCTTACAACCTACGCCCATCGCTACGGACGCGCCGATGCCGATGCTCCGGTCGAGCTCATCGGCCTGCGGGTCACGGCGATTGCCGCAGCACCTGCTCCCGACCTGCGCGCCATGCATCGGGCCGCCAGGCCAGGCGGAACGATCGTTCGACGCTGGCGCGATGTCTGCTTCAATACGGGAAGGCTGCGGACCCTCGTGCTCAATCGTTACGATCTGCCGCCCGGGTTTCAGGAGCAAGGCCCGGCGATCATCGAGGAGTTCGGCGCGACCACGCTCATCGGGCCGGGCGACCGGTTCGAGGTCGGTCAATTCGGCGAGCTTCAGATCACCATCTCGACGGCGGCGGGGCTGCCGTCATGACGCGGCAGAACGACGAGCTCGATCCGATCACCGCCGATGTCATCATGCACGGTCTTTCGGCCGTGCCCAATCTGGTCGACAAGAACATCGCCCGCACGGCCTACAGCTTCCTGATTTCCGAATACAAGGACTATGCGGTCGGCATCGTCGACGGTGATGGCAGGCTGATCACCCAGTCGCGCGGCGGCCTGCCGATCTTCGTCGCCAATGCGCTTTCGGCCGCCGTCGGCGACGGGTTGGCGGTCTACGGCAAGCGCCGGCTGCAGCATGGCGACGTGGTGATATCCAACCACGGCGGCACCATGGGCCAGCATCTGAACAATGTGGTCATGTACACGCCGATCCGCACCGGCGAGGCGGATGACGAGCTTCTCGGCTTTTTCGCCGTCGTCATGCACTGGATGGATGTCGGCGGCATCACCATCGGCTCCTGCCAGTCGCCGTTTACGACGGATGTGTTCCAGGAGGGCATCCAGTTCAGGACGGTGAAACTTCTCGCCGGCGGTGAGCGCATCGAGGAAATGTTCCGCATGATCGCGGAGAACACGCGCTTTCCGAAACTGGTTCTGGGCGATGTGGATTCGCAGATCGCCGGCTGCCTCACCGGCCGCGACATGGTGCTCGATGTCGCCGCGCGCTATGGCAGCAATGCCGTGCGGACGTCTGTCGAACGTTTCTGGGCCCGCGCGGAGGCCGCGACGCGCGCCGTCATTGCCTCCATTCCCGACGGCGTCTATCGCGCCAGTTCGTTTCTCGACGACGACGGTATCGAGCGCGGCAAGCCGGTCGAGATCAATGTCCGCGTCGTCATCGACGGTGACGAGGCGACGGTGGACCTGAGCGAGGTCGCCGCCGAACTCAAAGGCCCGTTGAACGCCGGTTTTCAGGGCGGCGCGGTGGCCGCGGCGCGCATGGCGGCCAAATATGTGTTCTCGCCGGACGGGCCGGCCAATGACGGCGCGTTCCGGCCGATCAAGGTCGTTTGCCCGCCCGGTCGCTTTCTCAGCGCCGGGCCGACGGCGCCGATCGGAGGTTCCGGCTTCACCATCCCCTCCGTCGTCGACACCATCCTGCGCGCGCTGGCGGCCTGCCTGCGCGAACATATCCCGGCCGCCCATCACGGCACCTACAGCGTGCATGTGATCGATGGCCGCGACGCGCATGGACAGTTGTTCCAGCACATCGAATCCGCTGCTGGCGGATGGGGCGCGGCTTACGACCGCGACGGCGGCGGTCCGTTCCGGTCGATGGCGCATGGCGACACGATGGAAGTGCCTGTGGAACTGCAGGAAGCGAGCCATCCCTACCTTGTGGAATATGCGCGCTTGCGGCCCGACTCCGGCGGCATCGGCATGTTCAGGGGTGGCCTTGGTCTCGAGAAGGCCTATCGCATGATGCAGCCGGGCCGTGTCACCACCAGCATCGAGCGCACCGCCTGTCCGCCCTGGGGGCTGGAAGGGGGCGGCGAGGGCGTGCCCGGAAGAGTCGAGATCGAGCGGGCGGATGGATCGCGCGAGGTCCTGCTGAAGGGCGAGGCCTCCGTCCGCGCCGGCGACCGGGTGCTGCTGTTCACCGCAGGCGGCGGCGGCTTCGGCGATCCGGCACGGCGATCGCGCAAAGCGATCGCTGCCGATCTCAAGCAGGGGTACGTCACGCACAATCCATCATCCGGTTCGGGATAACGGCAATCGAACCATCGCAACGGACGCAGAAGCCGCGTGCCACAGGGATAACAGGAGGGTAGAATGAGCACAGCAAACAAAAGCCATTCACAGGGTTTTCTTCACCCCATCGCGCGGATGTCGTCGACGCTTCTCATGGGCGCGGCGTTCGGCCTCGGCATCGCCTCGGGTGTCGCCGCCGAGCCAAAAAAGGTCAGCATCGGCTACAGCCCGATCCTCGATTCCGTAACGGCCTTCATCGCCAAGGACAAAGGCTTCTTCGCCAAGCACAATATCGATGCGACGTTGACCCTGGTGACTTTGAATTCGAACATCCCGGCCGCCATCATGTCGAAGTCGCTGGATCTCGGTTCGGTGAGTACAACGGTTCTCATCCAGGCCGTCGACGGCGGGCTCGACATGCAGGTGGTGCAGGGCGCCACCATGCTGCCGAACAAGAATGCGCTGATGGCTTACGTCACCAGATCTGACGTTCCCTTCGCCGGCGTGAAAAGCCTCGAAGGCAAGAAGGTATCGATGCCGGGCATCGGCGCCTCGGTCGATATCCTGTTTCAGAAATGGCTCAGCGACCAGGGCGCCGATCCGAAGAAGGTCAATTACATCGAGCTCTCAAGCTCGCAGGCGACTGATGCCTTGCGCGCCAAGTCGGTCGAGGGCTCCGTCATCGTCGAACCGTTTCTGACGCGTGCCTCCCAGAGCGGCATCGGCCAGATCGTCTATCGCCTGACGGACGGCCTCCCCGGTCCGACGCTTGCGATCTCCTATATCGCCGAGCGCGGCTGGATCGAGAAGAACAAGGACACACTGGGCGATGTGAAGGCCGCCCTGCTGGACGCGACTGAATATGCGAAAGCCAATCCGGCGGAGGCGCGCGCACTGCTGACCGCCTATCTCAAGCTGCCAAAGGAAATCGTCGATGTCCTGCCGCTGCCGCTTTACGAGGAGAAGGTGACGCCGGCAGATGTCGCGTTCTGGGTCGACGCCATGAAGGCGCAGGGCCGGTTGAGCACGACCATCGACCCGGCCAAACTCATCGCGCGCTGAAAGCACGACGGGAGTTGCGCATGCGCATGAGCGTTGACGATCTCCTGACTGGCTCGGCTCTACGCTGGGGCGACAAGGAAGCCCTCGTCCATGCCGGCCGGTCGCAGTCCTATGCGGCGCTGGACACGGCCGCCTCGCGCCTGGCCAATCTGCTGCGCGCGCGCGGCTGCCGGCCGCAGGAGCGCGTGGCGCTGGTGCTGCCGAATTCGGCGTCCTTCGTCATCGCCTTCTTCGCCATCTCGCGCCTTGGCGCCGTGCTGGTGCCGCTGAGCCCGAACTACACGGATCGCGAGCTCGGCGTCATCCTCGGTGATGCCGGCGTCGTCTTCGCGCTCTGCGGCCAGCCGCATGTCGACCGGCTGCATGGGTTGCGTCCGACATTGCCGGCCTTGCGCGATGTGCTGGCGATCGATGATCTAGATCAGCTTGAGACGCTTCTCGCGGGCCATTCCGATGAGCGCCTCAGCGCCGTCGCCGATTGGGCGGCGCCGCACGCCGTTCTGTATACCAGCGGCACGACAGGCCGGCCGAAGGGTGCGATCCTGTCGCACCGGTCGCGGATCGTGAACTCTTTGTCGGGCCAGCTCGGCTACGAGACCGGGCCGGCCACCCGCGCGAATGTGCCGGCGCCGATGTTCCATAGCGGCGGCATGATCCTCGGCCTCATCAATGTCATCGCGGCCGGCGGCACCTTGCTCATTCCGCCCGACGGCAGCGCCGAGGCGCAATGCCATGCGCTCGAAGAGCTTGGCGCCAACATGCTGCTGACCGTCCCGACGATGATCTATCGCATGGTCGAATCGCCGGTCTTCCGGTCGCGGGCGGGGCAGCACGCGTTCGCGCTGATTCATGGCGCCTCGCCGATCCCGGCGGCCGTTGTCGCAAGGCTGCTGGAGGATTTTCCATCCTGCCGGCCGTTTCACGGCTATGGCTCGACGGAAGCCTGCCAGTTGACCGTGCTGGGGCCTGAAGAATATCGCGCCTTTCCGGCGATGACGGGGCGCGCCTTGCCGGGCATCGACGTGCGCGTGGTGCGCGAAGACGGCGGCGATGTCGCGCCGGGCGAGGTCGGCGAGATCGTTACGACCGGGCCGCATGTGTTCGACGGCTATCTCAACGATGCGGAACAGACCGCGGCGGCGTTGCTTGACGGGCTGCACTGGACCGGCGATCTCGCCACCGTCGATGCGCGCGGGCTGATCAGCGTCGTCGGGCGGCGCAAGGACATGATCATCAGCGGTGGCTTCAACGTCTATACCCGCGAGGTCGAAGACGTCATCCATACCCATCCCGCCGTCGAGGAAGCAGCCGTCTTCGGCCTGCCCGATGTGGAATGGGGCGAGGTCGTCGCCGCGGCGGTGATCCTGCGGCCCGGCATGCATCTCGATGCCGACAGCCTGCGGCGCCACTGCCGGCAGGGTCTCACCGGCTACAAGACGCCGAGCCGCATCTGGTTCGTCGATGCGATGCCGCGCACGCCGGTCGGCAAGGTGCGCAAGCCCGATCTGGCGAAGCAGTTCATGGACATGCAACAGGGAGATCGATGATGTCGGCAGAAACAGGCGAGGAGATGGTGCAGGTCGAGGCGGTTGGCCGCCTGCTCTATGTGACGTTGAACCGGCCGAAGGCGCTCAACGCCCTGTGCTGGCCGCTGATGGAACGGCTGAAGGAGGTCCTGAAAACGGCCGAGAAAGACCCGAGCGTCGGCGTCATCATCCTGCGCGGCGCCGGGCGCTGCTTTTCGGCGGGCTATGATTTCCAGGAAACGCCGGCGACGGCGATCAAGCCGGGACAGGGGCCCGCCAACGGCGAGCATGAGCCGCGCGGCGTGCCGGAATATGGCAGCGGCGTCTGGAACAGCCGCGCCCATGTGCAGGACCATATCAACTACGACATGATGGTGTGGAACCTGTGGAAGCCCGTGATCGCGCAGGTGCATGGCTTCGCCTATGCGGGCGCCAGCACGCTGGCGCTGGCCTGCGACCTCACCATCATGGCGAGCGACGCCAAGCTCGGCTATCCGCCGACGCGCTGGCTCGCCACCGGCGACAATGTCGGCATCTATTCGTTCCTCGCCGGACTGAAGAAGGCGCGCGAGATGTCCTACGGGCGCATGTTCAACGGTGTCGAATGCACCGAATGCGGCCTGGCGAACTATCACTTTCCGGCGAAAGAGCTGGAAGCGAAGACGCGCGAGATCGCCGAGCGCATCGCGTCCATCGAGCCGGAGCTGCTGATGCTCAACAAGATGGTGGTCAACCGCACCTGGGAGATGATGGGCATCAAGACGGCCATGGAAGTCGCCGGTGAGTTCGATACGATCAGCCATCTCGCCTATACGGCGCGGCCGATGATCGATGCGATGAAGGCGAAAGGCGACAACCTCGCCGAAGCACTGAAAGCGCTCAACGAGCCGTGGGGCGGGCTGTAATGGCATCTGCCATCCGGTTCGTCCGCGACGGCGCCTGGCTGCAGATCCGCCTTGCCAATGCCGCGCGCCGCAACGCGCTCGGCCCGGAGGACTGGATCGAGCTGGCGGAGCTGTTGCAGAACGCCGCCTCCTCCGGGGTCGAGATCATCAGCCTGACGGGCGAGGGCCCGGTGTTCTGTGCCGGCGTCGACAGGAGCATGCTGGCGGCGGCGCAGAAGGAGGTCGGCGGCCTGGTTTCGCAGGTCCGGCATGTCGGCATGATCGTCCAGACGCTGGAGACCTCGCCGGCGATCGTCATCGCCGCGCTCAACGGGCCAGCCGTCGGCATCGGCGTGCATCTCGCCCTGGCGGCGGACTTCACGCTGGCCTGCCGCGATGCCTTTCTGTGGCTGCCGGAAGCGGCGATGGGCATTCCCGACGTGCAGCATCATCGCATGCTGGCCGAGCGGCTCGGCAAGCACAGGGCGCTGGAATTCGCCTTGCTCGGCCGCAGGCTTGCGGCGGAGGAGGCGCAGGCGGCTGGTCTGATCGGCACGCTCGTCGATACGCCAGATCTCATCGAGGGCGAACTCGCCGGCCTCGTTGCCAGAATTCAAGCAGTGCCTGTTTCGGTGCGATCCGCCATCAAACGCGCGGCTTTGGCGCAAGTGTCCATTGGCGATCCAGACGCGCAGGCCGAGGCCGTTTCTCAATAGCGTTTTCCGATCCCCCGGATCGGAAAGACGCGTCTAGTTTATTTAATGAGCGCATTTTCTTCACGTGAACCGGTGTCCACTTGCTTGAAAATGCGCTCCTGCAGCGGGAAGAACGATCATGAAACTCGGCAGTCTCAAATCACATTCGCCCGACGGCCAGTTGGTCGTTCTGTCGCGCGACCTGCAACTGGCCAAGCCCGTTCCGGAGATCGCCGCCACCATGCAGGCGGCGCTGGATCGCTGGAACGATGTCAGCCCGGCATTGGAAGAGGTGTCCAGAGAGCTGAATGCCGGCCGCATCGGCGATGCCATCAAGTTCGACCCGGCGCTGGCGCTGTCGCCGCTGCCGCGGTCCTATCTCGTCTTCGACGCCAGCAATTATCTGCGCCATCACGAATTGATGGGCCGTATCTACAACAAGCCGATCGTCGGAACCACGTTCACCGAACCGTTCGGCTACCAGTCCGGCCGCGGCATATTGCTCGGCCCGCAGGAAGACATCGCATTTCCCTCGAACGTCGAAATGCTGGGCATCGATTTCGAGGCCGAAGTGGCGGTGGTCACCGATCGCGTGCCGATGGGCACGTCTGTCCAAGATGCCGGCAAGCACATCAAGCTCATCATGATCATGAACGACGTGTCGCTGCGCAATCTCAACCTGCGCGAGCTCGAGAAAGGCTTCGGCCTGTTCCTGTCGAAGCCCGTGGCCGGTTTCGCGCCCGCCGCCGTGACGCCGGATGAACTGGGACCTGCCTGGGACGGCGACAAGCTTCACTTGCCGATCATCTCGACTTTCAACGGCACGGAATTCGGCCGTCCGAATGCCGGCACCGGCATGCTGTTTGGCTTTCGCGCGCTCGTGGCGTTCGGCGCGCAGACGCGCGAACTCGGTCCCGGTTCCATCTTCGGCGGCGGCACGGTGTCCAATCACGATCCCGCCGTTGGCTCCAGTTGCATCACCGAGCGGCGAGCGCTGGAAATCACCCGCCATGGCGAAGCACAGACGCAGTTCATGCAATTCGGCGACCGGGTGCGCATCGAGATGCTCGACGCCGACGGCCGTTCGATTTTCGGCGCTATCGACCAGACGGTGACGCGCCTGCCTTCGCCCTGATCGCCCGCAGGATTTTGTCGGGCGTCATCGGCAGGTCCATCACTCTGGCACCGACGGCATCGGCGATGGCGTTGGCGATGGCCGCGGGAATCGTCAGGTTGCCGCTCTCGCCTACGCCCTTGGCGCCGAACGGGCCGGGGCCGCGTCCCTGCTCGAGGATGATGGTTTCGAAGTCTGCGGGAATGTCGGCAAGCCGTGGCATGCGATAGGTGAGGGGCGTGGCTGTCAGCGGTTGCCCGTTCCGGTAGCTAATATCCTCGAACAAGGCCTGTCCCAGGCCCTGTGCGGCAGCGCCCTCGATCTGGCTGATGCAGCGCTGCGGATTGATGGCGCGTCCGACATCGGCGGCATTGATCAGGCGCGTGAGCCTGACGATGCCGGTCTCGTCGTCCACCTCGACTTCGGCGACAGTCCAGATCGGCATCCAGAAGAGCGAGCCGCCGGGAGTCTGGACGGACGCGGCGCCCGAGAAGGACGCCGGATTGTCCTTCATCGTCGGATCGATGAGATCGCTCAGCGAATAGCTGGCTGAGCCATGCACGATCAGCATCTGCCGGAACGACAGGTCTTCGACGCGGCATTGCAACCGGCCGGCAGCGAACAGCAGCACCTCCGCGGCGGCTTTCGTCGCAGCGTCCCGCACGGCAAGGCCCGCCACCGTCGCGCCGTTGCTCGCATGGGTGCCGGAGTCGAACGGGGTCGAATGGGTATCGATGTTGACGACCCTGATGCGGGCAGTGTCCATGCCCAGCACCTCGGCCGCGACCTGGGTCAGGATGGTTCTGGTGTTCTGGCCGATCTCGGTGACGCCGGCCGCCAGGGTGACGTCGCCCGTGGGATGAATGTCGATGCGCGCATCGGCGCGATGGGAACTGCCGCCGCCTTTGCAGGCGACAGCGAAGCCTGTCCCGCGATTCGTATTCGCGCTTGTGGTCTTGTCGGCGATACGATTGCGGACAGCGTTGAAACCCTCAGTCAAGTCGCAATCGAGAACGCGTTCGCCGGGCGCGCCGGAACTGCCGGGATCGAGAAAGTTCTGCGCGCGGAAGGCTGCGGGATGCAGCCCGATGCGGCCGGCGATCATGTCCATCTGGGATTCGCAGGCCCAGGTCACATGCCCCATGCCGAAGCCGCGAAACGATCCCGCGGGGATGGTGGTCGTGCGGATGACGCGCACCCGCGTGCGTACGCCTTTCCATCTGTAGGGGCCGTTGAAGCGGGTTCCCATGCGCATGGCGACGGAAGGGCTGGCGTCGGCATAGGCGCCGCCGTCGAGCTCCACGACAGCATCGCGGACCACGGTCTCGCCTGATGCGCTGACGCCGGTGCGCAATCTGATCTCGGCCGGATGATCGCAGACCGTCATCATGCTCTCGGCCATGGTCAGAGCGAGGCGGACGGGACGGCCGGTCTTGCGCGCCAGCAGAACGGCGATCGGCTCGATCTTGCAATAGCTCTTGGAGCCGAAGCCGCCGCCGACAAGGCCGGCATGGAAGCGGACGTTTTCGGCGCTGAGGCCGAAGATGCGGGCGATGTCCTCGCGCAGCAGGAAGGGATCCTGGTTGTTGGACCAGACCTCGACATGCTCATGGTCCGAGGCAAAAGCGATCGCCACATGGGGCTCGAGCGCCGCATGGCTTTGGCGGGCGAGGGTGAAACGGTCTTCGGATATGTGGGCGCAGCCTGCGAACAGGGCTTCGATGTCGCCGAAGCTATAGCTGAAATCGAAGAGGATATTGGGCGCCGGCTCCTGGACCCAGGAGCTGCAGAGCGGCGGCGGCTGCAGCGAGGAAGGATGCAGCCTGCCGTCGAACAGTGGCGGAGCGTTCCCGGCCAGGGCATCGGCAATGCACGAGATCGCCGGCAGGACGTCATATTCGACGTGGATCGCGGCAATCGCCCGGTAGGCAAGTTCCTCGGTCTCTGCGGCAACGGCGGCCATGGGCTCTCCGGCGAACCGTACCTTGTCGACGGCGATCACCGGCTGGTCACGGATGAACATCCCGTAGGTATGGTCGAGGCCGGAGAGGTCTTCGCCGCTGACCACGCCGACGACGCCGGGCACGGCCAGGGCCTTCGATGCGTCGATGGAGACGATCCTCGCATGCGGATGTGGGCTGCGAAGGATTTTCGCATGCAGCATGCCCGCAAGGCTGAAATCGCTGGCATAGCGCGCCGCACCGGTCAGCTTGTCGTGGCCGTTGACGTCGGCGAGGCTGCGCCCGACATGGGCAAGCGTGTTGGGCAGCGCCGTCATGGGTTGCCTGCCTCGTTCGCAAGCTGATCCAAAGCCCTACGAAATCCCTGATAGCCCGAGCAGCGGCAGAGATTTGCATTCATCCAAGTCTCGAGAGTCTGGCCCGGCGGCAGGGGATCCTGCCTGGCGAAACCTTCCATCATCATCACCATGCCGGGCGTGCAGAAGCCGCATTGCGGTACGCCGCAATCGTGCAGGGCATTTTGCACCTGGCTCAATGTGCCATTGTCCCGCGACGCGCCTTCGATGGTCTGGAGGTCCGCGCCGTCGGCGGCGAAAGCAAAGGTGAGACAGGATGTGACAGGTCTGCCGTCGAGCAGAACCGTGCAGGCGCCGCAGGCACCCTGGTCGCAGGCGAGCTTGGTGCCCTGCAGGCCAAGATGCTCGCGCAGGAAATCGACCAGCATCAGGTTCGGCGCGATCTCCGCGCTCTCCGGGCGTCCGTTGACCTTGATGTGAATCCGCAGGCTTTCCGTCACGGCAGCCTCTTCGACAGAGTCTGGAGAAGACGGCGGCACAGGATGGGAATGACCTCGCTGCAATAGCCGGCATCCGGGCCAAGCGGAAGCTGGAGCAACGGAAGCCGGTCAACCCATGCCCGGGCGACGAGGCCGAGGTCGGGATCTTCCCGACCAGCGGCGGTGAGCGCAATATCGGCGATCAGGGGACCTGACGAGCCACCGGTGACGGCCATGCGGCCGCGCATCTGTCCCGTTCCGTCGTGCCGCAAGGCAGCGACAAGCGAAAGAGCGGGTCGAAGCTGGCGGTTCCAGGCAAGAGCGATGGGCCGGCGCGGAAGGCGGATCGAGGTCAGCAGCAGCGGGCCTGGATTGGCGCCGCGGATTTCGAGCCATTGATCGACCGTCAGCCGGCGCTCAGTCCGTGTCGCGCAGTCGCGGAAAACAAGTTCCGCATCGAGGACCGCGAGTACCGCCGGCATTTCATAGCCCGGCTCGGCGGCCATGATATTGCCGCCGATGGTGCCCTGCATGCGGATGCGGATATTGCCCAGGCCCGCGACATAGTCGCAAAGCGTCGGAAGAGCGTGGCGCAGGCCGGGATCGATCTCGATATCCCAGTGCCGCGTGGCCGCACCGATCTCGATCTCCGTCTCGCCGAGCCGGATGCCGCTGAGGCCGGCCACCTGTTGCACCGCGATGACATGAGGCTGCAGAAAGCCCCGCTTCATCCGGTTGGTGACGTCGATGCCGCCGGCGTGCAGCATCGCACCGTCGGAAAATCGCGCCAGCAGGTCGCAGGCTTCGTCGATCGTCACGGGGCGGTGAAGCCGGAAGCCGGCGATCCGCCTGCGCGAGGCCGCGATCGTATGATCGTCAATCAACACGGAGAACCGTTCAGAACTTCGCCATGCGCTCGGCCTGGCTGGGAATGAACTTGTCCGTATAAATCTCTTCGGGCTTGGGCAGGGGCGAGACTTCCATCACGCTGGCGATGGTGTCGATGCTGTCCTGCACGCGGGCGACCTCGACATGACCGACGCCGTTCTTCTCGACGCTCGGCCGCTTCAGGGTCATCTCGATCATCAGGTTGAGCCGGTCGATCTCGATGCCGACATCGAGCAGCGGGTCGCGCTTCTTGAGGCTCGCGATCGCCTCCTCCTTGTTGCCGAGCATGGCGTTGATGCCGCGCATGGTAGCGCGGACGAACTTGCGCACCACTTCTGGATTGCTCTGGGCATAATCGGCCCTCGTCACGATGCCGCTGCCGTAGAGGCCGACGCCATAGTCGGCGAAGTTGAAGATCGTCAGTTTCTCGCGCGGCACGCCAAGCTGTTTCAGGTTGAGCAGCGAGGTGGTCGTGAAACTCGCCACCGCGTCGAACTGGCCCTGGGCGAACTGCTGGTCCTGCAACTGGATGCTGATGGTCTGCCAGTTGACCTTGCTGGCGTCGATTCCGTTGGCCTTGGCGAAGGCGGGGAACATGGTGCGGCCGCCGGTGGTGAGCGGCGCGCCGATCGTCTTGCCTTCGAGATCCTTCGGCTTGGTGATGCCGTTGCCGGCGCGGGTGATCACGGCGCCCAGATAGGCATCATAGATGGTGAAGACGCTGAGCAGCTTGCGCTCGGGGTTCTTGGGATTGAACAGAATGATGCTCGACATGTCACCGAACAGGAATTCATAATTGCCGGCGGCGATGGCGGCGGCGTTCTCCAGGCCGCCGTAGCCGCGGTCGATCGAGACATCGAGGCCTTCCTCGCGATAATAGCCGCGCTCATAGGCGATGGTGAAGATGGATTGCGGCGCCTGCCAGACCCAGTCGAGACGCAGGCGGACCGGCGTCAGCTTCTCCTGCGCTTGCGCGAAGGAGCCCAGGCCCAGCGTGGTGAGCAGGCCCGCCACGGCAATGCGGCGCGAAAGTTTCAAAACAACGTTCGACATATGTTTTTCCTTTATTGGATTAACCTAGAGCTTTTGTTTTGACGCATTTTCCTCACGCGAACCGGCATCCACTTCGCTCGAAAATGCTTTAGCTCAGCTGGGCAAACCGGTTGACGGGGGCTTCGCGCTGGAGGGCTTCGGTGATGAGGGGCTGAAAGATCGCACGCTCGGCGCGCGCCAGGTCGAGATATTGCCGATTGGCGGCGTCGTCCTTGCGGGCAAATTCGGCGGCGGCCGCATAGACCTCGTCTTCGTTGATCCTGGTGCAGCGGCCGGCCTTGAGCACCATCTCGCCGTCGACAAACACGGTGTCGACGGAATGTCCGTTCTCGTACATCACCAGGTGATTCCAGATGTTGCCGAGCGGCTGATGGTCGTCGTTGTCGAGATCGAGAATGGCGAGATCGGCCCGGACGCCGGGCTTGATGACGCCGAGCTCTCCCGGATGTCCGAGGACGGCGGCGCCGCCCTCGCAGGCCATGCGCATGGCCATGGGCGCGGTGATCCAGCGGTCGCAGTCCGGCTGGCTGATGCGGCTGAGAAGCATGGAGGTCTTGGCCTGTTCGAGCAGGCTGATGGCATTGCTGCTGCCGCCGTCCGACCCAAGTCCGACGCTGACGCCCGCCGCCAGGAGGCGTGCCGTCGGCTGCAGGCCGCTGCCGAGCGCCAGGTTGGAGACCGGATTGTTGACGACATTGACCTTCAGTTCGGCGGCCAGCTCGATGTCGCGATCGGTGCACCAGACGAAATGCGCCAGCGAGCTGCGCGGTCCGATGAGCCCGAAATGGGCGAGGTAGGCAACGAAGCTGCCTTCGAACGCCTGCGGCGCCATCAGCGCCTGTGTCTTCGCCTCGAGCAGATGGGTATGGAGGCCGACCTTGTGGCGATCGGCAAAGTCGCCGGCCATGTCGAGGAGTTTCGTCGTGCACCTCTGCGGCCCGTCGACGCCGAGCATGACGCGGACGAGATTGTGGTTGCGCGCCTCGGAGACGACCTCCTCCATCATGGCGAAATAATCTTCCGGCGGCGGCGGGTTGGAACTCGTCCAGCGAGCCAGCACATCGGCCGGCAGGCGGCTCTGATCGATGGGGAGGGAATCGATGTAACGCTTGTCTTCGTACATCGGGGCAACGATGGCGCGCAGGCCGATGTCAGCATAGGCGCCCATGGCGGCGCTCATCGCCTCGACCGTCGGCACCGCGCCGTGGCGCAGATGATCGACGACGCCGGTGATACCGCGCTTCAGCATCTCGATCGCATGCAGCAGGGCGGCGGTGCGGACATGGGCCATCGTGCGGTGCGATTTGCGCGACGCGGCCTCCATGACGAAGATGTCGAGCGGCGCGCCGGCGACATTGCCGCGCTGGAGGACGGAGGCAGAATGCGAATGCGAGTTCACCAGGCCGGGAATGACGACCGCATTGCGGAAGGAACAGGTTTCATAGGCCCCTGCAAAGGGAGGCGGGCTGCCGATCGCCGTGATCGCGGCGATGCGGCCGTCGCCGATCCAGATGTCGTGACCTTCGATGATGCCGTTGTCGTCGCCCAGCGGAACGATCCTGGCACCTGTTATGCGGAAGTTCGGCATGGATTGGTTCTCTCGATGCGCGGACGGATCAGGCTGCCTGGCTGCGATAGGCCCAACTGACCATGCGCCGTTCGACCTGGATGCAGATGGCGAACATGGCAATGCTCATGATGGCGATGATGATGACGCCCGAGAAGACGAGGGCGACCTGAAAGCGCGACGATGCCGACAGCATGAGAAATCCGATGCCGTAGTTCGAAGCGATGGTCTCCGACACCACGGAGCCGATGAAGGCCAGCGTGATCGCGACCTTGAGGGACGCGAACAGATAGGGCAGGGCGCGCGGAAAACTGACCTTGCGCAGCATTTCGTAGCGGGTGGCGCCGAGGATGCGCAGCACATCGCGCATTTCAGGCTCGACGCTGGCAAGGCCCGTCGCGACATTCACGACGATCGGAAAGAAGGAGATGACGAAGGCGGTGACGATGGCCGGAATGGTGCCGATGCCGGTCCAGATCACGATCAGGGGAACCACAGCGACCTTGGGAATGGAATTGAAGCCGATGAGCAGCGGGTAGAGCGAATCGTAGACGGCACTCGACGAGCCGACGGCGACGCCCAGCAGGATGCCGACGACGATGGCGATGAAGAAGCCGACGATCGTCGTCATCAGGGTCTGGAATGCGTGCAGCGCCAGTTCGTTGCGGAACTGCCAGGTGACTTCCAGGATGCGCGTGGGCGCCGGCAGGATGAATTCGGGAATGTGAAACAGGCGGCAGGACAGTTCCCAGACGACCAGAAGTGCGAATGCCACGAGCCAGGCGCGGGTGCGTTTGATGAAGCCGCTCATTTCGCATTTCTCACGGCGGCGATCTTGGCGCGCAGGTCGTTGACAATTTCGGTGTAAACGGGATCGAAGGTCGTCTCGGGCCGGCGCGGCCGATCGAGCGGAATGTGGCAGCGGTGCAGGATGCGGCCGGGGCGATTGCTCATCACGTAAACGGTGTCGGCCAGATAGACCGCTTCGCGCAAATCGTGGGTGACGAGGATGCCGGTGAACTTCTGGTGCATCCACAGGTCCTGCAGCACCTGCCAGAGATCTTCCTTCGTGAAGGCGTCGAGGGCAGCGAACGGCTCGTCGAGCATGAGCAGCTTGGGCTCGTGGATGATGGCGCGGCACAGGTTGGCGCGCTGCTGCATGCCGCCCGAAAGCTGCCACGGCAGCCGGTCACCAAAGTCGCCGAGGCCGACGATGTCGAGGAGGTTCTGCACCTTGTCTTCCAGTGCCTTGCGGTTGCTGCGCGATTGGCTCTTGTAAGGCTCGACGATCTCGAGCGGCAGCATGACGTTGTCGGTGGTGGTTCGCCACGGCAGCAGGGTGGCGTTCTGGAATGCCATGCCGGCGCCGCGGACCGGACCGGTCACGCGCTTGCGATCGAACTCGATGTCGCCGCCGGTCGGCGGCAGAAGACCGGTGACGAGTTTCATCAAGGTGGATTTGCCGCAGCCGCTGGGGCCGACGACCGCGACGAACTCGCCGTCGGCAATGTCGAGCGTGGCATCTTCGAGCGCCAGCATGTCGCCATACTTGAGACTGACACCAGCCATCCGGACCATCGGAGGCGAAGGCTTGGATGTGGACAGGATCGTGCTCAGTTCCGGATAAACGGGCGTTGCGAGTTTATGGGTCAGCACGGCCGCTGCAGTCTCCTGTTTGATGTCATCAACAGGCTGAGACCTGATGGTCAGCGCTGATCATACATCGATGGCAGATTGCTCTGATCGATGATCTTTGCGCGGTGATCTGGATCGGCAAAGCATCTATTTGATATCGCCCCGATGCCTTTTTAGCTTCGCAGATCTGGCGCGGTTATCCGGCTGCATTGCAGATCTTCGATGCGGGTCGTTGCGTGATGCTCAGGGAATATGATCGAAGCTTAAAAAGAAAGCGCAACTGCACAACATGCAGTCATGTTCGGTCGATCGGCGTTATGAGCTCAGTCCGCAAGTCTCGCCCATTTCGGGCGCCGGTACAGAAAAGCCAGCGGCGTTCCTTGAATCAACGCCTGGAAAGTCAGTGGAACCCCGATGGCGAAAACGATCACGATGATCGAGAGAAGGTCGACGTTGTCCGAAATGTCGAGCTTGACAAGAGCCACGCGGGCCGCGGCCATGGGAATGACGAACGACAGATAGATGACGAGCGAGTGGCGGCCCAGATAGGCAAGGCTCTCGAAAGGCCTGTAGAGGGAGGCAATGGCCGAGATCGTTATGACGGCCATCGCCCCGGCGATCCCAAGGATGAAACCGATGCCTGGCCAATCGGCGACCTGCGCATGCACCGCCAGCGCATTCAGCGCGGCCCATGGGAGCAGCAGGACGACGGCGGCTTCCCGGAAAGCCATTGCGTTGTTCGCCATCTTCAGGATCACTGGTGCGGCTTTGGCGCCGATGTAGAAATAGACGAAGAACAGGCTGAAATTGTCGACGGCCGACCAGCCCGTCCAGACCGAGGCGAGCGCATATGGATCCGGCATCAGATAGATGGACGCCATGATGTGAATGGCAATCGCCGCTGCAAGGCCGACCGGCCAGGCAAGCCGCCAGATGAGGCGCAGGGCGATGAACATCAGCGGCAGGATGTGGATGAACCACAAAGTGCTGAAAGGCTCAATGAAGGCCCACAGATAGGCGGTTGCGAACGCCCGGATATTGACCAAGTGGAGATCGTCGGATTTGACGGCCAGGATGATGGCCAGCCACAGCGCCAGGAAGTAGGCGAAGTGCAGAACCTTTCTGTCGATGAATGTCCGCCAGGGTTTGGCGATCGCGGCGCCAGCAAACAGGCCGGCGATGGTGAAAAAGTCCGGCATCCGGAACGGCTTGGCGTAGGCGACGAGCTTATGCAGCCAGCCGGTCGCTTCCAGCGCGAGGCCCACGCCCAGGGTCGTGTGCATGGTGACCACAAGGACGATGCAGATCCCTTTTGCGACGTCGACCCATGCAACGCGCGCCCGCGCCGCAGTTATCGGCAGCGCGGGATGATCGATCGATGCTGTGACGGTCATCTCAATTTTTCAATCTGGACGCAGGCTGGCTGCCTAGACGCCGCGGCCTTCACTATCGCCGGGTTTCGCCGTTTCGTTGGCAGCCGATCATGGCTTGACGATGATCTTTCCGGTCATCCCGGCTTCGCGATGGCCCGGAATCAGGCAGGAGAAGTCAAATTCTCCAACCTTGGTAAACCGCCAGAGAATTTCGCCAGTCTTTTTAGGCTCCAGGCGCCTGGCGTTCGGCTCCTCGTGTTTCATATCGGGATTGCCCGCCATGTCCCTGGCGTGTTCGAGATTCGTCTCCAGCGTTCCAAGAACGAGTTCATGATCGGAAACGCCATTGTTGCGCAGCATGAACCTGATCTGGTCTCCCTGCCGGACTTCGATCGCGGCAGGAATGAATGCCATTTTTCCTTCGCCATCGGTCATGACGACCGATATGGGGCGGGCCGGCTTCTTCGGATCGCCGGGTTCCCCATACGGCAGGGCCGCGGTGTGGTCGCTTATGGCATGGCCATGGTCATGGGCGTGTGGCCCGGCGGCGGCCCAGGCGTGGCCGGCGGCGGCGATCGTGAAAATCACAGCAAATGCTGAAGCGCGTGTCCGGTTCATGTTTGTGCTCTTGTCTAGCGGCCCATCCGGCCGAGTGCGTCGACGAGTTCGCTGACCTTTTGCCGCTGTTCGGTTTTGTCGCCGGACATGATGGCGTGCTCGACGCAATGGCCGACGTGATCCTTGATGATTTCATCCTCGACCCGCGCCAGCGCGGCGCGAATGGCTGAAATCTGGTTCACCACGTCGATACAGTAGCGATCGTCATCGACCATGCGCGCAATGCCGCGGACCTGACCTTCGATGCGGCTCAGTCGTTTGAGACAGGAGGATTTGGTTTCAGACTGCATGCTTGATTCCTATACCCCAAGGGGGTATATAAGGCAAGCCGTTTATACCCCCATGGGGTAATTGACCTGAAGGGCCTGCCATGATGCCATCTTCCGATCCCGCGCATTCCCACGATCATTCCGCACATGACCACGCCGGCCATGGTCAGGCGGACGGCTTCCAGGCCAAAGATCCCGTCTGCGGCATGACGGTCGATACGCGAACGGCCAAACATCGCCACGAACGCGAAGGCCAGACCTATTATTTCTGTTCCGCAGGCTGCAAAACCAAGTTCCAGGCAGATCCGGCCAAATATCTCAAGTCCGCGCCGGTTCAGCAGGAACAGGCGCCGCCGGGTACGATCTACACCTGCCCGATGCATCCCCAGATACGCCGGAACGCGCCTGGCTCCTGTCCGATCTGCGGCATGGCGCTGGAGCCGGAAATGCCCTCGCTCGAAACGGGCCCGAGTGCCGAACTCACGGATATGACGCGTCGCTTCTGGATCGGCCTTGCTCTCGCCCTTCCGGTTTTCATCCTGGAGATGAGCGGACATCTTCTGAATATGCACTGGCTGCCGCAGCAGACCTCGAACTGGGTGCAGTTCGTGCTGGCAACACCGGTGGTGCTCTGGGCCGGCTGGCCGTTCTTCGAACGCGCCTGGCAATCGCTGGTGACGCGCAATCTCAACATGTTCACCCTGATCGCGCTCGGGACCGGCGTGGCGTGGACCTACAGCGTCGTCGCGACCGTCGCGCCGCAGCTCTTTCCGCCGGCGTTCCGCAATCATGACGGCTCCGTCGCCATCTATTTCGAGGCGGCGGCCGTCATCACCGTGCTTGTCCTGCTGGGACAGGTGCTGGAACTGCGGGCGCGCGAACAGACCGGCGGCGCCATTCGTGCCCTGCTCGGTCTTGCGCCCAAGACCGCACGTCGTATCGCCGCTGACAACAGCGAGCAGGATATCGATCTCGAGCAGGTGGCTGTCGGCGACCGTTTGCGCGTTCGCCCCGGCGAGAAAGTTCCTGTCGATGGTGAACTCGTCGAAGGCCGCAGTTCTGTCGATGAATCCATGGTCACTGGCGAATCCATGCCGGTGACCAAGAGCGTCGGTGCAAAACTGATCGGCGGGACGATGAACCAGACCGGCAGCTTCGTGATGCGTGCCGACAAGATCGGCCGTGATACGATGCTCGCCCAGATCGTGCAGATGGTCGCCAATGCGCAGCGCAGCCGGGCGCCGATCCAGCGTCTTGCCGATCAGGTCTCCGGGTGGTTTGTGCCTCTCGTCATCATGGCTGCCCTGACCGCCTTCATCGTCTGGTCGGTCTGGGGACCGGAACCGCGTCTGACGTTTGGCCTCATTGCCGCGGTCTCGGTGCTGATCATAGCCTGCCCCTGCGCCTTGGGCCTGGCAACGCCGATGGCGATCATGGTCGGTGTCGGCCGCGGCGCGCAATCGGGCGTGCTCATCAAGAACGCCGAAGCACTGGAGCGCTTTGAGAAGATCGATACGCTCGTCGTCGACAAGACGGGCACGCTGACCGAAGGCAGGCCGCGGGTGACGGCGGTGGTCGCGCAGGCAGATATGGGTGAGGACGACCTTCTGCGCTTCGCCGCCAGTCTGGAGCGGGGCAGCGAACATCCGCTCGCTGCGGCCATCGTTGCCGCCGCACAGGAAAAGGGACTTCCTCTCTCCACGGCCGCGGACTTCGATTCGCCTGTCGGCAAAGGCGTTGTCGGGACGATCGACGGCAAGCGGATCGCCGTCGGAAATCGCGCCTATCTGGCGGAACTTGGCGCCGATACAATGGCGCTGGAGCCGAAGGCCGAGGCGCTGCGCCTCGATGGCGCAACGGCCGTCTTCGTCGTCATCGATGGTGTGGCAGCCGGGATCATCGGCATTGCCGACCCCGTCAAGGCGACCACGCCCGAGGCGGTGCGCGCCCTGCGCGGTGACGGCATCCGCGTCGTCATGCTGACGGGAGACAACCGCACGACCGCGCAAGCTGTCGCCGGGCGGCTTGGGATCACCGAGATCGAGGCGGAAATCCTGCCAGAGGACAAAAGCAGGATCGTCGAAAAGCTGCGCCGCGAAGGCCGTGTGGTCGCGATGGCGGGCGACGGCGTCAATGACGCCCCGGCGCTGGCCGCGGCCGATGTCGGGATCGCCATGGGAACCGGCACGGATGTTGCCATCGAAAGCGCGGGGGTGACGTTGCTGAAGGGCGACCTGCAGGGCATCGTCCGGGCAAGGCGCCTGTCGGCCGCGACAATGAGCAATATCCGACAGAACCTGTTCTTCGCCTTCATCTACAATGCGGCGGGCGTGCCGATCGCAGCAGGCGTGCTCTACCCGGTCTTCGGTCTCTTGCTGTCACCCATTATCGCGGCCGCGGCGATGGCATTGTCGTCCGTCAGCGTCATTGCGAACTCGCTGCGGCTGAGGGCAACTCAAATCGATTGAGCTATATGAAGGTCAGATGAGTACGGCGCAGCCCTCGGGCTGCGCCGCCGCTTGTCAGGCCGCGGCCTTCTTGGCCGTGGAGGGAACAGACGCAATCGTCTTCAGGATCTGCGAGGCGATGGCGTAGGGGTCCCCCTGGGAGTTCGGCCGGCGGTCCTCCAGGTAGCCTTTGTAGTCGTTGTTGACGAAGCTGTGGGGCACGCGGATCGAGGCGCCGCGGTCCGCCACCCCATAGCTGAACTGATGGATCGACGCGGTCTCATGCTTGCCTGTGAGGCGCATGTGGTTGTCGGGTCCATAGACGGCGATGTGGTCGTCCTTGGCGGCTGCGAAGGCTGCCATCAGCGCCTCGAAATATTCCTTGCCGCCGATCTCGCGCATATAGGCCGTCGAGAAATTGGCGTGCATGCCGGAGCCGTTCCAGTCGGTGTCGCCGAGCGGCTTGCAGTGGAATTCGATATCGATGCCGTACTTTTCTGTCAGGCGCTGCAGCAGGTAGCGGGCCATCCACATTTCGTCGGCGGCGCGCTTCGAGCCTTTGCCGAAGATCTGGAATTCCCACTGGCCCTTGGCCACTTCGGCATTGATGCCTTCATGGTTGATGCCGGCGGCCAGGCACAGGTCGAGATGTTCCTCGACGATCTGGCGGGCAACCGAGCCGACATTCTTGTAGCCGACGCCGGTGTAATAGGGACCTTGGGGCGCGGGATAGCCGGCTGAGGGAAAGCCGAGCGGGCGGCCGTCCTGATAGAAAAAATATTCCTGCTCGAAGCCGAACCATGCGCCCGTGTCGTCAAGAATGGTGGCGCGCTTGTTGGTGACATGCGGCGTGACGCCATCCGGCATCATGACTTCGCAAAGAACGAGCACGCCGTTGGTGCGGGCGGCATCCGGAAAAACGCGGATGGGCTTCAGAACGCAATCTGAACTGCTCCCTTCCGCCTGCATCGTCGAACTTCCGTCGAAACCCCACAACGGCAGTTCTTCCAGGGACGGAAAGCTGTCGAACTCCTTGATCTGCGTTTTACCACGCAGGTTTGGCACCGGCGTGTAGCCGTCGAGCCAAATATACTCGAGTTTATACTTAGTCATCGTGACCCTCTTACGATTCATCGCGTGCTGCGCAGGCTCCGGTCTGCGCCGTGATGGCCTGGCAGATAAAGCATTTGTTATGCCAATTGCGCCGGTGTTGCTATCGCCTGCGAGGGAAATGCCACTTAAAATGGCAGAAGTATTCATGCTTATAATGTCAGCATTCATCGCTTATTTCAAAGCATAGCGAGAAAAACGCGGGCAACTATGTTATAATGACCGCGTTGTCGCCCTGTTCGATGAGCGAAAGGGGAATTTAAGTGAGCAATCAATTTCGAACCGAAACTGCGAAAATCTACCAATTTCCACGGAAAATTGCTGGAAATGCCGGCGGGAATCGTCGCATCGAAAAGCCGGCAGATGATTTGCAGGCGCCGCGCGTGGTAATCGTCGAATCTGGCAGCGGCTGGTATCACGATGCCGCTATCCAGGCGGAGCGGGCTCGCAAGCGATAGGTGCAAGTATTCAAAATATTGTGCGGCGCACCCAGTGTTGTCGACTGGCGCTAATCTTGTACATTATCCGAAGATCGACCAGCCCATCCTCTTGGTAAGAGTCTCCAGCGCGATGCGGCCGAGATGGGAGTTGCCCGATTTATCGAGGCCGGGCGACCAGACGGCAATCGATGCCTTGCCGGGTGCGACCACAAGGATGCCGCCGCCGACGCCGCTTTTGCCGGGCAGGCCGACCCGATAGGCGAACTCCCCCGATCCATCATAGTGGCCGCAGGTCAGCATCAGCGCGTTGATGCGCCGCGCCCGCTCGGCCGAGACGACCGACAGGCCGGTCGACGGATTGCGGCCGCCATGGGCGAGATAGCGTCCGGCCATGGCGAGCTGCCGGCATGACATGGCAATCGCGCAATGGTGAAAGTAGACGCCGAGCGTGTAGTCGACCGGGCTTTCGATGACACCAAAGGATTTCATGTAGTTGGCGAGCGCGGTGTTGAGAAATCCGGTGCGTTTCTCTGAAGCCGCGACGTCCTCGTCGATGGCGATGGACGGGTCATTGGTCAGAAATTGCATGAATCTCAGAATATCGCCCAGCGCTTCGCGCGGCTGGTGGCCGGATACGATCACGTCTGTGACGGCGATCGCGCCGGCGTTGATGAAGGGATTGCGTGGTACGCCCCGTTCGCGCTCGAGCTGAACGATGGAATTGAATGGATTGCCCGAGGGCTCGCGGCCGACACGCCGCCACAAGCGGTCGCCGATCATACCCAGGGCGATCGTGAGCGTGAAAACCTTCGAAATGCTCTGAATGGAAAAGGGCGTGTCGCTATCGCCGCCGGCAGCGACATTGCCCTGCGCGTCGATGACGGCAATGCCGAAGGCTTTGGCGTCAACGTTCGCCAGTTCGGGAATATATGTTGCCACCTCGCCCCGATCTGTCCGCTGCCGCATCTCATCAGCGATTTCCTTGACGACAAGGTCCAGATTGCGTTCGGCGTTATTCATCTAGGCTCCGTTGAGACCTGCGCCTTCCCGTTAAGGGGGGCCGGACATTCTGCAACAATGCCTGTTTGATGCCGGTCGGTCGAGAGCGTGTTCTTCTTTCTCCATTTACGGGAGAAGGCGCCCTCGCTTGGCGAGAGGCGGATGAGGGCGGGGCGCTTCTATTTGGCCGGCATTAAATTTGGTTCGACGCTCCCTCAAGTCATCGTGAGGCCATCTTTCAGGGATCATCTGAACATGGCTGGGGGTGCCCGAGGAAGAGGAGCGCCCACATGTGTGACTACTCGCTCGAACTATATGCGTCACGTCCGGCGCGTGAACAAGAAGAGTATGTGACAGCCCGTTTCTCGTCGGGAAGCATGGGAGTGATCGCGGCAGGCGATCCGTCGACCGCCATTTGCCTTCAATGCGACACGCCCCTGCGGTTGAGCAATATCGGGCCGGACATCCAGAAATGGCTCGGAATTGGCGAGAGCACCCCGGCGCATTTCGTGCAGACATCGCATGGCGGTTACCGCGATGGCGTCTGTCTTCCCAACGGCCGCACCGTCTCGCTGCAGCAACTCGGCACCGGGGTGAAGGTGAGCGTCGTGGGCCTTCTGGAACATGCCGCGTCCTTCAAACCTTCGCTCAAGCCGCAACGGGAAACAGCCCACGCCGGCTGAGTAGAAGCGCTCGCTCTCATCCGCCCCTTGCGCAGCAAGGGGCGGATTAAACCATATTCTGCCATCACGCCTCGGTCTCAGGCTTTGGCGATGGTTCTGATCCAGTCGGCAAACGCTTCGGCAAATTTCGCCAGAAACTGACGCGTGCCGTCATTGGCGATCTTGCCGTTTGCATCGAACAGCTTATCGGCTCCGCCCAGATAGGCTTCCGGTTGTTGCATGACGGGAACATTCAGAAAGACCAATGATTGACGCAGGTGATGATTGGCGCCAAAGCCGCCGATCGCTCCGGGAGATGCGCTGACCACAGCGCCGGGTTTGCCGCTCCAGACATTCTGGCCGTATGGCCGCGAGGCGATGTCGAGCGCATTCTTCAAGGCGGCAGGCACGGAACGATTGTGTTCAGGCGTGACGAACAGAACGGCATGCGCGGCCTTGATGTCTTGGCGCAGCTTGACCCAGGATTCGGGCGGACTGGAATCGCCGTCCTGATTGTAGATGGGAAGATTGCCGATTTCGACGATGCGAAGTCTAAGCGACGGGGGAGCCACTTCCGAGAAAGCGTTGGCCACTTTGCGATTGATGGAATCCTTGCGCAGACTGCCGACGAAAACAGCGACATCGTGAATGGTGGACATGATATATCTCCTGCCATGAACTGGACCAGCAATGCGGTCTTTGGCCCATCTGAATATACTCCTTGACCGGAGGCATGGCTGAAGATTTTTACTGATGGCCTGATGAACGAAGTGCCCGGAAACAAGCCCGCTTGCAGGCGAAAGCGGGCGATAGGGTTGAAGTGCGGTCTATAGCCTCCATTGGGTCGGGATGGTGCGAGACGACAAGAGGCTGAAGCGGTGGTGCCCGCCTCGTCCAAAGAGTTTGTGCGGACGATGGTGTGCTTGCAATTCGCCCCTTATTCTTCTCGTCTGAAAATGCGCACCATTGCGCTGGCGAGCATACAGCCCGCCAGGAGCGCTCCCAATACGAGAAACATGAATGCTCCGCCAAGGCCTATGCTCGGCGTCGCGATGACCAGCAATTCCGTCGCGATAATCGAAATGCCGACCAATGTAGCGGCTGCAAAAATACCTGAACCTATTGGCAATGGCTTTATTGAATTTTGCTGGTCTTTGAGAGGAGTTTTGAGCTGGCGCTGAAAGTCTGGGGTCTGCCGTTCATACTTTCTGTGTTGGCGTCTCAGGTGGATAAGTAACATCAGCCCAATCCGTACTACTGGCCTTCGGCGCCCCGCCGTGAACCTACTCATGACCTACTCAACGGCGGACAATTCGAAAGGCATGGGATGGTTCCGTTAAAAATGATCGTAGAGCGATTCGTGGTTAAACCGCGGCCAGAAGGAGCGGATATATCGATGCGCTTAATGATTTAATTCGTTGATCTTGGAATGGAAAACGGTCAACCCCAGTTGGCGGCGATCGTCGCGGTCGAAACGGTCTCGATTTGTTGTCCGTAACGGTTTCGATAGAGCGTCAACAGGGCGTCGTGGGTTTCGTCGGTCGAACTGCACAGCGCGTCCGTCGCCAGGATGACGCGATAGCCGCGGTCGACGGCGCCCAGCACTGCAGCGAGAACGCAGACGTCCGTTTCGGCGCCGCTAAGGATCAGCGTGTCGACGCCGCGGCGCGTCAGCGCGAGGTGCAGGCCGCTGCCGTACCACGGCGAGTAGACATGTTTGTCGAGGACCTCCGCCGGCGGGGTGAATCGGGCCAGTTCCGGAACCAGTCTCACCATGTCCGGATGCAGATGTTCGAGGGTCATCGAAGGCCAGCGTTCGTAGTAGCGTTTCCACGCGCCCGCCGCATCCTGCACTCGCTTTGGCGGAATAAACCGTGTGAATATCGTGCGATCCGGATGGGCCGACACAAGCGTCAGTACATTCGGCAGTATCGCGTTCATCCACGGCGTGCGCCATTCCGTCTCTTCTGCGAACATTCTTTGCATGTCTATGCACAGATGCGCACAGGCGGCGGTCAATTCTCCGAAGCGCAGGACGTCGGCTTTTTCCTTCATCAGCCTTCCAGCCCGATGTTGGCTATGACCATGGTAATTGCCGCCGCCGCGGTGGCGGCCATCGCAAGCCAGCCGAAGACACGCGTGAGGGGGCCGATCGTGAAGCGTCCCATCTGGTCACGACGGCTGGCGACATACATCATGCCCGCCATGATGGGGACAGCGGCGAAGCCGTTGATAACAGCACTCCACAGCAGCGCCTGGATCGGATCGAGGCTGGAACAGGCGATGGCGATGCCGGCGAGCGTCGAGGCGGTGATGATGCCGTAGAAGCCCATGGCCTTCCATGGCTTGTTTTCCAGTCCGCATTTCCAGCCTTCCGTTTCACCGATCGCATAGGCGGCCGATCCCGCAAGGACGGGAATGGCGAGCAGGCCGGTGCCGACGATACCGAGGGAGAAAAGCAGAAAGGCGAAATTCCCCGCGATTGGCCGCAGCGCTTCTGCCGCATCTGCCGCGGTCCCGATTTCGGTCTTTCCCGAGGCATGGAGTGTTGCCGCGGTGCCGACCATGATGGCGATGGCGACCAGGTTGGAAACGGCCATGCCGAAGAAAGTGTCGATCTTGATGCGCCGCAATTGCGGTCCGGCCTGATGGGGCGCGCGCAGCAGCGGCTTGGCGGCCTTGTGACTACGGACTTCCTCGACCTCCTGGGCGCTCTGCCAGAAGAACATATAGGGGCTGATTGTCGTGCCGATGATGGCCACAATGAGGGTGAAGCTGTCGGCGTTCAACGCAAAACTTGGCCAGATGAATCCCAACGCGGCGGCTTTCCAGTCGATGGGGACGACGAAGAGAACGGCGACGTAGCTGAGCAGGACAAGCGTTAGCCATTTGAGATAGTGGGCGTAGCGGGAATAGGGGACGAAGAGCTGAAGCAGCAGCGAGACGATCGCGAACGCCACGGTATAAAGCTGCTGCCAGCCGCCGAGCACGAGTTGTGCGGCCGTTCCCATCGCAGCGAGGTCGGCGCCGATATTGATCGTATTGGCAACGAACAGCATCGCGACGAGCGCGAAGACAACCGGGCGCGGCAAGGCCTGTTTGAGATTCTGCGCCAGGCCGCATCCGGTCACCCGTCCGATCTCGGCGCTGACCAGTTGAACCGCCGTCATCAGCGGATAGGTCAGCAGCATCGTCCAGAGCATGCCGAAGCCGAACTGGGCGCCTGCCTGGGAATAGGTCGCTATGCCGCTGGGGTCATCATCGGCCGCGCCGGTGATCAGCCCTGGTCCGAGCTCTTCGAGGAAGGTCGACTCCTGCGCGGCATCGGACTGGTCTGGCAGGCGGGTCGATGGAATGGACATTCTGGTTCCGTGCTCTTGGCTACGCCTGACAACGCAGCGGAGCCGTATTTGGTCAGCCGGACAGCGCCTGAATCAAAAATAATTTTCGCTGCCAATGCGTTTGGCTGAACCAAGCCGGGGCGGAAGCGTTGAATCCACGTCATATCACTCCCCTGGACGGAGACGTTGCATGGCAATGGCGGCGAGACTCTACGACAGTTTCGAAGCGGCTGGCGCTGCGGTCCGCAATCTTGAAGCGGCGGGAATTCCGCCTCAGGACATCAGCCTGATCGCCGACAATTCCGACAATTGGTACAGAGACGATGCCGGGCCCGTCGATGACCGTCCGGAAGGCGCGGCGGCTGGAGCCGGTGTTGGCGCCGCGGTCGGCGGCGGGGCGGGCTTGCTCGCCGGCCTGGGCATGCTGACAATTCCCGGCATCGGCCCCGTGGTTGCTGCCGGCTGGCTGGCATCGGCTGCCGCAGGCGCCGTCGCCGGCGCGGCGACGGGCGGCATCATCGGTTCCCTGTTCGGCGCAGATGTCAGCGATGCGAATGCGCGCATGTACACGGAAGGAATACGCAAGGGCGGCTCGCTAGTGTCTGTCCGAACAAGTGCTGTCAACGCGGCTGAACTCGAGGGCATTCTCGATCGCTCTGCATAGAGCGCCACGTCGGAACCATGGCCGCTTCAAAACATTTGATCGAAATAGTCATTCAGCTCACAATGCAGCTGACAATAATTGTCTGCCTGCATTGAGCCGGAAGCGGAAACATCATGGCCCGACGCCCCTATTGGAAGGGTTCCCTCAAGCTGTCGCTGGTCACCTGCCAGGTGGCGCTTTATCCGGCGACCACGACGGCCGAGAAGACGCATTTCCATCAGATCAATACGAAGACCAAGCACCGCCTGCGCCAGCAGATGGTCGATGAAGCAACCGGTCGCCCGGTCGATAAGCAGCACAAGGGGCGGGGCTACGAAATTTCAAAGGGAAAGTATGTCGAGATCGGCGAAGAGGATCTCGACGCCATCAAGGTCGAAAGCACGAAGGTCATCGATCTCGACAGTTTCGTGCCCAATGAGGAGATCGACGACCGTTACCGCGATCGGTCCTATTACATCGCGCCCGACGGCAAAGTGGGCGCTGACGCATTCGCCGTCATCCGCGATGCGATGAAGGATAAAGGACGTGCGGCACTTGGCCGTATCGTGATGACGAATCGCGAGCACGTCATCGCCATCGAGCCCTATGGCTCGCTGCTCATCGGCACTGTGCTGCGCTATCCTTATGAAATCCGCGAGGCCGACGAGGTTGTCGGAACGGTCCGGACACCGAAAACGACAAAGGACATGGTGAAACTGGCCGAGCATATCCTGCAGACCAAGGCGGCCAGCTTCGATCCGTCCAAGTTCAAGGACCGTTATGAGATTGCGTTGCGGGCCTTGGTGAAACGCAAGGCCGCCGGCAAGACGATCGCCGCGGCCGAAGAAGAGGCGGAGGATCGCGGCAATGTCATCGACCTCATGGAGGCCTTGCAACGGAGCGTTGGCCGACGTTCGGGCAATGACCATGCGCCCAAGCGTGCGGCCAAAAAGGCCGGCAAACGCAGGGTTCGTAAACGCAAGGCTGCCTGATGGCAAAGAAGCTCTCCGCCTATCACGCCAAGCGTGATTTTTCGAAGACGACGGAGCCCACGGGCGCCGAGCGCACCGTTGCGTCCAAAGCGGCCCGCTTCGTCATCCAGAAGCATGCGGCGACACGGCTGCACTATGATTTGCGTCTCGAGCTCGATGGCGTGTTCAAATCATGGGCGGTGACGCGCGGTCCTTCGCTCGACCCCAAGGACAAGCGGCTTGCGGTGGAGGTCGAAGATCATCCGCTCGACTATGGCGATTTCGAAGGCACGATACCGGCCGGAGAATATGGCGGCGGTACCGTGCAGATCTGGGATCGTGGATATTGGCTTTCCCAACATCCGCACAAGGAACTGGAAAAGGGTGATCTGAAATTTGCGCTCGCCGGCGAAAAATTGCGCGGAAGCTGGGCGTTTGTGCGGATGAAAAGCGACCGGACGGGCAGCAAGCGAAACAATTGGCTCTTGATCAAGCATCGCGACGAGTTTGCCGTGGACGGCAACGGCGACGCCGTGCTGGAGGATGATCGTTCCGTCGCCTCCGGTCGAAAGATGGAGGCGATCGCGTCCGGACGCGGGAAGTCGCCGGCGCCGTTCATGACGAAAAAAGGTCCAACGGCCGATGCGATCTGGCATTCGAACGATGCCGGCTCGAAAGACGAGGCGAAACCGCCGCGCAAGGCTGCTGCGCGGGCCGGGCCGCCCGGCAGGCGAAGCGCCAAGTCGAGAGCCGCGGCGCCTGAGCCACGCAAAATATCCAGAGCGGTGACGAGCGCGAAGGCCCGAAAGGCGTTTATGCCTGACCTGATCGAGCCACAGCTTTGCAAGCCCGTCGAACATCCGCCGGCAGGCGCAGGGTGGGGACACGAGGTCAAGCTCGATGGCTACCGCATCATCATCCGCGTCGAGAAGGGGCGGGTGAAACTGCTGACGCGCAAGGGCCTCGACTGGGCCGAACGCTTCCCTGAAATCGCCAAAGCGATGTCGATATTGCCGGATTGCATGCTCGACGGCGAGATCGCGGCGCTCGATTCGAAGGGCCGCACCGACTTCGCAGCCTTGCAGGCGGCGCTCTCGGAACAAAAAACCGGCGATCTGATTTTCTTTGCCTTTGATCTCCTGTTTCAAGAGGATAAAGACCTGCGGAAATTGCCGCTGGTCGAGCGCAAGCAACGTCTTGAACGGCTGATCGGCGTTCATGACAGCGGCATCCTGCGCTATGTCGAGCATTTGACGTCGGCGGGCGACGAGGTCTTGCGCTCGGCATGCCGGCTCGAACTCGAGGGAATCGTCTCAAAACGGCTCGATGCCGCCTATCATTCGGGACGCAGCGATGTTTGGCGCAAATCGAAGTGCCGTGTCGGCCATGAGGTCGTGCTCGGCGGCTGGACGTCCAACAACGGCGCGGATTTCCGTTCCCTGCTCGCCGGTGTCTTTCGCGACGGCAGGCTTGCGTATATCGGCCGCATCGGCACGGGCTTCGGACAGGCGAAAGCGCGCCAGCTCCTGCCGAAACTGAAAAAAGCCGCGAGCAAGGCGAGCCCGTTTGCCGGACCGAATGCGCCGAACGGCGGCGCCAATATTCATTGGCTGAAGCCGGATCTGGTTGCGGAGATTGAATTTGCCGGCTGGACGGGCGATGGCAACATCCGACAGGCGGCTTTCAAGGGCTTGCGAGAGGACAAACCGGCGCAGGAAATAGAGGCGGAAGTGCCAGCGCCGGCGGAGGACATGCCGATGGTCGAGCCAAAGCCCAACACTAGGACCAAAATCAAAGCCAAGGCCGCGACAGCCAAACGATTGGCGCCGCGCCGCCGTCGGGTCGCCGTCGAGGATGGCGACACAACTGTCATGGGTGTGGACATTTCCAAGCCCGGCAAGGCGCTATGGCCGGCCGACGGCGACGTTGCAGCCGTGACGAAGCTCGACCTCGCGCGCTATTTCGAAGCGGTCGGCGATTGGATGATGCCGCATATCATCGGCCGGCCGTGTTCCGTTGTGCGCATGCCCGATGGCATCGGCGGCGAAAGCTTTTTTCAGCGTCATGCCATGAAAGGCATGTCCGATCTTCTCGACGTGATGGATGTTTCCGACGAACGCCAGCCTTATATCGTTGTGAACCGGCGCGAGGGACTGGCGGCGCTGGCGCAGATCGCCGCGCTTGAATTGCATCCTTGGAATTGCATCCCAGGAAATCCCGATCGTCCCGGACGGCTTGTGTTCGATATCGATCCCGGACCGGACGTGGATTTCGACGTCGTGGTCGCTACGGCCAGGGAATTGAAGGAGCGGCTTTCGGGGCTGGGCCTGGAAAGCTTGTGCAAGACGACGGGCGGCAAGGGATTGCATGTGGTGGCGCCGCTCATCGAGACGGCAAGGGCGGCGACGGATTGGGCGACTGCAAAAGACCTTGCACACGCGCTCTGTCTTGCCATGGAGGCGGACACGCCGGATCTTTATGTCGTCAACATGGCCAAGAGCAAGCGCGAGGGGCGCATCTTCCTCGATTACCTGCGCAATGACCGTATGGCAACGGCGGTCGCTCCCTTGTCGCCACGAGCGCGCCCGGGCGCGCCCGTCTCAATGCCATTGTCGTGGGGGCGCGTCCGTGCAGGGCTCGATCCACACGAATTCACGATCCGCACGGCGCCCGCGATCCTGAAAAAATCGAAGCCGTGGAGCGATTACGACAAGGCCCGTCGTTCCCTGGCCGACGCCATCAAGAAGCTGAAGCGAAAACGCTGATGAAGCGGCCTATCGTCGCCGATTTCAATAAAGGAAAGGTCTGCGACGACGAAGATATTGATCTCCATCGCCGCCTGGTCCGACGGCAACTATGCCAGGGCTACAGAGCCGCCACGTCCGCGACCGCGAACGATTCGTCCCTTGGCGAGCAGAAAAGAATGAGCTTTCCAATAACGCTCATCGCGCCATCCCAGTTGCGCGCGCAAAAATCCATTGCCGACTGAAGACTTAAGTTTGCGCAGAGTTACAAGGAAAGCTTTGGCGTCGTCATCAATGGAAGGGCGTGCCAATTTATCTAATCCTCCGATATGAAAGGTAATTGTTCGATCATGAGATATCATGATCAGCCGAGAGGGGCTCATAGAGTCACAGCGGGGTTACACATTCGTTAAATCAGTCGGATGGACTCAGGCGATGCATGCGCTTATTGATTTGCCTTTATTCGAGAAGAATGTGGCAATCTTTTGTGTCGCTCAAGCGACAACGCCGCAAAGGCGCGGTCTCTTCCATCGCACCGTCGTGACAGAGTGTTTTAAATCAAGGAAGAGTCAAACCTTGGCTAATCAACGCTCTTGTATGGAGTCAACGCGCTTTGGATAGAAAGCGAGATGATCCTTGATCTCGGCAACAGCGGGATAGGGGTCTTCATAAGACCAGACGGCATTCTCCGAGCGCGGTCCGCCCAATGGAATGCTGTAATAAGCGCAATCGCCCTTATACGGGCAGTAAGTTTTCTGCTCGGTGCGCTCGAGCAGGGTCATGTCCACGTCCTTACGAGGAATATACTGGACGAGCGGATATGTCGATTCGCTAAGTGTAAGTGCCTGTTGTGTATCGGCGATGGTGCGGCCACCAAGCGTGACGACGACGCGCTTCGGATTTTTGACGATGGAAATCGGATGATCCGGTCCTGGTGTTTTCATGATCGCATCCTTTATGCGGCGGGGCGATATCGTTTCAATTCGCCAATGTTCATAGCTCATCATCATTATATGGTGCGCAGCAAGCGTCAGCAATGAAGGCATTTGCAATGCAGATCTTCGGCGCCGGCTTTCGTGGATTTCAAGCGGGATCAGGGGCTGACGCCAATTGCCCGTCCAAGCTCTTCCGCGGCCTGGGCCGGGCCGCGCTTGTCGTCGTCGCGGTCGACGGCATAGTTTGCAGCACGCATGGCCTCGACACGAATGGCGCCGACGAGCGGCCGCAATGCCTGCCGCAGGATTGCATCGTTGGCGCGCTTCGGCGCCAGCAGGATAACGGCGTCGTAGTTCGGCACCGCGTGCCTGGGATCGTCCAGCACGACGAGATTGTCGGCGGCGATGCGCCCATCGCTTGAAAATGCCGAGATGACATCGACGGTACCATTGGTCAATGCCCGGTACATGAACGTCGGATTATAGGCGTTCTGCTGGCGGAACCGCAGTCCGTAGGCTTCACGCAGCGCCGCCCATTCCGGCCGGTCCAGAAATTCGATATCGGCGCCGAGCGCCAAGCCCGACGCCTGACGGGCAAGATCGTCGATGCTGCGAATGCCCAGTTCTTCCGCCCTGCTTTTACGCAAGGCAAGTACATAGGCATTCTCGAAGCCGAGAGGGCCTAGCACGGTGACGCCGCGCTCCCTGCTCATCCATTGCGTCAATTCGGCGAGCATGACATCCCGCGGCGGCGTGTCCTTCCGCCCCATGACATTGGTCCACAGCGTTCCCGTATAATCCACATAAGCATCGATATCGCCGCTCGATAGGGCGCGGAAGGCGATGGCCGATCCCAGCCCTTCCTGCAATGCGACGCGCGCGCCCTGCGCCCGCAATCGTTGCGCCATCAGTTCCGCAAGGATGTATTGCTCGCTGAAGTTCTTGGCACCAACGACGTAGGCGGCCTTCTGCCCGGACCAGAGCGGTGAAACGGCGGCAAAGGTGCCGACCAAAAGAACGGCAAGTCCGGAGATGATCTTTCGGCGATCGCGATTCGCGACGCCCCGTTCAACAAGGGCGAGCATGAGATCGACGATGAGGGCGAGGGCCGCCGCGGCGACGCAGCCGAACAGTACGAAGACCCAGTTCTCGGTCTGCAATCCGGAGAAAATATAATTGCCGAGGCTGGTTTGTCCGACCGGCGTCGCGAGCGTTGCAGCGCCGATGGTCCATACCGCAGAGGTGCGCACGCCTGCCATGATGACCGGCGCCGCCAGAGGGATTTCGACCTGCAGCAGGCGCTGGCGTTGCGTCATGCCGACGCCCCTGGCGGCTTCGCGGATGGTCGGTTCGATGCCGGTGAGGCCCGCCACCGTGTTCCTGAGGATCGGCAGCACGGCATAAAGCGTCAGAGCGGCCAGCGACGGCAGGAAGCCCAGCGCCGGAATTTTCAGGCCGAAGGCCTGCGTCGTCACGGCCGACAGCGCCAGCAGCACTGGATAGAACAGCGCCAGCATCGCAAGACCGGGAATGGTCTGGATGAGGCTCGCCACCGTAAGGACCGGCGTCTGCAGGGCGGGTCGTCGTACTGTCGCGATCGCTAGGGGAAAGCTGATGAGAAGGCCCAGCACCAGCGCCGCGACGCTGAGAACCACGTGCTGGGAGAGATAGTTCGGCAAGACAGCGAGAGCTGCTTCGATCTGCCCGTTCATCGCGGATCGGCTTCCGGTTCGATCATCGCGCGGATGCGTTCGGCCTGGCGCCGCGGCAGATTCAATAGGTCGGACACTTCCGGCCTGGGGGCCTGTGTCAGTAAGGCGCGGGGCGTATCATCGCAGATGACGCGCCCCGCCTGCATCACGACGATGCGATCGCTCAGCAGAGCGGCTTCCTGCATGTCGTGGGTGACCATGATGGTGGTCAGTCCGAAACGTTCATGCAGATCACGGTAGGCACGGCCGAGCGTATCGCGGGTCAGCGGATCGAGCGCGCCGAAGGGCTCGTCCATCAGCACGATCTTCGGTTCGGCCGCCAGCGCACGCGCGACACCGACTCTCTGTTTCTGGCCCCCAGAGAGCATGGCGGGCGCGCGGGTCGCGTAGTCTTCCGGCAGGCCGACCATGGCGATGAGGCTCTTGACCCGCTCGATAACACGGCTCTCCGGCCAGCGCAGCAGCCGCGGTGTCACCGCGATATTCTCAGCCACGCTCATATGCGGAAACAGACCGACGTCCTGGATGACATAGCCGATGCCGCGCCGGAATGCGGCGATATCGTCGTCATGGTCGGCCGGGGGAATGGGCCGGCCTTCGATGTTCACATGACCGCTGAATGGGATAACGAGCCCATTGATGGTCTTCAGCAGAGAGGTCTTGCCGGATCCCGATTCGCCGACCAGCGAGACGAACGTGCCGCGAGCGACGGCAAGCGAGACATCGTCAACAGCACGTGATCTGCCGCCGTCGAACGAGATGCTGATGTGATCGAGCTGGATCAGAGGTGTCTCCGCTCCTTCCCGTCGCTCTGTTCGGGTGCTGTCTTGCACCTGTGTCATCAATTGTTCCGCCGCACTTCGCCCCATGGAGGCATTATGCGGCGCGTCGGCGAGACAGTCTATGCCGGATCGAAAACGAGATCGTGGACGCTGAACAGGCTCTTGTCGTCAACCCAGCGATCGAGTGTCCGATAGCCGGCGCGGCGTGCCAGGGCGGTGAAATCATCGAGCGAATATTTGTGCGAGTTCTCGGTGTGCACGTGCTCGCCGGCGCCAAACTCGAAAGTCTTGTCGAGAATATGCACGCGCTGGGCGCGCAGGCTCAAGAGATGCATCTCGATCCGGCTTTCACCGGCGTTCCAGATCGCCTCGTGGCGGAACTGGTCCAGATCGAAATCGCCGTCGAGTTCGCGGTTGATCCGGGTCAGGAGATTGAGGTTGAAAGCCGCCGTCACGCCCTGGGCATCGTCGTAGGCCGGGACCAGAACGGCAGGATCCTTTACCAGATCAACGCCGACGACGAGCCGCGAGGACGATCCAAGCCGCAGGCCCATCGTGTGCAACAGGTCCGCCGCCGCACTGCGGGTGAGATTGCCGATCGTGGAGCCTGGAAAGAAGCCCAGACGCGGACGCCGCGCCAGATCCTTCGGTAGATCGATTTCGGCGAGAAAATCCCCGACGACTGGGAAGACGCGCAGATCGGGCATACGCTCCGCCAGCCTCACCCTCGCTTCCTCCAGCGCGGCGTCAGAAACATCGATCGGGACATAGGCTGCGAGCGAGGCGATGGCAGACAGCAGGATTTCGGTCTTGCGGCTGGAGCCGGAGCCGTATTCGACAAGAAGGCTGCCGGCCTTGGTCCGCGCGGCGATCTCCTCCGCATGGGCGCGCAGAATGAGGGTCTCGGTGCGCGTCGGATAATATTCCGGAAGTTCCGTGATGTCTTCGAAGAGGGCGCTGCCGCGCGCATCATAGAACCACCGGCACGACAGGCTTTTGCGCGGCTGCGACAGCCCCGCGATCACGTCTGCGGCGAATTCCATTTTGTCGGCAGAAAAATCGTTCGCAGTCCGCGACGCGAGTGAAGTGTCGTTGGTATTCATCATGCCGCGTCCTCCGCAAGCCTCAGGCCCATGAACTGCCAGCGCTGCCACGGGTAGAAAAAGTTTCGATAGGTCGGGCGCGTATGTCCGGCCGGTGTGACGCAAGATGCTCCTTTGAGCACCATCTGGCTGACCATGAATTTGCCGTTGTATTCACCGATCGCGCCCTCGGGTGCTTTATAGCCGGGAAACGGCAGATAGGCGCTCTGCGTCCATTCCCAGCAATCGCCGAACATCTGGCGGACGCCGTGCTCGTTCTTCGCCGGCATCGGCCGCAGCAGGCCCGAGCCCAGGTCATTGCGGTCGGGCGCTGCTCTTTGGGCGGCGACTTCCCATTCGAATTCGGTGGGCAGGCGTTTGCCGGCGAAGCGCGCATAGGCATCCGCTTCATAATAGGAGACATGAGCAACCGGGGCGTCGGGATCGACTGGCTGCAGGCCGCCGAGTCCAATCTCGTGCCACTGGTTGTCACGCCGCCGGTAATAGAGCGGCGCTTCCCAGCCTTCGCGCTTGGCGAGCGCCCAGCCGTCGGCAAGCCAGAATTCGGGCTTCGTGTATCCGCCCGCGCGCATGAATTCCTGCCATTCGCCATTGGTGACGAGCCGGTCGGCCATGCGGAATGGATGAACGAGGGCGCGATGCCGCGGCTGTTCGTTATCAAAACAGAAGGCGCTCCCGGTATGTCCGATCTCGACAATGCCGCTGTCGAAAGACATCCAGCCCGTTTCGCCTTTTTGTTTCGATTGCGGCTTGGACGGCTGCTCGCGGTAAGCAGGCAGCAGCGGACTGAGCGCAAACAAGGCGAGGATATCGGTGAGCAGCAGTTCCTGATGCTGCTCTTCATGATTGAGGCCGATCTCGAGCAGGCGGGCGATCTCCGTCTCGTGCGCCATGCCGGTGGCAAAGAGCTTGTCGAGGCTTTCGTCAATGTGGGCACGATAGGCGACAACTTCCGCATGGGTGGGGCGGGTCAGCAAACCGCGATGGGCGCGGGGATGCCGGTCACCTTCGGCTTCGTAATAAGAATTGAAGCAGAACGGAAAGCGCTCGTCGAAAAGCCGATAGCCGGCGAGATGCGGTTTGAGCACGAAGGTTTCGAAGAACCAGGTGGTATGTGCCAGATGCCATTTCGTCGGACTGGCGTCGTCCATGGCCTGGACGCATTGGTCTTCAGCGGTCAACGGATCGGCAAGCGCAAGCGAGCGTCTTCGCGTTTCGATAACGCGGGTCTCTAAACTGGGTGCGACGGAGGGCTCGGCGACGCTGATACTGGATTGAAAATTCACGAACTTCTCCAGACTTGAACGCATCTACAGCTATCGTCGCGGCAAGATCAACGATTTTAAGGGCCTGTCGGTTCCCATGGCAGACGCGGTTAGTAACTGTTCCAACACGGTTTATGCCGAACGGTCGTGAATAAAGGTGTATTTATGCAGCGGGACGCCGGGTCGCAAGAGCGGGAAAATCGATCAGTGCTCCGTGTTCCCTGGTTAGCTTGGCGTGACTTGGCTGACATGCCGCCAGCGCACCCTGATCCGGTGCTGCTGTCAGTTAATGTCAGCAGTCGTTGCTTGTGATCATTTCTCACATGAGGCGACATTTACTCGTTTGGCCATCCATCCCTGAGACCGTAGCTAGAGCGCGCACACACGAGATTGGGCGCTCGCGATTATGTTATCAGGAATTCGGATTCTCGATCTGACATGGGTTCTGGGCGGGCCGTTTGCCGGTCAGCTCCTGGCTCAACTTGGCGCCGAGGTCATCAAGGTCGAGCCGCTGGAAGGCGATCTGTCGCGACAGGTCTCCAGCCATTCGACCGAATTCGACGGCGCATCCGGCTTTTTTCTTTCCGTCAATCGCGGCAAGTCGAGCATTGCGATCGATCTGAAATCACCCGACGGGCGTGCGACCATCTATGATCTGGTGCGCAATGCCGATGCGATCGTCTATGGCTTTGCGCCTTCCGTGCCGGCGCGCCTTGGTCTCGATGCGGCCTCGCTTCACAAGATCAATCCGAAGCTCACCGTCGCGCAACTGATCGGGCTGCACGACGAGCCGCCCTATTCGGACGCGCCGGCCTTCGATCTGATCATCCAGGCCATGGCAGGTGTGATGAGCATCACCGGGGAGCGCGATGGCGCGCCCGTGCGCGTCGGCTACCAGGTTGCCGATCTTGCCGGCGGGCTCTTCCTGGCGCTCGGCTGTCTTGGCGGCATGATCAAGGCGCTCAAGAGCGGCAAGGGCGAGCATGTGCAGATTTCGCTGCTCGACTGTCAGCTGGCACTGCTGACCTGGCAGGCGCAGAACTATTTCATCTCCGGGGAAATCCCGCATCCAAACGGAGCCCGCCATCCGGTCATCGCGCCGAGCGACATCTATCCGTGCGGCGACGGCAAGTTCATCGCCGTCTCGCCGACCGGCCAGCAGTTCTGGGCGCAGTTCTGCGCCGCGATCGGGAAGCCGGAGCTCGCGGCCGACCCGCGCTTTGCGCATCCGAAATCAAGGATCGCGAATGTTGCGGAATTGACCGAGATCCTCAACGAGACGTTCCGCTCGCGCCCTTCGGCGGAATGGGCGCAGGTGCTCTCCGCCAAGCGAGTGCCGGCGGCGCCCGTCAACAATGTCGCCGATGCTCTGGACCAGCCGGTCAGCCATTTGCGCCGCATGGTCGAAGAGCTGGAACATCCGTTCGGACAGGGCGTTCTGAAGTTCCTCGGCAACCCGTTCAAATACGCTTCCAGCACGCCGCTGTCCTATCCGCCGAAACATGGCGCGCAGACGCGCGCGGTGCTCGAAAGCGTCTGCGGCTACAGCACCGACAAGATCGACGATCTGATTGCACGCAAGGTTATCATGCAGGGAGACTATCATGACAAGGCCGACTGACGTTAAGCCGCGCGAGGGCGAACAGCCCGCGGCGCTCTACAAGGACTGGGTGGTGGGCGCCGAATTTCCGCCGCTCCCCTTCACGATCACGCGCGACGTGGTGCAGGAATATCAGTCGGTCGTCGCTGCCGATCCGGCCAACTATGTCATCAAGGGCCGGCAGGCCGCGCCGCCGAATGTCGTCCTCGTCTACATGATGGCGGTGATGTACCGACTCTATCCGCCGCAGCAGGGCGGCATCATGATCGGCAATACGATCGAGTTTCACAACCCCATCTGGGCCGACGAAGACACGGATGTCATCGGTACCGGCCGGGTGACGGAGAAGTTCGAGAAGAAGGGCCGCAAGTACATCTGCTACGATGTCGACTTCAAGCGGCCCGACGGCACGCGGCTTGTCTCGTGCAGCCACACATCCGCCTTCCCGGAATAAGGAGCACTTGATCATGAGTCAGGAAACACTTCGCAGGGTTATCCCCCAGACGCAGGCCATGTTCGATGCCTATGGCGTGCTGAACGGCGACAACGACATCATTCATTACGACGACCAGTTCGCCAAGGACCGCGGCTTCCGCGGCACCCTCGGGCATGGATTGATGTACACGGCCTATGTCTGCGATCTGGCGGCGAAGCGCTACGGCGCGGACTGGCATTATCGCGGCCGGCTGACCGTCAAATATGTGCGCGGCGTCTGTCCGGGAGACAACCTGGAAGTGCGGTTGGAGCCGGACGGCACCGTCGCCTGCCAGTCGCAGTTCGACACAACCTTGGTCGGATCGGCAACGCTCGCATGAGCGCGCCGAAGCGCCCTATCACGCGTACCGGCGTTTCGACGGCAGACGCTGTGCGCGTGCGCGGCCGCGACATGATCAATGATCTGGTGGGCCGGCTTTCCTATACGGAAATGCTGTATTTTCTTACCTGCGGCGTGGTTCCGACGCCGCCGCAGGTAAAAATTCTCGATGCCTGTCTGGTGACCTTGATGGAGCACGGGCTGACGCCAAGCGCCGTCATCTCGCGCCTGATGGCCGACAGTGTGCCCGAAGAGCCGCAGGTCGCCATTGCCGCGGGACTGCTGGCGATCGGCAGCGTCTATGCCGGCACCACGGAATCCTGCGCCGCTCTGCTGCTCAAGATCGAGAAGCGCCAGAGTGCGGGCGAGGTTGATGTGCATCGCGCCGTGGCGCAGGACTATGCAAAGGCGCGCCGGCCGGTGCCGGGCTTCGGCCACGGCACGCACAAGCCGGATGATCCGCGAACGGCGCGGCTGTTCGATATCGCCAGGGAGAACGGCTGTTTCGGCCCCTATGCCGAATCCCTGGTGCTGCTCGGAGAAGAAGTCGACCTGGCGCTCGGCCGTCACCTGACGATCAATGCGACCGGCGCGATCGGCGCGCTGCTGTTGGAAATCGACGTGCCGGTGGATGCCATGCGCGCGTTTTCCGTGGTCTCGCGCGCGGGAGGACTTGTCGGTCATCTTCTGGAGGAGAAAGAGCAGCATTCCGCCCGCGTGATCTGGGCCGGCGCGAAACGCGACATCGCCTATACGGAAGACACCTGAGCGTTAAGGGCTGTCATTCCCGACGCGCCGCAGGCGCGAGCGGGAATCCAGGTGCCACGGGCGCACAGTGGGTCGTCACGTTGCTCCTGGATTCCCGCTCTGCGCTCCGCTTGGCGGGAATGACACACCAAGGCTGGCGCTAGGCACGAAATCACCGATGACGGATCTGCCGAGTTGGTTGGCGTCTGCGCCCTCCTTCGCCAACCAGGTGACGAACTGCGCGGCGGAGCGCTTGTCCTTCGACAGCGGCGAGACCGCGTAGAAATAATCGCGCTCGTGCATGCCGTTCAAATGCCAGGGAATGGTCAGGCGGCCGGCTGCCAGATCATCGAGAATGAGGGCGGACGGCAGCAGCGCAATGCCGAGGCCGTCGAGGGCGGCCTGCATGGCGAAGAACATCTGTTCGAGTGAATTGATCCTTGCCTGTGCGGGCACGGGATGGCCGGCCTTCGCGAACCAGTCCGCCCATTTCACGCCGGATGTCGCGGCTTCGATGAGTTGAAACTGCGCCAGTTCGATGGCCGCCCGCACCTTCACGCCTTGCAGCATTTCGGGAGCGCAGACCGGCAGCAGCGCCGACGACAGGAAGGACGTCGAACTCGGAAAGGTATCGATGCGGACCAGCCGGCGGATGATGATGTCCTGACTGTGCGCCTCGTCGTCCCTGGGCAGATCAATCCCGGTTGAAAGCCTGACTTCAATGTCGGGATTGCGCCGCTGAAAAACCGACAGGCGGGGTATCAGCCATTTCATCGTGAATGTCGGCGGCGCGTTGATGCGCAGAACCAGCCGGTCGTCGGGCCGGCTGACTTCGCTCATCGCCTCGTTCAGGCTTTCGAATGCCGGCCCGATCCGCTTGAACAGGAGTTCGCCGTCGCGCGTGAACGCCAACCGGGCGCCGCGCTCCAGCAGGCGCACGCCAAGCATTTTCTCAAGAGCGGTGACCTGACGGCTAACCGCGCCGTGCGTGACCCCGAGGGCTTCCGCGGCGCGCGTGAAGGACAGGCTTTGGCCGACGGCCTCAAAGCTGCGCAGCGCGTTCAACGGAATTTGTCGTCTGTGCATGGAAGTCAGTTTGTTGTGAGTTTTCTGCAACGCCTCCTTAGGCCAATAAGGGCTCGACGACAACGGCGGCCACAGTAAAGTCAAGATAAAGCTGTTCGTCGTGACCGGGCGCTTTGCGAAAAACTCACGAAGCCGGCCCAGAACTCAAATTGTGCCGCCTACCTCCCTCGTCTAACGATCAAAACTCACGGGGCCTGAGGGATCCGGAGGGAGGATGGGTATGATTTTCACGGCGCGCGGGCGGTCGATGTTCGCGATGGCACTCAAGATGCCGCTCACCTGCGCGATGTTGCAGGGCATGCCCGCTTCTGCGCAAGCGCAGGAACTGCCCGATGGCACGATTGAAATCATCGTGCCATTTACGGCGGGGGGCGGCGTCGACGTGATGGGACGCCTGACCGCCGATATTCTGAGCCGCGAGCTGGATCGCAGCTTCATCGTCGTCAATCGCCCGGGCGCCAATTCCAATATCGGCAATCAACATGTGGCGCGGGCCAAGCCGGACGGGCGTACCTTGCTGGTCAGCAGTGTCGGCCTTTCGGTGAACAAGGCGCTCTACAAAAACCTCTCCTACGATCCGGTCACGGGCTTCTCGCCCATTTCGCTGATCTCGAATGCGCCGCTCGGACTTTTCGTCAGCAAGTCCGTTCCGGTCAAAACCCTGGCCGAATTCATCGCTTATCTGCGCGCCAATCCCGGCAAACTCAACTATGCATCCTATGGTGTCGGCAGCAGTCCGCACCTGGCTGCCGAGCTCTTCCAGTATCTGACGAAGACCAAGATGGTGCATGTGCCGTTCACCGGCAACGGACCGGCCACCATGGCGACCATACAGGATGTCACGCAGGTCATGTTCTCCAGCGTCGTCGCGGCGGGACCCTATGTGGAGAACGGCGATATGAAAGCGCTGGCTTATGCGGACGACAAGCGGTCGGCGAAGTTTCCGGATATTCCGACGTTTGAGGAGCAGGGTGTGGATTTCAAGATCGGAACCTGGTTCGCCTTGCTGGGTCCGCCCGATCTGCCGCGCTCGATGGTCGATGCCCTGAACGCAGCTCTGAAAAAGGGAATTCATACGCCGGAACGGCAGAGCATCTTCGATGCGCAAGGCGCGGAACCCGTCGCGTCGACGCCGGAGCAGTTCGATGCCTTCCTCAAGGCCGAGAGCGTGCGCATGTCGGCCCTGCTGCGCGATGCGGGCATATCGGCGCAATGACCGATATCACAGCGAGCGCTTGAACAGATGCGCGATCTCGCCGACGATGCCGCGGCGGAAGGTCAGCACGCAGACGACGAAGATGACGCCTTGAATGACGACAACCCATTGGCCGGCGCCGGCGAGATATTGCTGCATGGCGATGACCAGGAAGGCGCCGACCACCGGGCCATAGACGGTGCCGAGCCCGCCGAGCAATACCATCAGCACCACTTCGCCGGACATGCTCCAGTGCACGTCGGTCAATGAGGCGTTCTGCGCGACAATCACCTTCAGCGCGCCGGCGAGGCCCGCAAGTGTGGCAGACAGGACAAAGGCCATCAGCTTGTAGCGATCGACCTTGTAGCCGAGCGAAATGGCGCGCTGCTCGTTCTCGCGGATCGATTTCAGAACCTCGCCAAACGGCGAGTTGATGATGCGCCAGATCAGCAGGAACGCGAGGAGGAACACCGCGACGACGACGTAATAAAGCGTCGTTGACTTCGACAGGTCGAGAAAGCCGAACAGGAAGCCTTGCGGGATGCCCTGGATGCCGTCTTCGCCATGGGTGAACTTGGCCTGCAGGTAGAAGAAATACATGAGCTGGGCGAGACCGAGCGTGATCATCGCGAAATAGATGCCCTGGCGGCGGATGGCGACCAGGCCGGCGAGAAGGCCGAGCACGGCGGAAGCCGCGGTGCCGGTGAGGATGGCGAGTTCCGGCGGAAAGCCCCAGACTTTGGCCGCATGGGCGCAGATATAGCCGGCCGTGCCGAGGAACATGGCATGACCGAAGGAGAGCAGTCCGGAATAGCCCAGAAACAGATTGAACGCGCAGGCGAACAGGGCAAAGCACAATGCCTGCATGACGAAATAGGGGTAGAGGCCGGTCAGCGGCACGATCACGAGCGCGATCGCCATGACGATGAAGACGGCGATCTCGTCGCTGATCGTGCGACGCTGCAGTCCTGCGTCCGGATGGCCTGCCGTGCTGGTCATGTCGCTTTTCCCGTGAGGCCTGTCGGTTTGACGAGGAGCACCAGCACCATCAGCAGGAAGACGACGGTGTTGGAGGCCTCGGGATAGAAATATTTCGTCAGCCCTTCGATGATGCCGAGTGCAAAGCCGGTGACGATCGAACCGAGGATCGAGCCCATGCCGCCGATGACGACGACGGCAAACACGACGATGATGAAATCGGCGCCCATCAGCGGCCGCACCTGGTTGATGGGGGCGGCCAGCACGCCAGCGAGTGCCGCCAGGCCAACGCCAAGGCCATAGGTGAGCGTGATCATCAGCGGCACGTTGATGCCGAAGGCGCTGACCAGTTGCGGATTTTCCGTAGCGGCGCGGAGATAGGAGCCGAAGCGGGTGCGCTCGATCAGGAACCAGGTCGCCAGGCAGACGGCAAGCGAGACCACCACCACCCAGGCGCGGTAGTTTGGCAGGAACATGAAGCCGAGATTGGTGCCGCCCTGCAGGGCCGCGGGAATGGCATAGGGCAGCCCGGACGAGCCGTAATAGTTGAGGAAAACGCCCTGGATGATGAGCGCCAGGCCAAAGGTGAGCAGCAGGCTGTAGAGATGATCGAGGCCGGCGATCCGCCGCAGCAAGGTATGCTGCAGGACGATGCCGAAGCCGCCGATGATGAGCGGCGCCAGCACCAGCGCCCACCAGTAATTGAGATCGAACCAGGTCAGCAGGAAATAGGCGCAGAACGCTCCCATCATGAACAGTGCGCCGTGGGCGAAGTTGATGATGTTGAGCATGCCGAAGATGACGGCGAGGCCGAGGCTGAGCAGGGCGTAGAACGAGCCGTTGATCAGGCCGAGAAGAAGCTGGCCGAACAGCGCCTGAGTGTTGATGCCGAGCATGATGATGCGCCTGATATGAAGATGCCCGGCGGCGCGCGGCCGCCGGGATGCTTGCAGGTTATTTCTTCACCCGATTATTTCTTCACCAAAGAGCAGGTGCTCTGCGACAGCGGCGTGAACGCCTCTTCGGCCGGGATGGTGGCGATCAGCTTGTAATAGTCCCACGGCCCCTTCGATTCGGACGGCTTCTTCACTTCGAACAGGTAGCCCGGATGAATCTTGCGGCCGTCGGCACGGATCACGCCCTTGCCGAACAGCGGATCGTCGGTAGGCATTTCCTTCATCTTCGCCACGACCTTGGCGCCGTCATGCGGGTTGCCGCCCAGCGCTTCGAGCGCCTTGAAGTAATGGATCAGCGAGGCATAGACGCCGGCGTGGACCATGCTCGGCGGCGCCTTGTTCTTCATGCGCTCGCTGAACCGCTTGGAGAAGGCGCGGGTCTGGTCGTTCATGTCCCAGTAGAAGGTCTCGGTGAAGGTCAGGCCCTGGGCGATGTTGAGGCCGAGGGAATGGACGTCGGTGATGAACAGCAGCAGCGCCGCAAGCTTCTGGCCACCCGAGACGATGCCGAATTCCGCCGCCTGCTTGATGGCGTTGGTGGTGTCGCCGCCGGCATTGGCGAGGCCGATCACCTTCGCCTTCGACGACTGCGCCTGCAGCAGGAAGGAGGAGAAATCGGACGTGTTGAGCGGATGCCGGACGGCGCCGAGCACCTTGCCGCCGTTGGCATTGATGACGGCCGTGGTGTCGCGCTCAAGCGCGGCGCCGAAGGCGTAATCCGCGGTGAGGAAGAACCAGCTATCGCCGCCTGCCTTGACGACGGCCTTGCCGGTGCCGTTGGCCAGCAGGTAGGTGTCGTAGGTCCAGTGCACGGTGTTGGGCGAGCATTGCGAATTCGTCAGGTCGGACGCGGCGGCTCCGGAATTGAGAAAGACGGCATTCTTTTCCTTGACCACCGTATTGACGGCGAGCGCGACGCCGGAGCTCGGCACGTCGACGATGACGTCGACCTTGTCCACATCGAGCCATTGGCGGGCGATGTTGGTGCCGACGTCGGGCTTGTTCTGGTGATCGCCGGCGATCACGTCGATCTTCCAGCCTTTGGCGACAAGCCCTGAATCTTCCACGGCCATCTGAGCCGCGAGGGTGGAACCCGGTCCGCCCAGATCGGCATAGAGACCGGACTGGTCGCTGAGATTGCCGACCTTGACGGTCTTGTCTTGCGCCATAGCCGCGGTGCTGAGCGCCATCGCGACGCCGAACATCAGGATTGAATGTACTCTATTCATCTTTCCCTCCACTTTAACTCGAATCAAAAACGCTAGACGCCGAGATAGCTGGCGAGCTTCTCCATATTGGCGGGCAGGGTCTCTTTGGAAAAACGATCGATGACCTTGCCATTCTCGACGACATAGAACCGATCCGCCAGCTCCGAGGCGAAGCGGAAATTCTGTTCGACCAGCAGGATCGTGAAGCCCTGCGATTTCAGCCGGGCGATGGTATGGCCGATCTGTTCGACGATGACCGGCGCCAGGCCTTCCGTCGGTTCGTCGAACATCAGGAATTTCGCGCCGGTGCGCAGAATGCGGGCGATCGCCAGCATCTGTTGTTCGCCACCCGACAATTTGGTGCCCTGGCTCGCGAGTCGCTCCTTCAGATTGGGAAACAGCTCGAAAATCGCGTCGAGGGACAGGCCACCGTCGGCGATGCGCGGCGGCAGCAGGAGATTTTCCTGGACATTGAGGCTGGAGAAAATACCGCGCTCTTCCGGACAATAGGCCATGCCGAGCCGGGCGATCTTATGCGGCGAGGCGTGGATGATGTCGGTGCCGCGGAAGCGGATCGATCCGGTGCGTTTGCCGATCAATCCCATGATGGATTTCAAGGTCGTGGTCTTGCCGGCGCCGTTGCGGCCGAGCAGGGTCACCACTTCACCGGGCTGGATGTGGAAATCCACGCCATGAAGAATGTGGGATTCGCCGTACCATGACTGAAGATTTTCGACAGTGAGAAGCGCTGCGTCGAGGTCCGACGCACGAGGCGCGAGTTGTTCAAGCATGGGCCGATCCCAGATAGGCTTCCTTGACCCGCGCATCCTGTGAGACGGTGGCGTAATTGCCCTCCGTGAGGACGCGGCCGCGCGTCAGCACCGTTATCGTATCGGACAGATCGGCGACCACATTCAGATTGTGCTCGACCATCAGGACCGTATGCTTCGCCGAAATGCGCTTGATGAGCGCGGCAATCTTGTCGATCTCTTCGTGGCCGATTCCCGCCATCGGTTCGTCGAGCAGCATGATCTGCGGGTCCAGCGCCAGCGTTGTTGCAATTTCAAGCGCGCGCTTGCGGCCATAAGGCATCTCGACAGCGACGGTGCCGGCGAAAGCGCCGACGCCGACATCGTCGAGCAACTCATGGGCGCGATGATTGAGGCTGTTCAGCACCGATTTGGAGCGCCAGAAATCCATCGATTCCCCGCGCTGGCGCTGCAGGGCGATGCGGACGTTTTCGAGCGCCGTCAGATGCGGGAACACGGCCGAAATCTGAAACGATCGCACCAGGCCGAGCCGGGCGACGTCTGCCGGGTTCAGCGCGGTGATGTCGTTCCCGTCATAGCGGATCTGTCCACGGGTGGGGATCAGGAATTTCGTGAGCAGGTTGAAGCAGGTGGTCTTTCCCGCTCCATTGGGTCCGATGAGGGCATGAATGGTGCCGCGGCGTACCTGCAAATCGACGTCCTGAACCGCGACAAAGCCGGCGAATTCTTTGGTCAGGCCGCTGCATTCAAGAATGAACTCGTCACTCACCCGGAGATACCTTTTGAGCTCGAGGTCCAGCTTCGGGTGAGATTATGCCGCCGTCATCCGAATTAACAAGCCGAAATGGCCGGATAGGGCGTAGTGCCAAAGTATGAGGGCGGTCGCACGTAATTTAGGCAGCCGATCTCGCCGAAGGTTCATTCAGTTTTTTTGGATTTGCCGGAAGTGCGAGCGGCGGGAGCACTACGCCTGGCCCTCGGTGTTCGTGCCGGCGCGTGGCTTTGCATCTCCGTGGTCGCCAAACTTCCGGAGATGACGATGCTCATCCGCTCCACGACGGCGGCATTGCCTGACAGCACCTTGAATAGCGTGTCCTTGCCGTCGCGCCAGAACCGGATGGTGAAACGCCGGCGTCCCAGCCGCAGGTCGATCAAGGTGACGTCGGGGAGCCAGTCGGGCAAGGCAGGATCGACGTATAATTTGCCGCGCGGCGCATCCTGCTGCAGCCCCAGGATGGCTTGCAGCAGCATGAACGGCGAAGCGGCCGCCCAGGCCTGCGGCACGTTGGCGCCGAGATATTGCACCGGGAAATTCGTGGGGTCGCGCTGCAATCCGCCATAGAGCTCGGGCAATTGGTTCAGCAGAAAATGGCTTGCCGCGCCGCTGATGTCGCGCGCCACCGCGGCCGCTTCGGCGGCAAATCCATAGCGGCGCATGCCGAGTGCGATCAGCGCATTGTCATGCGGCCACACGGCGCCGGTCTGATAGTTGTAGGGATTGAAGGCCGGATGATCGCCCGACAATGTGCGAATGCCCCAGCCGCTCCACATGTCGCCGCGCATCAGACGCTTGATCACAACGCCAGCGCGTTCGGGCGCGATGATGCCGGACCACAGGCAGTGTCCGATATTGGAGACCACCGACAACACCTTCTTCTTGTCGCCATCCAGTGCATAGGCGTAGAAGCCGGAATCTTCGTCCCAGAATGTCTCGTTGAACGCCTTGAACAGGGCGGCGGCCTTGTTGCGCAATCTGCTGGCGTGCCGCTTGTCACCCAGTTCCTCGTAGATTTCGGCCATGCGCAGCCAGGCATCGAAGACATAGCCCTGCAGTTCGCACAGCGCCTTCGGTCCGCGCACCAGGGTGCCGTCGGGATAGACGACGGCATCGCCGGAATCCTTCCACGACATGTTCTCGTAGCCGGCGCTCGAGCGCGTCTGATACTCCTGGAAGCCGTCGCCGTCGCGATCGCCATATTCATCGATCCAGGTGAGGCAGGCTTCCGCCGTCGCCAGATGCCGTTCGATCAGTCCACGGTCGCCGGTGGCGCGCCATGCCGCGTGCAGCGCCACCAGATAAAGCGGCGTCGCGTCGGCGGTGCCGTAATAGGGCGTGTGCGGGATCAGCCTGAAATGCGCCAGTTCGCCATAGCGCAATTCGTGCGGGATTTTGCCGGGCTCGGCATCACGATAATCGTCGCGTTGCGTCGCCTGATACTGGCCCAGGATTTCCAGCGCGCCGGCGGCAAAGTCAGGATAGACGATCAGCGTCTGCAGCGAGACGATCAGGCTGTCGCGGCCGAACAGCGCCACAAACCACGGAAGGCCGGCGGCGGGCACGAACACCATGTGATCGGTGCCTCTCAGCGGCAGCCGCAAGGCCGCCATGTCCTGGATGCCCTGGTGATAGCAGCGGTAGAACTCCTCATTGCTGCTGGTGATCTTCAATACCGTGCGCTGCCATTCGTCCACCTTGACGGCATGATCGGATGTGGCGCTGGCATGGGTGCATTGCCGCGACGCCCGCAACTGTTTTCCGCCGTCCGCGAGATCGTAGATCAGGCAGCGGTGCCAAGCCTGGCCCGGTTTCAGCGCAATGTCGAAACTTATCCGCCCGTTGGCGTTGACGGCCGGCCCGCCGTCGCCCGCGCCGGTGTGGACAATCAGTTCGCGGCTGAAATCCTTGTTGCGGTAGGTCATGCGCAGCGTCTGGCGCGCGCCCGACCATGTGGTTGTGATGCGGCCGCGCCTCACGATATGTTCGCTTCTGACCTCGAAGATGTCGGCAAAATCGGCACGGATGGCGATCTCCAGGTTGAAGCGCACCGGGGTGCGGCCATTGTTGGTAATGTCGATGTCTTCGTGCAGTCCGCCATCGATATGGCGGCCGATCATCAGGCCCAGAGTACGCGCTGCGATCGGCCCATCCTCGCTCGCGAAGGCGTGGTTGGTCTGGAAAATGCGCGCCGCGTGGTGAGAAACAGCGCCGCCGTTCAGCAGGTCCCATGGCTCGCCATTCGCATAGATGGCCCAGGCGCTGATCATCCTTGTATCGCGGAAGTAGAGTCCGCGCGGGCTCGGCCAGTTCACCTGGCCATCGGGCTCGGTCACCAGCACGGTCTGTCCCTGATGGATGGCGATTTGCGACGGACCGACTTGCACCTTGTAGGCCATGCGGGCATCCTCTTGCGATAGCGTCGAACTGTCGCCTGGCTGGGCCGTATCAGCCGCCATCCTGGCGCTGCGTGTTCGATCTTACCTGCTGCAGGTTATGACATGTCAGGCCGGGAGCCACCGCCTCAAAACGATGACACAAATCCGTGAAGAGTCAGCGCAACAATTTATGGAACGAACCTCCGGCGTGACCGTTTCAAATTGTTGTCGTTTGAGCAAATTGTTGTTGTTTGCAGACGACGCGGGATCGAATCATGATCATAGCAACCGATGTGCATCGCCAGCTCGATGATCTTTGCATCAACGCCATTCAGACATAGCCCGCCGCGGCCCCTCTCGCGTGCTTCCTGGTCCGCGAGAGGGAGGCTATACGGTTATTGTGCTGCCATCATTGAAAGCAGCCCGCGCAGAAGCACCGGTATAAGGAGCGAATCAAATGCAGATCGGCATCATCGGACTGGGTCGCATGGGCAGCAATATCTCCCGGCGGCTCATGAAGGCGGGACATAGCTGCGTTGTCTTCGACGCCAATGCCGCCCCCCGCGAGGCGCTGGCGAAGGAAGGGGCAACCGGTACGACGTCGCTTGCTGAGATGGTGAAGTCGCTTGGCGAGAAGCCGCGGGTGTTGTGGGTGATGTTGCCGGCCGGCCGGATCACCGAGGAGACCGTCGAAGGCCTGGGCGGCCTGCTGGAACCCGGCGACATCATCATCGATGGTGGCAATTCCTATTACAAGGATGATGTGCGCCGCGCCAGAACATTGGCAGAAAAGAAAATCCGTTATGTCGATTGCGGCACTTCCGGTGGTGTATGGGGTCTTGAGCGCGGTTATTGCATGATGATCGGCGGCACAAAGGAAGCCGTGAACCATCTCGACCCGATCTTCGCGGCGCTGGCGCCGGGCCTTGGCACCATTCCGCGTACGCCCGGGCGTGAAGGCGAGGATCCGCGCGCCGAACGCGGTTATATTCATGCCGGTCCAAGCGGCGCCGGCCATTTCGTCAAGATGGTGCACAACGGCATCGAATATGGACTGATGCAGGCCTACGCCGAAGGCTTCGACATCCTGCGCAACAAGGACTCGAAGTCGCTCCCTGAGGATGAGCGGTTTGAACTGAACCTGCCCGATATCGCTGAGGTCTGGCGGCGCGGCAGCGTCATCTCGTCGTGGCTGCTCGATCTCAGCGCCGCGGCGCTGGTCAAGGATCCGCAGCTGGAACAGTTCTCGGGCTTTGTCGAAGATTCGGGCGAGGGCCGCTGGACCATCGAGGCTGCGATCGAGGAGGCCGTGCCGGCCGAGGTGCTCTCGTCGGCGCTCTATGCCCGCTTCCGCTCCCGGCAAGATCATACTTTCGGCGAAAAAATACTGTCTGCTATGCGCTTCGGCTTCGGTGGGCATGTCGAGGCGCACAGGCCCGCGGCTGCGAAGCCCAACGACAAGCCATAGCTTGCCACAATCCGGGAATGGGCCAAAACAGAACCTGGCGGAGTAGCAGAATGCTGGATGAAGAAACGCCACACACCACGCAATTGATAGAGTGTCCGCCGCAACGTGCGGCGAAGCCAGCCGATCCCTGCGTGATGGTGATCTTCGGCGCCACTGGCGATCTGACCAAGCGGCTGGTGATGCCGGCTCTCTACAATCTCGTGCGCACCCGTGTCCTGCCGGAGAATTTTGCCCTGATCGGCGTGGGACGCACCGATGAGACGGCCGAAGGCTGGCGCGATTATCTCTATGGAGAATTGAAACATTTCGTCGGCAACGCCGCCAGCGAGTCGGATCTTGATCGCATCGACGAGAGGGCATGGAAGCGGCTCGCCGACCGGATGTACTATGTCCGGGGCGATGTGACGAAGCCGGATCTCTACGAGGAGCTGCGCGGCGTGCTCGAGCATGCCGAAGCGGAGCATCAGACCGGCGGCAATGTCATCTTCTATCTCGCGCTGGCCGATCGGCTTTTCGGCACCGTGGTGGAATTGCTCGGCCGGGCGGAACTCACCGACCAGAAGGAAGACAGGCACGGCGTGCGGCGGTTCTGGCGTCGTGTGGTGATCGAAAAGCCGTTCGGACACGACCTGGCTTCGGCGCGGGAATTGAACACTCATATCCTGCGGACGCTGCAGGAGGACCAGATTTTCCGGATCGATCATTTCCTGGGCAAGGATCCGGTGCAGAGCATCATGGCGTTCCGCTTCGCCAACGGCCTCTTCGAGCCGATCTGGAACCGTGACCGCATCGATCATGTCCAGATTACCGTGGCCGAGACCGTCGGCGTCGAACAGCGCGGCGAGTTCTACGAAGTGACCGGGGCCCTGCGCGACATGGTGCCCAACCATGTCTTCTCGTTGCTGTCGATGGTGGCGATGGAGCCGCCGGTGGGCTTCGATGCGGCTTCGATCCGCAACAAGAAAGCCGAGGTTTTCGCCGCCATGCCGGCCATCAAACCGAGTGCTGCCGTGCGCGGCCAATATGGGTCGGGGACCGTGCTTGGAAAGACGGTCAAGGCCTACCGGCAGGAGCCCGAAATCGCGGCGAATTCCGATGTCGAGACCTATGTCGCAATGCAGATCGAGATCGACAACTGGCGCTGGGCCGGCGTGCCGTTCTACGTGCGCACCGGCAAGCACATGTCGCAGCGCAAGACCGAGATCGCCATCTGCTTCAAGCAGGCGCCCTATGCGGCGTTTCTCGATACGCCCGTCGATACTCTGCGGCCCAATTGGCTGGTGCTGGACATCCAGCCGAACGAAGGAATCTCCTTGCAGTTCGAGGTCAAGCGCCGCGGTCCGGTGGTCGATCTCGCCGCGGTCAGGATGGACTTCCGCTATGCCGACTGGTTTCCCAAGGAGCGCAACGTTGGCTATGAAACCTTGCTCTATGACGTGATGACCGGAGATCTGACTCTGTTCATGCGCGCGGACATGGTGGAGCAGGCGTGGCGCATCGTCCAGCCGATCATCGACGACTGGGGGGCGGGAAAGGCGGATGTTCCTGTCTATAGGTCTGGCACGGATGGCCCGAAGGCGGCCGACGAACTGATCAGGCGGGATGGTCCGCGCGCCTGGCGGCCGGTCGGGCTGCCATCGGAAGAAGCCCGGTGAGCGGCCAGCGCGACATCCGCCTGGTGGTGGCCGACGTGGACGGCACGCTGGTCACGACGAAGAAGGAACTGACCGAGGAGGCGAGAGATGCTGTCCGGGAATTGGGCCAGGCCGGCATCAGGCTAGCGCTGACCAGTGGCCGCCCGCCACGCGGAATGAGCATGCTGATCGAACCGCTGGATCTTCAGGGGTTCATTGCCGGCTTCAACGGTGGTGTGATCGTCAATTCGGATCTGTCGGTCATCGAGAGCCATGCGCTTGATCCGGCGATTGCCAGGAAGGTGCACGACCTGCTTGTCTCCCGGGGGCTGGATATCTGGGTCTATACCGAAACAGCGTGGCTGGTCCGCAACAAGACGGCGCCGCATGTGGCGCATGAGGCGTGGACGGTGAAGTTCGATGCTGAAGTCGTGCCGTCGTTTACCGAGGCGCATCTGGCACGGGCGAGCAAGATCGTGGGTGTGTCTGATGATCACGACCTTGTCGCTGCTTGCGAGAAGGCCGCGCAGATGGAGCTGGGAGGCAAGGCAAGCGCCGCGCGTTCGCAGCCCTATTATCTCGATGTGACGCATCCCCAGGCCAACAAGGGCATGGTCGTCACCACGCTGGCCAGGCTGTCGAATATTTCGCCGCAACAGATCGCGACGATCGGCGATATGCCGAACGATATCCTGATGTTCAACAAGAGCGGATTTTCCATCGCCATGGGCAATGCCAGCGAAGCGGTGAAGGCGCAGGCAAGCGCGGTGGCAGACAGCAATGACAACGAAGGCTTCGCCAAGGCGATGCGGAAATTCGTTTTGCCCTTGCCGGTTGCCTGAGCGAAAACGGACGACGAGAGCAAAGGTTTTCCAGCTTCAGGAGAGAACGACGATGACGCCGCGCGTGAAGGAAATTCTGAGCTGGTACGAAGCCGACAATGCGGGCACGCTGACCAATCTGGCGCGATTGTTGAACCATGGCCGGCTGGCCGGCACGGGGAAACTGGTTATCCTGCCGGTTGACCAGGGCTTTGAACATGGGCCGGCACGCTCCTTTGCGCCCAATCCGCTGGCCTACAATCCGTATTATCATTTCGAACTGGCGATCGAGGCCGGCTGCAATGCCTATGCGGCGCCGCTCGGCTTTCTCGAAGCCGGCGCCCGCGCGTTCGCCGGCGAGATCCCTCTAATCCTCAAGGCCAACAACGCCGACTCTCTGCGTGACGACAAGGACCCGGACCAGGCTTTGACCGCCAGCGTCGAGGATGCCCTGCGGCTCGGCTGTTGCGCGATCGGCTTCACGATCTATCCGGGATCGGCGCATGAATTCGATATGTACGAAAAATTCCGCGTCTGTGCGCAAGAGGCAAAGCGCCATGGACTGGCGGTTGTCCTCTGGTCCTATCCGCGCGGCTCGGCCTTGTCGAAAGAGGGCGAGACAGCGGTGGATGTGATCGGTTATGCGGTGCAGATCGCAGCTCAGCTCGGCGCGCATATCATCAAGGTCAAATTGCCCACGGCGCATCTGGAACAGGCGGCGGCCCGCAAGATTTACGAAGAGCGGCATATTCCCATCGCGACGCAGGCGGAGCGTGTCCGTCACGTCGTCGATTGCGCTTTTGCCGGCCGGCGCATCGTCATTTTCTCCGGCGGTGCCGCGGTCATGGACAATGAAAAGCTGCTCGACGAGTTTCGCGCCATCCATGACGGCGGCGGGTTCGGCTCGATCATCGGCCGCAACTCGTTCCAGCGTAGCAAGGCCGAGGCGCTGCAATTGCTCGGCAAGGTCATGGACATCTATGCCGGGAAGACAGTCCGATGACGCGCGCTGCTCAGATTCATCTGGAGACCTTTGCCGATCCTGAGGCACTGGCGCGGCGCGTGGCGGATTGGCTGCTTGCAGCCGCCATGCGTAAGGATGGAATTTTCAGTGTCGCCCTCTCGGGGGGCTCGACGCCGCGGCGGCTGTATCAATATTTGGCGCAGCCAGGCTATCGCGACCGTTTTCCCTGGCCGCGCATGCATTGGTTCTGGGGCGATGAGCGGTTCGTGCCGCACGACGACGCGCAGAGCAATTATCGCATGGTGCAGGAAGCGCTATTCGCGCATGTGCCGGTGCCTGCGGGCAACATCCATCCGGTTCCGACCGAAGGTGTCAGCCCGGAAGCGTCCGCCGCCGCCTATGATCGCGAGCTGAGATCGTTCTATGGCGCGGACCGTTTCGATCCGGCGCGGCCGTTGTTCGATGTCAACCTCCTGGGGCTTGGCGAGGACGGGCATACGGCCTCCCTGTTTCCGGGCAGTCCGGCGCTCGGCGAACGCGACCGGTGGGTTGTGGCCGCGCCCGGTCCCAAATCGGATATGCGCATCACGCTGACCTATCCGGCGCTGGAAAGCAGCGCGCAGGCCGCGTTTCTGGTCGCAGGGCGAGATAAGCGAGAGATTCTTCGCAGGTTTCGCGACGGTGACGAGGCTTTGCCTTCGGTCCATCTTCATCCTAAAGGTTCGCTGCATGTCTTTGCCGATGTGGCGGCGACGGGGTTGGAATGACGATGAGTTCGATCGAGCGTGCGGACTGGTGGGGCACTCCGCAGGCGGAGATCGGCACCAGTCTGAAAACCTTGCCGCGAACGCTCGCGATCGATGTCGGCGGCACGGCGCTCAAGGCGTCGGTGCTCGATGGTGCCGGCCAGATGCTCCATAAACGCGTTCGGATCCCGACGCCCTATCCATGCCCGCCGGAAACCCTGTTGCGCGCCATCGCCGATCTCACCGCGCCGCTGGCGCCTTTCGACCGTATCTCGATCGGCTTTCCCGGGGTGATACGGAACGGGTGCGTCATCACCGCTCCGCACTTCGGCACCAAGATCTGGCGTTATTTTGCGTTGGAGGATGCGGTCGCGCATCGCCTCGGCAAGTCTGCCCGTTTGCTCAATGATGCGGAGGTGCAGGGCCTCGGCATTGTCGCCGGGCACGGGCTGGAAGTGGTGCTGACACTGGGAACAGGTGTCGGCAGTGCGGTGTTCAGCAACGGCATCCTGGCGCCCCATCTCGAGCTTGCGCATCATCCTGTCCACAAGGGCAAGACCTACAACGGCTATATCGGTGACAAGGCGCGTCGCTCTATCGGCAAGAAGGCGTGGAACCGACGTGTCCTCAAGGTGGTCGAAACCGTCCGCTCGCTGCTGCATTACGATGTGCTCTATCTCGGCGGCGGAAATTCCGAGAAGGTCGTGGTGGACCTCCCTGTCAATGTGCGGCTTGCCTCGAACGATGCGGGGATTACGGGAGGCATCCGCCTCTGGGACGACGCCATCTGGCGTGCCGTTGGGGACGAACCGTCACTGGAATCGGTGTAACAGCGGCTGGCCGTGAGTGCGTTGGTTCAGCCCGTCACATTTTACTCATGGCGACGGCGCAAAGCTCGATGCGCATGCCGGGCGCGACGAGGCCGGCCACGACCAGGCTGGCCCGCGTCGGATAAGGCGCCGAGAAATATTCCCGGTAGATGCGATCGACCGGCGCCATGTCGGCCATATCGATCAGGAAAATCTGCACCTGCGCCACATCGCCAAGGCCGGCGCCCGCCTTCTCGAGAGCAGTCTTGAGATTGTCGAGGGTGAGGCGCGTCTGCGCTTCGATCGGCGCCTGCAAAATGGTGCCGTCGGCCTGAACGGGGCCGTGCGTCGTGAAGATGAAGCCGCCGGCGCGTGTCGCCCAGGCGAACGGCTGGTTGGGCTGCGGCAGGCCGGTCTCGATGGTTTCACGCATGGATCACGTCTTCTTCACGGTTTGTGAGTCGTTGCCCAGCAGACGGGCGATTGCTCGTTCGGTTGCCTTCAGATGCGTGCTCATCAGGCTGATCGCCAACTCCGTGTCGCGACCGACGACCGCATTCATGATGGCAGTGTGTTCGCCATTCATGTCGCGCACCTCGGCGGCCGTCTCGCTGCGCCGGAGGAGGCGGATGGCCCGATAGCGCTCCGACTGGTCGGCCAGCGTATTCCAGAAGCGCAACAGCCATTCCGAGCCGCAGGCGGAAACCAAGGCGAAGTGAAAGCGGCGATGATATTTCTCCCAGTCGGCCGTCGCAGCGCGATTGTCGGCATCGCCAGGCAGGGGTGTCCTGATCAGGAGATGCATGGAGGCGACGATCTCGGCTTCCCATGCGGCATCGCCGCGTGCGATCGCCCGCCGCAGGCAGGTCGCCTCGATCTCCTGGCGTGCGTCCATGAGGTCGGCAAAGGCCTTGAGCGATGCGCTGCTGACCCGCGAGCCGCGATGCGTCTCCGCGTCGACCAGGCCTTCGCTGGTCAGGCGCATCAACGCCTCGCGGATCGGCGTCAGCCCCAGGCCGAACCGATCCTGGAGGTCGGCGGCGCGCAGACGCGTTCCCGGCGGCAGATCCCCGCTGAGAATGCCCAGGCGCAGACGCAGATAGGCCCGTTCCATCAGCGAGAGCGTTTCATCGGCCGGTTCGAGATCGCCGGAAAAGTTCATGGGAGTCCATAATTTTATATTGATTTACAGATTTTATAAAACTAGCCTCCATTTATGGCAAGCCCTTTGCTTGCCCGAACGGCCGCATTTCGCGGAGGAGGCGCAGCATGGTTGGAAAGTCTTTGGGTATCCTGGCGATGGGTCTCGTTGCCGGATTTGTATCGCTTAATCAGGCTGCTGCCGCCGACATCGCGTTGCGGATCTCCTGCGCTGCGCCGCCGTCCGATTTCCTGGCCAGGTCGCTGGAGACCTTCAAGGCGTCGATCGCCTCGGCCAAAGTCGGCGTTGTGGCGGAAGCCTATCCCGCTTCCAGCCTGTTCCGGCAGGGGACGGAAGTGCCGGCCCTGCAGCGCGGCAATCTTGAAATGAGCACGATGACGACGTTCGAGGTGGCGCAGCAGCTTCCCGAATGGGGCCTGTTCAATCGCGCCTATATTTTTCGCGATTACACCCATATGCGCCATGTCTTCGACGGGCCGATCGGCGCCGAATACCGCAAGGCGGTGTCGGACAAGATGGGCATCGAGATTCTCGCCACCGCCTATCTCGGCACGCGACAGGTCAACCTGCGCCAGAAGCGCGACGTCAAGACGCCGGCCGATCTCGCCGGCGTGAAGATGCGCATGCCGGCCGGCCCCGAATGGCTGGTGCTCGGCCGCACGCTTGGCGTCAGCCCGGTACCGCTCGGCATGCCGGAGGTCTATCTGGCCCTGAAGACCGGCACCATCGACGGCCAGGAAAATCCTTTGTCGATTCTCAATGCCGCCAAACTCTATGAAGTCACGCAGCAGGTGGTGCTGACGTCGCATCTGGTGCAGCCGGTGTTCTTCGCCATCGCCAAGCCGTTCTGGGACAAGCTGAGCCCGGAGCAGAAGAAGGCCGTCAGCGAGGCGGCCGTCACTGCCGCGCGTGAAAACGATGAAGGCCGCCTGAAGGACGAAGCCGAGATCGTCAACGCGCTGAAGGCCAAGGGCCTGTCGGTCGATGCAATCGATCTCGCGCCATTCCGCACCCTGGCGGACAAATCCTATGCCGGCTCCGATCTCGCCAAGGACTGGAATGCCGGATTGCTGAAGCGCGTGGTTGAAACGCAGTAAGACCTGCCGTGATGCAATCTGAAAACGCGATGACCGCTTCCGCCGATCGCGGCGCCTGGCAGAAAGCCATCCGCCGCGCTCAGCGCGGCGTGGAAATCCTCTGCAATCTGCTGTTCGTCATCGTCTTTGTGGTGTTTCTCTACAAGGTCGCCGTGCGTCATACGGCCGGCGATGCGGTTGCATGGGCCGATGAAGTGACCGTTGTGCTTTTCATCTGGATCATCTTTCTCGCCAATGGCTTCCTCGTTGAGGACCGGCGGCAGATCTGCTTCGACCTGGTGGACCGCAACCTGCCGCCGCAGGGCCGCCGCATCGTCGCGGTGCTGCGCATTCTCCTGCTCGGCGGCATCATCGCATGGTCGCTGCCGGCGGCGTTCGACTACATCCTGTTTCTCTGGCGCGAGCGGACGCCGGTGATGCTATGGCGGCTCGATGTCGTCTATTTCTGCTTCGGCATTTTCCTTGCCGCGACATTGGTGCGCTGGGCGCTGCGTCTCTTCGAACTCAGCCGCAGCGATTGGCGCAATCGTCTTTAGGCACGGGGCCCGTAATGACTTTAGGATTATGGGTTCTGGCGGCAGTGTTTCTGACCGGCGCCGTGCTGGGCGCGCCGATGGGGCTCGCCATGCTCGCGGCCGGTTTCGCCTATCTGGCGGTGACCCATCAGGACCCCGGCCTCGTCGTCGACCAGACGATGAACGGGCTTTACAACAACTATCTGCTGCTCGCCATTCCGCTGTTCATTTTCGTTGCCAACCTGATGAATGCGAGCGGCGTGCTGGAGCGGCTTCTGCTGCTGGCGCAGGCGCTGGTCGGGCGATTTCGCGGCGGGCTTGCCCATGTCAACGTCGTCTCGAACCTTGTCTTCTCCGGCATGAGCGGCAGCGCTGTGGCGGATGCCGCGGGGCCGGGCCTCATCGTCGCGCGGATGATGACGCGCAACGGGCGTTATCCGGCGGGCTTTGCCGCCGCGACATCGGCGGTGGCGGCGACGCTCGGACCGCTGGTGCCGCCGTCCATTCCGATGATCTTCTATGCGCTGATCGCCAATGTCTCGGTCGGCGCCATGTTTCTGGCCGGTGTCGTGCCTGCCGTCGCCAGCGCCGGCGCGATGATGCTGGCCATCGCCATCATCGCGCGGCGGCGCGATTTTCCGGCGGAGAAGCCGCCGACGTGGAGGGCGATCGGGCCGATTTTTCTGCGTGCGCTGCCGCCGCTGGCCCTGCCGGGCATCCTGCTGGGCATCATCTATTCAGGCATTGCGACGCCGACGGAAGCGGCTGCCATCGCCGCCGCCTATGCGCTGGTCCTGGCGCTGGTGTTCTATCGGTCTGTCGGTCTGGCGCAGGTTTACGATGTGATCTCCGACACCGTGCGGCAGACGGCGTCCATCGGCCTCATCATGTCCGGCGCCTTCGTCTTCAACTATGCGGTCGCCAATGAAAACGTGCCTCAACTCCTGCGCAACACGCTCGTTGCCTGGAACCTGCCGCCGGTGGCCTTCCTGCTCAGCGTCAATGTGCTGCTGCTGCTGCTCGCTGTCGCCATCGATGAGATCACCATCCTGCTCGTCATCGTGCCGCTGCTGGTTCCCGTCGCCGAAGGGCTCGGCATCAATCTCGTCCATTTCGGCGTCATCATCATGATGAACATGATGGTGGGGCTGGCGCTGCCGCCCCATGGCCTGCTGCTGTTCGTCATCAGCGGCCTGACCGGAACGCCGATCGGCGCCATCTTCCGCGAAACGCCGCCGTTCATCCTCACACTGATCGCGGTGATGCTGATCGCGACCCTTGTGCCAGGCCTGGTGCTCTGGCTGCCGCGACTGTTCAACTTCGCGGTCTGACGCGGCGCATCATGAAAAAGCTCATCCACGGATTCCTGCTCGACGAACGGCCGGCGGCTCCTCATCCAGCAGCCGCTGCCTACTCGGACCTCGCGCTCGAACTCTCGGCCCGGCCGCAGCCGGGCATTGTCGCACATCGCGATGTTGTATGGGGCGACGAGCCCTGGCAGCGCTTCGATGTTTTCGCACCAGCGCAAAGCAAAGGTTCGTTGCCTGTGCTTATATTCATCCATGGCGGCGGCTGGATGAGTGGCTACAAGGAATGGACCGGCTTTATGGCGCCGGGGGTGATCGCATCAGGCGCCATTTTGGTGGCAACCACTTACAGGCTCGCACCGGCGCATCGCCTGCCGACGATCATCGACGATTGCATAGAGGCGGTGGCAGCGGTGCGTGCGCGGGTTGCGGAATTCGGCGGCGATGCGAGCCGGTTCTATCTGAGCGGCCATTCGGCCGGCGGGCATCTTGCGATGATGGTGGCGCTTCGGAACGATCTTTGGAAGGGCCGGCTTGGCTCGGAGTTGCGAGGCATCCTGCCGATCAGCGGAATTCTTGATCTTCATCATGACGACCCGCAGCCGGGGAGTCTTGAAGAGCTTGCTTATCTCAAAGTGCTGCAACATCCACAGGATGATGTTTCATCAAGTCCCGTGAGTTTTGCCGCGCTCTCGGAAATGCCGATCGTGCTGGGCTGGGGCAGTGCTGATACGGAACGCGTACTGCGGTCGAATGAGCTGATGGCCTGGCTGCTCGAGAAGGCCAGTGCGCCCTTCGAGGTCTTCCGCTTCGAAGGGGCGGATCATTTCCAGACCCATCTGGCGCTCGCAGATCCAGACCATCCCTGGTACGCGGCGCTGGCGCGAATGTTGGGCAAGTGAGCTAGCCGCCTGACGCGGACGCGGCTTCGGTCTTTATCCAGGCCAGGAAGTCGCGCAGGCCGGCGTGAGTCTCACTGCCGGGGCGATAGGACAGCCGATAGGGAAATTCGCCGACAATCGTATTGGTCGAGGCGTTGACCAGAGCGCCGGAGGCGATCTCCCGCGCGGCGGAGAACCCCGGCACGAGCGCCACGCCAAGCCCAGCGACCGCGGCCTCAAGAACCATGGAGAATTGCTCGAACCGCGCGCCGCGCAATGTCGTGCGCGGATCGAGACCGGCAGCCTCGAACCACTCCAGCCACAGGGTCGGGCGGGTGGCCTGCTGCAGCAAGGGCAAGGCGGCAAGCTGCCGGTCGTCAAGACTGCGGCTGCCGCCGAGCAGTTCGGGCGATGCGACGACGATCAGTCGTTCGTCCATGAGATGCAGAACGCCGGGCGTGTCCTGCTCGACGGGGCCGCGTTGAAGGACGGCGTCGAATGGCTCCGCCTCCAGATCGACCGTATCGAGACGGGAGGTGATGTCGACCGTCACGCCCGGCGCAACGGCGCGGAAGCGGCCGAGCCGCGGGATCAGCCAGCGATTGGCGAAGGTCGGCAGCACGGCAAGGCTCAGCACTTCGCTCTGGCCGCCGAAGGCCATCACTTTCAGTGAGGCTTCCTCGATGTCGGCCAGAATCTCCTGGGCGTCGCGCTCGAACAACCGGCCGGCGTCCGACAGCGCCAGGCGCTGGCGGATGCGCTGGAACAAGGTGACGCCCAGGCGGTCTTCGAGGAGGCCGATGGAGCGGCTGACGGAGCTCTGCGTCAACCCCAGATGATGAGCAGCGCGAATTGTCGTTCCGTAGCGCGCGCAGGCGCAAAATGCCTCCAGCTCCGCAATTGTGGGGGTATAGGACCGCCGCATGGATTGGCTCTGGATGAAAGTTTATCGAATTTGCGCATAAAGTGAGCGATATTTGTTGTTATCGTCAATGCCGCCGCCCGTCTAGGGTGCGCGCCTTCTGCGCACTCCAAAGGTCATTCATATGTCGGCACCCCAAACCCATCGCTCGTCGGCCGGTTTCCAATGGCAGGATCCGTTCCTGCTGGACGATCAACTGACCGAAGACGAGCGGATGATCCGCGACACGGCGGCGGCCTTTGCCGCCGACAAGCTCGCGCCGAGGGTCGAGGAAGCCTATCTGGAAGAGAAGAGCGACCCGTCCATCTTCCGTGAGATGGGTGAGGCGGGGCTGCTCGGCGTGACGGTGCCGGAGGAATACGGGGGCGCCGGTGCCGGCTATGTCGCCTACGGTCTCGTCGCGCGCGAAGTGGAGCGCATCGACAGCGGCTACCGCTCGATGATGAGCGTGCAGTCCTCGCTGGTGATGTATCCGATCCACGCGTACGGCTCAGAGGAGCAGCGCAGAAAATATCTGCCGAAGCTTGCGGCCGGCGAGTGGATCGGCTGCTTTGGATTGACCGAGCCGGATGCCGGCTCCGACCCCGGTGGCATGAAGACGCGGGCCGAGAAGATCGCCGGCGGCTACCGCCTCTCGGGCTCGAAGATGTGGATATCGAATGCGCCGATCGCCGATGTCTTCGTCATCTGGGCCAAGTCGGCCGCGCACGACAATCAGATCAGAGGGTTCATTCTCGAGAAGGGGATGAAGGGACTTTCAGCGCCGAAGATCGGCGGCAAGCTTAGTCTTCGCGCGTCCATCACTGGCGAAGTGGTGATGGAGAATGTCGAGGTCGGCGAGGATGCGCTGCTGCCCAATGCTTCTGGCCTGAAGGGGCCGTTCGGTTGTCTCAACCGCGCGCGCTTTGGCATTTCCTGGGGCGCGATGGGCGCCGCGGAAGACTGCTGGCATCGCGCCCGGCAATACGGCCTCGACCGCAAGCAGTTCGGCAAGCCGCTTGCCGGCATGCAGTTGTTCCAGAAAAAGCTCGCAGACATGCAGACCGAGATCGCGCTCGGCCTGCAGGGCTCCTTGCGGATCGGCCGCCTGATGGATGAGGGGCGCATGGCGCCGGAGATGATCTCGATCGTCAAGCGCAACAATTGCGGCAAGGCGCTCGACATCGCTCGCCAGGCCCGCGACATGCACGGCGGCAACGGCATCCAGATCGGCTATCACGTCATGCGCCACGCGCAGAATCTTGAGACCGTCAACACCTATGAGGGCACGCATGATGTGCATGCGCTGATCCTCGGGCGGGCGCAGACGGGGCTGCAGGCGTTCTTCTAGGGGGCTGCTGTCGTTCCCGCTCGCGCCGGCCGCGCGTCAGGAATGACACCCTTGTGCTGGTCACACGTCTATGTGCTAGACATCGCCGCAAGTACTTGCCGAGCCGGCCCTTTGTAGCCAGCTCCTGAACATCGGGAACGGAATCTCCATGCTTGCTGTCGCGACCGCCGCCGAGCTCGTCTCCCATATCGGCGAAGAACTTGGCCCCAGCGAATGGCTGACGATCACGCAGGCGATGATTGATCAATTCGCGGAGGCCACCGGTGATCATCAGTGGATCCACGTCGATGTGAAACGCGCCGCCGCCGAAATGCCGGACGGCAAGACGATTGCCCATGGCTATCTGCTGCTGTCGTGCCTGCCGCGCCTGGCCGTTCCGCTGCTTCAGATCCGCGCCAAGACGCGAACGCTCAATTACGGGTCGGACCGGGTACGCTATACGGCGACGGTCGCCAGCGGCTCGCGGGTGAGATTGCGCCAGACGATCAAGCAGGTCGAGGCGACACCCGCCGGCACCAAGCTGGTCATGGAGAACACGCTGGAGCTGGAGGGCAGCCAGCGGCCGGCGCTGGTTGCCGAAACGATCCAGCTTGCCCTCGAATAAAGCTCACGCCACATCTGGCGTGCTGAGCACTTTCAGGCTGGAGGCCAGGTCCTCGAAGGCGATGGTCTGCACGCGCGGATCGCTCTTGCGGACCTTGCCTGCCTCGGTGTCTGTGAGGATATTGACGAGCGTTCGGCCACCCGTGCCCAGCGCCCATTTTACCGTGTCGTGAACCTCGCCGCCAGCCGAGATCTTGCGTGTCGCAAAACCAAAGGCTTCGCCGATATACTGATAGTCGCTCTTGCCGAGCAGGCAGTTGAAGCTGGTGCCGAGCGCGCGCAGCTGGCCGTGGTGTTCGGTGCCCCAGGCGCCGTCATTGGCGATGAGGATGGTGATCGGCAGATCCGCGTGGGCGAGGCTGTGCAGTTCGGCGCAGTAGAAGCCGAAGGCGCCGTCGCCGGTCAGCAGAACCAGCGGCCGCGCCGGCTTGCCGCTCGTGCGCGCTTCCTCGCGCAAGGCCACAGCCGCGCCGACGGCAAGGCCGGTGCCGACGCCCATGGAGCCGAAGGGATAGTGATCCATGTAGCAGCGCGGATGTTTGACGAAGTAGACCCCGTGCAGCCAGTTGAGAATGTCGGCACCATCGCCGACGACGACAGCGTCCGGCGGCAGAAGGTCCTGCAGAGTGCGGCCGATTTGATAGGGATGGATCTCGGCCTGCGGATCGCGGCCGAGTTCGGCGATCCGCTGCAGGCGCGCCGCCATGGCGTCGTTGACCCATTTGGTGCCGCCAAAACCCTTGAAGCTTTGAGCAGTTAGGCCGCTGCTCAAAGCCTCGAGCGCCGAGGTAGCGTCGGCAACGATGGGAACATCGACCGGCCGGTTGCGGCCGATGGCCTCGGGCTGGATGTCGATCTGGACGAAGGTCGCTGTCTTCGAAAAACGCGGCGGCAGGCCGTAGCCCATGCGCTGGGTCATGCGGATGCCGACGGCGATCACGAGATCGGCGTGCCGCGCCGCCACCTGCGCCAGCGGCCAGGAGAATCCGTGGCGATTGTCCTCCGGCACAAGGCCGCGGCCGTGCGAATTGCCGACGACGGGAATGTCGTAGGTCTTGGCGAGATGCTGAAGGATCGGGCCTGCGCCAGAGGCCAGCGCGCCGCCGCCGACAACAATCATCGGCCGTTTGGCTTTCAGCGCCAGGTCGACGAGTGCGGTGGCGTCTTGCGCCGCAATCGCGGGCGGGCGCGCCACCGGATGCACCGGGATGTCGACGGCAGCTAACGTGAAGCCCTGGAACTCCTGCGGGATGCCGAGCACGGCAACGCCCTGGCGGCCGCTCGAGGCCTGATGAAAGGCCATGGCGAGATATTCGGCCATGCGGTCGGGCGACGGCACGATGCGCACCCATTTGGCGACGGGCTTGACGATATCGAGCTCGTAATGATCGCCGCCGGATTCGATGGAGGAGGCCGGGCTGAGAGACGAGAGAACCACGACAGGCGAGCAGGCGGCATTGGCGGTGCAGATGCCGGTCATGGCATTGGGCAGGCCCTGATCGTTCTTGATGAGCGCGACGCCGGTCCTGCCGCTGGTGCGCGCATAGCCGTCGGCCGCCAGCACGGTCGCCGTTTCATGGCGCGTGCTGACGACGTCGATGCCGAGCGGAGCCAGCGCCTGCAGCAGATAGGTATGTGCTGTGCCTGCCAGCGAGAAAACGGCTGCGACGCCGTGCTTGTGCAGGCTTTGGGCGATGATCTCGCCGCCTTTCAGATCCGATGCGGATGCCATCGTCCTTCCCCTGATATTGAATCGATCTTAATTTATCGGATAGTCGGATCACAGAAGCTACCAGAAGCCCTCATCCTGAGGAGCACGCGCAGCGTGCGTCTCGAAGGACGGGGGCGACAAGCCGCAGCCTCCGAGGCAGCAGCTCTCGCCTCGCTGCGAAAAGCACTTGATGCTATGCCGCGCGCCATGTTTTTCTCACACGCCCCCGTCCTTCGAGACGCGCCCTTCAGGCGCTCCTCAGGATGAGGGCTTCTGGTAGCTATCGTCGCCTGTATCGTTTTTCTGTCGATTGTCTTCAAGAGATCGCCGCGGCGAGCCGCAGTCCTTCGAGCATCGAGCTTTTGAACAGATAGGTCTTCATACGCGCGCGGTCGCCGGTGATGGCCTGCAGTTCACTCAGCAGTTCACGGCGGCGGGCGGGATCGCGTTCGCGCATGCGCGCGCGGTTGCGGTCGGCCTGGATGAGGATTTCGTTCTGCGCGATCGGCCTGCGCCGGCGGTCGTAGAGGTCGAGCAGGCGGTCGTCGGCGCCGTTCCTGATGATGTCGATCAGAACCCTGCTGAGCTCGAAGGCATCGTGAATGCCGCCGTTCAAGCCCATGCCGCCGGACGGGCTGTTGACATGCGCGGCGTCGCCCGCGAGCACGACGCGCCCGGCGCGATAGCTGGGAACGATGCGCATATGAACCCGGTAGGGCCGGCTTTCGTTGATCTGGTAGGGTTCAGGGCGGGCGACGATCTCCTGCAGGCTGGCGTTCAGCGCCTCGGGCGTCATCTGGTCATCGATCGGGATGCCCTCGTCCGGATAGATCGAGACGCGCCAGCGGCCCGGCACTTTCAACAGGCTGAAATTGCCGCCTTCCTTCCAGCAATAGCTGACATTCGACAGGCCCTCGAGATGATCCTCGAACGGGAAGACCGTCGTCGCGAGCAGGGTGGTCTCGGGATAGGTGACGCCCTCGAAATCGAGCTTCGCGCTTGCGCGCACGGTGCTGCGCGCGCCGTCGCAGCCGGCGACATAGGCGGCACGGAACGTCTTCAGGCCGTCAGGCGTCCGCGCCGTGACGGTGACGCCGGTGTCGTCCTGAACGATGGTCTCGGCCTCGCTGTCGAACATCACCTGCACATTCGGCAGGGCCGCCGCACGCTTGTGCAAGGCCCGCGCGAGCTTCCATTGCTCGCATTGCAGCCGATAGGGATGGGCGGTGACGTCGGAGAGGACGGACAGATCGAAAACGGCGCGTTCGCCGCTCGGGTGGAGCCTGATCTGCCAGGTCGGGCAGATGAGGCCGGAGGCGATCAGCTCATCGGTGACGCCGCTCGGCGTCAACATATCCAGCGTCGGCGGATGAAAGGTCGAGGCGCGGAGGTCCTCGTCGATGGAGCCGGCCTTTTCGACGACGCGAACCGCAAGGCCTTGCTGACCCAAGAGCAAAGCCAGGCAGAAGCCGACCGGGCCGCCGCCGACAATGATGACGTCGTCTGTTTCCAGTGCAGTAGGCATGGTTTTTGATTGTTCCCGGATAGCGCCGATTTCTGACTTTCTTTTGTAACAGATATCTGTATTAATAAAAAGACATTTAGTTGGCTATCCGAACCGATCAATCGCGCAGCACATGAATTGAGGCGCCAGATCAAGAAACATACTTTCGGACGGGGTGATGGGAAATGGAGATTGCAGTGATCCATCGGCGCGACTTCCTCAAGGCTGGTTCCACGGCGGTTGCCTCGGCGGCGCTGGCGATGCCGGCCATCCGCACGGCGAAGGCGGCGACGCCGCTGACTTTTTTCACGCCGTTCGGTTTCAGCCCGGACTATATCGAGGTCATGAACGCCAAGGCGGCCGGTTATTTCGCGCGCGAGGGGCTCGACGTCACGGTACGCGGCGCCCAGGGCACGGCGCAGGTGATGCAGCAGTTGATCACCGGCGAGGCGCATATCATCCGCTCGGCCCAGCTCGACCAGATGCGGCTCGTGCAGCAGCAGAAGATTCCGCTGACCTGCATTTCAACCCTCTATCAGGCCTCGAACTTCTATCTCATCAGCGCCAAGAGCAAGCCGATCCTGAAAGGCGAAGACCTCAAGGGCAAGACCATCGGCGTCGTCTCCGTCGGCGGCACCACGTCCATCTATCTGGACATCATGCTGCAGAAGGCCGGACTGTCGAAGGACGACGTCAAGCGTGAGACGACGGGCAACGGCCCCGGCGCTTTCCAACTGGTGAAACAGGGCCGTATCGACGGTTTCATCGCAACCCATGTCGCCACCATCCCGCTGGAGCGGGCCGGCGAACAGATCACCTATTTCAGCTCCGACAAATACAGCCCCATGCCGAACCAGGGCTATCTGACGACCAAGGGGTTCCTGGAGAAAAATCCGGAAGCGGCCGTCGGCTTCCTGCGGGCGGTCAAGACCTCGGTCGATGAAATCCTGACGCAGCCGCGCCAGCCGATCTTCGAGCGGGCCGCCAAGGAATTCGACATCCAGGGCATTCGCAACATGGACAATATCCTGGCCATATCGGGGAACTGGCCGAACCTGCTGCTGTCGCAGGGCCGTGAAAATCTGCTTCGCAATGTTCCCGCGCTCTGGCAGCAGGGCGCCGATGTGCTGGCTTCGGTCGGATACCTCGAGCCGACCGACGCCAAGCAATTCTACACCAATGAGTATATCGACAAGGCCTTGAAGGCCTGAGGCTCAGCCATGTCTGCCGCAATGCCTCCCACCAAGGCCAATGCCTCCAAGACCCAGCGGCTGTACCTGCTGCTGCGGCACGGCATTGTCAGTGGCGAGATCGCCATTGGCGAGAAGCTGCCGAGCGAGGCTGAACTCGGCAACCTGCATGGCGTCTCGCGCGTCACCGTGCGCCGCGTGCTGGGGCAATTGGAAGACGAGGGGCTCATCTCGCGTCAGCCGGGCGCCGGCACCTTCGTGAAGGATCGCGGCGTCAGTCGCCCCATCGTTGCGGAGCTTGCGAACGCGCTGGCCAATCTGAATGAAATGGGCCGCGTCACCAGCGTGAAGCTGCTGTCGTTCGCCTATGTGCGGCCGTCCGCCTCAGTCGCGCAAAGCCTGCAGCTTGGGCCGGACATGCTGACGCAACGGTCCGTACGCGTGCGCATGGCCAACAACGAACCGTTCTCCTATCTGATCACCCATGTGCCGCAGCCGATCAGTGGCACCTATTCCGAGCAGGATCTGGCGACGCATTCCTTCCTGAGCCTGCTAGAACGCTCCGGCGTCGAAATCGATCGGGCTGAGCAGACGGTGACGGTGACCCTGGCGACGCCCGAAATGGCGGAGGCCCTGAAGATCGATATCGGCGGACCGTTGCTGTCGATCACCCGCGTGACCTTCGACAAGGCGGGCAACGGGGTGCAGCATCTGCAGGGTTTCTATCGGCCGGACCGTTACCGGTTCGAAATGCATCTGGTGCGATCGAAGGAAGCGGAAGAATTCATCTGGAAGCCGTCTTCCGGCGAGGTTAATCGCGCGGCCAAAAGGAATGCCTACACATGAGCCTCGAATATGCACGCCTTGGTCTAATCGGCGTTCTCACGCCCCAGGCCAATACGACGGTGGAACCGGAGTTCGGCATTCTCTGGCCGGCGGGCGTGGCCATGATCAACGGGCGGCTGATGAGCAGCAAGGAAGGGCTGGAGGACCGTCTGACCGACTATTTCGAACAGCTCGACCACTCGCTCGCCCAGTTCGCCAATGCCCCAGTGGGCGCCATCGCGCTGGCCTGTACCGGCGCTTCCTATCTCGCCGGCGCGTCCGGCGAACAGCAGATGATCGACCGCCTCTCGCAGCGGATCGGTGCGCCGTTCATCACCGCCGGACGTTCCGTGCAGCTTGCCCTGCAGGCGCTGGGCGCCAAGCAGATCGCCCTGGTCTCGCCCTATCCGACAGGGCTGACGTCGGCGAGCATCGTCTACTGGAACGCGCTCGGGTTCCAGGTGACGAACGTCGTCCATGTCGGCTCCAACGATACGAGCTTTCATCCGATCTATTCGATCCGCGCCGGCGGCGCGCTGGAAGGCCTCGACAGTCTCGACGACAAGCCGTTCGATGCCGTCGTCATGCTCGGCACCGGAATGCCGACCCTGCAGCCGATCCTCGATCGTCCGCAGGTGCGCGGTGCGCCGGTGATGTCATGCATGCAGTGCCTCGGCTGGGCTGCGGCGCAGACCGTGATGGGCGAAGAGTTGAGCGGCGATTCGTTGCGGTCCTGGATTGCCGGAACGCATTGGCGGGCGCGGCTGGAAGCGCATCAGGGCCTGCGGAAGGCAGCGTCATGAGCCCATGCAATCCGGCCCGATCGCGATCAGGATGGGAAGAACAATGAATGTCGCAGTCAAGGAGCGGACGCCCATGACGAGTGCAAAGGAAGCCGCTCCGATCATTCAACTGACGGATGTCTCCAAATGGTATGGAACGCGTGACAAGCCGGTCCACGCGCTCGCGGCAACCAATCTGAATATTGCCGCCGGCGAACTTGTGGTTCTGCTCGGCCCGTCGGGCTGCGGCAAGACGACGTTGCTGCGCATGATCGGCGGCCTGCTCGATCCGACGGGCGGGCGCATCGAAGTCTCTGGCAAGGATCTTTGGCGCAACGGCGAGCGGCAGGGCGCGGCCGTCGCCGATCTCGGCATGGTGTTCCAGGACGCGCATCTGTTTCCGTGGTTCACGATCGAGGAGAATATCGCTCTGCCGCTGAAGCTGCGCGGGGTTTCTCGCACAGAGCGCCGTGAGCGGGCCCAGGAGTTGATGGACCTCGTCAAGATCACCGGGTTCGAGAAACGCTGGCCGAAGGAGTTGTCGGGCGGCATGCGCCAGCGCGCGGCCATCGCGCGGGCTCTCTCCTACGATCCCAGCATCCTGCTGATGGACGAGCCCTTCGGGGCGCTGGACGCGATGACGCGCGACAGCATGAATGTCGAATTGCAGCGGATCTGGCAGAAGACCGGCAAGACGATCATCGTCGTCACCCATTCGATTTCCGAAGCGGTGTTCCTGGCCGATCGCATCGTGCTGCTTTCGCCGCGGCCGGGACGTATCGACTCGATCTACAACGTCGACTTTCCGCGTCCGCGCGGATTGGACGTGCAGTCCTCGCCCGAATTCCAGGCGCTGGTGAAAACCTTGCGGCACAGACTTTCGGAAGTGGAATAGGAAGCCGATCATGACAGACGACGTCGTCACCCCGACCACCGAACGGTCCGACAAAACAAAATATCTGCCCTGGCTGACCACGCCTGCACTGGCCCTGATTTTCCTGGCCGCCTGGCATTATTACACCAAGATCAGCGGTATCTCCGCCTTCATCCTGCCGTCGCCCTGGGCGGTGTGGGATGTCTGGAAGGGCATGCTGGCTTCGCCGCGCGCGTGGGACCATACGCTGGTCACGGTCTATTCGACCTTGCTGGGCTTCTTCTTCGGGGCGGTGGTCGGCATCGGTCTCGGCCTTGTCATCGGCCGCATCCGCTGGCTTGAAGCGACCCTCAATCCCTTCATCATCGCCACGCAGGTCATTCCCAAAGTCGCGCTGATTCCGCTCTTCGTGGTCTGGTTCGGCTTCGGCATGACCAGCAAGGTCCTGGTGGCCGCCATCCTGTCGTTCTTCCCGATTCTCACCAATACGGTGCTTGGCGTGAAGTCCGTGGAAACCGGCCATCGCGACGTGATGATCAGCCTCAATGCGTCGCGGCTGCAAACGTTCTTTCAGCTCGATTTTCGCAACGCGCTGCCCTATATCATCACCGGCATGGAAGTCGGTATCGTGCTGGCGATCATCGGTACGATCGTCGGCGAATATCTCGGCGGCAGCGCCGGTCTGGGTTATGTCCTGGTTTCGGAGATGAATTCCTATCAGACCGATGGCCTTTTCGCCGTGATCATCCATATGACGATCCTCGGCTTCGTCTTCTATTTCGCGACAGGCCTGTTGCGCCGGTTCCTGATTCCCTGGCATCAATCCGCGGACATGTGAAACGCAAGGAGTCCTTGCAGACACTATCTTCAGAACGAACTCTGTCGCGGCCTGACAAGCGGGCCGCGGCTTTCCCGTCTCCGCTGGTAGCAGACGGTCACTTGAAAGGCCGACTATGAATTCGATCCCCGGTTTACCGGAACAGCTTCAAGGTTCAAAGATCGTTGTGGCGCCCGGCGTCTATGACGCGCTGACCGCATATCTGGCCACGGAGGCAGGCTTCTCCAGCCTCTATCTGTCGGGGGCGGCGGTCGCCTATTCGCGGCTCGGACGTCCCGATATCGGCCTTGTCACCGCGACCGAAATGGCCGACACGCTGGCCCTGATCACGGAGCGCGTGCAGACGCCGATCATCGTCGACGGCGACACGGGCCATGGCAACGCGCTCAACGCGCAGCGCACGGTGCGCCTGTTCGAGCGGGCCGGGGCCTCGGCCATCCAGCTCGAGGATCAGACGTTTCCGAAGCGCTGCGGGCATTTGTCCGACAAGACGGTGGTGCCAGCCGGAGAGATGGTGGGCAAGATCAAGGCGGCTGTCGACGCGCGCGCATCCGACCGCACGCTGATCATCGCCCGCACCGATGCGGTTGCCGTCGAGGGTCTGGATTTTGCGCTGGACCGCGCGGCCCGCTATGCGGAAGCTGGCGCCGATGTGCTGTTCATCGAGGCGCCGCAATCGCGTAGCGATCTTGCCGCGATCCGCAACCGGTTCGGCGACAACCGGCCGCTCATGGCCAATATGGTCGAGGGTGGGCGCACGCCGCCTTTGAGTGCCGTGGATCTCGAGCAGCTCGGTTTTCGCCTTGTGATTTTTCCCGGCGGCATCGTCCGTGCCTTCGCGCGGATCGCGCAGGATTATTACGCCAGCCTGCAGCAGCACGGGACCAACGAGGTCTTTCGGACGCGCATGCTCGATTTTGACCAGTTGAACAAGCTGCTCGGCACCAGCGCTATTCTGGCGAATGCGGCGCAATACGAGGACCAGACACGCAACGCTCGCGGGAGCGAAAAGATCGCCTGACCGCATCTTTCCGGTCGGCGTTCATCTGCGCGCTTCGAGTTCGCTCTCATGCCAGTGGCTCAACGCCAAGCGGGTGAGTACCAGCATCACGGTGAACATGGCGATGCCGGCGACGCTGATCAGCGCGAGCGCCGCGAACATCAGCGGGATATCGAGCTGAAAGCCGGCCTGCAGGATCTGATAGGCGAGGCCCGAGCCGCGACCGCCGGTGCCGGCGACGAATTCACCGACCACCGCGCCGATCAGGGCGAGGCCGATCGAAATCCTCAAGCCTGCGAAAATATACGGCAGGGCGCTGGGGACGCGCAGGCGCAACAGGATCTGCAGCCGTGACGCCCGGCGCGCGCGAAACAGGTTCAACAATCCCGGATCGACGCTCCTCAGCCCGAGCGTGGTATTGGAAATGATCGGAAACAGGGCGACGATCGTCGATACGACGATAAGCGCGCCGGTGGTGTTCTTGACCAGGATAACGATCAGCGGCGAGACGGCGGCGATGGGCGTGACCTGCAGCAGGACGGCGTAGGGAAAGAACGCCAGTTCGATAACCTTGCTTTGCACGAAGATGACAGCGATCAGGATGCCGATCACGCAGGCTGCGGCGAAGCCGGACAAGGTGATCTTCAACGTGGTTCCCAGTGCTGCAAACAGCGTATGCCATTCGCGGCCGAAACTGTCGGAGATGTCGCTCGGCTTGGGAAACAGGTAGGAGGGCACTGCATAGGCGGTGCAAAGGGTCTGCCAGACCAGCAGCAAGGCAAGCCCGACGGCGAACGGCGCGCCGATCCGCATGGCATTTTCGGCCTTGTTGCTGTTCATGACGCACCATGATTTGGCTTCTGTGCAAGCGACAGCGCGTTCAGCACGTCGGCACAGAGGTTGGCGAAGCGCGTGCTGACCCGAAAGGATTCGTCGCGCGGAAAGGGCTCATCGACGATGATTTCGTGAATGATCCGTCCGGGACTTGCCGCCATTACGACGATTCGGGTTGAAAGAAACACGGCTTCGTAGATGGAGTGGGTGACGAAGACCGCGGTCAGCGAGCGCTCCTGCCACATGTCGAGAATGTCGGCATCGAGCTTGTGGCGGGTGAATTCGTCGAGCGCTCCGAAGGGCTCGTCCATCAGCAGGACATCGGGATCGGTGGCGAGCGCTCTGGCGATGGCAACGCGCATGCGCATGCCGCCGGAGAGCTGGCGGGGATAATGTTTGGCGAACTTGGACAGGCCCACCCTGGCCAGGGCGTCGCGCACGCGCGGCATGGACTCCGACGCCGGCACGCGATCGAGATCGAACAGCAGGCGCACATTGCTCTCGACAGTCGCCCACGGCATCAGCGTCGGGTCCTGAAATACGATGCCGATCTGGCGTCCCTTGGCGCCGATCTTTTCGGGGCCACCGCGCCACCAGCTCAGGCGCCCCTCGGAGGGTTGCAGGAGATTGGACATCATGCCGAGCAGGGTGCTCTTGCCGCATCCCGACGGCCCGATCAGGGTCATGAAATCGCCGGCCCGCAAGGTCAGATCGACCGGTTGCAGGGCGCGCGTGCCGTCGGCAAACACTTTTTCCGCCGAAAGGACTTCGATCACCGGCGCAGGCTGCAGCCTCGCGGCGGCTTTCGCTTCCGGCTCGTCGAAAGTTAAAGGCGCGGGGGTCATTCCACTATCCATCAAACGCGTCTGTTCCCGAACCCCAAGCAAGCCTTGGGCCGGTTCAGACCGCTTCGCTGGATGTGGCTTCTGGCAGCAACACGGGAATTGGCTGAAATGTGCGCACATCGACGAGGCCGATGTCGGAAATACGCAATTCGGGAATGACGACGAGCGCCAGTAGCGAGTGCTGCATGAAGGCGTTGTTGAGCGTGCAGCCGCAGGCCCGCATGGCCTGCATCACGCGCTCCGCCTTGACCGCGACAATTTCGGCACGCTCGTCCGACATCAGGCCGGCAATCGGCAGTTCGACGAGCGCCAGTTCGCGGCCCTCGCTGACCATGCAGATGCCGCCGCCGACCTCCGCCAGCCGGTTGACGGCTTGGGCCATGTCGGCGCGCGAGGTGCCGACGACGATGACGTGATGGCTGTCGTGCGCCACCGTGCTGGCGATAGCGCAGGGCTTTTCGTAGCCGAAGCCCGAGACGAAGGCATTTGCGATCCTGCCGGTTGCGCGATGGCGCTCGACGACGGCGATATGGCAGACGTCGAGCGAGACATCGGCTTCGACCCTGCCGTTGGCGCAGGGCAGGCGGCGGACCAGGGCCTGGGTCGGCGCCTGGTTCTCGATGACGCCGATGACATTGGCCTCGACGCTCGCCATGTTTCCCGGCGCAGGAATAACGAAATCGTCACCGGTCGTCGCGCGCCCGAGATGCACGGTGTCGCGGCTGTTCTTCGGATAGGCGTAAGGCGCAATGTCGACAGCAAGCTTACCGTTCTCGGCAAGCACCTGGCCGCGCGCCATGACCAGTTCGATCGGCAGGGTGGCGAGGTCTGACGTCAGAATGAGATCGGCGCGGCGGCCCGGCGCGATGGCGCCGAGTTCGCGCTCCATACCGAAATGCTGCGCCGTGTTCAGGGTCGCCATCTGGATGGCGATGATGGGTTTCAGGCCTTGTGCGATGGCGTGGCGGACGACGCGGTTCATATGGCCGTCGTTGACCAGAGTGCCGGAGTGGCAATCGTCGGTGCAGAGGATGAAATTGCGCGGGTCGAGGCCGCGCTCGGTGACGGCCTTGATCTGCGAGGCGACATCATACCAGGCGGAGCCGAGGCGCAGCATGGCGCGCATGCCTTGGCGGACGCGGGCGATGGCATCCTCGATGCGGGTGCCTTCGTGATCGTCGGCGGGGCCGCCCGCCACATAGGCGTGAAAGGGCAGTCCCAGATCAGGCGAGGCGTAATGGCCGCCAACGGTCTTGCCGGCACGCTGGGTCGCGGCGATCTCGCCGAGCATATTGGGATCGGACGCTGCGACACCGGGAAAATTCATCATCTCGCCGAGGCCGACGATATTGGGCCAGCGCATCGCTTCCGCGACATCGGCGGGGCCGATGCTGGCGCCGGCGTTTTCCAGGCCCGGCGCGCTCGGCACGCAGCCCGGCACCTGCACGAACATGTTGACCGGCAGGCCTGCCGCCTCGTCATGCATCAGTCGGACGCCGTCGAGCCCCAGCACGTTGGCGATCTCGTGCGGGTCGACGAACATGCTCGTCGTGCCATGCGGGATGACGGCGCGGGCGAATTCGGTCGCCGTCACCATGCCGCTTTCCACATGCATGTGCGCATCGCAGAGGCCGGGCATGAGATAACGGCCGTTCGCCTCGATGATCTTCGTGTCGGGTCCGATGGCATGCTGGGCCGAAGGCCCGACATAGGCGAAGCGGCCGGCGATGATCGCGATATCGGTTTCCGCGATGATCTCACCGGAATAGACGTTCACCCAGCGGCCGCTGCGGACCACGACATCGGCGGGCTTGCGGCCGCTGGCGACATCGATCAGGGCTGCCGCGGATTCATCCCAGCTTGCGATGCGAACCGGCGTGACCATCATGAACTCCAGAATTTGCTCATGCCGTCCGCTACGACATCCGTATACGAGGGACGGCCTTTCAGAATGCCGACGTCACGTGAGAACTGCGTCATCGCGCTCACGAATTCGGGCCTGATCACCGTATCATAGTAGGGGAGATCGCGCCGCACGAGATCGACGATCAGCTCCGCTTCCATCGCCGGAAACAGGGCGCGGCCGACCTTGCCGGCGAGCGAGACATCGGCTTTCAGGGCGCGGTGGGTTTGCGCCATGGCGCGCACGGCAGCGGCGGCTGCATCGCCATGGTGCTGCAGGAAACCGTCGGTGATGGCGAGCGAGGCCATCGTATAGTCGAAACAGGGCTTTGGCCCGTCGCCCCGCCGGGCGTCGAGTAGCAGGGTGCCGATGCCGTTGCGGATGGCGATTTCAGCGCCCATGCCGTTGGCCCAGAAGCCGTCGACACGCTTTTCTTCAAGGGCCCTGGCGGCGGTGACGCCGAAATTGACGCCGGCCCCATGGGCGCCGGGGATGGGCTCGATCGTAATGTCGTTCATGGAAGGGTCGAGCCCGGCTTCGATCAGGAGCCGCCGCAGCCCCATGGCGACCCAGGGTGCGGCGCCGATGCGCAGGCCGCGCAGCCCGGCGAGATCGCCAGGGCGCAGGCCGAGATCGGCGTGGACAACCAGAAACCAGTACATGCCTTGCGACTGGGCACAGATGAGCTTGACGCCATCCCATTCCGGGAAGCCGCCGACCATGAGGTGTGCGGAGCCGCCGACGAAATGCACCGTACCGTTGCGCATGCCGGCGATGGCGGTCTCGATCGGAACCATCAATTCAACAGTGACATCAAGTCCTTCGCGGGCAAAGAAACCCAGTTCGGCGGCGGCAATGGCGGGGAAATAGGAGTTGGAAATAAAATCCGGAATGGCCAGTTTCATGGGGCGTTTTCGGCTGGGTGGAGGTGGTCCAAGGGATAGTACACAGCCCTGTCTTGTCGAGCTGATAGAAAAAGCAGCATCGCCCTTATTTTGAGCGTACTGCATTGTTTCTGTTCATTGATCTGTCAAAGTCCGTTACAAATCAATGCGGTTGCATGGCATGTCCATTGCTCGGTCCCGGCAGGCAGAGAGCCAGGAGCAGCGCATGAGCGAAACGATTCCGACGATTGATCTGACGCCGGTGGTGGCGGGCGATGCGGATGGCGACAGCGTCGTGGCGAAGGAGCTGGACGGCGTGCTGCGGACCTGGGGGGCGTTCGAGCTCATCGGCCACGGCGTTCCCGCGGCATCGACGCAAAAGGCCTTTGCGGCGGCGCGGCGGTTTTTCGAACAGCCCCTGGACGCGCGCTTGGCGCTGAAGATCGACAAGAGCAATCGCGGCTATGCGCCGATGCACCAGACCGTCTACGAAGGCAACCTGCCGGACCTCAAGGAAAGCTTCAATCTCGGCCTGCCGCTGACACCTGACGATCCGGACATCCTGGCCGGCAAGCCGTTGCACGGCGTCAACCGCTGGCCCGATCTGCCGGGCTATCGCGAAGACGTGGAGCAGTATTTTTCGGAGATGATGAAGCTGGGCAACCGGCTGCTGGGGCCGCTGGCGCTGTGTCTTGGCATGCAGCCGGCCGACCTGCGCGCGCGCTACCGCAAGCCGATCGCCTTCATGCGGCTGTTCCACTACCCGCCCAACAGCCGCATCGAGGCGCGCGAACATGGCGCGGCCGAACATCAGGACTACGGGTTTCTGACCATTCTCGCGCAGGATTCGGCCGGTGGCCTGGAAGTGCGCACGCCCGGCAATGCGATCGTCGGCGTCCCGCCGCGTGCTGATGCCTTCATCATCAACCTTGGAGACATGGTGGAGAAGATGACGGGAGGTATGTTTCGCTCGGCGCCGCATCGCGTCATCAACCGCGCGGGGATCGGACGTTATTCGATTCCGTTCTTCTACGATCCGGATTTCGATTCGGTGTTCGATGGCATGCCCGACATGAGCGCCGGGCAGTTCCTGCTGTCGAAGTTCAACAAGTTCTATACCTATCGCAAGGAAATGGCTGCGACGGGAACGTGAGCGTGCGGTTGATCCCACCCTCGTCCGATCCTTGCTGCGCAAGGGCTTACCTTCTCCCGCCCTGCGCGGGAGAAGGGCCGCGTTGAGTCACGACGGCATGACGTGAACGTCGTCGATGAACTCGGTGGTGAAGGCCTGTTTCCAATCCGTCTCGGGCTTGAGCAGATTGACCTCGACCATGAAGTCGCGCGTCTTGCGCCAGCGCTCCTCGGTCATGCAGCCGAGACCCAATTTGGCGGCGTCGCCGCTTTCCAGAGTCTTGATCTCGCGCATACGCGCCAGGCTGAAATCTATCTGGCCGTCGTCCATCTTCGGGTTCATCTGCTTGATGAGATTATTGCCCGGCGTCGGATCGGCCATATAGGACTTCCAGCCTTCCATCGAAGCCTTGAGGAAGGGACGGATGAGATCCTTGTGCTTGGCGAGATAGTCGGTGCTGGCGACGAGCGGGTTCGTATAGGTCGGCCAGCCGTCATTCGAGAACAGGAGAAAATTGACGTCCTCGTTGCGCTGCTTGGCGTAATAGGGCTCGGCAGTGATATAGCCTGCCGCGGCCGATGTCGGATCGGCGAAGAACGTCTGCAGGCCAACGCCCTTGGGCGCCGCCATCTCATCGGTGAAGCCGAATTTCTTTTTGAGCCACGGCCAATAGGTGGTGTAGCCGCTGTTGGCGATATAGACCTTGCGTCCCTTCAGCTCGGCGAAGGATTTCACGTTCGGGCGTGTCATCAGGCCTTGCAGATCGGTCTGGAACGAGGCCGCGATGGCGCGCATTGGCAGCGCCTTTTCGATGCCGCTGAGGAGCTGCAGGTCGTAGCCGAGAATGACATCGGCTTCGCCGCCAAGCAGGAGCTGGACGGCATTGAGCTGCGGGCCGCCCTGCATCAGCTCGACGTCGAAGCCGGCCTTTTTATAAAGACCGGTCGCTTTCGCCTGATAAAATCCACCGTGTTCGGCTTCCGCGAACCAGTTCATCAGAAAGCGCAGCTTGGTTGCCGCGCGCGCCGGCCGCGCCCGCAGGATCGGCGCTGCCACCGCGGCGCTCGCGGCCCCGGTGAGCATGCGGCGCCGCGACAAAACACCAGTTTTCATTGATCAGCCTCCGTTTCATTAGCGGAGGCAAAGCAAGTCGGGTGCCAGAGTGTGACAGGGAGACTAGGGCCGGCGCGCTGTCATCCCCGACGCGCGAAGCGCGAGCGGGAATGACATTCGCTGCGACCGTCTTTCAAGGCTTCTTGTAATAGTCCTTGTAGAATTCCGTCAGCTTGTCCTTTTCCAGGGGCTTTGGAAGGAACTTCATTTCAACGGCGTCGGCCATGGTGTCGTCGATCCCCGAAAGACGCTCAAGCAGCAGGTTCTTCTTGGGGAAGAATTCGTCGCGCATGCCGGTCGCCACATCGAGCGGCGTCTGCGTCCAGTCGGACCAGCGCTTCAGGGCGTCGGGATCGGAATACATCCAGTCGAGCGTCTCGGCATAGGCGGCATAGAATTTCTCGAGCGCAGCCTTGCGGGTCTGGATCGTCTGCAGGTTCGAGATGTTGACGCGGACGGTCATGTTCTCATATTTCGGTACCTGCGACTGGCGGACGAGAATGCGGATGCGCCCGCTCTTCACGTCCTGCAGGTTGAGCGGCGCCGAGGACCAGCCGATATCAACCTGGCCGGACATGGTCTGGGCGAAGGAAGAAGCCGGGCCGCCGACCGGGGTCGGCTTCATGTCGACCTTGAAGTAATTGATGAAGCCGAGAACGGCGATGTTTGTCGAGGATCCGCGGGTCGAATAGGAGATGGTCTTGCCGCCGGCATCCTGAATCGCCTTGATCGGCGAATTCGCCGGCACGTACCAGTAAAGATCGTCCGCGCCCGTCATCGAATTGCTGATCGGGCGGACCGGTGCACCCTTGTCGAAGGCGGCCATTGCGCCGGTATGTCCGGCCGCGAGGCCGATATCGGCCGAGCCGGAAATGACGGCCTGGATGGTTTCGCCGCTGCCCTGCGTATACAGCATTTCAAGCTCAAGGCCATGCTTCTTGAAGATGCCCTTTTGGGTGCCGAGTTCCGGTATTGATGTGTCCCAGTTGCCACGCTGGCCGATGGCCAGCCTAAGCTTTTCTTGCCCACCAGACTTCTCCTGGGCGCCGGCTTCCTGCGCCGACAGGCCGGCGGCCAGCACGGCTGCAACGGCGATGATCCTGTAAAACATATGCTCTCCCTCGCTCACGCAAATGCGCCCTGCTCCGGCACGGACGGGCCGGATTCTCGGGCGGGTCGCGGGCAAACTAGTCCGCGGTTTGCCGCGACGCAAATGGGGGCGGCAGCCGGGCTGCAACCATTCGCCCGGTGCTTGCATTGACTCCGCGACTGCGGCCGTTTCAAGCTGGAAACGGCCTGCTTATCTCTGTAAACCTGAGGAGTTGACGATGGAAGCGCTTGATGAAACCACCGCGCTGATCTCTGCAGGCAAGGTGAAAGGCACGGATGTCTATAATACGAATGGCGACCGGCTAGGCGAAATCTACGATGTCATGATCGACAAGAAGAGCGGCAAGATAGCCTATGCGATCATGTCGTTTGGCGGCTTTCTATCGATCGGCGAACGCTACCATCCGCTGCCGTGGGCGAGCCTGAAATACGACACGCGGCAAGGCGGCTATGTCGTTGGGCTGACCATCGAGCAACTCGAGAAGGCACCAACCTATGGGCGCGACGAGACGCCCAAATGGGGCGATCCCGCTTATGAAAAGAGCATCCACGACTATTACCAGACCTCTCCCTACTGGATCGCAATTTGACGAGCTTAGGGAACGCCCTTCAACCCGGAAACGGGCTGACATGCGCCGCGACGATGCGCCAGCCTTCCGGCACGCGCGCCCAGGTCTGCGATTGACGGGTGATCTTGCCGTTGGCGAGACGGAATAGAGCATTGGTCGTGGCGACGTCTTTGCCGAGCGCCGTGATGGCGAGACGCTCGATCACGCGTGCCGGCCCCCGCTTCCAGGTACCGGCGCGGAAAGTGGAAATTTCTCCATAACCGAAGAGATGTTCGGTCGGTCCGAAGCGAACCGTCAGCGGCGAGTTCCAGAACAGCGCGTTCAGGGTGTCCACATCGCCGGTTTCAATGGCCTCGTTGTAGCGCTGGAAGGCAGTCTTAACTTCAGCGACGACATCGGGATGATTGGTTTCCTCGATCATGATCGGCTCTCGGATTGGCATCAAAGGCGGCTTGCTCGGGATCGATACAAGTTTCATGCCCGACCCAGGAAGCCATCACCCGATCCTCGCGATGCGAGGGGCGCCTTACTTGCCGCTCTTTCTATGCATATGCAGCTACTTATCGCGGCAAAATCAGCATCGTCGAGCCCCGCAATTATTATCGAGCCAATTCGAAGGCTTCGGCGTAAGATCGATGTCCCGCTACGGGGATGGCGGGAGGGAGGGCCAGATGGCTCAACTATCCGAAGCTGACAAGAAGCAACTGCTCGGTGAGAACTACCAGGAAGCGGAGCGGCTCGCGGAAATATCAGACAAGAGGTCGACGCAGCAACGGGCCACCGAATCGCTGCGCGGCAACTGCGAGCAGGTTCGCAATTATGCCCTGGTGATCGCGGGCATTGCGGCGATTATCATGGTGACGAACTACCTGCAGGTCTCGGGACCGTATCAACCCTATCTCGGTATCGGCATGGCGGCGGCGGTTGTTGCCGCCGCCATCTGTGCATCGGTTGCCCAGATGGTGATGCGCCGCCGGCATAACTGAGAGCCGCGGAAGTTCTGCTGCCAAGGATTCATTGCGCCGTTCCTTGAATGGACCGGCGCGACGGAGCGGTGTGACCTGCGTCATCGAATGTTGAGGCGCTATCGGAACTCAGATGCGGCCCGCGAGCATAAACCGCTCCTGCTACGGATTCGATGCATGTGCGTTTGCATCGAACGTGCGCAACAACGACGCTTCATCGCTGGTGCTTTGCGGGCCGAGACGATGCAGGGCATCGGCGTCGACGTAGAATGTGAATTCGAACGCCGAGTCATAGCCCCAAAAGCATACAGCTCCGCGGGTGATGTCGAAGGGGCGGCTGGCATTGGGGAAAGCGATAGCCATGACGGTTTTCCGTTTCCCGGTAGCCGTTCTCGCCACCTTTGCTGCTTAGTGAAAATCATCAAGCTGGCCCAGCCATGCTCAGGGTATCGCTTAAGGAGGTTCAGCATAGTCGCCGTGCGTTGAAAAGCCAGGAAAGATCAAGACAGAGGCCGCGGCACGTGCAGGGGCAGATTATCGCGTCTTCTTGGTCAGGCTGCCTGCCAGTACGTCGCATCCCCGAGCCCTTTCTTATAAAGCTGCAATGGGCTAGGGATCTGATGGAAACTTAGTTTGTTCTTGTTTGGAGCGTCTTTTTGGCGCTTTTCTTTTGCATGCCCTCTGATCTCAACATTGTTCGCTGGCCGTATGCCGCTCGAAGCGAACGCAGCCGCGCGAGAAGGTAGAACGATGCCAATGAAAGATTCATGCCAGACGTCGATGGCCGACGTCGGGACGTGGGCGCGCAAGCTCGGCCCTTATCGCCAGCCCAATTCGACGCGCGGTGTCCTTGAACTGGCGATCACGATGATGCCGTTCGCATCGGCGTGGTTCCTGATGTTCGTGACGTTGCACTTCGGCTATTTCTGGCTTTACGCCTTGCTGGTTTTACCGGCGGCCGGTCTTCTGGTCCGCCTGTTCATGATCCAGCACGATTGCGGACACGGCTCTTTCTTCCCCAACAGAACCGGCAATGACTGGGTCGGTCGCGTCATCGGCGTGCTGACCTTGATGCCTTACGACCATTGGCGGCGGGGGCACGCCATTCATCATGCAACTGCCGGCAATCTCGACAATCGCGGCGTCGGCGATGTCGATACGCTGACGGTTGCCGAATATGTTGCGCGTTCAGCGTGGGGCCGGTTCCGGTATCGTCTTTATCGCCATCCGGCGGTGATGTTCGGCCTTGGTCCGGTCTATCTCTTTGTGCTGCAGAGCCGGCTTCCGATCGGCTTCATGCGCAAGGGATGGACGCCATGGGTGAGCACGATGGCGACTAACCTCGCCGTCGCCGCTTTTGCAGGACTGATGATTTGGACGATTGGCTTCGTGCCGTTTCTGCTGATCCACCTGCCGATCGTGCTGGTGGGCGCGGCTATCGGCGTGTGGCTTTTCTACATCCAGCATCAGTTCGAAGACACCCATTGGGTGAGGAACCAGGGTTGGAACGCGCATGAAATGGCGCTGCGCGGCAGCTCCTATTACGATCTGCCGAAAGTGCTGAACTGGTTCACAGCAAATATCGGCGTGCACCATGTGCATCACCTGTCGAGCCGCATTCCTTACTATCGATTGCAGGAAGTTCTGCGCGATTTCCCGGAACTGCGAAAGCGCGGCCGCCTGACGCTGTTGCAAAGCCTGGGCTGCGTGCGTCTGGCGCTTTGGGATGAATCCAGTCAGCGGCTGATTTCCTTTAAGGAACTGCGCCGTGCGGCTACTGCTTCCTATCGTATGGCGGCGTGATCCTTCCATCAGAATGGGCCTGAAGTTTCGCGGTCTTATTCCAGGGCTCACAATAAATTAATCTAAATTAGCGAACGATATAATTAGAATTATCTGTTTGAATGATTGATCGATCGCTGCAATTGACGGCCGGGCCAGGAGGGCCCGGTCAATGAATTCATGTGAAGGCACGAATGCCGAGCCGGCCACCCAAACGATCGCATATCCGAAGCCCGATCTCGGGCAAAACCGCCGCCGTGGGTGGGCGGTCGGCATTTGGTCGGGTTTGATGCTGACCGGCGCCATAGCCGCAGCCGGCTTTGGTTTGCGTTACGCGCCGGGTCTTTCCATTTTCAGTCCGATGATTCTGGCGATCACCGTCGGGATCGGCATGCAGAATATCGTCGGGACGCCGGTTGCCGCGAAAGCCGGCGTCACCTTCGCGCTGCGCCGGGTGCTTCGTTTCGCAATCATTCTGCTGGGATTGCAGTTGACCGTCCAGCAGGCGATGGCGGTCGGCGTTATGGGCCTTGGCGCAATCGTGCTCACCCTTGTCTGTACGTTTATGTTCACGACCTGGTTCGGGCGCGTCCTTGGCGTCGACCGCAGGCTCACCCAATTGATTGCCGCAGGTACGTCGATTTGCGGCGCCTCCGCGGTCATCGCGACCAATACGGTTACCGGCGCGAAGGACGAAGACGTCGCTTATGCCGTCGCGTGCGTGACGATTTTCGGATCGATGGCCATGTTCATCTATCCATTGTTGCCGGGCCTACTGCATCTCAATGCTCATGCCTATGGATTGTGGACGGGCGCATCGATCCACGAGATTGCGCAGGTCGTGGCGGCAGCCTTTCAGGGCGGCCAGGACGCCGGAGAATTCGGCACGGTCTCGAAGCTGACAAGAGTCGCCATGCTTGCGCCGGTGGTGATTGTCCTTGGTCTCATCGCAGCGCGGCGGGCCCGCGGCAACGCCACGGCGCCTAATCAGGCCAGTGCGCCGATCCCCTGGTTCGTCTTTGGCTTTCTGGCGATGATCGTGGTCAACAGCCTGATAACGATCCCTGCAGATGTGAAGGCGACGATCGTTATCGCGACGACGTTTCTCCTATCTATGGCGCTCGCTGCCATGGGGCTTGAAACTGATCTGGCAAAATTGCGCGCCAAGGGCATTCGACCTTTCCTGCTTGGCTTTGCGGCCTTTCTTTTCATCGCGTCTTTCAGCCTGGCGTTGGTGAAGATGATCGCATGAGCGAGGTGGCATGACGCTTGAACAGTTGAGAATATTCGTTGCTGTTGCCGAACGGGAGCACGTGACGCAGGCTGCGCGTGCGCTCAGCCTGACGCAATCAGCGACAAGCGCCGCCATCGCGGCGCTTGAGGCGCGCTATGCGACAAAGCTGTTCAATCGGGTGGGGCGCGGCATTGTCCTGACCGAAGCCGGCCGGCTGTTTCTTGTCGAAGCAAGAGCGGTGCTGGCGCGTGCTTCGGTGGCGGAATCAATGTTGGCTGACCTTGCCGGGATGAAACGGGGCTCCCTGGCGCTAGCCGCCAGCCAGACGGTTGGCAACTATTGGCTGCCGCAGATCATTCACCGCTATCAATCGCTGTATCCGGGCATCAAGGTGAGTCTGGAGATCGGCAATACCGAGACTGTGGCGACGCACGTGCACGAGGGCGTCGCCGATATCGGTTTCGTCGAGGGAGAGGTCGACAATCCGGCGCTCGCAATCCGGCCTGTGGCTGAAGATGATCTTGTCCTGGTGGTCGGGCCGCAACATCCATGGACGCGGTCGAAGCCAAACCCGATCCGCGATTTCAAGAGCCAGAAATGGGTCTTTCGCGAACGTGGATCCGGAACAAGGTCGATTTTCGAGGCTGCGCTTAAATCCTTAGGGATAGATTTGCGCGACATGGATATCGTGCTTGAACTGCCGTCGAACGAGGCCGTGCGGACGGCCGTCGAGGCGGGCGCGGGGGTAGCGGTGATCTCCAGGCTTGTCGTGGCGAATTCGCTCAGAGCCGGGACACTCGCCGTGGTCGATATCACACTGCCAAAGCGGAAATTCTTTGCCCTGCGACATAGGGAGCGGAATCTCGTCCAGGCGGAACGCGCCTTCTACGACGTCGTCGCGAAATGACGGCAAGGCAGGTATGCATGTTCCTGCCGTTGGAGCGGCCTCGGCGCCTCTAATTCTTGTAAAATCATCATTATAGGTGCTTTCGCGTTGTGCTATCGGGACCGCCCGGATCGTCTTCAGCCGGCCATATTTCTCCTCACAGATGGAACTTCTGCGACTTTGAGATGTTTAATCCATGGCCGGTGAACAGGTCCGTCGTGGCAATCCTTGTGTTTGATTATTTTGACTTGCCGCGTCGGGACCGTCTGAATCCAGGTCACACGCAATTGAACGTCAGCCGCCCTCCTCGACTGCAATCAACATTATCGGCGCGCCATATCGCTCTTTACGAGCGCTATCTATATCGTCGACCTCTACGATGAAAGGAGATTTGATTTATGCACTCTCTCGACCTTGCTGTGATCGGCAATTGTTCCATTGCAACATTGATCGACCGGCAATGTCGAATGGTGTGGTCCTGCTTTCCCCGCCTGGATGGCAATCCTGTATTTTGCAATCTGCTGATGGGCGAGGATGCCGGGCAAGCCGGCGGCACGTTCGAGATCGAGCTGGTGAATGTTCAGTCCTGCGAGCAGAAATACATAGACAACACGGCGGTTCTGATTTCGGTGCTTTCGGATGGCGACGGCAATGCAGTCGAAGTCTGCGATTTCGCGCCACGATTCGTGCAGTTCGATCGGATCTACCGTCCACCCATGATCGTCAGGCGCATTCGGCCGCTGAAGGGGCGTCCGAGAATCAGAATCCGCGTCACGCCGAAATTCAACTGGGGTGCGGAAGATCCGGAGATCACGCGCGGCAACAGCCATCTGCGCTTCGTTGGGTCAAGCATAAGCCTGCGGCTGACGACGGACGCGCCCGTCGCTTATGTTCTCGACTCAACGCCGTTCGTCGTGGATCGTCCGATCGCCTTGTTCTTCGGCAGTGATGAGCCGCTTCGCTCCGGCATCGAGCCCACGGGCCAGGAATTTCAGGAAAAGACTGTCGCCCATTGGCAGGATTGGGTGCGTTCCCTCTCCATTCCTTTCGATTGGCAGGATGCGGTGATCCGTTCGGCGATCACTCTCAAACTCTGTCATTTCGAAGAGACGGGAGCGATCGTTGCGGCGCTCACCACATCGATCCCCGAAGCGCCGTCGAGCGGCCGCAACTGGGACTATCGATTTTGCTGGATGCGTGACGCCTATTTCGTCATTCAGGCGCTCAACCGGCTGGGAACGACGAAAACGATGGAGACCTATATCGGTTATATTACCGATATCGTCGACGACGAAGGATCGCGCGGCGCCAAGGACATCGCACCGCTCTTCAGCGTGTCGCGCCTTGCCGACCGGGAGGAGCGAATAGCCGAACATCTGCCCGGATATCGCGGCATGGGCCCTGTGCGTACGGGCAACGGGGCCTATATCCAAACCCAGAACGACGTCTACGGCAGCATCGTCCTGGCATCCATGCACGCCTTCTTCGATCAACGACTGGTCCGTCACGGCAATGAAACCCTGTTCGAAAGCCTGGAGAAACTCGGCAATCGCGCAAGCGAGGTGTTCGACCAGCCGGATGCGGGACCGTGGGAACTCAGAACCATTGCGGAAGTCCATACCTTCTCAAGCGTCATGTGCTGGGCCGCTTGCGACAGGCTTGCACGCATCGCCCGGCGTCTCGGCCGCCATGAGCGCGGTGAGTACTGGCAAAGAAAGGCCGATGCCATCCACGCCGAGATCGAGCGGCGGGCATTCAACCGCGAGCTCGGCGTCTTCGTCTCCACGTTCGAGGGGAGCGATCTCGACGCGACTTTGCTCTTGCTGGCCGAAATCGGCTTCGTATCGCCTGAGGATCCCCGTTATGTCGCAACCGTCGAGGCCATTGGAAAGACCTTGGGTCTGGGTGATCTGCTGTTGCGCTATGCGGTCAGGGACGATTTCGGACACATGACGAACGGCTTTCTGATCTGTGGCTTCTGGTACGTCGATGCTCTTGCCGCCATTGGCAGAAAGGAACAGGCCATCGCCCGCTTCGAGCGATTGCTCGCCATGCGCAATTCGTTCGGTCTCCTGTCGGAAGATGCGGATTCCAAGACTGGAGAACTTTGGGGAAACTTTCCGCAGACCTATTCGATGGTGGGCTTGATCAATTCCGCGGTCAGGCTCAGCCGCCCGTGGGAATAATAGATTGGGAATAAAATGGTTGGCATTTCATCCAGCCAAATCAGGAGTGATCGAATCGTGAGCCCCTATATGCGCTACGGCGCCTTGATTCTGGGTGTGATCGTTTTGCTCGTCTTCGGTTTCATGCCGCTGACTTCGGTCGTCATCGATCAATGGTCCCGCAGGGACGTCGAATTGCGGTCTCGCCTGCTGTTCAGTTCGATGCGTGACCAGGTCACGACTGCGCTTGCGAACGATGACGAGACGGCGCTTTCCAACCTGTTCAACCGGCTCGCGGAAGATGAGCGCCTGCTTGCCGTCACCTATTGCGACGAGAATGGCGTGATGCGCTATCCATCGAAGAACTTTCCGCGCAACATTTCATGCAACGACCTCGCCCGCAGCGACCGGCCGAATTTTTCGACGATCACGAACGATGGCCGGCAGATTTATGTCGCCGCGTTTCCGCTTTCGACCGAAGCCCGGAAAGGTCATCTGGCCATCCTGCACGATCTCAGTTTCGTCGACAGAAGGGCAAGAGAAGTCCGCTTCTATTGGGTGCTCGCCATATTCGTCGTCGGCATCGGCATCAGTCTTCTGGCGGCGGCCTTCATGTTCCTGCTGTTGCGGCAATGGCTGACTTCCGTCCGGCAGACGCTTCTCGACGCCCGCAAAGGCACATTGCCGCCGGACGGCAATGGCGCGCCGCCTATTCTCGGCGCCGAAATCCAGAAACTCGTCCGCGATCTGAAAGCCAATCGCCAGTCGTCCGATACGTCGATCCAGATCGACTGGTCGCCGGAAACCCTGCAGAAACTCATCGCGGAAGAATTGCCGGGGACGCAGGTTATCGCCGTCTCGAACCGCGAGCCCTATATTCATAACAAAACGGAAGATGGCGCGAGCCTGCAGATCCCCGCCAGCGGCCTCGTCACGGCGCTGGAGCCGGTGATGCGCGCCTGCGGCGGAACCTGGATCGCCCATGGCAGCGGAACCGCTGACAGGGAAACGGTCGACAGCGACGACCGCATTCCGGTGCCGCCGGACGAGCCGAGCTATACGCTGCGTCGGGTCTGGCTGACCGAGGAAGAACAGGACGGCTATTATTACGGCATGGCGAACGAGGGGTTGTGGCCGCTGTGTCACATCTCATTCGTGCGGCCGTCGTTTCGCGAGAGCAACTGGTCGATCTACCAGCAGGTCAACGAACGCTTCGCCGATGCAGTGGCGGCTGAGGCAAGGGCGCCGGATCCGATCGTGCTCGTGCAGGATTATCATTTCGCGACCTTGCCGGCGATGATCCGCAAGCGTCTGCCGCGCGCCACCATCATCACGTTCTGGCATATTCCCTGGCCGAATTCTGAAACGTTCGGCATCTGCCCGTGGCGGGAGGAAATCATTCGCGGGCTTCTCGGCAGTTCCATTCTCGGCTTTCATACAAGGTTCCATTGCAACAATTTCCTGGAAACCGTCGACCGCTTCATCGAAAGCAGGATCGACCGCGAGAATGCTTCCGTGACCCTTGAAGAACACGAATCCCTCATCCGGCCTTATCCGATCTCGATCGATTGGCCGCCGGCGGCAATGAAGGGTCAGAAGCCCGTCGAGGATTGCCGAAGGATCGTCCGTGAGCGGCTTGGGATCGGCCAGAACACACGGATTGCCATCGGCGTCGAACGGTTCGACTATACCAAGGGCGTTCTTGACCGCATGCACGCGGTTGACGATTTTCTCACCCGCCACCCCGAATGGATCGGGCGGTTCGTGCTGGTTCAGGTTGCGGCGCCGACGCGGACGAAGCTCGAATCCTATCGCCGGTTGCAGGAGGAGGCGATCGAACTGGCGGGTCTCATCAATGAGAAGCATGGAGACGGCTCCTACCAGCCGATCATGCTGATCATCCGTCATCATGAACCGCGGGAGGTCTTCGAGCTTTTCCGGGGGGCGGACATCTGCGTGGTCTCCAGTCTTCACGACGGCATGAATCTGGTCGCCAAGGAATTCGTTGCGGCGCGTGACGACGATCAAGGCGTGCTGATCCTGTCGCAGTTCGCCGGCGCCTCGCGCGAGCTTGCCGCGGCCTTGCTGATCAATCCTTACGACTCCTACGGAACCGCGGAAATATTTCAGCAGGCCTTGACGATGCCGGAGGAGCAGCAGCGCGAACGCATGCAGCTCATGCGCGCGCAAGTGCGGGAAAGAAACGTCTATCGCTGGGCGGCGCAGATGCTGGTTGATGCTTCGCGGTTACGCAATCATCAGCGTATCCTAGATCTGGCTCAGGAAAGCAGGTCCGGAGGCAGCCATTGACAGCGCAGAAATGGTCGCTGTTCCTCGATTTTGATGGAACGCTGGTCGATATTGCTCCGCAGCCAGACGCTGTCGTGGTCGATGCCGGGATCGTCCCGATGCTTCGCGTCCTGCAGGAAGAGCTTGATGGATGCCTGGCTATGGTCAGCGGGCGGTCTCTCGCAACGCTCGATCGCTTCCTCGCGCCGCTCGCCTTCGATGCCGCCGGCATGCATGGCCTCGAGCAGCGCCTGGCCACCAGGACCTTCCGCTGCGATCCAACCAAGCGGCCGGAATTGGGCGTCGCGCTGGAGAAGGTAACGCGGACTCTCGGCGAGATCGGTGGCGTGTTCATCGAAGACAAGGGGTGTGCCTTTTCGGTTCATTGGCGTGAAGCGCCTCTGGCCGAGAAGGGCGTGCTGCTAACCCTGACGGATGTGCTGAAGGTCCTGGGGGGCGACTATCGGCTCCAGCTTGGGAAATGTGTCGGCGAGATCATCCCGATGGAGGCAAGTAAGGGGCATGCCATCGCCGCGTTCCTGAAGCATTCGAAATACAGCGACCGGCGGCCCATCTTTATCGGCGACGATCTGACCGATGAAGACGGATTTCGCGTGGTCAACGATGTCGAAGGCGTTTCAATCCACGTGGGCAAGCTGCAGACCGTAGCGCAGCATCGCATTCCATCGCCGACAGCGGTCCGCCATCTCCTGCAAAGCTGGATCCGCCTTGGAGACATCGGAAACCTAGCCGGAACCGAGGTTGCCGACACGGCCGGCATAGCGGCAATCCATCACAATCGGTGATAGACTTAAGCCTCGTTGGATGTCGCTATGAGGAGAGACGAGCATATGGACAACCCGACGGAACTCCGCCGGCCGTTCAGCGTGTTCTGTGGCGATGTAAGCGTCGAAAGCGACCTGCGGGCGCGGATTTCGGCTGCCTATCGCAGCCCGGAGCCAGATTGCGTGCCGCCCCTGATCGCGGCTGCGGAGGTGCCGGCGGCGGTCAAATCCCTGGCGCAGAAAACCGCGCGCCGTCTGATCACCGAGCTGCGGTCGAAGCAGGGCGAAGACGGCGTCGAAGGCCTGATTCAGGAATATGGCCTTTCGAGCGACGAAGGCGTCGCCCTGATGTGTCTGGCCGAAGCGCTGCTGCGGATACCGGATGCTGCAACCCGCGACGCGCTGATCCGCGACAAGATCGGCGGCGGCGATTGGAAGTCCCATCTCGGTCACAGTCCGTCGCTGTTCGTCAATGCCGCGACCTGGGGGCTTGTAGTGGCGCGCCGGCTCGTCGCCACGAGCGCGGAAGACCGTCTGTCGGCAGCGCTGGTGCGCCTGCTGGCCAGGGGCGGCGAACCGCTGATCCGCAGGGCTGTCGATGTCGCCATGCGGATGATCGGCGAGCAGTTCGTCTTTGCCGAGACGATCGACGAGTCGCTGGTGCGGGCACGAAAGATGGAATCGCGGGGATTTCGCTATTCCTATGACATGCTCGGCGAAGCCGCCGTCACCTCCGAAGATGCCGCGCGTTATTTCGCCGCCTACGAACAGGCGATCGAAGCGATCGGTGCAAGCGCCAATGCAGCCGGTCCCTATGACGGACCGGGCATGTCCATCAAACTCTCCGCCTTGCATCCGCGGTATGCGCGCTCCCAGCGCGGGCGGGTTGCCGGCGAATTGCTGCCGCGCGTGAAAGCCCTGGCCGGGCTGGCCCGCAGCCATGACATCGGCCTCAATATCGATGCCGAGGAGGCCGATCGTCTCGATCTCTCGCTCGATATTCTGGAGGCCCTCTGTTTCGACCCGGCGTTGCGCGGCTGGAACGGCCTGGGCTTCGTCGTGCAGGCCTATCAGAAGCGAGCGCCCTTCGTGCTCGATTTCATCATCGACCTCGCACACCGCAGCGGTCGCCGGCTAATGGTCCGGCTCGTCAAGGGCGCCTATTGGGACAGCGAGATCAAGCGCGCCCAGGTTGACGGGCTGCAAGGGTTTCCCGTCTTCACCCGCAAGATCCACACGGACGTCTGCTACATCGCCTGCGCCCGCAAGATGCTGGCTGCCCCCGCTGCCATCTATCCGCAGTTCGCCACCCACAATGCCTATACGGCTGCGATGATCCACGCTCTGACCGCCGGGAGCTATCGCAAAGGCCAGTATGAATTCCAGTGCCTGCACGGCATGGGCGAGCCGCTCTACGAGGAAGTGGTGGGCGCAGACCGGCTCGACCGGCCCTGCCGCATCTATGCGCCGGTGGGAACGCATGAGACGCTGCTCGCCTATCTGGTCCGCCGCCTGCTCGAGAACGGCGCCAATTCCTCCTTCGTCAACCGGATTGCCGATGAGGACATTTCGATCGACGCGCTTTTGGCCGATCCGGTCGACCTGGCGCGGGCGGTCCAGCCGCCGGGCGCGGCGCATGAAGCGATCGCCTTGCCGGCCGATCTCTATCGCCCCGAACGAAAGAACTCGGCCGGCTTCGATTTTTCGAACGAGCAGGCATTGAAGTGTCTTGGCGACGCGCTCACTGAAAGTGCGATCGTGCAGTATCGCGCCGTTCCCTTGCTCGGTGATGGCGCCGCTGAAGGGCAGGTGCGGCAGATACGCAATCCAGCCGATCTTCGCGACACTGTCGGTGAGGTGGAGGATGCCGCCGCCGGCTCGATCGCCCGTGCCCTGCATCTGGCGGCGGGCGCAGCGGCTGCCTGGGCGGCACTGTCGCCCTCGATACGTGCAGACTGTCTCGACCGCGCGGCCGATCTTATGGAGGAGCGCCAACTGCATTTCCTCGGCCTGATCGTACGCGAAGCCGGCAAATCATTGCCGGATGCCGTCGGCGAGGTGAGGGAAGCGGTCGACTTTCTGCGTTATTACGCGTCGCAGGCGCGGCGGACGATTTCAGCAGAGACCGACAGGCCGCTGGGGCCGGTGGTGTGCATCAGCCCGTGGAATTTTCCGCTGTCGATTTTCACGGGACAGGTGGCGGGCGCGCTGGCCGCCGGCAATCCCGTGCTGGCAAAGCCGGCCGAAGAGACGCCCTTGATCGCCAGCGTTGCCGTGGAACTGCTGCGCGAGGCCGGTATTCCCGAGGGTGTTCTGCAGTTTCTGCCGGGCTTCGGCGATGTCGGCGCGGCGCTGGTGGCGGATCCGCGTGTCTGCGGTGTCGTCTTTACGGGATCGACGGCAGTGGCGCGGCTCATCCAACGCCAGTTGGCGCAGCGTGTCGATGGCAACGGCAAGCCCATCCCGTTCATCGCCGAGACGGGCGGCCAGAACGCGCTGATTGTCGATTCCTCCGCGCTCGCCGAACAGGTGGTCGCCGATGCGCTGCAATCCGCCTTCAATTCCGCCGGGCAAAGATGCTCGGCCTTGCGTGTTCTATGCCTGCAGGACGATATCGCCGACCGCATGTTGGCGATGCTGAAAGGCGGGCTGGCGGAAATCTGCGTCGGCAATCCAGACCGGCTGTCAACCGATGTCGGGCCGGTCATCACCGCCGAGGCGCGGCAGACGATCCTCGATCATATCGAGGCCATGCGCGCGGCCGGACACAATATCCATCAACACGATCTGCCGGGGGAGTGCGCGAACGGCACGTTCGTTGCGCCGACGCTTATCGAGTTGAAGACGATCGGCGATCTCAGGCAGGAGGTGTTCGGGCCGGTTCTGCATGTGGTGCGCTTCAAGCGCGAGGCGCTCGACCGGCTGATCGATGAGATCAACGCGACCGGTTATGCGCTGACGTTCGGTTTGCATACGCGCATCGACGAAACCATCGCGCATGTCACCCGGCGCATCGAGGCCGGCAATATCTATGTGAACCGCAATCTCATTGGTGCCGTTGTCGGGGTCCAGCCCTTCGGCGGCCATGGGCTTTCAGGTACGGGACCAAAAGCCGGAGGCCCGCTGTATCTGCGCCGCCTTGTCCGTTCAACGCGACCGCCGGCGCTGTTGCAAACGCGCAGCGAACCGGAGCCGGCGGCCATCGCCTGGCTGGAATGGCTCGGCGCTTCAGGTTCGCCTGTTGCGGGGCAGGGCGCTGCGATCGTCGCAAATTCACTGGCGGGTCTGCAACTGGTCCTGCCAGGGCCTGTCGGGGAACGCAATGTCTATCAGCTCGAGCCGGCGGGAACCGTGTTGTGCATGCCGCAGACGGCCTTGGGCCGCGACATGCAGATTCTGGCTGCCCTGGCCACCGGCAATCGGGCGCTGTTGCAGGCTGCACCGCTGGCGCCGGATATCATGAAACTTCCGGCTTCGCTGCGCTCATGGATCAGGATCGCGCGAAATCCAGAAGCTGAAAGTTTTGCGTCTGTCCTGCTGGAGGGGGAAGGCGACGCTGTGGGCGCCGTCAATCGCCGGATGGCGGCGAGGCCGGGCCCCATCGTCAGTGTCCATGCCGCTTCCAGCGCGTACCTGTCGTCCATCTGCGAAATCTATCCGCTCGAATGGCTGTTGCGCGAGCGGGTGATCAGTACGAACACGTCAGCGGCGGGCGGCAATGCCAGTCTGATGTCATTGGACCTGTGAGGCGCGCCAGCCCATTTCCCAGAATGAGGTCTCGAGGCGGGTTGCATCGCGGAATATGCGGACAAGCTCCATGTCGCGGGCCGGCGTCGCATAGCGTGCATGGAGATTTTCGAGGCGGGCGGAGGCCTTGGATGCGAGGTCCTGATAGGCGGAGCCCGCATATTCGTCGATCCAGACCGAATAGGGATTGGCGGGTTCGCTTGCGATTGCTGCCAGGCGTTTGCCGACTTCGGCATAGCCGATGATGCAGGGCGCCAAAGCCACATGCAGCGCCAGAAGATCGCCGCGCATGCCGGTGTCGAGCACATAGCGCGTATAGGCCAGCGTTTCCGGGGCGGCCTGGCTCTGTTCGAGCTCGGCGGGCGTCAGGCCCCAGCTTGCGCACAGGGTGACGTGCAGTTTCATTTCGACGTCGAGAATGGCCGACATCCCGGCTGCCGCGTCGCGCATGTCGGCAAGATCATGGGACTTGTAGACGGCGAGCGCATAGGCGCGGGCGAATTCGATGAGGAACAGGTAGTCCTGGACGAGATAGTGCCTGAATGCAGCCTGCGGCAACGAACCATCGGCCATCGCATCGGTGAAGGGGTGATGGATGTAATCGCGCCATTCGGATGCGGCTGATGCCTTCAGGTGTTGAAAGAAACTCATGCTTGTCGCCCATTCCATGTCGCATGGGAAGTTTGAACCAGTCGATGCTGAATGAAAAGCGGACCGCGATGCTCCAAAGCTGCGTGGATGAGAACAGACAGGGAAGCCACGACGTTCTCCTGATTCGGACAGGTTTTGTACCGGCCCTGTGCTTTTGATCCCGCTTTCGGACAGAGCGGCAGGCGGCCGGGGTAAGGACTTGTGAAGGTGTGAAGGCGCGGCGGATCTACATAACGAAAAACCCCGGACCTGAGGCCCGGGGTTTTACGCGCAACCAGATCAACAAAAACCGCCAGTACATCCGTGGTCGGTCTTTGCGATCGTGTTTGGTTAATTAGATAACCGCGAGGTTGGTTGCAGATGACTTCCCGGTGCGGCGGTCGGCCGCCACTTCGAAAGACACCTTCTGACCCTCGTTGAGGCCACGCAGACCAGCCTGCTCGACGGCGCTGACGTGAACGAACACGTCCTTGCTGCCATCTTCCGGCTGAATGAAGCCGTAGCCTTTTTGAGAGTCAAACCACTTTACTGTTCCCGTCGTCATGGGAATATCCTTTGTAACAAGCATAAGAACGGGCGCGCGTCTGCGTACCCGCGAGGTATATCGAAGTTTTGATGAGAGGAAGTCAGTTTGCATCGCTGAACGATGCGGGACCAATATCGCCGGCCGAAACTCGATGAACGACATATAGAGGTAATTGGCAAAAATGCAAGGGGTAAGTATTATTGCTCTTGCTCGGGAGATTCTCACCAGGCTTTGATCCTTACGAGAGAAAGTCGCATCTGCGGCGAAATTGTGGGAACCATTGGGAGGAACAATTCGTTAAGCCTAGGTATTTCGGATCATAGCGCCAAACGACAGAGCGTGTTTTCATCACGAGCTGATTAAGCTAGCCGGGTATGGAACATCTGCCTTGAGTCCATCAACGAGGAAGAGGACGTGACATGAGAAGCATCTTGATTGTATCGGCTTTGGCTCTGAGCCTCGGCGCTTGTGCGACGCAGCGTGAAAACCGGATGCTGGGTGGCGCTGCACTCGGCGGCGCAGCGGGCGGTCTGATCGGCGCTGCGGCGACCGGAACTGGCGGCGGCGCGCTCGCTGGCGCGGCCATCGGTGCAGTCGGCGGCGCGGTGGTCGCGGACGCAACGCGCCCGCGCTATTATCATCGTGGCGGGTGCTATTACAGCCACCGCTGGGGTCGGACTGTTTGCCGCTAACGGCATAGGGTCGGTTCCGCCATCGGCGCGGAACCCGCACACATCATCCCGGCTTCACAGCCGGGATTTTTTATGGCTTGAAGAGCCGATTGACGTTCCCGCCGCGTCTCCCCATTTTGGCGTCCTGATCGTCATCAATGCAGGGGAATTCCGCATGGCCAAACTCGAAGCCCATAGCGCCGCAGGATATGCGGTAAGCATGACCGCGAGGACCCACGCGTTGAACTCCGACGAGCCGGTCAGCGCGGGCGGCGGCGACACCGGACCGGCGCCTTACGAACTCATTCTCGCAGGGCTTGCTTCCTGCACGTCCATCACCCTGCGCATGTACGCCGATCGCAAAGGCTGGCCGCTGGGGCAGATCAATGTCGATGTCCGCATCCTGCGCGATGCGCATGGGGCGGAGAAAGTCGAGCGCCATGTCAGTTTCAGCGAAACCCTGTCGGAAGAGCAGCGCGCGCGTCTTGCCGAAATCTCCGAGAAGACGCCGGTGACGAAGACGCTCAAGCAGGGCCTGACGATCGTCACCACTGTCGCTTGAGCATTTACTCCGGCAGCGGGATGAATTCGGTTTCGTCAGGCACGGGATCGAAGCGGCCGCTCTTCCAGTCGGCCTTGGCCTGCTCGATCCGCTCCTTGCTGGACGAGACGAAATTCCACCAGATGTAGCGCGGCCCCTTCATGGCCGCGCCGCCCAGCAGCATGATGCGCGAAGGCTTGGTGGCTTTGACGGTGATGCGGTCGCCCGGGCGGAAGACCAGCAGGCGGGGCGCCTCGAAGCGCTCGCCGGCGATTTCGACTTCGCCGATGGCGATGTAAACGGCGCGTTCCTCATAGTCGGTGTCGAGCGGCGCGGTGGCGCCTTCGGCCAGGACCACTTCGGCGTAGAACCACTCGGAACTGGTCTCGACCGGCGACGCCTTGCCGTAAACCTTCCCGGCGATGATTTTCGCCTCAACTCCTCGATCGGAGACTGTCGGCAGAATATCGGCGGCGAAATGCTGGAAGGAGGGCGCGATTTCTTCCCGTCCTTCGGGCAGCGCGATCCAGCTCTGGATGCCGGACATGCTGTGGGTATGGGCGCGCAGGTGATCGGGCGTCCGTTCGGAATGGGCGATGCCGCGTCCGGCGGTCATCAGGTTCATCGCACCAGGCGTAATCTCAAGCTGGTTGCCTTCGCTGTCGCGATGCATGACCGCGCCGTCGAACAGATAGGTGACGGTGGCAAGTCCGATATGGGGATGCGGCCGCACATCCATGCCATGGCCGGCGAGGAATTGCGCCGGCCCCATCTGGTCGAAGAAGATGAAGGGGCCGACCATCTGGCGCTTGCCGTGCGGCAGGGCGCGATGCACTTCAAAGCCGCCGATATCGCGGGCGCGCGGAACGATGACGAGTTCAAGCGCGTCGCAGGACTGCGGGTCGCCTGCTACGGGGTCGTTTCCTGCATGCCAGCTCATGATATCCGCCTATGGAATTGCGCAGAACGCGCGTGATCATTCCATGGCAGTGTAGGTGTTCTGCGCGCAAAAGTCAGCGGCGCGTTCTCCGCGCCGCCGATGCTAAACCAGCGGCACGGTCAGCGGATTGTAGGAATAAAGCCACTTGTTGCGGTCATCGCCTTCATCGCGCTTGGCGAAGGCCGCGCGCATGGCTGCCTGGGAGGGAAGGTGGAAGAGCTCGCGATTGGCGGCCGACTGCGTGACGATTTTGGCGGTCCGCTCGACGCGGTTGCGCTGATAAAGCTGCAAGGCTTCCGCAATATCGCTCTTCATGTCGAGCGCGCGCATGAGCACGGCGCCGTCCTCGATCGCCATGGCCGCGCCCTGCGCCAGATAGGGCAGCGTCGGGTGGACGGAATCGCCGAGCAGGGTGACGCGCTTCGTGCTCCAGTTCATTGTCGGCGGCCGGCCGAACAGGGACCAGCGATAGCACTGGTCCTTGTCGGCGGCATCGATGATCGTCTGAATGATCGGATGCCAGCCTTCGAAATCGGCTTTCAGGTTTTCCCACGGATAGCGCACCGTCCAGGATTCTTCCGAAATCTCGTCCGCCTCGATGAGGCCGACGAAATTCAGCAATTTGCCGGAGCGCAGATAATAACAGACGGCATGACCGCGCGGTCCCATGAAGACCGACATGACCTGTTCGAGGAAATTCGCCGGCAGGCGCTCGACCGGAATGAGAAGCCGCCAGGCGGCGTCGCCGGTATAGGTCGCGGTGGCATCGCCGAACATCTGGTTGCGCACGACCGATTTCAGGCCGTCGGCGCCGACCAGGAGATCGCCCTTCGCCGAGGTTCCATCGGCAAAGTGCAGTTCCGCGCCATCGGCCGTTTCGGTGAAGCCGGTGGCCCTCTTGTTCAGCCGGATGGCATCCGGGTTCAGGGCCCGCACGCAATCGGCGAGGATTTCGTGCAGATCGGCGCGATGCAACTGCGTGTAGGGCGCGCCGTGCATGCGCTCGTGTTCTTCCGACAGGGAGAACTGCTGGATGATTTCCGCCGTGTCGTGCAGGCGGAAGACATAGCCGCCCGGCTTGACGCCGACCTGGGCGATCCTTTCGGCGGCGCCGATGTGCCGCAGCACATGCATGGGGTTGGCGCTGATCTGGATGCCGGCGCCGATTTCGCCCAGCACGGGGGCCTGTTCGTAGACCTCGACCTGGTGCCCGGCCTTCATCAGGGTGGCGGCGGCGGCAAGTCCGCCAAGGCCTGCGCCCGCGATGATGATTTTAAGTTGAGGCAATGCTTGCTCCTGGAATTTCGGGGCTCGCAACGTCGGGGCGCGAGCGAATGTCGGTCCTTTATGGCAAAGGGGCGATGTCAGCAAATGCGCGAATTGGCGCGGTCGCGGACGAATCCCTGTTTTATCGGCCCGGCGTGCATTCCCTGAGGCCCTCGGCAAACCGTTTCCAGTTGGCGACATAGCCTTTGGCGGCCTTGCCAAGCCCGGCGATGGCGGCCTCGTCGAAGGTGCGGATGGCCTTGGCCGGGGCGCCGACGATGAGCGAATTGTCGGGAAATTCCTTGCCCTCAGTGACCAGCGCATTGGCGCCGATCAGGCAGTTGGCGCCGATTTTTGCGCCGTTAAGGATGGTAGCACCCATGCCGACCAGCGTGTTTGCGCCGATGGTGCAGCCGTGAATGGTGGCGCGGTGGCCGATGGTGCAGCCCGGCCCGATGCGCAATTGCAGGCCCGGATCGGTGTGGAGCACCGCGCCGTCCTGGACATTGGAGCCGTCACCGATCTCGATCAGGTCGTTGTCGCCGCGCAGCACGGTGCCGAACCAGATGCTGACGTCGACGCCCAGATGCACCCTTCCGATGACGACGGCGCCCGGGGCGACCCAATAGCGGTCCGGGTCGGTGACGGTGGGCGTATGTTCGTCGAGCGAATAGAGTGGCATGGGTTTTCGGTTCCTCAGCCGGCGACGGCTGCCTCGTCTTTTGCACCGAGCACGCCGTTCCTGACAAGCCGTTCGATTTCTTGCGGCGTGTAGCCGAGACTGGCGGCGATCGCCAGGCTGTGTTCGCCCACTTTCGGAATGTCGAGCCGCAGTCCCAGCCGTCTGCCTTTCATCTCCACGGGCAGCGCCGGCACCGGCGTGGTGCGGCCATCGGCCAAGGTCACGTCGAGCATGGCGCCGGGAACCGCGAGTTGCGGATCGTCGAAGAGGTCCTGCGGCCGCATGATCGGCGCGTGCGGCAGGCCGACCTTTTCGCAGATCGCGGTGATCTCGGCGCGCGTCAGTTGCGCCAGTGCGGTGCGCAGGCGCGGCATCGTGCGCTCGCGCGCCGCCACCCTTTGCGTATTGGTCGCCAGCGTCTCGTCGCAGCCGAAATCGGCGAGGCCGAACGCTTCGCAGAAGGCGCGCCACTGGGTGTCGGTGACGACGCCGACGAAGATCTGTTCGGCATCGCCGGTCTCGAATACGTCATAGACGGCCCAGGCGGAAACGCGCTTTGGCATCGGCGCTGCCGGCTGGCCGGTGACGGCATATTGCAGCATGTGCTGGGCGACGAGCAGGATGTTGTTTTCGAAGAGCGCGCTTTTGACAAGCTGGCCCTTGCCGGTGCGGTTGCGCTCCTGCAGCGCCGCCAAGATGGCGATGGCGCCGAACATGCCGCCCATGATGTCGTTGACGGAAGCGCCCGCGCGCAAGGGCCTGCCTGGCGGGCCGGTCATATAGGCGAGGCCGCCCATCATCTGCACCACTTCATCGAGCGCGGTGCGGGTTTCGTAAGGGCCGGCGAGAAAGCCTTTCAGCGAACAATAGATCAGGCCTGGATTGTCCTGCTTCAGCGCGTCATAGCCGAGGCCCATTTTTTCCAGCGCGCCGGGTCGGAAGTTCTCGGTCACGATGTCCGACGTGCCGATGAGACGTTTCGCGAAGGCGATGCCGTCAGGCGATTTGAGGTCGAGTGCCAGGCTGCGCTTGTTGCGGTTGTATGCCGGAAAGAAGCCGGCGCCGGATCCGGGCAGGCGGCGGGTGTTGTCGCCGGCGCCGACCGGCTCGATCTTGATGACGTCGGCGCCGAGATCGGCAAGCACGAGGCCGCAGGCTGGTCCCATGACCATGTGAGAGAATTCGACGAGGCGGATGCCCGCGAGGGGCAAGGAATCGCTCATCTCATCGCTCATGCGTCGCTCCTCAGAGCTGCAGGAACAAACCCTTTCGGCAGGCCTGCGTCGGGCACGTGTCCGTAGAGCGGTTCGCCGGGCAGGGCGGCTTGAATGATGGCGCGCGCGGCGATCAGTCTGTCGATATCGATGCCGGTGCTCAGCCCCATGGATTCGAGCAGGAAGACCAGGTCTTCGGTGACGATATTGCCGGTTGCGCCGGGCGCATAAGGGCAGCCGCCGAGGCCGCCTTGCGACGAATCGAATGTCGTCACGCCGGCGTCGAGCGCCGCAACCACATTGGCGAGGCCCTGGCCGCGGGTATTGTGCAGGTGCGCGCCGCCGGCCTTTGCGCCGATCCCGGCGAAGAGGCGTTTGAACAGGCGCTTCACCTGCGCCGGGTTGGCGTAGCCGGTGGTATCGGAGAGGCCGACGCTGTCGGCGCCTGCCTTGGCCAGAAGCTCGGCCATTTCGATCACGCGGTCTTCCGGCACGGGGCCCTCCATCGTGCAGCCGAAGGCCGTCGAAATGCCGACTTCCAGCGCGGGGCGCTGGTCTTGCGGCAAGGTGTCGACGAGCGTCCTGACCTTGGCCACTTCGGCGATAGCCTCCTCCGGCGTCTTGCCGATGTTGGCAAGGCTGTGCTGGCGCGACGCTGAAACTGGCATGGTGAGTTTGTGCACACCGGCCGCGATGGCGCGCTCGGCGCCCTTCAGATTGGGCACAAGCGCCAGGACGGTGAGATCGGAGATTTTAATTGCACCGGCGACAACCTCCGCCGCATCGGCCATCTGCGGCAGCAGTTTTGGCGAGACGAACGAGCCGACTTCGATCTCGCGCAGGCCGGCGCCGGCCAGCGCCGCGATCCAGCGCAGTTTCGCGTCCGTCGGCATGGCCTGGCTGATGCTCTGCAGGCCGTCGCGGGGCCCAACTTCGCTGACGAGGATATCGGGTGTTTTGACGTTCATGGAAGACATATACGCGATCTTGCTCTTGTGCGCGATTGAGGCCAATGTCGCCGAAAGGCCGCGCACCAACGAAGGCGGCCTGATTTTGAGGGGAAGCGCGCCAAACGCGCCGGAATCGAGACAGAGGGAGATCGAAATATGACTCAGCAAAACGGCGTGACGAGACGCACGCTCGTTCAAAGCGGTTCGGCAGGATTGGCCGCGGCCTCGTTCGGGTCCTTTCCCGCCGGCGCGCAAGACGCTTCCAAATTTCCGGCCCGCGAAGTCCACGTGATCGCCGCCTTTCCGGCGGGCAGCGGCGCCGATGTGTTCACGCGCTATTTCGCCGAAGGCATGCGGCAGTTTCTCGGCGGCACGGTGATCGTCGAGAACAGGGTCGGGGCGAGCGGCAACCTCGCCATCAACTATGTCGCGCGGGCCAAGCCCGACGGCTATACGATGTTGATCCATGCGCCGAGCGCCATCGCCGCCAATATGTCGCTGTTCAAGGACCCGGGCTATGACGCGGCCAAGGCGTTCGATGTTCTGGCCAGCGTCTGCCGCCTGCCGTTCACCGTCACGGTGGCCGCCAGCAGTCCGCACAAGACCTTGCAGGATCTGATCAAGGCGGTGCAGGCGAAGGGCGACAAGGCGAGCTATGGCACGACGGCGCCCACCGGCCAGGTTGCCGGCGCCCTGATGAAAGACATCCTCAAACTTAAGGCCGTCGAAGTGCCCTATCGAACGGCCGCTGATTCCGTGAACGATCTCGAGACCGGCAACATCGATTACATGATGTATGATCCGATCTTCGCCATGCCGTTTCATCGCAACGGCAAGATGCGGGTGCTGGCGTTGAGCTCGAAGGAGCGCATGATCACGGCGCCCGATATTCCGACCATGAATGAAAGCGGCGTCCCCGGTGTCGACGTCGTCGGCTGGTGGGGCGTCGCGGTGCCCAAGGGCGTCCCGCAGCCGATCAAGGACAAGATCGGCAAGGCCTTCACCCAGATGGCGGAGTTGCCGGCGACGCATAAATGGCTCGCGGAATTCGGCTCCGATCCCTTCGTCATCGGCGCCGAGGAGGCGCAGAAACTGATGATCCATGACATCGCGGATTGGGGCCGTTGGGTAAAAGTCGCGAATATCGAGCCGAAAGGCTGATTTTCAAACAAATTTCGTCGATTTTGGCGAGCGCATTTTCAAGCGAAGTGGACACCGGTTCGCGTGAAGAAAATGCGCTCTTTCAAGAAAGTTAGACGCGTCTTTCCGATCCAGCGGATCGGAAAGACGCTATTGCGGTGGCACAGCGCGGATGCGACCTTATATTGAGTCGCATCGTCGCCTGTACAGGCGGCGCGCCGCTGGAGCCTGTGATGCTTAAAATCGACGAGAAGACCCAGACCGAACTTGAAGCCGCCGCGTTCCGCCGGCTTGTCGAACATCTGCGCGAACGGACGGACGTGCAGAACATCGACCTGATGAACCTGGCGGGATTCTGCCGCAACTGCCTGTCGAACTGGCTGAAGGACGCTGCCGACGAGCGCCATCTCGGCCTCGGCAAGGAAGAGTTGCGCGAGCATGTCTACGGCATGCCGTATGACGAATGGCGCGGTCGCTTCCAGCGCGAGGCCAACCCCGACCAGTTGCGTCAGTTCGCCGAGAAATCCGGCGGCCACAAGCACGGCTGACGTCGATCTGCGGCAATCAGGCCATGAGGTTGCGACATGATCTTTCGCTATCTCGCATTCGTCGTCGCCCTAGTGACGGGCCTGTTCACGTCGCAATTGCCGGAGTTCGCCCAGCAGTATCGCCAGCGCCTCGGAGGGGCGATCGACGAGCTCAACCGGATGCTCGCCGATTTTGACGCGGACGCCGCCCGCCTCAACCTGACGCGCGAGCAGGCTATCGCGCGCATGAAGACGAACCCCGATGAACTGGTCCGCTGGCAAGGTCAGCGGGTCCAGGAAAACAGCGCGCGCGTGGTGCATCTGCAGCAGCAGCTCGAGGATTTTGCGTCGGCGGGGTCACTCGTGCGCATCGGCGTTCTGCTGCGCGATTTCGATGCCGGTGTGGCGCGACGCGCTGTCGACACCTACGAGCCGGGCGTGCCGGTGACCGGGGAAGGTGCGGTGACGATGGTGCTCGGCGCCATCGTCGGCTGGATTTTCGCCAGATTGCTTTTCCTTCCGGCCATGTTACGCAAGCGCCGTCCTGCGAGGGTTTCAGTGTGATAGGGAATGTGTTGTCGATCGCCGGTTCGGACCCGTCCGGCGGCGCGGGTATCCAGGCCGACCTGAAAACATTTTCAGCCCTGGGCTGTTACGGCATGGCGGTGCTGACGGCTTTGACCGCGCAGAACACGCGCGGCGTCAGCGGCGTGCATGTGCCGCCGGCGGCGTTCGTCGCCGCCCAGATCGACGCCATTTTCGAGGATGTCGAGGTGCACGCGGTCAAGATCGGCATGCTCGCCTCGGGCGATATCGTCGAGATGGTCGCAGACCGCCTGCGTGCGCATGGCGCGCGCAACATCGTGCTCGATCCCGTGCTGGTGGCGACCAGCGGCGATTCGCTCGGCGCGCCCGATGTGGTGGATGCGATGAAACGCCATCTGTTTCCCCTGGCGAGCGTGGTGACGCCCAACGTGCCCGAGGCCGTGCGGCTTGGGGGAGGCACGGCTGTGCGCGATTTGGCTGGCCTCGAGGCGTTGGCGCGCGCGCTTCATGCGCAGGGAGCGCAGGCGGTGCTGGTCAAGGGCGGACATCTGGGCGGCGCTTTCGCCGAAGACGTGCTGTTCGATGGCGCCGGCGTGCAGGTGTTCAAGGCCGAGCGCGTGGCGACCCGCAACACGCACGGCACTGGCTGCACGCTGTCATCGGCGATCGCCGCCTATCTGGCGCAGGGAAAGTCCCTGGCGGAAGCTGTGGCGCTTGCCAAGGATTATCTCACCGACGCCTTGCGGGCTGCTGACGAGTTGCATGTCGGATCGGGAAAAGGCCATGGCCCCGTGCATCATTTCCACGCGTTGTGGCGTTAGAGCGGCAATAAGAACCCAGAAGCCCTCATCCTGAGGAGCGCCTGAAAGGCGCGTCTCGAAGGACGGGGGCGAAACGCCGCAGCCAACCAACCGCGGGCAAGACGCGGTTGGGAGTTGGCGGCATGACGCCCCCGTCCTTCGAGACGCAACGCAAAGCGTTGCTCCTCAGGATGAGGGCTTTTGTTTAGTTTTTCTATTCGCTCTGAACGTTCACAGCGCCTCGAAATGCTCGGCCATGCGCTTGCGCATTGCGGCGTCCGGCATATTGCCGGTGCCGGCCTTGAGATTGTCGACCATGTATTGCGGCTTGTCGGTGCCCGGAATCACCGCATTGATCGCCGGGTGGCCGAGCAGCCATTTCAGGCCGTATTGCGCCCAGCTCGTCACACCGATCTCTTTCACCGCCCATTCCGGCAGCGGCTTGCCGGCGGTTTTCTGGAAGAACTTGCCGCGGCCGAAGGGCAGGTTGGTCAGGATGGCGCAGCCCGCATCGGCGGCCGCCGGGATCAGGCGTTCCTCGGAATTGCGGTCCACCATCGAATAGTCGATCTGGAAGAAATCAGGCTTCTCGCGCTTCAGTGTCGCTTCGACGGCGGCGTAATCGCGATCGAACGACGATGTCACGCCGATGTATTTGCTCAAGCCTTGCGATTTCCATTCCCGCAGCAGGGCCAGATCCTGGTTGGCGTCGCGGACATTGTGCAATTGCATCAGATCGACCTTCGAGACGTGCATCTTCGCGAACGAGGCTTTCATCTCGGCGATGGTTTCGTCGCGGCCGGCGACGCGGACCTTGGCGGCCAGAAATATCCTGTCGCGCAGGCCGGTGATGGCGAAGAGATCGCCAAGCCGGTCTTCCGCCTTGCCGTAGGAGGGCGCGGTGTCGATGAGTTTGCCGCCGCCGGTAACCAGCGCCTTGATGACCTCGGCGCGCTCGTCGAGTTTCGCTTTGTCATTCTCGAAATCGAAGATGATCGCGGTGCCGATGCCGACGACCGGCAGCAGTTCGCCGCTCGAGGGAATCCTGCGCGAGATCGGCGCTGCTTGCGCCCATGCGGGCAGGGAGGGCAGGAGCGCGCTGCTTGCAGCGGCGGCCAGCGAGATGGCGGTGCGGCGCGTGATCGTGGTGTCGTGCTCGTTCATGTCGAACCTCCTGCTGTTTGGGTTTGATCCTGTGGTTTCGCCATCGCCGCCGAGCGGCGTTCCTGCGCGCGGCCGAGGCCGAGCGCGAGCAGCAGCCAGCCCAGCACGAGCGGGATCGTCGCCAGGGCAATGCCTGCGCCATCGAGGCCGATGCCGCGTAAGGCAGTGAAGGCCCAGGCCCAGACGGCGTCGGCGCCGCGAAACAGCACACCGTCGATGATGTTCTTGGCCTTGTATTTCTCCTCGCGGTCGACGGCGGTGAACAGCATTTCGCGCGCCGGATTGGAGATCGAGAAGTTGGCTGTGCGCTGCAGCGCCTGGAACGCCATGGCAATGGCAAGAACGGGCGTGGCTGCCAGCACGGCGAAGCCGATCGCAAAGATCGCCGGCAGAAACGCCGCCGCCGGACCGGTGCCGAACCGCTGCACGAGCCGCCCTGTCGCCAGGAAGAGCACGATGAGCGTCAGGATGCTGGATACCAGATCGATGGTCGCGAAAATGCGCGTGCGGGTGCCGGGATCGCCGGAAGCCGCGGCGACCAGTTCGGCCTGCGTGAAATAAAGGAAGGTGCCTGCCAGTGAGAGGCAGATGACCCAGAGCGCGATGCCGGCGAGGTAGGGTGATTTTGCGATCAGCAGGAATCCGGCGAACGGATTGCCGCCAACGGGTGAAGGCGGCACAGCCTTTTCTTGCGATTGGGCAGGCTGCTGAAGCAGCGCGCGCTTCTCCAGCCTGGCGGCGCAGAACACCGCGACCTCCAGGAAGGCCGCCGCGACCAGAAGCAGAAGTGTCGGGCCGAGCAGGCCGGCGAGCGAGACGGTGAGCATCGGGCCGAGCAGTGCGCCCGCCGTGCCGCCGGCGGCAATGAAGCCGAACAGGCGTTTGGCCTGGTCGGTGCGGAACAGGTCGGCCAGGAACGACCAGAAGATAGAGACGACGAACAGGTTGAAGACATTGACCCAGACGAAGAAGGCGCGCGCCGCTTCGCCGGGCGCGATCCTGAACCACAGCAGGGCCCAGAACATGACGAGATTGAGCACGAAGAAATGATAGACGAGCGGAATGAACTTCGAGCGCGGCAGCCTTGCGACAATAGCGCCGTAGACCGGCACGGCGACCAGCATGGTGATGAACGTGGCGGTGAACAGCCATTGCATGTTGCGCACGCCGCCTGCGACCCCCATTTCGTCACGCACCGGCCGCAGGACGTAGTAGCTCGTCAGCAGGCAGAAGAAATAGGCGAAGGCCCAGAGCATGGCGCGTACTTCGTCCGGACGGACGTCGACAAGACGCGACAGCCAGCGCTCCAGCGTCTGCTCGAACTTTGCCATAAGGCCCCCCGGGCGATGATGAGGTTCTTTGCCTCATCCGTCCGCCTGCTTCCGACGTATATGGGTAGAGAGCGAATGCGATCCTGTCCAGTTGCCGGTGCCGCGACCGGCAGAGCACGGAATCGACATTCGCGACACGCGGCCATAAAGCTGCGGGAGTATTTTCATCACGGCGGCTTCATGACGACAGCTACGACAGATACCGGCACCCGGCCAGATGAGCCCCCCGCCAAGGCGGGGCATGTCGGCGTGCTTCTGGTTAATCTCGGGACGCCCGATGCGACCGACTACTGGTCGATGCGGCGCTATCTGAAGGAGTTCCTGTCGGACCGCCGCGTCATTGAACTGACGCGCTGGATCTGGTGGCCGGTGCTCAATCTCATCATTCTGACGACCCGCCCAAGCCGTTCCGGCCGCAATTACGAGGCCGTCTGGAATCGCGAGCGCAATGAGAGCCCGCTCAGAACATATACCCGCGCACAAGCCGAAAAGCTTGACGCTGCAATCAAGGCAGGTGCGTTCGGCAAAAGCGCGCGGCCGATCGTCGTCGACTGGGCGATGCGTTACGGCAATCCGTCGATAGCCTCCCGGCTTGACGCCCTGCAGGCGCAGGGATGCGACCGCATTCTTTGCGTGCCGCTCTATCCGCAATATGCGGCGTCCTCGAGCGCGACGGTCGCCGACAAGGTCTTCGACAAGCTCAAGACCATGCGCTGGCAGCCGGTCGTGCGCATCGCGCCGCCCTGGTTCGACGATCCCATCTATATCGAAGCGCTGGCGAAGTCCGTTCGTGATGGCCTGGCCGGGCTCGATTTCGGGCCGCAGGCAGTGGTCGCCTCCTATCACGGCCTGCCGCAGGCCTATTGCGACAAGGGCGATCCCTATGACCGTCATTGCGAAGCGACGACGAAACTCTTGCGTGAGGCGCTGGGTTATTCAACCGAACAGATGCCCATGGTGTTCCAATCGCGCTTCGGCGCGGCGAAATGGCTCGAACCCTATCTCGACGCGACGATGAAGGCGCTTCCGGGCAAAGGCGTGAAGAGAGTCGCGGTGATCGCGCCGGGCTTCGTCGCCGATTGCCTGGAGACGATCGAGGAAATCGGTGTCGAAAACCGTGAGTTCTTTCTTGCCGCCGGTGGCGAGAAATTCGCGCGGATCGATTGTCTCAACGACAGTGAGGACGGAATGAAGGTCATTTCGCATGTCGTGCGGCGCGAGTTACAGGGCTGGATTTGAATATCGGAGGCAGCATGGACAGCGGCTATTCGATCGTCATTACGACCGTTGACACCGAAGCGAACGCGCAGCGGATCGTCGCGCGCGTGCTCGACGACAGGCTCGCCGCCTGCGCGCAGCTCGCCGCCATCACCAGCCATTATGTCTGGGAGGGCGTGCGCCGTAGCGAGGCCGAGATCGAAATCAAACTGAAGATCAAGACATCCGATTATGCCGCGGTTGAACAGGCGATCCGTGCGGTGCACAGTTACGACGTGCCGCAGATCGTGAGGATCGCGATCGCGGAAGGCAGCGCTGATTATCTGAACTGGATTTCGGCTGTGACGGTGTAAAAAGGCGGTCGGCAGGCATCCTTACCCGAATGCCGACTGCCGACTCCCCTTCCTTTCAATTCGCTCTCGGCCAGGAAAAGTCATCGGCACGGCCGGGCCGCGCGTCGAGGGGAGCGCCCATGACCAGAGCGCGCTGCGTCAATTCGTTCGAGTCTGCCCGCGCGTTACGGGCGCGCGTTGCAAGTTGTCCGCCTGGCGAGGTTGCCGGCGACGTCAGCGAGAGGACGGGGCCGGCGGCGGGCCGGACCGGAATGGCGATCAGCGGCGCCTGCGGCGGCAGGGGCAGCGGCAGGCCGCCCTGCGAATAGGTTTGAGGAATCTCCGGAGGCAATTCCACGCGAACGGTGGCTTGCGGCTGTGCACCGGGCGCAGCGGCCGGGGCGTTGGCAATTGCGGGCTGGGCGGCGGGCGACTGCGCATCGAGAATGCGGCGAATGTCGCCCTCGACGAAATAGGCGAGCTTGCGGGCGCCGGCGCGGGTGAAATGAACGCCGTCGCCGGTTCGCAGCCGCACAATCTGACCGTTCAGATCGGGGCCGAAGATCGAGAACTGATTGCGGTCGTCGACGAACGCTTCCCATACATCGACATAGGTGGCGCCGGTTTTTGCTGCGACATCGCGGTAGATTTCATTGAAGGCCACAAGCTCGGCCGACAGGCGCTCGTTCTTCATAACCGGCATGCCGACCCAGATCAGCGGAATCTTGCGGTCGCGGAACTGCGTCGCGATCGCCTCGACGCGCGCGGCGTAGGCGGCGTTCCATTTCGGCGTGCGCGGGTCGAGCATTGTGCTCCCGTCGCGCATCTGCTGGCGGTCGTTGCTGCCGATCATCATGATCGCCAGGGTAATCTTCTCATTGCCGGCAAGCAGTTCCCGCGTCGCCTTGTTCCAGTCGTAGTAATCGTCGCGCACAAGGCCGGAATTCTCCTTCACTTTGCGCAATACGGAAATCTCCGGCCGCTCGGCGAACGCATCCTGCAGGCCTTGCGCCAGAAGCTGGCCGATGTTGTCGCCGATGACGGCGATCACCGTATTGGCGGCGATTGGGCGGGGCGCCTGCGTGGCGGCAACGGCAGGGGCAGGGGCAGGGGCCGGCGTCGCCGCGGCGGGCGGCGGCGTTGCGCCGTTGGGAGCACCCATGGCATCTGCGTTTTGCGGCGTTTCGCTGCCGAGGGCGGGGTTTGTATGGGGTTGCAGTTCGTGCGGCACTTCGCGGGCGAAACCACGGCGCGGCGCGGCGCGGCGGATTAACTGGGTCGGGCGCTGGACGACGATGGGCGGCCGCCGGAACTGCGGTTGCATGCCCTGCATGCGCTGGCGCTCGCGCTGCCAGTAGAGCGAACTGTTCGAGTCGTCATACTGGGCGATGACGGCGGGACCGCCGGTCAAAAACAGAAACGCGCCTACAAGGCCGAGCTTCACGATCCGCCAGCGTCTGGCCGGCCGGCTCGCCGGGGGCGGGACGATCGAATTTGGCGATGTGGGCATGCGCCTTTGCATGGCCTTTTCTAGCAGATCAGCGCGCCGCGCGCACCTGCTCCAGCAGGCTGGCCGTGGCGTAGCCGTCGGCGGTCAGGCCGCGGCGCTTCTGGAAGGCCCGAATGGCGGTTTGCACCTGCTCGCCGATCTTGCCGTCGATTTTGCCGACGTCGAAGCCCAGCCGGTTGAGATGGCGCTGGATTTCCATGGCTTGCGCGGTCGACAGCGGCTTGTCGCCTGTGGGCCATTTGCCTGCGAGGGAGGGTGCGCCGGCGATCCGGTCGCTCAGCACCGCCACGCCCAGCGCATAGGCCTGGGAGTTGTTGTAGGATTTTATCACCTTGAAATTCGGCGTGATCAGAAATGCCGGGCCGCGCAGGCCGGCCGGGAGGAATAGCGAGCCCTCGCCGCCGGTCGGCATGCCTTGGCCGTCGGCCCGGCGGATGCCGAGCGACGCCCATTGGCTGAAGCTCCGGCTCGTCTGCGGCTCGTGCGCGCCGACATCGAAGCCCGCCGGCAGGATGACCTCGTAACCCCAGGTCATGCCGCGCTGCCAGCCGTAGTCGGCCAGATAATTGGCGGTCGAGGCAATGGCGTCGGGAATGCTCGTCCAGATGTTCTTGTGGCCGTCGCCGTCATAGTCGACCGCGTGTTTCGTGAAGCTCGAGGGCATGAACTGGGTCTGGCCCATGGCGCCGGCCCAGGAGCCGTTCATGGCCGAATAGGAGATATGGCCCTGCTGCAGGATCGTCAGGGCGATCAGCAGTTCGTTGCGGAAGAAATCCCTGCGGCTGCTGCCGTAGGCGAGCGTCGCGAGCGAACGAACGACATTCTTGCCGCCGGTGAACTGGCCGTAGCTGGTCTCCATGCCCCAGATCGCCAGGACGACGTAGGGATCGACGCCATAGCGGCGCTCGGCGTCGGCGAGCACCTGTCCATAGCGGCGCTGCATCTCCTGCCCCGTGGCAACGCGCGCGGGGGTGACGGCGCCGGAGAGATAGCTCCAGATCGGCTTGATGAATTCGGCCTGGGACGTGTGCTGTTTCAGCAGGGAGGCATCTGGCGTCATGTTCTGGAAAACCTGATCGAACAGATCCCTGCTCACGCCGCGCGCCTGGGCCTCAGGCCAAAGCGCCGCAATGAACGACGTGAAAGCCGCATCGGATTTTGCCTGGACCGGGGCAGGGCGTTTGGCAGGGGCGGCGCGCGCCGTCGCGTTAAAGCCAAGCCCGCAAGCCAGCGCTGTGCAGCCGGCGACCAGGATGAGCGCGCGCATGATCTGACCGCGATTCGCGATCGAAATCCGGCGTCCTAGCGGTGGCTCGGTCTCAAAAAACTGCGGTCGTCCGCGCATCGTCGGCATGTCCTGCTCCGGGCTATTCTAAACGGCGATGGCGAATGCGGCCGCCGCCGGATCCCGTGGAAAACTAGGCGCAAGTCATTTCGGAATTGTTTACCATGGCGCTTTCCGGTGCAATGCGATTTTAGGCGCCAGCTTTGCGTCCGACTGGGAGATGATCTCGCTGCCGCAAACCTTGTCTGTGCGATTTGTCATGCCGCCGTGGTTGGCACTGCGATAGAAAAAGCATTTTCACCAGAAGGGGTTCTTTCATGCTGACGATTTCCGGATTCGGTATCTTCGCCCTCGCCTTCGTCGTGTTCATCATCGTCACCTTGCTGATGGGCGTGCGGCAGATTCCTCAAGGCTATGCTTATACGGTCGAGCGGTTCGGCAAGTATTACAAGACGCTCTATCCGGGTCTTGGGCTGATCATGCCGTGGATCGACCGGATCGGCCGCAAGATCAACGTCATGGAACAGGTGCTCGACGTTCCGACGCAGGAGGTCATCACCAAGGACAATGCCAGCGTCTCGGTCGACGGCGTGCTGTTTTTCCAGGTGCTGGACGCGGCGCGGGCCTCCTACGAAGTGTCCAATCTGCAGGTCGCCCTGCTCAATCTCACCATGACCAATATCCGCACAGTCATGGGCTCGATGGACCTCGACCAATTGCTGTCGCATCGCGACGAAATCAATACGCGGCTGCTCTCGGTGATCGAGATGGCGGCGGGCTCGTGGGGCATCAAGACCAACCGCGTCGAAATCAAGGATATCGTGCCGCCGCGCGATCTCGTCGATTCGATGGGCCGGCAGATGAAGGCGGAACGCGAGAAGCGTGCCAGTGTGCTTGAAGCGGAAGGCCAGCGGCAGGCCGAAATCCTGCGCGCGGAAGGCCGCAAGCAGGCCGTGGTGCTGGACGCCGAGGGTCGCAAGGAGGCCGCCTTCCGCGATGCCGAAGCGCGCGAACGCCAGGCCCAGGCTGAAGCCGAGGCGACGCGCATGGTTTCGGACGCCATCCAGAAGGGCGACATGGCGGCGCTGAACTATTTTATCGCCGAAAAATATGTGCGGGCGATCGATGCGCTGGCGCATTCGAACAATCAGAAGACCTTCATCATGCCGATGGATATGGCGGGCATCGCCGGCACGGTCGCGGGCATTGCCGAACTGGTCAAAGGCACCGGCGGCGGCCATGATGGCGGTGGCTCCTCAAGCGCACCGGCGCGGCGCGGTTCGGCGTTCCCGCCGGCAACCAACTAGCCGGAGCGGGGCCAGGCCAGCCGGTCCAGTCATCTGGACCCGGTGAACCGGGCAAGGGGATTTTGGGGGACCATATGGATAATCTTGGCATTCACGTCTCGTGGCTGTGGCTGGTGGCGGGCGTTCTGCTGTGTGCCGCCGAGGCGGTGGTGCCCGGCATGTTTCTGCTCTGGATCGGCATCGCCGCCCTCGCCACCGGGCTCGTGCTCGCCGTCTTCGCTTTCAGCCTGCCGTGGACGCTGGTGCTGTTCGGCATATTGACGATCGTGTCGCTGCTGCTTGGCCGCAAGTTCTACGGATCGCGCGATGTCGAGGGCGACCGGCCGTTCCTGAACCGGCGCGCCGATGCGCTCGTCGGGCGCACGTTCATCCTCACTGAAGCCATTCGCCAGGGCGAGGGCCGGATCAACGTCGACGATTCGCCATGGCGCGTGCGCGGGCCGGATATGCCCGCGGGCACGAAGATCAAAGTGACGGCGGTCGAGGATGCGATGGTCCTGCTGGTCGAGCAGGCGTGAAGCGAGGCTCTAGCAGGCTGCTGAAAAAGGTTTTTGAACCTTGGAATTCAAACTTTTTGATTCCTATCCGTTCACGGTTCGATTCCAGTCCGTACTCAATTTTTAGGCCC
>JARHVB010000049.1 GCA_029222685.1 Terripilifer ovatus | reverse complement strand
CATTCACCGACGGGGTTGAGGTCATCGCCAAGTCGAATGACCGTCAGCCCACAACCGCCGCCGCCTGACCGGCCCCGGCCGTCACCAAAATTTGGCGATAGCTCTTCTTGCAAACCGGATTACCGGTAATTTTGTCTGGTTCCAAATAGCTGTCAACAGCATCGACATACAAACAGCTTGCGAATCAGGAGGGACCCAGCAATCGGGTCAGCAAAGGAGTATCGTCCAGCAACGATCTGCTGTCGCTGGCGTGAATGACCCGGCCGCGATCGATCACGAGCGCACGACGGGCGATCGACAAAGCAAGCTTTGCTTTATGCTCCACGATCACAATGGAAAGGCCGCTTTCGCGCACGAGCTTATCGATTGCCAGGCGGATTTCGTTGATGATGACAGGCGCTAAACCTTCCATGGGTTCGTCGAGTAGTAGCAGAGACGGATTAAGCATCAGGGCGCGGCCGATGGCCAGCATCTGCTGTTCTCCACCGGAGAGTTGGTTTCCCGCATTGCGGCGGCGCTCCGCGAGGCGGGGGAAGAGGTCTTCCACGCGCTTTAGGGTCCATTGACCCGGACGCGCCGCCACCGTCAGATTTTCGCGGACCGAGAGAGAGGGAAAGATCCAACGCTCCTGCGGAACCCAGCCGATTCCCATATGGGCTCGGCGGGCAGCTGGCACGATGCGAAAGTCGCCGCCCCGCCAGAATATCTTGCCACTGGTCACAGTCGTCTGCCCCATGATCGTGGCTAGCAAAGTTGTTTTTCCAGCTCCGTTTCGGCCCAATATCGCAATTGTATCGCCCGGAACGATGTCGAGATCGATATCTTCAAGAATATTGGACAGGCCGTAGCCCGCTCGCACTTGGCGCATCGACAAGAGATCAGACATTTTCGGCATCGCCCAGATAGATTCGCCGGACATCGGCGTCTGCTGCAATGTCTGCCGGAGTTCCTTCACAGAACACGCCGCCATTGACGAGAACCGTGATCCGTTCGGCAAAGCGGAAGACAATATCCATGTCATGCTCGATGAACAGGATCGCCGTCTCGCGCGATAGGCCGGCGATGACTTCGAACAATTCTGCGCTCTGGTCCGAAGGGATGCCGGCAGCAGGCTCGTCAAGGATGAGCAGACTGGGGTGGATGGCAAGGCCCAAAGCGATTTCGAGCAGGCGCTGCTTACCGTAAGGCAGGCTGCGGACAGGAATATCTCCCTCTTCCGTCAATCTAACGAGTTGCAATAGCGATTCCGCTTCTTCGTATTGCGCCCGTCGCTTGGCATAAGGGCTGAGCCAAGACCAGCCCAGATCGTCACGCTCCAGCAAGGCAAACACGATCTGTTCGCGGGCCGTTAGGCGTGGGAAAAGACTTGTGATCTGATAGGTGCGACTGAGACCCATCCTGGCGCGCAAATGCATGGGCGTGCGGGTGATACAATGGCCTTCGAAGTGAAGCTCGCCGCTTGAGGGAGCAAGCACACCGGACAGCAGATTGACGAAGGTCGTTTTGCCCGCGCCATTGGGCCCAATTAGCGCGTGACGTGCTCCGGCGGGTAGCGTGAAGGATACGCGATCGACCGCAGTGAAAGCGCCGAAACGGCGCGTAAGCTCCACGGTCTGAAGTAAAGGCTTCACCATGCGACCTGCTTCCGGCTTCGGAGCTTCTCGATTGCGCCTAGAATGCCGTCCGGAGCTGCAAGCGCGGCACCGATAAGAATAAGCCCGATCCAGATTTGCCAGTAGACGGGGTCCAGATCGGACAGCCAATGGTGCACGACCATGAAAATTGCCGCACCGATAAGACCCCCGTACAGACGTCCGACGCCGCCTATGAGCAACATGACCAGTACATCGGCCGACAAATGAACGCCAAGAGAGTTGAGCGCCACGACTTGCGTGGTCTGCGCCATGACGGCCCCTGCAGCCCCCGCGAGTGCAGCGCTCAGCACGAAGGCAAACGTCAGACGAGCCCGGACGGGTGTGCCCAGCGCTGCGGCCCTCACTGGATTTTCCCGTATCGCCTGAAGGCTAAGGCCGAAGGGCGAAGCAACGATGCTTCGCACAGCAAGAAACCCGAGCGTAAGCACGATCCAGGCATAGACAAAACCGGTGCGCCCCTGGAGATCGTACGAAAACAGGCCAAGCAGCGGCCACACGTCCATGCCTTGCAATCCATCAGCGCCGCCGGTGATGCCAGACGCGCGATTGGCAGCTTCCGACACCAGGGTCGCGATCCCGAGCGTGATCATGAGACGTCCGAGCGACCCTCCCCGCACGACAAGGAGCCCTACCGGCAGGGCAAATATTGCCGCAACTAACATCGTGAGCACCAGCGCACTCAATGGCTCACCCCATCCGTTTGCCGCCAGCAGGCCCGCCCCATAAGCGCCAATGCCGAAAAAGACAGCGTGACCCAGCGACGCCACGCCTGCGTAACCGACCAGAAGATCCAGCGACAGCGCGAACAGTCCCATAAGAAGAATCTGACTGGCCAGCACCAGACTGTCGGGAAAAAGCGCCATGTAGAGGACGGGCGCCGCGATCCAGCCCGCAACGATCAGTGCGGCCTTCATCTGGCTCTCCCGACAAGCCCGTGGGGAAAGATCAGCAGCAGTGCGATCATCAGAAAATACATCGTGAACGAGCCAAGGACCGGCGCGTAATATCGTCCTGCGGTATCTACAACGCCGACGACTAATGCTGCGAAAAGCGGCCCGATGAATGACCCAGCGCCTCCCACAACGACGATCAAGAGAAAATAAGCCAGGTATTTCAACGGAAATGATGGATCGAGGCCCATTAATTGCACGCCGAGCGCCCCGCCGACTCCTGCCAGGCCGGATCCTAAAGCAAAGGCGTAGGTCATGACTTTGTCCACATCGATCCCGATGCCGATGGCAGCGGCGCGATTGTCGACGGAACACCTAATCCTGGCTCCAAAGCGCGTCCACCGGACGACGAAAGCCAGGCCAAGCGCGACGATCAATACAAAGATAATAGTGAAGGCGCGGAACACGCTGAGCTGCGTTCCAAACATTGCAATCTGTCCTTGCAGGAAAGGAGGCAGGTGAATGGCTTGAGCGCCGGGGCCGAACAGCAGCACTGCAAGCCCCATGCTCAGGTAAAGCAGGCCGACCGTGAAAAGCACCTGAGCAAGATGACTTGCGGAATAGAGCCGGCGGTAAAGGAGACGTTCCAGAATGACGCCCAGCACCATCGAAAATAGGAAAGCAATTGGTAGCGCCGCAAGATAACTAAGGCCAAGCGCCTGCATGGCGTAAACGCACATATAGCCACCGGCCATGGCGAAAGCACCATGAGCGAGGTTGGCAAATTGCATCAGGCCCATCGTGACCGACAGCCCGACACTGATGAGAAACAGAAGGCTCGCATAGGCGATGCCGTCGAGAACAACACCGATAAACTGCGCCAACATCTCAGGTATTTTCCCAACTTCTCAACGCCATTGTCATTGCCTGCCGGCGTCGTCGACGTTGGCGAAAGTTTCGAACTCCACATTTACCAGCGCACCGTTCTTGCGCTCCAGCTTGCGGATATAGACATTCTGTACGATGTCACGCGAAGCCGGATCGAAGCGGACCGGGCCGCGGGGGCTCTCCCAGGCCATTTCGCGCCAGATTTGCATCGTCCGATCGGGATCGAGCTTGCCCTCCTGCATCTTGACAGCCTGGAATAGCATTTCCATCGCATCATAAGCGCCAACAGCGATATAGCTTGGCGCCCGGCCGCCGGGCGAGAATGTCTTGAACGCTGCGACAAAAGCGGCGTTGACCGCTGTCTGATGATCGTCGGAGTAATGATGCGACGATACGGTGCCGATGGCATCATCGTCCAGTGTCATACTGATAGCAGGATGCACCATACCCCCTTCGGCAAGAAGGCGTACGCCGGCCTTGTCGAGACCGGCCTCACGGAAGGCCTTAATGAAGTTCTTGGCCTGATCGGAGGCAGGAAGGAAGGCAAACACCGCCCCCGGCTGCGTGTCCTGGATGCGCCGTATGTAGGATGCAAAATCGATCGTATCCAGAGGCACGCGAATCGAGCCGGCAGCGGAATTGCCGCTTTTCTCCAGCTCCTGCAGAAAGGCTGTTTCGGAATCAATGCCCGGGGCATAATCGGCAACGACGGTGAAAACACGTTTTATGCCGTTCTTGTTGGCCCAGCGCGCAAGCGGGGCTGTGGTTTGAGCAAGTGTAAACGACGCGCGGGCTGTATATGGCATTTTCGCCAGAATGCCCGAGGTTGCCGCATTCATGATGAGCATCGGCACTTTTGCCTGCGTACTCACCTGACCAGCCGCGATTGCCGTCGGTGTAAAGATATGGCCAGCAAGGACGTCTACCTTATCGCGCGTTACAAGCTCCTGTGCTAGACGACGGGCGACATCGGGCGCGGGAGACGGCGCATCCTTGCGGATGATCACAATCTTGCGCCCTGCCACCGTATCGCCGTGAATCTTTAAGTAGGCGCGCATGCCGCTTTCCATCTCGGGGCCGCCCGCGTCCGAGCTTGGTCCCGAGAATGGAGCGATAAGCCCGATCTTTAGATCGTCGGCGATCGCGGGGATCGCGCCAAATATAAGAACGCTGAGCGTAAGAGCGCGATATCGAAAAGTGGCTGACATTCCAGATCTCCCTCGTTCTGGTGGACGTAAAGGCCGGATGGCCGTCTAGTCGTCGGATATGCTGCCGAGTACTGTGCGGGACGTCTTCGTCTTAAGGTGCACTGGATGGTGCTCGCAGATCGTCCCTATGGGCGTTTAGGAACGCTCCAAAATCTCCTTCTCGCGTGACGGCCGCTGTGGAACGAACCGCATATAGATCGGGCGATTGCGGCAACGCTGGCTCAATTCCATTGGCCATATCGCGCGCCATTTTGAGCAGCATCCGCCGCGCGGTTATCACCGGAAGATCGGAGGGCACCAGCAGTTCGCGCTTGCGATCGACGATCTCGCCGACATTGTGTGAGCCATAGCTCGGCATGTTTTCCTGTAGCGCGCGATCCTGGTCCGTAATCGCATGAATTCCAGAGAAATTGACGGTTTTCTGCATGAGACGGTCGATCTGATAATCATTCTCCTTCACGGCCACCGATTGATAGGTGTCAATGTTGTATCCATCAGGCAGGCGATAAACGGTCGGCCGCAGCGGCGGAGGAAAGCCGTGCCCTTCGTTCAGATACTCGATCTGTCCCTGCGTGAAGCCGTCTCCCACCATATAACCATAGGTGAACACGCTCGTATGCGTGTCGTCTATCGGAACCCAGGCGCGGCCTGTGCGCGGAAAGCGATCGTTGGGAATCATACTGAACATCGGCATCATCCACTGAGTCACACGCCAATAGAAATTGCCCGTGTCGGTCTTTCGCCGTGCTCCATATACGAAACCGTAGTCAGTCTCCTGAAGCTTCATCAACGGCGCACCGTCGACCAGCCCCTGTGCCAGCGGTGCAGTAGGGGCTACCGGCGCATTGCCTCGAAAGGGCACAAAGTCGCGATGCAGCCAACTGATGTGAGAACTGTCGATCTCGCCTTCCATTCCCTGTACCCAGTTGCTTCGCTGCAGCCATCGTCCGACATGCACATGGGAGTCAGGCGCCTGCAGCCATTCCAGCCCCGGCAACTCAGGCATGGTATTTTGCGGGCCCATATAGACCCATACAACGCCGCCAGCCTCGCGCGCCGGATAACCGGCAATCTTAGCGCGCTTCTTCAGGCCCTCGACATTGAAATTTTCCGGCAGGTTCGGAATGTCAACGCATGTGCCGTCTGCGCCGAATTTCCAGCCGTGATAGGCACACCGGATCCCGTGATCCTCGTTGCGGCCAAAGAACAAGGGCGCTAGCTTGTGCGGGCAGTATGCGCCGATGATGCATGGCTTGCCGGACGTATCGCGAAACGCAATCAGATCTTCACCCAGAATGCGAAGTCGCCGCGGTGGTCCTTCGTTCTGCCGGATCTCCGAAGAAAGAACGGCCGGAAGCCAGAACCGTCGAAACACTTCGCCCATGGGCGTACCTGCTCCAACTCGACATAGAAGTTCATTATCTTCATCGGATAGCATCTGCTTCCTCCCAAATCCTGTCTTGCGGTCTGGCGGTCCCGCGGACGATCACAAACGGCCGTACCAGCGCGCCGCATTCTCAGTCAGGATCTTCTTCCGTCCCGCTTCTGAGATATGGCTGTGAAACACCCAATTGAGAGGATCAAAGGTCGCGTGCGGCCAGTCTGACGAATACATAAGCCAATCCTCGCCCTTGCACATCTCCATCAGATATTTGAAGTGCTTCGGGTCTTTAGGAAAACACACCGGCTGACTTGAAAATCGGACATTTGAATCGAAATATTCGCTCGGCAGCTTCGACAGAAACTTCTCGCCGGCTTCAACCTTGCGCTCGACGAGCTTGATGTCGCCCGGGTGGTTCAAATAATAGTCGTCGGCGCGCGCCATGAAATCGGGGAGCCACCAGAAGCCGCCTTCCTGGATCGTGATATGCAGGTCTGGATATTTATCAAACAATCCCTGCATGATCATGCTGCCAACGGACGTGATGGCGGTGCACATGGACGAAAGCCCCACCAGTTCCGTCCAGGTGCGCGTCCCTTGGGCGAGTGGCGTCATCTGCTGCCAGAACATTCCAATATGCGCAATGACGACGAGATTACGCTTGTTGGCTTCGTCAAAAATCGGATCATGTTTCGACGATCCGATCGGCTCATAGTTCCCACCAAACTCGGTATAGACCGCCACGAAACCTGGATTTTCGCCAACGCGTCGAATCTCCATCGCGCCCGCCAGCGGATCGCGATGATTGATCATGATCGACGCTTTGATCCGCGGGCTCACGGGGAATACCTCGTGGATCAGGAAATCATTGTAGGCAGATGCCAGAACCGAAATCATCGCTGGATGAAACATGCTTTGCGGACGCTGGAAGCCGGGCGAGCATATAACTGTTTCGACCCCTATCTGATCCAGAACGGCTAGGATTTCAGCTGCAGTTGACGCTGTGCCGAGCACGTCCTGCCCCGTGCCATCGAGTCCCGTCGCGTATTTGGGCGAATAGTCACTTCCCACGAGAGGATAGCGCGTAAGCTCGCTCTTGAAAGGCTCTTTCATATATGCCCGCAAGGCATCCCACTTCGGCGCAATGTGAAAATCGGTATCGATAACTTTGTAAGCGCTGCTGCGGGAATCGATTGGATTCGGCTTGACACGTTCCGCCCGCTCTCGACGGGGATCGATCATAACGTTCATCTTTCAGCTCCTGCCGTTTCGAGCATCTATTTGGACCATCTCAGGCGACTAGGATGACTTCGTTCTGCTGAACGAAAATTTGATAGCGGCGTAGAGCCTGGCGTGAATCGGCTTCCAGGGTTCCGTCTGACAACTTCCAGTTCCAGTGGTGCCAGGGACACCGCACGATCAACTCGCCGGCAACCACCTCGCCTTCGCAAAGCGAGGCGCCCTTGTGTGGACATGCGTTGTTCACCGCATAGAATTCGTCTTTGACGCGGAACACAGCTATCGTCCGTTTTCCAGCTTGCACCGCCGTGGAACAGCCGTCAGGAAAGTCGGCGACGGCGCCGATTACAAACTCAGTCATCCTGCGGATCCTTCTAATCGGCCGGTCGAAAACCTGAAGCCTTGATGATGGGCTCCCAGGTCTTGGCTTCGCGCTTCTGAATGGCCGCGAGTTCATCCGGCGTGGTGCCGTTACTCAATAAGCCTAGCGCCAGTAGACGCTCTTTAAACTCGTCGGACTTGGCATAGCTGGCCACAATCTTGCTGATCTGATCGACAATCGGACGCGGCGTTTTGGCGGGCGCGTAGAGTGCAAACCAGCCATTGCCATGCAGATCATAACCCGACGCTTTGAGTGTTGGGACATCAGGCAGATAGGGAGACTGCGTTTCGTCCAGCGTCGCCAGGATTCGAATGGCGCCGGACTTGTGGTGTTCCAGCACATCCGCCGTCGACAGAACGGCGATCGGGATTTGGCCGGAGACCAGATCGGCCACCGCCGCAGATGCGCCGCGATATCCGATATGCTTCAAATCCAGGCCAGCAGCCCGGCTTAGCGCGATCCCGAAAAAATGCGGCAATGTGCCGGCGCCAGGTGTGCCATAGGTTCCTTGTTCTGGGTGAACTTTCAACCAGCTGACAAACTCCGCCACCGTCTTGGCCGGCACCTTGTTGGCAACGGCCAGTGCAAACTCGAAGGAGGCGACCTGCGACACAGGAACGAAATCGCTGTCGGGATTGTATTTCATATTCGTATAGATATGCGGATAGACCACCATCAGCGTGAAAGGCGTCAATAAAAGCGTTGTGCCATCCGGCGAAGCAGTCTTGACGACTTCGACCCCTATTCTTCCCGCCGCGCCGGTACGGTTCTCCACCACGACCGGCTGTCCGGTCTCTGTTCGCATCCGATCAGCGATCAACCTCGCAACTGCGTCCCCCGATCCCCCTGCCGCGAATGGAAAAATGATTCTGGTCGGTTGCGTGCCGAATTGAGCCACGGCGGCACTGGAAAAAAACAGCGCACACACTGAGGCCACCAGGGAGCAGCATTTCATCTTGTTCATATTTCCCTCCTGTATTTATTATTCGGCGCTCGCTTGAACCGCTCGCCGCTCGTCGTCGTGATCTTTACTTACGTTGGTCGCGAAACAGACCCAATGCGCTCAAAACCGGCATATCATGAACAGAGAACATGAGCGCCTCATCTTCTTGCGAGTGATTGATGAGCCGATGTTCGCTCCAGTTCGGCACGGCGAACGTATCGTTGGGTCCCCATTCGTATCGTGTTCCCTCCACCTGGAGCGCGCCGCTGCCCTTAACCACGAAGTAGATCGCACTCGACGTGCGCCGACGCGTGCGAGTCGTAAAGCCGGCCGGCAAAAGCTGCGCCATGCATTGAAGAGTTGGGAGCGTTGAACCGCCCTCTTGGTTTTTATAAAGAAACTGCGCCCCGTCATGGGGATCGATAGCGGCGAGGGAAAGCGCTGCCAACACATCCTTCCAGGGATATCGCAGTTGCGAATATACTGCCGCATTCTGATCTCTTTGCCGCTGGGTTTCAGCATCGCCGGGTTGATAGAAAACCTGGTTCAGACCCAGGACCAGCGGCACATCGAGAACGTCCAGCCAGAACGTCGGCTTCGACGAAAGATTGTGATGATCGTGCCAGGCCCAGTTCGGCGTGAGGACCAGATCATATTTCTCCATGATACAGGTTTCGCCATCGACATTCGTATGCAGAGACGGATCACCCTCGATGATGAATCGCAAGGCCGCAATGGAATGACGATGAGCCCATGCCACCTCGCCCGGCATGATCATCTGAATCCCGGCATTCATCGTGTGCGTGGTGCCCCTCGACAATCCGGGATTCTGGAAGATAAGGCTCCGCCGCGCCTGCAGGCTTTCGGGAATAACCCGGCCGGCTTCCTCCAGCATCTCGCAAACCAGCGACCATTGCCAAACGGCAGGCAGCCCCGCCGGCTTAGGGCCGCCAATCGCGTGCGAAAGAAACTCCTCGGATTTCCATTGCCCCCTAAGCCGCACTTGGGCCAGGCGATCGTCGAACATTGCCAGGTTGGAAAGCGCCATATCACCAACAGCCTTTGAGTCTGCGTGCATGCGGTTGCCTCGCCCCAAGCAAGGCAACCGTACTTTCGACACGTATTTATTCGGCGGCCTGGGCAACGGGGCGATACTTGACACACAGCTCTTTCCACCGCTCGATGCGTATCCGCTGCCGTTCAATCACTTCGGCGGGAATCTCCAGGAACGGCGGCCGCAGAGGTCCCGGATCGACGTAGCCAGCCATCCGAATGCCGATCTTCGACGCCGTTTCGCGCCAGGACAAATTCGGCGGCGGGCTCCCCGACGGAGGCGCCAGATCGGCCGTGATGGCCTCTGCAAGCGGTCCATTCTTGGCTCGAACCGCATCGCGCAGAGCCAATTGCGGCCAGGGACCCATCCAGGCGTCGATGGACCAGAAGCCCGGCGCCCCATGCGCCGCGTATTTCGCGAATTGCCCCTGATGAACAAGGACGCTGAGCTGACCTTTGGTGAGCGCCATCAGCTCGTCGAACTCTTCGGGAGTTCTATGGCTATCCTTCATCGCGACGACGGCTGGATTCTTCATGATTTCGGTGAAGGCGCTCACCGGCAGCTTCACATGATGCAAGGCCGGATTATGATAGATCATGATGTTGAGCTTCGGAAACGCTTCGCCGATGTCCTTGAAGAACCGCACCGCGTTATCAACGGTTGACGGGAAGTAATAGGGCACGCCGACCAGGATGCCGTCCGCACCGGCCTCTTGCGCGATCTGGCACTTTTGCAGGACTTCACGCGTATGAGTCGAGGTCACGCCGACGAAAAGTGGAACGCGCTTCTTCATGGCCGACACGGATTCGTGCGCCAGCGTGCGAAACTCCTCGATGAGAAGCGTGTAGAACTCGCCAAAGCTGCCGGTTGTGGCGATGACGTTGGCGCCGTCCTTCACCATTCGGTCGAGCCCATGATGCAGGCGCGCCACGTCTACAGTCGCGGTCGACCGATAATCGACAGCGTCGTCGGTCGCGAACGCCGGCATCATCGCCATCAATCCGCTGATATCCTTGGAAGTAAGCATGTTTCTCTCCTGGTGATGTACGCGTCTGGACAGGACGTTAAGCTGAACTGGCTGTGCCTAGGTTCTCAGCCTCTTGAAAGCGGCGCGAGCGTTCTGGCTGAAGATCTTCTTCTGCATTTCCAGCGGGATACAATCTGGGTGTTCCACGATCCAATTCGGCGGATCCATAGTTTGATGCGGCCAGTCGCTCGAGAAAAGGAAGAGGTCTTCCGCGTGACACATTTCCAGCAGCCAGGCGAAGTACTTCTTGTTCTTGGGGATCGTGACGGGCTGAGTCGAGAACCGGATGTTCGATAAGAAATATTCGCTCGGCATCTTGTTCAGGCGACGTTCGCCGGTTGCCAGCTTGCGTTCGACCAGAGCGATGTCGCCGGACGAACTCATATAAAAGTCATCGAGACGCAGCATCAGGTCGGGAATCCACCAATAGCCGCCCTCCTGGAAGACAACCATCTGATCGGGATATTTGTCGAACATGCCCTGCGCGATCATCGCGGCAATGTGCGCCATACAATTGCCCGCGGGGGCATTGCCAAATAGTTCGATCCATGTCCGCGCTCCATTCCACAAGGGCGTGAAATGAGGAAACCATCCGCCGCTGTGCGCGGTCAGCGTAAGGTCGAACTCTTTCATGGCGTCGAGTATCGGATCGAACTTCGCATTACCGATCGGCTCGTAAAGTCCGCTGAATTCGGTGAAGACGCTGACGAATTGAGGATGATGCCCGACTCTGCGAATCTCCGCCGCGCCCAACAGCGGATCCCGGTGACAGATCATCATACTGGCCTTGATACGATCGCTGACGGGGAAAACCTCCTTGATGAGGTAGTCGTTATGAGCCGATGCAACCGCTGCAATAACCGGCTCATTGAACATACTTTGCGGCCGGGTATACCCCGGGTTCAAAATGACGGTGCTTACACCCATCCGGTCAAGAACAGCCAGCACTTCCTGAGCTGTGCCGGCCGTGCCATGGGTATCTTGACCGACACCCGGCTTTTCATTTGCGGGTTCGGGATTGTATTCGAGGCTTGTCGCCGGATAGTGGTGCAGAAGTTCCCGGAATGGTTCCTTCAAATACGACCGGATCACCGACCAGGGCGGGCTGAAATGAAAGTCCGTGTCGATAACATCAAGCTCGCGCACTTTCGGATGGATAGGATCCGGCGTCACCGCCTCCGCCCGCATCCTGTCGATTGGCGATAGTTCATTCATATTCAACTCCTGCGGTTTGCCGCGTTATCAGAGCACGAGAATAACTTCGCCGCCGTCCACCTTGACGTCGTAAGTCCGCATGATTTCCGTCTCATCGATCGGACTACGTCCAGACTTCAGATCGAACGACCAGTTATGCCAGGGGCATCGGACCTCCTGACCATCACGCGTCAACTCTCCGTCACACATCGACGCCCCCTTGTGCAGACAGCGATTGGCCATGGCGAAAAAAGACCCGTGCGATTTGAACACTGCAACGGTGCGGCCGCCGGCCTTGAACGCCCTCCCCTTGCCCTCTTCGAACTGGTCGATCGTCCCAAGGGAATACTCAGGCATATAAATGGCTCCCGTTCTTGTTCATTACTCGGCTGCAGCCCGCCGAACACCGCCGGCTCTTCGAGCATCTGTCTCTTCCCGTTCGGTCTTCAGATAACCGAACGCATCGAGAATGGGCTTATCCGTCAAGACGAAGAGAACGGCCCTGTCGCTTTTCGAAGAGTTGACAAAGCGGCGCTTGGACCAATTCGGCAGCGCCAGACAATCCTTTTCGCTCCAGGAGACGGATTTGTCCTCAAGACGGACCTCGCCTTGACCTTCGATGATGAAGGCGATCTCGCTAGCTGTCGATCTGTGGAATAGACCGTCAAATCCCGGCGGAAGAACCTGCACATAAGCTGCTATGGTCGGCAGGATCGGACCGCCCGACAGCGGATTAATATATTCGACTCTTGAGCCATGCCACGCATCGGCATCGCTCACACCCTCGATGCGTTGACGCATGTGCCGCCAGGCATAGCGATAGGGGCGCGCCGTCGGATCGGGCGCAACCAATGCCGTTCGGAACAGCGGCGCGTCCTGATCCGTCAGAACCCGCGCCTGCGCCTTTTCGCCCAGCTCTTCATAAAACTGCTGATTGAGTGCGAGCGTGAACGGCACATCCAGCGCATCCAGCCAGATTGCGTCTTGATCGCTTTCGTTATGGTGGTCGTGCCACGCCCAGCCTGGCGTCAGGATGAGATCATGCGGCTCCATAATAAGCTCGCGGCCATCCACGACAGTCAGAACCTTCTCGGAGCCTTGAATGGAAAACCGTAAAGCATTGATGACATGACGATGAGACCATGCTATCTCGCCGGGCCTGACTGTCTGGATGCTTGCGATCAACGTATGGGTCGTCCCTCTCTGCAAACCGGGGTTGCTGAGAATGAGAGCCCGGCGCGCGGTGAAGCTTTCCGGCATAGCAACGCATGCGCTTTCCAGCAAAGGCTGAACGTCATGCCAGCGCCAGACATGCGTCGAACCAGCGGGCACCGGCTCGACCCGTGTCACACCTGTCTGATCCTTTGAAACCTTTTGCGGCCGGTTCGAATCCATTTGCCATTGCCCGCGCAAGTTCGCAGCGGACATGCGCTCCTCAAGCGCAGCCAACGAGTCGTCATCCACGGCGACCTCCAATCCCAAGCAATTTAATGCTCTTTTAGATGATGCTTGCAGAAATGGTATGACTATCGTACTATCGTGTCAACGGCTTTCTGAGCTTGGGATTAAATGCGCAATTTATCGGTCGTCGCCCGAAGAGATGTAAGTCCAAACCGCAAGCCAGGTTTTAAGTCAGGCTCTGCCCCGGGGCTGGGCTATCTCTTGCGTGAAGCCTACAGGGCCTTTTCGCGCGAAGTGGACACGCGGCTAGATGCGCACTCGGTCACTCATTCGCAATGGGTGCTCATGTGGTTTCTGCGCAGAGCGGGATCACTGACGCCATTGGAATTGTCGCGAGCTGCAGGAATCAAGAAAGCCTCCGCGACAAGCGTTATCGAGTCCCTGCGCTTGCGCGGGTTCCTTGTGGCAGAACGCGATCCGCACGATGGACGCAAGATGAATTTATCGCTCACAGCCGATGGCGTCAACGCCATGGAGGAAATGAGCGAGAGCGTTTGGCAGGCCAACCAGCGTATTCATGCCGACTTTACCAAGCAGGAACTGGAGATGCTGCAGCTGCTGCTGCGGAGAGTCTTGCGCAACGTTTCGCAGGAAGAGACAATTCCAGATTAACGTCCGACGACCATGCAGCTCGCATAAAGCAGGGCTGTTTCAAGCAGACAAAAGGGAGGATAGACATGACGTCACATTTGACAAGGCGGCGCTTCAGCTTTGCCGCCACGCTCGGCGCGGCGAGCTGCGTTTTGGGATCGGCATTTGCACAGGAGGACTATCCATCAAAGCCCATACGGGTTGTGATCGGATTTCCGGCCGGATCTGGCGCCGATACTGTCACGCGGTTTTTCGCCTCGCGTGTGTCTGAATTAGCCGGCGAACCGCTGATTGTGGAGAATCGTCCTGGTGCCTTCAGCTCCATTGCTTTCGCGAATGTCGGTGCGGCAAAGCCGGACGGTTATTCAATTTTGTGGACGGGCAGTTCGATCATGGCAGGGGGCAAGCATATGGTCAAGAACATGCCGTATGATCCCAACAAGGACTTTGTACCCGTCGCCGCCTTCGCGGATTTTCCCTTCTTTCTGGTTGTCGGCGCCAACAGCAAGGCGAAAACTCTTGCCGACCTCGTCAAAGAGCTGAAGGCCAAGCCGCGCGCCCTATATGGTCACTTTAACCCGCCCGCCTATCTGGCGACAGCGTATTTCAATTCGCGAACCGGCGTAAAAGCGGAACCGGTCGTCTATCGAGGCGCTGCCGACGCCCTGCCCGATCTTGAAAATGGAACTTTGGATTTTATGGTCATGGACGGTGCCTTTGCGGTTGGTCCAATCAAGAATGGCAAAATCCGCGCGCTCGCGGTCACCAGCAATACCAGAGCCGTAGATTTGCCCGACGTGCCGACGATGGTCGAGGCGGGTGTTGGCACGTTCGAGTTCACGCCATGGTGGGGTGCGTGGTTCCCAGCGGGCACGCCGCAACCGATCGTGGACAAGTTTGCTGGCTGGTTCAGCAATGTTGCGACCCAGCCGCAAACCACGAAATTTCTGCGCAAGATCGCTGTGATTCCAGTGGCAGAAGGGCCCGAAACGGTGAAAGCCAGGATCGCCTCGGACACCAGGATGTGGGATAAACTTGCCAAAGAAGTCGGTATGCAGCCACAATGATCCATGGTCTCGGCAGATTTTTGGTCCGACTGAAATCGAGCTAGCAATTCGCTGCGGGATTCGCCCGTCCCACGATGTCTACATCGTGGGACGGACCGCTGTTCCGCCTTAGATAGCGTTGATATGTGCTATAAATAGCGATCCCGGTATTACCTGCGCGCAATATCCACCACCACAACGCCATGGCTGGAAATCGTCACGCATATAGACTTTGGCAAATGAAGCGGTAGGGAGACAGTTAGAATTCAGTTCCCTCCTCCGCCACGACCCGAGTAACTGACGCTTCTCTGCTGGGGAAATAGCGCCATTATTGCCGGCGCGGCGGGCGGCTTCGATTTTTCGACCCGTGCTTGAAAACACGTAAACGCCGATTTCACCAGTTCTCTGGCAAAGATTTGTCCAACCTGATGCCGATCCGCATCGCAAGCGCGATGCCGCGTTCGATTGCGAGAGGAGTCTGACGGTTCGGCCCAGCTTGGATCGCTGCCCTTCGCATGCCGTCAATGCCGTCACCGATGCGCTTGGTTGGGATTTGAATCGCGCCACACGCCGTGCCACTATGCCTTCTGCGCATTCTCGACGGTCGCAAAACGGCCGCCGCGGGAGAACAACAATCCGCAGACTGTGAAACAGCGTGCAAACCTTTCCAGATTCCGGGGGTAAACAGCGTCAAATAGTTTCCACCCCGGTCCTTGCGATTATCCGGCGTTTGCGCTGGAGAATCTGGGGTGTTGTTCATGGATACGATTGCCGAAATCCGGCGCCGCCGTTTGGTCAGCAAGGAGAGCATCAGCTCGATCGCGCGTGACCTGAAGTTATCTCGTCCCACGGTCCGCAAGCATTGCCGGACCCAATGTGAACCGGTCTATCGCCGGGAAAAACAGTCCGCACCCAGGCTTGGGGCGTTCCAGGAGACGCTGGAAACCTGGCTGCGAACCGAGCGCCTGCTGCCGAAAGCCCAGCGGCGCACGGCGCGGCGGTTGTTCGAGGGCTTGCAGGCTGAGGGATATCGCGGCGCTTACGACAGCGTGCAACGGTTCGTTCAGCGCTGGAAGGCCGCCAAATCCGGCCCGTCGCTCACCCAGGCCTTTGTTCCGTTGGCGTTTGCGCCCGGCGAGATCTGTCAGTTCGATTGGAGCCACGAGCATGTCGAGCTCAATGTAAGCGGAGCTTTGCTCCCATCTGATTGAGTGGTTTCCGTTCGGCTTTCGCTCTGCGATTCTTGGCTGGTCAGAGAGCCAAGAGGAGACTGAAGGCGATGGAA
>JARHVB010000048.1 GCA_029222685.1 Terripilifer ovatus | reverse complement strand
CGAAAGGACGTGACCCGCCTGAAGCGAGCCACGCCCCCACCAAAACGCGACACAACGCAACTCATCCTAAATTGGGATTATGCATGAACCGGACAGTCGTGGGCCAAGTGGGTGCATATCGTCACCGAAGGCGTCGTGCGCCTGCACAAGACGCTCGCCGACGGCCGCCGGATGGTGATCGGCTTCGCCCTGCCCGGCGACTTCCTCGGCTTCTCCGACCGGGACGTGCATGCGACCTCCGCCGATGCCCTGGGACCGGTGGCGACCTGCAAGATCTCCCGGGAGGCCTTCCAGGAACTCCTCGACGCCAAGCCGCATCTGATGCGCCGCTTGCATACCGAACTGATCCACGAATTTACCCTGGCGCAGGAACGCCTGATGCTGCTCGGGCGCTGCAGCGCCAGGGAGCGCATGGCGGCCTTCTTCGTCAACATGCGCAACCGCTGGAAGCGGGTGAACGGCCAGGTGGCGAATGTCGCCCTGCCCATGTCGCGTCAGGACATCGCCGATTTTCTGGGTCTGACGATCGAGACCGTCAGCCGCATGATCACGACGCTGGCGCGCGAGCGGGTGATCGTCATCGTCCCCGACGGGATTCGCATCCTCGACCTTCCCCGCCTCGAGGCGATCGCTGTCGGCTGACGGATCGACAGAAACCTGTGTCACGCGTACGGCATCACCCAAACAGTGTCGTCCCCAACATGGCGACAGACGTTACAAGGCCGCAGGCTGGCACCCATAAAGGGACGCTGACATGACGTTCCTTTGATGGCACGTTGCGGTATCGCAACTGCAGCAGCGATAGATTGACCAGGGCGAAAACGACAAGCGTCCCGAGCGAGGTGCTTTCAGCCAGACGCTCCAATGACACGTTCAATGCGAGGCCAGCAACCAGAACGGCAATGACCCCCGTCGCGATCAGCGGCGTCTTCGTCCGCCTGTCTATTTTGCCCAGAATGGCGGGCAAGTCTCCCTGCCCGGCCATGCCATAGATAACGCGCGTGGCCATCGTTATCTGGGCCAGAACGGTATTTAACGTGGCCACGATGGCAATCGTGCTGATCAATACCGGGCTTGCGCCGGCGACCTTGTTGAACACGAGGCTCAGCGGCGCGGGAGACAGAGATAGCTCGGCCGGCGGCACGGCGATGATCGCAATTGCTGCAACAAGAATATAAAGGATTGCCGAGACACCCAGTGTCAGCGCCATGGCGCGCGGCAAATCGCGATGCGGCACCTTGACTTCCTCGACCACATTGACCAGATCTTCAAACCCGATAAAGGCAAAGAACGCCAGCAGGCTTGCGAAGGCAATGCCGGACAGAACCTGGGCATCAAGGGGGATCGGCTGTATGAAAGCCCCGGCAATCTGCAAATCTGACCTGAGTCCGGCGAGGATGATGATCAAAAGTCCGCCCACCTCCATCAGCGTGAATACGCTTGCCAGCAATACGGATTCCAGAATCCCCCATGCCGCCACCGCACTGAGCATTGCGACGACGAATACGACAATCAGGCCGCCGGGCCAGTCGATGAACTGCCCGATATATCCGGCCGAACCGATGGCAACGGCCGCAGAGGATATAACACCAATCCCGATGGTCAGCAGGCCGGTCAGAATGGAGAGGATCCGGGAATGAAAAGCTTCCTTCACATAAGCGGCTTCCCCGGCGCTGACGGGAAAGCGCGTTGAAAGCTCGGCATAGGAGGCAACCGTGAAAGCCATAACGACGGCGGCGATCAGAAATGACCACGGCGCGTAGACTCCGGCATGACCCGCCACAGTTCCGATGAGAACGTATATACCCGCGCCAATCGTGATGCCGGTACCGTAAAGCACAAGCAGAGGCAAGCCAAGCCGACGCTGCAGGGTCGGCAATGGTTCATTGGCAGATCCAGAACTCATGAAATGTCCTTTTGCCGAACGATAGCTTCTCCTTGAGAAGACAAATCTCCGGCGGCACTTGTCGGCTCGCATGTCGCATGGTCTTCTAGCGCCCGGACGGACCGGCAGGCTTGATTTCCATCAAGCCACACCTTTGCGACGGTCGCCGGCCGGGATTAATCTAGATCAACGCCCCATCAGGTCAGCATGTGATTTACGAAATCTATTAGAGGGAGGCCAAGGTGGCTTTCCACGTCTCCGAGAGGATGGAGTAGTAATATGCCGTTGAAAACTGTCTTTGTAGGCCCTTTCATTGATTCAACTGTAGAAGACTATTCGTCGCTCAACTCGCTGACAAAATATGCAATCGATCTGGCAGGCTCGCAGAGCGCCCATCTTTCCGTTGGCATCGGGTTGCTCAAATATTCGGTACCCTCGGTCATCATCAAGGAAGGGCGCAGCATTATCTCCGCCGCCAACGAAGAACGGCGCCAGCAGACCGATCGGTTTGCCGCCGAGCTGGCGAAGCGCATCCAATCATCCGGCCTTGCGTCCGATCTTGGCATCATACACGACAGCTATAAAGCGATAACGCATCAGCTTGCGCGGATGGCGCGGCTTGCGGATGTGGCCGTTCTTCAGCCCAGCAATGAATTGCTTTCCCTGCAACAAGGGCTGGTTGAAGACACTCTGTTTGATTCGGGACGGCCGGTTATCATCGTTCCCCGCAAATGGAATGTAACTGCTGCGCCCGAGCGGATTGCGGTCTCCTGGGATGGAAGCGCCAAGGCAGCGCGCGCCATTGGAGATGCCCTGCCCCTGCTGCAGTCGGCGAAGGAGGTCGAAATTCTATGCGTCTCCGGCGATTCAAACAAGGCGAAGAAATTTGACGGCGCCGACATTGCTCCACATCTGGCCCGCTACTGCCGTTCCGTGAACATCGTTCAACTCACATCTTCGAACGGCGATGTCGCGGCCGCGTTGAGGGATCATGCGGCTCTGTCAAATCCAAACCTTCTGGTCATGGGGGCTTATGCTCATGCCAGGCTCACGCAGATGATCCTTGGCGGCGTGACAAGCTCGATGATCGTCGAGCCGCCCGTGCCCGTCTTCATGTCTTACTGACCGGGCGTGCCGGCAGGCTCGTCTGCCGGCACTCTCGCCTTTCACGTAGCGATCAGCAAAGGAACACGCCGGGTTGCGACAACTTTAAGAAAGTCGGCCTCGGTCAAGTCCTGGCAAGATTGCCGGGACATCAAGACAAGGCGCTCTCCAAGATCGCGGACGCCAGCCAGCGGCAATCGGTGCGTTTCCTGACTGTCCGTGAAATGGACCGGAAGCCTTCTGGACGGATGAACGGATCCAGGGCGCGCCTGACGATCACGATCCTGATCGGCATCGATGATGATGAGGTCTTCGCTGGCTGCCCGCGCGATCTGTTCGGCCAGACGGCGCAGGATCATGTCATCCTTGGAGAGGACGGCCAGGATCGGCCCTTTGCGGCGAACCGGCGCCTGCGGCAAAATCAGGATCGAGCGGGATATGCTCGATACACAGGCAAGCAATTGGGGGTATGATCCGACCAACTCCTCGCCGCTAAGCCGCGGCGCCGGAAATGCGATGATATCAGTATCCCTGCCGAGTTCTCCCAGTCTGACGGCAAGTTCATCCGACACCGTCTGGAACAAGCTCGAGACACCGGACGCGTTTGCGATTTTCTCCGCCTCCCGGCGAAACTTGCGCTGCAGAAGATGCCGATCGGACGATACCTGTTCTGAATCCCAATTTTTCCATCTCTGGAACAAAGGCTGGAATTCACGGGCAAACGGCATGGCATCGCGTGCGTCCGAAATGTCATCCGCCGAAACCATTGTTTCGAGGTTGGAGCCGATCCAGCGCGCGATATCGCTGGCGATCTCAATCGGTGCCAGCGAGTAGGTACCCACGGGCAGGCACAGCATGATCCTCGGATGCGGTCTGGTTTCCGTCATTTCAGGTCTCCGGTCCCGCTCTTGCATGATCTCGATGCAACGCATCGAGCTTTTGAGAGAATGCGATCAATCGATCCTCCACCCTGCGATTCACGCTGCCGTCGGGATATCGTCCTTTCTCGTCTCTCAGACCTGCCGTCAGGCCAGTCAGCAATTCGATTGCATCATCGATGCTGCTGACGGTGTAGACCGAAAAGCGTCCTTCGGCACATGCCGCAATAATGTCAGAACGCAACATCAGATGTTGCGCGTTCGATACCGGAATGATCACACCTTGCGTGCCGGTCAGCCCCCGCTCCACGCAGATATCGAAGAATCCCTCGATCTTCTCGTTGACGCCGCCGATAGCCTGAATATCGCCAAGCTGATTGACGGATCCCGTCAGCGCGAAATCCTGCCGCATCGGGACCGCCGCGAGCGCCGACAGCAATGCGCACAGTTCGGCGGCCGAAGCGCTGTCGCCCTCGACGCCACCATAGGATTGCTCAAAGACGATGGAGGCATAGAGCGACATCGGGGTCTCAAGCGCATAGCGACCCGCAAGGAAGCCGGACAGAATCAGGACGCCTTTCGAATGGATCGGGCCGCCGAGCTCGACCTCCCGCTCGATATCGATGATCTTGCCGCTACCGGGCCTGACCCGGCATGTAATGCGGGTCGGCGTGCCAAACGAATGTCCGCTCAAGCTGAAGACACTCAATCCATTGACCTGGCCTTCGCGACTGCCTGATGTGTCGATCAACGCTATCTGGCGATAGATGGCTTCCTTCCTGTGTTGATCCACCCGATTGCCGCGCTGGCGTCTTTGATCGATGGCATATTCCACGTCCACCCTGGAGATTTCATCATGTTTTGCATTTTCAGCCCAGAAATCCGCCTCGACGGCCAGGTCCCGGATCTGATCCATGACGAGCGTCAGCTTCTGCTGATCTTCAGCAAGTCTTGATGAATATTCCAGTATTCTTTCGAGGCCGCCGCGATCGATCGGCCGGATGCCTTCACGACGCGCCATCGAAGCGATCGAGCGGGAAAGATCCTCTTCGGATGAGGCGGTCCGGGTGATGTCGTCATCAAAATCGGCGAGAACCTTGAAATGCTGGTCGACCTCGGGATCCAGGGCCGAAAGGAAATTGTAGAGTTGACGGTCGCAGAACAGCACGACCTTTATATCGAGAGGGATAGGATCCGGCTCCAGAGTGACGGTGCTTGAGAAGCCCATGGAATGGGTCAGATCCTCGATAACGATCTGGCGCTGAAGCAGGGCGCGCTTGAGGGTCGGCCAGCTGAAGGCCTCGCTCAGAAGGCCGCGCAGATCGAGCAGCAGGAAGCCGCCGTTGGCGCGGTGAAGAACGCCGGCCTTTATCAATCGGAAATTGGTGATCAACATCCCTTCCTGGGCGAGATGCTCGACACGGCCCGTCAGATTTCCGAGGGTCGGATGCAATTCCTCGATCACCGGGCGCCCGGCGCCTCTTTCCGCTTCGGAGACCAGCACGTTGACTTCGTATCGGTCAAAGGGACCGCCGAGGCGCAGCCGCGCGGCCTCGGCCGCCCCTTCAGCCTGAGGCGCAACGAAAAGGGCGACGTTTTCGATAAGATCTTCGCGAATTGAATCGAGGTGTCGCAGGACCTGCGGCAAGTCGGCGAAATCGCGCTTGGCCTCGTCGATCGATTGACTGACAGCGGCCTGCGCCGTCGCCCGATCCAGCTTGCGGAAGGCATCACGCCGTTCCTTTTCGAGTTGCGGCAGTGCCCGGACGGCCTGTTCGAGCTCCGGCTCGAGCTCCTGAATGGTCTTTTGAATCCGCTCCTTCTCGGCTTCGGGCAACGCCTTGAATTCGTCCGGCGGAATGACCTTGCCGTCCCGCATGGGAGCAAGGCCGAACCCCATGGGCGACCGCAGGATGGCGATGTCACGCTCTGCGACGCGATCGCGCAGTTGCGCGAAGGCCTTTTCCTGCGCCTGGTGCGTCGTTTCATCGATCAGATCCCGATGGCTCTGGTATTCCGCACTCTCGAAGGCAGCGGGCAGCGCAATCTTCAGATCCTGAATGAGTTCACGCATGCGGTCATGAAATCCGTTCGCCCGCCCGCTCGGCAGTTCGATTGCAAGCGGCCGATGCGGCAGAACGAAGTTGTTGACGTAAACCCAATCCGAAGGTGTCGGCTGCGACGTCACCTCCGCCTGGAGGTATGTTTTCACGGCCTGCCGCATCCAGGTGGAAGATGGCCCGACGACAAAAATATTGAATCCGGCAGCCTTGATCCTGGCTCCCAGCTTCAGCGCGGAAAGTGCCCGGGGCTGGCGGATGATATCACTGGAGTGGTCGGGCTCCGTCGTGGTCTCGATTGGCACTTTGGAAAGATCGGCCTTCACGTAAAGCTGATCGATGGAGAGACGCCGGCTCCCGCCTGGCTGGCTCGATGTTTTGATACCGTTCATATTCCCCCACCAGGCTCCGTTCAAAAGGCGGCCAAGCTTCGCAAACCGCCTTGCCTGACGATGCTGGATGATCGGCAATCGGGCAAGGCTTGCCTTGATACGCATCAACTCGTCCCGTAAGGGTCTTTACGACCCGCATGCCGGCGACAGGCTGATCCATATCAATGCGAAGGATGGGTCGCCGCTCCAGCCTCGGCCTGTTTTGCCCGGCGGCTTGATGCCCTGGGCGTTGGATTTACGGAAGGCCGACCTATGTCATTCGACTTCAGTTCGCTGATCTGGATATTTCTTGCCTTCATCACGCTTCAGCCCATGCTGACGGGACGGTGGTATGCGGTCCAGCGCACCCGGGCGATCAGGGCGATCGAAACGGCGCACGGCACACGAGTCATCACGATGATCCACCGACAGGAGAAGCGCAGCCTGTTCGGCTTCGCCATGTTCCGGCAGATCGATCTGGAAGACGCCCAGGCGATCATCGGGGCGATCAAGGAAACGCCCAAAGACATTCCCATTGACCTCGTATTGCACACGCCGGGCGGGCTGGTTCTCGCCGCCATGCAAATTGCCCGCGCGGTGGAGGCACATCCGGCGAAAACGACCGTCTATGTGCCGATCTATGCGATGTCGGGAGGAACGCTGATAGCGCTGGCTGCGGACGAGATCGTCATGGGCGAGTTTTCCATGCTGGGCCCCATCGATCCGCAAATTGCCGGGCTGCCGGCGGCGAGCATCATCAAGGCCCGTGATAGCAAGCCCATCGGCGACGTCTCCGATATCGCGCTCGTTCTGGCGGATATGGGCGAAAAGGCAGTGGCCCAGGTCGCACGCGGCGCCATCGAGTTGCTGACGCCGCGATTGGAACAATCGAAAGCGGAAGCTCTCGCCGCCAAGCTGACAAGCGGACATTGGACCCATGACTACGCATTGACAGCCGGTGAGGCTGGAGAGCTCGGGCTCCCGATCAAGGTCGGAATGCCGGCCAAAGTCATGGAGCTGATGCGACTCTATCCGCAGCCGGTTCAACAATCCGGCGTTGAGTTTCTGTCGATCGATCTGCCCAGGCGGCGCGTCTGAGACAGCGACGATCGTGAATCTGCTTCATTACTCCTTCTTGGAGGTCCATCCTCGCAGAAGCGACAGGACAGCGGGAACCAGAAGCTTCTCAGCCGCCGCATTTAATGGATTGTGGACCAAACCGGCTATGCTGTCTTTGGTCTGCCTGATCTCCTGGCTCAGGGAATCGATAGTAAGCTTCACATCCTGCGTGTCTGTCTGAATGGCTTCAAGGGCCATCTTGTGAACATCACGGGCGAGGTCGAGTTCCGGCCCCGGCGCGGCGCGCCAGCCGATCAGACCAACGATCGCAGCGATGATGAAATCGGCGGCAGCAACAATTGCCGCCGCCCATATGGGTCCCCGCCACGCCTCCAGAGCATAGAAGGCTGCGAGGTTGGCCATTCCCAGCCCGAATAATGCGATCAGACCAGCCAGTGCATACAAGCCGAAACGGCGCATCAGGACATTGAGCCAGATTCTTCCAATCAGGGAATCGGCTCTCCACAGAACCTGAACATCGCGGGCAAGATTGTCGATCATGTCAAAGCTCCTGGCGCCGGCCGAGCAGACGGCCGATCATGATGCCAACCACGAAAGCGCCGACCATGTTCGCGACTGGATGAATTGATAGGTTCTTTCCAGCCTCCTCAACGAATTTAACGGTTTCATTGAGAAGCTCTTGAAGCTCTTCCAATTGCTCGCTTCCCCCGGCCGCGTCTTCAGGCGCGCCGGCGGACACGGCCTTCGTCCCGGCTGTAGCCCGGCCATCCGCGTGCATCGGCTGCCGCTGTCGCCTGGAAGCGGAAAGTTCTTCCCGAAGAGCGGCCAATTCGCCCGCCAGGACGGGATCTACTGCCATATCCGTCTCCAAAATCGTAACATGCCGCTTACGCCTGTCGCCGGGAACGTTGCAATTGCCGTTGACATAACGTCCGCATTGCCCGGCCGCCGGCTCTGATCCAGATCAATGATTCCACTGGCGGCAGGAAGTATTCCTTTCCACAAAGGTGGTGGTCAATATGCAGTTGCGCAATTCTGACGATGGTTACGGCGCGATCCCTCAGTTTCTACACTGGTCGAGCGTCGCTCTGGTTGCGGTCGCCTGGTTGCTGGGCGTGTTCGGCGATGCCCTTCCGGAGGGAACGGCACGTGCGACGGGCCTGTTTGTCCATATCTCGGTAGGCCTGGCGCTTCTCTGCGTCCTGCTCGTACGCGTGTTATGGCGCGTGGCGGATCCTCCGCCGCCGCTTGAACGGACCGCACTTGGCGTCTGGCTTGATCGCATTGCCAGGCTCGCGCACTACGCGCTCTATGCCCTGCTTGTTGCTGCCCCGGTCGTGGGCATTCTGCTGCAGTTCGCCCGCGGCGACGCCCTGCCGCTGTTCGGCCTTACCGAAATTACTTCTCCCTGGGCTGCCGACCGCGCCTTCGTACGCTCGGTCAAGGGTGTTCACGAAATGCTCGCTCACGCGCTCGTCGTTCTGGCGGTCTTGCACGCGGCTGCCGCGCTCTTTCACCACTGGGTGCTGCGTGACCGCACGCTCACTCGAATGCTTCCCCACTGAGATGTCCAGTCGGGAAGTCCGCCTTGGCAATCATCAACCTGTCATCAGCGTGCGCGACCTTGTCGTCGGCTTCAACGAAAAGATAGTCCTTGATTACCTGAACCTCGACATCCGCCTCGGCGAAATACTGGGTGTCATCGGCGCATCAGGGTCCGGCAAATCCGTCCTGCTTCGCGCCATCATCGGCCTGGTGCCCAAGCAGCAGGGCACCATCGAGATGTTTGGAGAGAACATAGACACTCTTTCCAGAGAAAGGCGACGCGCCCTGGAACGCAAGTGGGGCGTCATGTTCCAGCACGGCGCCCTGTTTTCCTCTTTGACCGTCAAGCAGAATATTCAGTTTCCCATGCGCGAATATCTCGACCTGTCGGAGCCGCTGCTCGAAGAGCTTGCGATGATGAAGATCGAGATGGTCGGCCTGAAACCCGAAGCTGCCGACAAGCTTCCGTCGGAGCTTTCGGGAGGCATGATCAAACGCGCGGCTCTTGCACGAGCCCTCGCGCTCGATCCTGAAATCGTCTTTCTCGACGAACCGACGTCCGGCCTCGATCCGATCGGCGCGGGTGAATTCGACCAGCTTATCGTGGCCTTGCAGAAGACGTTGAACTTGACCGTCATGATGATAACCCATGACCTCAACAGTCTTCATGCCGCCTGCAACCGTGTCGCTGCAATCGCCAGGGGCAAGGTGATCGAGATCGGGACGATCGAAGAAATATCGGCCTCAACGGACCCATGGCTGAGAGCCTATTTCCAGGGCGAGCGCGGACGCAAACTGTTCGGAGAATTCGCGCCTTCACCTACTGCAAACGAAATCTAAACATCCCAGCCGCGCCTATCGGGCCGGCTCCAAGGCTCCAGCGGCGGGCACGGCCCGGGTGCGTTCACGCGCATCCGCGACGGTGCTTGTATAAAATACCTCCGGCTCATGCAGACCGGCGGACAAGAGCGTGCGACGCACCCCCGGCCGCGCACTGGCGATGCAGACCCGGGTTTGCGCCTTGCGCAGCTTGTGAACGAAGGCTTCGAGCGCCTTTGCCGCCGTGCTGTCGATCAGGGGCACTTCGCTGAAATCGAAGACGAACGTGCGCGGATATTGGCCGATCCGATCCAGCGCCATGTTGACAGTGGCCGTCGCGCCGAAAAAGAAGGCGCCGCTGATCTTGTAGACCATGAAATCGGCGTCGGACGACGCCCGGGCGTCGTAGGGCACGCGCTCGCCGTCATTGTCCGCCCGGTCTTCGCCCAGGAAAGACCCGCCGTTCTGGACTTCGACGGCCTCCGCCATGCGATGCAGAAATAGGAATGCGCCAAGCGTCACGCCGACCGCGATGCCAAGCGTCAGATCCTCGAAAATGGTGAGCAGGAAGGTCGCGAGCAGGACGAGTGCATCCCCTTTCGACGCGCGCAGCAGCGCCGCGAACTCTTCCTTTTCCGCCATGTTCCACGCCACGACGGCCAGTACCGCGCCCAGCGAGGCGAGCGGAATGTAGGAGGCCAGAGGCGCAGCTACCAGCATGAACAGGAGAACATAGAGGGCATGCAGCATGCCTGAGACCGGCCCCTTGGCGCCGGTGCGGACGTTGGTCGCCGTGCGCGCGATCGTGCCGGTGACGGGCATGCCGCCGAAGATCGGCGCCGCGATATTAGCAAAGCCCTGCGCCACCAACTCGCAGTTGGAACGGTGCCGACGGCCGCTCATGCCGTCCGCGACCACCGCGGAAAGCAGCGATTCGATCGCGCCAAGAAGAGCGATCGCCAGGGCATCGGGCAGCAGCGCGCGCATTTTGCCAAGATCGAAGGCCGGCAGCGCGGGCGTCGGAAGGCCCTGCGGCATGCCACCGAAACGGCTGCCGATCGTCGCGACGTCCAGATGCAGGACGCCGGTGAGAGCGGCGCAGACGGCAACCGCGATCAGCATGCCCGGCCAGGTCGGGCGCAGACGGCGCAGGCCGAGAATGATCGCAATCGCCAGCACCGACAGGCCGACGGTCGCTGGCTGGATGGTGCCGATCGCCGCCCACAGGGCCGCGAGTTTCGGCAGCAGGGCGGCCGGCTCCTTTGCCACGTCGAGGCCCAGCAGTTCCTTCAACTGGCTGGCGAGAATGATGACCGCGATACCGCTCGTGAAACCCACCGTCACCGGATAGGGGATGTATTTGATATAGGTGCCCCAGCGCATGAAGCCGACCACCAGCATGATGGCACCGGCCATCACCGTGGCGAGAACCAGGCCTTCATAGCCGTGGCGTTCGACGATCGAAAAGATCAGGACGATGAACGCGCCCGCCGGACCGCCGATCTGGAAACGGCTGCCGCCCAGGGCCGAAATCAAAAAGCCGCCAACGATCGCCGTATACAGCCCGCGATCGGGACTGAGGCCGCAGGCGATTGCGATCGCCATCGACAGCGGCAGCGCGACGATCGCGACAGTCAATCCTGCAACGGCATCCGCCTGCAAGTCCCGCAGTCCGTAGCCTTCCTTCAGGACGGTCACGAGTTTCGGGGTGAACATCTCCACAAAACTGGGTTTATGCATACGCCGGTCGGCCATAAGGGCCCCTCTTGCAAAGGAGCGGCGGGATCGTCGGCAAAAGTCGGCAACCGTCGTCGCGGATTATATTCAGTTGGCACGTCCGCTGGGCGAACCCGGTTGACGCAAGCGGACGCCGCGCCCCCCGCTTTCGCTGCGCACATGCTCGTTGATCAGCTCGATACCAGCGGTCTGCAGCGCCTCGACCACTTTGGTGAGACTGTCGACGATACCGCGAACATTGCCGTCGCTGGCCTCCATGCGCTGGATCGTCGGCAGCGACACGCCCGACATTTCGGCGAGCTTCTTCTGGTCGATGCCAAGCAGGGCGCGGGCAGCACGCATTTGGGCGGCAGTGATCATTGGCTGGACTCATGCTTCAAATATTAGTATAGGTATATGCAGTGTCAGTATAGGTATACAGACATTTGCTATTGATCTCTAGTACCTCAATATCGATTGTTTAAATATCAGAACGGGTCGCGGTAGATGCGGTTTCTCGCAAGCTTTCAGGGACGACGGGGCGAAATCGTCATCATGGAAGACCTGGATACGGGAGCCCGCTCCTATTACGAGGACGGCGTGTTCCAGTCTCACGCGACGGCCGACGGCATCAGTTCATTCAGCTATGTGCACGTCATGGCACGGTTGTTAAGACGCTGCAGCAACGTGCTTTTGCTGGGATGCGCCGCCGGATCGCTGGCGACCATGCTGAGCCGGCAGGGCAAACACGTCACGCTCGTGGACGACAATGCCGTCAGCTTCGATATTGCCCGGCAGTTCTTCAATCTGCCGGACGACGTGGCCTGCGTCGTCGAGGATTTCCATGCCTTCCTGAGCCGCGGACCGACATGTTTCGACGGCATAGGCATCGATATCGGCGCGGCCGCGATCCGCTTTGACGAGGAGTTCGATCTGCACACCTGCCGGGAGATTCGTGCCCGGCTCGCCCCCGGCGGCCGGATCGCCATGAACATGGTCGCCGAACATGATATAGATGCGGTTCCGGACCGGATATTGGCCATGCTCGCCGGCGACGACTTGCGCGGCTGGATTTACGACCGGCCCGGCGAGCGCAATCGGAACGCCGTCTTATCCGTTGTACCTGAGAAGCGGCCATGCGCCGGCGTTCTGCACGACACCGGCGCCGTCCATGTCGAGAAAATCGAATGGAAGATGCGCCGCCAGCGACTGCACATCGCAGATCTGCCAGATGCCAAACGCTTCGTCGCCCGGCAGGTCAACCAGCAGCACATCTGACCGGCGATGCGGAACGTCTCAATACCCGCAGTGCCGGATGTCTTGGCTTCAATCGCAACAGCGTCCACGGAGAAACGCATGCAACAGTCTGGGATCTGGAATAAAGCCTTCGGCATCGAGACGCTTGGGCTCAAAGGCATCAGAAGTGCGTGTTATAATCTCGAAGCGCCGATGCTCTACGAGGAAGCGGTCCGCCGCAATGAAGTGGTGATCATGCCCGGCGGGCCGATCAACGCGGAAACCGGGGTCCACACCGGCCGCTCGCCGAAAGACAAACACACGGTCCGCGACGCCACCACCGAACACAAAGTCTGGTGGAGCAGCAACAATTCGATCACGCCCGATCAGTTTCAAATCCTTCTCGATGACTTCAAGACGCACATGGAAGGTATGGACCTGTTTGTGCAGGATCTGTTCGGCGGCGCCGATCCGGCCTTCCGCGTCAAAACCCGCGTCATTACCGAGTTCGCCTGGCATTCGCTGTTCATCCGCAATCTGCTGATCCGCCCCGACAGGAGCGAGCTTGCCGATCTTGTCCCGGATCTCACCATTATTGACCTGCCCTCCTTCAAGGCCGATCCGAAGCGCCACGGTTGCCGGAGCGAAACGGTCATCGCGCTGGATTTCACCCGCAAGATCGTACTCATCGGCGGCACCAGCTATGCGGGCGAGATCAAGAAGGTGGTGTTCACCTGGCTCAACTGGGCGTTGCCGGCGCAGGGCGTCATGCCGATGCATGCCTCCGCCAATGTCGGCGACGATGGCGACGTGGCGGTGTTCTTCGGCCTGTCCGGCACCGGCAAGACGACGCTGTCGCAAGATCCGAACCGCATTCTCATCGGCGACGACGAGCATGGCTGGGGCAAAGACGGTGTCTTCAACTTCGAAGGCGGCTGCTATGCCAAGGCTATCCGCCTGTCGCGCGAGGCGGAACCGGAAATTTATTCGACGACGGAGCGTTTCGGCACCGTGCTCGAAAATGTCGTGTTCGATCCGGCGACCCGCCAACCCGATTTCGACAGCGAGGAGAAGACCGAGAACACCCGCGTCGCCTATCCGCTGGATTTCATCTCCAACGCATCGCGCACCGGCCGCGCCGGCCAGCCCAAGAACATCATTATGCTGACCTGCGACGCTTTCGGCGTGTTGCCGCCGATTTCCAAGCTCGACCCTGCACAAGCCATGTATCACTTCCTCTCGGGCTATACGGCAAAGGTCGCCGGTACAGAGAAAGGCGTCACCGGGCCGGAGGCGACGTTCTCGACCTGCTTCGGCCACCCGTTCCTGCCGCTGCCGCCGTCCGTCTATGGCAATATGCTGCGCGCGCTGATCGCCAAGCATTCCGTCGACTGCTGGCTCGTCAACACCGGCTGGACCGGCGGCAAGGAAGGCACCGGCCGCCGCATGCCGATCAAGGTCACCCGCCGTCTGCTGACGGCAGCGCTCGACGGCTCACTGGCCAGGACGACATTCCGCACCGATCCCTATTTCGGCCTCGCCGTGCCGACCTCGGTGCCCGGCGTCGAGCCGCATATCCTCGAGCCGATAAAGACCTGGGCCAACAAGGCCGAGTTCGCAGCAACCGCGAAACATCTCGTCGACATGTTCGCGAAGAACTTCGTCGCCTTCGAGAACGACGTGGACGCTGCGGTACGCAATGCAGCGCCCGTCATGAGCGTCGCCGCCTGACCGCAGGTCTGCCCCGCGCCGGGCATTTCGAAATCGCCCGGCGTTCGCATGCCCTATTCGGGTTTTGCTCTTTGCGAGATCAGCGTTTTCTTCTCGATATATTCCTCTTTCTCGATTTCGCCGCGCGCGAAGCGTTCATCGAGAATGTCGAGCGCGGCGCGCGGCGTCTCGGCTTTCTTGCCGGACTCGGAGCCTGACTCCGATTTTCCGGACATTCCGCCACCCATGCCGCCACCTTTGCCGCCGCCCATGCCGTGCCCGCCATAGCCGCAACGGGGGCAACTCTGGCCTCCCATCTCCTGCATCTTGCCGCCTTCATCGGCATCGGCCTTCATGTCCTGCTGTTCAGCCATCTGCTCGCTCCCTTCTGTCATCGGTGTCTGTCCATCGCCATTTGGCGCACATTGCTATCGCCAGTTCCGCCAGCCCCAGCGCCGCGGGCCGGCCGACGACAGCTTCTGTTTCTGCTCATCGGACAAGGAAGCGTAGAAATTATCGAACGCCGGCCGCACGATCTTGATCGCTTCCAGCATCGTGCCAAGCCGTTTCTCCATGCTCGCGAGCCGATCGGAGGGAGAGGCCGGGACCTCCCGCGGACATGCCGAGACGATCATCTCCGCCGCTTTCGCCGAAGCGGATTTCAACGCATCCAAAGCCGGCCGCTGCGCGTCCGTCGGACGAACCGCCCGCTCGATCGCCTCGACGCGCCATTCCGCCAGCCCCGCCGCTCTCGGGCTGCAAAGGCCGCCCATCATGCCTTGCCCCATCATGCCCGGGCCCATCATCTGTCCCGGCCCCCAGCCGGATCCGAAGGGTTGCGCTGCGGCAGACCCAACCATTATAGCCAACCCGGCAGAAACCACGATGCCGCGTAAGAATTGTTTCCTCATGGCATAGCCCTTTCACTTGCGTTCAACAAATTCAAACTAGAATTCAATGAGGTGTGCGTCCTTGCGCTATATCAATCCGGCGGATGACGGCTGCAGCGCCGCTCTTCACTTGAGCGCCGCTGTTTGCGCCAGATCAACGACGCCCCCACACAATCCGGGAATTGATTTTACAAGTTGCCGGCGGCGTCATTTCTGAAGCCGATCACTTGCGAGGTTTCGGATCGAAGCCAGGGATGAAGGAGGCAGAAATGTTCAAGAGTTTGATGGTCAGTGTCGATTCTTCGAACGCTCTGGCATCCAGAGTCCGGCTCGCTGTCGATCTGGCCAAGCGCTACAATGCACGGCTGATCGGCGCCGGCGCCCATAACTTTATCTCCTTCCCGGCAGATGGCCTGTCCGCGCAAGCTGTCGAGGACCTGGAGCGTGAAGGCTTGCAGCAAAGACTCGATGAAGCCGAAGCCAGGTTCAGACGGCTGGCAACAGGGAACGTCAGCTGCCGGTTCGATATACGGGCTCCCGCAATCCATCTTGCCCAGCAGGCGCGCGCCGCAGATCTGTTGATCGTCGGCGCTGGGACTGCGGACTATTCGCCCATGAGCCCTGACGCGGGCGACGTCGTCATGACGGCTGGCCGCCCTGTTCTTGTGGTTCCACAGAATACCGACCACCTGGTTGCAAAGCGGATCGTCATCGCGTGGAAGGACAGCCGGGAATGCCGCCGGAGCGTTCAGGATGGCCTGCCCTTTCTGACTCTGGCCGACGAGATCTGGGTCGCAAGCATCGGCAGTCCGCTTGATGAGGAGGGAGCCAAGGATGTGGCGGAATACCTGAATTTCAGAGGCGTGAATACGCATGTTTTCAGCCGGCCGGATGCGGCCAATGGCGTGACCGAGGAATTGTTCGGCCTCGCCGAGAGGAGTTCGGCCGATCTCATTGTCGCAGGCGCCTATGGACATAGCCGGACACGCGAATGGATCTTTGGAGGCGTGACGCAGGACCTTCTCGACAAAAGCCCGGTTCCCTGCCTCCTGGCGCATTGAAGGCAAGCAGCGCGCAGGGCGATCCCAAAGGAATGCGCTGCGCGTCTCCGGAGCGTCGCGCGAAAAGGGCTCTAGCAGGCTGCTGAAAAACTCTCCAACTCAGCGCCATTGAGCTATTTTTGGTTTTTTGGGCGGGAGGAGATTTTTCTGTCTGGGCGTCGGGGTGTGGTTCATG
>JARHVB010000047.1 GCA_029222685.1 Terripilifer ovatus | reverse complement strand
ACGGTGTCGATCCTTTTCGTGTCCGGATGAGTCGCCAAACCCTCTGGATCAATAGAATCAACACCGTGCACTTATTCAAGAAAAATGAACCGGACACTCGTGCACTTGGCCGGGGTATCCTGGTCGAACAGGATGTCGTGGTTCTTGTAGTGGCTGTCGGTTACGAAGCTGTTGAGCTCGGCAAGTTCGTCATGCTGCAGGCTGTTGCAGAGGCTCAGGTTCTGTACCGGGCAGTTCTGGCAGTGCTTGGCAGTCGCGTATTTCACGGCGCGGGACAGCTCCGGGCGGATCATCTGTCCCTTGGAAGAAATGGCTCTGGCAAGGAGGCCGGAGCGAGCGAGGGCGGGCAGGGCAGGTGCGTTGTGATGGCCGGTGACGACGAGCATGGAGGATCTCCGTGGCGATCATTCGATGACGGCAATCTACCGATCCCCGCCATCGCAACAATCCGGTAGATTACGTACGCCGTGATTTGGCCTGCAGGGGGTGAGCCGGACCATCGAGTCCGCGCTGAGCGGGGCATGTTCCTTACCGATCGGCTTTCGGCGTGGATGGTTTGAAGGCGGGCCTTGCTTATCGGGCCGAAGCCCCGATGCCGCCGATCGCCTCGAGCAGGGCGCGCGCCGGCACCGGCTTTTCGAAGAACGCCGCGGCGTTCAGGCGTTTGGATTCGCGGCGGATGCTGTCGTTGGCGCGTGCCGTAACGATGAAGACGGGGGTGGTGACGGATTGATTGCGCAGGCGTTCCAGCGTCTGCAGGCCGCTTTCGCCGGGCAGGTGGACGTCCATGACAATGCAGGCGAGATGCTCGAAATCGCCCCGCGCCAGCAGCTCGCGGCCACTTTCAAATTCTTCAACGCGATAGCCGCTGATCTCGAGAACCATTTTCAGGGATTCCCGTACGGCACTATCGTCCTCGACAATGCAGATGATGGGTTTCAAATTCGTGACCGCCAAAAATGAACAAAACAATCAATGGCTGGAAAATGAGAGCTCGTCACTGACCCAACTCAAATTGAGGAAAGGAGGAATACGTAGTTTTCCGTATATTGGGGACCTCAATATCAATCCGGTTCATGGCAATGGGTTTCACTTCGACGTCGATGGCCGCCTGTTCCATGAGCCGTCAGCGCTGCTGCAGATCAAATTTGCATAGAAATTGACGGAATATCTTCGCCGGCTGCCTTGACGTAAATCAATGAGGAAATATCCGTCAGGATCGAGGCTTGTCGCTCTTTCGAGGAGCATCTCATGAAAACAGCAGATGTTATGACCGACCGCGTGATCAGTGTCCGGCCTGATGCAAGTGTGGCGGCTGCGGCAAAGGTCATGGATGAAAACGGCGTAAGCGCTCTTCCGGTCACCGATAGCGAGAACCACATTCTGGGCATCATAAGTGAGGGCGACCTCATTCGCCGTATCGAGATTGGAACAAAGAAGCGGCATTCATGGTGGCTCAGATTGCTGACCGGGCCGGCGCCGGCCGCTTCGGATTTCGTTAAATCCCATGCCACAAAAGTTCTCGATGTCATGACGAAGGACGTCATCAGCGTGCCCGAAGACGCACCGCTGGAAGAGGTCGCCACGCTCATGGAGCGCTATCAGGTCAAGCGTTTGCCGGTCGTGCGGGATGGCAAGGTCATCGGTATCATCAGCCGGGCCAATATCGTCAGGGCACTGGCCAATTCTCCGCAACCCCTCGCGCCGCTTCCCGTCAGCGATCGTACCTTGCAGGCGCGTGTTACGGCGAGCCTCAAAGCGCAGCCGTTCGGAAAGCCATGGCTTGCGAGCGCCAGTGTTCTGGACGGCGTCGTGACGTTGTGGGGGCCTGTCTCCTCCGAAGTCGAACGGCAGGCATTGCGTGTGGCTGCCGAAACCACGCCGGGGGTTCGCGAGGTCAAAGACTACACGATGCTGTGGCCGACTTCGGTGGTTACCTAGCACGAGAACTGCCCGGTGCCGAAGAGCCTGGATTCCGGGAGTTGATGTAACTCAATGAACGTTGCGACCGAACGTGGATGATTACACAAGCGCTTCGAAACTCAATCGCCAGATGCGCTCTCAATTTTGAAGGAGAAAGTCATGAACGATCTCAATCTGCGCCAGGATATTCTCGACGAACTGGAATTCGAACCGCGCGTTCACGCCGCCAACATCGGCGTTGCGGTTGAAAAAGGCGTCGTGACATTGACGGGACACGTCACAAGCTATGCCGAAAAGCTGGCGGCTGAGACGGCAACCCTGCGCGTGAAGGGCGTTCGCGCCGTCGCCCAGGAAATCGAAGTTCGCTATCCGAGTGACAAGAAGAGTTCGGACGACGAGATCGCCAGCCGGGCACTGAACATCATTGCCTGGGATGCGACGGTTCCGGACGGAGAAATCCAGGTCAAGGTCCAGGATGGCTGGATCACCCTGTCCGGCGAAGTGGACTGGAATTACCAGAAGGCGGCGGCCGAACATGCGGTCCGTAAACTGTCGGGCGTCGTCGGCGTGACGAACTTCGTGACGGTCAAGCCGCGGGTAGCCGCATACAATGTCAAGGAACGCATTGAGAATGCGCTGAAGCGGAATGCCGAAGTGGAGGCCGATCATATTCAGGTTCAGGTTTCCGGCAACAAGGTGACGCTGAACGGCAAGGTCCAGACCTGGTACGAGCGCTCGGTCGCCGAGCGGGCTGCCTGGGCGGAGGCTGGAGTCACGATGGTCGATGATCGACTGACAGTCGCCTAGCAGGATTGGTCACCGAGCACTTGAAGGTCGGGCGGGATTGCTGGCATGCCGCACGCGTCGGCGGTGCTTCCCGGCCGGCCTCAAATTGGAAGGAAGCATCGTCCCATCGCGGCTCGGTCGGTGGATATCCACGCCTGCATATGAAGATGCGTTGTTCGCAAAAATTTCCCGTTGTCATCACTCCGCTGAAAGCTTTGCGTAAGCTGCGCAGGCGATTTCTGCGAAGTTCGAGCTGCGGTCATTGCGGAAGTGACCAGGAATCTACCGCAGATGCCGGTTAGGGAGATCGAACGCCGCCTGTCCATTTGATGCGCACGCGGGCACAGCCCACTTTGGAGAGAGCCATGCCCTATGCGTCCGTGGAAGACCTACCAACCGCCATTCGCGTCCATTTGCCGAGGCATGGGCAGGAAATCTATCGCAGCGCCTTTAACAATGCGTGGGATGAATATGCCGACCGCGGAGCCAAAGAGCGCGAGCAGGTTGCCCATCGCGTCGCCTGGGCAGCCGTTAAACACAAATACCGCAAGGACGGCGAGCGATGGGTCGAACGGCGATGAGCGGAACACAGGCCGTCAAGGAGGGCCGGTCTGCCTTCTGGACGGCGAGCAACGATGAAATCCTGCGCTCTCTCGGCGCGGGGGCCGCAGGTCTCCCGGCGGCGGAAGCAGACGAGCGGCGACGCCGTTATGGCCCCAATCTCGCCGTCGTCGGCATCCATCGCAGTCTGATCGCCAAACTCGGCAAACGGCTGGCGGAACCGCTGATCGCCATCCTCCTGATCGCCGCTGCGATATCGGGCGGCACGGGAGACTGGCAGAGTTTCGTCATCATTCTGCTGATCGTTCTCTTTTCCATCGTGCTCGATATCGTGCAGGAGCAGAAGGCCGAGACCGCCATCGAGGCGTTGAAACGATCGGTTGCGGTGACCGCTTCCGTGCGTCGGGACGGCAAGGTTGTCGAACTGTCGGTCAAGGACATCGTGCCGGGCGATGTGGTGGAATTGCGGGCCGGTGAACTGGTCCCCGCGGATGGCGTCCTGCTGTCCGGTCATGGCACGCTCGCCAATGAGGCCATTCTGACGGGCGAGCCCTATCCGGTCGAGAAGCGTCCGGGGGCAGCCGCCGGTCCTTCTCCATCGGACGCCTTCAACGCCTTGTTCGGCGGCACGAGCATTGTCGGTGGTGAAGCCGTCATGCTGGTCGTCGCCACCGGCGGCGCGACCCGGTTCGGCGCCATTGCCGCCTCGGTGCAGGCGAAGGAGCCGCCAACCGCCTTTGAGCGTGGCGTTCACGCGCTTGGCATGCTGATTTTGAGGTTGACCGGTTTCCTCGTTCTCTTCGTCCTGCTGACGCAGCTCATTCATCACGGCCTGTCGCTGGAGAGCTTCCTGTTCGCCGTGGCGCTGGCGGTCGGCCTCACGCCCGAGCTTCTGCCCATGGTGATGACGGTCACTCTGGCGCGCGGGGCGGTGCGCATGGCTGCGCGCAAGGTCGTGGTGAAACGCCTGTCCGCCATTCACGATCTCGGCGCCATGAATGTTCTGTGCACCGACAAGACCGGAACGCTGACGGAGGCAAAGATCGTACATGTCGGCAGTTTCGACGCCGACGGCGCAGACAGCACCCGCGTTTCAGGCCTCATCCGCCTCAACAGCCGCTTCGCCGGCGGCACCCGCAGCTCGCTGGACGATGCGATCCTCGCCGGGCCGCCGGGGCCGGCCGAGGAAAGCTGGACACGGGTCGACGACCTGCCGTTCGATTTCGAACGGCGATGTGCGTCGGTTCTCGTGTCCTGCCACCGTGAAATGGAGATGATCACCAAGGGCGCGCCGGAGGCGGTGCTGTCGTTCTGCACTCATGTCGAGAAGGCCGACGGCATGGTCGTTGAGCTTGGCGCGGCTGAGCGGGCGAAGATCACGGATCTGATCGAGGAGAAGGGTCGTCGGGGCTTGCGCCTGCTCGGCGTCGCGCGGCGTCCGATGGCCGCCGATTGCCGGCACGTTGAGCTTTCCGATGAATCCGGGCTTATCTTTGTCGGCTGCGCCGTTTTTCTCGATCCTCCCAAAGCATCGGCGACGGCGGCTGTGGCCAGGCTCATCGAGGCCGGCATTCGCGTCAAGATCATCTCGGGCGATGCGGCGCCGGTCGTCCAGCATCTGGTCGAGACATTGAGCCTTCCTGCCCGGGGCATCATGACGGGCGAGGAGATATCGGACCTCAAGGATGCAGCGCTGGTGGCGCGCGTGAACGAGGCGGATCTGTTCGTCCGCGTCTCGCCGGACCAGAAGAGCCGAATCGTGCGGGCGCTGCGCCGCAGCGGCCACACCGTTGGCTTCATCGGCGATGGCATCAACGATGCCCCAGCGATCCACGCCGCCGATGTCGGTCTCTCCGTTGAAGGCGGCACCGATGTGGCCCGCGAAGCCGCGGATATCATCCTGCTGGCGCCCGACCTCGGCGTGCTCGCCGACGGTGTGGTGGAGGGCCGTCGCACCTATGCCAACATCATGAAATATGTCCGCATGGGCACCAGTTCGAACTTCGGCAATATGCTGTCGATGGCGTTCGCGTCCCTCGTGCTGCCGTTTCTGCCGCTGGCTCCGCTGCAGATCCTGCTCAACAACCTGATCTATGACGTATCCGAGATCGGCATCCCTTTTGACAGGGCGGATCAGGAGGCATTGGCTGCTCCCCATGCCTGGAGCATGCAGTCCGTGCTGCGCTTCACCCTTATCATGGGGCCGCTCTCGTCCCTGTTCGACATGGCGACCTTTGCGCTGCTGTTCTGGGGGTTCGGCGCCACGGTCGGCGTATTCCAGACGGCATGGTTCGTCGAATCGATTGCCACGCAGATTCTGGTGATCTTCATCATCCGTACCGCCAAGCCGCTGTGGGCGAGCCGCCCGCATCCTGTCCTGGTGGTGACGTCGCTGGGCGCGCTCGCCGTCGCGCTCCTGCTGGCGCTGACGCCGCTTGGCGGCTATGTCGGATTCGCTGCCGTGCCCCTGCCGATCCTGGCCGCCATCGCCGGTGTGAGCCTTGCCTATCTTGTCGCGGCCGAAGGGCTGAAGCGCATCGCCATGCGCCCGTTTGCCCGTCAGGGAACCAGCACGGCCGCTCCCTGAAAGCGGCCGGCGCGGAGATCGGCGAGCGCCTCATTGGCCTGCGCGAGAGGATAGACAGTCGTCGTCGTCTTCACGCCGGCCTGGCGCGCAATGGCGAGAAAATCGACTGCGTCGCGTCGGGTCAGGTTGGCGACGGAGACGAGCTGACGCTCCTCCCACAGAAGACTGTAAGGAAACTGCGGGATGTCGCTCATGTGAATGCCGCCGCACACGACTCGTCCGCCCTTGCGCACGGCGCGCAGAGCCAGCGGCACCAGATCTCCAACCGGGGCGAAGATGATCGCCGCATCGAGCAGGTCGGGAGGCATCTCGTCCGAGCTTCCGGCCCAGCGGGCACCGAGCTGCAGGGCAAGGCCCTGCGCCGCCGTGTCGCCGGCCCGGGTGAAGGCATAGACGTCGCGGCCCTGCCAGCGGCAGACCTGCGCCAGGATATGGGCGGCCGCGCCGAAGCCGTAGAGGCCGATTCTCCGGCCCGCTCCGGCGATCGACAGCGAGCGCCAGCCGATCAGGCCGGCGCACATCAGCGGGGCGGCGGCGACGGGATCATCGACGGCGAGCGGAAAGGCGAAGGCTGCGTCGGCCACCACATGGGTGGCGAAGCCGCCGTCGCGGGTGTAGCCGGTGAAGGCCGGCGTATCGCAGAGATTTTCGCTTCCGGCGGCGCAATAGGCGCAATGTCCGCACGTGTGCCCGAGCCAGGGAATTCCGACCCGCATGCCGACCGCGGGCTGCGCCACGCCGGCACCCAAAGCCTCGACAATGCCGACGATCTCGTGTCCCGGAACGATCGGCAGCTTCGGGTTGGCAAGATCGCCGTCGACCACATGCAGATCGGTCCGGCAAACGGCGCAGGCCTCGACCCGCACCCGGATCTCACCGGGTCCGGGCGCGGGCTCCGGACGTGCTTCAGGCACAAGGGCGCAACCAAGGGCATGGAGAACCATGGCTCTCATGACTTCAGTCTCCACCTGGCACTCCGCCGAGATATCTATCCGGCCTGCTGCAGATCCGCCGGCGAGATGACCATTCCGGACATCGGCTCCACCCAGACGATCTCGTCCGACACCGATTTGACGCCGGCGACGTTTTCAGCCGCCACACGGGCTGCCTGCCGTTCGCGGTCGTCCAGGATCACGCCGCTCAAAATGACCGCACCGTCTTTGACATTCACATGAATGGATCCGTGCCCCCAGCTCTGTTTGGCCAGTTCCGCCTCAATATCCGTCCGGATCCGTTCATCGCCCGCCGCCACGGGATCGCTCGACGGCTGGGCTCGGGCGAGGGCGCGCAGGAGATCGGATCTGGCAATGATGCCAATGACTTTGCCGTTCTCGACGACCGGAAGCCGTTTGACGTTGTGCCGGTTCATGGTGGTGACGACATCATCGAGGGGGGCATTCCTGGGTGTCGTCGCCACGTTGTTCGACATGACCTCCTCGACCTTGCGGCCGTGGGTATGGACATATTCATCCGCAATCTTGCCGGGACTGACGAGGAGTTCCAGCCACCAGGAGCGCTTGCGTTCGGTGCCGAGTTCGCCCCGGCGCAGGAAGTCGCCCTCGGTCAGCATGCCGACCAGCGTTCCGTCCCGCCTGACGACGGGCAGGCCGCTGATCCTGTGCGCCAGCATCAAGGCCGCAGCCTCCTGGATCGATGCCGACGGATCGACGCTGATGACCGGCGTCGTCATAATGTTCTCAACAAGCATGATCGTCTCCTGCCGTTTATTCCGTTACCGTCGCAGTTCCTTCACCGGCGGGCAAGACCAAAGCATCATGCGAAAAAAATTGACGCGGGTATTCGCAAAACGATGCGACATTAAAAGAATCCGAAAGCATCAGGCGGCCGCAATGGAGCGCCCCCCCGGCTCTAGTCCGCCTTGGCTTGCGGGTCCTTCGAGCCGGGCGGCTGAAACAGGGAGTGCCACGAGGTCAGTCCGCGCTGCATCGCCGTCGCGCTGATCCGCGCCAGGCGGGTGCTTTCGTCCAGGTACTCCTGCGTTGCCGTGGCAAACCATATCCGTTGGGCCTTTATGAGGTCGAGCGGAGTCTCGCATTCGGCAAGCAAGGTCGGAACTTCCATATCCGCCCTCATGCGTGCAACGGCGAATTTCTGCATTTCTTCCTGCCATTCGGTACAGGTATGCCCGAAGGCTTCTCCCGCCTCGGTCAATGCATTGACTGCGGACTGGTTGAGCAAGGCTGGCATGGCAAACAGATTGGTTGCATTCCCGGATTCATTGTCCGTCGCAGATCCATTTTGTTTCGACATTGTTCTACACCTTCTGACGATCGCCTCGCAGCACCGGCCGGGCCTATTGAATGGGTGAAACGTGATCGGGCGGAATGAGGCGGGCTCGTTGCCGGACCCGCCGGTGAGTTCAGGCCGCTTTCACGGCAATGGTCTTCTCGCTTTTCTGCGCTTCCGTGGTCTTCGGCAACGACACCGTCAGGACACCTTTTGCGAAAGATGCCTCGATCTTTGAGGTGTCGACCCCCTCGGGAACCTGAAACGAGCGTACGAAGGAGCCGAAACGCCGTTCGGACAGGTAATAGTCCTTCTTGCGTTCTTCCTTTTCTTCCTTCTTCTCGCCCTTGATCGTCAGTTTGCCATTGGAAAACTTGATCTCGATGTCCTTCTCTTCCATTCCCGGAAGTTCGGCGGTGATTTCGTAGGCCTTGTCTTTCTCCGACACGTCCACGGCTGGCATGAGATCCAGGGACCCGTTGCGGAACTGCGGCAGTTCGAATTCGAAGCCGCGGCCAAACGGAAACTGTGACCCGAGATTGAAATTGTGAAAGAGACGATCAATCTCGCGGCGGAGATTGTCGAGCGGCATCCATGCGGCAGGGGCGGACGGCGTGTTAACCTTCGCCTCGGTCTTGATCGGCAGTTTGGTTGCTTCGGTCATGGCTATCCTCCTAATAATGGCGATAAAAGGAAGTGGTGGAGAGCGTGGCTCCAGGCGCCAGTTAACAAACTGGCATTCGGGGAGACATTGATCTGCATCAAGACGGGACCGGGTCGGTCCTCGTCTGACCTTCAACGAAGTGTCTTCAAATCATCGTTATATTATCGTCCGCGGACGGGATTGTTCGATTGATCTCCGCACATTGATGCTGATCAATTGCTTCACGCCGATTGCGGTTAGATTGGCCGAAACAGTTCGATGCTGACGGCTCTGCCGGCTGATGAGTTCCGAGGACGTACTATGAACACACAAGTCATTCTGCCCGGAAAGGAAGCGGCGATCGCCGCGCCAATCCGGACAGCGGTTGCCGACGAAACGAGTGGTCTTCCGATCGATGACGGCTTTCGCTTTCTCGATCGTATGGCAAGCGCCGCCACGGCAACGGTGACGTCGGGCCTGTCGCCAACGGCATTCTGGCTCGCATGTGCGGACTGGGCTGTGCATCTGGCATCGGCGCCGGGCACGCAATTGAAGCTTGCAGCCGAAGCTGGGCGCAAGTCGGCCCGTCTGGCGGGGCATGCGGCGAACTCCCTCATCGATCCGCAAACGCCGTGCTGCGTCGAGGGATTGCCCGGCGACGAGCGGTTTCGCGGCGAGGCATGGCAGGGCATGCCCTACCGTTTGTGGTCGCAATCCTTCCTGCTGACCGAGCAGTGGTGGCGTGAGGCGACCCATGGTCTGCCCGGCGTCTCGCGGCATCACGAGGATGTGGTGACCTTCGCGGCCAGGCAATGGCTGGACATGGTCTCGCCGGCGAATCTGTTCTGGGCCAATCCCGACGTCATCAACCAGACGGCCAGAACCGGCGGGGCCAATTTTCTCAAGGGCGGCCGTAACTGGATCGAGGATGTGAGCCGTCTGGCGACCGGTCGTCGGCCGGGCGGCACCGAGTCGTTTCAGGTCGGCAAGGATGTTGCCGCTACGCCCGGGAAGGTCGTGTTCCGTAATCACCTGATCGAACTGATCCAATACGCGCCGACGACCGGGCAGGTTCACGCCGAGCCCATATTGGTCGTTCCGGCGTGGATCATGAAATATTACATCCTGGACCTGTCGCCGTCGAACTCACTGATCCGGTTTCTGGTCGAGCGGGGCCATACCGTCTTCTGCATCTCCTGGCGCAACGTCACGGCAGAGGACCGCGATCTTACACTCGACGATTATCGCCACTCCGGCATCATGGCCGCTCTTTCCGCCATTGAAGCGATTGTTCCGGATCGAAAGATCCATGCCGCCGGCTATTGCCTCGGTGGCACGTTGCTGGCGCTCGCCGCAGCTGCCATGATGGAGACCGGCGATCAGCGCCTGGCTTCGATGACATTGTTCGCCGCCCAGACCGATTTCAGCGAGCCGGGTGAGTTGCAGCTCTTCATCGACGACAGCCAGGTCGCCTTTCTGGAGGCCATGATGTGGGAACACGGGACGCTCGATGCCACGCAAATGGCCGGCGCCTTCCAGATGCTGCGCTCGAACGACCTGATCTGGTCGCGCGTCGTGCACGACTATCTGATGGGGGAGCGGACACCGATGAACGACCTGATGGCCTGGAACGCTGATGCCACCCGCTTGCCCTACCGGATGCATTCGGAATATCTGCGAAATCTCTTCCTTCACAACGATCTGGCGTCCGGGCGATATATGGTTGAAGGACGACCGATCGCGATCCAGAATATCCGGGCGCCCGTTTTCGTCGTCGGAACCGAACACGACCACGTCGCGCCGTGGCGCTCCGTTTACAAGATTCATTACCTGACCGACACCGATGTCACCTTCGTGCTAACAAGCGGCGGCCACAATGCCGGCATCGTCAGCGAACCGGGTCATCCGCACCGGCATTTTCGCATTCTGAAGAAGCTGGCGGACGATCCATGCCACAGTCCGGACGAATGGATGGCAGCCGCACCGGTTCAGGATGGATCGTGGTGGCTGGCCTGGGAAGCCTGGCTTTCGGCGCATGACAGTATCGAACAGGTTGCTCCGCCGCCAATGGGTGCGCCGGACAAGGGTTATCCGCCGCTTGCCGATGCGCCCGGCACCTATGTGTTGCAACGATGACCGCGCCGATGCTCCCTCCGATGCTGAGCAACCGCACGTTCGACGAGTTGAAGGTCGGCGACAGCGCCTCGCTTGTGCGGCTGGTCACCGCCGCCGATATCGGACTGTTCGCCGCCGTTTCCGGCGATGTGAATCCCGCGCATCTCGATGCCGCCTATGCGGCCCATGACCGGTTCGGCCATGTGGTGATCCACGGCATGTGGACGGCAAGCCTGATCTCCGCCCTACTGGGCACGGAGCTTCCGGGCCCCGGCACCATCTATCTCGGACAGAATGTATCCTTCCGTAAGCCGGTCGCGCCGGGCGATACGGTGACGGCGCGTGTCACCGTCAGCGAGAAGCAGCCGGCAAAGGGGATCGTGGTCCTTGATACGACCTGTCTCAACCAGAATGGCGAGACGGTGCTGAGCGGCACCGCCACCGTGCTGGCACCGACGGAGAAAATATCCCTTCCGCGGACGTTGCTGCCCGACGTCATGCTGCACCGGCACGAGCGCTACGAGCATTTTATCGCTGCCGCGCGTGCGTTGCCGCCGCTTCTCACCGCAATCGTGCATCCCTGCAGCCCGGAGGCGATCCAGGCTGCCATCGAGGCGCGCAACGAGGGTCTGCTGACACCCGTCCTGGTCGGGCCGGAAGCAAAGATTCGCGCGGCCGCGGCAACCGCCGGCGTGATGCTCGATGGCCTGCGGATCGAAGCCACCGAACATAGCCATGCCGCCGCGGCCCGTGCCGTCGAGCTCGCAGCGACGGGCGAGGTGGACGCGCTGATGAAGGGCAGCCTGCACAGTGACGAACTGCTCGGCGCCGTCGTTGCGGCCTCATCCGGCCTCAGGACCGGGCGTCGCATCAGCCATGTCTATGTGCTGGATGTGCCGTCCTACCCGAAGCCGCTGGTGATCACCGATGCCGCGATCAACATTGCGCCGACACTGGCCGAGAAGCGCGACATCTGCCAGAATGCCATCGATTTCCTGCATCGCCTCGGCGTCGCCGAGCCGCTGGTGGCGGTGCTGGCGGCGGTCGAGACCGTCGATCCGGCGATGCCGGCGACGCTCGATGCGGCGGCCCTGACGATGATGGCCATCCGCGGACAGATCACCGGCGCCAAGGTCGACGGTCCGCTCGCCTTCGACAATGCCGTCAGCCTCGATGCGATGCGCATCAAGGAAATCGTTTCGTCGGTCGCAGGCCGCGCCGATATTCTTGTCGTGCCCAATCTCGAAGCGGGGAATATGCTGGCCAAGCAGTTGATCTATCTTGGCGGCGCCGATGCGGCCGGCCTCGTGCTCGGCGCCCGGGTGCCGATCATCCTGACGAGCCGGGCTGACAGCCTGAGGGTCCGTCTCGCCTCGGTGGCGCTTGCCCAGCTCACGCGGGTCGATCGGCCGAAAGGTCCGACTGCGTCATGAACAAGGGTGCGGACGATCATATTCTGCTCACCTTCAATCCGGGCTCGTCGACGATCAAGCTCGGCATCTATGCGCTGGCAGCGGAAGGACCGCACCGCGTCGGCGCAGGGATGATCGATCTGCGCCATCCTCCCTTCAAGCTGCATATTTCCCACGGCGGGCAGACGACGGATATCCCCCTCGCGGCTGTCCACTCCGATGATCTTCGCGCGCTGATCGAAGAAACGCTCGGCTGGCTCGCACGGCATTTTCCCGCCGTCGAGATCACTGCGATCGGCCATCGTGTCGTTCACGGCGGCGATCGTTTCGTCGGGCCGGTGCTGGTGAGCGATGAGGTGCTCGATGCGATCGAGCGCCTGACGCCGCTTGCGCCCCTGCATCAGCCGCAGAGCGTGCGCCTGATGAGGGCCATCAAACATGTCTGGCCGGATCGTCCGCAGGTCGCGTCCTTCGATACGGCCTTTCATCGCAGCCAGAGCGACCTCGTGCGCCGTTTTGCCCTGCCGCGCGATCTCTTCGATGAGGGCATCAAGCGCTATGGGTTCCACGGCCTGTCCTATAAATACATTGCCGGCCGGCTTGCCCGCGAGGTGCCGGAGATCGCCGGCGGCCGCGTCGTTGCGGCGCATCTCGGCAGCGGCGCCAGCCTCTGCGCCCTCGACAACGGCGTCAGCCGCGACACGACCATGGGTTTCTCGACCCTTGACGGCATTCCCATGGCGACACGCTGCGGAGCCCTCGATCCCGGCGTGATCCTGCATCTTCTGCAACAACGCGGTCTCGATGCGGGCGCGGTGGAGGACATGCTCTATCGCCGCTCCGGCCTGCTCGGCATCTCCGGCATCAGCGCCGATTCACGCGATCTCGCCGCAAGCGATGCGCCGCAGGCGCGCGAAGCGCTCGATCTGTTCGCCTTCCACATCGCCAAGCAGATGGCGGCACTGGCAACGACGCTCGGCGGTCTCGACGGGTTGGTCTTCACCGCGGGTATCGGCGAACATCAGCCCGCGGTTCGCGAAACGGTCTGCCGTCATCTCGCCTGGCTCGGCGTGGCCGTCGATCCGGAAGCCAATGCTGTGGATGCAACGCGAATCGAGGCGGACTCCAGCAAGGTCGCAGTCCTTGTCCTGCCGACCGATGAAGAACAGGTGATAGCCGAAGAGGCTCGTGCCGTCCTTCGGCAATAATCCGGGCGTTCTGGCTGCAAATGATTCAGGACATCAACGGCTGATCGATGTCGCAAGGATGAATGATGTCCGGTTGGCGGTCATCGCTTCGGGCTGTCACATCTTCTTCCGCTGTCGTTTCGATTTGTCCGACGATGCCTTGGCCGTTGCCGCTGGCGCGCAGAAGGCGGCCTGCAGGGCTTCAACCACGAGCAATACCTCCGGCCGGGTGATCCGGTAATATACGGTCGTTGCCTCGCGACGGGATTCCACCAGACCGTCGGCTCGCAGCCGCATCAGTTGTTGCGACATCGGCACCTGCTCGATGTCGAGCTCCTGCCGGAGCTCGGCGACGGATTTCTCGGTCGTGCCTAACGCACAGAGCGCCAGGAGCCTCTGCGGATGCGACAAACTGCGCATCAGTTTGGTCGCCTCCTGGGAAGCCTGGATCATATCTTTTACATTCATGATCTTGAATTTAAGAAATCTGAATGTTAGATGCAAGTCCTGATTGCATTCGGGCTTATCTGAAACGGATGTCTCCGGGTTGCGATGGATCAAGGCGTTCGAGTGCGGGCGAGCGTAGGCAGTACCGGTGGCCGAGGGCGGCCCCACAGGGGAAGAGGAGGGAATCTTCATGGCACGTGTAATCATTCTCGGCGCCGGTCTCGGCGGGGTGACGATGGCCTATGAGATGAAGGACGCGCTGGGTTCACGCGACGAACTCACTGTCGTCAACCTCGGCTCGACCTATTCCTTCGTGCCGTCCAACCCGTGGGTAGCTGTCGGCTGGCGCGAGCGGAAGGAGATCAGCGTCGATCTTGCTCCTATCTTTGCCAGCCGCGGGATCAGTCTCAGGCCAGAGGGGGCCAAGCGGGTCGACCCTCGACAAAACCGTGTCGAACTCAACGACGGCACTTTTCTAGATTACGATTACCTGATTATCGCCACGGGTCCGGACCTCGCGTTCGATGAAGTTCCCGGTCTTGGGCCTGCCGGCCATACGCATTCGATCTGCCAAATCGACCATGCGGTCGATACCAAGGCGGCCTTTGATGCACTGGTGAAGTCTCCAGGGCCGGTCGTCGTCGGGGCCGTGCAGGGTGCATCCTGCTTCGGTCCGGCCTATGAATTTGGCTTTATTCTCGATACGGCCCTGCGTCGCGCGAGAACGCGGGATCGCGTGCCGATGACTTTCGTGACACCAGAGCCTTATATCGGCCATCTCGGTCTTGACGGCGTTGGCGACACCAAGGGGCTCATGGAGAGCGCCATGCGCGAGCGTCACATCAAGTGGATCACCAATGCGAGGGTGGCCAAGGTCGAGCCGGACCGCATGTTCGTTGACGAAGTCAACGAGGATGGTTCGGTAAAGACCGCGCATGAACTGCCTTTTGCCTTTTCGATGCTGTTGCCGGCCTTTCGCGGGGTGCCGGCGATCACCGGAATCGAAGGGCTGACCAATCCGCGCGGCTTTGTCACGATAGACAAGCATCAACGCAATCCGACATTTCCCAATGTCTTCGCTGTCGGTGTCTGTGTGGCCATTGCGCCGGTCGGCAAGACGCCGCTAGCGGTGGGCGTGCCGAAGACAGGCTTCATGATCGAATCCATGGTGACCGCTGTCGCTCACAACGTCGGCGCGTTGCTGCGCGGCGAGGCGCCCAGCGCCGTGGCAACCTGGAATGCCGTGTGCCTTGCGGATTTCGGCGACGAGGGAATCGCCTTCGTAGCTCAGCCGCAGATTCCGCCGCGCAATGTGAACTGGTCGGCTCAGGGCAAATGGGTGCATGCGGCCAAGATCGGCTTCGAGAAGTATTTCCTGCACAAGATCAGGCAGGGCAAGGGCGAAACCTTCTACGAAAACGTTGCGCTTGATCTTCTGGGGATCAAGAAGCTCAAGGACATTCATATCGACGCGACGGAATAGCCGGCGCGCCAAAGATCACTGTGGAAAGGACTATCGCGATGACAATCGATCGTGCTGTCATGATGTTCGCCGGGGCCATGGTTCTCGTGTCGCTGGCGCTCGGATTTTATGTTTCATCCTATTGGTATCTGCTGACGGCCTTCGTGGGGCTGAATCTGATGCAGGCATCGGTGACAGGATTCTGTCCTGCAGCCATGTTTTTCAGGAAGCTCGGATTCAAGTCCGGCGTCGCTTTCCGTTGAGCGTCATCCCTCCATCGGGTGCTCGATAAGTGTCGGCAACCGCGTGAGACTTGCCGCGCTTGCTGCTTTTTCCGTCAGGAACGCCATGTCACGCTACACATCACGTCGGACGATGTTTATTCCGGCCTTGGTCGTCCTTGCCGCCTGTTCGGCGGGCGGGATCGGTTCAGGGCAGGCTTCGGCTAAGGAATTCACGGTCGAGGCGCAAACGATTCCCGAGTTGAAAGCGGTGTTCGGTCAGGTCGAAAGTCGCACCGTGGTGCCGGCGCGCGCCCGCATTGGCGGGACGATCCGCGAGATCGCCATCATCGAGGGCGCGGAGGTCAAGGAAGGGCAGATCGTCGGCCGCGTGGTCGATGACAAGCTCGCCTTCGAGACCAATGCCGCCGACGCCAAGATTGCAGCTCTCCAGTCGCAGCTCGACAATGCCCGCATCGAACTCGATCGCGCGCAGCAGCTTCTGGCGCGAGGAACCGGAACCCAAAGCCGGCTTGATCAGGCCAAGACGCAGTTCGACGTCGTGGTGAGCCAGGTCGCGGCCGCCCAGGCTGATAAAGCCGTGATCGAGCAGAGGGCGCGTGAGGGCGCCATTCTCGCGCCCGCAACGGGGCGCGTTCTGACGGTGCCGATTACGCTTGGCTCGGTGATTCTCGCGGGCGAGGAGATCGCTCGTATCGCCAGCGGGCAATATTACCTGCGGCTGTTCCTGCCGGAGCGGCATGCCGCCGAGATCAAGACGGGCGGCACGGTCCTGATCGGTGGGCGCGGTCTGTCTCCCGTTACGAGCGGCACCGTCGCGACGGCGCGGCCCGGCCGGATCGCAAGGGTCTATCCGCAGATCAACGGCGGCAGGGTCGTTGCCGATGTCGAGGTGGCGGGCCTGGGCGATTATTTCGTCAATGAGCGTACGCTGGTCTGGATTCCGGTTGGCACCCGCACGGTCATTGCAGTCCCGCCGGCGGCGGTCACGATGCGCCACGGTGTCGATTACGTCCGCATCGCAACTCCGGACGGGCCGCTCGACGTGGCGGTCATTCTTGGTGAGACCTTCCAGAAAGACGATGGGCCGCGGATCGAGATTCTGACGGGCCTCCGCAATGGCGATCGCGTCATCATGCCGGATGCGACGCCATGAAGCTTGGAATCGCCGGTGGTCTGACGCGCGCCTTCATCGGCTCGCCGCTTACGCCTCTCTTCCTTCTCGCCGCCTTTGCTCTGGGCCTTGTCGCCCTGATCACGCTGCCGCGCGAGGAGGAGCCGCAAATCTCGGTGCCGATGGTCGACATCAGGGTAGAGGCCAATGGGCTGAAAGCGGAAGACGCGGTCAAGCTCGTCACCGAACCGCTCGAGACCATCGTCAAGAGCATCAACGGTGTCGAGCATGTCTATTCCCAGACCGAGGACGATAGTGTCCTCGTCACCGCCCGTTTCCTCGTCGGGACGAGTTCCGACGCAGCGATCCTGCGGGTGCACGAAAAGATACGCGCCAATATGGACCGCATTCCGGTCGGCATTCCCGAGCCACTGATCGTCGGCCGCGGTATCGACGATGTCGCGATCGTCGTTGTGACGCTCACGCCGAGTCCAACCGCCGTCGCGCGCTGGACGGCGAACGGCCTCACCCGTCTCGCCCGTGAGCTGCAGGTGGAGGTGGCAAAGCTGCCGGACATCGGCCTCACCTACATCGTCGGCGACCAGCCGGAGGCTATCCGGGTCGAGCCGGATCCCGAGAAGCTCTCGCTCTACGGCGTCACGCTGCAGCAGCTCAGCGCCAAGGTCGAGGGAGCCAACCGTTCGTTCCAGATCGGCAATGTGCGCGAAGAGGGGCAACAGCGCAGGCTCGTCGCCGGCCAGAGCTTGCAGACAGTCCCTGACATTGGCAACCTGTTCATCACAGCGCGCGACGGCCGCCCGGTCTATGTGCGCGACGTCGCCAGCGTGGTTCTCGCCACAGAGCCCAACGAGGCACGGGTCACCGACGTGCGCAAGGCCACTGCCGGCCTCGAGCGCGCTCCGGCCGTGTCGCTCGCCATTGCCAAGCGGCCCGGCACCAACGCCGTCGACATCGCGGAAGCCGTCGTCCACCGTCTCGACCAGGTGCGCGGACAGATATTCCCCGCCGATGTGGAAACGACCGTCACGCGCAACTATGGCGAGTCCGCGAATGAGAAGGCGAACGAACTGCTTTTCCACCTCGCGCTGGCGACGGTCTCGATCGTTTTACTGGTCGGCGTGTCGATTGGCTGGCGGGAGGCCGTCGTCGTCGCCGTCGTCATTCCGACGACGATTCTGCTGACGCTGTTCGCCGCGCGCATCATGGGCTACACGCTCAATCGCGTCAGCCTGTTCGCGCTCATCTTTTCCATCGGCATCCTGGTCGACGATGCGATCGTCGTCATCGAGAACATCGCCCGGCACTGGGCCATGAAAGATGGGCGTGGGCGCGCGCAGGCGGCGGTCGAAGCGGTCGCCGAGGTCGGCAATCCCACCATCGTCGCGACGCTGACCGTCGTCGCCGCGCTGCTGCCGATGCTTTTCGTCTCCGGCATGATGGGCCCCTATATGAGCCCCATTCCGGCCAACGCATCGGCGGCGATGTTATTCTCCTTCTTCGTCGCCGTGGTGGTGACGCCATGGCTCATGGTGAAGTTCGGCGGCAAGGTGGATGCGTCAGCCCATGGGCATGATGCCGGTCATAGCGGCTGGCTCAGCCGAAGCTATGTCGCCGTTGCCGCGCCGATTCTGCAAAGCCGCGTTCGGGCCTGGAGCTTTCTCCTCATCATCGGGTTCGCCACCCTGGCCTCGCTTGCGCTGATCTATACGCAGCACGTTACGGTGAAGCTCCTGCCGTTCGACAACAAGACCGAGCTTCAGGTCGTCATCGATCTGCCGAAAGGGTCTTCGGTCGAGGACACGGACAGGTGGCTGCAGGCGATCGTCGACCGGCTGGCGCCCGTCCCGGAGGCGATCTCCTTTCAGACCTACGCCGGGACAGCGGCGCCATTCAATTTCAACGGCCTCGTGCGGCACTATTATCTGCGTTCGCAGCCGTATCAGGGCGACGTGGCCGTCAACCTTCTGCCGAAAGGCGAGCGCAGCCGGCCAAGCCACGCCATCGCTCTCGACATGCGCGCGCGTTTGAAAGGGCTCGACCTGCCGGCGGGTACGGTCTTGAAGGTGGTGGAGCCGCCGCCGGGTCCGCCGGTGCTCGGCACATTGCTTGCCGAGGTCTACGGGCCGGATCCGCAGACCCGGCGCGATGTTGCTGCGAAGTTGCGCGAGGCCTTCGCCAGCGTTCCCTTTATCGTCGACATCGACAACAGCTACGGCGTGCCGGCTCAGCGCGTCCGTGTCGCCATCGACCAGGACAATCTCGAATATTACCGGGTCGAGCAGGGCGACGTCTACGATGCGATCCGGGCGCTCGGCCGTGGCCTCACTGTCGGTTATTCGCATCGCGGCAACGGCCGCCAGCCGATCCCGATCGTGGTTGCCCTGCCCAAGGGAGAGCGGGTCGTCAACGAGCGTACCCTCGCCATACCTGTGCCTGCCAATGCGCTGCCGGGCGATCGAAGCATCGTTGAGCTCGGCGATGTCATCACGGTGTCGCGGGAGCGCAGTTCCTATCCGATCTTCCGGCATAACGGCCGCGCTGCCGAAATGATCATGGCTGAACTCGCCGGTCAGTTCGAGGCCCCTGTCTACGGCATGCTGGCTGTGTCGGACGCGATCGGGAAGGCGGATTGGGGAACCGTGCCGAAGCCGGTCATTTCACTGCACGGCCAGCCCGACGACGAAACGCATCCAACCGTTCTCTGGGACGGCGAATGGGAGGTGACCTGGGTCACTTTCCGCGACATGGGCGCCGCCTTCGGCGTGGCGATCCTCGGCATTTATATCCTGGTGGTTGCCCAGTTTGGTTCGTTCAAACTGCCGCTGGTGATCCTGACGCCGATCCCGCTGACGTTCATAGGCATCATGTTGGGTCATTGGATGCTTGGTGCGCCGTTCTCGGCCACGTCGATGATCGGCTTCATCGCGCTCGCCGGCATCATCGTGCGCAATTCGATCCTGTTGGTCGATTTCATCCGCCTGGCCCGCTCACCTGACAGGCCGCTGATCGATACGCTGCTGGAGGCCGGCGCCATCCGCTTCAAGCCGATTCTGCTCACCGCGCTCGCCGCCATGATCGGAGCTGCCGTCATTCTGGCCGACCCGATCTTTCAGGGCCTCGCCATTTCGCTTCTCTTCGGACTGGCGTCGTCGACATTGCTGACCGTGCTGGTCATTCCGGCGATCTATGTCGTGCTGCGTGGCGACGCGGCCGGCAAGAGCGAAGAGAACGGTGGCGAGAACAGCCAACCGGGGAGTCCGTCGGCGCCTTCACCAGCTACGGGGCCCTAGCAGGCTGCTGAAAAAGGTTTTTGAACCTTGGAATTCAAACTTTTTGATTCCTATCCGTTCACGGTTCGATTCCAGTCCGTACTCAATTTTTAGGCCCAAA
>JARHVB010000046.1 GCA_029222685.1 Terripilifer ovatus | reverse complement strand
ACGGTGTCGATCCTTTTCGTGTCCGGATGAGTCGCCAAACCCTCTGGATCAATAGAATCAACACCGTGCACTTATTCAAGAAAAATGAACCGGACAGTCGTGGGCTCTGGCAGGCTTTGCGGGGCCGGCTCGTCTGGCCCGTTTCGGCAGCCATCGGACTGGGCATCGGCGGCATCATGGGCTGGTTCGGCCAGATCGAGGTCGACGAGCTCGGTCCCTCGCCCCTGCCGGTGGTGATGGCGACCTGTTGCGCGGCGACCCTGGTATGCTGGTATATCGTCCGCAACTTCATCGGCGGGCGAATCGAGCCACAATGACCAATCCACCCCGGCGCCTTGTAACTCCGGAGAAACGCGACGACGACACGGATGCCTCGATCCGGCCGCTGTCGCTCGACGATTTCACCGGCCAGGAAGCGGCGCGCAAGAACCTGCGCGTCTTCATCGAGGCGGCGAAGGCGCGCGGCGAGGCGCTCGACCATGTGCTGTTCGTCGGCCCGCCGGGCCTCGGCAAAACGACGCTGGCGCAGATCCTGGCGCGTGAGCTCGGCGTCAATTTCCGCTCCACCTCGGGGCCGGTCATCGCCAAGGCAGGGGATCTCGCCGCGCAGCTCACCAATCTCGAAGAACGCGACGTGCTGTTCATCGACGAAATCCACCGGCTCAGCCCGGCGGTGGAGGAAATCCTCTATCCGGCGATGGAGGATTTCCAGCTCGATCTCATCATTGGCGAGGGGCCGGCGGCGCGTTCGGTCAAGATCGACCTGTCGAAGTTCACGCTGGTCGGCGCGACGACCCGGGCCGGCCTGCTGACGACGCCGTTGCGCGACCGCTTCGGCATTCCGATCCGGCTGAATTTCTACACGGTGCCCGAACTCGAAAGCATTGTGGCGCGCGGGGCGCGGGTGCTCGGCATCGCCATGAGCGAGGACGGGGCGAACGAGATCGCAAGACGGGCGCGTGGGACCCCACGCATAGCCGGCCGGCTGCTGCGCCGGGTGCGCGATTTCGCCATCGTCGACAAGGAGCCTTCGGTGACGCGGCGCGTCGCCGACCGGGCGCTCGGGCTTCTGGACGTCGATGCCATCGGCCTCGACCAGATGGACCGGCGTTATCTGACCCTGATCGCGGAGAATTTCGGCGGCGGCCCGGTCGGCATCGAGACCATCGCGGCGGCCCTGTCGGAGCCGCGCGACGCCATCGAGGACATTATCGAGCCTTATCTGCTGCAGCAGGGCTTCCTGCAGCGCACGCCGCGCGGACGTCTGTTAACCACGAATGCGTTCAAGCATCTCGGAATGGCGGAGCCGAGGCGCGAGACGCCGCAATTCGGCCTGTTTGGCGATGAAGAAGACTGAATTCGATTAAGGTTGTCTTTGCACCTTGCCTGCCATGGTCGAAATTCCGCGCATCCGAGCTAACTCTTCATGATCACCCGCCGCACGTTTCTGCGTCTTCTGTCCGGTCTCATGGCGGCAGGCGCGGCGACCTCCGCTTACGGCATCGTCATCGAGCCGTTCTTCCGCATGCAGGTGACGCGCTATGGCCTGACGCCGCGCGGCTGGCCGCCGGGCTTGCATCTCAAACTGGCCGTCGTCGCCGATATTCACGCCTGCTCGCCGTGGATGACCGCCGAGAGAGTGGCCGGCATCGTCGAGAAGACCAATGAACTCGATGCCGATTGCATTCTGCTGATCGGCGATTTCGTCGCCGGCCACAAGTGGCAGGTGCCATTGCCGGTGCAGGACTGGGCCAACGCGCTGAAGGCGCTGAAGGCACCGCTCGGCGTGCACGCGATCCTCGGCAATCACGACTGGTGGCAGGACCCCAACGCCATGGTGCGTGGCGCCGGACCGACACGCGTTGGCGCTGCGCTGGAGCATGTCGGCATCAAAGTCTACCAGAACGACGCCATCCGTCTGCAGAAGGACGGGCATCCGTTCTGGCTGGCGGGCCTGGGCGACCAGATCGCTTTCATTCCGCACCGCGGCTGGGGGCATCATCAACGCGGCATCGACGATCTGCCCGGCACTTTGGCGAAGATCACCGACGATGCGCCGGTGATCCTGATGGCGCATGAGCCGGATATTTTCGTGAAAGTGCCCGACCGGGTGTCGCTGACCTTGTCGGGTCATACTCACGGCGGACAGGTCCGCATTTTCGGGCGCGCCCTGTCGGTGCCGTCGCGTTACGGCCAGCGGTTTCTCTATGGCCATATCAACGAGGGCGGGCGCGATCTCATCGTCTCGGGCGGCCTCGGCTGTTCGATCTTTCCGGTTCGCATCGGTTCGCCGCCGGAACTCGTCGTTGTCGAACTGGGCCAGGCCGCGATAGCCTGAACCATGAGCGAAAACGCGCCGCATCTGTTCCCGGTCCGGGTTTATTACGAGGACACGGATTTTTCCGGCTCCGTCTATCACGCCAACTATCTGCGCTTCATGGAGCGCGGCCGCACTGAATATCTGCGGCAGGCCGGCATCCATCAGCAGGCCGTGCATGCGGGCGAACATGGCCAGCCGTTCGGCTTTGTCGTCAGCCGCATGACGATCGAGTTTCTGCGCCCGGCACGGATGGATGACCTTGTGCAGGTGGAAACGGTGGCCAAAGAGATTCGCGGCGCGGCGATTGACCTTGAACAGCGTGTCTTGCGCGGCGATGATGTGCTGGCGCGCGCGGAGGTGCGTGTCGCCTGCGTGATCAATGGCCGCGCTGCGCGGCTGCCGTTATGGGTCCGGCAGAAGCTTGGCAAGGCCTAAGATTCTTATCTGTTGCAACACCCTCATCCGACCCTCGCGATGCGAGGGTCGGATGAGGGCCAACATTTTCGCGTCGTTTCCGCGCCGTGAATTCAACGTAATTGTCCGTCGGTATCCGCACGCCGCCAGTCTGGGGATAGGTGGTCCCGCCTCGTGAACCTTACTCATTGGGAGAACCAGATGTTGTCGAACCCGCTCTCGTGTGCGCTCATGTGCGTATCGCTGCCGGCCCTGCTCGCCGCCGCGCCGGCGCTTGCCGCATCCTATGACACCAAGTCGAAAATCGATTCGGTCATCGTCTATCCCGATGCCGCCAGCGTTTCGCGGGTCGCTGAAGTGGACCTGCCTGCGGGCGCGCATGCGCTAGTGTTTCGTGGACTACCGATGAACATCGATCCGGCGTCGCTGCGGGTCGAAGGCGAGGCCGACGGCAAGCTGCAGATCGGATCGGTCGAGGCGCGGGTCGCGCCGGCGGAAAATCCGCAGGTCGATACCGGCGTCGTCGAACAGCTTCGCCGCCTGCGCGCCGACCGCGACGTGCAGCAGACGCGCATCGAAACGCTGGACGCCAAGCGCAAGATGATCGAGCGCTATGCGCAGGCCTCGCCGGAAAAGCTCGGTGCGGATGCGAGCCCGCTCGACATCGAGAAATGGTCCACGGCCTGGGACGCGGTGGGAACCGCCATCGGCAAGGTCAATGAAGACATCCGCCAGGCGAGAGTCGATTTGCGCGAGCTCGACGAGAAGATCAAGGCGCTCGAAGGCTCCAACCGGCCGAACGATGCACGCACGCGGCCCTTGCGTGAAGTAACAGTGGAAGTCGAAGCCGCGAGCGCGCTCAGGGGCCGGCTTGTTCTCACCTATCGCATTGCCGGCGCGAGCTGGCGTCCGATCTATGATGCCAAGCTCGCGACGGATGCGAAGGGCGGCAAGGCGGCGCTGGAACTGGTGCGCCGGGCGCAGGTGTCGCAACGCACCGGCGAAGACTGGAAAGATGTGTCGCTTTCGGTTTCGACCGTGCGGGTCAATCGCGGCATCAAGGCGCCCGACATGCAAACGCAGCGGCTGGCCTTCTGGGAGCCGCCTGCCATCGTGATGCGCAATGCACCGATGTCGGCTGCCAGAGGCGGCATCGCGGCTGCGCCGGTGCCGGCCGAGCCGCAGCAATTCAGCGCAGACGTGGCGAGTGCGGAACGCAGAAAGGTCGCTGCCGAGGAAACCCAGGCCAGCATCGAGGCGAGCGCCTTCGAAGCGGCGTTCCGGATCCCCGGCCGCATCGACATTCAGGGCGATGGCGCGCAGCGCTCCTTGCGCATCGGCAGCAAATCCGTCGATGCGGATGTCCTGATTCGCGCCACGCCGGCGTTCGATCAGACGGCCTATCTCGACGTGTCGTTCGTCAACAATGATGAAGCGCCCTTGCTGCCGGGAGAAATTTCCATCCAGCGTGACGGCATCTATGTCGGCCGCGGCCAGATCAACCTGATCACCCAGGGTGAGACGGCGCGTCTCGGCTTCGGCGCCGACGACAAGGTGAAGATCACGCGCGTGCCTGTCCGCCGCAAGGAGAACGAGCCGACGTGGCTTGGCTCCACCAAGACGGAGACGCGCGAGTTCAGGACCGTGGTCAAGAACCTGCATGACTTCCCGGTGAAGGTCAGCATTATCGACCAGATTCCGATTTCGGAGAATTCCGCCATCGTCATCGAGCAATTGCCGGCCACGACGCCGCCGACCGACAAGATCGTCGAGGACAAGCGCGGCGTCATGGGCTGGACGTTCGATCTCACGCCAGGCGCTTCGAAGGAGATCAAGCTTGCCTATCGGATGAAATGGCCGGCGGATCGCGCGGTCGCCTTCGAGACCGTGCCGAATGCGCCCGTTCAGCCGCTGGGCGGCCCGACCGTGCGGTAGCGAACCCATAACGACCCGACACTTGCGATTCCTGCCGGTCTTTCCTTAATCTGGCTCCCTTGATCGCCTCGCGACTCACCTCGCGGGAAGAGGGGAGTTCCGGAATGGGTGCGGAGAAGACCGTCAGGGATCTGCTTGCTATGTGCGGTGTCGAAGTCAACGGCAAGAATCCGTGGGACATCGAGGTTGTCGACGAGCGGTTCTATACGCGTGCGGTGGCGCAAGGCTCGCTCGGGATGGGCGAATCCTTCATGGACGGCTGGTGGCGTAGCCCGCAGCTCGATGAGTTCTTCAACAAGGTCGTCGGTGCGCACTTGTCGAGCAAGGCGCCTTTCAACTTCAAGACCGCCTGGCTGGTGCTGGTGTCGAAACTGCAGAACCGGCAGAACATGAAGCGCTCCTTCATCGCCGCCGATGTGCATTACGACCTGCCGGTGGAGATTTTCGAAGCGACGTTCGACAAGCGCCTCACCGGCAGTTGCGGCTACTGGAAAGAGGCTACTGATCTCGACGCCTGCCAGGATGCCAAGCTCGATCTCATCTGCCGCAAGATCGGCTTGAAGCCGGGCCAGACCGTTTTCGATATCGGCTGCGGCTGGGGTGCGTTCATGGGCTTTGCCGCCGAGAAATACGGTGCGCGCTGCGAAGGCGTCACCGTCTCGAAGGAACAGGTGGCCTATGCGATGGGCCGTTACGCCAATCTGCCGGTGAAGTCGACCCTGATGGACTATCGCAATGCCACGGGCGGACCCTATGATCATCTGGTGTCGATGGGCATGTTCGAACATGTGGGCGACAAGAACTACCGCACCTATTTCGAGACGGCGCGGCGGCTGATCAAGGAAGACGGCCTGTTCTGCCTGCACACGATCTGGGGCAACGAGCCCGATCCCAAGATCGATCCGTGGCTCGACAAGTATATTTTTCCCAACGGCGTGCTGCCGACCGTCGGCCAGGTGACGAGCGCCGTGCATGGTCTCTTCGTCGTCGAGGACGTGCACAATTTCGGCGCCTATTACGACAAGACCTTGATGGCCTGGAACGACAAGTTCCAGAGCAATCGCGCGCCGCTGGCGCAGAAATACGGCGAGCGCTTCTGCCGCATGTGGGAGTATTATCTGCTGTGCTGCGCCGGCGGCTTCCGCTCGCGCGTGATCAGCGTCGGCCAGTTCGTGCTGTCGCCCAGGGGCGTGCCGGGGGTTTATGAGACGGTGAGGTAGGTCGGATTGAAGCTGACGGCCCCGTCCTTCGAGACGCGCCTTGCAGGCGCTCCTCAGGATGAGGGCTTCTTCCTAAATTGCAGCGAACCAACAGAAGCCCTCATACTGGGGAGCAACGCGTCAGCGTTGCGTCTCGAAGGACGGGGGCGTCACGTTCCATCTCACAGCAGCTCTACTGCTTCTCGATCTTCGCCAGCGCGATATATCTGCCCCAGGCGTCGAGCTCGCTGGCGATCAGCTTGCGCAGGTCGTCGGGGCCGCCGGGCCAGGGTTCTGTGGCGAAGGTGCCGAGAAAATCCTTGGCGTCTTGGCTGCGTGTGATCTGGTCGAACCAGCCCGACAGTTTTTCGACGATCGGCTTCGGCGTTCCCGTCGGCACGACGACGCCCCACCAGGGCGTCAGGTCGAATTGCGGAAAGCCCGATTCCGCCATGGTCGGCACATCGGGAAAGGCTTGCACGCGTGTGCTGGAGGTGACAGCCAGCGGCCGCACGCGGTTGTTCTTGGCCATGCCCGCCACCCATGTAGCGTCGTAGGCGGCGAAATCGAATTCATCGGCAAGCAGGCCGCGCAAGGCATCAGCGACGGCGTTGTAGTTGATGCGCTCGATCTCCAGACCGGCCATCTGGCGATAGAGCTCGGCGGTGACGGTGGCCGTGTTGGTGCTGGTGCCATAACGGGCCTTCGCGCCCTTGGCCTTCAGAAGCGCGGTCAGCTCGGCGATGCTCCTGACCGGCGAATCGGGCTTGACGATGACGACGAAAGGCAGCCGCGACAGGCGCGCGACCGGTTCGAAACTCTTGATCGGGTCGAAGGCGATTTCGTTGAACAGATGCGGTGCGGACGCCAGGGTCGCGTTGCCCGGCGTGATCATGATCGTATAACCGTCGGGCTTTGCGGTGGCGGCGATCTGCGTTGCGATATTGCCCGCGGCGCCCGGTCGGTTGTCGACGATGACGGGCTGTCCTGCCAGTTTCGACAGGCGGTCGCTGTAGAAGCGCACGACGATGTCGGCGCCGGAGCCCGGGCCAAAATTGCACAAGGAGCGGATGTTGCGGGTGGGATAGTCCAGCGGCGCTGCGCCTTGGGCGAAGGCCGAGGTGGTGAGCGGTCCCGATGCGAGCGTCGCGGTTGTGCGTTGCAAGAACAGCCTGCGTGTGACGGTCATCCTCTACCTCCCTTTTGCCGGCATCATGCCGACTTTCACAGGTCCGCGCCAGCCATCTTTCGTTTTCCTCGCTGTCATGGCCGGGCTTGTCCGGCCACCCACGCCGTGGCGTACCATTGCGCTTCAGGACAAACACTCTCCACACAGCAGCGTTGCGGCGCCCCACGGCGTCGGTGCCTGCAACAAGTGCGGGCATGACGTGGAGGAGGTTGAAAGCCACGTTTTGGATCGGCGGCAAATTGTGCGAAGAAATCTGCAAGACGAAACAAGTTTCAGAACGGGGCGGGAACTCTCCTATATGTCGACTGGTCCGATCGCGCGAGTATGGTCCAACGCTTGGCTGCTGATGTTTCTGACGACCCTGTCGTGGTCGAGCAATGTCATCGCTTCGCGCCTCGCGGTCGGCGAGATTTCAGCCATGGTGCTCGCCGGCGTGCGCTGGCCCGTTGCCTGCCTGATGATCTGGCCGTTCCTGGGCACGCAGTTGCAGGGCACCGGTCCGACGATCCGCAAGCACTGGCTCTATCTCTTTCTCATGGGCACGTCCGGCTTCACGCTCTACAGCGCGCTGTTTTATCTGGCTGGCGCGCATACCACCGGCATCAACCTGTCGATCCTGCTGGCGGTCACACCGGTATTCACAGTGACGATGGCGTGGATCGTTCACCGTTCGCGCATGCCGGCAATTTTCATTCTGGGCCTGGGCATGACCCTGGCTGCCGCCCTGCTGATCGCGACGAAGGGCAATCCCGGAAGTCTGCGGGAGGTGACGTTCAACTCCGGCGATATCATGATCGTCATCGCAGCGCTCATCTACAGCAGTTTCACCATCGCCCTGCGCAGACGCCCGCCGATGCCATCGCTGGCTTTCTTCTTCGTCATGTCGTTGTTTGCAACGCTGACGGCTGTTCCGCTGGTCGTTGGCGAATGGCTGGTGGGCGGCCTGTATTGGCCGAGCCTGAAGGGCTGGCTGATCCTGATCTATTCCGCTGCCTTTCCGACCCTGCTGGCGCAGGTCTTCTACGTCCGCAGCGTCGAATTGATCGGGCCGCAGAGGACCGGCCTGTTTTACAACCTCGTGCCGGTTCTAGGCGCCATGCTTTCAGTCGTCTTGCTGAACGAGCCCTTCGCTCTCTATCATGGCATGGCGCTGCTGCTTGTCCTGGGCGGCATTTCGATCGCGGAGAGTTCGCGCGGTCGCGTCTAAGGAAAGTCACGTCTTTTGCTGCAATTCCTGCATCGCGGTTTTGAGCGGGCCGGGCGGTCCGCCTGGCTGCTCCTGCTGCTGACCATGTTGTTCTGGGGCTGCAACGTGCCGGTGTCGCGGCTGGCCGTGGGCGAAGTCTCGCCGATGACCATCGTCTGCGCCCGCTGGGCCATCGGTCTGGTGCTGCTGGCGACCTTCGTGCCCCGCCGGGTCTGGAACGAAGTGCTGAGCTTGCGCTCGCGCTGGCTGTTCCTGCTGCTCATGGGCTTCGCGATGACGGCGTCGAATTCGTGCATCTTTCTCGCCGCGAAATATACGACCGGCGTCAATCTTGCGATCCTGCAGGGCGTCACGCCGGTCTTCGTGCTGGCGGGCGCCGCTTTGGTGCATCGCGTGCCGGTCTCGTCCATGCAGATCGTCGGCGTCCTGTTGACCTTGTTCGGGGTTGCGCTGGTGGCGACGCAGGGCGCGCCGCTGACGATTTTTGGCCTGCACCTCAACCGCGGCGACATCTACCAGTTGATCTCGGTCGCGATCTATTCAGGCTATGTCATCGCCCTGCGGGACAAGCCGGCCGTATCGAGCCTGGCGCTGTTCACCGTCATCGCCCTGGTCTCGTTCGCGACGTCGATCCCCCTTCTTGGGATCGAATATGCAACGGGGAACTTCTATCCGCCGACGTGGAAAGGCATTGCCGCGCTGATCTATGTCGCGATCTTCACGTCGATCCTCGGACATCTTTTCTTCATCCGCTCGGTCGAACTGATCGGCCCCGGCCGGGCCGCGATCTTCGGCAATCTGACACCGATATTCGGTGCGGTTCTGTCGGTGATCGTGCTCGGCGAGGCGCTGATGGGCTACCACCTGCTGGCGCTGGTGCTGGTGATGGGCGGGATTTTCATCTGCGAGCATTTCGAACTGCGGGCGCGCAGGAAGCTGAAGTTGTAACGTAGCGGCGTGTCGCCCCCGTCCTTCGAGACGCGCCTTTCAGGCGCTCCTCAGGATGAGGGCTTCTTTTACGTTGTACAAAGCCAATAGTAGCCCTCATCCTGAGCAGCCTGCGTAGCAGGCGTCTCGAAGGACGAGGGCGTCACGCTCGATTTAAAACCGCAGCGCCTTAAAACCGCAGCGCCTTGGCCTGCTTGACGCCGGGCAGGGTCTGGATCTTGTCGATGGCGGACGGCGGCACGTCGCCGTCGACCTGCACCAGCGCGATGGCCGAACCGCCGGGTGCATCGCGTCCAAGCGCGAAGGTGGCGATGTTGACCTTGGCGTCGCCGAGCAGGCCGGCGAAGCGGCCGATAAATCCCGGCTTGTCCTCGTTGGTCACATAGATCATCGACGGCGCGAATTCCGCATCGACCTTGATGCCCTTGATCGAGAGGATGCGCGGCTTGCCGTCCTGGAAGACGGTGCCGGCGACAGCGCGTTCCTGCTTGTCGGTGGTCACCGAGAAGGTGATCAGCGATTCGTAATCGCCCTCGGCCGCACGGGTGATCTCGTCGATGACGATGCCGCGTTCCTTGGCGACGACCGGCGCCGAGACGACGTTCACATCCGACAGGATCGGGCGCAGGAAGCCGGCGATGGCGGCGGCCGTCAACGCCTTGGTCTTCAATTCGGCGACGGCACCTTCATAGATGATCGTCACCTTGCGGATTTCCGATTCGGTGAGCTGGCCGGCGAAGGAGCCGAGCTTTTCGGCGAGCGCCACGAACGGCGTCAGCTTAGGTGCTTCATCGGCGGTGATCGACGGGAAGTTCAGCGCATTGGAGATGGCGCCGCGCATCAGGTAGTCCGACATCTGCTCGGCGACCTGAAGGGCGACGTTTTCCTGCGCTTCCGTGGTCGAGGCGCCAAGATGCGGCGTGCACACCACATTGGGCAGGCCGAACAGCGGGTTCTTCACGGCCGGTTCTTCCGAGAACACGTCGAAGGCGCCGCCGGCGACCTGGCCGGATTCGAGCGCGGCGCGCATGGCGTTCTCGTCGACGAGCTCGCCGCGGGCGCAGTTGATGATGCGCACGCCCTTTTTGGTCTTGGCGAGATTCTCGGCCGACATGATGCCCTTGGTCTGCGGCGTCAGCGGCGTGTGCAGCGTGATGAAATCGGCGCGCGCCAGCAGGTCGTCGAGTTCCACCTTCTCGACACCCAGTTCACGGGCGCGCTCGGGGGTGAGGAACGGATCGAAGGCGATGACCCGCATGCGCAGGCCATTGGCGCGGCTGGCGACGATGGAGCCGATGTTGCCGCAGCCGATGATGCCGAGCACCTTGGCGGTGATCTCGACGCCCATGAAGCGGTTCTTTTCCCACTTGCCGGCCTGGGTCGAGGCGTCGGCCGCCGGGATTTCGCGGGCGATGGCGAACATCATGGCGATGGCATGTTCGGCCGTGGTGATGGAGTTGCCGAACGGCGTGTTCATCACGATGATGCCGCGGCCGGTGGCGGCGGGAATGTCGACATTGTCGACGCCGATGCCGGCGCGGCCGATCACCTTCAGGCGTGTCGCCTTTTCAAGCAGCTTGGCGGTGACCTTGGTGTTGGAGCGGATGGCAAGGCCATCGTAGTTGCCGATGATCTCGGCGAGTTTGTCCTTGTCCTTGCCGAGGTTCGGCTGGAAATCGGTTTCGACGCCCTGGTCCTTGAAGATCTGAACGGCGGCGGGAGAGAGTGCGTCTGAAATGAGTACGCGCGGAGCCATGGTGAAGTCCTCTTCACGTTATGCGTGGAAGCCAGATACGTGGAAGCGATAAGCAGCCGGCCGTTGCGGCGGGGCTGCGTGCTGAATGAAAAAGCCGGGCAGGCGTGCTGCCCAGCAAAGATTAAATGACCTAACGTCAGGCAGCTTTGGCGAGTTTCGCCTTGGCCTGCTCGAAGGCCCAGTCGAGCCATTGCGTCAGGGTGGCGACGTCGGCGGATTCGACTGTGGCGCCGCACCAGACGCGCAGGCCCGGCGGAGCGTCGCGATAGCCGTCGATGTCGTAGGCGGCCTTTTCCTTTTCGACGATCGCCACGATGTCCTTGACGAAAGCGGCCTGCGCCTCGGCGGGCAGGGCGGTGACGGCAGGATCGACGACCTTCAGGCAGACGCTGGTGTTGGAACGGATTTCCGGGCGCGAGGCGAGGAAATCCACCCACGGCGTCCTGGCGACCCAGTCGGCAAGAACCTTCAAATTGCTGTCGGCGCGCTTGATGAGGCCATCGAGGCTGCCGATCAGCTTCGCCCATTGCAGCGCATCGATATAGTCCTCGACGCAGAGCATGGACGGCGTGTTGATGGTGTCGCCGACGAAAATGCCTTCGATCAGCTTGCCGCCGTTGGTCATGCGGAAGATCTTCGGCAGCGGCCAGGCCGGCGCGTAGGTGGTCAGCCGTTCGACGGCGCGCGGCGACAGGATGATCATGCCGTGCGCGGCCTCGCCGCCGAGCACCTTCTGCCAGGAGAAGGTGACGACATCGAGCTTGGAATAGTCGAGGCGCTGGGCGAAGCACGCCGAGGTGGCGTCGCAGATCGTGAGGCCCTTGCGGTCGGCCGGGATCCAGTCGGCGTTCGGCACGCGCACGCCGGAGGTGGTGCCGTTCCAGGTGAAGACCACGTCATTGTCGAAATTGACGGTGGAGAGGTCGGGCAGCTCGCCATAGGGCGCCTTGAGGATGCGGGCGTCCTTCAATTTCAACTGCTTGGCGACATCCGTCACCCAGCCTTCGCCGAAGCTTTCCCAGGCCAGCATGTCAACGCCGCGGGCGCCGAGCAGGGACCAGAGGGCCATTTCGACGGCGCCGGTGTCGGAGGCGGGCACGATGCCGATGCGATAATCGGCCGGCACCTGCAGCACTTCGCGGGTCAGGTCGATGGCGAGTTTGAGCTTGGTTTTACCGATTTTGGCCCGGTGGGAACGGCCCAGCGGGGCGTCGATCAGACCTTCGAGGCTCCATCCGGGGCGCTTGGCGCAGGGGCCGGAGGAAAAATTCGGGTTCTCCGGCTTGCGGCCGGGCATGCTTACAGCGGTCATGATATCCATCCTTACAGATGGGCGCCTCCCGTTGGGGGGAGATGTCCCGCCGCGTGCGTTACGCCTCGATCGTGACGACGTCAAGGCGGGGGAGGTGGAAGCCGGATTGAGCGGCGGTGCAGAATTCAAGATTTTGCACCCATGAGTTACCAAGCGACCGCTCTCTTTAAAAAACCTTCGTTTCGAGGTGGGTGCCGGCGGTGGTGTCAATGGTCGTGAGGGCTCTTACCACGCGCAATCATCATATGATGATCCTGATGATGCATCCCGCGCGTCAGGACGCCCAGAAATCCAAGCCCGCGCAATTTATCAAGGTCCTTCGCTGGCGCTTGCACAGAGAGGGTTGCTCCACCCTCGATCTCCGCAGCTTCGAACCGCCATCCGTCAATGCCGTTCATTGCGGCGCTATGCGCCATGACCATGCGGCGAATGGAGTTCCTGACGGCTTCGGCACCCGTGACTACGAAACGGATTCCTCCGTCCATTGTTTCGCTCTTCACGTCAGCTCTTAGCGTAACGTTATCCATGTCGATAAGATGCTGGCGAAGCCCTTCAATGTTGACCTTCGACCAGTCAGTTCCGGGATCAGCTTCAAGGATGCCGACGATCTCCTGAATTGCCGCAAACGCACCCTGTCCCGGCTGGGTAACAGGAGGCGCAATTCGATGCTCATGCATCATCTGCTCATGATTCATCGAACGACCGGAGGCGCCGCCCCCGCTGTGATCGTGCCCCGACTGTGCAAGAGCAACTGCGGGGAAAAGGAACGCGGTTATGGCGAGTGCGCGGAACATGGGGAACTCCTGAAGTTAGCCCTGCTTGCCACAGGCATGCATTCATGAACATGATAGTAATCATGTCATCGGATCTTGCCGGGCTGTTGGAACGCCTTCCGGGCCGCGAACTCGCCTTTGCAGCGGGAGCGCCCGTATTTCACATTGGCGACGCTGTTCGTTTTGTACATTTTGTACGAAAGGGGACTATCCACCTTATCCGCCATCAAGACGATGGATCGAGCCTTATCCTGCAAAGGGCTACGTCGGGAGCAATACTGGCTGAGGCTTCAGTCTATTCGGAGCGGTATCATTGCGACGCGCGCGCTGAAACAGATGCAATTACATGGGCCATCGTGCGCCGGAATCTGCTCCATGCGCTTTCCGAAAGCCCCGATCTGGAGAAAGCCTGGACTCATCACCTCGCCCATGAAATCCAGCGTGCGCGACTTCATGCCGAAATTCTCTCGATTAAAACGGTCGCCGCCCGCCTTACCGCGTGGTGCGCTTGGCACGGTGGGCTGCCCGCGAAAGGCCAATGGGCGAATATCGCGAATGAAATCGGGGTCAGTCCCGAAGCTCTTTATCGTGAAATCGCCAGGCGGCGACGGGTATGACCGCTGAATCTGCTTGTGGCGATCATTATCCCTCTGTGGACACGTTGCCAATATTTAGCCGTTTCGAGCATCGTGCGAAAAAGTGGACGCCGGCTTTTCGCAGGAAGCGATGCGGCATCAAAGGAATCTGGAGCATCAGCTGTTTCTGAAAGAACGCACGATGCTCCAAGCCCATCGCTGCATCACCCCGGCGCATGGCACACCGCCTCGATATTGTTGCCGTCCCTGTCGATGACGAAAGCGCCATAATAATTGGGATGATAGTGGGGCCGCAGGCCCGGCTTGCCATTGTCGCGAGCGCCCGCGGCAATCGCGGCAGTATAAAATTCATCGACTTGCGCGCGCGTCCCGGTCGCGAAGGCGACGTGCAGGCCGCCCCTGGCCTTGTCGCCAGTGCCGATCCAGAAGAACGGCTTGTTGTCGCGGCCGAAGCCGGCGTGTTCGTCGCCGCCGGTCTGTTCTTTCGTCACTTCCATCACGACAGTGAGGCCGAGCGGGGCGAGCGCTTTGGTGTAAAACGTCTTCGCCTCGGCGAAATTGGCGACAGTAAAGCCGATGTGATCGAGCATGCGAGACCTCTGCAGATGCTGACGCGCGGGCGCGAACCGTAGGTCCAGGGTGCGGACCTGTCGACTCCAGCGCCGCGCCGTCATCAACGTGTCATGTCATAGGGCTTTTGCAGGGGTAGAACTACCTAGGAGACCCCTATGCGCTCGCTTTTCCTTGCCTCCGCTTTATCTCTCGTCGCGTTTACCGCGCAGGCGCAGCAGCGCCCGCACAATGTGGTTCTGTTCGTTGCCGACGGCCTGCGGCCGGGCATGGTCAACGAGAAGACCGCGCCGACGATGCTGGCGCTGATGAAGAACGGCGTGCGCTTTGCCAACACCCATTCGATTTTCCCGACCTTCACGACGGCCAACGCGGCCGGCATGGCGACCGGCCATATGCCGGGCGACAGCGGCGATTTCTCCAACACCATCTACAGCGGCTTTCCGGTGCCCGGCGCCGGCGACAGCCTGACGCCGTTCCTCGAGAGCGATCCGGTCCTCGGCGATGTGGACGAACATTTTGCAGGCAATTATCTCAACGAGGAAACCATCCTGAAGGCGGCGCGCGACAAGGGTTTCTCGACGGCGACGATCGGCAAGCTCGGCCCGGCACTGATCATGGATCACGAGGAACGCAGCGGACAGAAGACCATCGTCATCGACGACAGCACCGGCCGGGCCGGCGGCATTCCGCTTTCGGATGAATTGAAGCAGGCGCTGACCGCGGCAGGAATGCCAGTGCAGGCGCCGACGCGCGGCGACAACGGCAAGGCCGGCACCAACACGGATCCGGGCACGGTTGTCGCCAATCTCGACCAGCAGAATTTCTTCGCCGACGCCACCACCAAGGCCGCCCTGCCGCTCCTCAAGGCGCGCAAGAAGCCGTTCGTGCTGGTGTTCTGGTCGCGCGATCCGGACGGCACGCAGCACAACCAGGGCGACAGCCTGGGGCGGCTCATTCCGGGCATCAACGGTCCGACGTCGCTGGCTTCGATCAAGAATGCCGATGACGATCTCGCCAAGATTCTCGATGCCCTGAAGACGCAGGGCCTCGATGGCGACACCGACGTGATCCTCACCTCCGACCACGGCTTCTCGACGATCTCGAAGGAGAGCGGCACGAGCTGGTCGGCCAGTCAGACGATCAAAGGCGTGAGCGCGCATCAGCTTCCGCCGGGCTTCCTGGCGGTGGATATCGCGCACGGGCTCGATATGCCGCTGTTCGACCCCGACGCCAAGAATGCGGTGGTGGCCGCCGACGCATTTCCGGTGCGCGCCAACGGCCTGATCGGCCAGGACGTTTCGAAGCCGCAGGTCGTCGTGGCCGCGAACGGCGGTTCCGATCTCGTCTATCTGCCGACAGGCGACAAGGCGCTGGCCGCCAAAGTCGTGCAGATCCTGTCGGCGCAGGATTACGTGAGCGGCCTCTTTGTCGACGACAGCCTCGGCAGTTTTCCGGGCACCTTGCCGCTGTCGGCGATTTCGATGAAGGGCACGGCCATCACGCCGATGCCCGCCATCGCCGTCAACTTCAAGACCTTCTCGCTGGGTTGCAACGATCCGACGACCTGCGGCGTCGAGATCGCCGATACGACCCTGCAGCAGGGTCAGGGCATGCATGGCAGCTTCGGGCGGGCCGATACGCAGAACATCATGGCGGCGATGGGGCCGAGCTTCCGTAAGGGCTTTGTCGACACGGCGCCGTCGAGCAATGCCGACATCGGCAAGACGATCGATCGCCTGCTCGGCCTCAACATCAAGAACAAGGGCCATTTGATCGGCCGCGTGCTGACTGAGGCGATGCCGCACGGCGCGAGGCCGAAGGCGACCCCCGGCATGCTGCGGTCCAAGCCGGATGAGAACGGCAATGTGACCGTGGTGAAGTATCAGAAAGTTGGGCTTACGACCTATTTCGACGCGGCCGGATATCCGGGCCGCACGCTGGGCCTGCCGGCAGACAGCGCTCACTGACACGACGCCGGTTCAGAGGCGCAACGCGCCGCGCGGCCGGAAGGTCGCGCGGCGATACAGCGGTCTCAGCCGATCATCGGAACAGAGCCTCGCCGGCCATGACGCCGAGAATGAGGAAGATCGCGAAGATCACGACCGCGGCGTAGAACAGCAGCTTGGCGATCTCAGCCGTGCCCGCTGCCACGCCGGAAAAACCGAGGAAGCCGGCGACGATCGAAATCAGGAAAAAAATGAGTGCCCATCTCAGCATGTGAGTGCTCCTGAAAGAGGTTAGGTAACCCTTCAGGCTATCATTTGGTTCCAATGGGCGTTTTCACGCCAGCCGGTAAACGCTCAGTTCGACCGTGCCGGGCGTGCGTACGCCGGAGCAGACGAAGATCGATTGCATCAGCCAGCGGTATTTGTCAGAGCCCGTTTCGAAGCGCGGGACCGAGCGGAAGTAGATCAGCGCCGGATCGACCGGCTCGCCGCGCTTCAACCTGTCGAGCGCTTCCCGCGGGCCGAACCGGATGCCGTCGTTCTCGACATAGACCAGCGCGCCGTCGTCGGCCTCGATCACATAGCGCGCGTGCAGGACGGTGAGGCCGTTGGGGCGGATGATCTGGAAGTCGGCGCCGGGGCGGATGCGGCCGTTGAATTTCGGGCCGCTCACCGTGCCGCCGGTGATATCGATGACGCGGCGTTCACCGAGCCCCGTCTCGCCGATCTCGAGCGGCCTGGCGACTTCGACGCTGAGGTCGCAGATATGTTCGAAGGCGATGGCGATCGGCATTTGCTTTCCTCGGTTCACATTCTTCCAGGAAGCCAGATCGCCATCTGCGGAAAGATCACGATGACGATCAGCGCGAAGATCAGCGCCGCGACGAAGGGCAGGACGCCCTTGAAGATGGTGGTGAAATCGATGTCCGGCACCATGCTCTTGATGACGAAGACATTCATGCCGACGGGCGGATGGATGAGGCCGATCTCGACCGTCATGACGATGATGACGCCGAACCAGATCGGATCGAAGCCGAGCTGAACGATGACAGGGAAGACGATCGGCACGGTGAGGATGATCATGGCCATGGCGTCCATGAGGCAGCCGAGTACCAGATACATCAGCAGGATGAGCGCCAGCACGCCGTATTTGCCGATGCCGAGGCCGGTGAGCAGTTCCGTCACCTTCTGCGGCGTCTGGGTGATGGTGAGAAAGTATCCGAACAGCAGAGCGCCGATGAGAATGGTGAACACGGCGGCCGAGGTCCGCGTCGCCTCGAGCAGGGATTTCTTGATCTCGGCGCGGCCGAGCCTGCCGCGCAGGAAGCCGATGATGAAAGCGCCGCCGGCGCCCATGCCGCCGGCCTCCGTCGCGGTGAAGAGCCCGCCGTAAAGCCCGCCGATGACGAAGGCGAACAGCAGCAGCGGCGCCCAGACTTCCCTGAGCGCCTGCAGGCGCTGCGGCCAGGATGCGCGGACGGCGGAGGGCAGGAAACCCGGGCGCAGATAACCGATGAGGATGACCGTGCCGACGAGGACAAGGATTTCGAATATGCCCGGCAGGATGCCGGCGATGAACAGCTTGCCGATGTCCTGCTGGGTGATGATGCCGTAGACCGCGAGCACGGTGGACGGCGGGATCATGATGCCGAGCGTGCCGCCGGCTGCGATGACGCCCGCAGCAAAACTTTTCGGATAGTTATGGCGGCGCATTTCCGGATAGGCGACGGCCGAGAAGGTCGCGGCTGTGGCGACAGACGAGCCGCAGATGGCGGCGAAGCCGCCGCAGGCCGAGATGGTGGCGACGCCGAGGCCGCCGCGCCAATGACCGACAAAGGCGTTGGCGGCGCGGAAGAGCTCGCGGCTGATGCCGGCGTGGGAGACGAAAGCGCCCATCAGCAGGAACATCGGGATGATCCCGAACGTATAATCCGTCACCGTGCGCATCGACGTCTGGCCGATGAGTTTCAGCGCCGCCTCGTAATTGGTGAGATAGCCGAAGCCGGTCACGCCGACGAGGCCCATGGCCATGCCGACCGGCACGCGCGCCAGCATGAGGAGGAAAAGAACGACAAAACCGATGATGGCGACGGTATTCGTATCCATGCGTTCAGTCCGCCACTTTCAATTCGGTCTCGTCGTGGATTTCGTCCGGATGGAAGATCAGGCGCCAGGTGCGGATGGCGATGAGCAGCACGGCGCAGACATCGCCGATCCAGGCGAGCGCGAAGAACGGCCAGGTCGGCAGGCCGAGATCGAAAGTCAGGAGGTTGGAACGCCAGGTGTCGAGCACCTTGTCGAACAAGGTGTAGGTCTGCACGGTGACGACGAATAGCAGCACCAGGGTCGCGAAGATGTCGATGATGCGTTTCCAGCGAGGATTGGCCTGGCTCCAGACCAGATCGACGGTGATATGCGTGCCGCGATAGCTCGTCGCGGCGATACCCCAGAAGATCAGGATGCCGAGCAGCATGCGGCCGAGATCATAACCGTCCGGGATCGAGGCCGAGAAGAAATAGCGCAGCAGGACACCGGTGAAGATGAGCACGACGACGCAGCCGACGAAGATCGCCGCGATCCACTCGATCGTATCGATGAAGCCGTCCATATACTTGCGAAGCAAGGAAAGCTCCACTGTGGGTGTCGAAAGAAGGCGACCGCCCGAAAGGGCGGCCCCAGGCTGGAAGAGTGCTAGAAGCCGGCGCCATTCTTGGCGATGGCGTCCTTCAATTCCTTCATCGCCACATCGGGATCGACGCCGGCCTTGCGCACCGCGTCCGACCATTTGGCGGTCAGCGGCTCGATGGTCTTGCGCCATTCGCCGATCTGCGCATCGGTGAGCTTGTAGACCTCGTGGTCGTGCAGGGCCTTCATCTTGTCGATGCCGGCGTGCTCGAAATCGGCCCAGGGCTTGGCGAATTTCACCGCCCATTCATTGGTGCAATGATCGTCAATCACCTTCTTCTGCGCGGCCGACATGCCGTCATACATGCGGCGGTTGATGTTATAGGTGAACATGGTCGTGTAGAGCGGCGCGTCGATGGAATATTTGATGTGCTTCTCGACGCCGAACAGGAACATCGATCCCCACGGGAAGGCGAGGCCGTCGGCGACGCCGCGCTCCAGCATGTCGCGCGCTTCCGGCGCCGAGGCCTGCACATTGGTGCCGCCCAGCATGGTGACGAGTTCGGCGAATGTGCTGTGCGCCGGCCGGATCTTCATGCCCTTGATGTCGCCTGGAACGACGACCTTCTTGCGGCTGTGCAGGGTGCCCGGATCGTGCATGAAGGCGAAACAGAATTTGGTTTCCTTCATTTCGGCCGGCGCATATTTGCGATACCAGCTATCGAGCGCCGCCGTGCCCTTCACGGCATCGGCGAAGGTGAATGGGATCTGGCCGACCGCGATGACGGGAAAGCGGCCGGGCTGATAACCTGGGTTGATATAGGTGACGTCGGCGATGCCGTCGCGCGCCATGTCGTAATGGTCGAAGGCTTTGCCGAGCTGTTCGGCGGGAAAGAGCGTCGACTTGATGGTGCCGTTGGAGTCCTTCTCGATCGATTCCGCCCAGGCTTTTGTCGAAGGGTACAGCGGATGCGCGGTCGGCACCCAGAGCGAGATCTTCATGTTGACGGTCTTGTCCTGAGCTGCCGCGGGAACCGCCGCGCACCCCGCAACCGCCAATGCAAAAGCAATCCTTCTCATCCATCCCCTCCTTGATGGCGCTTCCGGCCAAACCCCTCCGGCCGGACGCGCGAGGAGGCAAGTCTAGCCGCGCCCCGCGCGAGCGACAATCGTCATTGTTATGGACTAGAACAATTCTTTCGTATGAAGGCGATCCCTACAAGCCTGGCGTCATGTGCGCAGCATGTAATCCGCGGTCTTCTCGGCGATCATGATGGTCGGCGCATTGGTGTTGGAGCTGACGAGCGCCGGCATGATCGAGGCGTCGGAGACGCGCAGGCCGCTGACGCCGCGCACGCGCAGTTCCCCGTCGACGACCGAGGCGTCATCCACGCCCATGCGGCAGGTGCCGACCGGATGATAGACCGTGCCGGCATTGGCGGCGATGTAGGCGTCGAGTTCCGCGTCGCTGTTGATGTTGGGGCCGGGCGCGATCTCATGGCTGTTCATGGAGGCGAAAGCCTCCTGGCGCAGCACGTCGCGCAGGATTTTTGCGCCGGCGCGCAGCGTTTCGCGGTCGGCCTGAGCGGTGAGGTAGTTGGCGCGGATCACCGGCTGCGCCAGCGGGTCGGAACTGCGCAGTGATATGTCGCCGCGGCTTTCCGGGCGCAGCTGGCAGGTCGTTCCGGTGAAGCCGTAACCGTCGTGCACGCCGGGCGCCGGCTTGACGAGGGGAATGCGCGCGCCCGTGGTCACCGGAATGCCGGGGAAGAAATGGATCTGCAGGTCTGGTTCTTCGACGTCGGGCCGCGACCTGAGAAAGGCGCCGCCCTCGAGCGGGAACGCCGAGGCGGGTCCCTTCTTCGTCAGCACATTGCGCATCACGTTGAAGACGGCGCGGTCGATGCGGCGGTCGTCGTAGAGCGCGTCCGGCTTCTCGCAGGCATGCGAGACGCGCACCGTCAGGTGATCCTGCAGGTTCCTGCCGACGGCGGGCAGGTCGACTTTCACGTCGATGCCGTGGCTGCGCAAGTCATCCGCAGCGCCGATGCCCGACAGCATCAGCGCCGTCGGCGAGGTGATGGCGCCGCAGGACAGCACGATCTCGCGCGCCGCCGTTATGGTGCGTTTTTCATTGCCGACCTTTACCTCGATGCCGGTGGCGCGGCCGTTTTCGATGACGACGCGCAGCAATTGCGCGCCGGTAAGGACAGTGAGATTGGGGCGCGTCCGCACCGGATCGACAAACGAGCGCGCCGTGCTCCAGCGCTGGCCGTTGCGGATGGTGAAGTGATAGCGGCCGAAGCCCTCCTGCTTTTCGCCGTTGAAATCCGGATTTTTCGGAAATCCTGCCTGGGCGCCGGCTTCGACGAAGGCGTCGTAGAGGGGCTGTTTCGTGCCCGGATGCGTCACCGGCAATTCGCCGCCTGAGCCATGATAGTCGTTGGCGCCGTCGCAGAAATTCTCCGAGCGTTTGAAGAACGGCAGCACGCGGTCATACGACCAGTCGCGCAGGCCGAGCTGCGCCCAATGATCGTAATCACCGCGATTGCCGCGGGTGTAGACCATGCCGTTAATGGCGGATGAGCCGCCGAGCACGCGACCGCGCGGCCAGGCGATCCTGCGTCCGGCGAGGCCAGGCTCCGGCTCTGTCGTATAGGACCAGTTGTGAAAGCGATGGTTCATGAACCAGGCGGCCATCAGCGGCACGCGGATCAGCGGATTCCAGTCGCGCGCGCCGGCCTCGACGAGCAGAACCTGCGCCGCGGGATTTGCCGACAGGCGGTTGGCCAGCACGCATCCAGCCGAGCCGCCGCCGACAACGATATAGTCGTATCCCTTGGTCATCTCCCCTCCCGACGGCTTTGACCATGAGGGTGGAGGGTAGCGTCAGAGCCGATTGGTGCGCAACCGGCCTGTCTTGGCGCTGTGGGCATTCGCGGGCGCTGCCACTGATTGTCGGATGACGAGTTCGTGCGGCAGGATGGATAGTTCCGGTGGCTTGCGGTCTTCGATCAGCGACAGCAGGTCGCGCGCGGCGGCTCTGCCCATTTCGACGAAGGGCATGTGGATCGTGGTCAAAGGTGGGTCGGCATATTGGCCCATATTGGTGTCGCCGCAGCCGATGATCGACAGATCGCGCGGAATGTCGAGGCTGCGGGCGCGGCATTCGCTTATCAGGCCGAGCGCGAGAAGATCGCCGGTCAGTGCCACGGCGGTGGGCTGCTCACCACAATCGAGGAGACGCTGGGCAGCAATGCGGGTTGAATGGTTGTCGTAGTCATCGCTCACCGCGCACCAGGCGTCGGGACAGATCAGGCCGTGATGCCTGATGCGCGCGATGGCGCTGAGAAAGCGGTCGCGCACCGACGGCGTGTTGTGGACCGGGCCGGAGAGGACGGCGATGCGGCGATGGCCGCAGGCGTGGAGATGATCGACGGCGGCGGCGAGCGCGCCTGCATTGTCGAGGCCGATGCTCGGCCCCATCGGCTTGTCGAGCGCGATGTCCTGCGAAACGTCTTGCGAAACGTGGGGAATGCGATGGCGCGCCAGCAGGGCGGGCAGATCCGGCAGGTGCTCGGAACCGGTGATGAGCAGCCCATCCATGCCGCGCTCGATCAGGGTGCGCGCCTGCGCCAGTTCGCGGGCCGGGTCGCGCTCGCAGCAGTTGATCAGCAGGGCATAGCCGGCACGGTCGAGTTCCTGCTCGATCGCGGCGATGGCGGGCACGAAGACCGGATTGGCAAGGGTTGGAAGGATCAGGCCGATGGCGCGCGAGCGGCGCGAGATCATCGACCGCGCCGTCTGGTTGGGGATATAGTCGTGGCGGCGCAGCGCGCGCAGCACGGCCTGGCGCTTCTTGGCGACCACAAGGTCGGGCGTGTTGAGGACGCGCGAGACGGTGGCGACGGAGACGCCGGCGGCGCGCGCAATGTCCTTGATGGTGGCTTTCGGCGCGCCGGTGCGCGTCGAAGCGCGTTTGGAGCCCTTGCTGGGCTTGCTTCTGGTTTCAGCCATCATCGGCGCCTGTCGGGCCTTGGATCAGGCGGCCGCGACCTTGTATTTCTGCACGTCGCGGAAGCGGCTGACCAGATAGTCCCCCGATTTGATCGGCGCATATTTGGGCGGATTGTCGGGCGACTGGCAGGACGGCAGGCAGCTCACCAGGCTGTCGTAATCGAGGTTGAAGAACATCGGGATCGAATAGCGTTCCCTGCCGGTGCGGTTGATGACGCGATGCGGATTGGAGACATAGACGTCATTGGTCCAGCGCTGGAAGAGATCGCCGAGATTGATCACCAGGGTGCCGGGCACATAGGGCGCGCTGACCCATTCGCCGTTGCGCATGCGCAGTTCGAGGCCGCCGATCGGGTCCTGCAGCAACAGGGTGATCATGCCGTAATCGGTGTGGGGGGCGGCGCCGAAGGCCCTCTCGTCGCTTGCCGGCGTCTGCTGCGGATAGTGGAACAGGCGCATCTGCACCATCGGCTTGGTGCAGAACTGCAGGAAATAATCTTCCGGCATGGCGAGGCTGACGGCGCAGACCTTCAGCAGCCGCCGGCCGAGCGCTTCCGCCTGTTGGAAATAGGCTTCCGCGGCGGGGCGCAGCCATGGACAATCGGCCGGCCAGCGGTTGGGGCCATGCAGCGGCAGGCCGGCCGCGACGTCCGGATCTGTTACGGGCAGATCGACGCCGATCTCGTAGCTTTCCTTCAGGTCCGCCGCGAAGCCTGGATGCTGGTTGATGCCCTGAGGCATGAAGCCGCGCATATATTTATCGTCCAGGCGGTGCGGCAGGCGCTGTTCGACGGGCAGGTCGAAATAGCGTCTGGACGCGCTGAACACGCCGTCGATCACATCCTGCGGAATGCCGTGATTGGCGACATAGAAGAAGCCGGTGGTGAGGCAGGCATGGCGCAATTGCGCTGCCAGCGGCGCGATGTCGCCGCCGGCGGTCAGCGCGCTCAGGTCGAGGATCGGCATTTCGTCGGCGGCCGCGGCGCGAACAGTGGCATGCATGGTTGTCCTCCTCTAGCCTCAGGCCTTGCAGGCTTTGGCGTCGGCCTCGACTGCCTTGATGTCGAAGGCGTTGACCTTCTCGAAGAAGTCCGGCGTCTTGACGATCATCGAGGCGGCGGGCACCGGCTTGTCGATCTGTTTGGCGTCGAGCATGAATTTGACCAGATGCTCATAAGCGGCCGGGTCGGCCTTGCCCCATAGCTTGCCCCCGTTCAGCTTGAACGCCTCGGCGAGCGAATCGAGCTGCGCCTGCTGGGCGTTGAGGTCCCATTTGACCAGGGTCGCTTCGTCGGCGCCGGAGGGCTTGGTCGCGGGATAATTCTGCCAGTGCAGTTTGACGGCGCATTCGGGATTGGCAAGCGCATAGACGGTGGCTTTGGCCATGCCGCGGGCGATGCCGATGGCGAAGGCCGGGTCCTTGTCCAGGGTGCCCTGCATGGTCGCCAGCGAATAATCGGGATAGCTGCGCCAGTCGTCGCCGACCAGCTTGTTGAGTTTGAGGCCGTTGTTCTCGAACGTCGCGATCGCGGAGGCCCAATAGAGAAGGCCCTGGACTTTTTTCGATCTCATCGCCTCGACCGGCGGCGCGCCAAGGCCGACGGCGACCAGTTCGACATCCTTCGCCGGATCGAGACCGTTGGCGCGCAGGAAACTGTTCAGATAAGCGGTGCCGCCGGTGGCCAGGGTGAAGACGCCGATGGTCTTGCCCTTCAGATCCTTGACCGATTTGATCGGCCCGTCCGCATCGACCGCGACCGACCAGTCGAGCACACCGTTGTTCATGACGATGCGTACCGGCAGGTCGTTCTTCGAATTGGCCTGCACGACGACGCTGGCATTCACCTGAACGAAATCGGCATTGTTGGCGACCATCTGCTGGATCGCCTGCAGCGAGCCGCCGACCGGCATCAGTTCGACGTCGTAGCCCTCCTCCTTCCAGTAACCCAGGGTCTTCGCCAGGGTGAGCATGGGATAGCCGACGTTGAGGATAGCGGTCGCGATCGCGATGTTGACCTTTTTCAGCGGCTTGCCCTGCGCCAGAACCGGCGTCGCGGTGAGCGTCAGTAGCGTTGTCAGAAGGACCGCAGTTTTCACGCAGGCCTGTTTGCGGATTGCACGGGGAAGCAGCATGCTGGTCCTCTTATTGCAATGGGGAGATCGTAACCGGAGGCGGAGACATCGTAAATGTCTGAAAACGTTTTCAGCAAACCGCATGCCAAGGCTGCCCGGCGCCGTCCCGGATGGGCGGGAGTGCCTGAATGTATTGAAAAAAATTGTAAATCCGGCCCTCGCCGGCAGGCGAGGTCCATCGAACGCACGCACCATCGCGCGATTCCCAATGCCCAAGAATTGGGCTCAGGCGCTGACGAATGTGTCAGCCTTTGCGCAACCAGGGATGTTTCATGACCGACATCGAGATTTCGCCCTTCATCGCCGACCTGCCCAAGGCCGAACTGCACATGCATCTAGAAGGCTCGCTCGAGCCGGAGACGCTGATCAGGCTCGCCGGGCGCAATGGCCTCAAACTGCCCTATGCCGATGCGGAGGCGGTGCGGCGTGCCTACAGCTTCGACAGTCTGCAGTCGTTTCTCGATCTCTTCTATCTCGGCCTCACGGTGCTGCAGACGGGCCGCGACTTCTACGACATGACGGCGGCCTATCTCGCCCGCGCGGCGCGCGAGAACGTGCGGCATGCGGAGGTCTTCCTCAGCCCGCAGGCGCATGTGCGGCGCGGCATCCCGATCGCCGAAGTGATGGACAATGTTCTCGCGGCGCTGGCCGATGCCGGCGTCCGCTTCGGCATGAGCAGCGGGTTGATCGTCGTCATCCAGCGGCAGTTCGACGAGAGCGACGCGCTCGACATGATCGCGGCGGTCAAGCCCTGGCGCGACCGCATCGTCGGTCTGGGCATGGGTGGGCCCGAACTCGGCAATCCGCCATCGAAATTCACTCGCGCCTATGATGTGGGGCGCTGCGACTGCGGCTGGCATACGATGGCGCATGCGGGCGAGGAAGGCGGTGCCGACTATGTGCGCGACGCGCTCCATACACTCAAATGCGAGCGTATCGACCATGGCGTGCGCTGCGAAACCGATCCGGACCTGGTGCGTGAACTCGCCGAGCGCGGCATTCCGCTCACCGTCTGCCCGATGTCGAACTGCATGCTCAACGTGTTTCCGGACATGGCCTCGCACAACATCCGCCGCCTGCACGAGGCGGGCCTCTGCATCACGGTGAATTCCGACGATCCGTCCTATTTCGGCGGCTATATCAATGCGAATTTTGCCGCGATCCAGGCGTCGCTCGGGCTGGCAGACAAGGATCTGTGGCAGATGGCCCGCAACGGCTTCACCAGCGCGTTCATCTCGGAAGAGCAGCGGCGGATTTATCTCGACGAGATCGAGGCGCACCGGCCAAAGGTCTAGTGCGCCCGCAGGATATAGTCGGCGCCTTTTTCGGCGATCATGATGGTCGGCGCATTGGTGTTGGCGCTGACCAGGTTGGGCATGATCGAGGCGTCGATCACACGCAGTCCATCGACGCCGCGCACGCGCAATTGCTCGTCGACGACCGCATCATCGTCGATGCCCATGCGGCAGGTGCCGACCGGATGATAGATCGAGGCGGCATTGGCGCGGATGAAGGCGTCGATGTCATCGTCGCTCTTCACTTTCGGGCCGGGCCAGACTTCCTCGCCGCGGATGTCATCGAAGGCCTTCTGATGGAACATGCCACGCAGGCGCTTGAAGCCTTCGCGCATCGACAGGCGGTCACCCTCCGTCGCAAGATAATTGACGTGGATGGCGGGTCGCTCGCGCGGATCGGCGCTCTTCAGCCTGATATGGCCGCGGCTCTCCGGCCGCAGATGGCAGACATTGCCCGAGAAACCGTAGCCTTCATAGGCTCCTGGCGGCAGACGGCGGAACGGATAGCGCAGGTTGGCGGTGGAAATGCCGGGCGTGAAATGCATCTGCAGGTCAGGCGCCGCAAGCTCCGGGCGCGAGCGCAGGAAGGCGCCGGCCTCGAGCGGAAACTTTGTGGCCGGCCCGCTCCGCAGCAGCACGGCGCGGGCCAGCGCCAGCGCGGCGCGGTCGAAGCGCCGCAACGCAAACAAGGCGTCCTTGCTCTTGCTGGAATATTGCATGCGGACGTTGGCATGGTCCTGAAGATTCTGTCCGACGCCTTTGGCGTCGACCTTCACGTCGATGCCGAGCGCGCGCAGATCGCTTTGCGGGCCGATGCCCGAATGCATCAGTACGGTCGGCGATGAGATCGCGCCGCACGAGACGATGACTTCGCGGCCGGCGGAAACATTGGTGCGCAGGCCGTTGGCGATGAGATCGACGCTGACGGCGCGGCCGTTTTCAATATTCACCTTCAGAACCGATGCGCCGGTGACGATGTCGAGATTGCGGCGGCCGCGGACCGGATCGAGAAAGGCGCGCGCCGTGCTCCAGCGTTCGCCATCGCCGATCGAGCTGTGATAGCGGCCGACGCCCTCCTGTTCCTCGCCGTTGAAGTCGGGATTGAATTTCAGCCCGCTCTGCAGGCCGGCCTGTTCGAACGTATCGTAGAAGGGATGCGGCGTGTTGGGGCGCGTCACCGGCAGTTCGCCGCCTGTGCCATGATAGGCGTTCTCGCCGCCGCGGAAATCCTCGAACTTGCGGAAGAAGGGCAGCAGCTTTTCGTACGACCAGTCGCGCAGGCCGAGTTGCGCCCACTGGTCGTAATCGTATCTGTTGCCGCGGGTATAGACCATGCCGTTGATGGCGGAGGAGCCGCCGAGCACGCGACCGCGCGGCCATTCGATGCGGCGGTTGTCGAGATGCGGCTCCGGCTCGGTGAGATAACACCAGTTGTGCAGCTTGTGGCGATAGAACTGCCCCGCCATCAGCGGCACGCGGATCAGCGGGTTCCAATCGCGCGGGCCGGCCTCGACCAGCAGGACATTGCAGGCCGGGTCTGCCGAGAGCCGGTTGGCCAGGACACAGCCGGCCGAGCCGCCGCCCAGCACGATGTAATCGTATCCCCTCTTCATCGTCGCCTTGTCCTTCGGGTGACTTCGTCAGGTCTGCTCGATCACGACTTTGTTCAGCCGCTTGCCGGCGCGCCACAGGCGCAGGTTTTCGATGAATATGGCCGCGGGCGTGATGGTGCCGGGGTCGCCGGCGCCGGCCACATGGGGGGTCAGCAGGACATTGTCCATGTTCCACAGCGGGCTGCCTTGCGGCAGCGGTTCGACCGCCTGAACATCAAGGCCAGCGCCGGCAATGCGCTTGCTCTGCAGGGCTTCGATCAGGGCCGGCTCGTCGATCAGCGAGCCGCGCGCGATGTTGATGACGAAGGCTGTGGGCTTCATCGCGGCGATGACCTCGCGTGTGATCATGCCATCCGTCTCCGGGCCCGCGAGCGCGGCGACGAGCAACATGTCGGCTTCGCGCGCCATTGCGATGAGCGCGGCGCGGGCGCGCACCTCGTCGAAATGCGGCAGCGGATCGGTGCGGCGGCTGATGCCGGTGACACGCATGTCGAAGGCCTTGGCCTTGCGCGCGATGTCCTGACCGATGGCGCCGGTGCCGACGATGACGAGATGCTTGCGGGCAAGATTGGTCATGTTGGGCGAGATGTCATCGCGCGCCCAGTCTTCGCGCCGGCGCGCCTGTTCGGTGGCGCGGATCTGGCGCACCAGGCCCAGCATCAGCGCCAGCGCCTGCTCGGCCACCGCAAAGGCGCGCATGCCGGCGACATTGGTGACGACGACGCCTTTCGGCAGGCCGCTGGCGACGGCCTTGTCGACGCCGGAGGTGACGAAGGAGAGCCAGCGCAAGGACTTTCCGTGTTCGCGGATGAGTTTCGCGGCTTTCGGCAGATAGAAGCGGTTGCCGGTGATGAGAATCTCCGCGCCCTCGATCGCTGCCGGAATATCCTTCTCGTCTTCCGCGACGGTGAACTGAATTTCCGGGAATTCACGCAATGCGTCGCGAAACGGCGTCGTGTCGTAGACGGGATTGTAGAGTGCGATTTTCAAGTTGGGGTCTCGTGCGTTTCCAGAACGGAAGACTACACGGGAAGATCAGTGCGCGTCCATATTGGGCAGGCGCGTGGGCGAACGCGCCTGCACGCGAGGAGGCTAGGGCGTCAGCCCGCAGCCGGTTGCTGTTTTGTGCGCACCAGGAACAGGCTGGCAAGCGCGAGCACGGCGACGATCGCCTGGGCGAGCAGAGCTTCCCAGCTTGCATTGCCGGCGAGTGACACCAGCCAGTCGGGTGCCGGTGAGGGATCGTAGGGAACGATCGTCTGCTCCTGCAATTCCTGAATGGCGGCAGCGATAAAGCGCAGGCCCATGACAAAGAGAAAGGCGGAGGTGAGGATGAACAGCGGCCGCACCGGAATCTTCATCGCCAGCCATTGCATCGCCGCATAGATGAGCACCAGGCAGATGGCGGCGCCGAGGAGGCCGAGCAACAGTTGCACCGACCAGCCGCCATGCGTGGAAGCGAGCGCATGGAGAAATAGAACTGTTTCGGCGCCTTCGCGAAACACCGCGAGGAACGAGATGGAGGCGAGCGACAGCGCCGTGCCGGCGCTGAGCGCATCGCCGCCGAGGCGCGCGATCTCGGCCTTCCAGACTGCAGGGTCCTGGCGCAGGAACAGCCAGCCGCTCATGTAGAGCATCAGCGCCGCAGCGACGATCAGCACCGCCGCTTCGATGCGGTCGTCATGAGCGCCGTTGAAGAAGAGCTGAAAGATCCAGGCGGCGACAATGCTGGCGGCGATCGCGGCCAACGCGCCGATATAGAGAATGCGCAATTTGTCCTGCGCGCCGCCGCGCCGCATGGCGGCGGCAAGTGCTGTCACGATGAGAAGAGCTTCGAGCCCTTCGCGCAGCAGGATAAGAGCGGATTGAAGTGCAACGGTCATGGTTGTCGTCCAATGTTTCGGCATTCAGCCTTGTCTTTGACCATGCTCCGGTGGTCACCTGCGTGCAATTAAAAACCGCTTCAATATCAGAGATATAAATTGGAACAGTTCTAAATATTCCGACTGTCGGGCGTTCTTCCGTACTGCGAGTGCCTAATGGACGTGCTTGCAGACTTAACCCGCCCGATGCGCAAGTGGTCCGTTCAAATAAAAGCAATTCGATTGGAGCAGGTGCCGATCAACAAGAGAATGTGTTTCGGCGAACAAGATGCTCCGTTGCGCGGCCGCGATGATGAGGCGTTTTCGCGACGGGGGTTTCGATGCTCGACGGTGTTTTCTTTGCCCGCTTCAACAAGCGCCACCTGCTGTTGGCCTGCAGTCTGTTCCTGCCCTTGCTGATCGCCGCCTCGCCGTCACAGGCGCAGACGAAGCCGCTCAAGAAGGCGCGGCTGATGGTGGCGACCGGCGTGCTGGACGTGACCTATACGGAGTTCACCTTGCCGACGATCCTCGGCTATTGGAAGGACGAGGGTTATGACGTCGACGTGCAGCCGGCCGGCGGTTCGCTGCAGGGATTCCAGCAGGTCATCGGCGGCGGCGCCGACATGGCAGCAGGCAGCGGCAGCGCCATCGTCGGCGCGGTCGCCACGGCAAACCTGCCGCTGCGGGTTGCGATGACGATGCGCAATACCGATTGGGCGGTGGCGGTCGACAAGAAGGGACCGATTCAATCGGCCAAGGATCTGAAGGGCAAAACCATCGGCGTCTTCAACCTGGCGACGGGCGGCCTGCCGTGGCTCTACGCCCTGCTGCGCCGGAACGGTTATGATCCGAGCAAGGACATCGAGCTTGTCGCGACCGCCATGGGCGCCAGTCCGGTTCAGGCGATGCAGGCGGGACGGGTGCAGGGGCTGCTCTACTGGGGTTCTGCGATCGCGTCGTTTGAAAATGCCGGCCTCGAAGTCCGCGAAATCATCGGCGACGACTGGCGCGCTTATCCGGATTATTCCATCGGCGTCACGCAGGCGACGATCGACAAGGACCCGGCCATGGTCATCGCCGTGACGCGCGGCATCGCCAAGGCGATGACGTTTCTTGCGGCCAACCCCGGTTGTGCGATCAAGCTGCATTGGGCCGCGTTTCCGGCGACAAAAGTCGCGGGCGTCGATGACGAAACGCTGATGAAGCGTGATCTGCACAGCGTCCTCAGATCGATCAGGTCGAACCAGGAGGCGAAGGAGATGTTCGGGAAAGGCACGCAGCAGGGGGCCTATGACACTGCAGCGTGGGGGAAGCTGATCGACTTCATGGTGGAGACGAAGCAGATCGACAAAAGAGTCGCGCCGGAAACGCTCGGCGCCAACATTCCCGACCTCTACAAGAAGATGAACGATTTCGATGCCGCCGCCGTGGAGGCGAGCGCGAAGGCGTGTAAGGTTTAAGCACCACCCTCATCCGACCCTTGCCTGCGCGGAGCCAAGCGGAGACAAGCTCCGCTTGGCTCCGCGCAGGCAGGCTGCGCAAGGGCCACCTTCTCCCGCGCAGCGTCGCGCAGCGGGCGAAGGATCGCGCTGAATCACCGTCCCATGATCGTCTTCGCCCGCGCCACCACCTGCGGCGGTGATGCGTAAAGCTTGCGCAGCAGGGCAGCGATGTCCTCGCCTGTCATGAACACCGGGTCGACCCGCATTTTCGCGGCCTCTTCGCGGAACTGGCTGTCGGCGACGGTCCTGGCGAGGCCGTCGCGCAGCGCCTTGGTGCGTGCCGCGGGAATTCCCGGCGGGCCGAGATAGGGACGGGTGACCGACTGCTGGGCGAAGATGAACTCCAGCACCTGGCGGTCCTCGGCATTGCTGGCATAGTCCTGCACCAGCGGCGCATCGGGGAAACTGCGGTCCCTCGTCATGCCGATCTGCGCCACCACGGTGACCTTGCCTTCCTTGAGCCAGTTCGGGCGGGCATAGGGCGTGAAGCCGCAGAACACCTGGACTTCGCCGCGCTCCATCGCCAGCAGGCTCTCGTTGGATCCGGTATAGCCCTGGATCAGTTTGAGCTTGGCGCCGAGCACCGCATTCATCGCCATCGGATAGATGGTCGCCACGGCGGCCTGACCGCTGCCGCCGACCAGAAGCGGCCGGGTCAGGAGTTCCTCCATGGTCTTGATGTTGGCGGTGTGCCAGACGGCGCAGCCGGCGGGTTCCGTCGCGGTCGAGCCGAGCCAGGTGAATTTCTGCGAATCGAAATGGGCTTCCTTGCCGCCGAGCAGAGGCTCGAGGAATAGCGCCGTGCCGGTGATGGCGATGGCCGAGCCGTCGCGCGGCGCCAGCTCGTACAGCCAGTTGGCGGCTTTCAGCCCGCCGGCGCCCGGCATGTTCTGGACCACGACATTGGGTTCGCCGGGCAGATATTTGCCGAGAAAGCGCCCGACCAGGCGGGCATTGGTGTCGTAGCCGCCGCCGGGCCCATAGCCGACGTAGATATTGAGCGTGCGGGGAAAATCCTGCGCTGGCGCGGGGGAGGCCCATATTGTGCTTGCGATGAGCGCCATCGCGGCCTTGCGCAGCATCGGAACGGATCGCGCCATCTTCGCCTCCCTGATTCTTGCTGTCTGCCGCAGCTGTGTCGATATTGTCACAAAGCCCGCTGCCATCGCAATGCGCGCCCCGCGCCGCATTCCCGCCACGAAGGTGCTATTAACGGTCACCAATCATTAACCACGCGTGCATTTGCTAAAATGCAACGCTCTTCGACAACCCGCCGGCAAGGTTTATGGAACCTTCGCTTAACCAAATGGCCGCTAGGACAGGGGTGGTTTGTGGGGCTGGGTTCTAGTCACGAGTTTCTGAGGAGTGTTGTCATGTCCCTGTTTTCGAGCGCGCGCCTGTTTCGCGTTGCCGCCGCGCTGACGGTGGCGCTGGCGATCTCCGCCTGCTCCAAGAATCCCAATGACGATCCGAATGCCGCCGGTCTTGCCGGGGCGGGCGCGGGCGCTGCGACCCCGGGCAGCCAGCAGGATTTCGTCGTCAATGTGGGCGATCGCGTCTTTTTCGATACCGATTCGGTCGAGTTGAACGCCAATGCCCAGGCAACGCTCGACAAGCAGGCGCGCTGGCTCAACCAGTACGGGCGCTACAGCTTCACCATCGAAGGCCATGCCGACGAGCGCGGCACCCGCGAATATAATTTCGCGCTCGGTTCGCAGCGCGCCGAGGCGACGAAGAATTACCTCATCGCCCGCGGCGTGGCGCCCCAGCGCATGAAGACGATCAGCTACGGCAAGGAACGTCCGGTGGCGGTCTGCAACGACATCTCCTGCTGGTCGCAGAACCGCCGCGCCGTCACCGTGCTGGGTGGTGGCGCCGGCTCCTGATCTTCGACAAAGACCGCAGCCGCCTCCACGCGGTTGCACGTTCCCCAAAACCTGCCGGCGTCCGAGGACGCCGGCATTTTTCTGTCTGCCATCTTCTCTAAATACCAGCGCCGCATTTCCGCCATCGCCGCCAATATGATAACGACCGGTCCAGTCGCGGTGCGCCGGTGCATCGCGGAGGGTTTCAGAGCCGGGTCCATCATGTCGTTCAAGAGCCTGCCCCTAGCTGTCGTCGTCTTCGGCGCGGCGTCGTTTGGCGCCGCTGCGCAATATTACCCGCCGGCGCAGGTTCCTGGCGGCGGCGGTTATGAGCGCGGCCCGGCCTATGAGCCTGCCCAGGGTTCAATGCCAGGCGGCGCCGATGCGGCAGGGTTGCTGGTGCGCGTCGACCGGCTGGAAAGCCAATTGCGCAGCCTGACCGGCCAGATCGAGCAATTGCAGTTCCAGAACCGCAAGCTCGAAGAACAATTGCGCCGCGGCCAGCCGGAGGGCGGCGAGCCGCCGCGTGGCGGTCCGCAGCGGCGCAGCGATGCATCCGGTCCGGGGCCGGCGGTGCCGCCGCCGTCGAGCAGTCGCAGCGGCCGTGGCGATGCGTTCGATCCGAATGCCGCGCCGGATGCGCCGGGCGCGCCGCGGGTCATCGGATCGCTGCCGGAACAACCCCGCGATCCGGGTTTGCGCCAGAATCTGCCGCAAGGTCCCATCATCGTGGATGACGGCGACGATGGCGGCGGGCCGATCGATCTCGTCAATCCGCGCGACCGGATTGCCCGCGGCCCCACCGTCATTCCGGCGCCCGGGTCGGTGACGAGCACGCAGCTGCCGGGGCCAGCCTATCCGGCGCCGCAAACCTATTCCGGCAATCAAGCCTATCCCGCTAATCCGGGATCGCCGGCGCCCGCCAACCAGCAGGTGGCATCGCTGCCGCCTGCCGCCGCCACGCCGCGCGGCGAGTTCGACCAGGCGGTCGGGCTGTATAAGAAGAACGAGTTCGACGCGGCTGAAACCAGCTTCCGTGAATTCGTAAGCCGTTACCCGACCGGGCAACTGACGCCGCAGGCGACCTATTATCTCGGCGAGACCTATTCCAAGCGCAACCGCCACCGTGAAGCCGCCGAACAGTTCCTGAAAGTGTCGACTGATTTCCCGAAGTCCTCCAGCGTGCCGCAATCGCTGTGGCGGCTTGGACAATCGCTCGAGAAGATCGGCGCCAAGGAACAGGCCTGCGCCGCCTGGGGTGAGGTCACCCGCAAATATCCGACGGCCTCGGCCAGCGTCCGCAATGCGGCCGATCGCGACTACAAGCGTGCCCAGTGCTGAGCGCGGAGCTGGCTCCGCTCTCGATATCGATCTCGATCCGTCCCTGATCTTCGCAAAATGGACGGGCGTCGCCGGCGCGCTGCTGGCCGTTTCCGGTGGTCCCGACTCGCTGGCGTTGCTGCTGATGGCCACGATCTGGTCGCGTGAGTCCGGCACGCGGGTGTTTGCCGCGACGGTCGATCACGGATTGAGGCCGGAAGCGGCGGAAGAGGCGGCTTATGTGGGCGAAATCGGCGCGGCGCTCGGCGTGCCCCACGCCGTTCTCACCTGGCGGGGGCCGCATCCCAAAACACGCATCCAGGAACTGGCGCGCGAGGCGCGCTACCGGCTGCTGAGCGAGCATGCCCGCGATGTCGGCGCGAACGTGCTGATGACGGCGCATCATGCCGACGATCAGGCTGAGACCATCCTGTTCCGGCTGCTGCACGGCAGCGGCGTTGCCGGTCTCGCCGGCATCCGCGAGGAGACGCAGGCTTATGGGCTGACCCTGGCGCGGCCGCTGCTGCACTTGCGCAAGCCCGAGCTTGAACAGGTCTGTGCGGACAACAATGTCCCGTTCATCAGCGATCCGTCCAACAAGGATTCCCAATATGCGCGCACCAGGATGCGTGAGCTGACAGCCTTGCTTGAGGCGGAAGGGCTGGGGCCGGAGCAATGGCGGCGCTTCGCCCGCCGGATGGCGGGGGCCGATGAGGTCTTGCGTCGCGCGGTCAGCGATGCGCGCGCGCATATCGCCAAGGAAACATCGACAGACAGTGTGCGGCTCGACGTTCAAAGGCTCAAGCGCCAACCCGTCGATGTGATTGCCGGCGTTGTTGAGGCTGAAATAACATCGTTTTTGGCGTCTGCGGACAGTATTCGTCTCGACCGGCTGGAGCGGTCGGCGCAGGCGCTGCGCGAGGCCCTCGATGGCGGCCGGATCTGGAAGGGCACGCTCGCCGGTGCGATCCTCAACCTCGACCGTTCCGGGTCGCTGACGATCGCCAAGGAAGGGCCGCGACAGCGCGGCAGGGGTCCGCGCAAGGGAAATTAGCCATTTTCAGTCAGGATCGCTTCACAGTGATGTCGGAATTGGCGGTTCCTATCGATAATCGAGGCAGGACTTCCCTTGGCAAGGGACCTGTCAAAGCCTAAATATGAGACCAACCTGGACGGACCGCGAAACTGTGCGAGCCGATCTCAGAAAGCCACTGGCAGGATCGAATGAACCCCAACGTCCGCAATTTCGCTCTCTGGGTCATCATATTTTTGCTCGTCGTCGCCCTGGTGATGTTGTTCAACAACCCCGGGCAGCGCGAGCCTTCCCAGCAGATCGCCTTCAGCCAACTGCTCAGCGACGTCGATCAGGGCCGCGTCCGCGAGGTGACGATCGCCGGACATGAGATCAGCGGCCATTACACCGACAATCGCGCCTTCTCAACCTATGCGCCGAGCGATCCCGGGCTGGTCCAGCGCCTTTACGCCAAGAACGTTTCGATTTCGGCGCGCGCGCCGAGCGACGGCAACAACTGGCTTGTCACCCTGCTGGTCAACGGCCTGCCGGTGATCGCATTTCTCGGGCTATGGATATTCCTGTCGCGACAGATGCAGGGGGCCGGCGGCAAAGCCATGGGCTTCGGCAAGTCGAAGGCCAAGCTTCTGACGGAGGCGCATGGAAGGGTCACCTTCGATGACGTGGCCGGCATCGACGAAGCCAAGGAAGATCTGCAGGAGATCGTCGAGTTCCTGCGCGATCCGCAGAAGTTCCAGCGATTGGGCGGGCGGATTCCGCGCGGCGTGCTGCTCGTTGGTCCTCCGGGCACCGGCAAGACGCTGACGGCGCGCGCCGTCGCCGGCGAAGCCAATGTGCCGTTTTTCACCATCTCGGGTTCTGACTTCGTCGAAATGTTCGTCGGCGTCGGCGCCAGCCGCGTGCGCGACATGTTCGAGCAGGCCAAGAAGAATGCGCCCTGCATCATCTTCATCGACGAAATCGATGCTGTCGGCCGTCATCGCGGCGCCGGTCTCGGCGGCGGCAATGACGAACGCGAGCAGACGTTGAACCAGTTGCTGGTCGAGATGGACGGTTTTGAAGCGAACGAGGGTGTCATCATCATCGCCGCCACCAACCGTCCCGACGTGCTCGACCCGGCGCTGCTGCGTCCCGGCCGTTTCGATCGCCAGATCGTCGTGCCGAACCCTGACGTTGCCGGCCGCGAGAAGATCCTGCGCGTGCATGTGCGCAAGGTTCCGCTGGCGCCCGATGTCGATCTCAAGATCATCGCGCGCGGCACGCCCGGCTTCTCCGGCGCCGACCTGATGAACCTCGTCAATGAAGCAGCCCTGCTGGCGGCGCGGCGCAACAAGCGCGTCGTCACCCATCAGGAGTTCGAGGACGCGAAAGACAAGGTCATGATGGGCGCAGAGCGCAAGTCGATGGCCATGTCGGAAGACGAGAAGAAGCTGACGGCCTATCACGAGGCCGGCCACGCCATCGTCGGCCTGTTCGTCCCGGCGGGCATTCCCGTCCACAAGGCGACGATCATCCCGCGCGGCCGTGCGCTCGGCATGGTGAAGTTCCTGCCGGAAGGCGACCGCTATTCGATGAAGTACAAGGAGTTCACCTCGCAGCTTGCGGTCGCCATGGGCGGACGCGTGGCTGAGGAGCTGACCTTCGGCAAGGAGAACATTACCTCGGGCGCCTCCGGCGACATCGAACAGGCAACCAAGATGGCGCGGGCGATGGTGACACGCCTGGGCTTCTCGGATGAGCTTGGGACGGTCGCCTATGGCGAGAACCAGGAAGAGGTGTTCCTGGGGATGTCGGTCGGCCGCCAGCAGAACGTCTCCGAGGCGACCGCGCAGAAGATCGATACGGAAGTGCGCAAGCTGGTCGACAACGCCACCGCCGAGGCGCGCCGCATCCTGACCGAGAAGAACAAGGAGTTCAATTGCGTCGCCGAGGCGCTGCTCGAATACGAGACGCTCACCGGCGACGAAATCAAGGACCTCATGGCCGGCAAGAAACCGACGCGCCAGCCGACGGACGAGCCGCCGTCACCGCGCTCGTCGCCGGTGCCGACGACGACCACCAAACCGCGGCCGCGCCCGGAAGGCGGGCTGGAGCCGCAGCCGCTGGTGTAACCCGACTGTCAGGATTGAATTGGAAACCCGGCCGCAAGCCGGGTTTTCTTTTGCCTTGACCATGACAATCGTGGAGCAGGCGAATCCCGGGCGATTTTGCCGCGTTTGCGATCAGGCAAGTCGTTACCCGCTGGCGTAGCCGTCCTTCGTTCGGGAACCCCGAAAGCCTTCATCGCTTATTATCCTGCCGCTACCACTGGCGGATCGAAGAGGGCTGCCTCAGTATGATCGACGACCTCTGGTACAAGAACAGCGTGTTTTATTGTCTCTCCGTCGGCACCTTTATGGACGCCAACGGTGACGGCATAGGAGACTTCAAAGGGCTGTTGCGCCGGTTGGATTATCTGCAGGGCCTCGGCGTCACCGCGATCTGGCTGATGCCGTTTCAGCCGTCACCTCACAAGGATGACGGCTACGACATCGCGGATTATTACGGTGTCGATCCGCGCTACGGCAGTCTCGGCGACTTTGTCGAATTCACCCATGGCTGCCGGCAACGGGGCATGCGGGTCATCATCGATCTCGTGGTCAATCACACCTCCGATCAACATCCATGGTTTCTCGACGCGCGAAGCTCACCGGATTCGCCTTATCGCGACTGGTATGTCTGGGCCGACAAGAAGCCGGCCAATGCCGGCAAGGGCATGGTGTTTCCAGGCGTGCAGAAATCCACCTGGACACGCGATAAGGTAGCCGGGGCGTGGTTCTTCCATCGCTTCTATGATTTCCAGCCCGACCTCAACACGTCGAATCCGCATGTGCAGGCCGAGATCCTCAAGATCATGGGCTTCTGGATTCAGCTCGGCGTATCCGGCTTCCGGATGGATGCGGTGCCCTTCGTCATAGCAACCAAAGGCGCGAAGGTTGGCAAGCCGATCGAGCAATACGACATGCTGCGGTCGTTCCGGGAGTTTCTACAATGGCGACAGGGTAACGCCGTCATCCTTGCCGAGGCCAATGTGCTGCCAGAGACCGACATGGAATATTTCGGAGACGACGGCGACCGCATGCACATGATGTTCAATTTCTTCGTCAACCAGAATTTGTTCTATGCACTGGCGTCCGCCGATTCCCGCCCGTTGGCAAAGGCTCTTCAGGCCACAAAGCCACGACCTGCCACCGCGCAATGGGGCCTGTTCCTGCGCAATCACGACGAACTCGATCTCGGCCGGCTGACCAAGGCGCAGCGCGAACTGGTGTTTGAGAAATTTGGTCCCGACAAGACCATGCAGCTCTACGATCGCGGCATTCGGCGTCGCCTTGCGCCGATGCTTGGCGGCGACCGCCGGCGTCTCGAACTCGCCTACAGCCTGATGTTCACGCTGCCGGGAACACCCGTGATCCGTTATGGCGACGAAATCGCGATGGGCGACAACCTCGATCTGCCCGAGCGCAATTGCGCCCGCACGCCGATGCAGTGGTCCACCGAGCCGCAGGCCGGCTTCACCAAAAGCGACAGGCCCTGCTCGCCGGTCATCGACGTGGGCCCATACGGATACGAGCACGTCAACGTCGCCAAGCAGCGCCGTGATCCCAACTCGATGCTGAACTGGACCGAGCGCGTCATCCGGATGCGCAAGGAAGTCCCGGAAGTCGGCTGGGGAGACTTCAAGGTGATCGCTACACGCGATCCGTCGGTGCTGGTGATGCGCTATGACTGGCGCAACAATTCGGTACTGTTCGTGCACAATCTCGACGAAAAACCGCGCGAGGTTTCGTTTGCGGTCGGACTTCCCGGGGACGCTGGCAAGCTGCTGGTCAACCTGCTGTCGGAAGACCACAGCCGGGCCAACGAACGCGGCAAGCATACGCTGGTGCTGGAGGGCTACGGGTATCGCTGGTACCGGGTCGGAGGCCTCGACTATTTACTGAAGCGCAGCGATATCGATGCCGACGCGAAAGGCAAGACCGGTCACCCCGCCTGAGTATGCGGGCTGATGATCGCTCCTTCGTTACCGCGCAAATCCAATACGCTGCGGATCTTCTCGCCCTGACGGTCGAGGAACGTTGAAAGCAGAATTTCGCCCGCAAGGCCGGCGACATCCGAGGCAATCGAAATCGGCCGCGCCCCCAGATTCAGCGCGATCACGACGGCAGATCCCTCGCACTGCCTGCGGTAAAGCAACAGATCGTCCTGCGCGGCAATTGGCGCGTAGTCGCCTGACGTCAACGCCGGCAATTTCTTTCGGAGTGCGATGAGCGCCTTGTAGAGGCTGAGGATCGACCGGGCGTCTGCCTGGAGGCTGGCCACATTGTCCTGCGCAAAATCGTCCGACAGCGGCAGCCACGGCGTCGCGGTCGAGAACCCCGCATACCGTGTCGCATTCCATTGCATCGGTGTCCGGCAGCCGTCACGGCCAACGCCGATGCCCGGCACGTTCTTCTCAAAGGGATCGCGCACCTGGCCGGGCGCGATCGCCACCTGACGCATGCCGATCTCGTCGCCGTAGTAAAGCGTCGGCGTTCCCCGCAGGGTCAACAGGAGCATCGCGGCGACGCTGGCCTGCGCCTGCCCCACCCGACTGGCCACCCGCGGACGATCGTGATTGCCCAGCACCCAGTTCGGCCACGCCCCCGCCGGGAGTGCTGCTTCATAGTCGGCAATGATTTTCTCGATCGACCGCGCGTTCCAGGGCGCCGACAGCAGCGCGAAGTTAAATGGCAGATGTGCACCCGAGAGATCTTTGCCGTAATAGGCGACGAGACGCTCGAACGGAAGATAGATTTCTCCGATCAACACCCGGGCCTCGAATTCATCGGTCACGCGCCTCATCTCGGCGATCACATTGTGAACCTCAGGCTGATCGGAGGAATAGCGCGTCAGTATCCTCTCGTTGGGCGGCCGGCCCTCGCGGTAATCCGGATTGGGTGGATTGTTGCGAAGCTCCGCGTCCTTGATCAGGTGCCAGATCACATCGACGCGGAAGCCGTCAACGCCTTTGCGAAGCCAGAAGCGCATGACGTCATAGATGGCCTGGCGCACGTCTGGATTGCGCCAGTTCAGATCCGGCTGTTGTGCGAGGAAGGCGTGGTAATAATACTGCTGCGTGGCTGAGTCATAGGTCCAGGCGCTGCCGCCGAATTCCGACATCCAGTTGTTTGGCGGGCCGCCGTCCGCCGCCGGGTCTCGCCAGATGTACCAGTCGCGCTTTTGGGCATCGCGCGAACCCCGGCTTTCGATGAACCAGGGATGCTGGTCGGAGGTGTGGTTGGGGACGAGATCGAGGATAAGCTTGAGGCCATTGGCATGAACGGCGCTGATCAGTGCGTCGAAGTCCTCCATGCTGCCGAACAGCGGGTCGATCCCTGTGTAATCGGAAATGTCGTAACCGAAATCGGCCATCGGCGAGGGAAAGATCGGCGACAGCCAGACCGCATCAACGCCGAACGCCAGCAAGTAGGGCAGCCGGTCAATGATCCCGGCGATATCGCCGACTCCGTCGGCATTCGAATCCTGAAACGAGCGCGGATAGATTTGATAGAAAATGCCGTACCGCCACCAGGATTCAGAGCTTTCATTCATGGGAACATCGTTGTTTTGAAAATCGGGTTACACGGGGCAACGCTGGAACGGCCGGCTGGTTCAACCAGCTATTCTTTGGCTACGACGCCATGGCCCGCACATACGCGACGCCGTCACCGCGCTCGTCGCCGGTGCTGACGCCAACACCAAGCCGCGGTCGCGCCCGGAACGCGGGCAGGAGCCGCAGCCGCTGGTGTGACCCGACTGTCAGGATTGAACTGGACCCGGCCGCAAGCCGGATTTTCTTTTGCCTTGACCATACTATGTTACACTATAACATACACGAGCGCCGACGAATCGCGTTGTCGCATTGAACTTGCTCCCGAGCGCCCGCGAGACGCCTGTCTTCAGCCGGAAGCGATTGCACCGCGCCAGGTGGATGGAGTGGAGGCAGACGCGTTCGGTGCTTCCCGGCCCGATGGGGTGCTCTCCCGCCGCCGCCGAACCTTTTGCCGCGTGCTTGGTCAGCTTTACGCCGAACTCTATGAAAGGCGCCCGCCATGTTCCGATTAGGCAGATCGTTTCAGCGCGGCGTGTCCGCTGTCGCGAATCTGGCGGAGCAGACCCGCATTCGCCGCCGTCTGCGCGGGCGCGTGTGTGCGATCCTTGCCTTGCCGGAAGACGCGGCGGTTTCGGTCAACCGGATCGATTGCCCTGACGCCACCTGCCTGGAGGGCGCTACCGTCGTGCTGGTGATGCGGCCGGGCCGCAAGTCACAGGCCCGCACGATCACCAAACCTCCCGAAGCCGTCACCGATGATGATCTTCGCGCGGCGCTGGCGGGACTCGTCTGAGCTGGCGCTGGATAGTCGTATAGTATCTCCAAGGCCCTCATTCTGGGGAGCGCCTGAAAGGCGCTTCGCGCCTCCTCAGAGCCTGACTGAAAAGTGAGCTTGGAGTGCCGCGTCCACCGCAAGGTACAGCCCTTGACTCCTGGTTTCTCGCTCGCGCTTCGCGCGTCGGGAATGACATTGGTTGCAGCATGTCGCCGCAGTGTCATCCCCGACGCGCCGCAGGCGCGAGCGGGGATCCAGAAGCCAACGGAATAATGTCGGCCCGTCGCTGGCAGCAGAACAAACCCTTTAGCACGGCTGTGCATTTTCAGTCAGGCTCTCAGGATAAGGGCTTCCGACAGCTCTCCTCCGCTTGCAACATAGCTGCATCCAATCTTCGATTCCTATGCGTCATCCCACGCGCGATGCGCCAGCCAATGCTCCAGCATCGGCAGATGGTCGCAGCCGAAGAACGGCTCGTTATCGACAATGAAGAAGGGCACGCCGAAGACGCCGTTGCCGATGGCGCCTTCGACGGAGGTCTGCAGCAATTTCTTGATGTCGTCCGACGTAACGGCCGTGCGCAGATCGTCGGAATCGATGCCGAGCTTGTGCGCTTCTTTCACGCAGTCTTCGATCGCCGTGATATCGAGGCCATCGACCCAGAGCCGGCGATACATGGCTTTGGCGAATTGTTTCGCCTGGCCGGGATCGCGCTGCTTCAGCCAGACATAGGCGCGCATGGCGTTCAGCGAATTGTGGCCCTTCAAGCCATGAAAGCGGAACGGCACATTCCACAGGCGCGCGATTCGCTCGGCGTCGCGGCGCAGGTAGGAGCCTTTCAGCGGATAGTCCATCAGCGGCTTCATGCCCATGATCTTCATCACGGTGACGCCGACGAGGACGGGCCGCCAGTCCGTCCTGCATCCGTGCTTCGCTGCGATTGCGTCGATGCGATGCGATGCGAGATAGGCGAACGGCGAGAAGATATCGAAATAGAAGGCGATTGTATCTCCCTGCATCAGACTTTCTCGTTTGCGCGCATGGCGGGCGAATTTCGGTTGCGTGATTGCGGCGCGCGCGCCTGAGGCTTCCACCACGTCGCGCAATTCAGGGCCGGCGAGCGCAGCATTGCTAAGCATGGCGATGGCGCCGATCCACAGCAGGCGAAGCGCGAGATCAATGTCTCCGGACAATTCTCGAAATGCACCAGCACGTGGTCACGCGCGCCGATGCCGCGTTTCAGCAGGCCGCCGGCGAAATTTCAGAACCAGAAAATTTCAGGCCGGGAAAATATCCTGCAGCACCTCGGCCGGCCGGCAGACCCGCGTGCCCTTGGCAGTGACGACCACCGGGCGTTCCATCAGGATCGGGTGAGCGCCGAGCGCATCGAGAATCTGGTCGTCGGTCAATTCCGGATTGTCGAGGTTGAGATCGTCATAAGGCGTGCCCTTACGCCGCAGGATATCGCGCGGTTTCATCTTCATCGCGGCAAGCAGGCCCTGCATTTCAGCACGCGACGGCGGTGTAACCAGGTATTCTATGATTTCCGGCTCGACCCCGGCCTCCCGGATGCGGGCAAGCACGGTTCGGGAAGTGCCGCATTTTGGATTGTGGTAGATCGTGGTCATGATTTTTCACCTGATTGCTTGTGGATGGCAGGGGAACTGGATAGCACGCGGGACGGCTTGTTAAATACGTTGTATTTTAGCCAAAGACTGTCCCGCGTCTTGCTGCTACACTCTTGATCTCCCCCTTGGCGTGGCTGACAGATCGGCAGCGCCGGCTTGACCGGGTTGAACGCATGACAATTGCACGCAAGTATTTTGGCACCGACGGCATCCGCGGGCGCGCCAACAGCGCCATCACGCCGGATCTGGCGCTGCGCGTCGGGCAGGCGGTCGGGCTGGTGTTCCAGCGCGGCGAACATCGCCACCGCGTCGTGATCGGCAAGGACACGCGGCTGTCCGGCTATATGATCGAATATGCCATGGTGGCCGGGTTCACCTCGGTCGGCATGGACGTGCTGCTGCTCGGGCCCATGCCGACGCCGGCTGTGGCGATGCTGACGCGGTCCATGCGTGCCGACATTGGAGTCATGATCTCCGCCTCGCACAACGCCTACGAGGACAACGGCATCAAGATATTCGGCCCGGATGGTTTCAAACTGTCCGATGAGGTCGAGCGCAGCATCGAGGCGCTGGTCGACAGCGACATGTCGGCACAGCTTTCCAAGTCCGGCGATCTCGGCCGCGCCAAAAGGGTCGACGACGTTCGCGCCCGCTATATCGAGGCGGCGAAACTGACGCTGCCGCGGCATCTTTCGCTCGACGGCTTGCGCATCGTGGTGGATTGCGCCCATGGCGCGGCCTATCGCGTGGCGCCTGAGGCCCTGTGGGAACTGGGCGCGGAAGTGATTCCGATCGGCGTCGATCCCGACGGCATGAACATCAACCGCGAAGTCGGTTCGACCTCGCCGGAAGCACTGATCCGCAAGGTGCGCGAAACGCGCGCCGACATCGGCATCGCGCTCGATGGCGACGCTGACCGCGTGCTCATCATCGACGAACAGGGCCATCCGGTGAACGGCGATCAGGTGATGGCGGTGGTGGCGCAGAGCTGGAAGGAAGACGGTCGGCTCAGCAAGCCGGGCATCGTCACGACAGTGATGTCCAATCTGGGCCTCGAGCGCTATCTGGCCTCCATCGGCCTGACGATGGCGCGCACCGCTGTCGGCGACCGCTATGTGCTCGAGCATATGCGCGAGCACGGTTTCAACCTGGGCGGCGAGCAGTCCGGCCATATCATCCTCTCGGATTTTTCGACGACGGGCGACGGGCTCGTTTCGGCGCTGCAGGTGCTGGCCGTGGTGCGCCGCCGCCAGCGCCCGGTGAGCGAGGTCTGCCACCTGTTCGAGCCGTTGCCGCAGGTGCTTAAGAACGTGCGCACCAGCTCCCGCGCCGCCATGGAGCAGGACAGCGTCGTGCGCGCCATCGCCGAAGGCGAGCGCAAGCTCGGCAAGGACGGCCGGTTGCTGATCCGCCCCTCGGGAACCGAACTGGTGATTCGCGTCATGGGCGAGGGCGACGATCTGAAAATGGTCGAGGCCGTGGTCGATTCGATCTGCGCGGCCATCGAAGGCAATTCCACCAAGGTCGCGGCCGAATAGAAGACGGTGCGACCGCCGCTGGCACGCGCGGCCTAAATGGTTGGCGCTTCGATAAAATCCACGGGCATTAAGGTTAATCCTTAGGGTTAAGTGCCCATTAACCCCTTTGCGGCAAGTTTATCTCGTTCATCAGGTCGGGCTCGCTGGCGCCCGGCAAAACGAGAGGAATTTGGTCATGGCCGCTACGAGGGCCCTTTTTCTTGCCGGAGCGGGTGTCGCGGCAATTTTGGCGGGCATGGCAACGGCGAGCGCCGCGGATCTTTTGCCGCCACCGCCCATGGTCGGCGCCCCGATGCCCGTACAGGATTTTTCCGGCTGGTACCTGCGCGGCGACGTCGGCATGGGCCTGTCCCATAGCGTCAAGGCGACAAACCCGCCGGATCCGTTGAGCCAGGGCGCGCCCGGCTACGTGCCGACCGCCTATAATCTCAACGCTGCGGATTTCAGCGCGGCGACTTTCGTCAAGTTCGGTATCGGCTATCAGATCAACAGCTGGTTCCGCGCCGACGTCACGGGTGAATATCGCTCCAGCAGCTTCTCGACGCAGGACGAACTGTCCTGGAACAATGGCGCGCCCAACCCCAACACCCAGTTCAACGTGCTGCGTAATTTCTATCGCGGCAATATGGCGAGCTTCGTCGGCCTGGTGAACGGCTATGCCGATCTAGGCACCTGGTATGGCATCACGCCTTATGTCGGCGCCGGTGTCGGCTTCGCCAGCAATACGGTCTCGGGCGTGACCGACAACGGGTTCAACAATCTCTATGCGGGACCCGGCTCCTTCGCCACATCGAACACGGGCGGCTATTACAGCTCGAAGACGTCGAGCAGCTTTGCCTGGGCGCTCATGGCTGGCCTCTCATATAACGTCTCGTCGAATCTCAAGCTTGATTTCGGCTATCGTTATCTCAATTACGGCACGGCTTCCGCTGGTTCGCCGCATTGCTTCGGCCCCGGCCCGGGATTTTCGACCTGCAACAACGTGCTGACCTTTGCCCGCTCGGGCTCGCATGACTTCTCGATCGGCATGCGCTGGATGCTGGCCGATTTCGGCGCCGCGCCCCTGCAGGTCCCGGCCCCGATCGCCTATCCGGTGCCGCAACGTCCGCTGGTGAGCAAGTACTGAAATCGTACCCATATAACATCCAGGGCAATCGCTCTGCAGACGGCGCGGCTTTGTCCGCGCCGTTTTCGTTTGCGGCGCAGGGCTTTCTTTCAGCGTCAAGCAGAAAATATCGGTATGCTTAAGACAGGATTAAACAATAGCTGCGACTCTTCCTGAGACGAATGGCGTGGTCTCCGCCGATCGCGCGGATGGAAGGAATGTCGGTATGGTTCGCTGGGGGTCGATGACATTTGCGGCGGCGTTCGCTGCGATTGCGACGGTGGGCGCGCACGCCGCGGATTTGGATTTCCCGAACGCGCCGCCGAGCCTCACGCCGGAAGTGCCGGTCGAACTGGGCACCGGCTGGTATCTGCGCGGCGACGTCGGCTATGCCCGCGAGCAGATGCCGCAACTCTCCGTCAACGCCACGGCCGTGCCGGCAGGCGCGCAGCTTCTCAATTCCCTCGGATCGAAAAACGGTTGGTCGGCCGGCCTCGGCTTCGGCTACAAATTCAACAACTGGTTCCGTACCGATTTCACTTTCGAAAGACGAAACACCATCAAGAGCGATGCGACGTCGGGGCAGTTTGATTGTCAGAACCAGCTTGTGGGCCTGAACGACGCCGTCACCAACGATCCCGTGGCGATCGGCGTCCTCTACAACAAATGCACCGCTGCCCAGACGGCTTCGCTCACGCGTTCCGTTTCGCTCGCCAATTTCTACGTCGATCTTGGAAACTGGTCAGGCGTGACGCCCTATGTCGGCGCCGGTGTCGGGTTTGTCTACGGCGCGACACAAGGCACTTACAATTGGTACAACGCAGCCGACGGCAGCTATTACAATCCGACGTTGACGCTGCCGTCGGGCTATCCGTTGACCTATATCCACTACGACAGTTATCTGAACCCGGTCACGCCGCAGCCGGTCAACTTTGGCCCGCAGAGCAGGCTGCAGATCTCGAACACGCGGACCTTCGCCTTCGCCTGGGCGCTCATGGCCGGCTTCTCCTATGACATCAGCTCGCATATGAAGCTCGATATCAACTATCGCTATCTGAACATGGGCAAATGGACGACGCCGACGGCATCGAGCATCGCCAAGAGCAGCGACGTGCGCATCGGCGTGCGCTACATGATCGATTGAGCTAGAGCTTTTTCGGTTCTGATGGAATCAGAACCGAGCTCTAGGTTTTTGTTTTGACGCATTTTCTTCACGCGAACCGGCATCCACTTCGCTCGAAAATGCTCTAGCTCTTCGATCCGCCGAGCGATGAATTCAGGTCCGCGGACAGTTTGAAGAACTGCTCGCGGACGCTGGCCGAATAGGGGTTGGACCGCTCGATGGCGAGAAACACCTCCGGTGCGTCATAGCGCACCATCTCCACCGCTTTCATGATCATGTCGAAGCTCGACGTCGTCATGCGTGTCGGCAGCGGTTCCATCTGCACCAGCACTTTGGCGATGAGATGGGTGAGGCCCTGCACCGTCGCCAGTTCCTGGTCGTGCGCTTCCGGCGTGGTGACGAAGACTTTCAGGCCGAGGGTCGCGCGCAGGAAGGCGGCGACGCGGCCGACCCTGCCGCCGCGGATCGGGCAGAGCGCGATCTTGAGCCCTTTGATACCCTCGCGCGCGCTTTGCGGACCAAACAGCGGGTGGGTGCCGATGATGTCGACATGGGCGGGCAGGTCGCGGCGCATGATGTTGGCCGGAATCACCTTGACCGATCCGACGTCGAGCACCAGCGTCCCAGGCTCAAGATGCGGACTTATGGCGGCGATGGCCTGCTCGAGCTGGTTGACCGGCATGGCCAGCACGACGATGCGGCATTTCGCAACCGTGGCGATGTCGGCAAAGGTGACGCCAAGGCTCTCGTCGCGGCCTGCGGCGGGGGCTGCCGGGTCGAAGGCATAGAGCTGGAAATAAGGGTGCAGATGCTGGGCGATCAGCCGCCCGAAGGCGCCAAAACCAATAATGCCGAGGGTCACCTGGTCTTTGCTGTCTGAATTCAACACCGCGAAATCTCCGTAGGAGCTGCGATGCTGACGGCAGTTTGCTCACTTCAACCGCCAGCGACGCAGCGGTTGAAAGATGGCTCAATGCATCTCGCCGCTATTTAGGCGGCGCGTAATAAAGGTCCGACGTGATGCAGATCGTGCTCATGGGCCGTATTGAGAGCATCTGATCGCGGTTGTCAACGGCCGTCGCCTGGGGCCTTTCCGGCGCCTTCCGGCGGCACTGGTGCGGGCGCCGGCCTTTCGGCTTGATTCCCCTGGGGGTCTCGGTCAGGTTGCGGCCGTTCCGGAGCACGTTCCGGTTGCCTTCCCGGCGGAGAGACGAAGCCGATGCGGACCGGAGCGATAGCCATATTTGCGAGTTTCGCGCTGGCTGGATGTCAGTCCATGTCTGCGCCGACGGAGAGGCCGGCGTTCGACGCCGCCGCGGCAAGCTATATTCACGCTAAGGGCAGCCAGCGCATCGAGGGCCAGGCCTATGTGGTGACGCGGGACGGCAGTCCGCGGCCGGCCGCCCATGGACGCATACGCCTGGTCCCGGCGACGGCCTATGCGCGGGAGCGTTTCGAGGCGCTTTATCAGGGCAAGACATTCATTCCGGCGGCGATGATGCCGCGCGTGAGTGCCGATCCGCACTATGCCGCCTATACGCGCACGGCGAAAACCGATGCGAACGGCAATTTCAGGTTCCTCAATGTCGCACCCGGCGACTATTTCGTCACCGCGCAGGAATTCTATTCGGCCCGCGGCACATTTCTGCCGGAGGGCGGGGCGATGTACGAGCGCGTGAGCGTTCCTGTCGGTGGTCCAGCCGTTATCGGCGTCGTCCTCGCTGGGCGTTGCTCTTCGAGCAACCTTTTGGAGAAATGCCTTTGAACATCCTGCTCGTCGTCGCCGTCGCCCTCATCGATGTGGACGATCGCATTCTCATTGCGCAACGGCCGCAGGGCAAGCAACTGGCGGGGCTATGGGAATTTCCCGGCGGCAAGGTGGATGCGGGCGAGCGGCCGGAAGCAGCGCTCATCCGCGAACTGCACGAGGAGCTCGACATTGCGGTCAAGGAAGACTGCCTGGCGCCGCTGACCTTCGCCAGCCACGGCTATGAGGCGTTCCATCTCCTCATGCCGCTCTATGTGTGCCGGCGCTGGGAGGGACTGGTGCGGCCGCGCGAAGGCCAGGCGGTGAAATGGGTGCGCGCGACGGATCTGCGCAACTATCCGATGCCGCCCGCCGATGCGCCGCTGATACCGCCGCTGATCGATCTTTTGGGCTAGAGCCTTTTCGGTTCTGATGGAATCAGAACCGAGCTCTAGGTTTTTGATTTGACGCATTTTCTTCACGCGAACCGGCAGCCACTTCGCTCGAAAATGCTCTAGCAGGCTGCTGAAAAAGGTTTTTGAACCTTGGAATTCAAACTTTTTGATTCCTATCCGTTCACGGTTCGATTCCAGTCCGTACTCAATTTT
>JARHVB010000045.1 GCA_029222685.1 Terripilifer ovatus | reverse complement strand
TATCTCCGCCACCGCTGCTTCCCCGCATCGCAAATCACTCCGCATATCTTGCAAAGTGAATCACGAAAAACAACGAAAGGGGAGAGTTTTTCAGCAGCCTGCTAAAAGCCAGTTCTTTAAATCTTCAAAGTCTCAGCTCCGGTGGATATTGCTCCACCCATTGCCGGCCATCCTTGCGGTACATGTATTTAACCGCAGCCCAGGCGATGCGATGAGCCATCGCCTCATGGGCGCCGGCATCCCGGTCGGCATATTCAAGCCAGGCTCTGTTAAAGGCGTTGCGATAGATTTCCTGTGCATGTTCCGGCAACTGAGCACGGGCGGGGGCGGGAAGATCTTCTACGGACACATAGGGCATGAAACTCTCCCACCCTGGGATTTTTTGCGGCCCTGCCACGCGGGGACTATTCTGGCCGCCGCATATGCTCAGACAACGACCGGAGCCAGCATGAACATTGTATAGTCTTTGACGTCGCGCACGCCGGGCGTGGTTTCGGCTGCGATGCGCAACGCCTGCTGCTCACCTTTGGACGATACAGGCCCCCATAGAGTCACGACGCCGTCGAGGACACTTGCGCTTATAAGCCAAGGTTTTCCGAACGGCTGCGATTTGAGGTTCTCGATGACGCGCTTCTGCAAATTCAAGTCGCTGTCGAGAACAGGCGAAAGCGGCTGAGGGATATTTGCCAAAGCTCGTATGAGATTGGCGCGGCTGACGATGCCGACGACTTTTCCATCCCGCACGACCGGCAGGCGCTTGACCTGACGACGCTCCATGAGCGTGGCGACTTCTTCCAGCGGCGCGTCTTCCGGAACGCTGACGACGTCTCTGGTCATGACGTCGGAAACTCTCCTGGCGCGGGATTTGACGAAATCCAAAGCCGCGGGCGCGGGGCCGCTCCAAAAGTCGGACCACCATGAATGCCGCTTCGTCGTCCCAATCTCGACACGGCGGATGAGGTCGCCCTCGCTTACGATGCCGAGAATGCGGTCCTCGCTATCGGTGACGGGAAGCGCACTGATGCGATTCTCGCTCATGATCTTTGCCGCCATCGTTATGCTGGCTTCGGGCCAAACGCTGAGCACACGCTCGGTCATAACATCTGCCGCTTTCATGGCGCCCTCCTGAGTGGAGGCTATATCGGCGGTATCTGATCCTTTTTCATTGATTTGCATCAACTTGACCGGACCCGCCGGCGGGCTCCGGCGGGAAGGAGCTGCCGGAGCCGGAAACGGAACTGCAATTCCGGCACGGCAGGCCCGGAAGGCAATCCGGGCAACCCAGGGCGTAAGGACGCTGGAAGATCACGTTTCATTCGTCTACATGCTGCAATGTTATTGACTTAGCCCTGACCGATCCAGCAGATATCCAGCGAAGCACCACCGAGCCAGGATTATGGACCGCTATTCAAACAGCCAGCCCAGCCTTCTGTCGGCCATCGAGACGGCGTCGATCGACGCCATCATCACCATCGACCACCGCGGCCTGATGCAGACGTTCAATCCCGCGGCACAGAAACTGTTCGGCTACAGCCGGGAAGAGGTCCTCGGCCAGAACGTCAAAATGCTGATGCCCGGCCATTTCCGGGAGGAGCATGACGGCTATATCTCCAACTATCTCAGGACAGGCGAAAAGAAGATCATCGGCATCGGTCGCGTGGTCGCGGGGTTGCGCAAGGACGGCACGAGCTTCCCGATGGAACTGGCCGTCGGCGAGGCCCTGGTCGGCAGCGACCGGGTTTTCGTCGGCTTTATCCGGGATTTGACCAAGATCGAGCAGGAAAGCCGCCGGGCGGAAATGCTGCAGTCGGAGCTTCTGCACGTCAACCGGTTGAATGAAATGGGCGAGGTGGCGGCCAACCTCGCGCATGAAGTCAGCCAGCCGCTGGCTGCCATCATGAACTTCAGCCAGGCCGCCCAGCACCTCCTGCAGCAGGACCCGGGAGGGAAAACAGAGCTTTTAAAAGGACTTGTCGAAAAAATCGAAGCGCAGGCCGTCCGCGCCTCCGATATCGTCAAACGCCTGCGCGCTTTCGTCGAACGCCGCGACATCGAGCGCCAGCCCGAAGATATCCGCAAGATTGTCGAGGAAGCCCTCGGCCTGGCGAATATCGAATCCAGAAACCGCAGCGTCCGCGCGGTCCTCGAATTGAGTGCAGATCCTGCCCTGGTCAACGTCGACCGGGTTCAGATCCAGCAGGTCCTGGTCAATTTCATCCGCAACGCGGCCGACGCCATGGCCGAGCTTGGAGACAGGGAAATTACAATAAAATCAGTTAGAACTGACGATATGCATGTGCATGTGTCGGTGTCCGACATCGGTTCGGGAATAGCCCCCAGGATCGCCGATCAATTGTTCAAGCCCTTCGTCACCACCAAGAAACAGGGCATGGGCGTCGGCCTGTCGATCTGCAAATCGATCATCGAAAACCATGATGGCGAGATCGGATTTCGCACCAATAGCCCGCAGGGAACGACCTTTTACTTCACCTTGCCGCTGGTTTCCGCCGACGAACTGCGTTCGGATCAACCGTGACAGGACGCCCCGTCGTTTACGTCGTGGATGACGACGCCGATGTGCTCGCCTCGCTTGCCGCTGTTCTGGACAGCGCGGGCTATAATTGTCTGACCTTTACGTCCGGCTACGATTTTCTGGCCGCCGCGCCGAAGGCCGTGGAAAGCTGCGCCATCGTCGATGTGCGGATGCCCAAAATCGACGGCCTGTCGATCATGGAGGAACTGTTCCGGCGCGGCATTCGTGTGCCGGTGATCCTCATGACCGGATTTGGCGAAGTCCCGCTCGCCGTGCGGGCGATGAAGGCCGGCGCCGTGGATTTTATCGAGAAACCCTGCCGCTTTACCGAACTCCGGGAGGCGATCGGCCGTGCTCTGGCCATATCGACGAAGGAGCACATGGAAGGCCAGATCGAAGGCGACGCCGCCCAGCGCCTGGCGCGCCTGACCCAGCGCGAGCGCGAGGTTTTCGAGCGGCTGATCGTCGGCGAGTCCAACAAAGCCATCGCCCGCACGCTCGACATCAGCGCCCGCACCGTGGAAATACATCGCGCCCGGGTCATGGAAAAACTCGAGGTCAAGAACCTGCCGGAACTGGTGCGGCTGTCACTTTCGCTCGGCCCATCGGCATCGAAGTGAAACCAATTGCCGTGAACCTGATTGATATAGAGGCCCCCATATAGGGGAAATTACGTATTCCTTCTTTCCTCAATTTGAGTTGGGTCAGTGACGAGCATTCAATTTACAGCCATTGATTGTTCCGTTCATTTTTGGCGGTCACGAATTTGAAACCCATCATCTGCATTGTCGAGGACGATATCGCTGTACGGGAATCCCTGAAAATGGTTCTCGAGGTCAGCGGCTACGGCGTCGAAGAGTTCGAAACCGGCCGCGAGCTGCTGGCGCGCGGCGATTTCGCGCACCTCGCCTGTATCGTCATGGACGTCAACCTGCCCGGGGAAAGCGGCCTGCAGACGCTGGAACGCTTGCGCAATCAATCCGTCACGACCCCCGTCTTCATCGTCACGGCGCGTGCCGACGACAGCATCCGCCGCGAATCAAAGCGCCTGAATGCTGCGGCGTTCTTCGAAAAGCCGGTGCCGGCGCGTGCCCTGCTCGAGGCGATCGGCGGCATCGGGGCTTCGGCCCAATAGCCAGGCCCGCCCGGCCCATCGCGGCGTACGTAGTCTACCGGATTGTTGCGATGTCGGAGATCGATAGATTGCCGCCATCGAATGATCGCCACGGAGATCCTCCATGTTCGTCGTCACCGGCCGTCAACACGAAGCCGAGGCCATCCTCGCCAGACCGATATCCCGCTGCGAAATATCATCGCGCGTTCAGCCATTCCGCGCCGCGAAATATGCCGCCGCCAAACACTGCCAGAATTGCCCGGTGCAGAGCCTCAGCCTCTGCAACAGCCTGCAGCATGACGAACTTGCCGAACTCAACAGCTTCGTGACCGACAGCCACTACAAGAACCATGACATCCTGTTCGATCAGGATACCCCGGCCAAGTGGGTGCATATCGTCACCGAAGGCGTCGTGCGCCTGCACAAGACTCTCGCCGACGGCCGCCGGATGGTCATCGGCTTCGCCCTGCCCGGCGACTTCCTCGGCTTCTCCGACCGGGACGTTCATGCGACCTCCGCCGACGCCCTGGGGCCGGTGGCGACCTGCAGGATCTCGCAGGAAGCCTTCCAGAATCTTCTCGATGTAAAGCCGCATCTGATGCGCCGCCTGCATACCGAGCTGATCCACGAGTTCACCCTGGCGCAGGATCGCCTGATGCTGCTCGGCCGCTGCAGCGCCAAGGAGCGCATGGCGGCCTTCTTCGTCAACCTGCGCAACCGCTGGAAGCGGGTGAACGGCCAGGTGGCGAATGTCGCCCTGCCCATGTCGCGTCAGGACATTGCCGATTTTCTGGGCCTGACGATCGAGACCGTCAGCCGCATGATCACGACGCTGGCGCGCGAACGGGTGATCGTCATCGTCCCCGACGGGATCCGCATCCTCGACCTTCCCCGCCTCGAGGCGCTCGCTGTCGGCTGACAGATTGATATAGCGCAAAGACATCGACGTTTGATGACATCAATCTTCCCGTTCATTAAGGTGAACGGGAAGATATCGCTGTTTGTCCGGGGCCATCCTCTGCACCTGCGTTGACGCAAGGCAATACGCTTGGTAGCAAATCAAGCTGGCATCCGACCGGGCTCCGACGTTGATTCAAATCAATGATGCAGGTGTGGAACGAGCCTAATCGAATGCCCATGCGCCAATGCGCAACCGGGGGCATTTTATGGATAGCGCGACTTTAAAGAAATCAATGACGGTCAGCGAGATGGCGTTGATGGTCATCTTTGGATGTCTGGCGTTTCTCTGCCTGTTCATCGCGGGCAAATCGGACGAACCGGGCTATGCATTTCATGCCGGACTGAGCGCGATCGCATCCGCAGCAGCCGTGTTCTTTCTGTTCAACCGATATTTCGATCGGCCCGCTGCATCTCCGCCTCTGGAGATCAACGGCAAGCCCAACTACAATATGGCGCCGGTCAAATTCGCCACGATCGCCGCGCTCTTCTGGGGCGTCGCCGGCATGACGGCGGGGTTATGGCTGGCGCTTGAGCTTGCATTTCCAGGCCTCAATTTCGACCAGAGCTGGCTGAATTTCGGCCGGCTGCGTCCCTTGCACACGTCTGCCGTCATCTTCGCGTTCGGCGGCAACGTGCTGATCGGAACGTCGTTCTATGTGGTCCAGCGGACCTGCCGCGCGCGTCTTGCCGGCCAGCTCGCGCCCTGGTTCGTCGTCATCGGCTATCAGTTCTTCATCGTCATCGCCGCAACCGGCTATCTGCTCGGCATCACCCAGTCGAAGGAATATGCCGAACCGGAATGGTATGCCGATCTCTGGCTGACCGTGGTCTGGGTGGCCTACCTGCTGGTGTTTCTGGCGACGATCTGGCGCCGCAAGGAGCCCCATATCTTCGTGGCCAACTGGTTCTACCTCGCCTTCATCGTCACGATCGCCGTGCTGCATCTCGGCAACAACATTGCCGTTCCCGTGTCGCTGTTCTCGGGCAAGTCCTACATCGTCTGGGCCGGCGTGCAGGATGCAATGTTCCAGTGGTGGTATGGCCACAACGCCGTCGGCTTCTTCCTGACGGCGGGCTTTCTCGCGATCATGTACTACTTCATTCCCAAGCGGGCAGATCGGCCGATCTATTCCTATCGGTTGTCGATCATCCACTTCTGGGCACTGATCTTCATCTACATCTGGGCAGGTCCGCATCATCTCCACTACACAGCCCTTCCCGACTGGGCGCAGACGCTCGGCATGACCTTTTCGATCATGCTGTGGATGCCCTCCTGGGGCGGCATGATCAACGGCATGATGACGCTGTCTGGCGCATGGGACAAGCTGCGCACCGATCCGGTGCTGCGCATGCTGGTGGTTTCGGTGGCATTCTACGGCATGGCGACATTCGAGGGACCGCTTATGTCGGTGAAGGCCGTCAACGCCCTGTCGCACTATACCGACTGGACGATCGGCCACGTGCATTCGGGCGCCCTCGGCTGGGTCGCCTTCGTCTCCTTCGGCGCGATCTACTGCCTGGTGCCGTGGCTGTGGAACAAGCGCGAGCTCTACTCGCTGAAACTGGTCAACTGGCACTTCTGGATCTCGACGATCGGCATCGTTCTGTACATCACCGCGATGTGGGTCTCCGGCATCCTGCAGGGCCTGATGTGGCGCTCGTACACCGCGCTCGGCTATCTCGAATATTCCTTCATCGAGACGGTGGCGGCGATGCATCCGTTCTACGTGATCCGCGCCCTGGGCGGCGGCCTCTTCCTCGCCGGCACGCTGATCATGGTGTTCAACGTCTGGATGACCATCCGCATGCGTGAAGACCTGGCGACCGCAGATGACGCCGGCACCCGACCCGTGCTGCAACCGGCCGAATAGGATAGAAATTATGAGCGACACTGTTGAACAGCCGCCCCGCAAGAGCCTCTGGATTCGGCATCAGGCGATCGAAAGGAACTCGATCTTTCTGCTGCTCGGCATTCTGATCGTCGTTTCGATCGGCGGCCTGATCGAAATCGCGCCGCTTTTCTATCTGCGCGGAACCATCGAGAAGGTCGAAGGCATGCGGCCCTACACGCCACTTGAGCTGGCCGGCCGCAACATCTACGTGCGCGAGGGTTGTTACCTTTGCCACAGCCAGATGATCCGTGCGCTGCGCGACGAGACGGAGCGCTACGGCAATTATTCCCTGGCTGCCGAAAGCATGTACGACCATCCCTTCCAATGGGGCTCGAAGCGTACCGGCCCGGATCTCGCCCGCGTCGGCGGCAAGTATTCCGACGAGTGGCATATCGCGCATCTGAAGGATCCGCGCGCCATCGTGTCGCAATCCGTCATGCCTGGATATCCCTTCCTGGCGCAGACCCCGCTACCGACCAAGGCGATCACCGATCATCTCAGCGCCAACCGGAAGGTCGGCGTGCCCTACAGCGACGACATGATCGCCAATGCGGAAGCAGACCTGAAGGCGCAGGCCAATCCGGATGATCCCAATGTGGCGGCGTTCCAGAAACGCTACCCCAATGCGCAGGTGCGCAAATTCGACAGCGAGACCGCGACGATCACCGAAGCGGATGCGCTTGTCGCTTACCTGCAAATGCTCGGAACGCTCGTCGACTTCAAGCTCTACGACGACAAAGCCAACCTTCGCTAGGCGGATCAGATCATGCAACAGACCTATCTCTGGCTGGCGAATTTCGCCCAATCCATCGGAATGCTTTACTTCATCGGCATTTTTCTCGCCGTCGTCGTCTACGCCTTCTGGCCCGGCAATCGCGACCGCTTCGAGGCTGCCGCCCGCCTGCCCCTGAGTGAGGATTGAACATGGCGTATCTCGATAAGCACGAAGTCGATCCGGCCACCGGCAAGACAACGACCGGCCATCAATGGGATGGCATCCAGGAACTGAACACGCCATTGCCGCGCTGGTGGCTGTGGATGTTCTATGCCTGCATCGCGTGGTCATTCGGCTATTGGATCGTGTATCCGGCGTGGCCGCTGATCTCGGGATATACCAGCGGTGTGCTGGGCTATTCCGCGCGCGGCAACCTGGCGGAAGATATCAAGGTCGCGAATGCAGCCCGCCGCAAGCAATCGGAGGGGCTGGAGAACGCCTCGCTTGAGTCGATCGTCGGCGATGTGCGGCTGCGCGGCATGGCGCTGGCGCAAGGCAAGGCTGCCTTCGGCGACAATTGCGCGCCCTGCCACGGCTCGGGCGGCGGCGGCGGCCGCGGCTTTCCCAACCTCCTCGACGACGACTGGCTGTGGGGCGGCAAGCTTGCCGACATCCATACCACCATATCCCATGGCATCCGCGCGCCGACCGACGACGGCACCCGCGTCAGCCAGATGCCGGCGTTCGGCCGCGACAATCTGCTCAAGCCCGACGAGATTCGCTCGGTTGCCAATTATGTGCGCACGCTTGCCAATCTCGCCCCCGAGCCGAAAGCGGATCTGGCGAAGGGCAAGACGGTCTTCGCCGACAATTGCGCCTCGTGTCACGGCAATGAAGGCCGCGGCAATCCGGAATTGGGCGCGCCCAATCTGACCGACGCCATCTGGCTTTACGGCTCTGATGTGGGATCGATCGTCACTACGGTCACGAACGCCCGCAACGGCGTCATGCCGGCCTGGGCCGGACGTCTTGATCCGGCGCTCATCAAGGCGCTGACGGTTTATGTGCACAGTCTTGGAGCAGGCAAATGAAACCGCTCGCGCTTGAGCCGGTTGAGGACGATCGTCTGTACGCTCCGGCGGAGAAGATCTATCCGCAATCGGTGAAAGGGCCTTTCCGACGTCTGAAGTGGCGGCTCCTGGCGATCTGCCTTGGCATCTATTACCTGCTGCCCTTCGTGCGCTGGGATCGCGGCCCGCACCTGCCGAGTCAGGCCGTGCTGATCGATCTCACCAACAGCCGGTTCTATTTTTTCTTCATCGAGCTGTGGCCGCAGGAGGTCTATTATTTTACCGGCCTGCTCATCGTCGCGGCGCTGGCGCTGTTTCTCGCCAATTCGATCGCCGGCCGCATCTGGTGCGGCTATCTCTGCCCGCAGACGGTCTGGACCGATCTGTTCCTCGCCGTCGAACGGCTGGTGGAAGGCGATCGGCGCGAGCGGATAAAGCTCGATGCCGCCCCGATGTCGTTCGACAAGGCCAGGCGGCGCATCCTGAAGCACTTTCTCTGGATCATGATCGCCTGGTGGACCGGCGGCGCCTGGGTGCTGTATTTTTCCGACGCACCGACCCTGGTTCGCGATCTCGCGACCTTCCACGCGCCGCTCGCAGCCTATCTGTGGATCGGCATATTGACGTTCACGACCTATGCGCTGGCCGGTTTCATGCGCGAGCAGGTCTGCCTCTACATGTGTCCCTGGCCGCGCATCCAGGCGGCCCTGACCGATCAGGACGCATTGAACGTCACCTACCGGTACGATCGCGGCGAACCGCGCATGTCGGTCAAGGAAAGCGTCAAGACCGCAGCCGCGGGCCTGCCGGCGGGCGCTTGCGTCGACTGTTTCCAATGCGTCGCGGTCTGCCCGACAGGCATCGATATCCGCAATGGTTCGCAGCTCGGCTGTATCCAGTGCGGGCTTTGCATCGATGCGTGCGATAATGTGATGGCCAAGATCGGCCGCCCGACCCGCCTTATCGCCTATGACAATGACGAAAATATCGAGCGCCGCATCGCCGGCAAGCCCGTCGTCTCGCGCCTGATCCGGCCGCGGACAGTGCTTTACGCCGCCATCATCGCCGTCGTTGGCGGCATCATGACCTATGTGCTGGCAACCCGCCAGATGCTCGCGGTCAGCTCACTGCATGATCGCTCGCCGCTCTATGTCGTTTTGAAGGACGGCTCCATCCGTAACAATTATGCGGTCCGGCTTTCCAACAAGCGTCCTTATGTGCGCGGGTTTCAATTGAGCATCGAAGGTCTGCCGGCAGCCACCGTCCAAGTGGCGGACGAACCGTCCGAGGCCGTCGTCATCGGCCCGGACCGGACCCGCGAAGTGCGCCTGCTGGTCTCCGTGCCGGCCGACCGTGTCACGGCGCCGTCCGTTCCGATCAGGATACGGATCACCGATCCTCTCGACCACGAAACAGCCTTCGCCTCTGATCACTTTCTTGCTCCCTGATCTTTGTCTCCGGATTCGACCATGTGCTGTGGAGTTCCCATCATGTTTGACATCAAGACCGGCCCGCGCGGCGAGGATCCCGTATCCTGGCAATTGACCGGCGCTCACTTTCTGCTGATCCTGCTCGGCGTGTTTGCCGTCGTGCTGGGCGCCAATGTCGCGCTGACGGTGTTTGCGATCAGAACGTCGCCCGGCGGCCCGCTCGCCAATGCCTATGACGCCAGCCAGACCTACAATGCCCGTATCGAGAAGATGCATCTCCAGGACAAGAGCGGCTGGCACGCCCAGATCGCCGTGGACACGACGGGCGCCGGCAGGTTTGTCAGACTGAAGCTTGCGGATGCGTCAGGCGCCGTGATCACCGGCGCGGATGTCACGGCGCGGCTCGAGCATCCGGCCACCAGCCGGCTCGATCAGCCGCTCGCCTTTGCCTTCAAGTCGGGCCAGTACGAAGCCGATATTTCCGATCTCGGCGCCGGCGCCTGGACGCTCGTGCTCGACGCCCGGAGCCATGGGCAGAGCTTCAAGTCCATCAATCATATCGTTCTGCATTAGCCGACAGGCGGGTTCCATGACCCATATTCGCGATCTATCCTCGTTCGTGCAGCATCCCGCCGGAGGCAACGCGGTGATGGATCTGGTCGTCGACGGCGTCAAATGCGGCGGCTGTATCGGCGCGATCGAGCGCGGCCTGGCAAAAGAGAGTTCGATCCGCTCGGCGCGGGTGAACCTAGCGAACAAGCGGCTCAGGGTGGAATGGGACGATACCTTCCTGAAGCCGGACGAAATCCTGCAGAAGCTCGAAGCCATCGGCTATCCGGCCTTTCCGTTCGCCAACAACGATTCCGTTTCGCGCGAGGCCGTGGAGGAACGCTTCCTGCTTCGCTGCCTCGGCGTTGCCGCGTTCGGCATGATGAACATCATGCTGCTGTCGGTCTCGGTGTGGTCGGGCCACGACACCAATATGAGCCCGGAAGTCCGCGACTTCTTTCACTGGATATCGGCGCTCATCGCCCTGCCGGTGGTGGCCTATTCCGGCCGGCCATTCTTTCGCAGCGCGCTGAAGGCGATCCGCAGCGGTGCCATGAACATGGACGTGCCGATCACGCTCGGCGTGCTGCTGGCGGTGCTCATGTCGGTCGTCGAGACCTGGCAGCATGCCGAAAACGCCTATTTCGACAGCGCCGTCATGCTGCTGCTGTTCCTGCTCGCCGGCCGGCTGCTCGACCAGCAGATGCGGCGCCGCACCCGGGACGTCGCCAATAACCTGCAGGCCATGCAGGCCGACACCGCCTGCAAACTCTTGCCCGACGGACAGGTCCGCGAACTGCCCGTCGCCGATATCCGGATCGGCGATCTGGTGCTGGTGCGGCCCGGCGACAGGGTGCCGGTGGATGGGAAGGTCGAATACGGAGCCTCGGAGGTCGACCAGAGCCTGGTGACCGGCGAGACGGTCTATGCCGCCGTCGCATCGGGAGCCCAGGTCTATGCCGGCTCCATCAACGTCTCCAACACGCTGCATGTGCGCGTCACCGCCGAAGGCGCCGGCACGTTGCTCGGCGAGATCAAGCAGTTGCTGCGGAACGCGCTCGAGCAGCGCTCGTCCTATGTCGCCCTGGCCGACAAGGCGGCGCGGCTCTATGCACCGCTCGTGCATGCGACGGCCCTGCTATCCTTCCTCGGCTGGGTGCTGGCGGGAGCCGGCTGGCAGACCTCGCTGATCACGGCCATCACGGTGCTCATCATCACCTGCCCGTGCGCGCTCGGGCTGGCGGTGCCGGCGGTCCAGGTCGTCGCCTCCGGCGCCATGTTCCGAGCCTCGGTCATCATGAACGGCGGCGATACGCTCGAGCGCCTGGCGGGCGTCGACCACATCGTCTTCGACAAGACGGGAACGCTCACCCTGCCGGACGGCCGCCTCGCCAACCGGGGCGAGCTGGACGAGCCCACGCTGCAACTGGCCGGCACGCTGGCCGCCGCCAGCAAACATCCCCTGGCCAGGGCGGTTGCCACGGCGGCGCAGGCGAAGACGCCCGCTGCGGTGCGGGAGTTTCCGGGGCGCGGTGTCGAAGCCGTCATCGCCGGCGTGCCCGCCCGCCTCGGCAGCGCCGAATTCTGCGACGCCGTCGACGCATTTGCCGCTGCTGCTCGTCGCTATCCCGAGGCGTCGCTGATCGGCCTCCGCCATGGCAGCCTGGTGAAAGTGTTCGCCGTCGAGCAGGCGTTGCGAAGCGATGCGGCCGAGGTCGTGGCGGAATTCCGGCGGCTGGGCTTCGGCGTCGAGATCATATCCGGCGACCGGGAAGCGACGGTGCGCTCGATCGCGCTTCAACTGGGAGACATCCCGTTCCGGTCCGCGGCCAAGCCGGCCGAGAAGATCGCCCGTCTTCATGCCTTGAAAGCCGCCGGTCATCGCGTGCTGATGGTCGGCGACGGCCTCAATGATGCGCCGGCACTTGCCGCCGCGGACGTCTCGCTGTCGCCGATCACGGCGGCGCATCTGGCGCAGGCCCATGCCGACGCGGTCTTTCTGGGATCGAGCCTGACGCCAGTGTTGAAGGCGGTGCTGATCGCCCGCAAGGCGCGCCGGCTGATGCTTCAGAACCTGTGGTTTTCGGTCATCTACAATTTTATCGCCGTGCCGCTGGCGATCGCGGGCCTGGCGACGCCGCTCATCGCCGCCGCCGCCATGTCGGGTTCGTCCGTGGCCGTGACCCTCAATTCCCTGCGCGCCAGGAGCGTCAGGAACGCCGGCCACGGTGCGGGCCCAAGCGCTACGGCATTGAGCCCAGGCGCCGCGGCATTGAGCCCAGGCGCCGCGGCATTGAGCCAAAGAGCCGCGCCATGAACATTCTCTTGTATCTGATCCCTCTCGCGCTCGGTCTCGGTCTGGCCGGATTGCTGGCCTTCCTCTGGTCGCTGCATTCCCACCAGTTCGACGATCTCGAAGGGGCCGGCTGGCGAGCCATCTCCGACGACGACCTCGATACGAAGCAATAAAGCCAAGCGGCAGAGGTCTCTCTGCGTATAGGCGTCTCATTCAGCCAGGAAGTTTCGGTGTTCAAGCGCGTCTTTCTGCCCATGGTGAATTACCCATTCCCGACTCTGCCTTCGACCATTCGTCAGGCTTTATCGGTGACGCAATTCTTAAGGGCCGAGCTCTCCGTTCTCAGCCTCGAAGTGGTGCCACCATTCGGGCTCGGTTACGCCAACTACACCATGCCCTTCGTGGGAACAGTTATTTCTGCCGAGGAAGCCAAGGCCGCCGCAAACCGGGAGGCCGTGGCGGATGATTTACTTGAACAGGCAAGACAAGCCGGCGTGCCGCATATTTTGTCTCGTCAGTCGTGTTCCCAGCATGAAGTAGCGGACCGGTTCGCAGCTTTCGCACGGTTTTGCGATCTCTCCGTTCTGCCGGCCGGCGAAGATGCTGCGCCTGAGGTTCTGTTCGCCCGGAGCGTGGTGTTCGGCTCGGGCCATCCTTGCCTCATCCTGCCTCGACACCGTCAGACGATCTCCTTGCGACGCGCGGTGATCGCGTGGGATGGCAGCCGCGCAGCCATTCGTTCGATAGCAGATGCGCTACCCATTCTCGAAAAGGCGACTGACGTCCTGGTGGTGACAGCCGCGCCGGACAAGGTCGTTGAAAAAAGCAATACGGCAAACCTGATCTACTACCTCCATCGTCACGGCATCGCGGCTTCGCCCGAGGTCATCGAGATCGGCGAGCGTTCGGCGGCGGAAGCCATATCGCACCGGGCCCAGACCTATGCGGCTGACTGTCTCGTAATGGGAGCCTTCGGCCATTCCCAGTTGCGGGACCTTATCCTCGGCGGCGTCACTCAGCATATGCTCGCTTATGCGCCGTTACCGGTTTTTCTCTCTTTCTGAACCGTTTGGCTGAAGCCCCGTCAACGCGGAGATGATCGTGTCCATGGATTCTCCGCCGAATCGGCCGCAACTGGTGCGATCCCTGAGCCTTGGGCATTCGGTCCTCTACGGCCTGGGTGTCACCATTGGAGCGGGCATATACGTTTTGGTCGGATTAGCTGCCGGCAGAAGCGGGCTGCATGCCCCGCTTGCTTTTGTTATCGCCGCTGTCCTGTTGCTGTTCAGCGCGGCCTCCTTTGCGGAACTGGGGACGCGGATGCCTGTCAGCGCGAGCGAGGCCGCCTATGTCGACGCCGCTTTCACTCGAGATTGGCTGACCCTGACGGTTGGATTGCTGGTCATCATAACCGCCTCCATTTCCGCAGCCACCATCAGCGTCGGCAGTGCCGGGTACATTTCTGTCTTCGTGCCTCTGCCACTTCCTGTCCTGATAACGGGCGTGGTGTTGCTCATGGGGTTTATTGCCTGTCTTGCGACCGTCCAGTCCGTCACATTCGCAGGAATCATGACGCTGATCGAGGTCGGCGGACTCCTGTTGATCATAGGCGCTGGTGTTTTGGCGGGACCGCAGATCATCACGCGCCTTCCCGAAGCTATTCCTCCTTTCACTGTTACCGCATGGACCGGCGTTGCCGGTACTGCACTGGTTGCAGTGTTTGCCTTTATCGGCTTCGAGCATCTCGTCAATGTATCGGAGGAAATGAAGCAGCCGCGCCTCACCTTGCCGCGGGCTCTTTTTCTGACGCTTGGCATCACCGCAATCCTTTATGCCCTTATCATCTGGATCGCAGTAATAGCAGTTCCTCCCGCCGAACTTTCTAAATCGTCTGCTCCTTTGGCTCTCGTTTTCGAGCGGCTGACCGGCATGCCGCTCGTCACGATGGGCGGGATTGCTGTTGTAGCGACGCTCAATGGCGTGATCGTCCACATGATTATGATCGCACGGGTCATGTACGGACTTGCAAATGATGGTCGATTGCCGAAGGCGCTCGCGGCTGTGAACGCCAGAACAAGGACGCCTGTGCTGGCGACAGTCATTGGAATTATCGCGATTCTGGTGCTGGCATTGGCCGTTCCACTCTCGGGACTTGCAGACCTGACCGCTCGCGCCACGCTCGCCATATTCTCAATGGTCAACCTCGCGTTAATCAGAATTCGGCTGCGGGAGATCAAGCCCCCCGACGATATCTTCTTGTGTCCGCTGTGGATGCCTTACGTCGGACTAACGTCAAGCGTTCTTCTGTTCGTCGCCAGCTTCGTCCCGCATGGTTAGCGGCACAGGGCGGATCCAGACGCAAATTCCTGCAGCAAACCAATCCGGTGCTGCAAGGCTGGCGATGTTTCCGCACGACGGGCGGAAAATGCAGCTCTGGTTACGAGGCGCTGTCGGCAACGACTCCGATCACGGCGCCGGGATCGAAAACGGCATCATCCCGATACAGGATTCTGAGCGTGCCGTCGCAAGGTGCAAGCACTTCATGCATGGCATCTTCGATCGAAATCTTCACCAGAGGCTGGCCGCTCTTAACCTTGGCGCCGTTGTCGACCAACCAGGCATCGACACAGCCCTGGGGCAGAAGCCTTGTCGTCCAATAGTCGGAGGGAACACGTATCTCTGCCATGGCAATCTCCTGAAATTCCGCTGTGGACTACCGCTGGACGCCCTGTCCGCAAGGCAGGCGGTAACTCTCTTTCAATAAGCCTGGCAGGATCGACACCTTGCATTGCGCTGGATCAAAGCCCGGCTGCCGACATTTGCGGCATATCAACGACGCATGCTGGCAATCCATGAATTGATTTCAACATTGCCGGCCGGGTCGACAGGAGCCCGGCTCCCTGTTTTCTGGCGCATCGAGGATAAAGATGTTCAAACATATCACTCTCACACTGGCGCGCTGTCCGGACTTTCCGCTCGGCAGCAGCAAGCACGGCTATGTCATCACCGCTCCGCTCGACGCTGACGGATACCTGGATACCGATGCCTGCAAAACGGCGCAAAGCCTGTGTCTGGCGCGGCGCTTCTCGCCTGACGAGAAAGATCGCTTCGGACGGCTGCTGCATCGCCCCGGCGGACCAAACGGAGCGACGTGGGTGATCGACTACGACCCAAACGCAACATCCGATGACGAGCGCGGGTTTCGTCTCGAAACACACCAGTTTGTTCCCGGCAATTACGTGTCCATACGGGATGACGAGGGGAAGGTGACGACCTACCAGGTGGCCCGGGTATCCGACGCGTGAGGTCATCTATACGAGCTGACGTCAATCCAGAGCATGGCGACGCTGGTCAGGATGCTTTTCTTCCCAGCGCATACATCCGATCGAGCCATTTCATTCTCCTCGCCTTGCCGGCGTCGGCGACCATGCCGAACAGGGTCTCCCGCACGGGATGAAAGCCGGTAAATTCGAGAATGTTGCGTTTGAGCACCCGCGTGCCATTGGCCCCATACCACCAGCGGTAGAGAAGCGTCGGCATGCCCATGGTGACGACGACGCGGGCAGAACGCCCGGCCATGAGCTTTTCAGGAAACCCGCCCTGCCTGTATGCGAAGGCCACGCCCGGCCGCATCACCTGTTCCAGAAATCCCTTCACCAAGGCCGGCATCGTGCCCAGCCAGAGCGGAAAGACGAGGACGACGTGCTCGGCGTTGCGGATGGCCTCCTCAGCCGCACGAAGACTTTCCGGAATGCAGCCATGCTCGAATTCGAGCTCACTGCGCAGAAGCGGGAAGTCGACGGTGGCAAGATCGATTTCCTCCACGCTGTGCCCGGCGTCGCGGGCGCCCTTCGCATAGGAACCCGCCAGGGCGCGGCAGAAACGCCGGCGATCCGGATCCGGATGTCCCTGAATGAGAAGAATGCGACGTGGCACGAATGGACTTCCGGAATTGTTGTTTATGGTACAGAATTGCACAACAGTTGCGGGTAAACCTTGATTCAGATCATTGGGAAAGCAACGCCGGCCCACAATAGAAGACCGTATTTGGACGGCCTCTCCTTTGATCCCGCGCAATCACGCCGATGCCTCTTATGATGTCTTGAAGCATTGTCCGTCGGAACACCCTCGTCCATGGAAACATCATCGCTCCTGTTCCGCCTCGGCCTGGCGCTGGCTGTCGGCCTGCTCGTGGGAACGGAACGCCATTGGCGCGAACGGACGGACGCGCCTGGCTCACGCACGGCGGGGATCAGAACCTTCGGCACCAGCGGACTGCTCGGCGGGCTCACCGCGGCCCTCTCGCAACAGCTTCCGGCATCGGGGGCCGGTGCCAGCCTGCTGATCGCCCTCGTGTTCCTGTCCTTTACGGCCGTCTTCGGCTTCTTCCAATGGCGCGAAGCCGAGGAACACCACGAGTTCAGCGTCACCAGCGTGGTCGTCGGCCAAGCCACATTCATACTTGGCGCACTCGCCGTCCTCGGCGATCCCGCCATCACGGCCGCGGCGGCCATCGGCCTGACATTGCTTCTGGCCAGCCGGGAAACGCTGCACGGGTTCATCGCCAAGCTGGAATGGGCGGAACTGCGCTCGGCCATTCTTCTCCTGGCCATGGCCTTCGTCGTGCTGCCGCTTCTGCCCAATCGCGCTGTCGGCCCGTTCCAGGCCATCAATCCCGCCGAAATCTGGATTTTCGCCATCGCGCTCGCGGCGGTCTCCTATGTTGGGTACGTGGCGGTCAGGTTTTTCGGCACGGCTTATGGCCCGCTCATCGCCGGCATTGCCGGCGGCCTGGTGTCGTCGACGGCGGTTGCGCTGACCTCGGCGCGACGTTCCCGGGCGAAGACTGCAGACGGCGCGGCGAATGCCGGCGTCATCGCGGCGGGAGCGCTCGCCGCGAGCACGATCTCCGTCCTGCGGGCAATTGTCGTCGTCATGGTTCTGCTGCCGGACAGGGTCGCAACCATCGCCCCGGTCCTCGGCATCGGCGCCGCCATGCTGGCAGCGGCCGCCATCGTGTCGAGCCTGCGCTCCACGCACGAGCCCGTCGCGCCCACCGAACTCGGCAATCCGTTCCGGCTGTGGTCCGTGCTTCAGCTCACCGCCATTCTGGCGCTTGCAACATTCGTGGTTCGCGTTGCCGCTACCACGCTCGGCGACAACGCGACCATCATCACCTCAGCGATCATGGGCTTCGCCGACATCGACCCCGTTATCCTGTCCGTCGCCCAACTCGGATCCGCCATCCCGCCGCTTCATCTCGAACTGTCGATCCTGCTCGCCGTCGCAACGAATATCGTCGCCAAGGCCGCCTACAGCTTCGCCATCGGTTCGCGCCGGTATGCCTTCATGATCGGGGGCGCGTCGGCCCTGGCACTGAGCGCAAGCGCCGCAGCGGCGTTATTCATCATCCGGTGATGAGAACGTAAGGGTCGCCATTCGGGCGACCCTTGATAGCGTATCGGCTCGATTCAATAGGCCGGGATCATCTCGTCCGCGACGTTCTTCACGTCGGGGATCGTTTCGGCCAAAGCGACAAGAGCGCGGCGCTCCTGCTCGGAACTCACCAGTCCCCAGATGTGAACCGTGCCATCGCTGACGATTACATTGCGGCTGCCAAAGTCGGTCCAGGGCTGCTTGTCCAGCTCGGTCAGAAGGGCGAGACGGATCGTCCGGTCCGCGTTCTGATCGTTGGACGACGACGTCGACGATGCCAATGCCTGGATCAGATTTGCGCGGCTCACGACGCCGACGAGTTCGCCGTTTCGAAGGATCGGAACGCGCTTGATGCGATTGCGTTCGAGGATGGTGGCGATTTCCGCTAGCGATGCATCTTCCGACGCAGAGATGACGGAATCCGACATGACTTCGGACACCTTCTTGCCGTGCGACTTCGTGAACTCCTCTGCCAGAGTGGACGCCGGCGTGACGGCCTCCAGCCACCACGGCCGCTGCTTCCCGGTGTCGATCTCCTCGCGTCGCATCAGATCGGCTTCCGAGAGAATACCGACGACGTGCCGGTCGCCGTCAACGACCGGCAATGCGCTGATATCGTGTTCGGTGAGCAGCTTGGCGGCCTCGGAAATATCGGTGTCCGGGCCGACCGTGACCACCTCCCGGTTCATGACATCCATCGCTTTCATGGTGTTCTCCGTCGGTATGAACGGGCAGACGATGTTGTCATTCTGCCGCGCTCTCAGGATTGCAAGCCAATGTGACAGATTCATATCGCGGGCGTGGGCGCGGATTTCCGATTGATCCATATCAATGAGAACGGCCCGATCTTGCGCATGATGTCCATATCGATTGATGGGGCTTGTTATGAAATCGGATATCATTGGAACTATCTATCTGATCGGCGTTGTGGCCACTTTCCTGGTCTTTTCCATCGCGGTCGCTTACGCCGACCGGCAGACGGTTCTCGCCCGGCGAAAGCGCGACTCCGAACGCAAGGACGCCCCGGCGAAAATGCCCTGAACGTTGTCGCTCAGGTTTTGTAAGGCGACAATCAAGACACGGTGGGAGACATCAGGATGTCCGATCTGCACCATATCGAGGGAACCCCTATCTTCGACGGCAACGCCGCGATGAAGGGCTACGCTCTCAACAAGATGTGCTTTTCATTCAATTCGGAGAAGAACCGCGCGGCGTTCAAGGCGGACGAGGCTGCCTATATGCGCGCCTACGGACTGACGCCCGAGCAGACGCAGGCGGTTACAAGCCGCAACGTCCTCAAGATGATCGAGGCGGGAGGCAACGTTTATTACCTGGCGAAACTCGCCGGGATTTTCGGACTGGGCGTTCAGGACATCGGCGCGCAGCAGACCGGGATGTCGGTCACCGCTTTTAAACAGCATCTTGTCGACCAGGGAGTTTGACCATGGCCCATATCGTTGGCGGACTCGCCACATCGCATGTGCCCTCCATCGGCACGGCCATTGCCAAGCACGAGACAGAGACGCCCTATTGGAAGCCGTTCTTTGATGCGTTCAAGCCCGTGCACACTTGGCTCGATCAGACAAAGCCGGATATCGCCGTCGTTTTGTACAATGACCACGGCCTGAATTTCTTTCTCAACACCATGCCGACTTTCGCGCTCGGGGCCGCTGCCACTTACGCAAATGCTGACGAAGGCTGGGGCATACCCGTTCTGCCTTCTTTCACCGGCGAGCCCCGTCTTTCCTGGCATCTTGCCAATGCGCTTGTTGACAAGGAATTCGACATAGCGACCTGCCAGGAGATGCTGGTCGATCACGCCTTCACTCTTCCCATGAAACTTATGTTTCCCAACGCCGGTGACCGCTGGCCGGTGAAGGTCGTGCCTGTTTCGATCAATTCCATTCAGCACCCCCTGCCCAGTCCGCATCGTTGCTGGAAACTCGGCAACGTGATCGGAGAAGCCGTTCGCAGCTGGAAATCCGACGCCAAAGTCGTGGTCGTTGCGACCGGAGGCCTGTCCCATCAGCTCGATGGAACCCGGGCTGGTTTCATCAATGCCGACTTCGATCGCTTCTGCCTCGATGCGATCGTCGATCACCCGGGCTCGCTGGTGCGGTTGTCCACGGCGGAGATCATCGAAAAGGCCGGCTCCCAGGGGGTCGAATTGATGACCTGGATTGCAATGCGCGGCGCTTTGCCCAACGAGGTCAGCCATATCAGCAGCACCTATCACGTGCCGGTGTCGAACACCGGTGGCGCTGTCCTGCTACTGGACACCGCGTCTCAGCCATCTGCAGCTCCGGAGCGAGTTGAGCACCGCGTGGAGGCTTGACGCTGGTCAGGCCGCTCCGCCGGGCTGCTCCGCCGCCGGGCTGTTTGGCCGACGCGCAGGTCTCGAAGCGCCGAGCGCGCCCCGACGGGTGTCTTCACGCGAACCGGTGACCACTTCGCTCGAAAACGCTCTAGCAGGCTGCTGAAAAACTCTCCCCTTTCGTTGTTTTTCGTGATTCACTTTGCAAGATATGCGGAGTGATTTGCGATGCGGGGAAGCAGCGGTGGCGGA
>JARHVB010000044.1 GCA_029222685.1 Terripilifer ovatus | reverse complement strand
CCGAAAGGACGTGACCCGCCTGAAGCGAGCCACGCCCCCACCAAAACGCGACACAACGCAACTCATCCTAAATTGGGATTATGCATGAACCGGACAGTCGTGGCGAGCGCCAGACGGTCGGCCATGCCCTTGATCTGCTCCTGCACGCCCCACCATTCCTGGATGACGACGATGCCGGGCGCATTCGGCTGCGCCGCGCGGGCGAGATAGCCGGGGGCCATGGTGCCGTCCGGGCATTTGAAAGTTATGCTGGTTCCCATTTCAGTCTCCGTGGGGCGCGCCGTTTCGGCTTCGCTGTCAGTCACTTGCAGGCATTTTGCGTGCCAGGCCGCACCCTTGCGGCGCTCTCGGCTGGCGCGCGTCTTGCTTTGCGATATCCCAATGGCAATGGGACGATGACGCATGACAGATGCTCCAAAGAGGCAGATGAAACTCGGCGTCTTCGCCAATCCCACCGGCAATCACGTGGCGTCGTGGCGGCATCCCGACGCCCAGGCCGATGCCGGCGTCAACTTCGCCCATTACGCCGAGATCGCGCAGAGCGCCGAACGCGCCAAATTCGACATGATCTTTCTGTCCGACAACATCTGCGTCCGCGAGGCGAAGATGGAGGCGCTGTCGCGCTCGGCGCAATATGTCGCCAATTTTGAACCGCTGACCCTGCTCTCCGCCCTGTCGGTCGTAACCTCGCGCATCGGCCTCGTCGCCACCGCCTCCACCAGCTACAACGAGCCCTATCATGTGGCGCGCAAATTCGCCTCGCTCGATCATCTGAGCCAGGGCCGCGCCGGCTGGAATCTCGTCACCTCCGCGCTCGGCGCCGAAGCGCCCAACTTCGGCCGCGAGACCCACTTCGATCATCGCGAGCGTTATTTGCGCGCGCATGAGTTCGCCACCATCGTCACCGGCCTGTGGGATAGCTGGGACGATGACGCCTTCGTGCGCGACAAAGAAAGCGGCCGCTTCTTCACGCCGGATGCGCTGCATACGCTGAACCACAAGGGCGAATTCTTCTCGGTCAAGGGACCGTTGAATGTCGCCCGCACACCGCAGGGCTGGCCGGTCATCGTGCAGGCCGGCGGCTCGGAAGACATGATGGCGGTCGCGGCTGAATTCGCCGAAGTCATCTTCTGCGCGCCGCTGACATTCGAAGCGGCCAGGACTTTCTACGACAAGATAAAGGGCCATGCGGCATCGCGCAGCCGCTCGGCCGACACGATGAAAATCCTGCCCGGCCTGGCGCCGATCGTCGGCCGCACCGATGCGGAAGCGGCTGAGAAGGTGCGGCATCTGGAATCACTCACCCATCCCGTCGTCGCCCTGGAAATTCTCTCGACCATTCTCGGCGGCATCGATTTCTCAGGCTACGACATCGACGCGCCGTTTCCCGACGATCTGCCCGCCACCACCAACGCCAGCCAGTATGTCTACGCATCTGCCCAGGAACTTGCGCGCAGCGAGAACCTGACCCTGCGCGAAGTGGCGCTGCGCATGGCCGGTGCGCGCGGTAAGAACGTCGTCACCGGCACACCGAAACAGATCGCCGACATGATGGAGGAATGGTTTGAAGGCGGCGCCGCCGACGGCTTCAACATCCTGCCGTCGCATTTCCCCGGCGGGCTGAATGATTTCGTCGAAATGGTTGTGCCGGAACTGCAGCGGCGCGGCCTGTTCCGCACGGAGTATGAGGGCACAACGCTGCGGGAGAATCTGGGGCTGGCGAGGCCGGGCAACCGGTATGTGGAACAGTTAACACCCATCGCGGTTTGAGGCCGCGGTCAATGTCATTCCCGACGCGCGCAGCGCGAGCGGGAAACCAGGCGTTGAAGCTGCATCAATGCCGGGCGCATCCGATGTGCTGAATCGTCAGGTCTGGACCCCGCCCGCGCCTGCGGTGCGTCGGGGATGACAGCCGGGCGCATTGGAACATCACCCGAACCTCGCCTGCGCATCGAGCCCCAGCCCCTTGCCGACCGCGCCGAACATATCGCCGACGGCAAGATCCTTGCGGCCCATCAGGCGCGACACGCAGTCCTGCACCGCCGGCATCAGCGAACTGCCGCCGGTGAGGAACACCGTGTCGATGCCTGCGGGTTTCAGACCCGCATCCTTGAGCGTCGCCAGGATCGCCTCGCCGATGCGCGCGATGCCGGGCTCGACGGCCGCCGCCACCTTCTTGCGATCGAGCGGAATGCGCAGGTCGGGAATGAATTCGGCAAGGTCGATCTGCGAGGTCTTCGCCTCGGTCAAGGCGATCTTGGCGTGCTCGACCTTGCCGATGAGGCGGTGGCCGTCGCGGTGTTCGATGACATGCAGCAGCCGGTCGAGCTTGTCGCGCTCGGCCGCTTCATGACGCAGCGAGCGGAGCATCGTCAGCGCGCTCTTCGTATAAAGAAAATTGATGCGCGACCAGGTCGTCAGATCCATGAAAATCGCGCCGGGCAGTTCGAGCCTCTTCTCGCCATAGGTCGAGCCATAGCCGAAATACGGCATGACATAGCGCAACGAGATCATGCGGTCGAAATCCGTGCCGCCGACCCTGATGCCGCGATTGGCCAGGATGTCGCCGGCGCGATCGGCGGCGCGCGCCCGGTCCGGCGACACGCGCACGACGGAAAAATCGGCCGTGCCGCCGCCGATATCGACGATGAGCACGGTTTCTTCGCCACGCACGCTTCGCTCATATTCAAGTGCTGCGGCGATCGGCTCATACTGAAAGGCGATGTTGCGGAAACCGTGTTTGCGCGCCACGCTTTCGAGATCGTCCTGCGCCTGCCGGTCGGCGGCGGCATCCCCCTCGATGAACTGCACCGGACGCCCGAGCACGGCGGACTCAAGCTCCCGCCCGGCGAAGCCCTCGCTCTTCTTCTTCAGGTGCGCGAGAAACAGGCCGAGCACATCCGACAGCGCCAGGTTCTGCTTCTGCAGCCGCGTCTTTTCATGGAACAGTCCGTAACCGAGAATGCTCTTGAGCGATCGCATGAGCCGGCCCGGCTCGTGATCCGTATAATCCTGGATGGCGCGGCGGCCGAACAGAGGTCCCTCGGAGAAGCTGAAGAAAATCGCGCTCGGAATGGTCTCGTGATCGCCCTCGACGGGCGCCAGCACGATCTCATTGCCATGCAGGACGGCAACCGTGGAATTGGATGTCCCGAAATCGATTCCACAAAAACCTGCCTTCTGAACACCCGCCCGACTCGTCACTGTTTCCCTGTCCTGTCATGCAACCGATCGACAAATACGTCGCAGCCGCCGCGCGTATCGCACTTGCGCAGGCATGACAATGGAAATCGGCGCCTGCCCTCACAGCTTCGCGACGAATGCCTCGAGCTGGTCGGCGCACTGTCCCCAGCCTTCATGAAAGCCCATCTTCCTGTGGGTCTCGCAATCCTCGACGCTCCAGTGCCGCACGCGGGCGGTGTAGCGGGTCTTGCCGGCCTCGTCCTCGAACGTGATGATCACGGTCATGAACGGCTTCTCCGACGGCGTCCAGGCGTCCGCATAGGCATCGGTGAAGACCAGCCGCTCGTTCTTGACCACATCGAGATAGACGCCCTGATTGGGCATGCCGGTGCCGTCCGGCGCGCGCATGACGATGAAATTGGCGCCGCCCGGCCGCACGTCGAGTTCCGCCACCGGCGTCGTATAGGGTAGCGGCGCGAACCATTGCTTGAGCAGATCCGGCTCGGTCCAGGCCCTGAACAGCTTCTCGCGCGGCGCATCGATCAGACGGGTGAGGACCAGTTCACGGTCGGATGCGGGGGCAGCGGCAGTCGTCATCTCTCTCTCCATAAAATCGTTTACCCCTCCAGGACGAACCAGCAACCGGCAATCCGACACGAGGGCGACTTGATCCGTGCAAATATTTTTCGCCCCGCTGTCGGATTTGCCGCCCGGCGAACGTCCTTTGGCCGGTGCAACCAGAGGAAGCCTGCAATGCCGAAAATGATCTTTCTGAATCTGCCCGTCGCCGACCTGCCCCGCGCCACCGCCTTCTATCAGACCATCGGCGCCACCAAAAACGAGCTATTCTGCGACGGCACCGCCTCGTGCATGGTTTTTTCCGAAACCATTCATGTCATGCTGCTGACCCACGACAAATTCCGCCAGTTCACCCCCAAGCCGATCTCCGACGCGAAGACCAGCAACCAGATGCTGATCTGCATCTCAGCCGCCAGCAAAACCGAGGTTGACGACGTCGTCACCAGGGCGGGTGCAGCAGGCGGCAACGTCGATCCCTCGCCGATAGACGACTATGGCTGGATGTACGGCCGCAGCTTCGAGGATCCGGATGGCCATATGTGGGGCGTGAACTGGATGGATCTGGACGCCGCGAAGGCCGCCCGGTTCGAAACGGCGAAAGCCTGATTCACAAGCCTGTGCAGCTATGATCGCGCTACGGCCTTACGCAGAGTCTTGCGCGGGTGGATCGTCTCGCCCCGCGCGAGCATGGCGACGAATTTTTCCAGCCGCGCCGCACGGGTCTTCTCGGTCTTGGCGGTCTGCAGGCGATACAGAATGGCATAGCGGTTGGCGCTGTCGAGTTCGTCGAACGATCGCCTGGCTTTCGGCTTGGCGTCGAGCGCCTGCTGCAGGTCTTCGGGAACGCTGGCCTTGCTTTGCGGGGCATAGGCAGCCTCCCAGCGCCCATCGGCCTTGGCTTCGTCAATCTCGCGCAGGCCGGCGGCAGCAAGCCGTCCCTGCTCGATCAGCTTTTCCGCCTTGCTGCGATTGAGCTGCGACCATTTGCTGTTCTTCTTGCGCGGCGTGAAGCGAACGAGCCAGTGCGATTCGTCGAAAGAGTCGAGCTGGCCGTCGATCCAGCCATGACAGAGCGCACCTTCGATCGCCTCCTGCCGCGAAATGCTGATCGCGCCCGAAGCCTTCCTGGCCAGCTTCAGCCAGATCCCCGGCGACGATGCCGGTTGCGCCGCCAGCCAGGCTTCCCATTTTGCGATCGTTGGAAATGCCATGACGGGAAGTCCGGATCGCACGATTGCCATCTCAACCTCGTCCCCAGCCAATGCGCCCATGTCCAGAACCGGTCGCGGCAACGAATACGACATCCATCTGAGGCTGCGCAATCCTCCGCAGGGCCGGAAAATCCGCTCTGTCCCTGCCCCGGAATCTTGAGTTAAAGAGAGAGGCGGCCCCAGAAGTCTCTCACACGGAGAAAGCAATGTTCCGGAAAGGCAACCTGTTTGCCGAAATTCCCCAGCGCTTGAGAACCGAACAGTCCAGCGAACTGACATCGACGCCGGAGGTCAAGATCGAACGGATCGTGTCGATGGGCCAGGCGACGCCCGCCGGGGAATGGCTGGAACAGCACCGCACGGAATGGGTGGCACTGCTGTCGGGCGCGGCCGGACTTCGTTTCGAGGATGAAGCGGCAACGCAGATACTCGCCCCCGGCGACTGGATCGAAATCCCGGCGAATACACGCCACCGTGTGGAATGGACCGACGCGGAAAAACCGACCGTCTGGCTGGCGGTCCATTACGCCGAGGAAATTGCCGTTTAGCCGACGTCGTCGGCAGAGGGGCGGCTGGTCAAGCCCGCGGTAACGTGGTTTCTGGCGTTGCCACAACAGCAATGAATCGCCTTCCGGAGTCCCGTGTATGAGCCCAGATTCTTTTCCGCCGATCTGGCTGCTCCTGATCGCCTTTCCAGCCGTCACTCTCGGCTATGCGATATTCGCCATGGCCGGCTTCGGCGCCGTCTTCATCACCGCGCCGGCACTGGCGCAATTCATGCCGGTGGCGACCGTCGTGCCGGTGCTGGCGCTGGTCGATTGCGCCGCAGCGACCTTCAACGGTTTGAAACTCGGCAGCAAGGTCGCCTTCGACGAATTGAAATGGATGATCCCGTTGTTGATCATCGGCAGTATCATCGGCGCCAACACGCTGCTCATCATACCCCAGCGGCCTATGATGATCGCGCTGGGCGTTTTCGTGATCGGCTATGCCCTCTATTCGCTGCTCGCGCCGCCACGCTCCGGCACGATAAGCCGCGGCTGGATTGTTCCCTTCAGCGGGCTTGGCGGCATCCTCAGCGGCATGTTCGGCAGCGGCGGCTTCATCTACGCGATGTATCTGACCCGCCGGCTTGTCGACAAGGACGCCATTCGCGCCACGCAGAGCGCCCTCATCAGCCTGAGCACCTTCACCCGTGCCGTCACCTTCTTCTTCGCCGGAGTCTATACGGACTTGCACACATTGGTGCTGGCGGCGGCCTGCGTGCCGGCAATGATCCTCGGCACCTGGCTCGGCCACAAGATCACGCTCGCCATGTCGCGCGAACAGTTCCTCAAGATGATCTACAGTCTGCTGCTCATCTCCGGCAGCGCGCTGCTCGTGCGTGCCTGGTTCATGAGCCCGGGATCATAGTACCTTGCTCAGAGGATTTGACGGGTTGATTCGGGCCGCCGCCAATGTCATTCCCGACGCGCCACAGGCGCTTGGCGGGAACGACACCAGGGCTGAAGCGAAACAACAAGTCAAAACCCCATTGCAGCGCCGTCACTTCTCGGATCGGTCGCGCCCTCGAACATTCCATTGCGATGCATGATGATGGCGCCCGCATGCCCCATCGTACTGGTGAAGGCATCGAGCATTTCGACATCGTGGCCGGCCTCGCGTAGCCTCATCACGAGTTGTGGATCGAATCGGTTCTCGAGCTTCAAGGTCACGCTGTTCTCGCCCCAGGTCTTGCCGAGCAGCCAGCGCGGCGCCGTGATCGCCGCCTGCAGGCCCTGGCCGAACATGCCGTAGCGCGAGAACAGCGCCGACTGGGTCTGCGGCTGGCCCTCGCCGCCCATGGTTCCATAGACCATGATGCGTCCGTCATCGAAGCGCGCCATAGCCGGATTGAGCGTATGAAACGGCTTGCGTCCCGGCGCGAGCAGGCGTGGGCCATCGCCCTTGAGACTGAAACTGGCGCCGCGGTTCTGCCAGACGAAGCCTGCGTTCGGCAGCACGCAGCCGGAACCGAATTCAAAAAAGATGCTTTGAATAAAGCTTGCCGCAATGCCATTGGCGTCGATCGCGCCGAGCCAGACCGTATCGCCCCCGCCGGCCGGCTGCGGCCACGGCAAGGCCTTGGACATATCGATCCGCGCTGCCATCCGGTCCAGCACAGCCGGATCGAGCAGGCTTTCCGCCGTCTCGACCATGCTGCCGGGATCGCCGACATAACGGTCACGCAGGATGAAAGCCTGCTTGGTCGCCTCGACGAGACCATGGATATGCTCGAAGCCTTCCGCCTGCCTGACGTTGAGACGATCAAAGAGCGCAAGGATCATCAGGGAGGCGACACCCTGCGTCGGCGGCGGAAAGTTGAACAGTTGCGCACCCCTGATCCTCGTCGTCAGCGCCGTGCGCCGCTGCGCGTTATGGGCGGCAAGGTCTTCCGGCGCAACGGGAGAACCAAGCGACGCCAGGTCGGCGGCGATCTCTCTTGCAAGCGCGCCGCGATAGAAATCCTCGGTTCCGGCTTCGCCGATCAGCTTCAATGTCGCCGCCAGCGCCGGCAGCTTCATGATCTCGCCCTCCTCAGGCACGCGTCCCGAGATCAGGAAGGTCTCTGTGAAGCCTGGAACGGATTGTAGTTCCGCCAGCTTGGCGATCGTCAGCTCGCGCTGGCTCGCCGTCACCGCAAAGCCGTTGCGCGCCGACCATTCGGCATCCTCGACCAGACGCAACAAAGGCAGCCGCCCGCCCATCTCATCGCTCAGCCTGTGCGCTTCGCCCCATCCGGAAACCGTGCCGGCAACCCGTATTGGCCGCCAATGGACCGCGCCACGGAATGGCCGCCAGTCCATTGCGGGCGTAAAGCCCCGGTGTCGCGTCGCCGGCGGCGGCCCCGCAGGCGTCGATCGCGACCGGCTCGGCCCCGCCCTGGGAAATCAGCCAGAAGCCGTCGCCGCCGATCGCCGTCATATGCGGATAGACGACCGCCAGCATCGCCGCCATGGCGATCGTCGCTTCGATGGCGTTGCCGCCCTCCCGCAGGACGCGAAGACCGGCTTCGCTGGCGAGGTGGTGAGGCGATGTCACCATGCCGCGCCGCGACCGGGGGGTGTTGATCATTCGGATGGCTCTCCGGAAGGATTTGCGGCCCTCGCGGGCCGGCTCGAATCCGATTTTATCCAATAAAAACAGTCCGCACGGGCGATTTTGCTGCGCTCACGGTGTAAAATGGCGCCAAAAGCCCTTTTGTGAAAGTCGTGCGAGCTTTTTTCGGCAATCTCGTGTATAGAGGCCGGGCATCAGCCACGAGATTGGAAACAGTTTGCAAGTTTTAGTCCGCGACAACAACGTCGACCAGGCCTTGAAATTCCTGAAAAAGAAAATGCAGCGCGAAGGCATTTTCCGGGAGATGAAGCTCCGTTCGGCCTATGAAAAGCCGTCCGAGCGCAAGGTCCGCGAAAAGGCGGAAGCCGTTCGCCGCGCGCGCAAGCTTGCGCGCAAGACCGCGATCCGTGAAGGCCTTATCGCCGCCCCGAAGCCGAAGGCTCCGGTCGGCATGCGCCGCCCGGCCGCACCCAAAGTTTAATCGCTCCCTGCCATAGGCAGTGACGAAGAGCCGCCTGATGGCGGCTTTTTGTGTTGGTCGACCGGCTCGTCGCTGCCGTCATATCCGCGAGAACAAGAGAGCCGCCCCGAGGGGCGGCTCTCTGCATTCCAGAGGGCGTCGCCGCGATCAGAAGATGTGCGAGAAGAGATAGTACAGCGTGGCCGACAGCATGATGGCGACCGGCAGGGTCAGGACCCAGGCCATCAGCATGTTGCGGATCGTCGACCACTGCAGGCCCGAGCCGTTCGCCGCCATCGCGCCCGCCACGCCGGACGACAGAATATGCGTCGTCGAGACCGGCAATCCGTAATTGTCGGCGGCGAAAATCGTGGCGGCAGCCACCAGTTCCGCCGAGGCGCCCTGACCATAACTCAGATGCGTCTTGCCGATCTTCTCGCCAACGGTGACGACGATGCGCTTCCAGCCAATCATCGTGCCGAGGCCGAGCGCGATCGCCACCGCGATCTTGACCCAGGTCGGGATGAAGCGGGTGGCGCTGTCGAGTGAGCCCTTATAGGCGTTCAGCGCATCGACTTGTTCCTTCGACAGATCGTTTTCCTTGTCTTTCATCAGGAAGCGGATCGCCTCGGAAGCGAGATACATGTCGTTACGCGTATTGCCGACGGCAGCCGCCGGAACCTTGGCGAGCGAGCCATACTCGTCGATCTGCTTGGAGATGTCTTTCACGAGAACGGCGAGCGAGGGATAGGTGCCTTCGCTGATCTTGTGCTGCGACACATAGAGCGAGACGGCCGGACGCGGGTTGCCGAGCACGCTGTAGCCAGTAGCCTTTTCTTCGATCACCTTGGCCGCGTTGGCCGATGTCGTGCGGAAGGATTGCAAGCCGCTGTCGGGCAGCGCCCGGTTCAGCGCATAAGCGGTCGGCACCGTGCCGATCAGGATCAGCATGATCAGGCCCATGCCCTTCTGACCGTCGTTCGACCCATGCGCGAAGCTGACACCCGTGCAGGTCAGAACCAGAAGGCCGCGGATCCACAGCGGCGGCGGCTTATTGCCTTGCGGCGCCTGGTACAGCGCCGGATTTCTGATGACCACTTTCAATACCAGCAGCAGCAGAGCAGCGGCGATGAAGCCGACCAATGGCGACAGCAGCAGCGACTGACCGATTTCGATCGCCTTGCCCCAATCGACGCCTGAGGTGCCATCCTGGCCGCGCATCAACGCATTGGCGACGCCGACGCCGATGATCGAGCCGATGAGCGTATGCGAGCTCGAAGCCGGCAGGCCAAAATACCATGTGCCCATGTTCCAGATGATCGCCGCGATGAGCAACGCGAACACCATAGCAAAGCCGGCGCCGCTGCCGACCTGCATGATCAGTTCGACAGGCAGCAGCGACACGATACCGAAGGCGACGGCGCCGGTTGACGTCAGCACGCCGAGAAAGTTGAAGAAGCCCGACCAGATGACCGCAAATTCGGCCGGCAGGGAGTGTGTGTAGATCACGGTCGCGACGGCGTTCGCCGTGTCGTGGAAGCCATTGACGAATTCGAAGCCCAAAGCGATGAGGAGCGCCACGAACAGCAGCAGGTACGGCAGGTAGGTGGTGACCTTGGCGCCCGTCGCCTCGACATCTTCGTAGATGCTGTAGCCGACGAACAGCAGGCCGGCCGCCATGACGCCCATGAAGAGGATCAGCGTCAGCGGATTGAACCCCTTATCGAGATTCGGAAGCGGACTGTGCTGTTGCCGCGCGGGCTCCATCGATCCTTGTAGCGCAATGTCACTCATGTTGACCCCCATACTTGGTACGGCCCACTGTGACGCCCGTGCTTATCATTCAGATGACAGATGCCTGGATTTTCCGCGCGGTACTTCTTCGGATGGCGTCACGGCCGAACCGGCGCAGCGATGCAACGGCCGGTCGCTTCTGCGGCATGGAGCGCCATCGTCGACGCACCTAGAACTTCAACGCCCCGATGCGTTTCATTAAAAAGTAGACACCGACGGTCGCAGCGATCATGAGTGCCGTCGCCCAGAGAAAGCCGTCGGGATCTTCGGCGAAAGGCAGGCCTTTCGTGTTCATGCCGAAGATGCCGCTGACGAGTGTCGGCGGCAGCACGACGGTGGTAATGACGGAAAGGATATTGACGGCACGATTGGACGCGGCGGCCAGCGCCTCGCTGATCTCCTCTTGCAGGAGGCGGGCGCGATCGCGGATTTCGACCACATCATGATCGAGCGCGTCGAGGCGCTGCGCCAGCTTGCTCGCGGCCAGCCGCAGTTGCGGCTTCAAGTCAGCTGTGCCTTCCAGCTCCAGACGATGGAACAGCGTGCGCAGGCCAGCCAGATGCCGATGCAGGGTGACGCTGGTGCGGCGGGCCCGGCTCAGATGCAGCCTGCTGTCCTCATACGAGCCGCGGGTCAGGTCGTCTTCGAGCTTGTCGAGATCCGCAGAGATCTTGTCGGCCAGGCGCGCGACGGCGTCGGCGACATTCTCGACGATCAATTCCATCAGCGCCGCCACGGACGGCAGGCGGTATTCATCCTGCTGAATGAGTTCCCGCACCTTGTTGACCGCGGCGAGCGCCCGATAGCGCCCGCTGATCAAAAGACGTTCCGTCGCGACGAAATGCAGGTGAGCGAACTCGTCGACGGTCTCGCCCAGACTTTGGCTGAGGTCGGCAATGACGCCGTAAATGCAGGCATCGGTCGCATGCAGTTGCTGATGATTGTCGTGCGACGTGAGCAGCTTCATGGCGGCAACCGGCAGGTCGATATCTTTCAGCCACTGGCGGGCACGCGCGTCCGTCAGATTGAGATGGACCCACAACCAGCCATCGTGGCGATTTTCCAGCGCCTGCTCGACGGGCATCGGCTCAGCCGAGCCGTCGTTATGAATGTGAAACGCCCAGACCAGTCCGGGGACGATGCCGTAATTGCCTGACTTCGATGCGGCCGACAGGTCGATATCGCCTCTTCTGTCGCCAGCGCCGGGTGCCAGCTCGCCGTCAGCCTGTGTCGTCACGTTCGATCCTTAGTGTCCGGCACTGCATAAGCCGTTCTCGCAACGAACGCCGCGCGACCCGCTTAAGCTTCGAAAATGATCGAACGCTTATGACCGCATAATGACAGCGCCTGCTGACGTCGCTTCGACACCCGTCACGAATTTCCGGCGCGCAACGATCTCAACCGAACGAATGACGTCAGCGTCCGTGGCGGAATTCGGCGTCAATGTGAATTGGCTTCGCTTCGTGTGCTGCCGCGCACGGCAGCTCTGCCATAATGGCGGCATGATCCATTCATCGCCTCACCGCAGGCGTCGCGGCAAACCAGCCCGCAACAACGGAAAGGATCAGTCCCATGCTCAGCATTGCAAGCAAGTCCGACAAGCGTCCGTTCGTGAAACGGCCGGCGTTTGCAGCCGTCCTCGTCGTCGGCGTCTCCATGTTCGCCATCTCCGCAGCCAGCGCGGCCCCGATGGGCGCCGGCGCTCCGCCGCCCGCTCCCTCCGCCATGGACTCCGGTCCCCAGGCCGACGGCGGCGGCGAAGTCCAGCAGATGCTGGCCAGATACGGCCAGTTTTTCCAGCATCCGAAATACGGCGACGTCTGGAAGCCGACCCAGGTATCCCAGACCTGGAAACCTTTCGAGGCCTGCAACTGGACCTACAACACGCAGGCCCAGGCCTGGTATTACGACGACAAGACCGAATGGGGCCAGGTGGTGAGCCACTACGGCCGCTGGACCCTCGATCAGGAGCAGGGCTGGCTGTGGGTGCCAGGCTCCGAATTCTCGCCCGGCGCCGTCGCCTGGAACAGCCGCGACGGTCAGGTCGGCTGGGCGCCGCTTCCGCCCGTGCAGGACGAAGCCATGGTGCAGAGCGCCAACTTTCAGGCCGATCCGAACCTGTGGACCTATGTGCCGCAGAGCCAGTTCGGCAAGGGTTGCGGAATGGCGCCGCCGCCGCCGTCGTTTCCGGCCCGCGCCGTTATGCCGGTGATGCCGTCCATGCCGGCGCCGATGCCAATGCCGGTCATCAGTGGTCCGGTCGGTGGTCCGCCGCCCTTCGTCGGCGGCGGTCGCTGGGTCCCGGCGTCCTTCCCGCCGCCGGTCGTCATTATTCGGCACCCCGGCCGCTTCCCGTTCCCCAACTTCCCGTTCCCGCATCCCTTCCCTCATCCCTTCCCCAAGCCGTTTCCCAACCAGGCCAACAATAACCCCGACATGAAGTGCGGAATCTTCGGCCAGTTCTGCAAACCAGGTCAGAACGGCCAGCAAGGCGGCAATCCGCAGCCGGGCGGCCAGGGCCCGGTGGCCGGCAACGGCCAGCAGGGCGGCAAACCGGGTGGCCAGGGCCCCGTCGCCGGCAACGGCCAGGGCGGTAATCCGCAGCCGGGCGGCCAGGGTCCGGTGGCCGGTAACGGGCAGGGCGGCAAACCAGGTGGCCAGGGCCCCGTCGCCGGCAACGGCCAGGGCGGCAATCCGCAGCAGGGCGGCGGCCAAGGCCCGGTGGCCGGCAATGGCCAGCAGGGCGGCAAGCCGGGTGGCCAGGGCCAGGTGGCCGGCAACCAGCAGGGCGGCGGCGGCACGACTGTACCGCAGAACCAACAAGGCGGCGGCGGGACCACAGTGCCCAAGCAGTTCGCCAGCAACATGCCCGGCCTGAACCCGTTCACAAAGTCCGGTTTCAAGGCGCAGCAAATGGGTCAAGCCAGCCCGTTCCGGCCCTTGAGCCATGACTTCAACCGCCGGCCGATGTTCACGCAGCATCAGCAGACCTTCATGCCGCGCCAGCAGACCTTCATGGCACGTCAGCAGACCTTCATGGCACGTCAGCAGACCTTCATGCCGCGTCAGCAGACGTTCATGCCGCGTCAGCCGTCATTCGCCGCACGCCAGCCGAGCTTTGCGATGCGCCAGCCGACCTTCACCCGCACGGCCTCCATGGGCCAGCCCCGCTTCGGCGGCGGTGGAGGACACTTCGGCGGCGGACATCGCGGACGCTTCTAGGCCGGCCCGCACAACAAAGTCTCCGCCGGGCCCAGGCCCGGCGGAGATTTCCGTTGCAGGAAAAGACAGACCCCGCCTTCAACGGCCTCGGCAGGCGGCAACGAGCCTCGCCAGCGGCTTCTGCACCCCATTCGTGGAGAGGCCATATCTGGCGCCCTTGACCAAGATGACGAACGGCCGTCCCACATTGATCACCTCTTCGAAATCGGCAAGCTTGCCGCTTCCCTCCACATTGGCTGTGGTGCCTTCGTCATCCTTGTAGGCCTTGCCGCTGAAGGTTTTCCTGATCTTGCTGTTGGACAGGGTGACGGTCGCCGCATCACCCACCTTCAGGCCGCGCGATCCGATGAGCGAATGAACCTCGATCGCGTCGCTTCCCTTCGTGCAGATGACCGCCATGATCGCAATGTCGCTTTCCGGCACACCAAAAATCAATTGCATCCTGTTATCGCTGGGCATGGTGAACCAGACAGGCCGCTGCGTCTGCGCGGCTGCTGGAACGGCGACGAAAACAATCGCCAGCGCAAGACCATAACCACGCAGGAGAGAAAGGCGCATGTATCACCAGGACTTGAGGGAAAAGCTACACTAGCGTTGTTTCCCATTCGGCGCATCCTGCGGAGCGCCGATTGACAATCATACTCAAGCCGGACATTGACAGGCCCGCAGACCCGCGATCGAAGGCTTTTCGAGGCGAGCAGCATCAATCGTTTCGCCGGTGGGAGGAAGCCCAAATGTCGCAAGCTCAACTGCCGCAGGGCGAAACTGCGCTGGAAGCCGATGTCCTCCAAGCTGATGTACTGATCGTCGGCGCCGGCATGGCCGGCCTCTGCGCCGCCGTTGCCGCACGGCAGGCGGGCGCTTCGGTCATCGTGCTGGAAAAGGCGCCGCCGGCCGAGCGCGGCGGCAACACCCGCTTCTCGAACGGCGCCATACGCTCGGTCTATCACGGCGTCGACGACATCGACACGCTCGTCGGCGGCTTGAGCCAGGCGGAGCGCGACCGCGCCGAATTCGGCTCCTATACACGCGAGGAATATTTCGACGACCTGGCGCGCGTGACGCAGTATCGCTGCCAGCCCGAGATGGCCGACATGCTGGTCGAGAACAGCCGCGAGACCATGTTCTGGCTGCACCGGCAGGGTGTGCGCTTTCTGCCGCTGTACGAATGGCAGTTCAAACTGCCCGACGGTCGCATCCGGTTTTCCGGCGGCTCCGCGCTCGAAGCCTACGGCGCCGGCGAGGGTGCGTCAGAAGCCCTGTTCAAGACGGCGGAGCACATGGGCGTGCGCATCCTGTATGAAACGAAGGCGCGCGAACTGATCGACCAGTGCGGCACGACGGCGGGCGTAGTTGCGCGGCACGACGGCAAAGACATCACCATTCATGCGCGCAGCACCATCCTCGCCGCCGGCGGCTTCGAGGCGAATGTCGAATGGCGCACGCGCTATCTCGGCCCCTCGTGGGATCTCGCCAAGGTGCGCGGCTCGCGCTTCAACACCGGAGATGGCCTGCGCATGGCGCTCGACTTCGGCGCTATGCCGTTCGGCAACTGGTCCGGCTGCCATTCGGCGAGCTGGGATCTGAACGCACCCGACGTCAACGAACTCGAATACGGCACTGTGTTCAAGCGCGACGACTATCTTGAAGGCATCGTCGTCAACGCCGACGGGCAGCGCTTCTTCGACGAGGGCGCCGACATCCGCGCGCTCACCTATGCCAAACTCGGCCGCGCCATCCTGGCCCAGCCCGGCCAGGTGGCCTGGCAGATCTTCGACAAGAATGGCGCCGCAAGGCTGCATGGCGAATATCGCGTCAAGCAGTCGGCGCGCTTCCGCGCGGACACGCTGGACGGCCTTGTGAGCCAGCTCGAGGGCATCAACAAGGCAGGCTGTCTCGCGACGATCGACGCCTTCAACAAGGCGATCCGCACCGACATTCCCTACGATCCCGGCAAGAAGGACGGCCGCCATACGCAAGGCCTGACGATCCCCAAGTCGAACTGGGCGACGGCGATCGCCGAGCCGCCGTTCGAAGCCTATGCCGTGACCTGCGGCATCACCTTTACTTTTGGCGGCGTTCGCATCGATCCGACCTGCCGTGTTCTCGACGAAGCCAGCCTGCCCATCCCGGGCCTCTATGCGGCCGGCGAAATGGTGGGCGGCCTGTTCTATTTCAACTATCCCGGCGGCTCGGGCCTGATGTCGGCTGCCGTCTTCGGCAAGGCCGCCGGTCACTCAGCCGCGCAAACAGCTCTTGCTCAAGCTTGATGCAAAAACGACAAACCCTATGATGAAACGCGAAACGAAGAGCAACGAAGGAGTGAAACGTATGCGGATCGGCATTTTGTGCGGTGTGGCTCTGATGACGATGAGTGGCGCCATGAGCTTCGCGCCCGCTGCCGCATATGCGCAAACCGATTTCTATCGCGGCAAAACCATCAAGATCGTCGTCGGCAGCGAGCCCGGCGGCGGCTTCAGCTCCTATTCGCTTTTGCTGTCGGCCTATCTCGGCAAGCATATTCCCGGCAATCCGGCCGTCGCGGTCGAGCACCGGCCGGGCTCGGGCGGCATCAACGCAATCAACTATCTCGCCAATGCCGCGCCGCGCGACGGCACCGCGATCGCTGTCGCCATGCCGAATTACTTCGTCACGCCTTTCGTCGAGCCGAAGGAAGCCAAGTTCGACCCGTCACAGTTTCATTTCCTCGGCCGCATCAGCGATTTCGGCCGCGTGCTCGCAAGCTGGCACACCAGCGGCGCCGCCACCGTCGACGACCTGAAGGCGAAGGAAACGATTCTTGCCGCCTCGGCGCGGCGCTCGACCACGTCCATTCAGCCGGTCCTGATGAACGAAATCCTCGGCACCAAGATGAAAGTCATCCCCGGTTTCATGGGCTCCGGCCCCACTGCCGTCGCCCTGGAACAGGGCGAAGTGCAAGTCTCGACGATCGCCTGGTCCACCCTGGTGAGCCTGCATCCCGACTGGCTGCGCGACAAGAAGATCAATGTCATCGCCGGTCTCGACTTCAGCGACACGCCGCTGCCGAACGTGCCGAAAGTGCGCGACCTGATCGACGATCCGCAGAAGAAGGCGTTGTGGGATTTCGTCGCGCTGCCGTCGGAATTCGGCACCGCATTCCTGGTCGCGCCCGGTGTGCCCGACGACCGCACGAAGATCCTGCGTGAAGCCTTCGATGCTGCAGTGCGCAGCACGGAGTTCATCGAGGACGCCAAGAAGCGCAATCTCGACATGAACCCCAAGACAGGCGAGGAGCTGGACAAACTGTTCGCCAAATCCGGTTCGCCGACGCCGGAGATCGTCAAGACCGTCGCACGCGTGATGGGCGTGACGAATTAGCACCGCTATTATCTGCAATCTACAATGAAGCCCCCATCCTGAGAGTCTGACTGAAAATTCACGCTGTCATTCCCGACGTCCGCGAAGCGGGCGAGCGGGAATCCAGAAGGCCAAGGTCTCCCTTGTTGCCTCTGGATTCCCGCTCTGCGCTTCGCTTGGCGGGAATGACACACTAAGATCGAGTCAAAACAGCGAGATAGAAAGCCCCGGAAAATGGGCCTGAATTTTCAGTCAGACTCTGAGGGCTTCTGGTGGATTTTTATAGTTCGTCCAACTAAGAGCGAACACTCTGCAGCCACGGCTGCTCAATCGCAATCTGCGCTTCACGCGCATCGATGAGCGCTCGATGACGCAAGGTCAGCGCCACATCATCGAGACCCTCGAGCAGCGCGGCACGTTCGTTGTGCGCCATGGCGAATGAAAACACTGTCCCATCGGGACAGGTGATCGTCTGCGCAACGAGATCGACCTCGAACGCCGCCTGCCCATCAACCGCGACAACTTTCTGCTCGAACGCAGATTGATCTGCAACACCGAGGCAAATCGGCAGCACACCATTCTTCAACGTGCTCTCGCGGAACACTTCGGAAAAACTTCTCGCCACGATGCAGCGGATGCCATGCGCCACAAGCGCCCAGACGGCGACTTCGCGCGCGCTGCCGCAGCCGAAATTGGCGCCGGCGACCAGGATCGGCGCCCGCTTGAAGTGCGGCCGATCGAGCACGAAGGGCTCCGCCTCCGATGCCGCCAGACGCCAGCGGCCGAACAGGGCCTTCTCATAGTCGGGCTCCAGGCTGCGCATGAACACGACCGGCGTGATCTGGTCAGTATTCACATTGTCGAGGAGAAGCGGCGCGGCGGCGCCACGAACCTGGCTGAATTTTTCCATCGCGATCACCCTCCCTGCATGAAGGGGCGCGGATCGCAGATCTCGCCTCGCACGGCGGCCGCTGCCGCCGTCGCCGGGCTGGCGAGATGGGTGCGAACGCCCGTTCCCTGCCGGCCTTCGAAATTGCGGTTGGTGGTCGAGACGATGCGCTCGCCCGCAGCCACCGTCTCGCCGCCGCCACCCGCACACATGGAACAGCCGGGCTCGCCCCAGAGAAAGCCAGCGGCGAGAAAGATGTCGCGCAGGCCGCGCGCCTCGGCCTCCCGTGCCACGCCGCGCGAGCCGGGCACGACGACGGCCTTGACCCCCGCCGCGACCTTACGGCCAGCCAGCACTTGCGCGGCGCTCTCGAGATCGGACAGGCGCGCATTGGTGCACGAGCCGATGAAGACACGATCGATCTTCCGGCCGATCAGCCGCTCGCCCGGATCAAGCCCCATATACGTCACCCCTGCGCGGCTGGCGTCCGCCATGTCGGGCACCCGGCCGGTGATCGGCATCACCTGCGCCGGCGTCGTGCCCCAGGTGATCTGCGGTTCGAGCCCCCTGCAGTCGATGGCGATGTCCGCATCGAACCGCGCCTCGTCATCGGAACGCAGCACTTCCCATGCACCAAGCGCCTGCCGCCATACATCTGCCTGCGGCGCAAAGCGCCGGGAAGCGAGCCAGGCGAACGTCACCTCATCAGGCGCAACCAGAGCAGTGCGCGCGCCAAGCTCGACCGCCATGTTGCAGATCGTCAGCCGCTCCTCGACGGACAGGCTGTCGATCATCGTGCCTGCGAATTCGATCGCCGCGCCGCGCGCCGTCTCCAGCCCCACCTCACCCAGCACATGCAGGATGACATCCTTGGCGCTGAGGCCGGCCGCAAGCTCGCCATCGAGCCTGATGCGGATCTGCCGCGGCTTGCGGACCCACATGGTCTGCGTCGCCAGCACATGTTCCAGCTCGGTACTGCCGCAGGCGAGGCCGAGCGCACCGGCACCACCAACGGTGGGAGAATGGCTGTCGACGCACACATAGGTGGAGCCCGGCAGCGCCAGGCCCAGCTCCGGCATCACCACATGGGAAATGCCCTGTTCCGCCTCGCCGACGTCAAACAGTCTGAGGCCATGACGGCGCGCGGCGACGCGCGTCGCGTCCAGGAAAGCGCTGCCGCCGAGAACGCCATTGGTTGCAAACGACGGCACCGAATGGTCCTGCACGACCACTGCGAGATCAGGCCGCCGAATGGCAAGCCCCCGCCGCTCCATATTCTTGAGGACCTGCGACGCCCGCACGTCGTCGACCACGACCCGGTCGATATAAAGCAGCGTCTTGCCGTCCTCCTGCGTGACGGCATGCCGCGCCCAGATCTTGTCGAACAGCGTCGCGCCGTGATTGGGGTCTGCCTTCATACTCCTGCCCTGATTGGACGTAGACGCACGTCATCTGTTTGCTAGGAGTTTAACGAACATCGATTTGCTTATGTCAATGCTCCCTGCACAATGGGCTGCGCATGAGCGAATCCGGCCCACGGACGAAACTGGATGGAACGCATTGACCAGCACGACGACGATCGATGTCACGGCCTCGGAACCCTGGTTTGCCCGCCTGCGCGACCGGTTTGCCGCCGCCGACCCCGCCTTCTCGCGGTTCCGGCTGGCCTCGCGCGCCATCCTGTCCCTCCTGGTGAGCGGCACGCTGGTCGCCGGCCTGTCGTTTCTGCATGGCTTGCCCGCGGCGGCCTATGGCCTTGCGATCATGATTCCCTTCACCGCATCGACCGCCATTCGCGACAAGGGCGTCAACGCCCAGATGCGAACGCGCATATATGCGTTCGGGAGCGCCGTCGCGGCCACGCTGGCGGCCAGCATTTTCGCGCCGATTCCGATCGCCGCCGATCTCGTCTTCCTGATCGTCATTTTCATCGCCGTTTACATCCGCAGGTTCGGCCAACGCTGGACCGCCGTCGGCATGATCGGCTTCATGTCGTATTTTCTCGGCGATTATCTGCGCCCTGTTCCGCAGGACATCGGCTGGCTGGCGCTTGCCGCGGCGCTGGGGCTTCTCGCCACCCATATCGTCTCCAGCCTTTTCCTGCGCGACGATCCGGAACGCGACTTCCGCCGGGCGCTGTCCACCATCGACCGCCGCATCAATCTCATCCTGCGCCAGTTGATCGAAGCGGTGCGTCATGGCGTGCCCTCGGCGGATGACCGCAAGCTGCTGCGCGAGCACCAGGCCCGCCTGCGCGGTACCGTTCTGATGGCCGAAGGTTTCATTCCACAAGGCGAGGCGGGATCGCTCGCGGCGGCAGGCCCCGCCTCCGATCTCGCGATCATCCTGTTCGAACTGCAGCTCTGCGTCGAACGCACGGTGCAGGCGAGCTATATCGCGCCTCCGCAGGAAGACCTGCTGCGGGCCATGCTGCATCACGAGGAGGCGGTGCGCGACGCGGCCCTGCTGCGATTGCCCGAGGCGTCGAAGTCGGAGCCCGTCGCGGCGCGGCTTCTGATCAGGGTCCACCGCGCCCGCGCGCGGCTCGATGCGGCGCTGGCATCGACGCCATCGCCGGCCTTCGCGCCGGTCGAGGCGGCGGCCGCACCGGCGGCGATTGCCCCGCCGAAGCAGGAAGCAACCGCATCGCGCGTGCCGGTCGCCTGGCAATTGCCGATCCAGGTGACGCTCGCCTGCGCGCTCGCCATGGGATCCGGACTGCTGCTGTCGACGGAGCGCTTTTATTGGGCGGTCATCACCGCCTTCATTGTCTTCAACAATACCAAATCCCGCGCCGACACGGCGCTGCGCGCGCTGCAGCGCTCGGGCGGCAGCTTTGCCGGCCTGATCGGCGGCACAATTGTGGCGACCCTGCTGCATGGACAATTACCGGTCTCCGTCGTCACCGCGCTCCTCTCGCTGTTTCTCGCCATCTACTTCCTGCAGACGTCCTACAGCCTGATGATCTTCTTCATCACCATCGCGCTGGCGGTGCTCTACGGCGTGATGGGCACGTTCAGCCCCGAGCTGCTGTTCCTGCGGCTTGAGGAAACCGTCGTCGGCGCGCTGGCTGGAACCCTGGTGGCCTTCCTGGTGTTTCCGGCGCGCGCCTCGCGCGGCGCGGCGATGGCGCTCGAGACCTATCTGCGCGCGCTCGGCGATCTGGTGGCGACGGCGCGGCGCCGCGCCCATGGCGAGCAGGAGCCGCTGCATCTGCTCGGACGCTCGCGCGCGCTCGACCGCGCCTATGTCGATCTCGCCAATGCCGTGCGCCCGCTCGGCGGACCATGGGGCGTCGTCACCCGTTTCGGCGGCGTGCGCGAACGGCTGCTGCTGCTCGCCGGTTGCGCCCATTGGGCCAGGGTTCTCGCCCGCAGCCTGCGGCCGGGCGAAGCGCATCCGCAGGAGATTCTCTTGCACATCGACAAGCTGGTCGAAGACGTCAAAGCCCGCATCGCGAGGGTCGATGCGATCAAGGAAACTTTCTTCGAACGCGCCGAGACGGATGGCGCCGCTCCGGCGGCCGCCCCGCAGCCGCTCGCCGCCATTACCGAAAACGAGGATCCGGTGTTTTCGCTGGGCGTCATCGCTGTTCTGCTCGAGCGCGCGACGCCGGAAGGGGTTACGCGGCAGGGATAAAATGCTTTAGGGATAAAATGCTTTGCAGCAGCTAAATTCTCTCAGAAGCCCTCATCCTGAGGAGCCTGCATAGCAGGCGTCTCGAAGGACGGGGGCGTGTGAGAAAGCCATCCCGCGCGGCCTTACTTCAAGCTGCGGCATGATGCCCCCGTCCTTCGAGACGCGCTTTTCTGGCGCTCCTCAGAGTCTGACTGAAAATGCACAGCCGTGCCAAAGGGTTTGTTATGCTGCCAGCGACGGGCCGACGTTATCCCGTTGGCTTCTGGATCCCCGCTCGCGCCTGCGGCGCGTCGGGATGAACTGCGGCGACATGCATCAACCAATGTCATTCCCGACGCGCGAAGCGCGAGCGGGAAACCAGGAGTCAAGGGCTGTACCTTGCGGTGGACAGCGGCTCTAAGCTGACTTCTCAGTCAGGCTCTCAGGATGAGGCTCTGGGAGTTTGTGGCGGCCCTAGCGTCCCGCGTTAGCCAGCCAGCACCGCGGCGCCGGCATTGGCGATCTCGTCGTCGACGACCGAGCTCGATCCGGAAACGCCGATGGCGCCGATGGTGACGCCGTCCACCGTCAGCGGAACGCCGCCGCCCAGCGGCACGACATGGGGAATTTTCAGCACCACGGTGCGATCCTTGGCCGCCTGCTCCCACGACAGCGTGCCCCGCTTGAACATCGCCGCCGATTTCGCCTTGGCGATGGCGACCTCGGCGCTGGCGGCGGCGATCTGCTCCGACATGCGCACGAAGGCGAGCAGGCTGCCGCCATCGTCGACGACCGCGATGGACATGCGCAGGCCTTTGTCCCTGGCCGCGTTCAGCGACGTTTCCAGAATCTGACGCGCCAGCTCGGTCGTCAGCACAGGCTTGGTGGGAAGGGTGATGGTGGCCATGAAAACTCCTGTTATCGATAATCTCTGAATCTAATCTTCGACCAGGGCTTCGTAGCGAAACTTGGCCGGGTCATCCAAAATCTCCGAACTGACGATCATGTCGTCGAGCATGCTCGAATTGGCGTCGCTCGTTCGCCCGACAAGCGCCGCGCCCGATGCCATGTTCTCGATCCCGGTCAGGATGAGACGGCGGGCGGCGACGATCGCCTTGTCGGTATAGCCGAGATTCTCCTTCGATCTGTCGAAGATCGGCCCCATGCTCTCCGAGACGAAATTGTCGTGCACGGAAAACGAAGGACCCATGCCGGCGAACCAGCCGTCCTTCATCTCGGCGCGATCCTGCTTCCATCTGTTCTCGCGGTTGCGCCAGGTTTCGAGGTCCGTCCCCGGCACCACATGCAGATCGTAGATCTTCTGCATGATCTCGGCATTGAGCGGCTTCGAGCGCCGGAAGTTCAGCATGTATTTCATATGCGATTCATCGTCGATCGGCACATGCCATAGAATCGTGTAGCCGTCCTCGCCCGTCGGTCCCGCGACGATCGCCACGTTCGGCATCATGAAATTGGTGACGCGCAGATAGGCGCGCTCGCCGAGCTGCCGCAGCGCATAGATGCGCAGGCCGTAGCCGGTGCGCTCCACTTCGAGCCGCGGGATGCCATGCATGTAGAAATCGAAATACTGGTCCGACGATCCAGGTGCCGCCTTGGCGTGGGAATTATCCATGGCGCGATGCAGGAAATTCAGATGGAACGGATCGATATCGCCCTCGAGGCCTTGCAGGTAGTTGCAGCGCTCGCGAAACTTCCACATGAACAGATGATCGGCCGGCGCGCCGAGGCATTCCAGTTGCGGCAAGGCGGGCGGCTCGCCGTCGCCCAGATAGGCGAAGATGATGCCGCCGGCCTCGCGCAGCGGGTAGGCCTCCTGCTTCACCCGCTGGCAGAAGGCGGCGGCGCGCGGCTCCGCCGGCTGTTCGAGGCAGTTGCCGGACACATCGAACACCCAGCCGTGATAGAGACAGCGCAAGCCGCCCGCCTCGATACGGCCGAAGCTGAGATCGGCGCCACGATGGGCGCAATGCTTGCCAAGCAGGCCGGCGCGGCCCTGCTCATCGCGAAACAGCACCAGCTCTTCGCCCATGACCTTGACAATCTTCGGGCCGCCGTCGGCGGTCACCTCGTCGCTCATCGCGACAGGTTGCCAGTACTGGCGCAGAAGCTTCCCGGCGGCGGCACCTGCGCCGGTGCGCGTCAGCAATATGTTCTGCTCACGGGTCGTCATAGCCTGCTCCCTGCTCCCCGGACTTAGTTGACGAGAACCCTAGCCGGGCAGCGATTGGTTGGGAATGCACGCATTCCATTTTCGGATTTCCGTAAAATTTCCTTTGGAACTGATGTAAAGTAGCGGGGCGATAATCAGCCGGGAGGGAACCAACGAATGACGGACCAGACGGTGCGGTCGGTGAAGCGGGCGATCGAGGTTCTGGGCCTGTTCGCCCAGTTGCGCCGCCCGCTGAGCCTGAAGGAACTGACCGAGGAGTTGAAATTTCCGTCCTCCAGTCTGGCCGATATCCTGAAGACGCTGTCGGACCTCGGTTGCCTCAGCTTCGACAACGACAGCAAGACCTATTTTCCGACGACGCGCGTCGCCATGCTCGGCTCCTGGGTCAGCGATGAAATCCTGCCGCGCCGCGACGCCTATTCCGCTTTGGAGCGGCTGCGCGCCGAATGCGGCGAAACCATTCTGCTCGGCACCAGGAACGATCTGCTGATCCAGTATCTCTATGTGCTCGACAGCGGCAACGGCGCCGTCTACAGGAGCCGTCCGAACGGACAGCGCCCCATCGTCAGCTCCGGCGTCGGCTGGACCTTGCTCAGCACCGCGAGCGATGACGCGATCGAACGGCTCTGGCGCCGCTCGGCGGCGAAGAAGCTGATCGACCGCACGCAACTGCCGCTGAACTATCTTTTCGACCGCATCAACTTCTACAGGACCCATGGCTTCGTCAGCGCAACGGACAGCATCAACCCGGATGCCGCCGTCATCGCAACCCTTGTCCCGCAATCAGGCCACAACCGTTCGCTGGCCGTCGGCATCGGCGGGCCGACGGAGCGCATCCTCGCCAACGAGGCACATATTTCCGCCGTGCTCATGCAGCAGGCCCGCACGCTCTGCGAGGCGTGAGGAAGCTGCTTCTTCCTTCACTCATTTGCCTCGACGTCATGCCCGCACTTGTTGCGGGCACCCACGCCGTGGTGCGCTATCGCGCTTCAGGAAGGGCACTTTCAAGTTTTGGAACAGCAACGCAGCTTCGCCGCGTGGATGCCCGCGACAAGCGCGGGCACGACGGAGAGGCAGCTGTCAAGATGATGAAGATCGCAGCGACCAAACAGTTGCGCGTCTCAAAACGTCCGCTCAACCCTTACACGCCCCGTCCAATTGCCGGAACTGACCGATGCCGCACACATGGGTGCTGCGGCCGTGCATGGCACGGCGGTTGGCAAGCCGCCGGCAAAGCCCGCCAATGTCTGGTTCACACGGGCATAGGACAGTTCGGCGCCGATATCGAAGTTGCGCACCGGCGACCAGATCACATTGCCCTGCACGGACCATCCCGTTGCGGCCGACAGACCGCCGTTCGTCCAGTCGGTACTGCGGGTGACCGCGCCCGGCGTCAGGCGAACGTAGGTGCCTTGCAGGTTCGAGCGCAGCGATGGCGTCCAGTAATGGGTGAAGATGCCGGCGAGGTTGAGCACCTTTGCCTGCTCGACCCCGAAGGCAGGACAGCCGGCGCCGACGCAATAGACCGTCATGTTGCGGTCGACCCGCAGGAATCCGCCGACATAGTTGGAGGTGAGCGACGTATTCGAATTCAAGCCGGCGATCGCCGTGTAGTCGAGCGATCCGACGCCATACGCGACCCAGCCGACCACGGAGTCGCCGGTCGCCAGCATCGGCAGCAGGATGCGCACGCCAGCTCCCACAGCCCAGCCGGTTCTCGTGACCAGCGGCCCCAGGCCATTGGTGACGGCCTGCACCGCAGGCGTGGCAAAATTTGCTGTGTTCTGCAGGACGACGCCGGACAGCATGGCCGAGCCCCACGCCTGGTCGACGCGCAGATTGCCGACGAGCGCCGGCAGGCGCTGCGGACTGGTCGCTGTCGCCGTTGCCGCCGTCGGCGACAGCGGATTGAAGCCGAGCGCATTGGCCGTGCCGGTGGTGGTGAGATCGCCGCGATTTTCAAGCGCGATCGAGGCTGAGATGCCGGCGCCGAGAAGGGCCGTATAGGAGACCTGACGGATGCCGTTGGGGAAGCCCGCGGCCCATAACGAATGATAGGTTGCCGACGGCAGAAAGGCGAAGTTCGATGCCGCCTGGCCGAAGGTAAAGCCGGCAAAGCGGATATAAGCCGCTTCGATGATCGGCGTCGTCGCGCCGGCCATGGCAAGCGGCGTGACGTTGTAGCCGACGAAGGGCGCCGTCTGCGCCAGGCCGGTTTGCGCGGCCAGGCGCAAGGTGACGGCGGTCTGCACCGTGCCCCAGGCGGACTGCGTTCTGGCGTCCATCATCAACAGGCCGCGCGCATACCAGCCGAGTTCATCGACGCCATGGCTGTTGCTGAATGTCGAACTCGCCGTGCCGCCGCCCGGTGCGCCCGTATAGGCCGGGCCACCGGCGGAGCGGAGCTGCACGGCATTGCGCGACGGCGTATACCATGTATCGATGCGCACGCGGCCGCCGACTTTCAGACAGGTATCGGTACCGGGAACCCAATAGAAGCCTGCGCCATAGGCATCGCAGACGCGGACATATTCCACCGGCGCCGCCTTGCGCGACGGCAGATCCGCTGCCTGCGCGATGCCGCCGACGAGCAGCATCGTTGACGACGTGGCCAGGAATACACTCTTGATCGCAGTCATAGTTCCCCCCATGCAGAACGATCCTTTGTTTTGAATCGGGACCGTTCGTCTCGACAGAGCTAGCGCATTGCTTTTGCGTGCTGCAATGGAAGGACATCTGCGATTGTTATACCTTGGCTTCGAGAGGCTTTGTTTGAAGCGCGCGATTTCAGGTATTTAAGAATGATGATGCACTGCATTTCGAAATATCGGAAATGCTGAGTGCACGCACTTCGCCGATTTGTAAGTAAAGAGCCTGGAGAAACTTACCAGAAGCCCTCATCCTGAGGAGCGCTCGCAGAGCGCGTCTCGAAGGACGGGGGCGTCAAGCAAGAGCGACAGATAAGCGTTGCATGACGCGCGTTGATGCCCCAGTTGTGCACTGTATTGCGCAGCTGGCGGCCGTAACATCGATTGCGGCCTGTCGCCCCCGTCCTTCGAGACGGCGCTTCGCGCCTCCTCAGGATGAGGGCTTCTGGGAGATGTCGCGCTGAACTGATGTCACTAAGTTTAAGCAAGACAGTGGCCGGCGCGCAACTACGACCTGTGATGTGAACTTGAAATTGCAAGAACTCCTACTGCGGCTTGATATCTGCGATCTGCGCACGCACGCGCCATTCCTTGAATTCGGCTGCTTCCCATGCCCTGAATTCAGCCGCGGTCAGAGGAAACGGATCGGCGCCGATGCGATCGAAGAAAGCGGTAGTGTCCTCCGAACGGGCGATCTGCAGAAACCAGCCTTCCAGTTTTGCAACGATATCCGCCGGCGTGCCTGCGGGCGCATAGACGCCCATCCATCCATGGAAATTGATTTTCGGATATCCGGCCTCCACCATGGTCGGCAGTTCCGGCGCATTGATGGAGCGCTTGTTCATGGTCACGGCGAGGCCTTTGAGCCGGCCTGCCTTGATCTGTGAGAGGGCGAACCCTGCATCGTTGAAAATATAATCGATATCCCCGGCGTTGAGATCACGAATGGCATCCGCAGCGCTTTTGTAGGGAACCGATTCCCCGCGTATGCCGATGGTGTCGGAGAACAAAGTGCCGCCGACCAGCGCAAGCGCATTCGGCGCGCCAAAGGCAGCCTTGCCTTTCTTCTTCAGAAGATCGGCAAACTCCGCCACCGAGTTGACGGGCGTCGTGCGCGGATTCACCAGCAGCACGAAAGGAAACGCCACGACGGCACACACCGGCGTAAAATCCTTGAGCGGATCGAAGGGCAGCGATTTGAACTGCACCGCCGCCGCCGAGGCGCCCGGCCCGAAGACGATCGTATAGCCGTCCGGCCTGGCGCGCGCCCCGGCCTCCATGGCGAGCATGCCGCCGGCGCCGACCTTGTTCTCGACGATGACAGGCTGACCGGTAAGCTTCTGCAGCCGCTCAGTAAAATGCCGGGTGACGATGTCGAGGTAAGTCCCCGCTGGAAAAGCCATGAAGACGCGAATCGGCCGGTCGGGATAGCTCTGCGCAAAAGCCGGCGCTGCAAGCGAGAGACCAAGCCCCAGACAGAGGCTCGCGTGCACCAAAAGCCTGCATGTCGCCCGTCGACTAGTCGCGCGCATGTTGATCGTGCGCATGAGCGCCGCCTCCCTTTGATTTCAGCCGGCGATCAAGAGATGTCACCGGAGCGCAACTATCGCGGTTCACGATTGGAGCTTCAAACGCGAACTGACGTCGTGCACCAGTTCCGGCATATCGGAAATCACTCGGCATGGCCAAATCGCATTGAATTTGGCCGCGCGGGCCGGTTACCTCCTGGCAGCACGCGGAGAATCTCGCGGCCTGCCTGGGAGGAAACTGGATTTGAGCGCGAAAGTCAGGACCACCCATGCCGGCGCCTTGCCGCGATCTGCCGCATTGACGACCTTGGTGCGCGCGCGGGCCGGCGGCAGCAGCGTCGACGCCACGGCGCTGGACGACATGCTGGCCGCCGATGTCGATGACGCCATCCGGCGTCAGGTCCAGTGCGGGCTCGACAGCGTGAACGACGGCGAACTCAGCAAATCCAATTTCATGCATTATGTGACCGAGCGGGTCCGCGGCATCCAGGTGCGCGAATACATGCCGGGCGAAGGTCCGCAACCCCTGAGCATCACCGCCCGCGACGCGGTGAAATTTCCCGACTATTTCGCCGAAGGCCGCGGCGGTTTCGCCAGCGGCGGCAAGGAGGACGTCCGCCGCAAGATACGCCAGCACCTGTGCGTCGAACCGCTGGAATATATCGGCGGCGCACATGTCCAGAAGGACATCGACAATCTGCGCGCCGCGCTCTCGAAGCATGGCGGGCCCGCGCCGTTCCTCTGTTCGGTCACGCCCGGCGTGCTGGAACACTGGATCACCAACGAGCATTATAAATCGCAGGAAGAGCTTCTCTATGCCCTCGGCGACCTGATGCGCGCCGAATATACGAAGATCACCGACGCCGGCTTCATGCTGCAGATCGACAATCCCGATCTCGTCGACGGCTGGCAGATGTATCCGCAGATGGATGTCGCCTCCTATCGGAAATATGCCCAGGTCAGGGTCGACGTGTTGAACCATGCCTTGCGCGGCATCCCCAAAGAGAAGATCCGCATGCATGTCTGCTGGGGCAGCTATCATGGCCCGCACGAGTTCGACCTGCCGCTACAGGAGATCGGCGACATCTTCTTCGAGGTCAACGCCGCCGAATTCTCCATCGAGGCCGCCAACCCGCGGCACGAACACGAATGGCAGGTCTTCGAAACCCTGAAGCTTCCCGAGGGCGCGGCGCTGGCGCCGGGCGTCGTCGGCCATTGCACCAACTTCATCGAACATCCCGAGCTCATCGCCCAGAGACTGGTGCGCTACGGCAAGCTCGTCGGCGCCGAAAACCTGATCGCCAGCACCGATTGCGGCCTCGGAAACCGCACTGCCACGCCGACCATCTGCTGGGCCAAGCTCGACGCGCTGGTGGAAGGCGCCGCGCGCGCCAGCAGGATATTGGCGGGGTGACATCGAAACTGGAGACACCTGCCCGAAGGGAATGAAGCGATAACGCACGCGCGCGGCGTAGCCGGCATAGCCGAGGTCCAGTCCAGGCCGATCAGGGACAGCTTGGGGAACAAGTGCGGTAGCGCGACGTGCCGGCCATTCGACCGAGGCCCGCCGCCGGTAACGGCGGCGGGTCCAATCTCGACTGCGTCAAGGCTCAGGCGCTGATCACATAGACGATCCTGCGTGTGCCGGGATCCACGACGACGATCTCGTCATGCACCTTCACCACCTTGTAGCGGCGCCACGCCGGCACGATCCGCACGATCTCCGGCGGCACGTCGACGAAGGTGACGCCGGCCGGCAGCACCGTTCCCACCGAAACCGAGCTGACGTTCACTTTGGCCGTCGGCACGTTGACGGAATGGATCGATTGCGAGATCTGCGTGCGTTGCTCATTGGTGACGTTCACCGACCCGCTCGATGCGGACGCATTGTTCTGCGTGCCGCTCGATTCACCCTGTGCATTCGACCGGCCGGAACCCGCCTGTCCCGACCTGTTGGAGCCGCCATTCGGCTCGTTTGCCTGTCCAGACATGTTCGAGCCGTTATTCGGCGATGCTGCGCCGGATCGGCTGCCAGTCGTCGCGCCCGAAGGCTGGCGCGTGGGTGAACGGTCGCTCTCTGCGGATGGGCCTCCCTGCCGCTGCGTCTGAGCGGTGCCGCGCATCGTATCGGCACCCGACGGCTGGCTTTGAGCCCGCCCGCCCGATGTCGTCGACCCCGGCTCATTGCGACCGCCGACGCCGGGACTGGACATGCCGGAGCCAGAATTGCTGGAGCCGGAGATGCCGGGGGAACCGCCGCTGCCGCCCGATCCCGAACCGCCACCGGCGCCTTGCGCAAACGCCGCTGCCGACAGACACAGGGCCGCCGCAGCGACCGTCGAACGATAGAAATAACGCATATGTTAGCTCCTCGATTGAAGCCCCCGTCCGCGGGCTCCCAATTCGAGAAAACTGCGATTGTTCCGAGAAAAGTGAATCAGCAAGCGCGGGCTCAAGCGTTTTCCACGCGCCCAGCTCGAGGTTGATACGAAGGTTCAGGCTTGTTGCGCCTATTGTTTTTCGCTCACTGCTTCTCGATCCTGGCCATCTCGATCAGCTGGCCCCAGGTCTTTATTTCTTCGAGGAAGAAGCTGTTGGCCTGCGCGGCCGGCATGCTGAGCGCATCGGCGCCATTGTTGGCAAGGAACGTTTTAGTGTCCTCCTCGGCCAGCACATCGGCGAACCAGCCGTTGATCGTCTGCACGATCGCATCGGGCGTGCCGGCGGGCACCAGCGCCGCCCACCAGCCGGCGAGGTCGACCCTGACGCCCTGCTCGCCGAAGGTCGGCAGGTCGCCGGTCGCGCGCGTGCGGTTCGACGTGGAGATGGCGAGAATGCGCAGCTTGCCGGCCTTCTGCTGCGCCAGCGCCATGACCGGATCTAGGATGGCGAAATCGACCGCGCCACTCGCCATGTCGTTGAGCGAATCCGTCGCGCCCTTGTAGGCGACCTCGACGGTCTGCAGGCCCGCCGCCGTCTTGTAGGATTCGGCGATCACCTTGGAGAAGGGTGACGAATAGGCATAGCTCGCCTGGTTGCCCTTGCGGCGCAGCGCCTCCGTCAGCTCCGACAGGGACTTGTTCGGCGACGCGCTGTCGACGGCGAGCAGGAACGGCATCTTGTTGATCGTCGCCGCGACCTTGATGTCCTTGCCCACATCGACAGGTGGATTCTTCAGAAGGTTGGCGTTGATCGCCACCGCATTGCCGCCGGCGAGCAGGATCGTATAGCCATCAGGCCGCGCCTTCGCCGTCTGCGTCAGGGCCAGCATGCCGCCGAAGCCGGGCTTGTTCTCGACGATGATGGTGTGCCCGGTCTTCTTGGCGATCCTGTCGGAAAAATAGCGCACCAGGATGTCGGCGCCGCTTCCCGCCGGAAAGCCGCAGATGAAATGAATTTCCCGCACCGGATAATCATCCTTGGCGAAGACGGCCGTTGCAGCGCCGGCCATCAGCGACACCGACAGCACGATGGCGAGCAGTCCCTTAAACATTCATTCCCTCCCTATCCCTTGGTAGTGCGGTCTCAAGCGCTGTAGCCGCCATCGACCGGAATTTCCGCACCCGTGATGTAGGAGTGGGTTTCCGAGGCGAGAAACAGCACCAGCCTTGCAACTTCATCCGCATGGCCGATGCGCCCCAGCGGCACCTTGCCGATGAAGGCCTCGCGACCCTCGCGCGCGCTGACCATCGGCGTATCGATCAGGCCCGGCAGCACGGCATTGACGCGAATGTTGAAGGGCGCAAGCTCACGAGCGGCGGAGCGCGTCATGCCGCGCACGGCCCATTTCGACGTCGAATAGGCGAAGATCCCGACCGTGCCTTTGGCGCCGGCGCCGGACGCGATGTTGATGATAGTGCCCGAGCGCGCCTCCATCATCGCCGGCGCCACCGCGCGCATGCCGAGGAAGACCGAGCGGGCGTTGACGTTCATGTGCAGGTCGTACGACGCGGCATCCGTCTCCAGCAGCGGCGCGGGCCGATAGATGCCGGCATTGTTGACGAGGATGTCGATCCTGCCCCAGCGTTCGAGGCACACGCCGACGACGCGCTGCCAGTCGTCCTCGCGCGTTACGTCATGCTTGAGGCCGACGATCTCGCTGCCGGCATCGGCGAATTGGGCGACGAGATCGTCGCTGAGATCGGTGGCGACGACAGTGGCGCCGGCCGCGGCGAAGGCAGCGGCTTCCGCGCGGCCCTGGCCGCCGGCCGCGCCGGTGATAATCGCTACCCTGCCCTCCAGAGCCTGCACGCGCATCCTCCCGCGGGATCGTTTCGTCCCGCAGCCCAACCTTGCTCATCGGAGTTTTCCCGAGAGGTGCGCAGCCGTCCAAGTCTGTTTTGATGCGCGACTGATGCCTGGGAGGTATTGTTGCCTCTCAGGCGTTCCTGCGACTCTAGACTGCCTTGCCGATCAGCATGCCAATGACGGCGGTCGTCGCCATGGCGACAGCGCCCCAGAACACGACGCGAAGCGTGGGCTTGAACACGCTGGCGCCACCCGCACGCGCGCCGACGGCGCCGAGAGCCGCCAGCCCGATCAGGCAGGCGAGCGATACGCTCCAGACCACCGTTCCCGCCGGTGACAGCAGCGCCACGATCAGCGGCACGGCGGCGCCGGAAGCGAAAGTCGCGGCCGAGGTGAAAGCGGCCTGCACGGGCCTTGCCAGCACATGGCTCGCAAGGCCGAGTTCGTCGCGCGCATGAGCCGCGAAAGCATCCTTCGCCATCATCTGCTCGGCGACCTGGCGCGCCAGATCGGGCTGCACGCCGCGCTGTTCATAGATGGCTGCGAGTTCCGCCAGTTCGGCTTCGGGTTGCGTGGCCAGTTCCTGGCGTTCACGCGCCATGTCCGCCGCTTCCGTGTCGGCCTGGGAGCTGACCGACACATATTCGCCGGCGGCCATCGACATTGCCCCGGCCACCAGGCCGGCGACGCCGGCGACGAGGACTTCATGCTGCGCCGTCGCCGCGGCGCCCACGCCGACGATCAGGCTGGAGGTCGAGATCAGGCCGTCATTGGCGCCAAGCACGGCGGCCCGCAGCCAGCCGATGCGCTCGATCAGATGCGTTTCCTTGTGAACAGCGCGCATGAATACAGCCCCACACAGAGTTCGGATTGCGGTTTCTCTAGCGATCGAATGTGACACCCGGCGCAGATACAACGCAAGCATACCATGCACCGCGTGAAGCCGCATATTCGATGCGCCAAAAGGATCGCGCTGCAACATGCTCGTGAACGATCGCGGCTTATTTCCTTGATCGACAGGGTGCGCGGATCGCATAGTCCGGGGCGCACATGAGCCGCGCGACAGCGGCCGATCAGCGTCAAGGGGAGGGATTATGAATCTCGACAGAAGAGGCTTTATCGCCGGCGTTGCGGGTTCGCTCGCGGCGCCATTCGCCCACGCGCAGGACGCCTATCCATCGAGGCAGGTACGCGTGATCATGCCGTTTCCGGCCGGGTCCGGGACGGACACGCTTGCGCGGCTGATCGCCGAGCAACTGGCGAAGCGCTGGGGGCAATCCGTCATCGTCGACAATATGTCGGGCGCCGGCGGCAACATCGGCGGACAGACGGTGACGCACGCCGCGCCGGATGGGTACACCCTGTTGTTCGTGCCCGCGCCGCCGCTCGTCATCAATCAGTTCATGTACAAGCATCAAGGCTATGAACCGCTCAAACTGACGCCGATCAGCATGATCGCCAGCGTGCCCTATGCCATGGTGGTGCGGAAAGACTTCCCCGCAACGAACGTCAAGGAATTCGTCGCTTACGCCAAGGCAAATCCTGGCAAGGTCACCTATGCCTCGTCCAGCGTCGGCTCGACGGCACATCTCGCCGCCGTGCAATTGCAGATGATGACCGGCGTGCAGATGGTCCACGTGCCCTACAGGGGCGCGGCGCCCGCGCTCAACGACGTCATGGGCGGCCACATCGACATGGTGTTCGACATCGTCTCCACCGCACGGCCGATGTGGGAAGCGAACATGGTGAAGGTGTTCGCCACCGGCGGCAAGACGCGCTCGCGCATCATGCCGACCATCCCGACGATGGAGGAAGCGGGCTTCCCCGGCTATCTGGCGGTGACATGGTTTGCGATGACCGCGCCGCCCGGCACGCCCGCGCCCGTGATCGACAGGATCTACGCCGGTGTCATCGAAGCGCTGAATATACCCGAAGTCGCGGAGCGCATCCGCGGGCTCGGCATGGATAGCGTCGGCATGAATCCGGCTGACTCGGGCCGGTATTTCGCGCGGGAAGCGGACATGTGGAGCAAAATCGTCAAGGCAGCCGCCATCAGCCTCGACTGACCGCGCCGTCTATCGCAGCCATCATCAAACAGTGCGCGGTTCGAAGCGCTGCCGCAATCCATCGCGCTCGGTCAAGGGAAGAACCTCGGCGATGAAGCGCCGCAGTCCTTCCTCGTAGCGCGGCCACGACAGCAGCACACCGTCGAGACCGACCTCCGACAGCTGCGCTAGTTTATCGGCCACATGCCGCGCCGTGCCGACAAGGGGAAACCCGCCCCAGCCGGCGATGAAATGATATTTCGCGGCTTCGAGCTGTTCCGGCGGCAGCACGCCGGTCTGGATGCCCAGGCTGCGGATGACATTGTCGACGGCGTCCCAGTCGCCGTGCTTGTGAACGCACCAGTCGATGAATTCCTGCGCCGCCTTGTCGGTATCGCCGATGGCGCAATAGCAATTCGCCCAGACCTGGATGTTGCGGCCGTATCTGGCCTGCGCCAGTTCGCGCACTTCCTCAACATCGCGTCTGGCGGCAGCGATGTCCTGTCCCTTGATGTGGACGAAGATCATGTCGCAATGTTTTGTCGCGAAATGCCGGCCGATGCCGGAACCGCCGGCATTCATGAGCTTCGGAAACGGCTGCTGGATCGGCTTCGGTTCGTGAAAGCCGTTCCTGATCCGGAAATATTTGCCCGCGTAGTCGAACTCTTTCGCGGACGTCCACAACAGCTTGACGACCTCAAGCCATTCCGTGGCATAGGCATAGCGCTCGTCATGCGCCATGATGGGCGCGCCGAACATTTCGAGCTCCGGCTCGAACCAGCCGCAGACGATGTTCAGCGCGAAGCGCCCTTCGGAGATATGATCGATGGTCGTTGCCTGTTTGGCGGCGACGATGGGATGCAACGTCGGCACGTGGGAGGTCGAGAAAACATTGGCACTGCGCGTCGCCCCGGCGACGCCCGCCGCCCATGTATAGGTCTCGTAGCACGCGCCGTTGAAATTGGTGGCGCCGCCGAAGCCGCGCCAGCGCGCGACAGGCACGATCGCCTCGAACCCGGCTGCATCGGCAAGGCCGGTGAGGGTTTTGACGTTCGCCCAGGTGGGATGGAACCGGCCGTCGATGTCGGTGATCGAGCAGGCACTGTCGACATTCAGGCCGAAGACGCCGAGCTTCAGACGGTTACTGGTCATGACGATATCACTTCAGGTTGCAGCCCTGCACCGGATCAGGAATGTTGGGAAGCGTCTCCATCACTTCATAGCCGATGCCATTGCCGGCCTTCACCGTCTTGGCGATGTAGATGTTCTGCGTCGCGCCGCGATTGCGCGGATCGACGGCCATCGGCCCGCGCGGCCCCGTATAGGAGACCTTCTCCAAAGCAGAGACCAATGCTTCCTTGTCCTTGGTGTCGCCGCTGCGGGCACGGACCGCCTCGATGATGAAGCGGATGGAATCGTATCCCATGACAGCGAACTCCGCCGGCACGCCCGAGAACTTCGCCTTGTAGGCCGCGACGAATTTCTTGTTCTCAGGCGAATCGAGTTCCGGCACGTAATTGACGGAGGCAACCACATCGCGCGCCGCGCTGCCCTCCGCTTCATGCAGCATGGCCGGCGTCAGGCCCATGGACGTGTAAAGCGGCACGCTCTGCTTGATGCCGAACGACTCGTATTGCTTGGTGAACAGCACGGCCTCGCCGCCGTAGAAGATCGCGAAGACGCCGCCGGGCTTTGCCGCCCGCGCCTGCGAAATATAGGGGCCGTAATCCTGGGTGCGGTTGAATGGCGGATAGGCCTCGCCGGCGATCGTGCCGCCGCCCTTGACGTAGGCGTCCTTGAACGCCGCCACGAATTCATGCGGCGTGACGAAATCCGACGCGAGAATGAAGATGTTCTTGACGCCCTGCTTGGCCAGCCAGGTTCCCATCGGCGCGCCGGCCTGCGCGGATGAATAGGCGGCGCGGAAAATATAGCGGTCGCATTTTTCGCCCGACAGCAGGTTGGTGCCGGCATTCGAGATGACCAGCGGCATCTTCTGCGACGACGTATAGGGCGCCACCGCCAGCGCGACAGCCGACGACACGATGCCCGCCATCGCATCGACCCGGTCCGACAGGATGAGCTTGCGCGCCTTGCTCAGACCCACATCCGGCTTGGCCTCGCTGTCCTCCACGACGAGTTCGATTTTCCGCCCCGCGACCGCGCCGCTCGCCTCATCGACGGCGAGCTGCATGCCGTTCAACTGCTCCTTGCCGATCGGCGCGAAAACGCCGGTCATCGGCAGCAGCACGCCGATCTTCAGCGCGTTCTGTGCCATGGCGGTCGTCGCAAAGACACAGGCAAGCGCTGCCGCGGGAAGGGCTCGAATTCTCATCTGGCGTTTCCTTTATTCGCGCGTGACCGCGCTTTTTCTTGATGTGGGCAACTTTGTCCGGTTCGGCCGGACTGTCAACATGTCCGGCAAGCATGACAGTTTACTAGCTCCTGATAATGTTCGGCATTTCGGCAGACGGCTGAACAGGCACCATGGACCTGCAGCGCGATCTTGATTTCCTGTTGCCCTCCGCCAGATAAGAACATAACAAGAACATGCAGGTGGAGTGACGATGGACCCGGCATTGACGGCGAAACTACGCATCCTCGCCGATGCGGCGAAATATGATGCGTCCTGCGCCTCCTCGGGCGCGCCGAAGCGCGTCGCCGGGCCCAAAGGCCTGGGCTCGACGAGCAACGGCATCTGCCATGCCTATACGCCCGACGGCCGCTGCATCTCGCTTTTGAAGATCCTGCTCACCAACTACTGCCTGTTCGATTGCGCCTATTGCATCAACCGGCGCTCCTCCAACGTGAAGCGCGCGCGCTTCAGCGTCGAGGAAGTGGTGAAGCTCACCGTCGAATTCTACAAGCGCAATTACATCGAAGGCCTGTTCCTGTCGTCGGGCATCATCCGCACGCCCGATCACACGATGGAGCAGATGATGCTGGTGGCCAAGATCCTGCGCCGCGACCACGGCTTCGCCGGCTACATCCACCTCAAGACCATTCCCGAGGCGAGCCCCTGGCTCATCGAGCAGGCCGGCCTGTGGGCCGACCGGCTGTCGATCAACATGGAACTGCCGCTGCAGCAGAGCCTTGAAAAGCTAGCGCCGGAGAAGAGCAGCGCCACCATCAACAACGCTATGGGCCAGATGCATGAGCGCATCGTCGAGGCGAAGGAAGAGCGACGGCGTTTTTCGCCCGCCGGCCAGAGCACGCAGATGATCGTCGGCGCCGACGAGGCGAATGACGAGCATGTGCTGCGCACGAGCGACATGCTCTACAGCCGCTTCGCCATGCGCCGCGTCTACTATTCGGCGTTCAGCCCCATCCCGCAGGCAAGCGCCATCCTGCCGGCGAAGCCGCCGCCGCTGCAGCGCGAGAACCGCCTCTACCAGGCGGACTGGCTGCTGCGTTACTATGGCTTCAGCGTCGACGAGATCGCGTCGGGCGGTGAGCACGGCATGCTCGATCTCGAGATCGACCCCAAGCTCGCCTGGGCGCTGAAGAACCGGCATCGCTTCCCCGTCGACGTCAACAAGGCCGACCGGGAAATGCTGCTGCGCGTGCCGGGGCTCGGCAAGCGCGCCGTCGACCGTATCGTGCTGGCGCGCCGTCACACGCGGCTGCGGCTCGACGATGTGGCGCGGCTCTCCGGCGCCTTGCGGCGCGCCCGCCCCTTCCTGATGACCGATGACTATCACCCCGCCGCGCTGACCGACCGGATCGACCTGCGCCAGCGCATCGTCCCCCCGGCAAAGCAGTTGAGCCTGTTCTGATGCTGACGCGCATCGTGTTGAAAGAGGGCGCCGACCTCGAAGGCTTCCGCCGCGCCGTCCGCATGCTGCTGGCGCGCGACGTGCGGCCCGACGAAGTGATGTGGGTGACGGCCGATACGCCGGGCCTGTTCGGCAGCGCGGTGGATGCGGACGCGCCGCCACTCTCCCTGCCGCGCGCCGTCAGGCCTTTATGCGAAATGGTCGTCTGCCATTCCGATCCCGAGCGCTACGCGCTGCTGCACGGGCTGATCCATCGCATCGCACGCGGCGAACGCGCCCTGCTGGAGGTCGCCAGCGATCCGCTGGTGCATCGCCTCAACATCATGGCCAAATCGGTGCGGCGCGACATTCACAAGATGCACGCCTTCCTGCGCTTCCGCAAAGTCGACGGCGAGCGCGGCGAGCGCTTCATCGCCTGGTTCGAGCCGGATCACTTCATTGTCGAGGCGGTGGCGCAGTTCTTCATCGACCGTTATCGCGCCATGGACTGGACCATCCTGACGCCGAAAGGCTCGCTGCATTGGGACCGGCAGGCGCTCCACCTCGGCCCGCCGGGCGACCGGCGCATGGCGCCTGACGGCGACGACTTCGAGGACGGCTGGCGCAGCTATTACGAGAGCACGTTCAATCCGGCGCGGGTAAACCCCGACATGATGCGCACCGAAATGCCGAAGAAATACTGGCGCAACATGCCAGAAACCGCCGCCATCCCGGCGCTGCTGCGCCAGGCCGCATCGCGCACCGGCGCTATGATCGAGCAGGAGCCCGCAGCAGCCATCAAGCGCAACCCGGCGAAGGCCGTCGCCGCCATGGCCGATCAGGAGCCGCGCTCGCTCGCCGAACTCAACCGCATCATCGCCGCTTCCGAACCGCTGGTGCCGGGCGGAACGCGCGCCGTGCTCGGCGAAGGGCCGCAACACCCCGCCATCGCCTTCGTCGGCGAACAGCCCGGCGACCAGGAAGACCAGCAGGGCCGCCCCTTCGTCGGCCCGGCGGGCCAATTGCTGGACAAAGCGCTGGCGGAAGCCGGCATCGACCGCAGGAAAACCTACCTCACCAATGCGGTGAAGCATTTCAAATTCGAGCAGCGCGGCAAGCTGCGCCTGCACAAATCACCGACGGCAGGCGAGGTGAAGCACTACCGCTGGTGGCTGATGAAGGAACTGGATTTCGTGCGGCCGAAGCTCGTGGTGGCGCTGGGCGCCACCGCCGTGCTGGCGCTGGCCGGCAAGGCCATGCCCGTGACGCGCGCGCGGGGACCGGCCGAGTTCGGCGGCCTGCACGGCTATATCACCGTGCATCCGTCCTATCTGCTGCGCCTGCCGGATGCGAAGGCGAAAGCGGAGGCTTATGCGGCGTTTGTGGAGGATTTGAAGAGGGTCGCGGCTATGGCGGCGTGAGATAATATTTAAGTTTAAGGTTATGCCTAACAAGAGCTGGGTAGAAGCTTATGGCGGCCAGCTAATGCATTTGGACGATGCGACGTTTTGAATCACGTCCCTTATCGTTTCGTTTATTGCGTTTATGCCAGAACTCCCCATATACTCAAGTAACGAATTTGGGAGAGATTGCCATGCTACTCGAACGCCCTGGCACGGTGGTGCCAACGCCGGATGAAGCAGAGCTGGCAGCAAAGGCCAGTCGGCTGCTGTCCCGCCGAGCCAAAACTGCAACCTTACGCATTCGCCTTGACGACGGTGAAGAGTTGATTTTGCCTATGGCTGCGGCAAAGCTTTTGACGCACCTGTTAACGGAAATGTCGCAAGGCAATGCTGTGACATTGATACCGCTGCATGCAGAGCTGACCACAAGACAGGCTGCCGATTATCTCAACGTCTCAAGGCCTCATGTGGTCAAACTGTTGGAAGACAAGAAAATTGCCTACCATAAAGTTGGAACCCATCGAAGAATCAACTTTAGTGATCTGGAGACCTTCAAGCGCACCCATGAAATCGCGCGCCGACAAGCGCTTGATGAACTGACCGCCGAAGCTCAGAGGTCGGAGATGGGATATTAGAATAGCCGGCTATACAATTATATTAGACGCGTGTGTGCTTTATCCCGCTCCTCTTCGCGATTTCCTCTTGGAACTTGCTGGGAGCGGAATTTTTCGCGCACGATGGACCGATATGATTCATGATGAGTGGATTCGAAATCTTTTAAAGCAACGGCAGGACCTTGACCCCGCTCGCTTGGCCCGCACTCGAAAACTTATGAATGACAGCGTTCTTGGCAGCCGCGTGGAAGGCTTTGAAGAGCTAATCCCAGCCTTGAATCTGCCTGATCTCGATGACCGTCACGTCCTGGCTGCCGCCATCCACTGGGCAGATGCCATAGTGACGTTCAATTTGAAGGACTTCCCGTCAGACATCGCAGGGCGGTATGATCTGGAGATATTACATCCGGATGCATTTCTGTATCAGCAGTTTGATCTTGATGCTGCCACCGTGGCGATCGCGGCCAGAGACTGCCGCGCTCGCCTAAAAAGCCCCCCAAAAACCGCTGACGAATACCTTTCAACTTTGGAGTCGCAGGGTCTGCCGATGTTCGTGGGTGAGCTAGTGAAATATAAAGACCTCCTATAACCCAAGGTCCATTTTACGATTCCGGCAGATAAATAGAGCGTTTTCGAGCGAAGTGGTCACCGGTTCGCGTGAAGAAAACGCGTCAAAACAGAAAACTAGAGCTTCGGTTCTGATTCTACAGAACCGAAAATGCTCTGGCGCGGCGCCACTTAGTTCGGCACGCATCCCCCACACATTTCCAAATTTGTGGCGCTCAAGGTACGACCTTGAGATAAAGATCACCAGATCGCTGACAACTCCGCAGGTGAAATGCGTAGGATTGTTGGTCGGAAGCTGCAATGGCGTGATCGAGTTCGACTTGTTTTCGATGAAGCTCGGGTACCAGCCCCGGCGTACCTCACCAATGCGATGAAGCACTTCAAGTTCGAGCAGCGTGTCGTTCGCTCACATCTGTCGATCGACGCGGGCGAGATGAGGGGCCGGTTCGCAATATTCGATCAGCAATTCGGTGAGGACCCGTATCTTCCGTGCGGGATGCTGCCCTGGCGGGCGGACCACATATGCGCCGGCCGGCGGCGGCGGATGGCGTGTCAGCACCGGTATGAGCGCACCGGCAGCGATGTGATCATCGGTGAGAAAATCCGGAAGACAGGCGATGCCGAGCCCTGCGACGGCGGCGGCGGCGAGAGCCGTGCCGTTGTCCGCCTTGAAGCGCCCGTGCGGATGAACGGTGACGATCTTGTCGCCATGCATGAACTGCCAGCTCTCGGTGCCCTGCATGAGAGCCTCGTGAGCGGCGAGGTCCTCCGGCGTCTCGGGAGACCCGTGCGCCTTGATGTAGTCCGGGCTCGCGACGAACTTCCCATAGATTCGTCCGACCCGCCTTGCGATCAGATTGGAATCCTGCAGATAGCCGACCCGTATCGCACAATCATAGCCCTCCGTGACGAGATCGACGAAGCGATCACTGTAACACGTCTGGATCTGTAGCCGGGGATGGCGGCGCGCCATTTCCGCGAGGATCGGCGCGAAATGCGTCACCCCGAACGACAGCGGGACGGCAACCCTCAGGCGGCCGCGCAGGTCACCGGCGGGCAGGATCGTTTCCCTGGCTGCATCGATCTCGGCGCAGACTCTCGCCGCATAGTCCCGGAATGTGGTCCCTGCCTCGGTCAGAGCGGCGCCCCGGGTGGTCCGCGCAAGAAGCTGAACGCCGAGTTCCGCTTCGATGCGCATGAGCCGCCGACTGACGATCGACTTGGACACGCCGAGCCGGAGCGCAGCCGGCGAAACGCCTCCGGCATCCGCCACCTCCACGAAGGTCCGCAGTTCTTCGATGTCCATTCAGCGTTCCCCGTTCGGCGACACAGATCACCATTGAACGACACTATCGTACCTCAAAGAGGAACGGCAATATCGGTTCCAGGCAATGTCCCTGGCGACCGTCTCCGCCAAACCATGCCCCTCATCACAACCGCAAAGGATATCCTGATGACCTTTCGTAACGGCCTCGCTTCGCTTCTTCGCCCGGACAATTCAGTCCTCGTTCTGATCGACCACCAGCCCTACCAGCTCGCGAACGTGAACAGCCATGAACCGCAGATGGTCATCAACAATACGGTGGGCCTGGCAAAGGCCGCCAAGGCCTTCGGCGTCCCCACGATCCTGACCAGTGTGATCGCCGAGCGGGGCGGCCTCCTTTTTCCCCAGATCACCGATGTCTTTCCGGGCCAGGACGTGATCGACCGCACGTTGATCAACACTTGGCAGGATCGGAAGGTGGTGGACGCGGTCAAGGCGACGGGCCGCAAACAGCTCGTCATCGCCGGACTGTGGACCGAGGTGTGTGTCGCGATGCCGACGATCCAGGCGCTGGGCGAAGGCTGGGACGTGACGGTCGTCACCGATGCGTCCGGCGCTGTTTCCGTCGAGGCCCACCAGGTCGCCATCCAGCGGATGATCGCCGCCGGCGCCAATATGATGACCTGGCTGGCGGTAGCAGCCGAGTGGCAGCGCGACTGGGCGCGGACCGACAGTGCCGCCAGGCTGACCGAGGTAATCATCCAGCATGCCGGTGGCAGCGGCATCGCGTTCTTGTGGGAGCAGCAATTGCTCAACACGCCTGTACCCGCCAACGCAGGATGATGCGGACGGGAACGGCGGTTTGGTCTTGCAGGCGGCGTTTCACGCCGCCTTCTTCGCGCAAGCGTCGACGGCAGCCATCCAGCTTCCAATTGAGGTGGGTGAAACCCTGCGAAGCGCAAAGCAGGATGGTGCCCCTGGCCGGAATCGAACCAGCACTCCTTGCGGAACTCGATTTTGAGTCGAGCGCGTCTACCAGTTCCGCCACAGGGGCCGCGCGTGGGAAAACCCCTTGCAGCGGCGCGGATCATAGCCACGGAGGGCGGCGGGTCAACCGAGATTGCGGGCCCAAAAGGGAATATTCGCGGATTATTCTGCGGATGACCCCGGCGGATCATTCGGGAAATCAGTACCGAAGGCCGATTCCGCTGCCAACGCGCTTGTCGGCACGCCCGCCTTCATGTTATGCGCGCGGCTCGACCGGGCGGCAGCGTCCACCCACTTCCGGAGAGGTGGCAGAGTGGTCGAATGCACCGCACTCGAAATGCGGCATGGGTGCAAGCCCATCGGGGGTTCGAATCCCTCCCTCTCCGCCATCCTGTTCGTGTCTGCCCCAAAACCATCGCACCACGACACCTTGTGCGCAGCGGCACAGCCGCGCTTGCCGTCCGGTGAGATAGTTTTCTCACGGTCGCAGGAATGTCCCGGCGTCCGGTGAGGGCCAACTGGCGGCCCGTTCTGACAGGAGCAAGCACATGAGAAAGATTATGTTCGCCTGCGCGTTCGCTGCGCTCGGCACCGTCGGCTTTGCGGCCACCGAAGCTTCCGCCAAGGGTTTCGGCGGCGGTCACTGGGGTGGCGGCTGGGGTCATCACGGCCATTGGGGTGGCGGCCACTTCTGGGGTGGACCGCGCTTCATCGGTCGCCCGGTGGTCTACTTCGCGCCGCGCTGCCGCTGGGTGCCGGGTTACGCGGGCTGGGTGCGCGTCTGCCGCTGACGCCCATGCGCAGACCCTGCGCTTCTCGTAGGAAAGGGCCGGCTCCGCAGGAACCGGCCCTTTCTGCTGTCCGATTGCCCTTATTGCGTCGGCTTGACGCCGTCCTTCGAGACCTGGACCCGCACCGCCGTCAGCTTGCCGCCCTCGTCGCGCGCCGCCACGTAAATCGTCTCGCCGGCTTTGAGATCCTCGCGGCTGCCCGGCACCGACTGCGACATCGGCGTGCCCGGCGGCACCAGGACCTTCACCGTGCCGGTTTTGTAGTCGAGCGTCAGCTCGTCGCCGTTCGCGGCTTTCGCCGAGGCTTCCAGCACGGCGTTCGTCATGGTCGATTGCGGCTGCAGGTCGTAGGGGGAAAGTCCCGGTTTGACAACGGGAGGAATGGGATGCACGTCGATGGCGACAACCTTGTCATCACGCACCACCGTCGTTACGCCAAGCATCATGCCGGGCTTGATGTCGGCCAGGCTGAACGCCTTGGTCGCGGCGACATTGACGCCTTCGGGAAGAGCGACCTCGACGGCCCTGCCGTCATTGGCCTTGATCTGGATGGCCTTGCCGTCGAAGGCGGTGATGACCCCTCTGACATTCACGACCGCCTGTTGGGCCTGCGCGGGCAGACCGAGGACGGATGCCGCGGACACGAGAAAAAATGCTGTGAATAGACGCATGGTGATACCTCCCCATGCGCCACATGTTCGTCGCCAGCCGACATGTTTCAACGCAACTCTGCGTGAACGCCACTGGCTGGCCGGCTCAGAGTTCGTTCAACAGCCAGTGGTAGAAGAGGACGATCGAGGCTCCGACAATCGCCGCAATCGCGGTCATGTAGAGAAATCGGCCGATGCCGGCCGCCGGCTTGGCTGTGACCGCCGGCGGCTGAAATCCGCCGACCCTGCTCGGCTTTGTCTGGCGGTTGAAAGAGGGATCGAGTTTGATGGTGCTCATCTGACATGCTTTCCAGACTCGGCGCCGCTTCGCGGCAGCGCACGAGGCCTCCGTACCTTGCCCGCAGGTCTAGGCGCGCAGGTTTATCGAAACCTTGCTCGGTTCCGGACAATTTGAACGACCGCGTTAAAAGCGGGGGATAGTCGCGGTGCGTCGGATAATGGTGTTTCCGAAACCTGAACCCGACACCGGCCTTTTCCGGATTAACTACAAAATCGCCACAATCTGCCCGGCCCACAGGCCGGAAAGCCCCGGGACGTTTCAGCGCCGCGGCAGACCGCGCATCGAATTTTCTCTTCATTAACCATGTTGGCGCACCATGCGGGATCGTTAATGTATCGATCCCGCCCTGCGGGTCGCTGGACCAGAGGGTTTGAATGCGCCTGCGCCGGTGCGCCGCGGCCCTGCCGGTCTTTCTGCTTGTGGCAAGCCTGATCCCGATAGGCCTGTCGTCCGCAAACGCTGTCGCCGGCGAACGCGGGACGGCTCTAGCCGGTTCGGACCCAGCTGTCATGGACGAAGCTGCCGAGTTTCAGCGGTTCGAGTTGCGCCTCGGCACTTTCGTCCATGACAGCCTGAGCCCCGAACGGGGCTCGGCCGACATCAACGGTGAAATCCTGTTCGCGCCGTTCCCCCGTACGCCCGGCTCCAGCGCCAACTGGCTGGTCCCGCGCCTGCATGTGGGCGCGACCGTCAATACCGCGGGCAAGACCAGCATCGCCTATGCCGGCTTCACCTGGACCTACGACATCAGCCAGAGACTTTTCATCGAAGGCGCCTTCGGCGGCGCTCTGAACAACAGCAGGACCGGGCCGATCGCGGTCGCAGGCCACAACGCCATGGGCTGCAGCGCCTCTTTTCACGAAGCCGCCTCTGTCGGTTACCGCATCACCCGTGCCTTCAGCGTCCTGGCGACCGTCGAGCATTCGTCGAATGCCGGCCTGTGCCCGCAGAACCGCGGCCTGACGAATTTCGGCATCCGCGCGGCTTATGCGTTCTGAGACGCCGCCAGCGGCGCGAAAATCTCGACCACCTTTTCATACACCGGCCGCTTGAACGGAATGATCAGCGCCGGCAGATGGACGATCGGCTCCCAGCGCCAGGCGTCGAACTCGGGCCGATGGCCGCCGGGCGGATGGTGGATGTTGATTTCATCCTCGCTGCCCTCGAAGCGGAAGGCGAACCATTTTTGTCTCTGGCCGCGATAGCGACCGCGCCAGGCCTGCTGCGCGATGTCGCCCGGCAGATCGTAGGTCAGCCAGTCCGGCGCTTCGGCGAGCAGGGTCGCCGAGGAAACGCCCGTCTCCTCGTAGAGTTCGCGGCGCGCCGCCGCCGCAGGCTTCTCGCCCTTGTCGATGCCGCCCTGCGGCATCTGCCACTCGTGCCCCGGCGCCACATGTTCGACGAGCGCCTTGTTGCGCCGGCGGCCGATGAAGGCGAGCCCGTCACGGTTGAGCAGCATGACGCCGACGCAGGGACGATAGATGAGTTTCTTTGCCATACGCGTTCCTTTGCAGAGCCTTCTGGCAGATTGACGACTATAGCGGTTTCCGATCCTCTGGATCGAAAAGACGCGTCTGGAATTTTAAAGAGCGCATTTTCTTCACGCGAACCGGCGTCGCTTCGCTGAAAATGCGCGGCTTAGCGCTGCGTTTTGGCACTGACGGCGTCAGGCCTCGCGGCGAGCGCGCTCACCGGCACGAGCGTGATGCCGCGATTTTCCAGCGCACGGCTGAAGCGCGCGATACGGTCCACCGTCGCAGGCAGGCCGCTCGCCACGCCGACGGCCATGCCCTTGGCCCGCGCCAGACCCTCGAGACGCGCCAATGCCGCGTCGATCTCGTCGGGCCTGCCGCCGGCATCAAGCACGATATCGGCGACGACGAGCGGCGCACCGGCGTTCGGGGCAAGCGAGCGAGCCAGCGACCGCGGCGAACTGCCGTCGTCGAAATAGAACAGGCCCCGCGTCGCGATCTCCCTCAACACGGGGGTCAACGAGGTCTCGCTGGCGGTGAATTTCGCACCGAGAAAATTGGCGATGCCGACATAGCCGGGAAAGCGGCTCATCTGCCAGTGCAGGTTGCTGATCGTCTGCACGCGGTCGTCGGCGGCCTTGAGCGTGTAAGCGCCGGGTTCCTCGCCGGCGACGAAACTCTCCATCGGCGATTGCAGGATGACTTCATGCCCGCTGTCGCGCGCCTGCTCGACCTGGCCTTCAAGATCGAGGCCATAGGGCGCAAACCCCAGGGTGACGGCCGCCGGCAATTGCGCCACCGCCGTGCGCGTCACGCCGGTGTTGAGGCCCATGCCACCGACCAGGATGGCAATGCGCGGCGCACCGGCCCTGGCGTCGGTACGCGTCATCACCGGCCGCGCGTAGACATCCATCGGCCGCGACCCGTCGGCGCCGATTTTCGGCAGGGCGCCGAAACGCCCCTTGTCGATGAGCCGCCGGTCGGGCGCTGGCATCAGTTGCACCGCGAGCCTTTGCGGCACCTGGATGATCAGCGCACCCGGCGCCTGGCCGCCGCCCTCGCGCGTCACCCGCACGCCGGCGCCGGCCTCGATGTCGCCGCCCAAGGCCCGATTGGCGATGGAGCCGGTGACATCCGGCGCGCTCTTTTCCTTCGCCTCCGGCGGCGCCGGCGCCGCGCTGCGCGCAACCGGCCGCTCGATCCGCGCCACCGCATAAGGCTCGGCGCCGGGCACGCCATTGTTGGCTGTATGAAGATAGAAAAAGGCGCCGGCGGCTGCCGCAACCGCGGCCAGCCCGAGCGCGGCGCCGACCGCTGCCCGGCCGCGCCGTGAAGACGGAGTTGCGGACGGTTGCGGCTTGCGATCGAGCCCCAGCGGCGAGTTCAGGTCGAGACCAGTCATCTAATCCCTTCGCCTGCGCTTTCTATGTCACGAATCAAAAGGGTCCGGCGCGGCATTGTCATGCCATACGCCGGACCCGTCGAGCCCAACCTGCCGCCAGTCGCAACCGGCGGCAGAAATTTTCAGACCTTACCTGCCATTCTACTTGCCATTTTACTTGGCGTTCTCCAGAGCCGGCTCTTTTTCGCGAGCGGCCGAAGGCGCATCTTTCGGTGCATCCTTTGGCGCCGCCACCGGATCCTTCATCTCGACCTTGTTCTGCTCGACCAGTTCCGCCGCCTTCTTGCGGCCGCGCAGCAGATCGGCAGCCGCGATGAGCTGCTTGTCCTTGGACGCATCCGGCGGCACGTAAGCTTGCGAGCCGCCCTTTTCGTCATCGCCGTTCTTCAGGTGGCCGCGCAGCGCAGCCTCACCCTTGGTCGAATCGCGGCCCTTCAGATCGTCCGGCACGTCCTGCAGGATCTGGATATCCGGATCGATGCCCTTGGCCTGGATCGAGCGGCCCGACGGCGTGTAATAGCGCGCCGTGGTCAGGCGCAGAGCGCCGTTGTTCTGGCCGAGCGGGATGATCGTCTGCACCGAGCCCTTGCCGAACGAACGCGTGCCGATGAGCGTCGCGCGCTTGTGATCCTGCAGGGCGCCGGCGACGATTTCCGATGCCGAGGCCGAACCGCCGTTGATGAGCACGACGACCGGCTTGCCCTTCGACAATTCGCCGGGCTTGGCGTTGTAACGCTGCGTCTCGTCGGCATTGCGGCCGCGCGTCGAGACGATTTCACCACGCTCGAGGAAGGCATTTGAAACATAGATCGACTGATCGAGCAGACCGCCCGGATTGTTGCGCAGGTCGAGAATATAGCCCTTGAACTTGTCGTTCGGGATCTCGGCCTGGAACTTCTGGATCGCCGCCTTCAGGCCATCGAACGTCTGTTCGTTGAACTGGGTGATGCGGATGTAGCCGATGTCATCACCTTCCATCCGCGCGCGCACCGCACGGATCTGGATACGATCGCGGGTGATCTTGAATTCCTTGGTTTCCTTCGACGTGCCGCGCACGATGGTCAGCTTGACGCTGGTGTTGATCGCGCCGCGCATTTTGTCGACGGCCTGGTTGAGGGTCAGACCCTGCGTCTGGTCGTCATCGATGGCGGTGATGATGTCGCCGGAGAGAATGCCCGCGCGCGACGCCGGCGTGTCGTCGATCGGAGTCACGACCTTGACGAAACCGTCTTCCTGCGTGACCTCGATGCCGAGGCCGCCGAACTCGCCGCGCGTCTGCACCTGCATGTCGCGGAAGCTCTTCGGGTCCATATAGCTCGAATGCGGATCGAGGCTCGTCAGCATGCCGTTGATGGCCGCTTCGACCAGCTTTTGCTCCGACGGCTTCTCGACATAATCGGTGCGGACCTTCTCAAACACGTCACCGAATAGATTTAGACTCTTGTAGGTGTCGGAGACGGCGGCGCTCGCGGACGTGCTCCACACGAACCGCGATTGCGAGACCAGTGTTGCGGTGCCAGCACCGATAGCAACGCCTAGAACAACGAGAGATAGCTTGCGCATTATCCGCGAACCTTTTCCACTTCCGGCTTCGCCCACCAGGGCGACGGATCTATTGCCGTCCCGTCCTTGCGAAACTCAACATAGAGAACCGGTTGAGTCGCGCCAATAGCCAGGGCTGCGGCGTTTCTGGCCGACGCGTCCCCCATCACGCCGACAGGTTCGCCAACGAGGACGAACTGACCGACTTCCACGGTGTTACGCGCCATTCCTGCGAGGAGTATATAGTAACCACCACCAGCATTGATGATCAATAATTGTCCATATGTACGAAATGTGCCGGAAAAAAGGACCCAGCCGTCGGTCGGCGAGGCGACCAGAGCCCCCGCCCGCGTGCTCATATAGATGCCGCGCTCCGAACTTCCGAACCCGTCGGGCGCGCCGAAGTTTTTGACGATCGAGCCGGAAACCGGCAGCGGAAGCAGTTTTTTCGCGTCGGAAAAGGCAATTGCCGGCTTGAGACGCGTCGAATCCGCGAAAGGTGACCCGGATTTGCGCGGATCGGGCGGTTTCAGCGCCGCCGTCTGCTGGCGCTCCGCATCGGCTTTCCGCGCCGCCTCGGCCGCCCGCTGGGCGCTGCCGACTTCCGCCTCGAGACGGGCGATCAAATCCTTGAGATCAAGCGCCTGCCGGCCAAGCAGCTGGGCTTTTGCACGCTCCGCTTGCAGCGCCTGCTCGGTTTCGCCCATGGCGTTCCGCCGCGCCTCGATCAGGGCGGCCAGCCGCTCGCGTTCGCCGGCCATGGCGCGGGCCTCCACCGCCAGCCGGTCCTTTTCGACGGCGATCTTCTTGCGCAATTCGACCAGTTCGCCGAGGTCGGCGACCAGCACCTGGGTTTCGGCGCGCAATTCCGGCAGCACCGCCCCCATCATCATCGACGTCCGGATGGCCTTCAGAATGTCTTCCGGCGCGATCAGCACGGCCGGCGGCGGATTGCGGCCCATGCGCTGCAGGCCGGCAAGGATTTCGGCGATGACCCCGCGCCGCGCCTCCAGCGAGCGCTTGATCGCGTCTTCGCTGCCGATCGAGGCCTCCAGGCGGCGTTCGACCTCGTCGCTGCGCTGCTCGCCCGCCTGCATCTTCGCCGCCGTATCGACCAGCGCCGCATTAAGCCTTGTGCGGTCGGAGCGGATCGATTCGAGTTCGATCTCGATCTTGCGGCGCTGCTCTTCCGATGCGCGCAAGCCCTGCTCGATATTGCGCAATTCCTGCTGGCGCGCATCAATGCGTTCACGCTCCGGGCTTGGCGCGGGGGCAGGACCATTTGCAGGGCCGGATGTCGGCGCCGGCGTTGTTCCAGCGGGCGGCGCTGGCGGCTTCGTCTGCGCGAGCCCAAGCTGCGACGCCGCCAGAACCGACAACGACAGGACGCTTGCATTGATAGAGCGGGATAATTTGCTGGCCAAAGACGCGACAACTCGCCATTCCACCGCCGCCGCCCGGCGATTCGCGCCCACCATACCTCGCTACACCAGGTAGCGGAAATCTTCGCCCGGCTCGGAGCGTGATGAGATTCACGTCAGACCGAGTCGAACATGGCGGCTTTTGAGAACCGGAGCGGAGCATACTTAAGTACGTGAGCACCGGAAGCGCAGAAAGCTGCCATTTGCAGACCGGTATCACGTGAATATCACACGCGATGATAGGGATGTCCGGCGAGAATGGTGGTGGCACGATAAATCTGCTCGGCCGCCATGAAGCGCACCATCTGATGCGGCCAGGTCATCGCGCCGAACGCCAGAACCTTATGGGCTTTCGACCGCAATTCCTCGGCGATGCCGTCAGGCCCGCCGATCACCAGCGCATAGGCGGGCGCCCCGTCGTCGCGCGAATGCCCGATATCGGCGGCGAAATCGGCGCTCGAGAGCGAACGGCCGCGTTCGTCGAGCACCACCAGGCGCACGCCGCCGGGCAACAGCGCCAGCAGCGCACGCGCCTCCTCGGCCTTGCGATCCTCGGGCCGACGGGCGCGGCTTTCATCGATCTCCCGCGCCTCGACGCCGGTCAACCCGACGCTGCGCGCGCCAGCCTGGGCTCGTTCGATGTAACGGGTGCACAGATCACGCTCCGGACCGGACTTGAGACGGCCGACGGCGACAAGGATGATTTTCAACTGTCTGCCTCGCAATTTCGGCCGACAGATTTTGCCGCCTGGCTGCGGGCAGGCCGCAGCCGGTTAGCCGACAATCATGCGGACCGGCGTCCCTGTTACGAGGGGCGGCGCATGTCCGACAAGTCTTCGCTCGGCCGGTCGCCGCCCCACATCTTTTCCAGATTGTAGAAGCGCCGGACGTCCGGCTTGAAGATATGGACGATCAGATCGCCCGCATCCACCACCACCCAATCGGCGTGCGGCAAGCCTTCGACGCGGGGAGTTTCGATCCCCGCCTCTTTGCAAGCCTTGACGACTGAATCGGCGATTGCGCTCACATGCACGTTCGACCGCCCGGACGCGATGATCATCGTGTCCGCGATGGTGGTCTTGCCGGCAAGCGCAATGGAGAGGATCTCTTCCGCCTTTAAGTCTTCAAGGCTTTGCAACACGTTCCGCACAAGGCTACCGGCATCGTGCCCGCCGGGCACAAGAACCGGATGAAGCTGGACTCTGCCCGCTTCGGAATGAACCGCGTTTGTCAGTTTTGAGTTCTCCTGAACCTCGCACGCGTGATCATGCGTGCGATGCACTATAAATGGACCCGATTCGCGACAATTTCAATTCACCGCGACAAATTGAGTTCCCACTGGGTCCCACGCCGGAAACATCCTGCCCAACGATTGACGCGGCAGCGTGGCGATGGAAAGCTAGGCCTGTGCAGCGGCGGGTTGCGTCGCGGCAGATAAACGGCGCGCCAAGCGCCGGATAACGCTGAATATTCGGAGGAAATATGTCCAGGATCGGCAGACTTGCCGGCGCTTTGGCTATGGCTGCGGCCTGTCTCGGCCTCGGTCTCAACCTTGGCACCGCGCACGCCCAGCAGTCGAAGGATAATCTGCGCATTGCGCTGAACGAATTCGTCTCCGGCATCAATCCCTATGACCTCACCCTCGACGAGCTGAGCCGGGTCTACCGCAAGGTTTATCGCACCCTGATCAGCCGCGACGAGCGCAACGGGACCTGGGTGCCGGAACTGGCGAAATCCTGGCGCATGGTCGACAACGAGACCCTGGAATTCGAACTGCGCGACGACGTGACCTTCCACAGCGGCAACAAGTTCACGCCCGCCGACGTCATCTACACCGTCAATTATGCCGCCGACCCGCAGTCGAAAATTCCCGGCAAGGCGCGCTTCTCCTTTCTCAAGAGCGCCGAACAGACCGGCCCCAACACGGTCCGCATCCACACCACCGGCGTCGTCGGCACCGCGCTCGAAAGCATCGCCTACGATTTCTACATCCTCGATTCCAAGGTGCATGCGGCGCTGCCCGACAAGAGCGCCTATGGCAGGGTCTCGGCCTCAGGCGCCGGCATCTACCGCGTCGTGAAGATGGACCCGCGCGGCAACACGGTGCTGGAGCGCTTCGACGGCTTCGTCGGCGACCGCAAATATCATCGCGCGCCAGTGAAGAACATCGAACTCATTCCCATGCCCGAGCGCCAGACCCAGGTGGCGCAGATGCTGGTGCAGGGCGTCGACGTGCTGCGCAATGTCGAGCCCGAAACCGCCGCCTATTTCGTTAACAATCCCGAGATCGAAATGACGACGGTGCCGAGCGGCTCGTTTCTCTACCTGCTGCTCGACGCCGCCGGCCGCTCGGGCGTTCCGGCAATGAAGGACCAGCGCGTGCGCCAGGCCATCGCCATGGCGATCGACCGCGCCGGCATCGCGCACAATCTCGTCACCGGCGCCGACAAGGAGCCGCTGCCCGACGCGATCTGTTTCCCGACCACCGTTGCCTGTTCGGTCAGCCGCAAGCCCTATGGTTTCGATCCGGCCGCGGCGAAAAAGCTCCTGGCCGATGCGGGCTATGCCGACGGCTTGACCCTGCCCTTCTTCGTGCATGCGCCCTACAAGCAGATCGGCGAAGCCATCGCCCAGCAATTGCAGAAGATCGGCATTCGCACCACCATCCAGTTGCTGCCGATCACCGTCTACACCAAGAAGCGCGGCGACGGCGAGCTGACCATGTTCCTCGGCGCGCGCCCGACAGCAACCTACCCGGAAACGACGGCGGTGTTCACCAGCCTGTTCGGCGGCTCGCGAGATTACGCGAAGGATCCTATCATCGACAAGGCGGTTGCCCAGGCGGAGAAGACCTTCGACATCGCCGAGCGTGCGAAAATCCTGCAAACGGCGATCGATCGCAACAACGAGCAGGTCTACGTGCTGCCGATCTCGACCATGCCGACGGTTCTCCTGCACGGCAAGAACGTGAAGGTACAGCCCGGCATCCTGAGCATGCACGACGCCGAGATCTCCGATTTCGCTTGGAAGTAAAGCAAGCCTTGGAAACGAAGCAAGACAGATGAAACTGAAACTCAGTCTCGGCATCGCCGCCAACCCGCGCACGCGCCCCATCATCGAAGGCATGGTCAAACCGGAAGGCATAGACTTCATTCCCAGTGTCGTCGATGTCGCCGAACTATTCTGGCGGCAGATGAAATTCGCCGACTTCGACGTCTCCGAAATGTCGGTCTCGTCGCTGATGGTGATGAAGGCTCATGGCGACGAGGATTGGGTCGGCCTGCCGATCTTCACGACGCGGCGCTTCTTCCACACCAATACCTGGGTGCGCAAGGACGCCGGCATCGAGACGCCTGCCGACCTGAAAGGCAAGCGCATCGGCGTGCCCGAATATCAGCAGACGGCGGCGCTGTGGACGCGCGGCGCGTTTGAACACGAGTGGGGCGTGTCGCCGCGCGAGATGACCTTCCATATGGAGCGCATCGCCACCCACAGCCATGCCGGCGCCACCGACTTCAAGCCGCCGCCGGGCGTCACCATCCATTTTATGCCGCCGGAAAAGAGCATCGGCTCGATGATGGCCTCGGGCGAGCTCGATGTCGCCATCTGCTACAACCAGAAGAAGACCTTGATCGACCGTAGCCTCGTCGATCTCGCCAACCATCCCGACATCAAGCCGATGTTCGCCGACAATAATGTCGAAGGCGCGCGCTACAGGAACAAGACCGGCCTGCTGCCGATCAACCACGGCATCGTCATCCGCCGCAAGGTCCTGGAGAAACATCCCTGGGCGGCGCTGAACATTCTCGCCGCGTTCAACGAGGCCAACGCCATCGCCGACAGGCAGCGCATCGAGCACAATGAATACTACTTCGCCACCGGCATCATCCCGCCTGAAGCTGCGGCTGCCGTGCGCCAGCCGCTGATCCACCACGGCGTTGCCGCCAACCGCAAGGTGCTCGAGACGATCGCCGCCTATTCGTTCGAACAGGGCCTGACGCCGCGTCTGATGAAGATCGAAGAGCTCTTCGCCAAAAGCACCCTCAACCAATAACCAATGGACATTCCTATGACACCGCCGTTTCACGCCGAACAGGTCGGCAGCCTTCTGCGCCCAAAAGCCATTCTGGATGCGCGCGAAGAGCTGCGCAGCGGCAAGATCACCGAAGCCGATCTGGCAAAGATCGAAGACGACGAAATCCGCAAGGCGGTGCGCCTGCAGGAAGACATCGGCTTCAAGGTCGTCAGCGACGGCGAATACCGCCGCGACAGCTGGAACCGCGACTTCCTGCTGAAACTCTCCAACGTCGTGCTCGCCAGGAGCCGCATTTCCGTCGGCGGCGCCTCGGCCGATGGGCAAACCTCCGCGCGCCTGCCGACCGCCATGGCCGTCACCGGCAAACTGACGCGTCCGAAGCCGATCTTCGTCGATCATTTCGCCTTTCTGAAATCGGTGGCGAAGGTGACGCCGAAACTCACCATCCCCTCGCCGACGATCCTGCATTTTCGCGGCGGCCGCGACGCGGTGGACAAAACGGCCTATCCGCGCATCGAGGATTTCTTCGCCGATTGCGCCAAGGCCTATAACGCCGAGATCGACGACCTTGCGGCCGCAGGCTGCACCTACCTGCAGGTCGACGATGTCAACTTCGCCTATCTCTGCGATCCGAGAGTCGCCGAGCAGATCAAGGCCATGGGCGAGGATGCAGCGCTTCTGCCGCACACCTATGCGAAGCTCATCAACGCCGCCATCGCCAATCATCCCAAAGTGACTGCGAAGTCCATGACGGTGGGCCTGCACCTCTGCCGCGGCAATGCGCCGACCGGCTCGACCGAAGGCGGCTACGACCAGGTCGCCGAGACGATCTTCAACGAGATCGACGTGAGCTGTTATTTTCTCGAATTCGATTCCGCCCGCGCCGGCGATTTCGAGCCGCTGCGCTTCCTGCCGAAGAACAAGACGGTAGTGCTCGGCCTCGTCTCGACCAAGACGCGCCAGCTCGAGAACAAGGCCGACGTCATCCGCCGCGTCCGGGAGGCGGAGAAATTCGTGCCGCTCGACCAGCTTGCGGTCTCGCCGCAATGCGGCTTCTCCAGCGGCGCCTCCAGCACCATCGCCAAGGGCATGACCATGGATGAGCAGCGCGCCAAGCTGCAGCTCGTTGTGGATGTGGCGAAAGAGGTGTGGGGGAGCGCTTAGGACAAGTTTATCGGTGTAATTGGGTATTATCGGGTAAGACCGTCTGCACGTTACAGCGTCTGCCCGGCCTCGCGCAGCGCGGTCGACGACGTCTCCGAGCGCGGCCCGTGCAGGAAGATGAAAGCCGGCGGCCGCGCCACGGCCAGGAGCGCGCCATCGCTTTCATCGAGACGGCGGCCGAGCAGATACGATGCCGTGCGGCTCTGCGACGCCTTCAGTGTCGACTTCGGCCGGTCGATGACGGCGATGGGGATCATCTGCGCGATGTCGCGCCAGCGCTGCCAGCGGTGGAACCCCGCCAGATTGTCGGCGCCCATGATCCAGACGAAGCGTACCTGCGGGTAGCGCTGCGTCAGGTAGCGCACGGTATCATAGGTGAAGCGCGTACCGATCTCGGCCTCGAGCCCGGTGATGTGAATGCGCGGATGATCGGCGATCCTGCGGGCGGCGGCCATGCGGGCGCCAAGCGGCGGCAGGCCGGAATTCTCCTTCAGCGGATTGCCCGGCGTCACCAGCCACCAGACCGCATCGAGCCCGAGCCGTTTCAGCGCGATCACGCTCGCCAGCCGGTGCCCGTCATGCGGCGGATTGAACGTGCCGCCGAACAGGCCGATGCGCATGCCCGCCGCATGCGGCGGCAGACGGGCCGGCATCGGCGCGATGGATCGCGCCTGGGGAGAGGCAGACGGGCCGGCGGCCGGTCCCTGGGCGGTTATACTCATTTGGAACATATTGCCCGCCCGCCGGGGCAGGCGCAAGAGGCCCAGGTGCATGGCAGGCGGCCTGGGGCGCATGGGAGTTGCGCAAACGCTGGCCACCGCACGGTCAGCTCTTGCACAAACAGCCCGAGGGAACCACACCGTCCGTGACGTTGATTCTCAGCCTGAGACTTCGAAGAGAGGCAGTTCATCGTGAATGGGGACATATCGGCCGGCACTCCCGGCGAAGTTTTTTCGGCCTTTCTCAAACTGGGCCTCACCTCCTTCGGCGGCCCGATCGCCCATCTCGGCTACTTCCGCGATGAATTCGTCACGCGGCGGAAATGGATCGACGAAGCGGGCTATGCCGATCTCGTCGCGCTGTGCCAGTTCCTTCCCGGCCCGGCCTCCAGCCAGGTCGGGTTCTCGCTCGGCGTCCTGCGCGGCAACGGCCTTCTCGGCGGACTGGCCGCCTGGTTCGCCTTCACCATGCCGTCGGCGCTGATCCTGCTCGCCTTCGCGCTCGGCGCGGCGGCGTTCACCGGCCCCGTGGCCGAGGGGTTGCTGCACGGGTTGAAACTCGTCGCGGTGGCCGTGGTGGCGCAGGCGATCTGGGGCATGACGCGGAGCCTGACGCCGGATCGTCCCCGCGCCGCGATCGCGCTGGCGGCCGTCCTCGTGGTCGTCCTGTCCAGCGGTTCGCTCGGCCAGATCGCCGCGATCGCCCTCGGCGCCATCGTCGGACTATGGCTTTGCCGCAGCGACGGCGCGCCCGTATCCGGCCATCTGAATTTTCCCGTTTCCAGGCGCAGCGGCATCGTCGCGCTTATCCTGTTCGCGGCCCTCTTCCTGATCCCGCCGCTCTTTGCCGGCGACCAGGGTGTCGCCCTTTTCAATGCCTTCTACCGCTCCGGCGCGCTCGTCTTCGGCGGCGGCCATGTCGTCCTGCCGCTGCTGCAGGCCGAAACGGTCGCGCCCGGATGGGTGACGAATGAAGCCTTCCTGGCGGGCTATGGCGTCGCCCAGGCGGTGCCGGGACCGCTCTTCACCTTCGCCGCCTATCTCGGCGCCGTGGTGAGGCCGCCGCCGAACGGCGTCGCCGGCGGGACGATCGCGCTCGTCGCAATCCTGCTGCCCGGCCTGCTGCTCGTCTACGGCATCCTGCCGTTCTGGGACCAGCTGCGTAGCCGGCAGGCCGCCCAGGCGGCCATGCGCGGCGCCAATGCGGCGGTCGTCGGCATTCTCGGCGCCGCCCTGTACAATCCCGTCTGGACCAGCGCCGTGCTGACGCCGCGCGATTTCGCGCTGGCGCTCGCGGGCTTCCTGCTGTTGACCGTCTGGAAAACGCCGCCCTGGATCGTCGTCGTCACGCTCGCCGCGATCGGTGCGCTGATGGGCGCCATGAGCTGGTCTTGAAGTCTGCAACCAACTTCTCAATGCCCACCAGAAGCCCTCATCCTTGTAAGTTGAAAGCCGCACCAGAAGATGCATCATCTGGTGCGGTTTCGGCGGAGAGATCGTCTCATCCCAGGTCGTTTCAGACCGT
>JARHVB010000043.1 GCA_029222685.1 Terripilifer ovatus | reverse complement strand
CCTTCCCCATCGCGTCACCTCAAAACCGCTGACGCAAGGGAATCACGCTGAAATCGTCAGTGCAAATCAATATTGCCAAACATTCACACCCTCTGAGGAGCGCCCGGAGGGCGGGGGGCGACATGCTGCCGCCTTTCAATCGTCATGGCTGGCCATCCACGCGACAACGCCGCAGCCTGTTTGCAGAAAGCCCTGTGGTGCAGGCTTTTCTTTCATCAATGCGCACCTCGGCGTGGGTGCCCGGCACAAGGCCGGGCATGACGCGGTTGGTTGATTGCGGCGTGACGCCCCCGTCCTTCGAGACGCGCCTTAGGGCGCTCCTCAGGATGAGGGCTTCCGGTAATTTGATGCTACTCGAATAAACCGAATCTCACCGCCTTGCCGATCTCCCCGCCAGCGCGATCATCCACAACGCACGGATGGCGATCTCGGGCGCGAGATGGGCTTCGCGGCGGCTGCGCTTGATGGCTTCGGCGATGACGGCGACGGCCCTGTTCAATCTCGGCGCGTTCCACGTTTTCGCGTGCGACAGCAGCGGCGCCTTGCGCGGATAGGGCACCGGCATGGAGCGCGTGACCATGTCGAGCGCGCGGTCGGGCGACGTGCCGCTGTCGATCTCGAGACGGATGCGATGGGCGATCACCGCATGGCGCATCGCCTGCGAGAGAAATCCGCCGGCATCGGTACCCGAGGAAAAAACGCGCTCGAGTGTTTCACTCACGGCTTCATGATTGCCGGCGAAGGCGCCGTCGATGGCCTCGTCGGTGACGAGCGCCGACGCATCGGCGCTGTTGTTGAGCACATCGTCGAGTTCGATCGTCGTCTGTCCGTGGGTATAGAGAATGAGTTTCTCGATCTCGGCGCGCGTGGTCAGGCGGTCGACGCCGAGCAGCGACACCAGCATGTCGCGCGCCGGCTCGGAGATCTTCAGTCCCGCCTGGGCCACTTCCGCATCGACGAGGCGGGCGATATCGTCCTCGCTGTCGGGCAGGCATTCGATGGCGGCCGCAAAACGTTCCTGCGCGAAGAGTTTGCGCAAAGCCGAATCGCTGCGCAGCGCGCCCGCTTCTACGATGACCGTGCAATCCTTCGGCGGATCGTCGATCAATGGCTCGAAGGCGCCGACGATATTGGCGGCGCCGGCGGCGACGAGAATGGCGCGGCGGCCGCCGAACAGGCCGACCGTGTTGGCCTCATCGATCAGCCGCTGCGGATCGGCAGACAGGTCGGAGGAGTCGAGCTCGACGACCTGGAACGGATCCTTCACATCGTCGACCGATTGCCGCAGCATGCTGCGGGCGCGCTCGCTGACGAGCCCCGTATCTGTGCCGAAGAAAAGATAGAGCCTGATCTGCGGCTGCGGCTTCGCCAGAAACCGTTCAGCCTCATTGCTGCGGATCGCGACCATGCGCGCCGGCGCTCAGGACGGTTTCGCGAGACTGATCGCCAGGCGCGTCCTGATCTGATCGGCCAGAACCTTGGCGTTCTGGATTTCGGCGGCGCGCGCGGCGCGCAGGTTGGCGTAGCGCTGGCTGGTGCGGTCGTAGCTTTCGGCCGCAACGGCGACGTCTTCGATGATCGGCTTGTCGCCTTCGCTGAAGGGCAGGCGGTAGAGCTTGTATTCGGCGTCGACCAGCACCGTGCCGGCGGTGGCGCGGGCGGTCACCGTATCGACGAGCGGCGAATTCACCCGCTCGCGCGCGGTGATGACCAGCCGGTATTTCGGCGGCGGGCTCGAGCCGGTGCCGTTCAGATTGAAGATCAGCTCGTTGCCGAGGTAATGACCGAGACGGTCGGGGATCGGCTCGACCTTGATCGCCTGCAGTTCCTCGACGAGCTGGCCGCCGCCGACCCCGCCATACATGGGCTGGAAGCAGCCGCCGAGAAAACCGGCGGCTGCGCAGACGGCGGCGATCCTCAGCGACAGCGGGAGACGGGCCGAGAAACGAACCTTGGGGCGATCAGACAACGACATTGACGATCCTGTTCGGCACAACAATGATCTTCTTCACCGGCCTGCCCTCGAGCGCGCGCTGGACATCATCCAGTTGCAAAGCCTCGGTTTCGACCGTCTTTACATCCGTATCGCGGCCGATGACCAGTTCGGCGCGCTTCTTGCCATTGATCTGCACCGGCATGGTGACGGTTTCGGCTTTCGCCAGAACCGGATCGACCACAGGCCATGCAGCATACGCCACGGCCCCGGAATGGCCCAGCCGTTCCCAGCATTCTTCGGCAAGATGCGGCATCATCGGGGCGAACATCAGGACGAGGGCATCGGCGGCTTCGCGATAGGCGAGGCGGCATTGGGCCGAAATCTCCGGGCTTTCGATGTCGCCGATCGATTTCGCCAGAGCGTTCGTGAGCTTGCGGATTTCGGCGATCGCCGTGTTGAAGCGCAGGCGTTCGATATGGTCGCCCACGGCGGCGCAATGGCTATGGGTGTGGCGGCGGATTTCGATAGCCGCCGACTCGGTGACGCCGGTGATCGGCGTGCCGGCCGGGGCTGCGACTTCCGAAAGTGATCCGACCAGACGCCAGAGTTGCTGCACATAGCGGAACGCGCCCTGCACGCCATCTTCCGACCAGATGACGCCGCGATCCGGCGGCGAATCCGACAGCATGAACCAGCGCGCCGTGTCGGCGCCGTAGGTGCCGATGATATCGTCGGGATCGACGACATTGCGCTTCGACTTCGACATCTTCTCGATCGAGCCGATGGCGACTTCGCCCCCGCCCTCGATACGAAAGGCCTTGCGGCTCGAGCCCTCGGTGCGGATTTCGACCTCGTTGGGCTGCAGCCAGTCGCCGTTCGCCGAACGATAGGTTTCATGCGCGACCATGCCCTGGGTGAACAGGCCCTCGAACGGCTCCTTGACGCCGAGATGGCCGGTCGCGCTCATGGCTCTGGCGAAGAAACGCGAATAGAGCAGGTGCAGGATCGCGTGTTCGATGCCGCCGATATACTGGTTGACCGGCAGCCAGGCGTCCGCCACCTGCCGCGTCGTCGGCTCCGTCTCGTTCCACGGATCGGTGAAGCGCGCATAATACCAGGACGAATCGACGAACGTATCCATCGTGTCCGTCTCGCGCACGGCGTCCTTGCCGCAGACCGGGCAGGCGACATGTTTCCACGTCGGATGCCGCTCCAGCGGATTGCCGGGCCGGTCGAATGTCACGTCGTCGGGCAGTTTCACCGGCAGGTCGGCATCGGGCACCGGCACGGTGCCGCAGTCATTACAATGGATGACAGGGATGGGGCAGCCCCAATAGCGCTGGCGGGAGATGCCCCAGTCGCGCAGCTTGAAATTCACCTGGCGCGTCGCGCGTGGCCGGCCCTGCAGCATTTCACCTTCGAGCCGTTTCGCCACGTCTTCTTTCGCTGCCTCGATCGATAGTCCATCGAGAAAACGCGAATTGATCATCACGCCGTCGCCGTCATAGGCGGTGTCGGTGACGACAAATGTCTTCGGGTCGGCATCGGCAGGCGCCACCACCGGCGTATTGCCGAGGAAGTACTTGTTGGCGAAGTCCAGGTCGCGCTGGTCATGCGCCGGGCAGCCGAAGATGGCGCCGGTGCCGTAATCCATCAGCACGAAATTGGCGACATAGACCGGCAGCTTCCAGCTCGGGTCGAACGGATGCACAACCTTGACGCCGGTATCGAAGCCCTTCTTCTCGGCGGTCTCGAGCGTGGCGACGGACGTGCCCATGCGATGGCATTCGTCGATGAACGCCTGCAGTTGCGGATTGCCGACGGCCATGGTCCTGGCCAGCGGATGGTCCGCGGCGATGGCCATGAATTTGGCGCCGAACAGGGTGTCGGGCCGGGTGGTATAAACCTCCAGCTCGGTTTCGGAGGCCGGCGCGGTCGCGGGATCGATGTCGAAGCGCAGCATCAGGCCTTCGGAGCGGCCGATCCAGTTCTGCTGCATCAGCCGGACTTTTTCCGGCCAGCGGTCGAGCGTCTGCAGCGAATCCAGCAGATCCTGCGAATAGTCGGAGATTTTCAGGAACCACTGGGTCAGCTCGCGCTGTTCCACCAGCGCGTTGGAGCGCCAGCCGCGGCCGTCGATGACCTGCTCGTTGGCGAGCACGGTCATGTCGACCGGGTCCCAGTTGACCTTGGATTTCTTGCGGTCGACCAGGCCGGCCTTCAGGAAATCCAGGAACATCTTCTGCTGGTGGCGGTAATAGCTCGGATCGCAGGTGGCGATTTCGCGCGACCAGTCGAGCGACAGGCCCATGGACTGCAACTGGGCGCGCATGGTGGCGATGTTCTGGTAGGTCCATTTCGCCGGATGGGTGTTGTTCTGCATGGCGGCGTTTTCGGCCGGCATGCCGAAGGCGTCCCAGCCCATCGGATGCAGCACATTGAATCCCCTGGCCCGCTTGTACCTGGCCACCACATCGCCCATGGCGTAGTTGCGGACATGGCCCATGTGGATGCGTCCCGATGGATAGGGAAACATTTCAAGCACATAGTACTTCGGCTGCGGCCCCTCATTTCTGGTCCGGAAAGTGCCGGAATCATCCCAGAATTTCTGCCATTTCGGCTCGGTCTCGCGGGGATTATATCTGTCGGAAAACATATGGCGTGGTCGCAGCGTGCTCGATAAATCTGGATAGAGGGGGCGAAAGCCCGCTCCTTGTACGATCCAACCCTATGGCATGCAACTTAATGTAACCTGCGCGTTTCCCGGGAGAATCAGCCATGCACGCTATTGAGGAAACGCAGCTCGAGCCTGGCGACGGCGCACTCTTGCTCGCCAATCTGACCAAAGTGCGGACCGATATCGACCGCGCCGTCCGCCATGCCGGGCGCGAGCCGCAGAGCGTCGCCCTGCTGTGCGCCTCCAAGACGCAATCGGCCGAGCGGATCGAACAGGTGATCCTCGCCGGCCATCGGCTGTTCGGCGAAAACCGGGTGCAGGAGGCGAAGGCGAAATGGCCCGATCTCCAGGCGCGCTACCCCGACGTGGAACTGCACCTGATCGGGCCGCTGCAGACCAATAAGGTGCGCGACGCCATCCGCCTGTTCGACGTGATCGAGACGCTCGACCGGGAAAACCTGGCGGAGGCGCTGGCGCAGGAGAGCGCCAAGCTTGGCAGAAGCCCGAAGCTCTATGTCGAGGTGAATACCGGCGCGGAACCGCAGAAAGCCGGCATTCTCGCGCAGGATGCGGATGCGTTCATCGCGAAATGCCGCGGGCTCGGGCTCGATATCGTTGGATTAATGTGCGTGCCGCCGGTCGATCAGCAGGCGTCGCCGCATTTCGCCCTGCTCAGCCAGATCGCCAGGCGCAACGGCCTGACGCGCCTGTCGATGGGCATGAGCGCCGATTTCGCCCTGGCGATCCAGCTCGGCTCGACCGAGGTGCGGGTCGGCACCGCCATTTTCGGGCATCGGCCCGCCTGATGTCATTCCCGCCAAGCGAAGCGCAGAGCGGGAATCCAGAGGCAACGTGACGAGCCAACGTGGCGGCTCCTGACTCCTGGTTTCCCGCTCGCCCGCTTTGCGGGCGTCGGGATTGACAATATTTGCGGCCAAATTCGCTACCGGATAACCATCCGGCAATCATGCGCCAGCCGCGGCAGCAGGCGGCGCATGTCGGCGCGTGAAATGGCGATGCAACCGGCTGTGCCGCTACTGTTTCGCGCGCTGTCCGCCCTGGTCAGATGGAAGAAGATCGCGCTGCCGCGACCGCGCACGCGCGGGGTCTGATTGTGGTCGAGCACCAGCACGATGTCGTAGCTCGGTTCCTTCATCCACATGGTCTCGTGGCTTGCCGCGAAGGGCAGCCGGACCCAGCGATTATATTGAAAATTGTCCGCATCGTCGCACCAGCCGTCGTCCCGGCGCAGCGGTCTTATGCCCATGGCCACACGCGGGCGGCGCATCCGGTCGGCCCGGAAAAAGCCGCCGCCGATGCGCCAGCTCCCCGCCGGCGTGGCGCAGTCGCCCTCGAGCTTGGCGTGGACAATGCCGGAGCGGCCGATCCGGCAGGGAATGACAAGCGGGCCGGCCATGAGCCTGGCGCTTGATCTGTCGCCTGAAACTGCTTTCGAGATCGTGATCCGGCGAATGGGTGTCATAACGCGATTGTGTCCTCGCTTCGGGGGTGTTCGCGTCTATGACGATAACTTGCGGGAGACATTGATTTCCTGGATGATCCCACTCCCGGCGCGTCGATGGCCGAATCGCCGCCGCCGATCTGTTATCGCGCGCAAAGTAGCACCATGCCATTGACACGAAAAATCCTGATCACCGACGACGACCTGGAACTGCGCTCGGCGCTGGCGAGCCAGCTTGCGCTGCACGAAGAGTTCTCGACCATGGAGGCCGACAGCGCCAGCAAGGCGCTGCAGATGACGCGCACCCAGACGCCCGATCTGGTGATCATGGATGTCGGCCTGCCGGACATGGACGGCCGCGAGGCGGTGCGCATCATGCGCAAGGACGGGTTCAAGAATCCGATCATCATGCTGACCGGCCAGACCTCCGAGGCCGATGCGGTGCTGGGACTCGATTCCGGCGCCAATGATTACGTCAACAAGCCGTTCCGCTTCGCCGTGCTGCTGGCGCGCATCCGCGCGCATCTGCGCCAGCATGAGTCGAGCGACGACGCGACCTTCCAGATCGGCGCCTATTCGTTCAAGCCGAGCTCGAAGCTGCTCGTTAACGAGAAGGGTGGCAAGCTGCGGCTGACGGAAAAGGAAACCGCGATCCTGCGCTTTCTCTATCGCGCCGGCCAGCAGGTGGTGACCCGCGACGTGCTGCTGCGCGAAGTCTGGGGCTATAATTCCAACGTCACGACGCACACGCTCGAGACCCACATCTACCGGCTGCGGCAGAAGATCGAGCGCGATCCGGCCAGCGCGCAATTGCTGGTGACCGAAGCCGGCGGCTACAAGCTGGTTCCCTAAGCCGTGTCGCTCGAGGACGATATCCGCACGCTGTCGGCGCTGCCCGTCTTCGATCAGATGGAAGTCGAGGCGGTGCGCCTGATCGCATTTTCGGCGATCTCGAAAACGCTGAAACCTGGTGAAGTGCTGTTCAAGGCGGGCGACATGTCGGAGGGCGGCTATCTCGTCGTTTCCGGCAGCATCGCGATCGAGAAACCGATGCCGTCATTGGCGCCGCGGCAGATCATTCCCGCGGGCGCGCTGATCGGCGAAGTGGCGCTCATCATCGAAACGCAATGTGTGGGAACTGCCACTGCCTATCGAGAAGAGGCGATGGTCCTGTTCGTGCCGCGCACGTTGTTTCTGCGCGTGCTGCAAGAGTTTCCGTCGAGCGCGACGCGGATGAAAGCGGGCATCACCAAACGCCTCGTCGGATTTTCGGATCAACTGGCGAAGTTCCGGCAGAACCATTTCGATTGATCCCTGACCTTCCCCAAATGGTAATGCGCTAACAGAAGCCCTCATCCTGAGGAGGCGCGCAGCGCCGTCTCGAAGGACGGGGGCGACAGGCTGTATCTCTCCGCTGCATCTTGGCGCGGTTTATAACAACACACTCGCTGGAACACTGCGACGTGACGCCCTCGCCCTTCGAGACGCGCCTTTCAGGCGCTTCTCAGGATGAGGGCTCTGGGATTGGTCGAGCCAATCAATCCTCCAGATCGACGATCACCGGTACATGGTCCGACGGCCGATCCCAGCCTCTTGCGTCTTTCAGGATCGTCATCGACTTGAGACTGGGTGCCAGGCGCTGGCTCAGCCAGATGTGATCGAGACGGCGGCCCTTGTTGGCGAGTTCCCAATTGGCCGCGCGATAGCTCCACCAAGTGTAGAGCCGTTCCGGTTCGGGAACCATGGTGCGCATCGCATCGACCCAGGGGCCGGCCTCAATCAGACGCTTCATGCGCTCGACCTCAACCGGCGTGTGGCTGACGATTTTGAGCAGCGCCTTGTGGCTCCAGACATCGGTTTCGAGCGGCGCGATATTCAGGTCGCCGGCAAGGATGGCGTTCTCGCGTGCCAGATTGTGCGACATCGTCCAGGCGGTAAGTTCATCGAGGAAATCGAGCTTGTGGGCGAATTTCTCGTTGAGCTCACGGTCAGGAATATCGCCGCCGGCGGGGATGTAGAAGTTGTGCAGCACGGTCTCGTCCCGCTGCAGGATGCCGGGTGCGAAAGTCGCCGCGATATGGCGGGCATCGCCCTTCTCGCAGAACTCTCGCGTCGACATGTCGGCGATCGGCAGGCGCGAAACAGTGGCGACGCCGTGATAGCCCTTCTGCCCGTTCAACGCGATGTGGCTGTAGCCGAGCGCGGTGAAGGCAGAAGACGGAAATTCCGCCTGCCGGCATTTGATTTCCTGCAGGCACAGGACGTCGGGATTATGTTCCTTGAGGAAACGCTCGACCAGCGGCAGGCGCAGACGAACCGAATTGATATTCCAGGTGGCAATACGTTTGGTCATAACAGGATTGGAGCTTCCATCGAGCGATGCTTGCGAGTGGCAGTGAGCCACCAGAAGCCCTCATCCTGAGGAGCCTGCGCAGCAGGCGTCTCGAAGGACGGGGCTCTTGGGTTTATTGTACAAGGTCGCGAACGGCGTGCATTCGCAATCAAGCAAACGCTGGTTGCAACCAACAGCTATTGCTGAGGCGTGCTCTACTGGTTGCTGTCCTGCCGGTCGTAATTGATCGTGAACAGGGCGGGATCGGGCTGCTGTCTGGTGTTCATGTTGTTCAGCGCCACCAGGGTCTCATAGCCCTGCGGATCGGCGACGACCCAGTTCTTCAAGGTGAAGTCGGCGGTGTTGAACACCAGCGTGATGCGCGAAGTGCCGCCGAACGTCGCCTTGTCCTCGATCAGGATGGTGGTGACGTCGGGAGCCTGCTTGATCTCGAGGATCTTGGTGTCCTTGGTCAGGTCGAGATTGCCCTTGAGCAGGAACTTCAGCGGCGTCTGGCTGATGAAATAAAGATCCTGGGTGGCCAGCTTGCGGTTGCGGATGGCAACGCTGGTGCCGTCGGCGATGATTTCCAGCGGCGAGGGCTTGGCATATTCGAAGCGCAGCCGTCCGGGCTTGGCCACGTAGAGCTTGCCGGTCACCTTGCGGCCGTCGCCGCCGGACTGGGTAAAATCGCTGATGAGGGTGGTGATGCCGTTGAAATAGGCGTTGGCGCGGCGCACGATCGTCGCTGCGTCCTGGGTGGCCACCCGCGGCGGTGGCGCCGCATTGTCGATGGCCGCTGCGGCCGGAGACGGTGTCTTTTTGGTGAGGTCGAGCTGCGCCAGCGCCGGGGAGGCGGCGGCCGCGCCGAGGGCCAGGCTCAAAATGACCAGGGTATGTCGCATCTCTCGGACCTTTCGAAGGTAATCAGGCTTGGAGATAGGAAGCTCTTATGGCGAATGTTCGGCTTTATCGGGATTAAAACGCTCTGAAACGCCATGAAACCCGCTAATCCGCCGATCCCAATTCGAACGCACCGCGGTCGACGCCACCGCCGACGAGAATCTCCCGTTTGCCGGCGTGGTTGGCCGCACTGACAACGCCTTCCTTCTCCATCCGTTCAACCAGCGACGCGGCCTTGTTATAGCCGACCGACAGGCGGCGCTGGATGTAGCTGGTCGAGCACTTACGGTCGCGCAGGACGATGTTGACGGCGCGGTCGTAATAATCGCCGGATTCCTCGGCGTCCATGGAGCCCGGCGACGGCGCATCGCCGCCCTCGTCGCCATCGGCGTCGTCGTCGGCGGTAATAGCCTCGAGATATTCCGGCGCGCCCTGGGTTTTCAGATGAGCGACGATCTTTTCGACTTCGGCGTCTGAAACGAAAGGTCCGTGGACGCGGGAGATGCGGCCGCCGCCGGCCATGTACAGCATGTCGCCCTGGCCGAGCAGTTGCTCGGCGCCCTGCTCGCCTAAAATGGTGCGGCTGTCGATCTTCGAGGTGACCTGGAAGGAAATGCGGGTCGGAAAGTTTGCCTTGATCGTGCCGGTGATGACGTCGACCGAGGGACGCTGCGTCGCCATGATGAGATGGATGCCGGCGGCGCGCGCCATCTGCGCCAGGCGCTGAATGGCGCCTTCGATGTCCTTGCCGGCGACCATCATCAGGTCGGCCATTTCGTCGACGATGACGACGATGAACGGCAGGCGGGTGAGATCCATCTCCTCTTTTTCGTAAATGGCCTCTCCGGTCTCGCGGTCGTAGCCGGTCTGAACCGTGCGGGTGATGATCTCGCCCTTGGCGGCGGCTTCGGCGATGCGGGCGTTGAAACCGTCGATGTTGCGGACGCCGACCTTCGACATTTTCTTGTAGCGGTCTTCCATCTCGCGCACCGCCCATTTGAGCGCGACGACGGCCTTCTTCGGATCGGTGACGACGGGGGTCAGCAGGTGCGGAATGCCGTCATAGACCGAGAGTTCGAGCATTTTCGGATCGACCATGATGAGGCGGCAGTCTTCCGGCTTGAGGCGGTAGAGCAGCGACAGGATCATGGTGTTGATGGCAACCGATTTGCCCGAGCCGGTGGTGCCGGCGACGAGCAGATGCGGCATGCGGGCGAGATCGACGATGACGGGCTCGCCGCCGATGGTCTTGCCGAGGGCGATCGACAGGCGGTGCTTCGACTTCTCGAAATCCTCCGAGGCGAGCAGTTCGCGCAGGTAGACGGTTTCGCGGCGCTGGTTGGGCAGTTCGATGCCGATGGCGTTGCGGCCCTGCACCACGGCGACGCGTGCCGAGATCGCCGACATGGAGCGGGCGATGTCATCGGCCAGGCCGATGACACGCGACGATTTGATACCGGGCGCAGGCTCCAGTTCGTACAGGGTGACGACCGGACCGGGCCTGACGTTGATGATCTCGCCCTTGACGCCGAAATCGTCGAGCACGCCTTCGAGCAGGCGGGCGTTCTGTTCGAGCGCGTCGGCCGAGACTTTGCTGGTGGCGATCTTCTTGGCTTCGCTGAGAAGAAGCAGCGGCGGCAGCTCATAGCGCGAGCGGTCGAGGAAGGACGGCTGGGCTTCGCGCGCGACCCTCTTGCCGGGCTTCAGCGGCGGCGCCGGCTTGGCAACGCGGGTCTCTTCCACCTCGGCGTCGTCTGCGTCATCGTGGGCGGTGAGGTCGGTGAACGGCGCGTCGATGGTTTCGCGGCGGCGGACTGCCGGCATTGTGCGCCGCGGTTCGGTATCGGAAGGTGGCGGGGGCGCCCGCCGCGGCAAACCGGTGGGCACGGCGGGGGCAAACGCGTCGTCGTCCAAGGAATGATGGAGGTCGTGACGAAGCGCCTGCTGGCGGCGGCTGTTGTTGGCGGACGTGCGGATGCCGCGCCACATCCGCAGGAGCTGCCCCTTGAAGCTCAGCACCATGTGGATGAAGCCGCCGAGCAGGGTCAGCGCGATGCCGGGCTCGCTGCTGCGGTCGTCATCCTCTTCAGGCTCGGCCTGTTTGGCGCGGGGGGCGGGTTTGCTGTCGGCAAGTTGGGCGTCGGGGTCCTCGTCGCCGACCCGCGTCATCGCCGCGGTGAAGGAAATGATGGCGAGGAGGCCGGCCAGGCCGCCGAAGATCAGGCGGATGATGACGCTGCCGCCGATCAACTTCTTGGGCACGGCGAGGATGGCGTCGCCGACGACGCCGCCAAGGCCGGTGGGCAGCGGCCAGCTACTGCTGGAGGGGAATAGCGAAATCACGGTCGCGGCGCAGAAAACGCCGGCGAGCATGCAGAAAATCCGGAAAACGATCCGGTCGAGCCGGCGCTTCGACAGCAGGGCCAGGGCCCAGGCGACCAGCGGCGGCAGAAAGGCGATCGTCGCCAGCCCGAACAATTGCATGAACAGGTCGGCGACGATGGCGCCGGGCCTGCCGAGCAGGTTGCGGACATGGGCGTCGGTGGCATAGTTCAGGCTCGGGTCGAGCGCCGACCAGGACACCAGGGCGAGCGTGAAACAACCGGCGAGCGCGAGCACTGCAAGGCCGGCCAATTCAGCCAGGCGGCGTCCGAAATAGATGCGGACAGGATCGGGAATTCTTTCGAGAACCGAAGAGCTGTTTGTTCGCATCGTTTTGGGCAATGGGTGGTCGCAAAAATGGGGCCGCGAGGCACCGCAGCGTGAGCCCCGATGCTACGGCGCACGGGGTTAACGCGCGCTTAACCTTACACCTTCGCTACCTAATATCCGTGGGTTCGGCTAAAACTGAAACGGCGCCCCAGGGGGCGCCGTTTCGATCGTTTTTCGTAATCTCCGGGAACATACGCTCAGTTGTTGTAAGCGCGCTCGCCGTGTTCGGAGACGTCGAGGCCTTCGCGCTCCTGATCGGGGGCGACGCGCAGGCCGATGATCAGGTCGACGACCTTGTAGAGGATCGCCGAACCGATGCCCGACCACAGCAGGGTCATGACCACGGCCTTGACCTGCGACATGAACGCCGGGCCAAGATCGTAAGCGGCAATCGCCAGTTCGCCGGGCTTCGATTCGTAGTCGGCAATGCCGACGCCGCCGAGAGCCTGGTTGACCAGAATGCCGGTGCCGAGCGCGCCAATGATGCCGCCGATGCAGTGCACACCGAAGACGTCGAGCGAGTCGTCGTAGCCGAGCTTGTTCTTCACCACAGAGACGAAGAAGAAGCAGACCACGCCGGCGACGAGGCCGAGGACGATCGAACCCATCGGGCCGGCAAAGCCCGAAGCAGGGGTGATCGCAACGAGACCTGCAACCGCGCCCGACACCATGCCGAGCAGCGACGGCTTGCCCTTGGCGCCCCATTCGGCGAACAGCCAGGCGAGTGCCGCGGCCGCGGTGGCGACGAAGGTGTTGACGAAGGCGAGCGCAGCAGTGCCGTTGGCTTCAAGGTTCGAACCGGCGTTGAAGCCGAACCAGCCGACCCACAGAAGCGAAGCGCCGATCATCGTCATCGTCAGCGAGTGCGGCGCCATCATTTCGCGCGGATAGCCGATGCGCTTGCCGAGCAGGAGGGCGCCGACAAGACCGGCGATACCAGCGTTGATGTGAACGACCGTGCCGCCGGCAAAGTCCAGCGCGCCCATCTTGAAGAGCAAGCCGGCGTCAGCCTTGACGTCGTCCAGTTTCGCCATCGCCAGTTTCTTGGCTGCGTCGTCGCCCGCAGCGGCAACCGCCTTGGCGGCGTCGCCGATCGCGTCCGGGCCGCCCCAGTACCAGACCATGTGCGCCATCGGGAAGTAGATCAGCGTGACCCACAGGACGATGAACAGCACCAGGGCCGAAAACTTCATGCGTTCGGCGAAGGCGCCGACGATCAGAGCCGGCGTAATGCAGGCGAAGGTCATCTGGAACGCCATATAGGCGAGTTCCGGAATGACGACGCCGTTGGAGAAGGTCGCAGCCGTCGAGTCCGGCGTCACGCCCATGAGGAAGGCTTTCGAGAAGCCGCCGACATAGTCGTTGAGACTGCCGCCGTTGGTGAAGGCCATCGAATAGCCGTAGACGACCCAGATGACTGCGACGAGGCAGACGATCATGAAGACCTGAGAGAGCACGGAGAGCATGTTCTTGGAGCGGACGAGACCGCCGTAGAACAGGGCGAGGCCGGGGATCGACATCATCAGAACGAGCGCCGTCGACACAAGCATCCACGCCGTATCGCCCTTGTTCGGCACGGGCGCCGCAGCAGCCTGCGCGAGCGCCGGCAGAATCGAGCCGAGCCCGAGAGCACAGGCGAGGCCGAGTGAGGCGCCAAGCCTGCTTACATTAGTGACCAGTTTCATATTTGACTCCTGAATGGAATATCGGTGCGTCTCAGAGCGCGTCTGAATCTTTTTCGCCCGTGCGGATGCGAACCGCGCGCTCGAGAGAGGACACGAAAATCTTGCCGTCGCCGATCTGGCCGGTGCGGGCCGCGGCGATGATGGCGTCGACCACGGCGTCAGCCAGTTCGGACGAAACCGCCACTTCGATCTTCAGTTTCGGCAGGAAGCTGACGGCATATTCAGCACCCCGATAAATCTCGGTATGCCCTTTCTGCCGGCCATACCCCTTGACCTCCGAAACGGTGAGGCCGTGCACCCCGACGGCGGTGAGCGCATCGCGCACCTCGTCGAGTTTGAACGGCTTGATGATTGCCATGATTATCTTCATTCGCTTGTCCCTGCTTGGCCGCAGTTTCGACGCGGTCTGCGACGCCCCCGGTCGGCTTACTCACACGGCGCATCGTCTGACGCCGCTGCCCAGAGGGGAATCAATCTGCGTGCCAGATGGAATAATTGCTGGAAATTGGTGCGATTCAGCGCATCTTGGCAATTCGGGCGCTAGAATTCGGGCAGCTAGTCCAAGAATGCCTATTAAATAGACGAAAGAAAAGCCGGAAGCTCAAATAATATGCTTAACCCTGTGCCTGGGGCCGCGGCCGCCGCCTGCGAATGAGGCCTTCCTGCGCCACCGACGCCACGAGATCGCCGTTGCGCGCGAAAATGCCGCCGCGGGTCAGGCCGAGCGCGCCATTGGCGTTGGGGCTGTCCTGGACGTAGAGCAGCCAATCGTCGGCGCGGAACGGCCGGTGGAACCACAGCGCATGGTCGAGGCTGGCCGCCTGGATGCCGGGGTCGAAGACGGTCGTGCCGTGGGTGACCAGCGACGTGTCGAGCAGGGTCATGTCCGACATATAGGCGAGGACGGCGCGGTGGATGACCGGGTCGTCGGGCAGTTTCTGCGAGGCGCGCAGCCAGGCTTTCTGCTGCGCCGGACGGGTTTCCCCGTCTTTCATAGGCAGATAGCGGCCGAGATCGACGGGCCGCAGCTCGACCGGACGGCCGCGGTCGAAATACTGGCGGACCGGCGTGGGAATGATGTCGCCGTATCGCTGCACGATCTGCTGCAGGCTCGGCAATGTGTCCGGATCGGGCGCGTCAGGCATGATGGTCTGATGCGAAAAGCCCTCTTCGGCGACGTGAAACGAGGCCGACAGGAAGAAGATCGTCTGGCCGTTCTGGATGGCGACGCAGCGCCGCGTGGAGAAACTGCCGCCGTCGCGAATGCGTTCGACCTGGTAGATGATCGGCTTGGTCGATTCTCCCGGCAGGATGAAATAGCCGTGCAGGGAGTGGATGGGACGGTTTTCGACCGTCCGCGCCGCCGCGAGCGCAGCCTGGGCGATAACGAGGCCGCCGAAGGTGCGCCGCCAGCTCGTCGCCAGGCCGGCGCCGCGGAAAATATCCTTCTCGATCGGTTCGAGATCGAGAAGGTGGAGAATGCCTTCACTGTCCACGGTCATGAGCCACCCGGCGAAATTTCGTCGCGCCAGTTGGAAGGTTTCCTTAGCCCGCGTCAATCCTGCTGCCGAGCCTGGTGCCGACTGCCCATATCCTATTGGTGAATCGCCTCGCCGTGCATGGAGAGGTCGAGACCCTCGCGTTCCTGATCCGCCGAGACCCTGAGACCGGAGATCAGGTCGATCGCTTTCAGGACGAGGGCCGTGCCTATGGCGCACCAGGCGATGGTGACGACAACGCCGACGGCCTGAATGCCCAGTTGGCGGGCATTGCCTTCGATGAGGCCGGAAATCCCGTTGGGCGTGTCGGGACCGACGCTCAGGGCTGCGGTGGCGAAAATGCCGGCGCAGAGGGTGCCGAGAATGCCGCCGACGCCATGAACTCCGAAAACATCAAGGGAATCGTCATATTTCAAGCGCGTCTTGATGGCGGTGCAGAAATAGAAGCAGACGAGGCCCGCGAGCGCGCCGATGACGACACCATGCCAGGGCAGCACATAGCCCGATGCCGGGGTGATGGTGCCGAGGCCGGCAATGGCGCCGGAAATGATACCGAGCACGGAGGGTTTACCGCGTTCGATCCATTCGATCGTGCTCCACACCACCGCGCCGGCGCAGGCAGCCAGATGCGTCGCGGTGATGGCGAAGACGGCGCGCGAGCCTGCGCCGAACGCCGAGCCGCCGTTGAAACCGAACCAGCCGACCCAGAGCAGGCCGGTGCCGACGACGGCGAGGGAAAGATCGAACGGCGACATGTTCTCGCGCCCGTAGCCCTGGCGATTGCCGATCATATAGGCGGCGACCAGGCCGGCGACGCCGGCGTTGATGTGCACGACAGTGCCGCCGGCGAAATCGAGCACGCCGAAGCTTTGCAGCCAGCCGCCGCCCCAGACCATATGGGCGAGAGGCACATAGACGACGAATAGCCAGAGCACGCAGAACCAGCAGAACGCCGAGAATTTCATGCGATCGGCGACGGCGCCGCCGACCAGCGCGCAGGTGATGACGGCAAAGGTCATCTGATAGGCGGCGAACAGCAGTTCCGGAATGGTCTTGGCGAAGAGGCTGACGCTGTCGAGGCCTATCCCATTGAAAAACATCCGTTCGAACGAACCGAAAATGGCGCCGTCGCCGGTAAAAGTGAGGCTGTAGGCAAGGCCGAACCAGAGGATCGAGACGATGGCGGTGGCCGCCGCGCCCTGCGCCATGGTGGCGAGGACATTTTTCTTGCGCACCATGCCGCAATAAAACAGCGCCAGGCCGGGCAAGGTCATCATGAGCACCAGCGCCGTGGCGACAATCATGAAACCGGTGTCGGCGGCGTCGATTTTTACGTGTTCAGCCGCCCCGGCGCCGGTCGCGCAAAAAACCAGCGCACCGGCAATTCCGGTACGGCACGAAGTGTTACCCATCATCTCGGTCTGATCCCCGCTCAAGCTGCCCAATTAGAATGCGACTGGCGCGAAAACATTCAATATTTGTGCCAGTTTGTACAAAAAATAATCAATTTGCTTCTTTCCACGCCAATGCGAAGCAAACCGCGCAAATTGCGCTGTCCGCCGGTTCAGCAGTGAAACGCTGGTCGGCGGCGCTGCTACTTGAAGTGGCGAATTGCCTATAAAATAGACATTCCTCAGCGAGACTTTTTGTCCGGCGAAGCGCGGCCGGCGTTGTGGTACGAGGGAGCGGGCGAAGCGGCGGAGTCATTACGGTGAGGCAGACAGTCGACGTGTTGATCGCAGGCGCTGGCCCGAGCGGGCTGCTGCTGGCGACGGCGTTGAAGAAGCTGGCCGGTCCGGCGCTGGAGGTGCTGGTGGTCGACGGCGCCGCGGGGGCCGCGACCTCCGGTCATCGCACTTCGGCCATCGCCCCGGCGCCGCGCAATATGCTGGAGACGCTCGGCGTCTGGCAGCGCATTGCCGACAAGGCGCAGCCGGTGCTGCGGATGGAAATTTCCGACAGCCGGCTCGATGATGCGGTGCGCCTGCCGCAACTGCATTTCGATGCGCTGGGCAGCGCCCATGGCGAACTGGCGCATATCGTCTTTCACCGTGATCTCGATGCCGCCGTGCTCGAGCGGGCGCTCCAACTGGGTGTCCATGTCAGGCCGTCCAACGCCGTCGATTTCGCCAGCGGCGTGTCGGTGGTTTGCGTGACCTGCGCCGACGGCCCGGAAGTTGCCGCCCGTCTGCTGGTCTCCGCCGACGGCAGCAAATCATTGCTGCGCCAGCGCGCCGGCATCAAATCCCTGGCGTGGGATTACGAGCGCGTGGCGATTGCCGCGACCATCGGCCATGAGCGTGATCACGATGGCGTCGCCGTCCAGCATTTTCTCGAGCCAGGCCCGTTCGCCCTGCTGCCTTTGACCGGTCGTCGCTCGTCGCTCATCTGGACCGAGCATCCGGCGGCGGCGCGGAAAGTTCTGGAGCTGAGCGATGCGGACTTTCTGTCGGAGGTGCTGCTGCGCGCCGGCCATCGTCTCGGCGACCTGCATCTGATCGACAGGCCGGTGATTTTTCCCCTCAGCTTCATGATGGCGCGCACCTTCACCGCGCCGCGCTTTGCGCTGGTTGGCGACGCCGCGCATCGGGTGCATCCGCTCGCCGGCCAGGGGCTCAATCTGGCGTTGCGCGACGTGGCGTGTCTTGCCGATGCCATCTTTGATCAGGCGGCGCTCGGTCTCGACATCGGCGCGCCGGAGGTGCTGCGCAGCTACGAACAGATGCGCCGTTTCGATTCCGTGGTGAGTGCGGCCAGCGTCGATCTGCTGCATCACATCTATGCGCGCCATGGCGCGGTGGCGTCGCAGGTGCGCCGCAGCGGCATGTCGCTCGTCGACCGCATGCCGCTACTGAAGCGCGTGCTGCGCGCCGAGGCCATGGGCGTGACCGGCGTGACGCCGAGGTTGTTCAAGCCGCCGCAGGTGGTGATGTGATTGGCTTTGTCGCTTCAACCTTCGTGTCATTCCCGCCAAGCGAAGCGCAGAGCGGGAATGCTTCTTCTACGTCTCGACCTGACGCGCCTCGTCGAGAATCATGATCGGAATGCCATCGCGGATCGCATAGGCGTAGTGTGTCGATTCCGAGATCAGCTCCTGCGCCGCGCTGTCATAGGTCAAGGGCGTGCGGGTGATCGGGCAGACGAGGATTTCCAGCAGGCGCGGATCGATCTTCGTGTTCTCGCCGGTTGATTGCGGCTGCGGCTCTTCGGCGTGCCGCTCTTGGGCCTCGCTCATTGCAGCACCGATGGCGTGTTGCCGCCGCGCGCCAGATCGAACTCGGTGATGGCGACAAGCGTTTCGGCGCGCGTCTTCAAATCGGGCGCTTCGAGCAGCGCCTGTTTCTCGCCGGACCCGAACGGGCTCATCATCGAGAGCGCATTGACCAAAGCCTCCGTCGGCGCGCGCTGAATCTCGTCCCAGTCGATCTTGAGCCCGCGCGCTTTCGAGAAGGTACGCAGGGCCGCGACGATGCTGTCGCGGTCGACGTCGTCCTCCCCGGCATTGATGACGAGATCATGCGCGAACTCCGCATAGGAGACGCGGCAACGCCGATAGAGCTGCGTCATCGGCAATTCTTCAAGAACGCGGAAACGGCAGACGCCGGTGAGGGTGATGAGATAGCGGCCATCGCCGGATTCGGCAATCTGGGTGATGCGGCCGGCGCTGCCGACGGCATGTAACGGCGGATGGCTCGCCGTCTCGCCTGCTTCCGCATCGCTCGGCTGGATCATGCCGACGATACGATCGCTCTTCAAGGCGTCGTCGAACATCGACAGATAGCGGGGTTCGAAAATATTCAGCGGCAATTGCGTGCGCGGCAGGATCAGAACGCGCGGCAGGGGAAATACGGGAATGACCTCCGGCAGCTCCGACACGGATTGATATGGTTTGTTGATAGCCATGCCGAACCTCAGACCTCGTGTTGCTTGCGAAACAGCGCCTAGGAGAACAGCGCCGTCGAAAGCTTGCGCCGTGCGGTGATCGTGTCGGGGTCCATATGGCCCCAGGCCTCGAAGAACTGCACCAGCTGCTTGCGCGCGCCGTCGTCGTTCCAGGTGCGGTCCTTGCGGATGATTTCGATGAGCTGGTCGGCGGCTTCCTCGCGCTGGCCTTTGGCGCTGAGTGCAAGCGCCAGATCGAAACGGGCCTGATGATCGGCCGGATTGGCCTCGACCCGCGCCTTCAACTCGGCGGCATCATCGAGGTTTTCAGCCTGCGCCGCGATCTCGATCGCCGCCTGCGCTGCGGTGATCGCCGGATCGTTCTCGCTGCCCTTCGGCACCTGGCTCAAGGCGGCGCGCGCCTGTTCGAGATCGCCCAGACCGACCAGCGCGCGGGCGAGGCCGCCGAGCGCTTTCATGCTGGCAGGATCTTCGTCCAATGCGGCGGCAAAGCCTTCGGCGGCGGCTTCGAACGCGCCGGCGCCAAAGGCTGTCTCGGCCTCGGCGATCACTTCGTCGATGGCGCCGGTGACGGGACCGATGAGCCGCTCGATGAAATTCTTGATCTGGCTTTCCGGCAGCGCGCCCATGAAGCCATCGATCGGCTGGCCGCGCTGAAAGGCGATGACGGCGGGGATCGACTTGATGCCGAGCTGGCCGGCGATCTGCGGATGCTCGTCGATGTTCATCTTGACGAGACGGACTTTGCCCTGGGTCGAGCGGACGACCTTTTCGAGCACCGGGGCAAGCTGCTTGCAGGGCTCGCACCAGGGCGCCCAGAAATCCACGAGAACCGGCTGGCGGGCGGATTCGGCGATCACGTCGACGCGGAACGACGCGCTCGTCACGTCTTTCACCAGGTCCTGGCCCGCGGAGGCGAGGGCATCGCCGTTCATTGCGCCGATCATTGCCTCGTCCGTCATTTCCAAAACCCCTCGTCCAAATCCCCGGACGTCGCCACGCCGGTAGTTAGAGCTTCAATCGCAAGTTACAACATATGGCGGCTGATGTTTCGCTGTGCCAGCGGCTGCACGGCCAATTTATTCAGAAAGATCGATAATCTGCGGCGGATGGCCGGTAGCCTCCAGGAAGCGCACCAGATCCGGCGTCCTTATAGCGGTCGTCATCGTATTGACCAGCGGGTGGCAGTTTATCACATCGGCCCGCGCCAGGTTGGGGTCGAGGATGAAGGTGACCCGGCGTCCGGTGTCGTTGACGAGCCCGAACGGGGTGACCGCGCCCGGCGTGACGCCGAGCAGGTCGAGCATGGCCTCCGCCGAGCCGAAGCTGAGCCTGCCGGCAGCGCCGATCTTGCGGTGCAGGCCCTTCAGCGAAACCGTGGCGCTTTCCTGCGCCGTGACCAGGAAATACCCGTCTTTCCGGTCCCAGAGGAACAGGTTCTTGGTGTGGGCGCCGGCAATCCTGCCGCGCAAATCCTGGGATTCCTCGACGGTGAACACCGGCTCGTGGGTGACGGTCTCGGTCTCGATGCCGAGACCGGCGAGAGTGGCAAACAGGTCTTGCGGCGTGCGGGTCATTTCAGGCGGCTGTCCAGGGTGAGGCTTGCGGGCACATCTAGGAGAATTTCGGGATCAGGGCGAATCCCGTGAAAATCTCCCGGAATCGGCAAAAATCATGGCGAACGTCATGTTGCATTCGCAAAAGGAATGCGGCATACACAGCGCCGGAAGCGGTCGCGTCCTTAAGGATGCGGGTGTAGCTCAGGGGTAGAGCACGACCTTGCCAAGGTCGGGGTCGAGGGTTCGAATCCCTTCGCCCGCTCCAAAATTTTCATGTGTCCGACCCGGAGACATGAGGCACCCGCAAATCAGATCATCGGCGCGGCTGCCTCAACACCCTTCGGCAGGCGATCGAAGGCATAGTGAAGGCGAACGCAGCCCTGATCGAGAGCGTCGGCGCGGACTAGGCGCGGGCTCACCTGAAATCCACTTGCGGGAAAAAGCGGTTTTCCGCCCCCGACCAGCTCCGGCATCACATAAATTTCGATCTCGTCCAGCGCGCCGCCTTCGATGAAGGCCATCTGCAACTTTCCGCCGCCGAGAATCCAGACGTCTCCGTCGCGGAAGGCGCGTAATTCGCCAATCAGATCCGCGACATTGCTGCGCGTTTCCAGCGGCCCTTTGGGATCATGTATGGGCCGTGACGTCACTACCAGGACGCGCTGATCGCCATAGGCCCAAGGGCCGCCGTCTTTGGCCAGGAAGTCATACGTGCCTCGGCCCATAACGACCGTTCGAATGCGCTGGAGAAACACCCCGTGATCATGCTCCCCGAGATCGAGGCCGTCGTACTTGAAGAGCCAATCGAGGCGGTCGCCCTCCGCTGCGATAAATCCGTCCAGGCTCGTTGCGATATATCCACGTATTCTGGCCATTGGGATCGCTTTCCTTGTATATAAGCAATCATTCGTTTATAAATATGGAAATGGGCAGAACCAAGACTGTTTCCGACGAAACTCTCCTCGACCGGCTTTTGGGTGCGATCCATGATTCCGGGCCTGGCGAACTGACATTCTCCAATGCGTCGAAAGCGGCCGGCCTTGCCACGGCAACTTTGGTGCAACGCTTCGGCACGCGTGATGCGATGATCGAGGCTGCTATGCTCCACGCTTGGGACAAGCTCGAGGCGGCAACTGCCGCGGCCGACTCTGAAGTCCCGGAGAATGCGGCTGGCGCCGTTGCCCTGTTGATGCGGCTCATGCCGGTCCATGCTGCCCCCTACAATGTGACTGACGGGCTCTCTCTCCTGCGCGAAGACATGCGAAATCCCGCACTTCGCGAACGCGGGCGGGCCTGGGGCGATTATCTTGCCATGGCATTGGGCCGACGACTGACTGACCAGACGGACATCGCGAGAAAGTTGGGGTGGCAAATGGCCAGTGTTTGGCAAGGAGCACTGATCTGGTGGGGATTTACGCGCGACACCAAATCCGAAATTCAGATTCAGGCGATGCTCGAAGACTGGTGCCGGACTGCAAGCCGCAACGTCTAGAAAGCCGCACGACCAGCCCGAATGATGAACCGGCCAGCGCAAGTTGCGAGAGGCCTACAGCGATTTCCATGTGCGATTTCAGACATCCATGCAGAGAAACCCGATTAGAGTTTCGATGCAGATGCTCAACATGCGCGCGCTTCAAGCGGATCGTCGCGATGGCACGAAATTCGAAAGATACGTCATCATGAGAAAGACCATCGGCATTCTGGTCCTCGCCTTCATGGGCTGTTCTCACGCCTATGCCCGCGACGGCTTCGAGAAAGTCCGTTGCGACGGCGATATCGCCAAGGCGCTGATCGGCCCGGCTTCCAACGAGACCGTGATGGCGATCGAGGCGCGGCACAAGGATTTGAAGCTCAAGGATCTCGGCGCCTCGGACTACGGCAGGTTTTCTTCGATCACCTGGTCGATCTGCGGCCGGGAATTCATGGTATTGGAGGAAAACCGCAGGAACATCGTTCGTGACGCGCTGGAGCTTCCGGCCCATTCCGACACCACGCCGGCGTTCGAAGGCACGTGCAAGCTCAACGGCAAGCCCATGCCCGAATACGTGGTCGGCACCCTGCGCGAGGAAAGCGGCAAGGATGAGTTACAGGCCGTGACGGCGTGGAAAGTCGACGAAAAGGCCATCAAGTTCGTGAAGATGCCGACGGACGGCCTGCTCTGCTCGCGCGACGGCATTGTGAAGACAAGTCCGTAGTTCCGACAAATGGCCGTCAGAATTCCCGTTTGAGCGCGCCGTCGACGGAATAGCGGCCACCTCCGACCAGGGCCAGCGCCAGCGCGCAGGTTGCCCAGAGCAATGTGAGCTGCCAGCCGCTGCCGCGCGGAACCGCCACCGCGAAGGTGATGACCAGCATTTCAACGGCGATCATCGCGGCGACGATGCGCGTGAGAAAGCCTGCCGCGAGCAGCATGCCGCCGAAGAACTCGAGGAGAGTGATGAACCAGGCGAGCGCGACCGCCGGTTCCAGACCGAGCCGGTGAAACAGTGCGACGTCGGTGTTGAACATGGGTCCCGTCAGCTTGCTCCAGCCGAACGGAACCAGCAAAAGCCCGCAAACCACCCGGAGGAGTGGCCATGCAAACGGAGTCAGGCGATCGTAGACCGGCGCAAGGGCCGGTACGATCAATCGATTGGGTGCGTTGCTCATCGATACCACCTGAACCATTTGGGGCGGGGCGAAGGCCGGTCCCGTCTTTAGATAGAATTTTTCGGCTGCCGGATAATCACATTGTCGGATGAGCCTTCCGACGCCGCGCGAGGGCACGGCCTGCAACTGCGATGGCGAGTGCGGCGACGATCAGCATCGCCGCGACCAGAAAGGTGATGCGCATGCCGGTGGCCACCGCCTGCGGATGCGCCGTCGTGATGTCGCTCGCTGCCGAGGCCAGCGCGAACACAGCGCCCATCAGCGAGGCGCCGGTGATGAGGCCGAGATTGCGCGACAGGTTGAGCAGGCCGGAGATGACGCCGCGCTGATCGGAGGCGATATCCGTCATGACGGCGGTGTTGTTGGCGGTCTGGAACAGGGCATAGCCGAGAGTGATGACAATGAGCGGTGCGAGATAGCCAGGGATGCCGAGGGCCATCGGCAGCATGGCGAGAATGAACGAACCCACCGCCATGGCGAGGAGGCCAGCCGCGGTCATGCGTTGTGCGCCGAAGCGGTCGGCAATGCGACCGGCCGGCACGCCGCTCAGCGCGACCACCAGCGGGCCGACCGACAACACGAGGCCGACACGCGTGGCGTCGAGCCCGAGCGCCTGCGACAGATAGAAGGGTCCCACCACCAGGGTCGCCATCATCACCGTCGAGACGAGCAGGCTCGTGGCGAGGCTTGTACGCAGGGTTCGGTCGCGGAACGTCGCCAGCCGGATCAGAGGCGATGCCGCTCTCGTCTCGACGAATACAAAGAAGGCGGCGCCGGCGATGGCGGCCAGCAGCAAAGCGATATTCAGCAAGCCGAAACTGCCGCGCCCCAACGTCATGGCAAGCGCATACGCCGCGAGCGTCAGTGCCAGCATCAGTGTGCCGATGGGATCGAAGCGGTCGCGCACGCTTACTGTGGTGATGCGATCGATGGGCAGGTGGCGCCAGGCAAGATAGAACGTCACCATGCCGAGCGGGACATTGACGAGGAAGATCGCCCGCCAGTCGAAGCCGGCGATCAGCACGCCGCCGAGCGAGGGGCCCAGCGCAGTGCCCACCGCCGACATGGCACCCAGCAGCCCCATGGCGCGGCCGGTGCTTTCCTTAGGCACTGTCTCGGCGACGAAGGCCATGGTCAGCGCCATCATGATGGCCGCGCCCAGGCCCTGCACCGCGCGGGCCGCGATCAGCAGGCCAAGCGTTGGCGCGATGCCGCACAGGGCCGAGGCCAAAGTAAAACAGGCGATGCCGGCGAGCAGCAGCCATCGGCGCCCGATAATGTCGCCGAGCTTTCCCACGCTGACGATCAGGGTGGTGATGGCGAGCAGATAGGCCAGCACGATCCACTGGACGTCCTGGAAGGAGGCGCCGAACGCCTGTGCCAGGGCCGGCAGGCCGACATTGGCGATGCTCGTGCCGAGAGAGGACAGCAGGATGGAGAGTGACAGGCCGGCGAGCACCCAGCGGGCGGACATTGCCGGCGTGTCGTTTGCAACTGCAATCATGGGCATCGTCGAACCTCCGTTTTCTGCTGGAGACCTACTCGCCTGCCTGATGTGGCGGAAGATGCAGCATTTGCATTCTATTCGTGCGTTTGACGCCATATCAGGTTAGGCTCGGCCCATGTCGACGCCCGATCTCAATCTGCTGGTCACCCTGGACGTCCTGCTTGCCGAGGGCAGCGTCGCGCGGGCGGCCCGTCGCCTGCGGCTCAGTCCGTCGGCGATGAGCCGGGCGCTGGCACGGCTGCGCGAAGCGACGGGCGATCCGCTGTTGGTGCGGGCCGGCCGCGGCCTGGTGCCGACGCCCCGCGCGCTGGAATTGCGCGGAAGGGTCGGTCAGCTCGTGCAGGAGGGCGAGGCGGTTCTGCGCCCGGCCGAAAGGCTCGATCTCGGGCGGCTCGAGCGCACCTTCACTTTGCGGAACACCGAGGGATTTGTCGAAAATTTCGGGCCGGACCTGATCGGCCGGGTCGGCAGAGAGGCACCGGGCGTGCGGCTTTGTTTCGTGCCGAAGCCGGACCGGGAGAGCAGCTCCTTGCGCGATGGCAGCGTCGATCTCGAAACCGGTGTTGTGGGCAGGATGACCAGCCCGGAAGTGCGGACGCAGGCGCTGTTTCGCGACCGGTTTATCGGCGTGGTGCGGGTGGGCCATCCGTTGAGCCAGGGTGAGATGACGGCCGCACGTTATGCCGCTGGCCGGCACATCCTGATGTCGCGGCGCGGTCGCGACAACGGGCCGATCGATGATGCCGTGAAGACGCTGGGACTGGAGCGCGACATCGTTACCATTGTCGGCGGCTTCGCCGCTGCTCTGGCGCTCGCGCGCGCCACCGACCTCATCGCCAGCGTGCCGGAACGACACTCGGGCAATCTGCGGGCCGGCATGCACAGCTTCGCGCTTCCGATCTCGATTCCGCAGTTTACTGTGTCATTGCTCTGGCATCCGCGGCAGGATGCCGATCCGGCGCATCGCTGGCTGCGCGGCTGCGTGTGGGAGGTGTGTGGCGAGACTTGATCCATCGCAATGTCGGCAAATCCCATCCCGGCGATAAGCGTCGTCCAGGCAAGGGGGTGGGGTGATGGCGCGTGCGTTGAAATGGGCGGCTGGGCTTGTGGCCGTTCTGCTCGTTGCGGGAGGCGGCTATTATTGGCGGTTCGTTCGCGAAATTCCGGTTCGAGTTGCCACGCCCGCGCAGAACGTCAGCGTGCGCGTCTTCGGCATCGGGACAATCGAGGCGCAGGTTGTTTCAAAGGTCGGATTCCAGATCGCCGGAAAGCTGATCTCGATCGAGGCGGACCAGGGTGATTTCGTAAAGGCCGGTGCGTTGCTGGCGAAACTCGACGATGAGGCACAGCGCAGCAAGCTTGAAAAGAGCGAAGCGGCGCGGCGGCAGGCTGCGGCAAATCTCGCCAAGGCACAGGCTCAGCGCGAACGCGCCGAAATTACCTACCAGCAGAAGAAAAGCGTCAACGCGCGGCGGCAGACCCTGGCCGGCCGTGGAAGCGTGTCGCAGGAAGCGGCCGAGGAAGCGCAGGCCGCGGAAGAAATCGCGCTCGGCGACGTGAAAGTGATCGAGGCGGACACCAGGGTTGCAGCCGTGCTGCAGGATGACGCCAATGCCCAACGCAGAATTGATGCGGTCGTCCTCGCCCAACATGAGTTGCGGGCGCCGTTCGACGCGCGGGTGGTTGCCCGCACCAAGGAACTGGGCGGAATCGCAAATGCCGGCGAGGCCGTGTTCACGCTGATCGCACCGGACTCGATCTGGGTCAAAGCCTATGTGGATGAAGCGCTGGCCGGCGGTCTTGAGATCGGTCAGGCCGCAGTCGTGCGGTTGCGGTCGGAACCGGATCGCCTGTTCGAGACGGAGGTCGTCCGCATCGACCAGGAGAACGACCGCCTGACGGAAGAGCGCCGCGTCTATGTGCGATGCCGGGTCTGCAATCCGCAGCACCAACTGCGCTATCTTGGCGAGCAGGCGGAAGTTGAAATCGTCAAGAAGGTGATTCCGAGCGGACTTTTCGTTCCGCTCAAATATATCGACGGGTATGACGGCCGTTCCGGCATCGTCTGGACGCTGCAGGACGGACGCCTCGCCCGTCAGCATGTTCAGCTCGGCGAACGGCTGATCGATGCGCGCATTCAGATCGTGTCCGATCCGAAAGGCCAGGTGGTGATCGACGATCGCGCCGATCTGCGGCCAGGCCGCGCGGCGCGGCCGCAAGCCGACGGGCCGTGACATGAACCTCGCGCTGAAAGACATCCGGCACAATCTCGGGCGCTTCCTGCTGACATGCCTCGGCCTTAGCCTGCTGCTCGGCATCGTGCTCGCCATGGTCGGTATCTATCGCGGGCTGATTCTGGAATCGCTCGGGCTGGTGCGCGCGGCGGGCGCGCAGGTCTGGGTTGTGGAAGGGGACACACGCGGACCCTTCGCCGAGGCCTCGCGACTTCCCGGCGACATGCGCGAGGCGGTGGCCGCGCAATGGGGCGTCGCCGCCGCCGGCGGTGTCTCCTATCAGAACGTCGAGGCGGTGCATCGCGGCGTCACCAAGCGCCTGATGGTCGTCGGCGCCGAGATCGCGCGTCCCGGCGAGGCGCTATCGGTGGTGGAAGGTCGGCCTGTCCTGCGCAGCCATTACGAGGCCGTCGCGGATCGGAGTGCGGGTCTTGCGCTCGGCGAGCAGATCAAGCTCGGGCGCTATCTATTCACGGTGGTGGGCCTGACGCGCAATCTTGTCGCCTCGGGCGGTGATCCGGTCGTCTTCATTACCTTGCGAGACGCGCAGAAACTGCAATTCGACCTCACCCCGGCGGCCGCGCGGCGCGAGGTGGTTCGTTCGGGCGGTGCATCCGGCACGATCGACACGGTGAACGCCATCGTGGTGCGGTTGCTGCCCGGCATCGACCCGAAGCGCTTCGCGCAGGACATCGTGCGCTGGAAACATCTGGCGGCCCTTACCCAGGACGATCAGGAAGCCGTCCTCTCACGCTCCGTCATCGATCGTGCCCGCCGCCAGATCGGTCTGTTCACCACTCTGCTGCTGTGCGTCTCGACCGTGATCATCGGGCTCATCATCTATACAATGACGATCGACAAGAAGAAGTCGATCGCGACCCTCAAGCTGATCGGTGCGCCTGATCGCCATATCGTGGGGCTCATCGTGCAGCAGGCGCTGGCGATGGGCGTCATCAGCTTTCTGGCCGGTGCCGCACTCATCAGTGCCGGCCAAGCCTACTTCCCGCGTCGCGTGGTTCTCCAGCCGGAAGATGCTGCGAGTCTCTTCGGCATTGTGCTGGTCGTATGCCTGATCGCGAGCGCGCTTGGCGTGCGTACGGCGCTCAGGATCGATCCCGCGTCGGCGCTCGCGGGGTAATCATGACAACGCAGCCTGTCGTCGAGATCAGAGGGATCAGCAAGCACTTCGGCGAGGGACTGGCCCGCGTCGATGCGCTGCGCGACGTATCGCTCGATGTCTTCCCCGGAACCGTGATCGGCCTGCGCGGCCCGAGCGGATCGGGAAAGAGCACGCTCCTGAACGTCATCGGCTGCATTCTCGAACCGAATTCGGGCAGCATGCGGCTCAGCGGTGAACTTGTCTATGACGGCAAATGGCTGCGGCCGGATCTGCGCAGTTTGCGTCTGGAGAAAATCGGCTTCATCTTCCAGTCGCACAATCTTCTGCCGTTCCTCAATGCCTGGGAAAACGTTGCGGTGGCTCGCACCCTTGCCGGCGCCAATCTGGCGCAGGCGAAGGAGAGAGCGCTGGAGCTTCTGACTTATCTCGGGGTTGAGCGGCGTCAGGACGCCATGCCGGGCGAACTGTCCGGCGGCGAGGCGCAGCGCGTCGCAATCGCGCGTGCATTGGCCAACGATCCGCGCATCATTCTCGCTGACGAGCCGACGGCGGCGCTCGATTCGCAGCGGGCCGGCAAAGTCATGGACCTGCTTCGGAAAGTCGCGGCCGAACGTGACGCGGCGGTCATCGTTGTGACCCACGACGAGAAGATATTCGACCGGTTCGATCAAATCCATTCCCTGCGCGATGGAGTCATCGAGGGGACTGCTGAAAACCGGCGACCGTGACCTGTGTATGGTGTTGTCCGTGCACGTGCGTCGGCATGTTGATCTTTCGCGGCACCCCTGCGAGATTCGGGAACGATAAAATCCGGGAGGGAAGAATGGCAGCTCGTTGCGCGGGTCTGATCACCGCCTTGATGGTCGCCACCGTGGCATTGCCTGCGTCCGTCGCGGCCGAATCTGTCGCTGATTTCTATAAGGGCAAGACCATCCGCCTGGTTTTGCCGACGGCGCCGGGCGGCTCTACATCGCTTTATGGCCTTTTGATCGCGGAGCATTTTTCCAAGCACATCCCCGGCAATCCGGCGGTCGTCGCCGAATATCGGGTCGGTGCTGGCGGCGTGGTCGCGGCAAACTACGTCTATAACGCCGCGCCGAAAGACGGCACGGCGATCACCATGCTGATTGCCGGACTGCTGACGCAGGATACGCAGCCCGACAGCGTGCGCTACGACGCTGCCAAATTCTCGTATATCGGCCGGGCCTCCGATCTGCCGCGCGCCTTCGTCGCCTGGCACACGAGCGGCGTTGCGACCATCGAAGACGCGCGGCAAAGAGAGGTTGCCCTCGGCGCCTCCGGCCAGGGCTCGCTCTCGACCATCCATCCGGCTCTCGTCAACGAGCTCTATGGAACCAGGTTCAAGATCATCAACGGCTATAGCGGCGCGGGCACGACCTATCTGGCGCTCGAACGCGGTGAGATCGATGCCACGACCGTTGCCTGGGAAGGGCTTGTCGCCCAGCACAGCGACTGGCTGCGTGACGGCAAGATCAAGGTGCTGGCGACGATCGGTAGCCGCAAATTCACCGGCTATGAAAAAGTGCCGAATATGATCGACCTCGGCAAGAGCGAGGAAGACAAGGCGCTCCTCGCCTATGCGGCGCATTTCGCCGATTTCGGCCAGGCGTTGGCGGCGCCTCCGGATATTCCCGCAGACCGGCTGAAGGCGCTGCAGCAGGGGTTCGACAATCTGATGAAAGACAGTGCGTTTCTTGCCGCGATGACGGCAAAGAATGTCGAGATCATGCCGATGACCGGCGCCGATCTGCAGGCGTTCGTCGCACGCATGGCGCAGCGCTCGCCGAAGATCGCCGCGCGGCTGCGCGCGCTGGCGGAATAGTCTTGACGGGTTGCCTTACTTGACCAGGCTGTCGCGCAGCAGGTCGCGATTGAGTTCCAGCCCGATGCCCGGCGCGTCCGGCACCGCGATGCGGCCGTTCTTCGGCTCCGGCGCGTTCACGAACAATGCCCGCTCCAGGCGGGCATTGCCGAGATGCATTTCCATCATCGTGCCGTTGCGAAAGCCGGCGACGTGATGCAGCGAAAACAGGCCGCCGCCGCCCGCATCCGACAGCGGCTTGTTGTAGATCTGCGACAGCGCCGCGACGCGCCGCGTTTCCGTGAAGCCGCCGTTGTACATGCTGTTGGCCATGACGATGTCGATGGCGTCCGCCTCGATCCATTCGCGGAAACGGCTGGCATAGCCGTCGAACTGGCCGATGGCGATAGGCAGGCGTCCCATGCGGCGGAGATCGGCAAGCTCGCGCGCGTCATTGCCGCGAATGGGATCTTCAAAAAAGGCGATGTCGATGCCGTCCAGCATCCGGCACAGGCGCAGCGCCTGATCGAACGAGAGGCTCTCATTGGCGTCGAGCGCCAGGGTGACGCGGTCGCCGACGGCGTCGTGGACGATCTTGACTCTCCGGGCATCCTCCGCGATGCCGCCCTTGGCGACGCCGACGAGCACTTTAAGGCATTTGAAGCCTTCATCGGCGAGCTGATGGGCGAGCTGGACGAGCTGGTCCTCGCTGTAGACGCCGAAGCCGAAGGTCACATAGACGGGCACGTCGGTGCGCGCGCCGCCGAACATTTGCGCGACGCTGCGGCCGGTCGATCTGCCAACCGCATCCCAGATCGCCATGTCGATGCACGACAACGCCGCCATGCCGGCACCGCTGCGGATGCCGCGCGGTGTGATTTCGGGCCAGAGCCGCTGATGGATCGCCTCGATGTCGCGAATGTCCATCGTCCTGATCACAGGAATGAGATCGTGTTCGATGGCGGCGGCGACGCCGTGCCCAAGCCAGCGGCCGGTCATGCCGAAGCCGCGATGCCCGTCGGTGGTTTCGATCTCGCAGATGACACGCAGGCCGTCGCCGGCCGGCTTTTCGACCAGCGGCAGCACCATCGGCAATTGATGCAGACTGACTGTGGCGGCAGCGATCCGCATGGGCCCCCCTCTCTGGAATTCTTTGAGTTGTAGAGTACCGGGAAAGTTAGCGCAGATCGCGCGGTCTCAAAAGCATAATCGATCACAGTCTCACTGATACCGGACCTGCATTCAGATCGCTTGATTGGCGCGACGTTTCGCGTCAGTCTGTGCGCATGGAAAACCAATCCATATCGATCAGGCGCGCTGCGCTGGAGGATATTTCCCAGATCGCGGACGTGCATGCAGCGTCGTGGCGCTATGCCTACCGCGGTATCATTCCCGGCCGCGAACTGGAGAAAATGGTTCGCCATCGCAGCGGCCGCTGGTGGCGCTCGGCGATCCAGCGCGGCGGCGGATTGCTGGTCGTCGACTTCGACGATGTCGTCGTGGGCTATGTCAGCTTCGGGCGCTGCCGCGATGTGTCGGCGCGCTATACGGGCGAGATTTTCGAACTCTATCTGCTGCCGGAATTCCAGGGCCTCGGTTTCGGCCGCAGATTGTTTCGCGGCGCGCAGGCCTATCTGGCGAGCCGCGGCTTTCCGACCTTGATCGTCTGGGCACTGTCCGACAACCACATCGCCACGGATTTCTACGAATCGCTCGGCGGCAAGCCGGTGAAGAAGGCGAACGAATATTTCGGCGCGACCTTGTGCGAGCGAGTAGCGTACAGGTTTGAGGGTTAGACGTGGGTCGTCATTCCCGACGCCTGCGTAGCAGCTATCGGATTCACACATCATGGAGGCCGAATCTGGATCGAACGCTCAGGATGCCCCTCGATGACGAGCGCGATAAGAGCAGTATAGGAAACGACGCTTTGAAAAGATTCGTCTTTTGATGGGCATCGATGCAGCTTCGACGCTTGGTTTCCCGCTCACGCCTTCGGCGCGTCGGGAATGACATCAACGCGGCGGCTTACCTCATTTCTGAAACTGAAACTTCTCGAAGCGGTGCAGCTTGTCTTCGATCAGCGCCTTGTGGGCTGACGCCGAGCCGTTGCCGACCCAGGTCCATTGCTGCAGGAGGAGCTTGCGCTTGTTGCGGTCGGCCTTGAGGTCGATGGCGGCGACGATGTCTTCGCCGACGAGAACCGGCAAAGCGAAATAGCCGAAGATGCGCTTGTCCTTCGGCAGATAGGCCTCGAAGCGATGTTCGTAGCCGAACATCAGTTGCAGCCGCTTGCGCTGGATGATCAGCGGATCGAAGGGCGACAGGATGTGGACAAGATTGCGTGGGCGCGCGGGAACGTCGGCGATGATCTCGGGCTGCGCCCAATGTTCCGTTTTGCCGGCGTCTTCGAGCGCGACTGGCACAAGCTCGCCGCGGCGCATTCTTGTCTCGATGGCGCGGCGCACGGCGGCCTTGTTCGGCGCATCGAGATGGCAGATCGAATCGAGGCTCACGAGGCCCTGCGCGCGCAGGCCGCGATCGAGCAGGTAGTCGATGGATTGTCTATCCGATGCGGGTTTCGGCCGTGAAGTTTTGGGCGCCTTGTCCCAGCCGAAATGCCGCTCGATCAGGTCGTAGGTCTTGAGCATGCCGGCGCGTTCGCTGACGGTCAGTATGCCGTTGTAGAAAGCCAGTTGCAGCGCCCGTTTCGAAGGTTTGCGGCTGGCCCAGGGATGGTCCTTCTCGACCAGCACATCGTCGTCGATGTCGCGGATCGCGAGCGCGCCGCCGCTGCGGATGAGGCGGATGACCTTGCGCAGTTCTTCTGGCTTGACCCCGGAATACCAGTTTCGCGGTGCCAGGCGATGCGCCTTCATCGCGGCGAGAAAATGCGGCAGATCCCGCGTCGGCACATAGGACAGGGCATGCGTCCAATATTCGAAGACGCTCTTGTCGATACTCTGCGCCTGATGCAGATGCGCGCGCCTGTAGTTCGGGATGCGCGACCACAGGATGTGATGATGGCAGCGCTCGATCACGTTGATCGTGTCGATCTGTACATAGCCCAGATGCTCGACCGCCCTGCGCGTGGCGTCGGGGCCATCGAAAGGCTTGGCGCCGAAAGGGTTCAGTGTGTCGAGCCGCTGCGCGCGGAGCCAGATGCGCCGGGCCTGAGCTTTGGTGAGGGCAACGGGTGCGGTTTTGCCTGAAGACATGGTCCTGTCCGACGTGGCGCCGTGAAGCGGTTTCCACGCCCACCGCAATTATTTGCGATACGAAGGTACCAATTGAGGCGTTAAGGCGTTAAACTGGACAATTCAAGGAGATCAATGATGGACGTTCTACCCCAAAGCCCGGTCGAGCCAGCTGTGGTTGAAGCCAAAGAAGCTTGGCAAAAGCCTGAAATTACAGCCGTTACACCGGTCTTGATGTCCGAAGGCAACGGCGGTGCCGGCACCGACTTCGCATCCGAGGCCAGCTGACGCGAATCGCGGCCGGATCGCCCGTTTCAGACGTATCATTGCGTCGCGTCTGTCAGCGCGTTTTCGAGCCACATTTCCATGGCGACCGCAAACCACAGCCCGGCCAGGGCTGTATTCGGCGCGTTACCGGACAGCCCGTGCGCGCGCCATTGGCGATTTTCCTCGAACAGCCGTGTCATTGCAACTGGATCGACCCAACCCCTCTGAACGACCTGCATTTTTTCCGGCACGCAGCGGCTGAATGACAGCGTCAGGGCGTCGATGATCGGCGCGCTGAAATACGCCTTCGTCCGCCGTGTGCGAACCTCCTCGGGCAGGGTGCCGCGCAGCGCCTCGCGCAGGATGTGCTTTCGTTCCACACCGTGCAGAAGCATGTCGCCTCTGGCGCCTATCAGAAATCGCACCAGACGCAGATCATTGAACGGATGGCGAAGCTCGATGCCCAGGCGCTCGGCGCAGGCCTTGATCGGATCGAAGATCACCTCTCGATAAGCGGAGGACAAAGCGGAATAGCGCTGCTGCTGGGCGAAATTCGGCAGATGGACGGGAGGCGGCGCGCGCCATCGCTCCGCCAGCTCGATTCGCCTCGCCCAATCCGGCCGAACCCACGCCGGGATGGGATCGTCAAGGCGCAGGTGCGGTTGTACGAGCCGCCGCCGCCTGTGCGAGCTGAGCATGGGGCCCAGGCTTTCGCTCAGGATGCCGCGCAGGCTGCCGAGCCGCGAGCGCCCAGGCCAGCACGACAACCCTTCATGCAGCAACCTGCCGAAGCGGCCGCGCCGTAGCAGATCCGGCCAATGGGCATGTGAGCCGTTCAGCCAGTCGTCGCCGCCCTCCCCCGTGAGCAGAACCCGCTCGCCGCGCGTGCGCATCGCGGCGCAGACCGAGAGGGTCGGCCCCAAAGTGTTGGGCCGAACGGGAAGCTGCAGCGTCGACGCGCACCAGTCCCGCGCGGCGTCCATGTCAAAAGGCAGGTCGCCGGCTATTCTCGCCTCGATGCCGAGATGCCGCTCGACCGCGCCGCTCCAGCGGGTTTCGTCCTGGGGCTCGCCGGGATAGCGGACGCTCACCGCCGCGATCTGCTGCCCGATCCGGCCGCTGCGGAACAGCTCGGTTGCACGACAGACGACCGCCGACGAATCCAGACCTCCGGATAGGTGCGCCACGACCGGCGTACTGCTCCGTGTGAGGGAAATCAGCGCCTGGTCGAACAATTCATTGAAGCGCTCAACATGGTCGGCGCGCGAGAGATCCGAGAAATCCTCATATTGCTCCGTATGCCAGCGCCGGGTCTGCACCTTTCCATGCTGCAACGTCAGACAACAGCCCTGTTCCAGTCGATGGATATCCTGCCAGAACGTCTCGGTCGGACTGACGATGCGGGTCGACAGCAGTTCGCCGATAAAACCTTCGTTGAGGCGGCGCTCGAGGCCGAGGCCGGCGACGAGCGTCCGCGGCTCCGTTGCGAAGCCGAATCTTGTCCCATCGAAGGTCCACAGGAACGGTCTCCAGCCCATCGGGGAGCGCGCGCAGAACAGCCTGCGGCTGCGCGGCTGCCAGATCGCGAAGGCGTAATCGCCGACGAACTGCGACAGACAATCCTCGCCGACCCGCTCGACCAGAGCGAGAACGAGGTCGCAGTCCGGCGCATGCTTCAGGAATGCAGCTTCCAGCCCCAGCAGCGCCAATAATTCCTGCCGGTTATCGAGGCGGCCGTCGAAGCAGATCACGGCGCCGGACGAAGACGGGCAAGGCTGGCGCTCGCCGAGCGCCTCGGGCGTGGTGGCATGACGGAAGCGGATCAGCGCGGCCGGCCCGTCGCGCCAGATTGCGACGCCGTCGTCGCCCCGGCGTGCGGCCGCTGCGGCCATGCGGTCCGGCAGTTGCTGCGCCACGTCGCGGCCGTCCGCAAATACGACGCCGGCGATCGCGCTCATCGGACGCCCTGGCCGACAGGCATTCCTGGCCTACCAACGCCTGTGGGGAGCGCCGCCGGCATCGTCATCCCGTCGGAGAATTTCATGCCCGGGGCGGTCCCACATGCCGTCAGTCTTTGCGCTTCAGCAGAAACACCGCCTGCTCGCCGAACATGTTCCACACCCACCAGGGCGCGGTGAAGCCGAGCGGCGCACCCATCTTGTTCAGTGCATCGGCGCGCTCGATCTTGACGCCGATTTCGTCGACCAGGCCGACGAAATCGCGGATCGTGCAGAAATGGATGTTGGGCGTGTCGTACCAGGGGTTCGACAGGATGCCGGTCATCGGCATGCGGCCTTGAAACAGCAGTTGCAGGCGCAATTTCCAATGGCCGAAATTCGGGAATGAGACGACGGCGCGGCGGCCGACCCGCAGCATGTGTTCGAGCACGATCTTGGGATGGCGCGTCGCCTGGATCGTCTGCGACAGGATCACATAGTCGAAGCTGTCGTCGGGATAATCGGCAAGATCGGTGTCGGCGTCGCCCTGGATGACGGAGAGGCCCTTGGCGACGCAATCGTTGACGCCTTCCTTCGACAGTTCGATGCCGCGGCCGTCGACGCCGCGCTGTTCGGTCAGCAGGCGCAGCAGTGCGCCGTCGCCGCAACCGACGTCGAGCACGCGGGTGTTGCGCTCGACGAGGCCGGCGATGAGCAGGTGATCGAGACGTGCGCTCCGGGGCAGCGTTTGCTCGTCGATGCCGGTCAGGCTTGCGGCAGTGGCGGTTGCTGCTGTCATCTAGGCTGCGGTCCTGACGGCGATGCCCCTGGCGCGGGCAGCCGCTTCGAGAAAGCCGCGCGAGGTGGCGAAGAGTTCGGGAACATTGAGCAGGAAGGCGTCATGGCCGCGATCGGTCTCGATCTCGACGAAGGAGACCGAGGCGCCGCTGGCGTTGAGCGCATGCACCACGGCGCGGGAGTTCACCGTCGGGAACAGCCAGTCGGAGGTGAAGGAGGTGACGCAGAAGCGCGTCTTGGCGCCGCGGAAGGCATTGGCCAGCACGCCGCCATAGTCGGCGGCAAGATCGAAATAATCCATGGCGCGGGTCATGTAGAGATAGGAATTGGCGTCGAAGCGCTCGACGAAGGTCGAGCCCTGATGGCGCAGATAGCTCTCGATCTGGAAGTCGGCGTCGAACGAAAACGTCGGCTTCTCGCGATCCTGGTATTTGCGGCCGAATTTATGCTGAAGGACGTCCTCGGACAGATAGGTGATGTGGGCGGCCATGCGGGCGACGGCGAGGCCCTTCTGCGGCCTGACGCCGAAATCGAGATAGCGGCCGCCGCGCCAGTCCGGGTCGGCCATGACCGACTGGCGGCCGACCTCGCCGAAGGCGATGTTCTGGGAGGAATGGCGCGCCGCAGTGGCGATTGGCATGGCGGCAAAGACGCGCTCCGGATAGGAGGCGACCCATTGCAGCACCTGCATGCCGCCCATGGAGCCGCCGGCGACGCAGAACAACTGGTCGATGCCGAGATAGTCGATCAGCATAGCCTGGGCGCGCACCATGTCGCGGATGGTGACGACCGGCAGGTCGAGGCCGTAGCTTTTGCCGGTGGCGGGGTTGATCGACATCGGGCCGGTAGTGCCCATGCAGCCGCCGACGACATTCGAGCAGATGACGAAATAGCGGTCGGTGTCGATCGGTTTGCCGGGGCCGACCATGGTCTGCCACCAGCCGGGCTTGCCGGTGGTGGGGTGGACGTTGGCGGCATGCTGGTCGCCGGTCAGCGCATGGCACAGCAGGATGGCGTTCGACCTGGCATTGTTAAGCTCGCCATAGGTCTGATAGGCGATGGTCAAGGGTGCGATGATGGGGCCGGCGTCCATCTGCAGCGGCTGGCTGGCGGGGAAATGAACGATGCGGCCTTGCAGATCCTCGGGATTGATCGTGGAAACAGGCGCGTCAGCGTGTATTGTTTCTGAGGATGCCAAGCGGGGCCTCGTGATGGCGTTCGATTTTTAGAACGGCTTGTGCGGTATATAGGTGCCGGGGCGTTCACAAGTCAAGAAAACCGCGGTTTCGCAGATCGGCCGGACGCGCTGCGAGCATGGCTGGGAGAAGGCCGGGTCCTTGAGTTTTCTTTGCCTTCCCGGCAGCGGCTGATTATGACAGCACCTGTCGGCTTTCGGTGCCATTTTACGAAGCAAGCTCATGTCCGCAGACCAGAAGTCCTCTGATGCTCCCGTCGTCGACAGTCCTGTCGTCGATTTGTCGGCGCTCCGTGTCGATATCGACCGGATCGACCAGGCCATGCACGAGCTGTTGATTGAGCGCAGCGAGATCATCGACCGGCTGATCGCGATCAAGGCCCGACAAGGCGGCGGGTCGGCGTTCCGGCCGAGCCGCGAGGCCGATATGATGCGGCGCATCGCCATCCGCCATCGCGGCCTGCTGCCGCTCGACACGGTCGAGGGCATCTGGCGCATCATCATCTCGACCTTCACCTACGTGCAGGCGCCCTACAGCGTCCACGTGGATACGGCCGGCGGCGACGCGATGATGCGCGACTCGGCGCGATTTCATTTCGGCTTCACCGTGCCCTTCATCACCCATTACGGCGCCGTCGGCGTCATCGATGCGGTGCGGAATTCGCAGGGCGATCTCGGCATGGTGCGGATCGACGGCGGGGCGATGTCGCACCCGTGGTGGCACCGCCTGGCGCCGCCCGACGCGCCCAAGATCATTGCCCGCCTGCCGTTCGTCGAGCGGCCCGATCACCCCGCCGGGCTGCCGGCCTTCGTCCTGTCCCTGCCGCTGGCGGAAGCGGCGTCGCGCGACGTGGTGATCTACGAGGCCTCGATCACGCGATGGCGGGATGCGCTGCCGGGGCTGATCGGCGCGCTGGGCGGCGAAATCCTCGGCAATGCCGGCAATGAGCTAGGGCTGTCGCTGCTGCTGTCGGTGCCGGGCGCGCTGGGGCAGGAACAGCTTCGCCAGGCATTCACCCAGGCCGGCCTCACCGAGGCGCGGCTGTCGGAAATCGGCAGCCATGCGCTGCGCCATGAAGTTCTGGCTTAACGGCGTTCCAAACTTTTTGTTTTCGATCTTTTGCAGTCCACTGGAGCTTTCATGACTTCCCCCATTTCGCGCCCCGTGCCGCGCACCGGTATTCTCGACATCGAGGCCTATGTGCCGGGCAAGAGCAAGGCCAAGGGTGGCGCCAAGACGTTCAAGCTGTCGTCGAACGAAACGCCGCACGGGCCGGCGGCCTCGGCCATCGAGGCCTACAAGAGCGCGGGCATGACGCTCGATCTCTATCCCGACGGGGCGTCGCGGGCGTTGCGCGAGGCGATTGCCACACGTTACGGCCTCGACGTCAATCGCATCGTCTGCGGCTGCGGCTCGGACGATCTGCTGCATCTTCTCGCCACCGCCTATATCGGGCCGGGCGATGAAGGCATCATGACCAAGCACGGCTTCCAGATCTATTACATCGCCATCCAGACGTCGGGCGGCGTGCCGGTGATCTCGGAAGAGAAGAATTTCACCGCCGATGTGGACGACATCCTGTTGCGCGTGACGCCGCGCACCAAGGCGGTGTTCATCGCCAATCCGAACAATCCGACCGGCACCTATCTGCCGTTCGAGGAGATCAAGCGCCTGCATGCCGGCCTGCCATCGCATGTGCTGCTGGTGCTCGACGCGGCCTATGCGGAATATGTCGTCAAGAACGATTACACATCGGGTCTCGAAATGGTCTCGACCTATGACAATGTGGTGATGACGCGCACGTTCTCGAAAATCTACGGGCTCGCCAGCCTGCGCATCGGCTGGATGTATGCGCCCGAAGAAATCTGCGACATCGTCAACCGCATCCGTGGACCCTTCAACGTCAGCGGTCCGGGCATTGCGGCGGGCATTGCGGCGATCAACGACACGAAGCATGTCGAGATGTCGGTGGCGCACAACGACAAATGGCTGAACTGGCTGAGCGAGGAAGTGCGCGCCGCGGGACTGGAAGTGACGCCGAGCGTCGCCAATTTCATTCTCGTGCATTTCTCGCGCAAGCCGGGGTTCACGGCTGCCGAGGCGGAGGAGTTTCTGGCGCAGCGCGGCCTCATCGTGCGCGGCGTCGGTTCTTATCATTTGCCCGACGCGATCCGGATTACGATCGGCACCGAGGAAGCGACGCGGCTTGTCGCTGCGGCGTTGCGCGAGTTTGCGGCGCATGGCGCCAAGGGGAATGTGGGGGCGTGAAGGGCCCCAGCTTTGGTGTGTCATTCCCGCCAAGCGAAGCGCAGAGCGGGAATCCAGACGCAACGTGACGGCCCAATATGGCGGCCCTTGATTTCTGGATTCCCGCTCGCGCCTGCGGCGCGTCGGGAATGACAACGATCAATACAGGGGGAGCAGCCGCACTGGCGTCCTGATCGGTCCGATATAGACGCTGCCGTTACGCAAGGCGACCGGCAGCTGCATGCCTCTTGGCGGCGGCGGCTGGCTGCCGGTCCCCGAGCGCCTGAGCAGGTTCTCGATCGCCGTCAGTCCGACCGGAATGCCGAAGCGCTGCAGGATGGGTTCGATGCCGGCGATCTGCGTATCGAGTTCGCCGGCGAGACGATGGTAGTCGTCGAGGATCAGCCGGCCCGAGACTTGTGCGCTCATCGTGCCTTTGGTGAATTGCAGGGAAGACACTTTCAGTGCGCCGCCGTGGCTGCGCCAGTCATCGAGGCGTTCTTCCAGGCTCCTGGGCGCAAGCAGTTCGAATTGCGACAGGCGCGCCGTGCCGTTCAGGTTGGCGGGCTCGTTCGTTCCTGTCTGCATGTCGAGTTCGCGGATCTTCAATCCCGTCATGGCGAAGGAGAGATCATAAACCTCCTGGTCGTGCGGCGCATCGGCGGGCACGCTGACGTCGATGTCGATCCGGTCGGCGGTTTCCGTGCCGTCGTCCGGCATGCCGAATTTTCCCGACAGCGCGAGCTTGTCGCCGAAGACTTTCGCCGCGACGGGCTTGCCGCCGCTGAACCGCAATTCGCTGCGCAGGGTGGTCCACGTCGCGCCCATTTCCTCGCCCTGATCGGGCAGGCTGACGATCAGCGGCGCGGTCGCCTCGAGGATGAAGAGTTGCGGATCGCCGATCTTCGCGTGGCCGGTCAGGCGCGGCATGGTCCCGCGGAACGGCGTGCCCGCATGAGTGCCGCTGAGGACGACATCGCTGCAATCGACGCCGAGGGTGAAGGGAAATCCGTAGGTCTTCTGGCTGCCGCACGACCAGTCGCGACCCTTGCCGTGCTCGTTGTCGATCCATTGGGCGAAGCGATGCTCGACGAACAGCGCGCCGCCATACCAGCCGGCCACACCGAGAACCACGAGCACGCCAAGCAGGGCCAGGGGCAGATAGACGAGCTTCTTTCTGCTCATGAACCGGTCTTCGCCCAATGGTGCGAGAAGGGCTGGCATGCGCCGCGTCTGTTCATCAGATGCGCTCCTGTATAAACCGAGGTAGGAAACGGGCAAAAAGCGGCATATTTGCAGCCGCCAATCCTGAATCTCAATACTGATACTCGATACTGATACTCGATACTGATTCTTGGGACGTCGAAATGCAACGGGACGGTGATCGCTGGGTTTTTGGCTATGGTTCGCTGATGTGGCGGCCGGGCTTCGAGTTCGAGGAGAAGCGAATCGCCACGATCCATGGCTATCACAGATCGCTCTGCGTCTATTCCCATGTGCATCGGGGCACGCAGGACGCGCCGGGCCTCGTGCTCGGTCTCGATCGCGGCGGCTCCTGCCAGGGCGTGGCGTTTCGCGTGCGCGACGAGAACTGGAACGAGGTCATCGACTATCTGCGCGAGCGCGAACAGGTGACGTCGATCTATCTCGAAATCCTGCTGAAGGCGAAACTGGCCGGCGGCGACGAGGTGGTGGCCGTGACATATGTCGCCGACCGCCGGCATCATCAATATGCGGGCCGGCTGGAGCGCGAAGACCTGCTGCGGCTGGTGCGCCAGGGCAAGGGCATGTCGGGCGACAACCCGGCCTATGTCATCAACACCTACGATCACCTGCGCAGCATCGGTGTAAACGACAAGACACTGAAGTGGCTGATGGAGAATTTGCGGTAGGCGCTATAGAGCTTCGTCTGCTTCAGCCTTGGTGTCATCCCCGCTCGCCCGCTTTGCCGGCGTCGGAAATGACAATCGTCCGTGGCCTTTACTTCGCCGCGGGCAGAGGCTGCTCGAGATGATCAGCAAGCGAAGGGTCTTTCGCAATCGCTTCCGCCATCAGCCTGTTGGAATGGGTCTCGATCGTGGTCTGCAGCAAGGTGAAGAACTCGTCCCTGGGAAGGCCCGGCGGAATGACCGGCAGGAATTCGACGACGATGGTGCCGGGGCGGCGGACGAAGCTGCGGCGCGGCCAGAACAGGCCTGAGTTCATGGCGACGGGCAGACACGGCATGCCGCTCGCGGCATAGACCTGGGCGACGCCGATCTTGTATTTCGGCGGTGCGCCGGGGGGCCGCCGGGTTCCTTCCGGAAAGAAAAAGAGCTGGCGGCCCTGGGCCCGCAGCATCTTGGTGCGCTCGATGATCTGGTCGAGCGCCGAGCGGCCGTTCGTGCGGTTGATGGCGATGAGGTCGGCGCGCCACAGATACCAGCCGAAAACGGGCACCAAAGTCAGTTCGCGCTTCAGGATGATCGTGTAATCCTTGAAGAACATTTCCAGCGCGAAGGTTTCCCAGATCGACTGGTGCTTGGGCGCGATGATGAGCGCACCGTCGGGAATGTTCTCGAGGCCACGGAATTCGCTCTTGAGATTGCAGATCTTGTCGAGCAGCCAGAGCGAGCTCTTGCCCCAGGCCGCGCACAGCCAGAACACGCCCTTGCGGTTCGTCAGCAGCACCGGCAGGCCGAGGATCATTAGGACAATGAGATTCAGGTAAAACAGGACGTTGAAAACAAGCGACCGGACATAGAGCATGAGGCTTCACGGATTGGGGCGATGGCGCGGCAGGACGGCGATGTTTAGCAGTTCAGCGTTGTCGTGATCAATTGATGCGCCGCAGGCGGCGCAGGACGACCGAACGGGACATCAGCGCCGTCAGCGCTGCAATGCCGCAGGCGATCACGACAATCGTCACATATCCGGCCGAGCCGAGGGCGAAATTGCCGAACAGCGCCTCGACCTGATTGCCCTCCAGGCTCGTCACCCACCAGGACGTGACGATGCCGGCGAGAAAAAACACGATCAGTGCGGCACCGCCACCGATGAGCGCGCCCTTGAGGCCGAGCTTGAGGAAATGGCGCTGGAATTCGTTGGCGATGAAGCGGTCCTGCGCGCCGACGAAATGCAGCACGTCGACGATCTCGCGGCTGCCGGCCATGGCGCCCTGCGTCGCGAAAGCCACGGCCAGCGCCATGGCGGTGAGTACCAGACCCAGCACCGCCAGCGCGATCAGCACCAGCGCCCGCGACATGGTGCCGAGCCGTTCGAGCCAGAGCCGGTGATCGTCGAGCACGGCGCTCGGCACCTGCTGGCGCAATTGCCGGCGCAGCTCGTCGAGGTTCGGCCGCGGGCCGCCTGCGAGTTTGAGCACGATCAGGCGGGGGACCGGCAGGCCGCTCAGGTCGAGGCCGGCGCCGAGCCAGGGTTCCAGCAATTTGGTCGATTCATCGTTGCTGAACGGACGGACTTCGGAAAAACCGGGCATGCTCCTGGCGAGGTCGGCCGATTTGCGCACGTCGGCTTCGACGTCGCGGCCGAGCACCGGTTTGACCTGGATCGTCATCTCCTGGGAGATCGACGAATCCCAGCCCTTCGAGGCATCGTAGACGAGCACGGCGCCGCCGCCGGTCAGGGTCGCCAGGAAGGTCATGATGGCGATCACGGTCACCAACGCGCGGCTGGCGGTGGTGTCGGCGGGAATCAGCGCCAGGCGCGACTGCACGAGCTTCTGCGCCGATCGCGCGAACCGCGATCTCGCCCCGGTTTTGGCGGGCTGGTCCTCTTCAAGCCCTATATCGGCGTCCTGATCGATATGGTCAGTCATAGATGTGCAGCCGTCCCTCGCCCAGAACGAAGCGTTTTGCGCTGTCGAACTGGTCCATCAGGGCAAGATCGTGGGTGGCGATGATCACCGACGTGCCGGATTTGTTGAGTTCCATGAACAGCCGCAGCAGCCGGCGCGCCAGGGTGGGATCGACGTTGCCGGTCGGCTCGTCGGCGAGCAGCAGTTCGGGCTGGACGATGAGCGCCCTGGCGATGGCGGCGCGCTGTTTTTCACCGCCCGACAGCACCGGCGGATAGGCGTGAATGTGGTCGCCAAGGCCGACCCAGCGCAGCAGTTCGACAACCTGCGGCCGGTAGGTGCGATCCTCCTGGCCCTGGACGAACAGCGGCAGCGCGACATTCTCGTAGGTGGTGAGGTGATCGAGCAGGCGGAAATCCTGGAAGACGACGCCGACGCGGCGGCGGATGGCCGAGATCTCATCCTTGCCGAGCTGTGAAACATCTTGTCCGAACAAGGAGATGAAACCGCGCGTCGGGCGCAGCGACATGAGAATCAGCCGCAGCAGGGTGGTCTTGCCGGCACCCGACGGCCCGGTGAGGAACTGAAACGATTGCGGCTCGATGGCAAAACTGATGTCCCTGAGGACTTCCGTCCCCATGCCGTAGCGCAGACCGACATTCTCAAAGCGGACCAATCAAACCTCGCTTGCCCAGATGCCGCGTCTGGCTTGTTCAAAGAGCGCATTTTCTTCACGCGAACCGGTGTCCGTTTCGCTTGAAAATGCGCTCGCCTGAGCATTTCTGCCAGTTTCTACGGCGAATCTTTAAAGCGAATTAACCATAAGTGCAGATCATGACAACGCCCGAGAGGTGGCATCCGCACAAACCGAACCAGGTCCAATGTATTCGATTTTCGGCAACGGCCAAACCAGGAAAGCGACCCATGAAGGGCCGCAAGAGGCGATCGATGCGGCGCGTGAAGACGCATCCCTGCAGCGCATCGAGCCCACATTGGAACCGATGCTTGCGTTCGATGATCCACACAGGCGCGAGCTTTCGTCCTTCGATGTGCTTATTCTTGAGGAGGAATCCTTCGTGCCGCGTGCGCCGGCGACGCCCATTCCGGTGAGCGCGCTGGCGGCACTCGACCGCCATGCTTCGCAAGAGCCTGCAGCGCCTCGGCAAAATCGGCAGCGCGCGCCGCAAGGCAAGCCGTCCGACCAAAAATCGAAGAACCTCGATACAATCGGCCGCAGGCAAAGCGGACGGCTGCGCCGTTTCGCGCCGGTTCTTTCGGTCGTTGGATTGACCGGAGTCTGCAGCCTGGCGATTGCCGGCCGCGTCCAGATCGCCAACGCGCTGCCGGTGATCGCCCCGCTTTATGCGGCGATGGGCATTCCGGCGAATGCGCGGGGGTTGGAAATCCGTGGCGTGCGGTCGACATTGCTCGACGATCAGGGCCAGAGCTACCTTGTCGTCGAAGGCCAGATCGCCAATCTGCGCAATGCGCCCTCGCAGCTCGGCGAGTTGCGGCTGTCGTTGCGCGATCCGTCGGGACGGGACATCTACACCTGGTCGGCGCCGCCGCCGGAGGCGCGGATCGGCGCGGGACGCACGCTGGCATTCAAGACGCGGCTGGCGTCGCCGCCGCGCGACGCGCTGGATGTGCTGGTGCGGTTTCAAGCTGCAACAAGCTCTCAGAAGCCCTCATCCTGAGGAGCAACGCGTAAGCGTTGCGTCTCGAAGGAAGAGGGCGTGTGAGAGAGGCTGCGGCGTGTCGCCCCGTCCTTCGAGACGCGCCTTTCAGGCGCTCCTCAGATACTATGGGACGGTAGGTGGCCAGAAGGTAGGATTGGATTTGCAAAAACGATCCAACCTCGAAAGGACCTCGGCGATGAGCTTTGATCACA
>JARHVB010000042.1 GCA_029222685.1 Terripilifer ovatus | reverse complement strand
TGAACCACACCCCGACGCCCAGACAGAAAAATCTCCTCCCGCCCAAAAAACCAAAAATAGCTCAATGGCGCTGAGTTGGAGAGTTTTTCAGCAACCTGCTAGAGTATTTTCAGGCGAAGCGGACGCCGGCTCGCGTGAAGAAAATGCACTCTCATTCGAGAAGCCGGAATGCGTCTTTCCGATCCAGTGATCGGAAAACGTTATAGTGATAGGGGTCTCCACGGTCGCGTCGGGGAATTTGGAATGTCCATGCGTTGAGGATTATTCCGCCTTGATGCCGGCCGCGTGAATCACCTTTTCCCACTTCTGGGTCTCCTGGGCGACGAGCTGGCCGAAATCGGCCGGCGACCCGACAAGAATTGCGCCATCGAGGTCGGCGATCCGGGCCTTGATCTCCGGATCAGCAAGGATGGCATTGATATGCGTGTTCAGCTTGTCGATGATGTTGCCGGGCGTGTTCCTGGGCGCGCCGAAGCCAAAGAAGGAGCTTGCCTCGTAGCCCGGAACAACCTCGCCCAGGGCCGGGATGCCGGGTAGCGACTCCGAGCGAGCGGTGGTGGTTATCGCCAGCGCGCGCAGCCTGCCCGCCCCTATGTGTGGAATGCACTGGGCCGGGTTGGCGAAGAGGGCTTGTACCTGTCCGGCGAGCAGATCGGTCAGCGCCGGTGCCACGCCGCGATAGGGCACGTGCACCATCTCGACGCCGGCCATCATCTTGAACAGTTCGGCCGTGATGTGCGTAATCCCGCCCACGCCGCCGGACGCGTATGAGAGCTTGCCCGGATTTGCTTTGGCATAGACGATGAACTCCGGAAGCGTTCTGGCCGGAACCGACGGATGTACCGCCAGGACCAGAGCACCACGCATGAAGCTCGCGACGGGCGCGATGTCGCGGATGAAATTGAAATTGAGCCTATCGTAGAGTGTCGCATTGATGGCATTCGGCGAACCGACCAGGAGCAGCGTGTAACCGTCGGGCGGCGCCCGCACGACGGCCTCGGTGGCGATGTTGCTGCCGGCGCCCGGTCGGTTCTCGATGACAAACGGATGGCCGAGCCGCTTCGACAGCCATTGACCGATCAGGCGTGCGAGGATGTCGTTGGGGCCGCCGGCGGCAAAGCCGACGATTACGCGCACGGGCTGTGACGGATAGGTTTCTGCCCAGGACACGCGCGACACGGCTGGAAGCGCGACTGCGCCCGCTGCCAGATGGAGGAATTTGCGGCGCGGCAGGATCATGGCATCGTTCTCTCGTCCGGGCTTTTGGGGACCGCGGGTCAATCTGCCCGGGCAGAGCGAGGATACGGGGTGCGCCTATGCACGTATAATGCTAAGTTTTGATACGACCATACCACTCTTGCAATGAGCTTTGACCATGCACTTGAGCGATCGCGCCGCTCTCCGGTTGAAGCTGCACGACCTCCACGTCCTGATGACTGTCGTGCAGGCCGGCAGCATGAGCAAGGCGGCCGCGCTCCTCAATACGACACAGCCGGCGGTTTCCAGATCGATCGCGGTCCTGGAACAGACCATCGGGGTGCGGTTGCTTGAGCGCAGCTCTCACGGCATCGAGCCGACCGCTTATGGTCGCGCCCTGCTCCACGGCGGAGTTGCAGCATTCGACGGCCTGCGTCAGGCGGTGAAGAACATCGAGTTTCTCGCCGATCCCACGGCTGGAGACGTGCGGATCGGGTGCACCCCCTTGCTGGCCACGAGCTTCGTTTCAGCCGTCATCGATCGGCTCTCCCGGCGCTATCCGCGCATGGCCTTCCATGTCGTAACGGGCTACGTGGAGACGCTGCACCGTGAACTGAGCGCGCGCAACGTCGATCTTGTGATCGCGCGCAGATTCGGCCCCATCGCGGAAGAGGGACTGGATTTTCAATTTCTCTTTGATGACTGCTCCGTCGTCGCGGCAGGTACGCAAAGTCCATGGGTGCGTCGGCGGAAGATCGGATTTGCCGAACTATTGAACGAATCGTGGGTGCTGCCGCCGCCCGGAAGCGAGATCGCGTCGATCGCGGTCGAGGCCTTTCGTGCCAACGGCGTCGACACTCCGCGCACGATCGTTGTCACCGATTCTCCCCACGTGCGGATGAGCCTTCTGATGACAGGGCGCTTCGTCACGATTCTCCCGGCTTCGGCATTGAAATTTCCCGTCGTGCGCCCCGAGGTCAAAGCCTTGCATGTCGAGCTGCCAAATGCCCACGCTCCAAGCGGAATTATCACCCTCAAGGGCCGCGAACTCAGCCCCGTTGCTCGGCTTTTCGTCGAGTCCGCCCGCGAATTTGCAAAGGCACCAAGACGGCGGAAATAATGACGCGGCGGCTCGCCATCCAAGTCGATGCTATCGGGAGGCGATGAATGCGCCCAGCTCTTCGGAACAGCCGACGGTGTTGTAGCCCAGCGCGGCGAAGGTCTTCTGGACGGCTGGCTTCGCGATGGCCCGGTCACGGCCCCCTTTGAGTTGCGCGATCGGCGCGTTAGGGGGTGCCTTTCAGCCGGCGTGTTATTGGACGCGAAATGTGTCGTTCCGCTCACTTCATTTTTAAAGAGCGATTATGCTGACGATCAGCCAGAACAGCCGCCGAAACCAGCCAGAGGGTAACGTCATTCTGGAGTGTTATGAACCCTGGAGAGTGTTATGAAACTTGGATGGCGTCCGGACGTGCCGCGCAAAACTGACGTCACTCGTACGGAGCGGATCATCAAGGCGATGCTCAGGAGCCTGTGCCTCGCCTCACTGTGTCTGATCGCGCTTGCCGCTCCCGTGCGAGCGCAGCCGCCGGCCGACCTCGATGCCTGCCTCGCGCTTTTAGCCCGGATCACCAGAAGCGGAGAGGCAAAGGTCAAATTCGAAGCCGAGTATGTGAAGTTTCACAGCAAGCACCAGGACCTCTTGTCAGCATGTGGTCAGCGGGATTTTGTGACGGCAGAAAAGATCGCCAACGACATCAGAGCGACCTTCCATCTCGACTGACCTGTCTCACGAGCCGAAAGCCGACCGGCCCTCGAATTCGCCGCAGGCGATTTGGTTTGAATTGCGCCGCGATTTCACCTTACCCAGCCCCTAACTTGGCTCAATCTTTGCTTGGGAAGGGACGATCTCAAGCCTCGCAGCTCCGGCAAATCGCTCCAATCAGATAGGTTTTTTTAACGGGTGTTTAGGAAGTCTTAATTTTTGGAAGCGCTCTATCGGGTCGCGAAGCGGTCATTTCTGATGGCTGGATCATCTGTCTGTCATGCAGTGCCGCTATGGTTATCGGGTGGCGGCAATCGGGGAAGCATCGCATGTTTAGCAGTGGACGGCAGGTGTACGCAGCCGGGTTGGCATTCGTAGGTTCGAGCCTGCGCTCGAGCATTTTTTACCTGACGATTGCACTGCTGGCCTGCCTCGCACTTCCCAGATCGGCGAGCACGGCCGATTCCGCGACGAAAGAAGGTCATTTGGAGCAGATTTCGGCCAGTTCGATTGCCGTCGCGGGGATGGTCACGCGCTCCGGCGTGCAGCGCTGACGGCGGCGTTACCCTTCAGGAGTGTCCATTCGGGCAGAAATCCAGCGAAATGCGGTCATGGCCGGATCGTTGTCGATGATCGACAGATGGCCGTGGCCGGAAACCGTTTCGGTCGTGCAGGAGATTTCCTGCCTTGAAAATAATCGGCGAAGGCGCGCGGCTGCGTCTTGAAGCCCTGCGGCTCATTGGCGCCGACCAGAAGCAGATAGTCCAAACCTTTGGATGGCGGCAAGCGGATCGGGCTTAGGTTGGCGGGAGGTTCCTCGCTCAGGTGCAGCCATTCGTTTGGCGCGCCAGAAAGCATTCAGGCTCTGGAACCCTGCGGCTCAATTGGAAATTCACCTGAAAACGCTCCGCGACTCCGGTGAGGCGGCGCGGCAGGCCTATGGTGCGACGCTTATTCTCGTGCGGCCGGACCAGCCTGTCGCATGGTGCGGCGAGACCGCGCCGGATGATTGCACCGCGCTGTGCGCGCGGCTGACGGGACGATCTCCGGAGGCAAGCAAACATGGAATAGCGGCGCTGAACGTCGCCCCGGCATAGCCATCAAGCCGTCCTGTTATAGGCGAGGAACACGCGGCCGTTCTTGAACGTCCTGGAGTGCGACAAGGTCCAGCGCGGCTCGCCGGTGACACCGGCGAACATGCTTCTGCCGGAGCCCAACAACACCGGGCAGACCAGCAGTTGCACGTCGTCGACCAAACCGGCTGCGGTCAATTGTGCGACGATGGTGCCGGAGCCGAGAACGGTCATATTCGGCCCCGGGGTCTGCTTGATCCTCGCGATCTCTGTTGCCGGATCGCCTTTCAACAAAGTGCTGTTCGACCAGTCCGCCGCTTTGAGCGTGCGGGAGAAGACATATTTCGGTGCTTCGTTCATTCCTTTGGCAATCTCGGGCATGGCCGTCACCGCCGCTGGCGTCGGCCACCAGGCCGACATCAACGCGTAAGTAATGCGACCGAACACCAGAGCGTTTTCGCCCTGCGCATTGGCCTTGGTGAATTCCATCAGCTCGGGATCGTTCGCGCCTTCGTGGGCAAAGCTGTAATCCTGGTTCTCGTCGGTGAAATAGCCATCCAGCGACACGTTGTTGAATACACTTAATTTCCGCATCGTGACCTCGCTGTTCCGCGCCTGCCATGCGCCTGAGACGAGCGCAGGCTTCCTCCGGCAATCAGCCGGGATGTCGAAACCCCATTCATCCTGTCGCGGCGGCTTGCGTCCAGTCAAACATCCGCCGTATTTTAGATGTCGATCAAAATATATCTCAAATGCTGCAAGGGGCGGTCATGAAAGTCAGTCGTGAACAGGCGCGGGAGAACCGCCGCACCGTTGTCAGCGTCGCCGGTCGCCTGTTTCGCGAACGCGGATTCGACGGCATCGGCCTCAGCGATCTGATGAAGGCTGCCGGGTTGACCCATGGCGGCTTCTACAAGCAGTTCAAATCGAAGGATGACCTGATCGTCGAGGCGAGCGCCCAGGCGCTCGAAGAGAGCGCCGGACGATGGTCGCGGATCATCCGCGGCGCATCGCTCAATCCTCTTGCCGGGCTCATTCGATTTTATCTGTCGAAGGCGCATCGCGATCGGCCGGGAGAGGGCTGCGTGTTCGCTGCCCTGGCGCCGGATGTTGCCCGCCATGACGCCCTGCTGAAAAAAGCTTTCGAGGCGGGCATGGAAAAGCATCTGCTTCTGTTCGATGGGTTGCTGTCGGATGCACCCGATGAAGCGACACGAAACCAGTCCATCACGATGGTGTCCGCCATGGTAGGAGCGCTGGTTCTGTCGCGCGCCGTCGAGAACAAGGCGCTCTCGCAACGGATTCTCAAAACGGTGGCCGACGATCTGATCGCGCGTGCCAACGCTGCCACTTCGAACACTGCTTACCTGCAGTGACATGAGCATCGGCGCTCAGGCGTAGTTTTCGCCATGATCAGGGAGATATAAATGCGTCGCATTGTTGTTACGGGCACGGGTGCCGTCAGTCCCCTGGGCGTCGGCGTGGAAGCCAATTGGTCGCGCCTGATCGCCGGCCGCTCCGGGCTCAGGCGTCTGCCCGATTCGATCGTCGGCGATCTCGGCAGCAAAGTCGGCGGCGTGGTTCCAGGCATCGAGGAAGATGCGGAGGCGGGCCTCAATGCGGATGCGATCATTGCGCCGAAGGATCAGCGCAAGATGGATCGTTTCATTCTGCTTGGTCTCGTGGCCGCCGAGGAGGCGATTGCGCAGGCAGGCTGGAAACCTGCGACCGAGCGCGATCAATTGCGAACCGCGACCGTCATTGCCTCCGGCATCGGCGGGTTTCTTTCGATTACCGATGCCGTGCGAACCGCCGACCAGCGCGGCGTCCGCCGCCTGTCGCCGTTCACCGTGCCGTCGTTCCTCGTCAATCTTGCTGCCGGCCAGGTCTCGATCCGGCACGGATTCAAGGGTCCGATGGGGGCGCCGGTCACAGCCTGCGCCGCCGGCGTCCAGGCGATCGGCGACGCGGCGCGGCTCATTCGCGCCGGAGAGGCTGACATCGCAATCTGCGGCGGCGCGGAGGCGTGCATCAATAACGTCAGTCTTGGCGCGTTCGCCGCCGCGCGCGCCCTGTCGAGCGGTTTCAACGATACGCCGGAGCGCGCCTCGCGGCCGTTCGATACGGCGCGCGATGGTTTCGTCATGGGCGAAGGCGCCGGCATGTTCGTGATCGAGGATCTCGATCATGCGCTGGCGCGCGGTGCGCGTCCGCTCGCCGAAATCGTCGGCTATGGCACGACGGCGGATGCCTATCACATCACGTCCGGTCCCGAGGATGGCAACGGCGCGCGCCGGGCGATGGAAATCGCCCTGGCCCAGGCGGAGATCGCGCCCGGCGACGTCCAGCATCTCAACGCCCATGCGACGTCGACGCAGGTCGGCGACCGCGGCGAAATCGCTGCGATCAAGACGCTGTTTGGCGGCAATAGAAAGATCGCCGTCAGCGCCACCAAATCGGCGACCGGCCATCTCTTGGGAGCGGCTGGCGGGCTCGAAGCCGTCTTCACATTGCTAGCGTTGCGGGATCAGATGGCGCCGCCGACGCTCAATCTGGAAACGCTGGATCCGGAGGCCGACGGCATGGATGTGGTGGCGGGCGCGGCGAGACCGCTGCAGATGGAATATGCCATTTCCAACGGCTTCGGCTTCGGCGGCGTCAACGCCAGCGTGCTGCTGCGCCGCTGGAGTTAGCCGCAACACTCCGGCGGCCTGTCTCGGACAGGCTGATTTTAAACAGGCTTGTCCTAGACAGGTTTGCCGGACTTTTCTTCTTCGAATGAGACCGCCACAGCGGCATTCGCCGACAGGCGCACTTTCTGGCCTTCCGTGTCCGCGACCAGTCCGAGGTCGATGAAATGATGATGGCCCTGGTGTCCCGCGCCGCTGTCGGCCTTGACGAGTTTGATGCGGCCGTTTTCGACGCGGTCGACGGTGCCGATATGAACGCCATCGGCGCCGATGACCTCCATCTTCTCGGTGATCTGGCTTGCGAGCTGGCTGGCGTTCATCTTGTTCTCCTCGGCGGGTTTTGCTCAACGCCGAATTAAACGCCATAGGTGTTGCAGCGTTCCATCACGACTTTGTTTGGGAAAACCCCTCGCGCTGCTTGATCAACAGGTCGAGGTCAGCCTGCTGCTCGGCGATGCGTTGCGAGACCCGTTCCTCGTCGGCGGCGCCGGAGGACCCGGCAGCCTGCTCGACCAGTTGGCGAAGGTTGTCCCGGAGAACAGCGATGCGCCGGTCAATTTCTGCGATGGTCAGTGGATTGTCCGGCATGGTTCGATCTCCGATGGGTGAGGGGACGCACGAAACATCCTACCATGCGGGCCGTCCACTTCGCTCGCTTCTAATGCGACGGCGAGGATGCCTCATCGCGGAGGTGGGGGCGGCTTTGCCAGGCGACGAAGGCACCCATGACCAGGAGGATGAGCGAGAGCGTGAACTTCTCGAGCGGGTTTTCGACACCCTGGATGGTGAGACTGACGACGGCGGCGCAAACCATCGCGCCGGTGATCAGCAGCCCGCCGAGCACCCCGGTCATGGGAACCAGCACGAAAACCCCGGCGACGATCTCGATGCCGCCAATGAGATACTGAAGCCAGAGGCCCGTGCCCATCTGCTCGAACAGCAATGTCATGGCAGGATCGCCGGTGAGCTTCCTATAGCCGGTGCTCAGGAAAAATCCGGCCAGGACGATGCGGAGCGTCCAGGTGGCGAGGGATGCGACTTTCGACATTCTGGCAGGATAAGACATGGGCCAAACCTCGGACGAGATGGGCATCAATAATCGAAAGCAATGTTCACCGGTGTCAGGGCAATCGTCTTTGTGGCGCTTTCCGGTCGGCGAGGTGACCAGAATTCGTCGGGGCCGGCGCCGAATCCATAACGAGTATCATCGTAAGACGTTGCATGGCGCACTCTTTTTCGTGAATCCTTCGCCATATTACTTATGTCATTGAACTATTCAAGCATCGAATTATCTACCTGACAATGGCTTGTGGTATCTTGGGGGCGAGCAAAGGAATCAGTTTTTGAAAAATCTGCCGCCTGGCGTTGCCGCCCTGTTCGCGATGCATGAGATTCACGACGCGCTGCGCCGCGCCTTCGAGCGCGATCAGCGCGTTACGAATTATACGAAGACGGAAAAGATGCTCATTTTCCGCCTGAGCGAGCCGCTGCGGATGGGCGAGCTTGCCCAGGCCTTGCACTGCCTGCCCTCCAATGTGACAGCCCTGGTCGACCAGCTCGAGGCCAAGGGGCTGGTGCGGCGCGAACCGTCTCCCGCCGACCGCCGCGCCAAGCAACTGGTGCTGACCGAAGAGGGCATGCGGGTTCGTCAGAACCTGGCCGAGACCGCGGCGGAAATTTTTTCCGACGTGACTGGGTTGCGAGGACATGAGATCGATGAATTGCTGACCCTGTTCAGCCGCCGCCAAAAGGCCGCAGCCGAATAGCAATTCGCTCTCGCTGCGTCACTCGTCTTTCAGCGCGCGCAAAGCCTCCGGCGTATCGATGTCTGTGGTGACGGCATCGTCGTCGATCGGCAGTTCGATCACCTTGCCGCCGGCGGCCTGGAGCACCCTGCGGGCGCCCTGATCACCCTCGATGCGGGCGAGCAATGGAAACGCGGCCCTGGCGATGACGACGGGATTGGCGCGCTGGCCGCTGAAGGTCGGCACGACGGCAAGCGCTCCCGGCCGCGCCGCGAGCGCCGCGATCAGGCGGTCGATGATGGCGGCACTCACTCTCGGCATGTCGCCAAGCAGCACGACAAGGCCGCTGCAGTCTTTCGGAACGGCGACGAGGCCGCGCTTGAGGGACGAGGCAAGGCCGCTGGCGTAATCGGCGTTGTGGGCGATGATGACGTCGAGCCCTGCCAGCGCCGCCGCGACATCGGCCTGCGCATGGCCAGTGACGACGATGACGGGCCGCGCGCGTGAGGCCAGCGCTGCATCGACGACATGGCGGAGGAGGGGCTTTCCGTCAAGCTGGGCCAGCACTTTCGAGGCGCTGGCGGGGTCGGCGGCGCGAAAGCGCGTCGCCATGCCGGCTGCCAGGATGACGGCCGCGATTTGACCGGTCGGCGCTGTGCTCACCGGCTCAATCCGCCGGGGCTGCGTCGCGCGGCTGGCCGCGCGCGACGATTTCCATCAGCAGGCCGCCGGCGCCCATGCGGCGGATGTCGCGCGCCTTGACCTCGACGCCCGCGAGGAGGCGGTGCAGCACCCAGTCGAAGCCGTTCTCCTTCGGCGAACGGGCGCAGCCCGGCGCGCCGAGCACCGGCTTGAGCTGGCCGCCGTCCTCGATCTCGCCGATCAGCAGCAGGTTGCCGGGATCGACCGGCATGCCCAATTGTTCGATACGCCCGCCGGCTGCTTCCAGCGCTGCGGGAATGACGTCACGCCGGTCGGTGATGGCCGAGGCGCCGAAGACGATGACGAGATCGCTGCCGGCTTTCACCTTGGCGATCGCCTGCGCCAGCGCCTGCGTTTCGTGGGAAACGCGCACGTCGGCGGAAATGGTCGCCTGCGCCGGGGCGAGCCGCTCGGCCATGACTCTCAGGGTCTTGTCGACCGTCGAGGGCTTGAGGCCGGGCAGCAGGGTCGAGACGACGCCGACCTTCATCGGACGGAACGCCGCGACATGCACCGGCGGCGTCGTGCCGGCAGCCGCTACGGTCTTGTCGAGCAGCGTTTCCTGAACCGCGAAAGGGATGATCTTGACCGTGCCGATCATCTCGCCTTCGACGACGGTGCGCCACGGTTCCAGCGTGGCGACGGTGATGGCTTCGTCGATATCGTTGATGCGGTCGATGGCGCCTTGGTCGATGACGAGGACACCGCCGGAGGTGGCATAAAAATTCGAACGGCCCGTGAATGGCGTTTCGACACGCACGTTGATGCCGGCGACGACTCTTGCCAGACGTAGCGCCGCTTCGTCCTCGCCGATATCGCCGTCCTCCTTGCGCGCCACGACGATCTCGGCGACGCCGGACGCTCGCAGGCTTTCGATCTGGGTTTCGTCGATGATCTGGCCTTTCTTCAGGACGAGGCCGTCGCGTCGCACGGCGTGGGCGACGATGCTGCCCATGCTCTCAGTCACCGGCACCGGACCGAATTTCACGCGGCCTCTCCAGCCTTTGCACCAGCGTTTTCCTGTGCCTTCACCGTGTCGACACGCAACGGTTTCTTGCGCAGGGAGAGGATGATTTCGGCGAGCACCGAGACGGCGATTTCCGCCGGGCTCACCGCGCCGATATCCATGCCGATGGGGGCGTGAATGCGCGCCGTCTGTTCGGGCGTGAAGCCTTTGGCATGCAGGCGCTCGACCCGGCGCCCGTGGGTTTTGCGCGAGCCGAGCGCGCCGATGTAGAAGCAGTCGGCGGCGAGTGCTTCCTCCAGCGCCGGATCGTCGATCTTGGGATCGTGGGTGAAGCAGGCGACGCCGGTATAGCGATCGAGCTTGAGGCCGGGCAGCACATCCTGCGGCCATTCGGCGATGAGCTTCACATCGGCGAAACGCTCAGGGGTGGCGAAGGCGGTGCGCGGATCGATCACCGTCATGTCGAAGCCTGCGGTGCGCGCCATCGGCGCCAGCGCCTGCGACACGTGCACGGCGCCGATGACGAAGAGACGCACCGGCGGCGCCTGCACGGTAAGGAACCAGGTCTTGCCATCGGCCTCGACCGTGCCGCTCTTGCCGGAGCGCAGGGCGGCTTCGAGGACTTCCGCCATCGGGTCTGTGGCGATGTCGACACCTTTGACCAGGCGCTGCTGGCCGGCGGCCGTGTCGGTGACGAGCACGCAGGCGCGCCGCGCCGCGCGCTCCGAGTTGAGCGCCGAGAGGAGAGCGAGATCCATCAGTTCACCTTTTCGACGAAAACCTTGATGCGGCCGCCGCAGGAGAGCCCGACCTTCCAGGCCGCTTCGTCGGCGACGCCGAATTCCAGGGTGCGCGCCTTGCCGTCGCCGATCACGTCCACCGCTTCGGTGACGACTTCGCCCTCGACGCAGCCGCCGGAGACGGAGCCGAGAAAGTGCCCGTCCTCGTCGATCACGAGATGGCTGCCCACCGGGCGCGGGGCGGACCCCCAGGTTTCGGTGACCGTGGCGATGGCGACGCCTTTGCCGGTTTTGCGCCATTCCTCGGCCTTGGCGAGAATGTCTTCATCGGTTGCGAGCATGGTTGACCTCGATTATCGAGTTTACGCTGCCGTCCGGCAGCCGTTATATCGGTGAGTATATAGCGTGTCCCACCCCGAAACGCCAGACCGACGGACGCGGGTCCGGGCCGGGTCTGCCAGGAGCAATAGATGAAATTCGCGCATTTCAGCCATGTCTGGATGAAGCCCGGCATGACGCCTCACCAGCGCTATGAGCAGCTCTGGCGCGAACTGCAGCTCTGCGACACGCTGGACTATGATTACAGCTTCTGCGTCGAACATCATTTCCGGCCCGACGAGAGCTGGATGTCATCGCCAAGCCTCTACGCTGTCGGCGCGGGGGCGCGCACCAAACGGCTGCGCATCGGACCCATGGGCTATATCGTGCCGCTGTACCACCCGCTGCGGCTGGTCGAGGAAATCGCCATCGTCGACCAGATGCTGAACGGCCGCATGGAGCTTGGCCTGGTGCCCGGCATCAACGCCGCCTACTTCACGCCGTTCGGCCTCGACTATGGTTTTCGCAAATCGCCGACCCTGGAATTCATCGCCTATATGAAGGCGGCCTATGGCGACAAACAACCGTTCTCCTTCCATGGCGACAACCACAACACCGACAGCGCCGAAATCTCCGTGCAGCCGGTGCAGAAGCCGCATCCTGATGTGTGGATGCAGAGCCGCGATCCCGAGACGCTCGAATTCTGCGCCAGGAACGGCATCAACACCGGTTATTTCATCGCCTATCCGCGCCAGGACGCGGCGCCGCGCTATGCCAAGTTCTACGAGGACTGGAAGAAGGCCGGCTGGAAGCGCAAGCCCAACATCGCCTATTCGATCCCCGTCTATGTGGATGAGACCGACGAGAAGGCCCTGCAAGTTGCGCGCATCCGCGCCAGCCGCGCCTATGAGGGCTTCCTGCCGCCGGCACAGCCGGGCGAAACATTCGAGGAGCGGGTGAGCACCTATGCGTCGAAGTTCATCGGCCGCAATGAGCCCGGCGCCGCACAGATCATGGCCAATATCTTCAATCCGGATTACCTGCTCGAGAACGATCTCGTTCTCATCGGCTCGCCGGAAACGGTGACGCGGAAGTTGCGCCATGCCGCGCAGAGCGGGCATTTCAATACCTTCCTCGGGGAGTTCAATTTTTCCGATCTGCCGGAAGATGACTTGATGCGTTCGATCCGGTTGTTCGGCGAGAAGGTGATTCCGGCATTGCGGGGCTTTGAGCCTTTTTGAGATGAGGCAATCACCCTCATCCGACCCTTGCCTGCCTTCGCCGAAGCGGAGCCAAGCTCCGCTTGGCTTCGCGCAGGCAGGCTGCGCAAGTGCCACCTTCTCCCGCAAGCGGGAGAAGGTGGCACGCTGAATTAAGAATGAGGGGAGGAACGACATGGGCACGAAAACACAGATCCGCGAGATCATCGAGAACTGGGCGGTGTGGCGTGACAGCGGCGATTTTACCAATCTTGCCACCTGCTGGCACGCGGATGGCCGCATGGTCGCGACATGGTTCACCGGCTCCGTCGCGCAATTCATCGCCGGCTGTAGCGCCAGTTTCGAGAAGGGAGCGATCGTGCAGCATGTTCTCGGCGGCACGTCGATCACAGTGAACGGCGCGCGCGCGATTGCCCAGACCAAGATGATGATCCTGTCGCGCTCGACGATGGAAGGTGTCGCTTGCGATACCACCTGCGTCGGCCGCTTCTACGATTTCTTCGAAGAGCGTGGCGGACGCTGGGCCATCGTTTTGCGGCAGCCGGTCTATGAGAAGGATCGCTTCGATCCGCTCGACCCAGGCGAGCAGCCGAAGCTTGATGCGGCGCTGCTGGCGACATTTCCCGTCGGCTATCGTTACATGGGTTATGCGCAGACGAAGGAAGGCCGCACCGTCAATCGTACATTGCCCGGCTTGCACGGCCCCGAGATCAGGCAGCTTTATGCGGATGGCGCCTCCTGGCTTGCCGGCCATCCGCTCACGCGATGAGGATTTTGCCTCTCGCCCTTCATGCTACGACTTGCCACACCGGCGATGTGGCTACAAACATAAGCATTCCGATTAGGTCTTAGATATCAATGCAAATTGATTAACCGCAAATGATCTTGCATTTTGCCGCATGCGAAATCAAAGCGTGCGGCAGGCACTTTTTGAATCGCATTTCAAGATGTGGCTCTTGCACGCCACATTCTCGCCAAAGAATGCCGTCACATGCCGCGCCGCAGACGCTGCATAGCGGGTCTGCGTCAATCGCTGCGAACGGTCCGACCTGACGGTTTCATTGAAACCGGGCGCCGTTTTCGTGTTCCGCCGCGTCGCCATGAGAGTTCGGCGACTTCTACGCGGCTTTACCAGACGATACTCAGACGAAGGATAAATTATGCGGGGATTCGATTTCCGCCACGGCCGGATGGCCGCGGCGTTGGTTTCTTGTGCCTTGCTTGCAGGTGTCGGATCGAAGGCGAGTGCACAGGAATCCGCTGGTGAATATTTTGCGCATGAATGGGGCAGGCAGTTGCAAGCCTCGCAGCCTGTCTCGCAAGAAAACCTCCAGTCACAGCCGCAAGCGCGCACTCAGGAGCGTGCTCGACTGCGCAGGCAGGGGCGTTCACGTGACCGACTCTATGTCGCAAGCGTCGGCCCACTGGATGTCGCGACGCCGCGTACCGCCGTGCAAGCCGTGCGCGCACCGCAATCGGGTATCCATGGCATGGTCACCGCGGCTGCCTTGCGCAATGGTGTTTCTCCGCAACTGCTGCATGGCGTCATCCGTGTTGAAAGCAATTACCGCTGCAACGCTTTCAATCGGCGCGGACAAGTGCACGGTCTGGGACAGTTGAAGGCCGCGACAGCGCGCTCCGTTGGCATCACCGGTTCGCTGTATGATTGCGCCAATGGCGTCGAAGCAGCAGCGCGCTATCTCAAGATCGCCATCGCCCGCGGCGGCTCTGGATGTGCCGGCGTCAGTCTTTATGAGCGCGGCGTCTATGCCCGCCCGTCTTGCACCGCCTATGGCCGTTCCGTCATGAAGTTCGCGCAAGCGAGCCGGTCGTCTTAAGCGAGGCCCGCGCTATCGCTCAAGCAGCGATAGCGCCCTCATCCGGTCCGCGCATTGCGGGGCCGGAACAAGATTGGAACTCCCGTCACGCCTGCCGCGTTTCCTCCACTCGACTCCCTGGATCGTTGAGCTTCGCGATCCTTTGGAATACTGGAGGAAAACATGTCCCAGACCGAAGAAAGCCAGCGTATTCCGGCTCAGCAAGTCGCCAGCGAGAGGCCCTTCCGCGGTGGCGAAGTCGTGACCAATCCCGACAGTTCGCGCAGCGGGCCGCGGGGATCGAAAATCCTGATTGTCCTCGTGGCCTCGCTGGCGCTCGCCGTCGTGGCATTCATTTTCGTTTATATGTCTCGCCTTTGAGGCGGGACGTTCATGCCGCCTTTTTCAGCCAGCGGCGTGGATCGATCGCGGCGGTGGCGTGCGCGCCAGATAATGCGTCGCATAACTGTGCGATGCTCGACAGATTATGCACCGGCCGGAATTCGTCCACATGGGGCAGCATGGCGCGAATGCCGAGCGCCCGCGCTTCGAACCGGTCATAGCGCAGCAGCGGGTTGAGCCAGATGATGCGGCGGCTGGACTTGTGCAGCCGCTCCATTTCGCGCTGCAGTTCCTCGCTGCCTTCGCGCTCCAGCCCATCGGTGAATAGCAGTACGATGGCCCCCTGGCCGAGCACACGGCGAGACCATTCGCGGTTGAAACGGTGCAGGCAGGTGCCGATGCGCGTGCCGCCGGACCAGTCCTCGACCTCGGCCGAACATTGCGCCAGCGCTTCGTCGGGATCGCGATAGCGCAGCGCGCGTGTCACATTGGTCAACCGGGTGCCGAACAGGAACGTATGCACGCGGCGGCGCTTGTCGGTGAGTGCATGCAGGAAATGCAGGAAAATGCGGGTGTAGTCGCTCATCGAGCCCGAGATGTCGCAGATGGCGACGATCGGTGGATGACGGGTCGCCTGCGAACGGCGCGCCAGTTCGATCGTCGAACCGCCGGCGCGCAACGAGCGGCGCAAGGTGCGGCGCAGATCGATGCGTGCGCCTCGGGCATCGGGTGTGAAGCGCCGTGTCCTGATCTCGTTGTCGCTGAGGTCCAGACGGTCGATGGCTTTGACCGCGGCGGCGATCTCGTCCGCCGTCATCTGCGCGAAGTCCTTCTTCTGCAGCACTTCCGAGGCGGAGACGGTGAAACTCTGATCGAGTTCGATCTCGGCTTCCGCCTGCTCGGGCTCGTTCTTCGGCAACAGCGCCTGGGCGACCCTGGTGGCGCCGGCTTCCGGCTTTTTCGCCGGCTGGCCTTCCTCCTGCTGCGGCTCGGCAAGCGGCGACATCATCGCGATCAGCTTCTCGAGAAATCCGCGCCGCTTCCAGAACATTTTGAACGCCGCGTCGAAGATCACCATGTGCTCGTGCTTCTTGACGAAGACGGCTTCCAGCGTCGCGCGGAAGTCGATGCGGTTACGCACACCAGCCACCTCGACCGCGCGCACGGCGTCGATCACGGCGCCGGGACCGACGGGAAGCCCCGCCGAACGCAGTGCGCGGGCAAAATGCAGAATGTTCTCCGAAAGCGCGCCGGCCGCCGGCGTGCTGTCCCCTGTGTCGTTCAAGAGGCTTTCCTCAGATGCGCGCTGTAGACGCCGTTGCTCTGCCTGAGTTCGATGGCATCACCCGCTTCAAGCACGCCGACCTCGAGTTCGCTCTGGGGCAGGATGACGCTGGCGCGCTTGCCGTTCATCAGCAGCACCTGCGAGCGCGCGCGGATCGCCTCATCTGCCCAATGGCGGATCTGCGTCAGGTAAGGCTCGCGCCGCCAGGCCAGCGGCTGGCCGGGATCGACGAGTACGGCGAGCACGCCCGACGGCATCAGGGTGGCCAGCACGAAGCGGGCGCGGTCGGGTTTCCATTCAGGTCCCAAGCGCTGTTCGAGCCGCCAGTAGCAATCGAAGCTCCGGCAGGCGGACGGACGCGTATCGTGGATAGCGCAGCCTTTGCCCGGCTTTGCATTGCCGCACCATCTGCCGGCCGGCTTGGCGAGTTCGGGCACGTCGATGGTCTTGCAGCACAGGCTGCATTCGGCGCACTCGCGGCCGGGAATAATGGCCTTGGGGGTCAGTTCGAAGGCCTGCGCCGTGTCCGGTGACGACATGTGCTTGATTTTACCGATGTGTTGGCCTGACGGCGCCTAGAAATCGCTGATGATGCCTTTGACTTCCCAATCGCCATAGCGGGCCGGGTCGAGGCCGCCGCGACCGTTGAGTTCGGTTGGCTGACGGCGGGCCTTTTCCGCTTCCTCGGCGGCCTTGCGGCGCTCCTGCGCCTCCGCCAGCGCCCGCTGCGCAGCAGGGCTGAGGGGCTTACGGGGGGCTTCCTGGGCTTCGGAGGCAGCCTGGGGCTGATTTTGCGGGATGTCGGTCATTCTTGCTCCTCCCAGCTTCTAACAGAGCCGATGGGTGATCGCCAGAAGGCCCCCGTAAAAGTCCGGGGTTGATAAGCCGGGCGGTCACTCCCCACATAAGCAGCGAAAGCCGGTTCGCCAAACCCGGCTGAATGGAGATGCAAATATGAATATCATGCGCACGGCGGTGCTGCTGGCGGCCATGACAGCGCTGTTCATGCTGGTCGGCGCGATGCTGGGCGGACAGGCCGGCATGATGATCGCGCTTCTGATCGCCGCCGCGACCAACCTCTATGCCTTGTGGAATTCCGACCGGGCGGCGCTGGTGACCACCGGCGCGCAGGAGGTCGATGCCACGACCGCGCCCGACCTGGTCAATCTCGTGCACGGCCTGGCGCAGCGCGCCGGCCTGCCGCCGCCGCGCGTCTATATAATCGAGAACGACCAGCCCAATGCGTTTGCCACCGGGCGCAATCCGGAAAATGCGGCGGTTGCGGTTCATACCGGGCTGGTGCGCATGCTCAGCCGTGAAGAGCTGTCCGGCGTCATCGCCCATGAACTCGCGCATATCAAGCACCGCGACACCCTGACGATGACGGTGACCGCGACGCTCGCCGGCGCGATCTCGTCGATCGCCCATTGGGGCATGTTCTTCGGCGGCAACCGCAACAACAACGGCCTCGGCGTGATCGGCACGATCGCGCTCGCCATCCTGGCGCCGCTGGCGGCGATGGTGGTGCAGATGGCGATCAGCCGGTCGCGCGAATACGAGGCAGACCGCCTGGGCGCCGAGATTGCCGGCAATCCGCGCTGGCTGGCGACGGCGCTGGCGAAAATTTCCGGCGCCGCCGAACACATCCCCAACGAGACCGCCGAGGAGCATCCGGCGATGGCGCATATGTTCATCGTCAATCCGCTGACCGGGCAGGGCATGGACAACCTGTTCTCGACCCATCCGAATGTAGAGAACCGTATCGCCGCGCTCGAGGAACAGGCGCAGCGGATGGGGATCGGCGCGGGCTTCCGCCCGCAGCAGGGCAGCGTCTCGCGCGGAGGCTTTCTCGGCAGCGGCAATCCGCTGGCGCCGCGCGGCGACGGTCGCCGCGGCCCGTGGGGCTGACGCCTCAGTCGCGATCGGGCGCGCCGAGCGGGAAGAACGACCGGTAGGGTCTTGCTTCGTTGACCGCCCGCGCGAAGGAAGCTCGCGCCAGCAGGCGCTGCCGATAGGCCTGGACATTGGCGAACTGCTTGTCGATCGGATGTGTCCAGTCGGCATAGAAAAGCGCTGGCGCGGCGGCGCAATCGGCAAGGCTGAAGCCCCCGCCGGCGGCCCATTCGCGCGTCTTCATCCGCTCGTCGAGCCAGGCATAGGCGGTGTCCAGCATGGCGCGCGCCTGCGCGACGCCGTAAGGATCGCGGTTGCCCGCCGGGCGAATGCTTTCGAAGACCACCGTCTGCTGCGGGCTCGAAATGTAATTGTCGAAGAAGCGATCCATCATCCGCACATCGAGCGCGGCACAGGCATCGTCGGGCACCAGTCGCACCGGACCTGGATGATGCAGGCCCAGATATTCGATGATGATGCTGGCTTCGAGCACGGTGCGGTCGCCATCGAGGAGAATGGGAAAGCGCTTGAGCGGCCACAGCGCCGCAAGCTCGGCATCGGCCTTGCCGTCACTTGCGCCAAGAACGCAGTAATCGAACGCGACGTTGTTTTCGTAAAGCGCGGTCAGCACTTTCTGGCAATAGGATGAGAACGGGTGCGCGTAGACTTTCAAAGCCATCAGAACATGCCCTCCAAACTGATTGCAAATTAAAACTGGTTGCTTCTACCGCGACCGATCCTATATTGCAACTGGTTTTTCTCGGAGATGCCTCAATGAACGGCGCGACGCGGTCCGGCTGCCCGATCAATTTGACCCTGGAAATGCTCGGCGACCGCTGGAGCCTGATCGTCATCCGCGACATCATGTTCGGCAACCGGCGGCACTACCGCGAGCTGCTGACCAAATCGGACGAAGGGATTGCTTCCAATATCCTCGCCGACCGCCTCAAACGCCTTGTCGCCGGCGGCCTGCTGTCGAAGCGCGACGATCCCAGCCATCGGCAGAAAGCCATCTACAGCCTGACGGAAGCCTCGATTCAGTTGGTGCCGCTGCTGGCACAGATGGGCGCCTGGGGCCGCCGCCACACGCCGGTGTCGGAAGAATTATCGATCCGCGCGCAATTGCTGGAAGAGGGCGGCCCGCCGATGTGGGAAGCCTTCATGGACGAGTTGCGCGCACTGCATCTCGATGCGCCGCGCCCGGACCGTTCCGTCTTTGCCGAACTGCAGGCGGCCTACAAGGCGGTTGTCGCGAGAAAGGCGGCGCAGGCGTCGTAAGGTCTCAGGATGTCTTGCTGACGCTTTCGACAGCGCGCAATTTCCGCGCGATATGCTCGCCCGCCTGAATGGGCTCGTAGCTGGCGGGCCTCGCCTCGCTCACGCATGAGGGGATGCAGGCAATGGTCGCGTCGAAATTCGGCGTGTGAAAGAAGACGACCGACAGCCGCCTCGACGCCGCGCCTGCATCCGCCGGCGGATTGACGACGCGATGCAGGGTCGAGCGCCAGCGATCGTTGGTCCATTGCGCCATCATGTCCCCGAGATTGACGATATAGGTGCCGGGGATCGGCCTGATGTCGTGCCACTCTCCATCCAGGCCCTTGAGCTGCAGCCCGCCCGGCCGGTCTTCCGCCAGCAGCAGGGTCAGGGTTCCAAAGTCGGTGTGGGCGCCGTTGCGCACCTGGCCCGGCACCGGCGGTTTGTCCAGGGGCGGATAATTCTGCGCGACGAGGTTGCTGGTCGAGCGATCGATCATATCGTCAAAATAATCATCGGGCATTTTCAGCGCGCGGGCGCAGATGCGCATCAGTTCGGTGCTGAGCCGGTCGCAGGCCTGATAATATTGCGTCCAGACGGGTTTCATTTCGCGCGGCAATTCCGGCCAGCGATTGTCGGCGAAATGACCGCGCGCTTCCAGCGATGTCGTGCGCGGATCGGCCGCGACCGGCTCGGCGCCGATGCGGAAGGATTCGCGCAGATCGCCCGGCGCAGTCTTGTCGCCGAGCGTCCGCGCCAGGGATTTGGCTTCCATCCGGTAGTAGCCGCGTCCGCCCACGCTGCCGCTGGCATCGACCTTGAGTTTCTCTTCCACGGGGAGATCGAAGAAAGCCCTCGATGTCGCCGACATGGCCTCGATAAGCTCAGGATCGATGTTATGGCCGGCGAGGATCAGGAAGCCCCATTCCACGCAGGCCTTGTCGACCGCTGCAGCGACAGCGTCGCGGGCTTTTTCATCACCCGAGAACCAGGGCGAGATCTCGACGAGCGGTACGGCATTGTTCATTTTGCCTGTCCCGATGTGCGCGCGGCCGAGTCCGCTTCGGACTGGAAGGTGACTCTCTGCAGGCTCCGGCGCGCCGGCCAATAGTCGGCAACGGCGTAATGCTGGGTGGAGCGATTGTCCCACACAGCGATCCCGTGTTTCTGCCATTTGTGCGAATAGACGAACTCGGGCTGAATCATCCATTCGCGCAGGAATTCCAGGATGGCGCGGCTTTCGCGGAAGTGAACGCCGTTGATCTTACGCGTGAAGGCTTCGTTGATGAACAGAACCTCCTTGCCCGACTCGGGATGAATACGGACCAGGGGATGCGTAACCGGCTTGAAGGCGCGTACGGCATTGACGACCGCCTCCTCGCCGCTCGCCTCCAGCGCGTCCTGCACCAGGCTTGCCTGCCAGCTATGGGTCGCGGTGAGGCCTCTCAGATAGGTTTTGAACCCGTCCGACAGAGCGTCGAACGCCTTGCTGCAACTCGACCACACGGTATTGCCGCCCTGCGGCGGCAGATCGATGAGCTGAATGACTGTCCCTGTCGGCGGCACCTCTTTCCATGAGACATCGCTATGCCAGACATTCAGCTCGGGCGGATGCTGCTCGTCGCAGGTGATGATCTCGATGTCCGGATAGCCGTCCTTGCGGGGGAAGAAGGCGCCTTTCGCGACCGAGCCGAAGGCCGAGGCGAGTTCGATATGCCGCTCGGCCGAGAGTTCGACGGGTGGGATCAAGAGAACTTCGAAATCCAGCAGGGCCTGGCGAAGTTCGGCTTTAGTGGTGTCCGTCAACGGTTTTCCGAGATCGAGCCCGTGCAATTCGGCGGCGAAACCGCTCATCTGCGGCATCGGCGTAAACTGCGTATATCGATGCGGCATGATTGGCCTCGAAGCTAGCTGGCGGACTCGTGCCAATGGCCGAGCAGCGCATTGCTGATGAGCGTCACGATGAGAAAGAACAGGAAGCCCAGCAGCGTCGCGCAGATGACCTCCGCGAACAGGAGCGAGGTATACATGCGTCCCTGGGCAAAAATGATCTGCACGCCGAGGCCGCCCTGCGTGCCGCCCGAGCCGATGATGAATTCCCCGACGATGGCGCCGATGACGGAGAGGCCGGCGGAAATCTTCAATCCCGCCATGATGCTCGGCAGGGCGCTGGGGGCGCGCAGCTTCCAGAAGGTCGCAAGCCTGTTCGTCCGATGCATGGCGAAGAGTTCGACGAGCGAGCGCGGCGTCGATTGTAGGCCGAGCAGCGTGTTGTTGATGATCGGGAAGAGAGAGATGATCAGGCTGATGATGATGACGCTGAAGTCATTGTACCCGAACCAGAGCACGATGAGCGGGGCGATCGCGACCACGGGAACCGTCTGCAGCAGAACGGCGTAGGGATAGAAGCTGCGCTCCAGAATGCGGGACTGGCTGAGAACCGCGGCAATCAGAATGCCCAGGGCGATGGCGATCAAATAGCCGAAGGCGGCTTCCCGCAACGTCGTCAGGGATGCAAGGGCGATGACGGCGAAGTTTTCGGCAAAGGCTGCGGCGACGTCCTGCGGCGCGGGAACCAGAAATCCCTTGCCCTTGTAGATCGTCAAGGTCAGCAGCGCCCAGAGCCCGAGGAAGCCGGCCGCGACGATGAGCGGCGGCAGCCATTGGCCGGCGGCAGCGACGAGGCGCGCTGGCAGAGGAGAGCGGGCGCTGTTCATTCCGCGCCTCCGACCGCATGATGCCGCAGGAGCGCCGACACTTGGCCGGTGAGCGCGGCGAATTCCGCCGTCGCGCGCAGTTCGGGCGCCCGCGGAAACGCGAACGGGACGTTGATCACTTTTTCGATCCGGCCGGGCCGTGGCGACATCACCGCGATTCGCGTGGAAAGATAGACGGCTTCATGGACATTGTGGGTGACCAGCAGCGCGGTAAAATTCAGCTTCCGCCAGAGTTGCTGCAATTCTTCCTGAAGCGTGTCGCGGGTCAGTTCGTCGACGGCGGCAAGCGGCTCGTCGAGTAGGAGCAGGTCGGGCTGCAAGGCCATGGCCCGGGCCAGCGAAAGGCGCATGCGCATGCCGCCCGACAGTTGATGCGGATAGGCGTCGGCGAAACCCGAGAGGCCGACAAGCTGCATGGCTTTTTCGGCGCGCTGGCGGCGATCCGGCGCCGCGTAACCTTCAAGTTCCATCAACAGTTCCGCATTGCGCAGAACGCTGCGCCACGGCAGCAGGGCGGCATCCTGGAAGACAAACGCCGCCCTGGCATTGGTTGCCCGGACGCAGGCGCCTCCGCTGGGCGCGAGAAGTCCGGCGACGATGCGCAGAAGGGTCGACTTACCGCATCCTGACGGACCGACGATCGAGACGAATTCGCCGCCGGCGATATCCAGGTTGACGATGTCGAGCGCTTTGACCTTGGTGTCGAATTCCTTCCAGACCTCGCGGAGCTCGATCGGCACGCCGCCGCCCCGCGGCCGGGGTGGGGCCGTTGCGTCTGCATCCAAGGCTGTTGCCGCGGTGTTCATTTTCAGCAGCCGGGCAGGAAGGACGTATCGTAAGCCTTGCGCGCGTCGAAATCGGCGGGCAGGAAGCTGACGTCCTTGAGCTGCTTTCCCAACTCGTCCCAACGTGCATCGTTCATGCAGCCGATCTTCGACAAATCCTTCGGCAGGAGGTCGGACACGATCTCCTGGACGGCCTTGTCGTGAACGGCGGAGGAAATCTGGTTATTCAAGGACAGCTCGAGACGCTTGGATTCGGAGGGATCCTTCGCGAAGGTTGCCCATGATGCCTTGACGGCGGCGACCGTGTCGCGAACCAGTTGCGGGTTCTTTGCAATGAGCTCGTCGGTGGTGAAAAGCACGGCATAGGGACGGTAGCCAAGCGAGGCGACGACAAATTGGGAGTTTTCGATGCCGGCTTCGGTCATCCGTGCCGGCAGGAAGATGGAATAGCCCTGCTGCACCATGTTCTTGTCCTGCCTGAAGAGCGACAGGTCGCCGGAGACGGGAATCTCGCGCGTGCCCTGCATGCCTTCGCGCTTCTTGATCCATTCCCAGTAGGCAAAGCCGATGTTGACGGCAAACGTCTTGCCCTTGAGGTCGGCGATCGTCTTGATGGCCGGGTCTTTGTGATAGACGAGCGTATAGGGCACGTAATCGAGGTATGCCATGACGGCTTTCACAGGCGCGCCCCGCATGCGGGCGAGCAGCAGGTCGTCGGCATTGCCGACACCAAATTCCGCCTGGCCCGAGGCGACTTGCGGAATGGTCTGGATTTTCGGCCCCCCCTGCAGGGTCTTGATCACGAGGCCGTTGCTTTTGACCGAACTATCGATCTGGGCTTGCCAGAAGCCGCTCTGGTCGGCCTGAGCGAACCAGCCCATGAGAATGCGAACCTCTCTTGGTTGCTGGGCACGAGCCGGAGCAAAGACACCCAACATGGCGGCGGCGGCCAAAGCGCTTGTCGCAAGTTTGCTGCTGAATGACATCATCTGTCCTTTTCTTAAAGGCGCTGGAGCTTTTTCGGTTCTGATGAAATCAGAACCGAGCTCCAGGTTCTTGTTTGACGCATTTTCTTCACGCGAACCGGCAACCACTTCGCTCGAAAATGCTTTAGAGCCAGGGAATCTGATCTTTCTGATAGCGATAGGAGCGGAAGACGCTGTTGTGAAAGCCTGGCACGTATTTGCGCGCCTCGGGCTCGGGATATTCGGCGAAATGCGGGATCACATATTCCCAGACGACTTCGCCTTGCGGCGTCACATCGAACAGGCGGCCGGTGGCCGATTCCGTGATGTGCGTGTTGCCGTTGGGCAGCCGCTGCGCGGCGCCCATGTAGGGCGAGAAGAATGCCGAGCGCATTTCATCGTAATATTGCCACACGACCGCGCCGGTCTTCGGATCGACCTCGATGGCGCGGGAGGAGGGGCTGGTCTGGCCGAACCGCCAGTTGCCGTTGTCGAAGATGAGGATGTTGCCGTTTTCGAGTTCCACGGGCGTGTGCTGCTGGGCGACGACCGGATGCTTGATGCGCAGAACCACGTCGCCGGTGGCGCGGTCGACACCGATGATGCCGGATGTGGTGCGCAGGCTGAGCAGGACGATATTGTTGCGCGCGGCGTAGACGCCGTTGATCATGGGCCAGTGATAGCGATCGAAGGTATCGTGGACGGGGAACTCGTTCGGATCGAGATGCTCCACGGCCTTCCACTGCCACACCGTCTCGCCCTTGCGGTTCACTTCCTTGATGACGTCGCCGTAAAACGTCCCGTCGGCGGGGTCATGCGCCGCGCTGCCGCCGACGATACGCTTGGCGAATTCGGCAGGCATGGGCTCGATCGCGCCATAGAGAATGTTGCCGTTCGGCAGCCATTGCACGTCGTGGTGATGGGTCGGGTCCTGGAATTCCCAGACCACGTCGCCCTTCGGCGTCACCTCGAAGAAGGCGCCGCCATGCCACATCATCCAGGCGGCATAGTGATCTTTCGTGCCGGGCAGATTGCCGGCATAGCCCATATTGCCGTTCGGCAGCAGCACGGCGTGGCGGCCGGGGCGATAGGGCATTTTCCAGGAATGTACGACCTTGCCAGTCATATCGATGAGATGAACGGCCCCGCCGCCGGTCTGCGGCGCGTACAGCGTGTATCCCGTGCCCGCCTTGCCGGCGTCATACCCCATGAGGCCGACGCCGCGGCGGCGAAGAGTGACTTGGTCAACCGGAGCATTCATTGTAGACATCCGTGGAAAGCTCGTACTAAATCGATTTAGTGCATTTAATCTGAAGTTTGTCGGAGCGGTCGTCAAGGCGCAATTGTGAGCGCCCGGTGCTCAATAAATAAGCAGGTGGTGGGAATTGACGAAAACGGATGAACCGTCGGAACCAATGAAACAGGCGGTGCGCCGCGCCACCATTCTCGATGTGGCGCGGTCTGTCGGCATGTCGACTGCCACGGTTTCCAATGCGCTTTCGGGCCATCGGCCGGTCGATGACAAGACACGCGAACGGGTTCGCAGGGCCGCCGCCAAGCTCGGCTATCGGCCAAATGTGCGCGCCCAGAATTTGCGCACAGGCAGAGCGGATACGATCGCGATTTTTTCGTCGATGCCTTTTGCCGTGGCGGGCGGACGCGCGCGCCTCGGCTATCTGATGGAGATCGCGGGCGCTGCGGCGGAGCGCGCCTTGCAGGCGGACATGGCGCTGTTGCTGGTTCCGCCGCTGGCCGAGGGATGCGAGACCCTCGGCTCGTTTCATGCCGACGGCGCGATTGTCGTCGAGCCGGGCCGCAATGATCCCGGCGTCGCTCTTCTGCAGTCGCGCGGCGTCCCCATGGTCGCCATCGGGCGGCCGACGCCGGAAGGATCGCTGCCCTATGTCGACTGCCGGCATTACGATGCCGCCAGGGTCGCGCTCGATCACCTGAAGACGCCCGGCACGCGACAGATCGGTCTGATCACCGGCGCGCAGGATCGCAACGCCCATCGCTCGTCCGAAAGAGCCTACGGGGATGTCATCTCAGGGATGAACCAGAAGCCGATCGTGGCGCTGGTCGATGAGGAGGGCGGTCTGGAGGCGGCGCGGCTCGCCGCCCGCGCGCTCATTCAGGCGCATCCGAAGATGGACGCCATGTTCGTCTCGGTGGATTCCTTCGCCGTGGGGGCGCAACAGGCGGCCCGCGAGCTCGGCCTGGACATTCCCGGCCGTCTGCGCATGGCGACCCGATATGACGGGTTGAACGCGCGCTCCAATGATCTGACGGCGCTCGATCTCAAGCTGGATCAGTTGGGCGCCCTGGCTGTCGATCTCTTGATGGACGTGATGGCCGGCGCCACGCCTGCTCCGAAGGTCGGGCCCCTGCCGTCGCTCGTCATCCGCAAGTCTTCGGCTGTGGCTCCGAGCTGACGCTTCTTTTACTGGAGCACGATCTTACCCGAAAACCGGCCTCCACTTTTCGGGATCGTGTTCAAAGCGGAATACGCACGCTGGCGCGCAGGCCGCCGAGCGGGCTTGTCGCCAGGGTGATGTCGCCGCCATGGGCGCGGGCGATGTCCCTGGCGATGGCGAGGCCGAGGCCCGTTCCGCCATGGTCCTGGTTGCGCGCCTCGTCTAGCCGGTAGAACGGCCGGAACACGTCTTCGCGCTGTTCGGGAGGAATGCCCGGGCCGTCATCGTCCACGTGAATGGTCAGGAAGCGCTGCTCGCGCTGTGCCTCGATGGCGATGCGGTTGCCGTAGCGCTGCGCATTGGCGATGAGATTGGTCAGGCAGCGCTTAAACGCGTCGGGCCGCACAGTGACCATCGGATCGCCGTTGAACGACACGATCGTCTCATGGCCGTGACGCTCGGCGTCGGCTTTCAACTCTTCCAAGAGCATGCCCATGTCGGTCGGGGCCGCCTGTTCGCCGTCGTCGCCGCGCGCGAAGGCGAGATAGGCCTCCAGCATGCGCTGCATTTCGTCGACGTCCTTCTGCAGCGCCTCGCTGTCGGGCGATTCCGGCATCATGGCGAGCGACAGCTTGAACCGTGTCAGGATGGTGCGCAGGTCATGGCTGACGCCGTTCAGCATGGTGGTGCGCTGGTCTCTCGCCCGTTCGATGCGGCGCTTCATCTCGAAGAAGGCGAAGGTCGCCTGCCGCACTTCGCGTGCGCCATGGGGCCGGAATTCGACCTCGCGGCCCTTGCCGAAATTCTCCGCCGCTTTCGCCAGCCGCAGGATGGGGCGGATCTGATTGCGCAGAAAAGCGATGGCGACCGCCAGCAGCACCAGGGAAGCGCCGACCATCCACGACAGAAAGATTCCCGAATTCGACGCATAGGCGGCGCTGCGCGCGGCAATGACGCGCATGGTGGAATCCGCCAGTGAAATGCGGATCTCGACGAGATTGGAGCTGCCGATCGTGTCGATCCAGAACGGTTTGGCGATCTGGCGTGATATTTCCTGCGCCAGCGAACTGTCGAGCAGGGAGAAGAACGGCTTCGGCAGCGCGGCCGGCAGGGGCTCCTTCGGCAGCAGCTTGAACTCCATCTCGAACCGCTCGCCGGCGATCCTGGCGATCTGGGCGAAGGCGGCGGGGTCGTTGGATTTCTCGTGGATGTCGATGACCGCGGCGATATCGGCGACGACAGCGGCCGACAGGCGCTGCGTCACCAACTGCCAGTGCCGTTCCATGAAAATATAGGCAACGGCCGATTGCAGGAGCACCATGGGCACGATGACGATGAGCAGCGAACGTGCATAGAGCCCTTTCGGCATGCGCCCGGCGAGCCAGCGGGTAAAGCCGCGCCAGAGGCCGCGGGGCCTGCCGAACCATGTGGGCAGCGCCAGGCTCATCGAGGCGTCCTAGCGTTCGGGCAGCAGGCGATAGCCTGCGCCTCGCGCCGTCTGGAGATAGACCGGATTGGCGGGATCGCGCTCGATCTTGCGGCGCAGGCGATTGATCTGGACGTCGATGGTGCGCTCATTGGCTGCCGCCGCGGAGCCGGCGAGCAGTTCGCGCGCCACCGGCTCGCCCGGCGTGCGGGCCAGCAGTTGCAGCATGAAGCGTTCGCGATCGGTCAGCCGGATGATCTCGTCGCCCTGGCGCAATTCGCCGCGGTCGCAATGGAAGACGAAGGGTCCGAAGCGGACGAGCTGCGCCTGCGCCGTTTCTTTCGGCGCCACCCGGCGCAGGATCGAGGCGATGCGCAGCGACAGTTCCTTGGCCTCGAACGGCTTGGTGAGGTAATCGTCGACGCCGGTCTCGAACCCGAGCACGCGGTCTTTCGCTTCCGCCTGCGCGGTGAGCATCAGAATGGGCACTTGCGATTCCCGCCGCAGCGATCGCGTCAGGTCGATGCCGCTCTCTCCCGGCATCATCACGTCGAGCACGATCAGATCGAAATCGAGGCCCTTGAGATGTCGGCGCGCCTCGGCGGCGTCACCGGCTGTGGTGACACGATAACCGTCTCTGGCAAGATAGCGCGAGAGCAATTCGCGCAGACGCCGATCGTCGTCGACGACGAGAATATGCGCGGCGTCATCGGCCGGCGCAGGCGCTGCGGCAGAGGCGGGGACCGCCGTGACGGCATTGGGCGGAGCCGTGTCTGCGCTCATTCCTGTCTCTCCTCACGGTCACGCCAGACGAGGGCCTCGACACGCGGGCGTTCGTCAGGGTCGATCATCGCCAGGAAGAAGCGTGTCGCATCGGCACGCGCACTCTCCGGCAGTTGCGCCAGCGCCCGGGTGAAGCGCTGCGATTGCAGCACCGACAGATCGAGCGCCAGCGTGCTTCCCTTGGCGGTCAGGAACAAGCGCCGTTGCCGGCGGTCGGCGGTGCCGGTGCGCTGCTCGACGAAACGTTCGTCGAGCAGTTCCTTGAGGACGCGATTGAGGCTTTGCTTGGTGATCCTGAGAATATCCAGCAGTTCGGCGATGGTCAGGCCGGGATTGCGATGGATGAAATGCAGGACGCGGTGATGGGCGCGGCCGAAGCGCAGACTCTCCAGCAGCCGGTCGGGATCGCCGACAAAGTCGCGATAGGCGAAGAACAGCAATTCGATAAGATCATACATAGGCGCCGTACCGGACGGCGCTTCACGCCCCGCCGCCTCGGCCGCAGCCTGCGGTTCTTGCAGGACTTTCGGGTCGAGAACCCTGGTGTTCAGAGCCTTGGTGTCCAGCGTCTGCTCCATTCGGTCCATTAAGTCAGCACTATTGACATATTTCAGGTCGATTGCTAGTCGTCAAGGGCTGAAAGAGCCGGCAAACCAGCCGGAAATTGGGCGGTAGCCTAAAGGTTATGGCGGCGTCGCGCCGCCAGGAGGAGCTTTGTATGTCAGTTCTGCCATTCGACCAGCGTGAAGGGTTCATCTGGATGAACGGGAAACTCTTGCCATGGAAGGACGCGCATCTGCACGTGCTCAGCCATGGCTTGCATTACGGCTCCAGCGTATTCGAGGGCGAGCGCGCCTACGGCGGCAAGATTTTCAAGAGCCTCGAGCACACCGAGCGGTTTCACAGGTCTGCCGAACTGCTCGATTTCAAGATTCCCTATTCGGTCGATGAGATCGAGGCGGCCAAGCAGCTTGTCGTCGACAAGAACGGCATGGACAGTTGCTATGTGCGTCCCGTCGCCTGGCGCGGCAGCGAGATGATGGCGGTCGCCGCCCAGAACGCCACCATCCATGTCGCCATCGCGGTGTGGGACTGGCCGAGCATGTTCGACGTCAACGAGAAGATGCGCGGCATCCGTCTCGATATCGCCGAGTATCGACGGCCCGATCCGAAGACCGCGCCGTGTAACTCCAAGGCGGCGGGCCTTTACATGATCTGCACCATTTCGAAGCATGCTGCCGAGCGCAAGGGCTATGCCGATGCGATGATGCTCGACTGGCAGGGCCGTGTCGCCGAATGCACCGGCGCCAATATTTTCTTTACCAAGGACGGCGCCATCCATACGCCGACGGCCGATTGCTTCCTCGACGGCATCACCCGGCGCACGGTTATCGATCTTGCGCAGCGGCGTGGCATCGGCGTGCATGAGCGCCGGATCACGCCGGACGAGCTGTCGGGCTTCAACGAATGCTTCCTCACCGGTACGGGTGCCGAAGTGACGCCGGTGTCCGAGGTCGGCCCCTACAGGTTCACGCCGGGCAATATTTCGCGGACGCTGATGGAAGATTATACGGCGGAAGTGAATAAGCACTGATATCAGGCGGTTTTCACCGGCAATTGACGCTCCCCGGCCGCCGCAGCGGCCGGGGATTTCATTTTGGGCCGCAACGCCCGTTTTGCCGCGGGTTCCGGCCCCGGTCTTGCGTTTTCCGCCAGCGCCCCGCATATCCCTCGCAGATGGCGTCTCGCGGCGATTTCAGGAAGTTTTCATGGGTTTCAAATGTGGAATCGTTGGCCTGCCCAATGTCGGCAAGTCAACCCTTTTCAATGCACTGACGCAGACGGCGGCGGCGCAGGCGGCGAACTATCCGTTCTGCACCATCGAGCCGAATGTCGGCGACGTTGCCGTGCCCGATGAGCGGCTCGCAACCCTGGCCAGGATCGCCACGTCGAAGGAGATCATTCCGACGCGGCTGACCTTCGTCGATATCGCCGGCCTGGTGCGCGGAGCCTCGAAAGGCGAAGGGCTCGGCAATCAGTTTCTCGCCAACATCCGCGAATGCGACGCCATCGCCCATGTGGTGCGCTGTTTCGAGGACAGCGACATCACTCATGTGGAAGGAAAGATCGATCCGATCGCCGATATCGAGATCATCGAGACCGAGCTGATGCTGGCCGATCTCGACAGTCTCGAAAAGCGCGTGCCGGCGCTGGAGAAGCGCGCCAAGCAGAACGACAAGGACGCGAAGGAGCAGCTCGATCTGCTGTCGCGCTGCCTTGTGCTGCTGCGCGACGGCAAGCCGGCGCGTCTCGTCGAGGTCAAACCCGACGAGCGCAAGCTGTTTTCGACCCTCGGCCTGCTGACGTCGAAGCCGGTGCTCTATGTCTGCAATGTCGAGGAAGCCTCGGCCGATAAAGGCAATCATTTTTCCGAGCTCGTCGCCGGCCGCGCAAAAGAGGAAGGCGCCGTCTCCGTCGTCGTCTCCGCCAAGATCGAGAGCGAGATTGCCGTGCTTCCGCCGGGCGAGCAGGCCGATTATCTCGAGGCCGTCGGCCTTGCCGAGCCCGGTCTCAATCGTGTCATCCGCGCCGGCTATGGCCTGCTCGGCCTGATCACCTATTTCACCGTCGGTCCGAAAGAGGCGCGGGCCTGGACCATCGAAACCGGCACGCGCGCGCCGCAGGCGGCGGGCGTCATCCATACGGATTTCGAGAAAGGTTTCATTCGCGCCGAGACCGTGGCCTACGACGATTACGTCACCCACAAAGGTGAAGCCGGAGCGCGCGAGGCCGGCAAATTCCGCCTCGAAGGCAAGGATTATCTCGTTGCCGACGGGGACGTGCTGCACTTCCGCTTCGCCAACTGAAAAGGTTTTGAACTGAGAAGGTTTTGCGATGCCGTCTGTGTTCTTCGAGGATTTTCAGATCGGGTCCGTGCGTGACTACGGCGCCTATGAAGTCACCAGGGACGCCGTCATCGAATTTGCCAGGGAGTTCGATCCGCAGCCGTTTCATCTCGACGAGGAAGCCGGCAAGAAAAGCCTGCTTGGCGGGCTTGCTGCGTCGGGATGGCATACGGCCAGTATTTCCATGCGCCTGCATGTCGACCATTTGCTGGGCGACGCGGCCTGTCTGGGATCGCCCGGGGTCGAGGAATTGCGCTGGCTGAAGCCGGTGCGTCCGGGCGATGTGCTGCGCGTGCGCGCCGAAGTGCTGGACGCGCGCGTGTCGCGCTCGCGGCCCGACATGGGCTTCGTGCAATTTCGCTTCGGTGTGCTCGACCAGAACGATCAGGAAGCGATGTGGTATCGCTCGCAGATCATGTTCGGTTTGCGAGGCGCGGAACCTGCGCGGCCAAGGCCGCCGACGGTAACGGCGCCGGCCGAACTGCCGCCTTTTCACATAGACTTTTCTTCGGTTCCCGACGACAGTGGGCTTCTCACCGGATGGCTGGAAGATATCGCCATCGGCTATCGTGTCGAGACCGGGCCGTATCAATTCACCCGCGAGAATATACTGCGCTTCGCCCGCGCCTATGATCCGCAGATATTCCATATCGACGAGGAAGCGGCGAAGAACACCACGTTCGGCGCGCTTGCCGCCTCGGGCTGGCATACGGCGGCCGCCGCCATGGGCAACCTCGTCGCCGTCCGCGATGCCTATGCGGTCGAGTCGCGGCGCCGAAACCTGCCGCCGACGCCGAAGGGACCTTCGCCCGGGTTCCGCGACATGAAATGGCTGAAGCCGGTCTATGTCGGCGATGTTGTGAACTTTTCGACGACGGCCGTGGAGAAGCGCAACATCTCCCGCCAGGGCTGGGGCATCGCCTTCCATCGCAACGAGGGCATCAACCAGAACGGCGAGAAGGTGTTCGAATATACCAGCTCGAGCATGTGGCCGACGCGGGGGTAGGGCTACCCCTTGCGCCCATAAGCTGCGAACTGCGCCAGCACGCGCTGCATTTCGGCCTTGCCGAGGATGACCGGCTTCAGCCCGGCTGCGCACACGTCCAGATATTGCCCGGCGAGATTTTCCACCTCGCAGGCCACCGTCCAGGCGGCGTCGAGCGAGGCGCCGATGGCGATGACGCCATGGTTCGACAGCAGCGTCGCCTTGCGTCCTTCCAGCGCCGCAACCGCGTGGTTGCAGAGCGCCTGGGTGCCGAAGGTGGCGTAGGGCGCGCAGCGTATGTCATGACCGCCGGCGATGGCGATCATGTAGTGGAAGGCGGGGATGCCGGTGCGCGCGGTCGACAGCGCCGTGGCGCGCGGCGAGTGCGTATGTACGACGGCATTGATCTCCGGCCGCGCCCGGTAGATCGCCGCATGAAACCGCCATTCCGACGAGGGCTGGCGTTCGCCGCTCAGCACCTTGCCGTCAAGATCGAGCAGGACGAGATCTTTCTCGCGCGTCTGCGCATAGGGCAGGGCCGACGGTGTGACGAGAAACCCCCGCGCCACACGGGTCGAAACATTTCCGGATTTCGACGGCGCGAAGCCGGCGGCGTCCATGGCGAGCGCGATGGCCAGCACATTGCGCCGGGCGGCGAGATCGTCGTCCCGCTTCATGCGCTTTGCCGCGTTCGCTGCGGATAAAGCGCGGCGAGGCCGGCCTGCGTCGCCGGCGTCACGCCGCGTTCGGTGATGAGCGCGGTCACGAGCCGTGCCGGCGTTACGTCGAAGCCGGGATTGGCGGCGGTACTGCCGGGCGCGGCGATGCGCACGGTGGTCATGTCGCCGTTGTCGCTGAGGCCGCTCATGTGCGTGACCTCGCGCGCGGAACGTTCTTCGATGGGAATGCCGGCGACGCCGTCACCGAGCGACCAGTCGATGGTGGAAAACGGCAGCGCCACGTAGAACGGCACCTTGTTGTCGAAGGCGGCGAGCGCTTTCAGATAGGTACCGATCTTGTTGGCGACATCGCCGCGCGCGGTCGTCCGGTCTGATCCGACGATGCAGAGATCGACCTGGCCGTGCTGCATCAGATGGCCGCCGGCATTGTCGGCGATGATCGTATGCGGGACGCCATGGGCGCCGAGCTCGTAAGCGGTGAGCGACGCGCCCTGGTTGCGTGGTCGGGTTTCGTCGACGAAGACATGCACGTCGATGCCCGCATCATGCGCCAGATAGATCGGCGCCAGCGCCGTGCCGTAATCGACGCAGGCGAGCCAGCCGGCGTTGCAATGGGTGAGGATGTTGAGCGGTCCGCCGTTCTTGCGTTTGAAAGCTTCACGCAGCAGGGGCAGGCCATGTTCGCCGATGGCGCGGCAGGTGGCGGCGTCCTCGTCGCAAATGGCGATGGCGGCGTTCCACGCCGCCTGTGAGCGCTGTGGCGCAGCGAGCGGGCGCAGCAACGTCTCGACGCGCTCGAGTGCCCAGTGCAGGTTGACGGCGGTTGGCCGCGTCGCGCCAAGCTCAGTGATGGCATGCGCAAGCGCCGCGTCGGAAGCGTCGACACGCATGGCGAGCGCCACGCCCCAGGCGGCGGTGGCGCCGATCAGCGGCGCGCCGCGCACGATCATTGAGCGGATGGCGTGCGCGGCTTCGTCGAGCGTCGTCAGGCGGCAGGTCTCGAAGGCGAACGGCAGTTTCGTCTGGTCGATGACGAGGATGGCACTGCCGTCCGCGGCGGGCCAGATCGTGCGATAGGGAACGCCGCCGATCTGCATGGAAGCCTCAGTGGCCGTCGAAGGTCATCAGGGTGCGCACCGGCACGCCGAGCGCCTCTATCTTTTTGGCGCCGCCGAGATCGGGCAGGTCGATGACGAAACAGGCGGCCACTACATTGGCGCCAATCGATTTCAGCAGTTTCACGGCGCCTTCGGCGGTGCCGCCGGTGGCGATCAGGTCGTCGATGATGATGACCCGCTCGCCGGCGTGGATGGCGTCGCTGTGCACTTCCATTTCATCGACGCCATATTCGAGCGAATAGGCGATGGACGCGGTCTTGTGCGGCAGCTTGCCCTTTTTGCGGATCGGCACGAAGCCCGCCGACAATTGATGGGCGACGGCGCCGCCAAGGATGAAGCCGCGCGCCTCGATCCCGGCCACCTTGTCGATCTTGGTGCCCGCCACGGGCTGCACCAGTTCGTCGACAGCACGGCGGAAGGCGCGGGCGTCGCCCAGAAGCGTGGTGATGTCGCGAAACAGGATGCCGGGCTTGGGATAGTCGGGGATGGTCCGGATCGATTGTTTCAGATCGTTCGAATAAGGGGCATTCATTGAAGGATTCCAGGGGGCATTCATTGGGGATTCCAAGAGCGTGGCGGCAGATTAGGCGTTCTGGCAGCGCGGGTCGAGGCCGTCAGGTTCGGGCGCCGTTCATCCGCGCGAGGAAGACGTCGAGCTTGCGCAGCATTTCCGGGTCTCTGGCCGACGGCGAGGTGATCAGCGCATTGTCGAGGGCGCGGTCGGAGCCGATTGGGCAGGCCTCATGCTCGGCGGGAAAATCGCGCAGGAGGCGGGTGAGGAGGGTCGCCGCCTTGCCGGCGTTTTCATGCACGGTCTTGATGACGGACGCGACATCGACTGCGCTGTGGTCCGGGTGCCAGCAATCGTAGTCGGTCACCATGGCGATGGTCGCGTAAGAGAGTTCCGCCTCGCGCGCCAGTTTGGCTTCCGGCATCGCCGTCATGCCGATGACGTCATAGTCGAGGCCCTTGTAGGTGAGGGATTCCGCATAGGAGGAGAATTGCGGGCCTTCCATGCAGACATAGGTGCCGCCTTTCAGGCAGGGCACGTTCTCGGCCCTGGCTGCCTGGAAAATGCGCTCGCGCAGCAGCGGCGCGACGGGATGGGCCATCGACACATGGGCGACGCAGCCATTGCCGAAAAAGCTCGAACAGCGGCCATGGGTGCGGTCGACGAACTGATCGACGAGGACGAAAATGCCGGGCGCCAGTTCCGGCTTGAACGAACCGCAGGCCGAGACCGAGACGACATCGGTGACGCCGGCCTGTTTCAGCGCATGGATATTGGCGCGATAATTGATGCCCGAAGGCGACAGCTTATGGCCGCGGCCATGGCGCGGCAGGAACACCGCCTGGGTGTCGCCGATGCGGCCGAAGCGCAGTGCATCGGAGGGCTCGCCCCAGGGCGTCGTGACGCTTTCCTCGCGCAGATCCTCCAGACCCGGAAGGTCGTAAATGCCAGATCCGCCGATAATTCCGACAATCGCCTTCGTCATAGTCTCTCCTGCGCTCTCGCGCGCTTTCCCGGCGGAGTTATCCCGGCCTGGAGGGCCGAATCAAGCGGCTTTCGCTGATGCTTCCCGTGGGCTTCCTTTCGGGGCATGCGCCGGTTCTGCGTCAGTTCCGTGACGGTCGCGCCCAAGCCGTCATGTTCACGGCCGGCTGGTGGGTTCGTGATTTGCCGTGAACGGGCCGTCGCCCTATTTCTGGGGCATCGATAGCGGACCTGGGAATATGTCCCGCCGCAATCTGTGGAGGTCACGATGAACATCATCCATCGCAAGGGCTGGGAGATACCCGAGCGCCAAGCGACTCCTGAGCATCTGTTCATGGATCGTGGCGTGGATCGCCGCAATCTTCTCAAGGCGGGGTTTGCGATCGGCGCCGGTTCCATGCTGCCGGGCGCGGCTTTTGCCCAAACTGCCGATCCCTCGGCCGGGCTGTATCCGGCCAAGCGCAACGAGACCTACGTGCTCGACCGGGCGCTGACGCCTGAAGACGTGACCGGGCGCTACAACAACTTCTACGAATACGGCCCGGCCAAGAACATCTATCAGGCGGCACAGCGTCTCGAGACGCGGCCGTGGGTGATCAAGATCGACGGCCTGGTGGAAAAGCCCTTCGAGATCGGCATCGACGATCTGCTCAAGCAGGTGCAGCTCGAAGAGCGGCTCTACCGGCTGCGCTGCGTCGAGGCATGGTCGATGACGATTCCATGGACCGGCTTTCCGATGAAGCGGCTGGTCGAACTCGCCAAGCCGCAATCGGGCGTGCAGTACGTGCGCCTGGAGACGTTCATGGATCCGAAAATGGCGCCGGGGCAGCGGCAGTCCTGGTATCCGTGGCCCTATGTGGAAGGCGTCACGATGGCGGAGGCGATGAACGATCTGTCGTTCATGGTCACCGGCGCCTACGGCAAACCGCTCGCCAAGCAGCATGGTGCCCCGATCCGCCTGCATTCGCCGTGGAAATATGGCTTCAAGGGCGCCAAGTCGATCCGCAAGATCACCTTCACCAACGAGCGGCCGAAGAGCTATTGGGAAGCGCTGCAGGCGAGTGAATATGGCTTCTGGGCGAATGTGAATCCCGCCGTCCCGCACGCGCGCTGGAGCCAGGCCACCGAGGAAGTGCTCGGCGTCGGCAATCGCGTGCCGACCCTGATCTGGAACGGCTACGGCGAATATGTCGCCGATATGTACAAGGGTTTGGAAAAAGAGCGGCTGTTTACGTGAGCGGCTGAATACATTGTGGCTGATGCTCTCGTATTGCTAAGCCGCAATCATGTGAACCTCCGCGACGTCATGCCCGGCCTTGTGCCGGGCACCCACGCGGTGCGTGTGGCCAATCTATCGATGTTGGCTTCGCATCATCGCCATTGCAGCCTTCTTGCAACATCCAGGCAACGTCCCGGCGTGGGTGCCCGCGACAAGCGCACGACTGTCCGGTTCATTTTTCTTGAATAAGTGCACGGTGTTGATTCTATTGATCCAGAGGGTTTGGCGACTCATCCGGACACGAAAAGG
>JARHVB010000041.1 GCA_029222685.1 Terripilifer ovatus | reverse complement strand
TCTCCGCCACCGCTGCTTCCCCGCATCGCAAATCACTCCGCATATCTTGCAAAGTGAATCACGAAAAACAACGAAAGGGGAGAGTTTTTCAGCAGCCTGCTAGATCAGCTTCAGCCCTTTCAGGCTCGCATAGCCGTTGCGGCCGACGATGATGTGATCGTGCAGGGCAATCCCCATTGTCCTGGCGATGGCGGCAATATCGACCGTCATCTTGATGTCGGCGGCCGAAGGGTTGGGATCGCCGGAAGGATGGTTGTGGACCAGTATACTCGAAGGTTAATCCGTGTTGTTTTTCAGTGGTTTGCCAAACTTTGAAAATCAACTGGGGTAGCTAATTGGTATATGTGACGCGTGACTACCCGGGACAAATACTCAACGATCCCAGAGAAATTTCCATGATACTCGACGATCCCGCCCGATCACGGATTCCGTATCGTGAATTTCATCATGTCGTATCGCGTAGGACTTGAAAAGCCAGTCGCAATGATGCGGTTCAACGTGCCGGAGCGCATTCCTCCCGCGACAAGGATCGAGAGGGTCTGCAAACCACCAGATTGGATTTGTCCCAACGATCTAGCTCGCTGACGGGATAGAGGACCGCCTTGCCGATCTTGATGTAGGACGGACCGACACGCATCGTTCGCCAGTTTCGCAGTGCACCTTCGCTGATTTGGCCACGGTAGCGGGCAACGACTTCTTCTAGCGTGAGATAGGCCGGGGTCGACACGAGATCTCCTGAAGACAGGCAAACGTGCAGCAGCCTGTTGCACAATTGGACGTGCCTTTGCGAGAGCATCAAAGCAGCTTGGCGAGGGAGGCCGCGCCTCCGAAAGTGACTCTTGCACGACGTTCACAAGGTCCGCGTTCCGGAAATGGCAGCCATACTCATCGGACCCTATTCGCCGGCCACAGAGGTCGCACCCAAATGGACCAGCGGAGCGTCTGAGTCAGTTACGATCGTCAATTGGTGGGTGGCTCTGCTCATAGCAACGTAGAACAGGCGCGCGCCATACGCCCCCGGCGGGTATTGATGAGCATCAGCCGGACAGACCAAGACGCGGCGAAACTCCAATCCCTTGGCCTTGTGGACCGTGCTTGTGCTCAACGGCGGTAGGGCGCGACGACGACGCAGTCGGCTCAGCGCATGGAGGTGACCACGAGGGTCATCGGTCTGTCCGACGGCCCGCAGTGCCGCTGCGTGTTCGCCGAGGCGAACGCGATATCCGGCCGGTTGATTTTCGGACAATCGGTCCATGGCGGCGGCGAGACCGCGATGACTCGGTTCCGCGTATATCGCCTCAAGGGCATCAAGCCAGGGCATTTGATTGGTGCCCGCGTGAGTGCGATTTAAATGGGGTCCTGCCCGATTTCCGAGTCCGTCTCGAAGCGCCTTCGGGAAACCTGAGCCGATATCGGTCGCGAAGCTCAGAAATCCCGCTGCAAGCGTTGCAGCAGTTCGCCCTGCATCCTCCGTCTTGGCCAGAAGCCGATCAAGGTGCTCAAGCACGGCACCCTCATTGATCCCCGCCCGCCAATTCGCGCCCTGCGCCAGCGCGCGTACCATGTCGCTCAGGTGAGCGATCACGACGGAGCGGCCCAGCCGGTCGTCCAGGAAAGCATGCAGGATTTCACCGGCTAGCCGGGGATTTTTGAACCTCTTTCGACCTGCCAACCCTGTCGTCCCGAGGACGCGGACTTCAACGGGCGCGTCGTGCAGGCCGACGGCCCCGCCACCTTTCAATGTCGTTCGTGCGGCAGTGATCCATCGCCCGAGTTCGGGGATCTCGCTCCACCGCTTTGGCTCGGTGAGTTCACGCCTGTCGTTGCAGCCTGACCATAGGGCATCCCAATCGACGTGGTGCTCCCCGTCGCCGCTGTGAAGCGCTTGCATAGGATCGCCGAATACTCGTAGGCGAGAGCCGCCGACCTCCATCAAGGTCATCACCAGCTCGTGCTGCGTGAGGCTGGCGTCCTGATGTTCATCGAGAATGATCACGGGATATCGCGCGCTGATCAGGCGCGCGATCGTCGGCGACCGCCCGACCAGGTCAGCGGCCTTTGATCGGATGGTCTCAAACGAGACCCCGTCGCGGCCCACCAAGTGGTCGAGTGGAAATGGGAGGCCGAGCGCCGTGGCGTAAGGACCGACAACCTTCAGGGCGAAGCTATCACAGGTCTCCACGTCGATCCGCAAACCGGGACCTGCGCAGCGGCGGTGAAACTCACCGCAGGCGCCGTGCGTGTGGGATAGGAGCAGCACCCGCTGATGATCCAGCCGGGAGGACATCTCCTTTGCAAACTTGGCCGCTGTCCACGTTTTGCCGCATCCGGCCGCCGCCTCGATCACGACGAGCGGCGCATCAGAGTGAAGCAAGTCGTCGAGCGATTGTGTCACGGCGCCGTGGCCGCCTCGATCGCGTTGAGGAAGGCTTCGACCTTGATCACGAGATCAGGTGCAGGGGTGAGCGCGAGCAGCTTATCCGCCAAGAGATAGCCTCCGTCGAAGCTCTTAAACCATCCCCGTGGTTTTTTGCCGTTCTCGGGTTTTGGGCAGGCGCTCGCGAGTACGGCGGCCAGAAACGCCGCGCGCCCGGCATGCTCGAACAACTCGGTGGTCGCGAGGCCCTTCTCGGCCGCAAGCTCCCGGCGAATTTCCGCAACTTGATGGGCCGCGTTTCGATGGGTCACCTTTTCAGCCCAGAGGTGGACCTCCTGGAGTTGTGCGTCGGGCATGGCGGAAAGCACCGCCGCCTCGAGGCAGGCTCCTCCATCCCACTGCAGCAAGTTGGCCTTTGCGCCGATCCTTGCCCAGCTGCCGGCCTTCTTACCCTCATCATCGACGACGGCCGCTAGCGGGAAGCCAGCGGCGAGCAGCGCCTCGCAGATCGGAAGCGCCTTGAAGTGGCCGCCGGCGTCCAGACAAAAGAGCCCGCGACACGAAAAGCCCTCCCCGAAGCGATGCTCCAAGATACGTGTCGCGAACCCCACCTCGCTGACGCCCTCGCAAACCACCGGCAGCTTGGCAAACAGAGCCTCAGCCTGGGTCGTGGCGATTGAGTTCAATTCACCGCCGTCCAATTCGAAGAGAGCGTGGGAATCCGGCGCATCGACCGCGCCGTCACCGCTGGCGTCGGGCGGCGGATCAGCCGGGGGCGAATCACCGATCCGCCAGATTTGCGATGTCGCCTTGGCCGCTTGGCCGAGTACCGCCGGCGCGTGCGTCGTGACGAACGCCTGGCGTCCGTGCGCGGCGAGATCCCGGATGAAGACCCGCTGGCGGTACGGTTCGAGCCCCGTCTCTGGTTCGTCGATGACCGCGATCGTTTCGGCGCTTACGCCTAGCGTTGATATCTCCAACGCCGCGAGCCTGCGCGTGCCCGTTCCCCATGCCGAGAGCGGCAAGGAGGTTGGATCGTCATCGCCGACCGTCAGTCCGACGCTAGCCGCGAGTGAGACACCAGGCGTTCCGACAAGGCCAAGCCTGACTGGGTGAGGAAGGTTGCGGGTCTTGAACCCCTCACTGATCGTCTGTAGCGCCGCTTTCGGGCCAGCATCCAGCTGATCATGCAGCGGCGTCTTCATCACCGCTTGGAGCACGGTCTGGCGGACCTCTTGGCCCTGCAGATATCGATCCAATGCCCCACCTTGCACCAATCGGATGTCTCGGTCTCCGCGGTCGGCGACCCCCAGGCGCGCCAATCCGATGCGACGGCGCATCGCGCGGCTGAACGGGGCCCGGATTTCGCCCCCCGCGCCGAGGACTTCATAGCGGGGCTCCTGATCGGCCGTGCCGGTGAGGCGGCAGACCAAGACGGGCTCGGCGCCCGCCTCATCAGGAAGATCGGTCAGCTTGTCGTTGAGCCAGCCTTGCATCGGGGGCGCCGGGAAACCCTCGTCGCGCATGATGCTGATGTCGCTAAACGAGAGGATGGCCTGGATCGAGAAGCCGACCTCCAGATTCCGGCCGTGATAGTCGAATTCCGACAGGCCATAGTTCGGCGCCGGCGAAAACAGCAACGCGATCGCCTCCAAGACGGTCGACTTGCCGCCGTCGGCCGCTCCAACGACGACATTTAACTGGGGGTGTGGAGACCAGCTCAGGCCGCGCACGCCGCGGAAGCGCTTAATTTCTAGATGCCGGATAATCGCTAAAGCCATGCCCCGTCCCGCCGCCGTCCTTGATCACACCGCAGCAATGCTCGCATGTACTCGGATTGCAGAATAAGTAGCATAGCGAGAAGATAACTGGTGAAGAACCCTGAGTTGCGGCAGTGTCCTCCATAGGGGAACAGTTGTCGTCGCGAGTCTCGTGATAGCGTCGGACGGGGGGGAACGGCGTGATACTCACCGACAACGAAACGAAGGTCGATCTCCTTAACAACGAAGCGATCGCCAAGACGATCATCGCGTTGCTGCGGGAGAAGCCAGAGCGCCCAGTCACGATAGGCGTTCATGGCGATTGGGGGGCAGGAAAATCCAGCATCCTTGAGATGATCGAGAGCGGACTCGCGGACCAGGACGGCGTTCTCTGTCTCAAGTTCAACGGATGGCGGTTCCAGGGTTTCGAGGACGCCAAGATCGCGTTGATCGAGGGCATCGTCACCGGTTTGCTCGAGAAGCGTCCGCTGCTGTCGAAGACGGGGGCGGCGGTCACAGATATTCTTCGCCGGATCGATTGGCTCAAAATCGCACGCCACGGCGGCGGTCTAGCGTTTACCGCGATGACGGGCATTCCGACTGCCGACCAAATCGGCGCCGTCGTCGACACCGTGAAGGGTGTCTTCGCCGACCCCGCCAAGCTCGCGACCAAGGAGAACTACGACAAGGCCATCGACGGTGTGCAGGGGCTGTTGAAGCCGCCCGAGTCGAAGAACGTTCCGGAAGAGATCGAGGCCTTTCGGAAGGCTTTCACGGGGCTGCTGAAGGCGGCCGGGATCGACCAGTTGATCGTGTTGATCGACGATCTCGATCGCTGCCTCCCGGACACCGCCATCGAGACGCTCGAAGCGGTCCGCTTGTTCGTATTCACCGACCGTACCGCCTTCGTCGTGGCCGCCGATGAGGCGATGATCGAGTATTCGGTGCGCAAGCATTTCCCCGAACTGCCGGACACGACCGGTCCCCGCGATTACGCGCGGAACTACCTCGAGAAGCTGATCCAGATACCGTTCCGCATCCCGGCGCTGGGGGAGACCGAGACTCGCATCTACGTCACGCTCCTCCTGATCGGCGCAGAACTCGCCGATGAGGACGCCGACTATGCGAAACTGATTGACGTGGCGCGCGGTCTGCTCAAGCGGCCGTGGACGACGGCGGGCCTGGATGCGCAGACTGTCAGGACAGCGCTGGGCGACAAGGCCAGCGACGTTCAGAACGCGCTCACGCTTAGCGATCAGATCGGCCCCATCCTCGCCAGCGGCACCCAGGGCAATCCGCGGCAGATCAAGAGGTTCTTGAACACGCTCATGCTGCGGCACCAGACGGCGCTGGCGCGTGGGTTCGGCGAGGAGGTCAAGCTCCCGGTCCTGGCGAAGCTCATGTTGGCCGAGCGCTTCATGTCGCGGTTGTTCGACCAGATCGCGAGCGCCGGCGCCCGCAGTCCCGATGGACGATGCGCGGACCTCGCGGCGCTTGAGGTGGCCGCCCTTGACGGGGCCGAGACGTCGAAACGCAAGGCGCGCGGTCCGAAGGCTGTAGTACTCGACGATGACGCCAAATCCGATGCCGCAACGAAGGACAGCGCCGTGCTGGCGGAATGGAAGGCGGCGGAAGCGATCCGGGCCTGGGCGCGCCTCAAGCCGTCCTTGGCCGAGGTCGATCTCCGCCCGTACCTTTTCGTCACCAAGGACCGGAAGGACTATTTCGGGGCGGCCTCGGTGCTGGGGCGCCTGGCCGCTGTCGTTGAAAAGCTGCTCGGGTCGAAGCTTGCTGTGCAGGCCTTCGAAGGGGAGCTGAAGCAGCTCGTGCCCGCGGAAGCGGCCCAGGTGTTCGAAGAGTTGCGTGGCCGCGTGATGGGCAGCGACGCCTTCGAGACGGCGCCGCCCGGCATCGACGGGATCGCCGTGCTGGTGCGCGCCCATGCGACCCTGCAGCCTAATCTTCTCGATCTGCTCGAGGCTCTTCCGGCGGACCGCTGTGGCCCTTGGCCAGCGTCCGGCTGGGAGGGTGTCATCAAGGATGGGGAATCGGTCGCGCGGCTGGAGCGGCTCCTGCAGGCATGGTCCACATCCAAGGCCTCCTTCTTGAAGACGACGGCTGCTGCGGCGCTGCGCACACGTAGGGATCGCCGCTGATGGGGACCTCGAACGCATTTGGCGGCGCTGGCGGTGGGACGCCCTTGATTCCGAGTTGGTTGGAGGGCGACGGCAGCGGCGCAGGAAGTGGCGCGGCACCGCCGGGCGATGGAGCGCAGCCCGACCCTACGGACGGTGCGCCACCCGCGGTGCCTCCCGCGCCGGCGCCGAGACCAATCGCGCCAGCGGCAGGGGATTCCGACCGCTTCAGAGCGGCGCGCAACAGCTTCTCGCGCTTCGCCGGTTCGGGGGGTAGCGATAGCCGTAACTTGGGACGCGCGATCTCTCGCTATGTCTCGACCTCGGCGGGCGGGTCTCGTCGCGCCGCCCAACGGATGGGTTCCTCTCGTGGTGCGGGGGCGGGGCTCGTTCGATTCCTGAACGACGCGAGCGCCAACGGCGTCCGCGAAGCGCTCAGGGCGTTGAACCTCGAAAGCCTGGCCGGCCGCCCGATCGAGGAGGTGTTCGCCGGGCTCGCGGATTATATCTGTCCGGAAGGCGGGTCGATTGATGAGGGCATCGCCCGCGACGCCTTCATCGAGACGATCGCAGACCTCGCGGGTGCGGGTATCACCTACATCGACTCCCTGACCCCCACACAGATTCAGACGGTGTTCGAACTCTACGCAACCCATGCGATCGAGGCTCGTCTGTGCAACGACATCGGGACCAAGGTCGTCACCTTGCCGGTGGACCCACGCGCGGCGGCGCGCGTCGAAGCGCAGCTTCGGGATTTCATCCAACGCGGTGTTAGCGACGCCATCAATGCGGCAGGCGTCAATATCCAGTCGTTGTCGCCTGACGCGGTCACGGGCTTCGTTACGAGCGTCTACCAGTCTGCTTTCGAAATCCTTCAGACGATGGGCGATGCGGAGGCGAGCGAATGAGGCGGCACGTTCTTATCGGGCGCTTCGGTGTCGACGACAAAACCCGCGTGCCCAAAGCGCGTGACGAGGTCGCGTCGATCCTTCAGCTGGTCGTTGGGAACCGCCTAGACCACGGGATCGGCCAAGCCTTGAATGACCTAAAGACGCTGTCTCTGTCGCCGAGCGAGATCGGTGCGGACCTGCTTGTCGTGGCTGCACATGTCCATGCGGCGGACACCCGGCTGTCTCGTTCCAGCGAGTCACAGGACGCCTGGACACGTGAGATTCGATTGGTAGTCCCGGTCAGCGATCCGGTCCGATGGGCGGCGACCGCTCCGATCCTGGTGCGGGCCCTCAACTTCCTTACCGGCGATCGATGGGTGGTCGGATTCCGGAAGCGCCCGAAGGCGTTTAAGACGATCGTGCCAGCAGCGCCGCCGACTCTTCTGCCGCCCCCGTTTGACGGCGTCAGCTTGTTCTCAGGCGGTCTCGACAGCTTGATCGGCGCGATCGACACCCTTGAAGGCAAGGGGACGCCGCTGCTCGTAAGCCATGCGGGCGAAGGGCTGGTGAGCAAATCACAAGAGCGCTGTTTCGACGGCCTCAAGGCCGCATATCCCGGGTCGGCGTTCAGTCGTCTCCGAGTTTGGATGAGTTTCGATGCCGGTCTGTTTGATGACGTGGCGTCCGAGGATACAACACGTGGGCGATCCTTCCTGTTTTTCTCCCTTGGTGTGACGGCCGGAACGTCTTTGGCGAGGCCGTTCGTGCTGAAGGTGCCGGAGAATGGTTTGATCGCGCTCAATGTGCCGCTCGACCGCCTGAGACTCGGCGCGCTTAGCACGCGGACGACGCATCCCTTCTATATCGCGCGTTGGAATGAGATGCTGGTCGCGCTCGGGATAGCCGGACGCATCGAGAATCCGTACTGGGACAAGACCAAGGGCGAGATGGTGGCCGGTTGTGTGAACCCGTCGCTGTTGGCGAAGCTCGCCCCGTCATCATTGTCTTGTTCGTCGCCGAGTAAGGGGCGCTGGACGAAGCAGCCGCAAGGTCACTGCGGCTTTTGCTTACCGTGTTTGATCCGACGCGCCTCGCTCCTGCCGAACGACCCGACCGCGTATACGCTTGCGAATCTCAGCGCTGGCCCCCTCGACACGAAGCAGGCCGCAGGTCAGCAGATTCGCTCGTTTCAGATGGCGATCGCGCGTCTGGCCGCCCGTCCCGGTCTCGCCAAGGTGCTGATCCATAAGCCCGGGCCGCTCTACGACGATGAGGCCCGGCACGACGCATTGGCCGATGTCTATCGTCGGGGGTTAGAGGAGGTCGGCCGGCTTTTGACCGGTGTTCAGACGGCTCCAACGTGACTTCGGATAAAGTGCGCCCGCTCGTAGACTTCCACTGCCACCTCGACCTTTATCCCGACCATGCCGAAGCGGTAGCGCGGTGTGAGCGCGAAGGGGTCTTCACCCTCGCCGTAACAACGACGCCGAAGGCTTGGCCACGCAATCAGGAACTCGCCGCGGCGACTCGCCACGTTCGTGCTGCTTTGGGACTTCATCCGCAACTTGTCGCCGAGCGTGGCCACGAAATTGCGCTCTGGAAGGAGCTGCTACCGAGGACACGCTATGTTGGAGAGGTCGGTCTCGACGCAGGACCCAGATTTTATCGTTCGTTCGACCAACAGAAGGAGGTTTTCATAGAGGTACTTACCTCTTGCGCCACAGCATCCGACAAGATCCTGACCGTCCACAGCGTTCGCGCGACCAAGATCGTGCTCGACATGATCGAGAAATATCTGCCGCCAACGCGCGGCCGGGTGGTGTTGCATTGGTTCACCGGGACGGCGGCCGAAATCCGACGCGCTGTCGATCTCGGTTGCTATTTCTCTGTCAACGCCGAGATGCTCGGGAATGAAAAACGGACCGGCGTGAACCGGGCATTTCCGCTAGATCGCGTCCTTACAGAGACCGACGGCCCGTTCACGCGTACCGACGCTCGCCCAGCTGAGCCAGTTGATGTCTGGCGCGCGGTCGAGGGCTTGGCGACCCTACACGGTTTGGAAGCCGTCGATGTCGGACATCGGATCCGCGAAAACCTCAAAGCCCTGTTGGCCGAAGTGTCATAGCGATCGGTGCGCTTTGGAACTGAACTTCGAGAGGGGTGATAGGCCACTGGAAATTAGTGGTGAGCAGTACGGAATCCATATAAATACTTGTTTTTGAAACGAATTATCTTACTTCGACGTGTCATCTAAACCGTCTCCGCAACTGATGAAAATTACTAAATCATCACCCCACTTTGCAGGGAGTCACGGTTCCCTAAGCCGCTGATCATCATTGGATTTCGGGACCGAAGCTGACCAAGCGTGACGCGAAATGCGCGACGGGTATCGAGCGGGATATTTGTGGACGACGCCATCACAGCACATTAGCAGATTGAAAACACAGCAAAAAATACGCGCCTGTTGGTAGCATGGAGGCTGCAATTGGGAGCGGTTTCTTGTGACACATTGTGATGGTCACGCCTCGTCACGCGCATCCGTGTTGAGTCGCTTTGACCCACGACACGTCACTATGTTCTTTTGATCCCAGGCCTCCAACTCGTCAATCGGATAGAGGACGGCCTTGCCGATCTTGATGTAAGTCGGCCCAACCCTCATTGCGCGCCAGTTTCGCAGAGTCCCCACCGAGATTCCGCCGCGATAGCGCTCCGAGACTTCTTCGGCAGTCAGATATTTCCTCTCGTCCATTGAGATCTCCATGCATCTCGTCGCTGGCAACTAGTGCCGCGCCACCCGCCGAAGGCTTCGCCACACGTAACGTTGAGCAGGCTCCGGCGCGCTGCCGAACGGGCGCTCATGCTCTCGCACGCTTATTGATGGGCGCTGGTCTCAGAGAAGGGAAGAAGTGAAAGGTCGGAGTAGTGGCTTCGGATATCATCGGATAGAAATCGGATGCATTGAAATCATTTCGATGGCGCGCTGTCGCACCCTGGCCAAGTCGAGATGGTGGAGCAACGACGAAGTCCAGCTCGCTCTCAGCCCAGTCGCTGCTGTCATAGTAGAATAGGCGGTGGCTGGCGTTCGCAGTTTTGTATGGAGGTGGCGCCCCAGCGTTGATGAAACTGATGTCAGCGAGCGGCACCATTTCGCGCAGTTGGTGTCGACGGATGGTCCGCTTGATTGGACCGTCATTCCGCTGAGCCATCGTCGTCTCCTCAGCTCTTCCTTTTGAGGAAATGAGCGCGATAGGCCCCGAAAGGGAAGGGCGGAAATTCAGATGTCGGATGGCGGGATACTGTGGCGTACAAATAGAAAGCTGTCTGGCTTGGTGATCGATGCACCCATCTCTTAGAAAGCTGGCGCTCCGAAGATCACCAGTTCGCGCTCTTTGGTCTCTTCTGAGAGTGGACGGGGCCAGCGGTAGCTCGCGCCGATGTGTTCAGTGCCCGGCGGCGCGAATGAGCGCCTTCAGCGCCTTTTCATCAATTTTGTCGCCCCCATGGAAATCGATGGCACGCCTGGTGCTGCCTTTGAGGCTGGAGTTGAAGAGGCCTGAAGGGTCTTCCAACGAGCCGCTCTTGGCGAAGGTCATCCTCACGACATTCTTGTACGTCTCACCGGGCCGCCGTCCCGGGATGAACGAATTGATCCTTGCTTGATTAGCATGTTCTCAACTTGACGCGCCCGATCAGCTTCCTGATGCAACCAGTCGCGAAAAGCTAGAAGTGCCGGATCTTCCTTTCGAATAGCGCGGTATTCTAGAAGCCAACCCCCGACTGTGTGCGCGACGATCGGGAATGGCGCGACCAAGCGGCCCGCGGCCAGGGCATCGCTGACGTAGGGGATTTGAGCGATGGCGACTCCGACCTCGTCGAGTGCCGCCTGCATCGCCATGACATTACTCTCGAATGACATCTCACCGGCGGGGTGCACGGGGGAGCGTAAGCCGGCCGCCGCGAACCAGTGTGGCCATTCATTGGGCATGTGGGACACGACGATGAGAGTCGCGTTGCGCAAGTCGTCAGGCGAGCGCAGCGTTGATGCGAGCTTAGGCGTGCAGACCGGCACGACGGTGCTCGGGAATAGGCTTTCTGCAATGTAGCCCGGCAACGCGTCGGTATCGCGTCGGATAGTGCAGGTCCAGTCATCGCGTACCGGGCGAGTTGCGCCACCCGTCGCCATGCGCACTTCGACGTCGGGATGGCTGCGATAGAAGCTTGCCAGTCGCGGGATCAGCCAAGTGACCGCCAGGGTTGGGCCGACTCCAACCGTTAGCACCGGGCCACCACGCATCGCCGTAACGCTTTCAGTGAGCCGAGCGATGGAATCGAAAGCATCAGTCAGACCGGACAGCAGTGCCTGCCCTTGCGCCGTCAGCTCAAGCGCGTTCGCATGTCGCCGGAACAGAGGAAAACCAAGACGATCCTCCAGCAGGCGGACCAAGCGGCTTACCGCAGTTTGGGTGACGTTCAGCTCTCTTGCCGCGGCGGTGAAACTGCCATGCCGGCCAGTTACCTCAAAAGCGCGCAGTCCGTTCAGCGAGGGTAATCGCCGCACCATGTGAGACCCCAATCTTTCCTTGGGGATACGGTAAGTTAAACGCGTTTGCCTGACAATGATCTCCGCCCCAATATGTTTTGAGTGATCTTATTTCGTACGGAGGGCGCGCGTGCACTACCACGCTGTTCAGGCTCAGTTTTCAATGGGCTATCGTCAGTGCAACGTCCGACTCCAGTCGGACCCGGCATTTGGGCATTGCAGAGCGTCGGGAGGCAAGGCGTGACCAAAGGCGCTCTCTTCAGCATCGTCATTGTGACAGCGGGAGTTCTATGCATGGCTTACACCCACCCGGCCTTCGCCCAGGAAAAGCGAGGTGTGCTCCCGCATGCACCGCTGCTGAAGAGCGTACTGCCCGATACAGAAAACCAGGAAGTTGCAGTCTACGAAACGGAATACGCTCCAGGCGGGATCAATCCCCGTCACTTACACCCGGCAGCGATCACCTTCCATGTCTTATCCGGCACAGGGGTTTGGCAGGAGGAAGGCAAGCCGCCCGTAACACTTAAAGCTGGTGACAGCTTGTTTGTCCCGGCCGGAACAATTCACGCTCATTGGAACCCCAGCGTCACCGATCGTCTCCGCTTCCTGGAGTTCATCGTGGCTGAAAAAGACAAGGGACGATCCATTCCTAAACCGTGAAAGACTAGATCGCGACCGAATCCCAGAATTTCAGAGCTAGTTGGAGCCTGAATGACGGACGAAGCTCTCAGCGGCAGACAACTGGACGGAAATGGCGGATATGTCTGCCCGAAACCTGCGCCGAACTCTCATCATCATCGCTGGTGTAACGATTTTTGCCGGACTGCTCTATTGGCAATTAGCACCTAAATCCCCGCCAGACCGTAGCACCCGCTCGGCGGAGCGCCCGCCCGCGCCGGTGAGCATTGCAGTCGCAACGCGACAGGATGTGCCGATCTACCTCACCGGACTCGGGACGGTGCAGGCGTCATTTACCGTCAGTATCCGATCCCAAGTCGACGGTAAGCTGCGAGAGGTGCTGTTCACCGAAGGGCAACGGGTAAAGAAGGGCGACGTGCTCGCCATGATCGATCCGCGCCTGTTCCAGGCAGCGCTCGACCAAGCCAAAGCCAAAAAGAAGCAGAATGTCGCGCTATTGGCTGGTGCGGAAAAAGATCTCGCGCGTTCCAAGACTCTCGCGCAAAAGGATTTCGGCACTCAACAGAATGTTGATCAGCAGCAAACCAAGGTCGATCAGCTCAAAGCCTCCATTGAGGCTGACATGGCTGAGATCGCAACCGCACAGACCCAGGTTGATTACACCGCGATAACTGCGCCGAGCGATGGTCGCGTGGGCGTTCGCTTGGTCGACCCTGGTAACCTCGTGCGCGCCTCGGATGCCGGAGCGATCGCAACTTTAGTCCTGACGCAGCCTTCGGCGGTTCATTTCACGCTGCCGGCCCGCGCGCTGTCGGACATTCGTAACGCCATGGCGCGTGGTCCCGTCGAGGTTACCGCATTCGACCAGGACAATAGTCGCGCGCTGGGCACGGGAAAAATCCTGCTCATTGACAACGTAATCAGCCAAGCCACGGATACCATCCGTCTGAAGGCGGTATTCGCCAATGACGACGACCAACTGTGGCCAGGCCAATACGTCAATGCACGCGTGCTGGTCACGATCCAGCGCGACGTGCTTGCTGTGCCATCGAACGCCGTCCAACGCGGGCCGCAGGGCTTGTTCACCTGGATCGTGACCACCAAGAACACAGCCGAGTCGCGCCCAATTCAGATCGGTGGGACGACAGGTGATCTGACGGTCGTTACGTCGGGGCTGGCGGAGGGTGAGCGCGTTGTTACTGACGGACAATTCAGGCTTCAGCGCGGCGGTCTCGTGAGCGTCACCGCGCCGCGATCGGTCGAAGGGGGGAGGGGCAAATGAACCTTTCCGAACCGTTCATCAGGCGTCCGGTCGCAACTACGCTCCTGATGGTGGCGCTGGCGTTTGCGGGAATCACTTCGTTCTTGTTCTTGCCGGTTGCGCCGCTCCCGCAGGCCGACTTTCCGACCATTCAGGTCACTGCTACGCTTCCCGGCGCAAGCCCGGACACTATGGCGTCGTCCGTCGCGACACCGCTCGAACGTCAGTTCGGGCAGATCGCCGGCGTCACGCAGATGACGTCGTTCAGCGCGCTCGGTGCGACGTCGATCACCATTCAATTCGACCTCGAGCGCAACATCGATGCGGCCGCGCAGGACGTGCAGGCGGCGATCTCAGCGGCGGCCCGGACACTACCGGAATCCATGCCATCCCCGCCAACCTACCGGAAGCTCAACCCCGCCGAAGCGCCGATCCTGATCTTGTCGGTGCATTCCGACACGCTGCCGCTCACTGCGGTCAGCGAATATGCCGACAGCTACCTTGCGCAGCAGATCTCGCAGGTATCGGGCGTCGCCCAGGTCTCCATCGGCGGCGAGCAGCGGCCTTCCCTTCGCATCCAGGTCGATCCAGCCAAGCTCGCAGCGCGCGGGCTGACGCTCGAAGAGGTGCGCGGCGCTCTCGTTGGCGCGACCACGAACGCCCCGAAGGGCAGCCTCACGACCGCGAAGGCGAGCTTCGTCTTCGTCGCCAACGATCAGGTCACCGAGGCGGAGGCGTTCGAGGACGTCACCATTGCTTATCGCGACGGCGCGCCGGTCCGGGTGCGGGACGTCGGCCGTGCGGTGGCCGCGGCGGCCGACAGGAACGCCGCAGCCTACCATAACAACACGCCGGGCATTCTGCTCTCGGTCAACAAGCAGCCCGGCGCCAACGTCATCGAAACGGTCGACCAGATCAAGGCGCAGCTGCCGCGCCTCACCGCGAACCTTCCTCCCGCTATCACGGTAGAGACCGCTCTCGATCGGACGGTCACGATCCGCGCCTCGGTCCATGAGGTGGAGTTCACGCTTGCGCTTACTGTCGCCCTCGTCGTGATGGTGGTCCTGCTCTTCCTGCGAAGCCTCTGGGCGACGGTGATCCCGAGCGTCGCCGTGGTGCTGGCCCTCGTCGGCTCGTTCGCCGCGATGTATCTCCTCGGCTTCAGTCTCAACAATGTCTCACTGATGGCTCTCACCATCGCTATCGGCTTCATGGTCGACGACGTCATCGTCGTCGTCGAGAATATCCATCGTCACCTGGAGGGCGGCAGCTCGCCATTCGAAGCGGCGCTCAGAGGATCGCGCGAGATCGCCTTCACGGTCCTGTCGATCAGCGTGTCCCTGGTCGCGGTCTTCATCCCGCTTCTGCTCATGGGCGGCATCGTCGGACGCCTGTTTCGTGAATTCGCGCTCACCGTGACGGCGTCGATCCTGGTCTCCGTGTTCGTCTCGTTGACGCTCGTACCGATGCTGTGCGCGCGCTTCCTGCAGCAGGAATCCGGCAAGCACGGCCGTGTCTATCGGGCAATCGAATCGGTCTTCGACGCCATGCTGTCGGGCTACCGGCACACGCTCGACATCGCGCTGCGACACCAAGCCGCGATGCTGGCCGTGTTCTTCGCCACGGTGGCGCTGACCATTGTCATGGCGGTTCAGATCCCGAAGGGCTTCTTCCCGCCGCAGGACATCGGTCTGATCGGCGGCGTGGCGGAAACTTCGCAAGGAGCCTCGTCCGAGGAAATGCAGCGCCTGATGCGGGCGCTCGGCGAGGTCATCCTGCGCGATCCCGACGTTGCCGGGGTCAGTGCGACCACCGCCAGCACGGGCGGCAACGGCAATGCGCAGACCGCGAATACCGCCCGTTTCACCATCGTTCTCAAGCCGCGCGAAGAGCGCGCGTTGAGCGCCTCGCAGATTATCAATCGGCTGCGGCCGGAAGTTGCCAAGGTCCAGGGCGCGAGCCTGTCCATGCAGGCGATCCAGGACATCACGGTCGGCGGCCGGAGTTCCCGAGGGAGCTTCCAGTACACGCTGCAGAGCACCGATGTCGTCGAGCTGACCAAGTGGTCACAGAGGATGCTCGAGACGATGCGGGCGCTTCGGGAAGTCGCCGACGTATCGACGGATCTGCTCGCCAGCGCGCCGCAGATCACGGTGCTGATCAATCGCGATCAGGCCTCCCGTTTCGGCATTTCGGTGCAACTGATCGACGACACCCTTAACAGTGCCTTCGGCCAGCGGCAGATCACGCAATACTTCACGCAGCTCAATACTTATCCGATCATCCTCGAGATACTGCCGGAGCAGCAGGCCGACTTCTCGTCACTACAGCGGATCTATCTCAAGTCGCCGCTGACCGGTGCCGCTGTTCCGCTTTCGGCTCTGGTGACGTTCGATACGACCAAGGTCGGGCCGCTGTCCGTCACGCATCAGGGACAGTTCCCGTCGGTCACGCTGTCGTTCAACCTGACGCCGGGCGTCGCGCTCGGCCAGGCCGTCGACGCCATCAACCAGGCTGCCCTCGAGATCGGCATGCCGGGCTCGGTCATCGGCGCATTCCAGGGCAACGCACAGGCCTTCCAGACCTCGCTGGCGACGACGCCGGCGCTGATCGTGGCGGCCCTGGTCGTCGTCTACATCGTCCTCGGGATTCTCTATGAAAGCTTTATCCATCCTCTAACGATTCTATCGACGCTGCCGTCAGCCGGTATCGGCGCGTTGCTCGCGCTGCACGTCGGCCATATGGACTTGTCCGTGATTGGTATAATCGCGCTCATTCTCTTGATCGGCATCGTGAAAAAGAACGGCATTATGCTGGTCGACTTTGCCATCGTTGCCCAGCGTGACCGTCATATGACGCCAATCGAGGCGATCCGCGAAGCCTGCCTGTTACGTTTTCGCCCGATCTTGATGACGACGGCGGCGGCGCTTCTTGCGGGCGTCCCGCTCGCACTCGCCACTGGCACCGGCTCGGAGCTGCGCCAGCCGCTTGGCTACGCAATGGTCGGCGGACTCGCGCTCAGCCAACTACTTACACTCTACACCACGCCGGTCGTCTATCTCTATCTTGAGCGTTTGCGGTCTTTCCTCAAAGGGAACGCAAGAGCAAGGCCTGAGATGTATAAGCCGATGTTCGAGGAGTCGGAAGGAAACGATTTCGTGCTGGGCGAATTCAAGAAGTGACGTTTCGAACAATCATGGCAATCAAAGGCCCTCGCGCGGATGAGCCGCGCATCCAGTGCGGCACGCTGCCAAGGCGCAGGAATGGCACAAGCGTCCCTTCGCCGCTGAATAGCTTTATACGCTCAACGTCGACGAATCGGTTGGCGCGCAGATCGGAGCAGCAATGGTTAGTGTTATTGCGTGCCATGCGCTCGCCCGGGATGCTCGGTCGAACGACGATTGTCTTCGAGCTGCACGTCGACGATGTCGATGCGGCGTTCAAGCGCGTGCTGGATGCTAGCGCGCAGGTCAAGCTGCATGTCTCGCGTTGATGCCCGCTTGGGCTGCGGGAGTTCTGTTTACAGCCCGAGCAGCGTGCAACAGATAACATCGCGATCGTGACATGCGCGGCCGAGACCTTGGGACGTTACCGGTTGAGCTCAAGCATCTCCGCTACGCTGATGCGGCGTCGCAGCACGGCAGCTTCCGCAAGGCGGCCGACGCACTTGGAGTCAAGCAATCAAATCTCAGCCGCAGAATCCGAACTCTTGAGGAGCGCCTCGGCTATCGATTGTTCGAACGGACCAATGGGGGCGTGCGGCCGACACCTGTGGGGCGCGACTTTCTTCAAGGCGCACGGCGGATTCTCGATGACCTCCAAGCGATTGTGGATGCCGCAGATGCGGTGGCGCGGGGCGCGACTGGACAACTCCGGCTCGGGTTCTACACCTCGCTCTCGGCCGGGAATTTGCGCAGCACGCTGCTCGACTATGCGCGCCGTTTTCCGCAAGTGCGCATCAGCGTGGTTGAGGACGAGCGCTGTCGTTTGTGCACCGGCCTGCGAAACGGGCAGATCGACATTGCGATCGTCACTGGCGAGCCGACAGCCGAAGGTGGCACGTCGATGGCGCTCTGGAGCGAACGGATCCTGATCGCTCTTCCTGAAACCCATCGGCTCGCAGCCAAGGACGTCCTCAACTGGACTGACCTGAAGCGAGAACGGTTCGTGTTGAGTACGCGGGATCCGGGGCCCGAGATCGAGGCTATTCTGACTGCGAAGCTGCTCACGCCGGGGGAGTCGCTCGACATCGACCATCACAACGTCAACGCGGAAAGCCTCAAGTGCCTGGTCAGCGCGGGACGTGGCATCACAGCAGTGTGCGAATCCTGCATGGGGTCAGTCCCGCACGGCATCGTGTTTCGCGAGACGCGCGACGGCAATGGATCAACACGTGTTGGCTTTTGTGGCCATTGGATGCCGGGCAACGAGAATCCTGCGCTGCGGAATTTCATTCAGGTGCTGGAAGAGCGATGCCCGCCGTTGGGTGTGCGGCCGAACGGCGTCTAGGGGACGCGCAGCTGGCAGCGAAAGACACATGTATCGCTTCAAATGCGTTCTTGTGCATGAAATCCTGCGCTCGTTATAGGCCTTATGTCCTGCGTGACTGGCGCATTGAGATGGATCACATCGGGCAACGCAGGATTTCCCTCGTCGCAGGGCTGGGCGTCCCTCAAGCATGAAAACGCCCGATATCAAATAACGACCTACAACCTGATCGATGGCCATGAGCCGCTCTATCATGGGAGCCTGGGGCTGGACGAATATAGACCCCTCATGGCCGCGCAGGGCTTTGAGACTGTGTGGCGCATCAGTTCGATGATCCTTGCGATACGGCGACCATATGGCCGGCGCGAATGCGCCGGGATGCTCTGCCTCTGCCCTCGGCCTATGAGCTACCGTTGCTCGCCGCGCGCTTCGCCTTGAGGAATCCCCGGTCGGTGGCCATGAAACGCGCGATCATCGGTGCGACCAGCTTGGAGGGCTCCGCGGCTTGGCCGCTTTCGCGGCCAAGAATCTCCGCATAGGCGATGAGATCGCGGTGAAGTGCGGCGGGTAGCTCCACCGAAATCTTCACGGGCTTGTCGTCTTCGAGTGGCCCGAGCTTTAGCTTGCCCATCGGCTAGCCTCCGTAGGGTTCGAGCACCAGGTCGCGCGTAACGATCACGCGCACGGGAAAGCCCGGCCGGATGGTCAGTGTCGGCGCGACATTAAGCTGCCGGCGGATGATCTGCTGGCCGGCATCGTTGATCGTGTCCTGGCCGCCGTTGCGGATCGCCTGGATCAAACGGTCGTCGTCATTGGTCGCGAGCTCGGCACCGACGCTCAGCAGTGTCGAGAGGCCGGCCGCCTTTGCGAGATCCCACCAATGGTAGTCGACGCCGTCTTGCAGGCCCGCGTACCCCTCGACGTCTGCGCCCGGCTGGCGCTCGAGGACGATCGAGCGTCCGTTCGGGAAGATCAGCCGGTTCCAGACCAGGAGCACGCGGCTTTGACCGAACTGAACGCTGTTGTTGTATTGACCGATCACGCGGGTGCCCTGGGGCACCAAGAGGATGCGGCCTGTCGGGCTGTCGTAGATGTTCTCCGTCACCTGCGCGGTGATCTGGCCCGGGAGATCCGAATGGATACCGGTAATGAGGGCCGCCGCGATCACGGCGCCCGCCTGGAGGATGTAAGGCGACGCCGGCGCGGCGACGCGATCCGGCGCGACCGTGCGCCGGTCGGCGGCCGCATTGAGGAATGCGAGCTGCCGATCCTGGGCCGATGGAGTGGCGGGTGGCGGCGCGAGTCCGAGGCCCGTGAGGTCCGGCACAGGCGGCGGCGCGATCGTCGCGGCGCCGGGGCCCGTCGAGGCTATGGGCCGGTTCTCGGTGCCGCTGAAAAGCCTGCTGACGCGGGCGGTTTCGATCTCCTGCAGGCGCCGTTGCTCCTCCGCGCTCATGCCCGGATTGGGCTGGTTCGGCGATGGCTGGCCACGATTTTGCGCGCCCAGGATGGGTCGCCCGAGGTCGCCCGGAAGCGGCGGACCCAATTGCGGAACACCGCTGTAATCGCGCGGCAATCCGGCCAGGCCGTCGGCGGTCGATCGATTGTCGGTCGAGTAAAGTTCTTCTGCGGGCCTCCCCGCGTCGCGGGTTTGTAGTGCGTAGATCAACGCGCCGCCGATGCCGACGCTCGCCACGAGTCCGATGCCGGCGAGCACCTTGCGCGAGAGCCGCGTGACGCGCGGCGCCTCGCCACGCAGCCGCATCGGGTCGGCCGCGTCGCCGCCCGACCCGGTCAGCGGCGCCTCTTCTTCTTTCCGGGGTTCAGGGTCGCTCACGACGTCGGCCTCCCGTCAGTGCGGACGATGCGGACGCGCTTCTGGCGGTCGCCAGCGCCGAAGCGCAGCTCGGCGGCCGCGAACAGGCGGTCGACGATCATGTAGTTGGCGCGGACGCGGTAGTTCACGAGTTCGGAGGTGTTGCCCTCCGGACCGACGACGAATAGCGGCGGCATTTCGCCCTGACCAATGCCGCGCGGAAACTCGATGAAGACTTGGCGTCCATCATCGTAGGCGCGCAGCGGCCGCCAGGGCGCACGGTCGCCCTCGATGGCGTAGCGGAAATTGATGTTGGCGAGGTCGACGCCGGTGGCGACGGGACTGCTGGCCTCGGCCTGCGCGTTCTGGCGCCGCAGCGCGATAAGCTGATCCTGCGGATACTGCCAGGACACCGACGCCATATAGGTGCGCTCGGTCGAGCGCAGCTCCATGTGGTAGGTGCGCAAATTGGTGTTGATGATGAGATTCGTCATCAAGTCGGCGCGGGTCGGTTTCACCAGGATATGAACTTGCTGGGTCGCGCCCGAGCCGCTCAACGTGTCGCCGATGATCCAGCGAACCGTGTCGCCGGCGGCGACCGGGCCGGAGCCGACCAGTTGCTCGCCCGGCTGAAGAGCGATGTCGGTGATCTGCCCGACGGCGGTGTAGACCTGATAGAGCGCGCCGCCCGTATAGGGATAGACCTGCATGGCATTGATGAAGCCGTCGCGGACAGGCTGCACGCGCGCGGCGGCGTTCGCCTGATTGACGCGCGCTGTCGGATCGGTGGGTTCGGGCGTGCCGCGGGATGGCTCGACGGGCTTCATCTGACCGGGGAGTGGCAGAGGTCGCGGCAGCTCGACCACGCGGACGGGAGCCGGAGGATTGGCGCTCAGCGCCGCTGGCACGGCGTCATCATAGGAGATCTCTGGCGGCCTGTTCGCCGTGGCGCAGCCGGCGAGCGCCGACGTGCACAGCAGGAGAATCGTAAATGTGGAAGTGCGAGAAGCCGGGTTTCCGGCTTTACGGAAAGACGGCTTCATTGCCCAAGCTCCCGTGACCAGTTGATGGCGTTGACGTAGATTCCAAGCGGGTTGGCGCGCAGCCGATCGGCGTTGCGCGGAACCTGCACGACGATGGTGAGGATGGCGGTCCAGCGGGTCGTCTCGGCGAGCTGGCCGTTCTCGTACCGGCGCTCGACCCAGGCGACACGGAAACTGTCCGGCGATGCCCGGATGACGCTGGAGACGTCGACAGCGATCTGCTGCCGGCCGACCTTGGTGAAGGGGTCGTTGGATCGCGCGTAGTCGTTGAGCGCCATCGCGCCACGGTCGGTCGTGAAGTCGTAGGCGCGCAGCCAGTTCTGCCGGACGATGATGGCGTCGGCCGGGATCGAGCGGACCTGCTCGATGAAGCGTGCGAGATGAAAGGCGATCTGGGGATCGGTCGGACGATAATCGGCGACCGCTGGCGCCACGGCCTGCGCCTGGCCGAGCCTGTCGACCTGCACCACCCACGGCACGATCGTGCCGCGCGCCGATTGCCAGACCAGCGCCGCTGCGAAGCTGGCGGACAGGAGCAGCGAACCGAACGCCATGAAGCGCCAATTCTTCGCCTGGACGCGAGCGGCGCCGATGCGCTCGTCCCAGACCTGAGCGGCGCGCTGGTACGGCGTCTCGGGTTCGGGCGCTTTGCCGTAGTGGGTCGAGGGTCTTTTGAACATTAGCGGTCGCCTCCGGAGAGATTGATGGAAGAGCCGCCGCCGTGGCTGTCGCCGCTACGCACGGCGTGGGCGGCCGCGGTCACACCGTGGCTCAAGGCCTGAGAACGCTTCATGCGCTGGGCCCAGGCCGGCGGCCCGTCAGTTGCCGCGGACGGCGCAGCCTCGGACGCGCTTGCGCCGATCGAACCCATGGTCGATGTGCCGCCGGTGGCGGCGAACGCAGATTTGCCGCCTTCGGAGAAGCTCGACTTCATGCTGTCGGCTGCCCGGGAGGCCGCGCGACGCAGCGGTGAAGTGGCGGCCGCGCCAGCGGCGCGAGCAACGCCACCGAGTCCGGACCCAACGGCCGACGCGCCCGACTGACCGGCGGCGCCGAGGCTGTAGGCCGTCGAGGCGCCACCGGCCAGGGCTGCTCCCCCACGAGCGGCAGCGGCGGTTCCGGAAAGAGCAGCGGCGCCGCCGCGCAGGGCCATTCCGCCAGCCGCGCCGGCCGCGACCAGAGCGCCGCCCGCGGCGAGCCCGGTTCCGACCGCCGCGCCGGCGCCAAGCTGCGGACCACCAGAGACAAGGCCGTTGGCGATGCCAGGACCGAAGATGCCAAGGCCCAGCAGCGACAATGCGGCGAGCACGATCGCCATCGCTTGGTCGATCGTCGGCGTCTGGTTGCCGAAGCCGGCGGTGAATTGGCCGAACAATGTCGAGCCGATGCCGATGATAACGGCGAGCACCAGCACCTTGATGCCCGAGGAGATGACGTTGCCGAGCACGCGCTCGGCCATGAAGGCGGACTTGCCGAACAGGCCGAACGGAATGAGGACGAAGCCGGCCAAGGTCGTGAGCTTGAACTCGATCAGCGTAATGAAGAGCTGGACGGCCAGAATGAAGAAGGCGAGCAGGATCAGCGCCCAGGCGAAAAGCAGGCAGGCGATCTGGATGAAGTTTTCGAAGAAGGCGATCCATCCCATCAAGTTGGAGATGGAGTCGAGAAGCGGCCGACCAGCGTCTAGACCAGTTTGGGCGACTTTACCGGGGCGCAAGAGATCCTCGATGGTGAACCCGGTGCCCGATGCTTTCAGACCGAGCCCCGCGAAGCTCTCGAAGACGATGCGCGAGAGGTTGTTCCAGTTGCCGATGATGTAAGCGAAGACGCCGACGAACAGGGTCTTCTTGACCAGGCGCGCCATGATGTCGTCGTCGGCGCCCCAGCTCCAGAATAAGGCGGCGAGCGTCACGTCGATGACGATCAGCGTTGTGGCGATGAACGCCACCTCGCCGCCAAGCAGGCCGAAGCCGCCATCGATATAGCGGGTGAAGACTTCGAGGAATTGGTCGATGACGCCGGTGCCGCCCATAGATCACCGCCCGTTGTGACGCTGAGGCGATGCTGGCGCGGGCGCAGCGCCGAGAAAGCGCTCGCGAGTTTCGGCCCAGGTGCGCAAGCATTCGGAATCGCGTGAAGCGGCCTCGCCGAGCAGTTGGCAGCGCCGTTGTGCCTGGCGCAGCGGATCGGCCGGGGTGACCTCAACTGGCCGCAGCACCTGGCCGGCCGGCTCTTCCTTTTTCCGGGTCATCTCGATCGCCGTCGCGGTGATGGCGAGGGCGACGAAGACGATGGCGCCGAGGCGCGCTAGAAGCTTGCCGTCCATGACATGATCCTCGTGAGGGGCCTTAGTTGACATTCGGGAACATGCGAGCGTTGCCGGGCTGATAGCCGCTGCCGGGGGTCAGGAAGCGGCGGCGCTGCTCGCGACCCTGCTCGACAGCCGCCGCGCGCTCCGCTTCGGTCAGCGCTTGAGCCCGCCCGTTCGCGACAACGACGGCCGTGAGATCGGCGAGCTGCTGGGCCTGGAGCGCGAGGAGCTGATTGCCGGCCTGCGACGCCTGTAGGGCGCCGGTCGCGCCCTGGCTTTGGCCGATGAGCGCTGACATCTCGGCACGGTTGGTGTCGATATTGCCGACGACGCCGGCCTGTACCCGCATGGCGTCCTGCAGGCCGCCGACGGTGTTCTGCCAGCGCTCGCGTGCCTGCGCCACGAGCTGCTGGTCGGAGGCGGACATCGACGCGTTGCCGTATGTGGAAGTGAACGCCTGGTCGATCTGCTGGACGTCGTAGGCGATACGCTGCGCCTGGCCGAGGAGCTGCTGCGTCCGCTGCACGGACTGCTGCATGCGTTGAAGCGAGGAGTAAGGCAGGCTCGCGAGGTTTCGCGCCTGGTTGATCAGCATCGTCGCCTCATTCTGAAGCGAGGTGATCTGATTGTTGATCTGCTCCAGCGCACGAGCAGCGGAGAGAACATTCTGTACGTAGTTCGTCGGGTCGTAGACGATCCACTGCGCGGAAGCCGGCTGGACCATCAGGGGCGACAGCGCCACGGGGATCGAAAGAATGGATGCGGCAAGAAGCGCCGCGCGCGAGCGACGGAAGATCATGGCTGGGTCTCCAGGTTGTTGAGGTTGGGGATGAGGTCGGCGGCCCAGGCGACGCCGCGCAGACGCAGCCAGGCCGGCAGGAAACCCTCGCGGCCGTGTTCTGCGACGACGCGCTCGATCGCAGCCTGATCAGTTTTTGAGGAGGCGGCGCAGAGCGCCAACGCCACGTCGGACAGACCAAGTTCGAAGAGCCGGTTGCCGCGGCGGGATTGGCAGTAGTAGTCGCGCTTCGGCATTGCGCGGGCGAGGATCTCGATCTGGCGATCGTTGAGTCCGAAGCGCCGATAGATCGCCGTGATCTGCGGCTCGATCGCGCGCTCATTCGGCAATAGCAGCCGGGTCTGACAGCTCTCGACGATGGCCGGGGCGATCGCCGAGCTGTCGATGTCGGAGAGCGATTGGGTGGCGAAGACGACGGACGCGTTCTTCTTGCGAAGGGTCTTCAGCCACTCGCGAAGCTGGCCGGCGAAATCTTCGTCATCGAGCGCCAGCCAGCCTTCGTCGATAATGAGCAGCGTGGGGCTGCCGTCGAGGCGGTCCTCGATTCGGTGGAAGAGATAGGCGAGCACGGCCGGTGCGGCGGCCGTGCCGATCAGGCCCTCGGTCTCGAACGCCTGCACAAAGGCTTCGCCAAGATGCTCGCTCTCGGCGTCGAGCAAGCGGCCGTAGGCGCCCCCAACACAATAGGGCCGAAGCGCCTGCTTGAGGTCGTTCGATTGAAGGAGGACGGCGAGTCCGGTGAGCGTGCGTTCGCCTACAGGTGCGCTCGCCAGCGAGGTCAGCGCCGTCCAGATGTATTCCTTCACCTCTGGCGCGATCGTCACGCCCTCGCGCTGCAAGATCGCGACGATCCAATCAGCCGCCCACGCGCGTTCCGGCACATGGTGTATGCCGGCGAGCGGTTGCAGCGAGACACTGTCAGCGGCGTCTTCTGTCAGGCCGCCGCCGAGATCGTGCCAGTCACCGCCCATGGACAGCGCGGCCGCACGGATCGAGCCGCCGAAGTCGAAGGCGAAGACCTGTGAGCGGGGATAGCGCCGAAATTGGAACGCCATCAGCGCCAGCAGCACGGACTTCCCCGCACCGGTTGGCCCGACGACCAGCGCGTGGCCGACGTCGCCGACATGAAGGGAAAACCGGAACGGGGTCGATCCTTCGGTCCTGCCGTAGAGCAAGGGGGGTTGCCCGAGATGCTCGTCCCGTTCCGGCCCCGCCCACACCGCCGACAGCGGAATCATATGGGCGAGATTGAGCGTCGAGATCGGCGGTTGCCGGACGTTGGCGTAGACATGGCCCGGCAGCGACCCAAGCCAGGCGTCCACGGCGTTGATCGTTTCTGACATTGCGGTGAAATCGCGGCCCTGAACGATCTTCTCCACCAGGCGCAGCTTCTCGGCTGCGATGCGTGGATCGGCGTCCCACACGGCGACCGTCGCGGTGACATAGGCCTGACCGGCATAGTCGGCGCCGAGTTCCTGCAGCGCGAGGTCGGCATCGGCCGCCTTGTTCGCCGCATCGGTGTCGACGAGCACCGAAGCCTCGTTGGTCATCACCTCCTTGAGAATCGCCATGATGCTCTTGCGCTTGGCGAACCATTGCCGCCGGATCTTGGTGAGCAGTTTGGTGGCGTCGGTCTTGTCGAGAAGGACGGCGCGCGTCGACCAGCGATATGGAAAGGCCAGCCGGTTGAGGTCGTCGAGCAGCCCGGGCGTGGTCGCGGTCGGAAAACCGACAATGGTGAGGATGCGGAGATGCGTCTCGCCCAGCCGCGGCTCCAGTCCGCCGATGAGCGGTTGATCGGCCAGCAACGCGTCGAGATACATCGGCGTCTCGGGCACGCGCACGCGATGGCGCTTGGTCGAAACGGTCGAATGGAGATAGGTCAGCGTCTCGCCGTCATCGAGCCATGCGCATTCCGGCATGAAGTTCTCGATGAGCTGAAGCACGCGGTCGGTGCGATCAGCGAAGCCGCGCAACGCCTCATGAGGGTCAAGGCCGTTGTCGGCCTTGCCTTCATAGAGCCAGCTCTCGGCGCGGGCGGCGTCCTCGGCCGGCGGTAGATAGACGAAGGTCAGGAAGTAGCTCGACTCGAAATGCGAGGCGTCTTCCTCGAAATCGGCCTTGCGCTCGGCGTCGACCAAGGCGGACGCCGCCTCGGGAAAACGGCTCGCCGGATAGGCGCCGGCGCCATGGCGCTGCGCCTCGACGAAAATCGCCCATCCCGAGCCGAGCCGGCGGAAGGCGTTGTTGAGCCGGCCGGCGACAGCGACGAGTTCGGCCGGCACGGCGGAGTCGAGGTCAGGACCGCGGAAGCGGGCGGTGCGTTGGAAGCTGCCGTCCTTGTTGAGGACGATGCCCTCGCCCACGAGCGCGGCCCAGGGTAGGAAATCCGCGAGGCGGATTGAGGTTCGGCGATATTCGGCAAGGTTCATCATCGAGGCCTCACGCGCTCAGGTGGCCGGGGATGCGCAGGTGACGGCGCACCACGTCGACGAATTGCGGATCGCGTTTGGCTGCCCACACGGCCGCGAAATGCCCGATCGCCCAGAGCCCGAGACCGACCAGCCAGAGCCGCAGGCCGAGGCCGAGCGCCGCCGCCAGCGTGCCGTTGAGGATCGCGATGGAGCGCGGCGCGCCGCCGAGCAGGATGTGTTCGGTGAGCGCCCGATGGACCGGGACGGCGTAGCCGGGCACGTCGCCGGCGCTGTCGATCAGGCTCGCCATCAGACGAGCGCTCCGCCGCCGAACGAGAAGAACGACAGGAAGAAGCTCGACGCGGCGAAGGCGATCGAGAGGCCGAAGACGATCTGGATCAGCTTCCGCGCGCCGCCTGATGTATCGCCGAAGGCCAGTGTCAGGCCGGTGATGATGATGATCATCACGGCGATGATCTTGGCGACCGGCCCCTCGATGGATTCGAGGATCGATTGCAGCGGCGCTTCCCACGGCATGGAGGAGCCGGAAGCGTAAGCGGCCGGGGCCAGCATCATGCTGACGACGGTGACGGACACGGCGGTCGCGATATGACGGCGCGTGCGCAGGGCATGGCGGATCATGTGGAATCTCCTCGAGCGGGCTGGGTTGCGGGGATGACGCGGTAGTCGCCGTCTGGCTGAAGACCTTCGACGCGGGCGAGTTCGGCGAGGCGACGGGTCGAGCCGCGGCCGCTGAGAACTGCGACGAGATCGATGGTCTCGGCGATCAGCGCGCGCGGGACAGTGATGACGGCTTCCTGAATGAGCTGCTCGAGGCGGCGCAGCGCGCCAAGCGCGGTGCCAGCGTGGATCGTGCCGATGCCGCCCGGGTGGCCCGTCCCCCAGGCCTTGAGCAAATCCAGCGCCTCGGCGCCGCGCACCTCTCCAATCGGAATGCGATCGGGGCGCAAGCGAAGCGAGGAGCGGACGAGATCGGAGAGCGATGCGACGCCATCCTTCGTCCGCATGGCGACCAGGTTGGGCGCGGCGCATTGCAGCTCGCGCGTGTCCTCGATCAGCACGACGCGGTCGAAGGTCTTCGACACTTCGGCGAGCAAGGCGTTGGTGAGCGTGGTCTTGCCGGTCGAGGTGCCGCCGGCAACGAGGATGTTGCGGCGGTCCGCGACGGCGCGGCGGAGGATCTCAGCCTGTTCGGCAGACATGATCTCCGCAGCGACGTAGTCAGCGAGCGTGAAGACGGCGACGGCCGGTTTGCGGATCGCGAACGCCGGGGCCGCGACGACAGGAGGCAGGAGGCCTTCGAACCGCTCCCCCGTTTCGGGAAGCTCCGCCGAAACGCGCGGTGAACCGGAATGAACTTCGGCACCGACATGATGCGCGACGAGGCGGACGATGCGCTCGCCGTCCGCGGGCGACAGCCGCTCTCCGGTGTCGGAGAGCCCCTCGGACAGCCGGTCGATCCAGAGCCGCCCGTCGGGATTGAGCATCACCTCGACGATCGACGGGTCTTCCAGGAATCCGGCGATGGCGGGGCCGAGGGCGGTGCGCAACATGCGCGCGCCTCGAAGGATCGCCTCTGATTGCTGGTGAGAAACCGCCATGTCGTCCCCATTCTGCGCGGGGCCGCAAACACGCGGCCCTGGATCGGGGATCAGTAGAAGAGGCAGAAATCAGGGCATGACAACAAGCAGAACGGGGGCGTAGTGCTCTGGCGTACAAAGACAGGGACACGGCGGAACTGCCGGACTCTTGCGAGACGTTGCGCGGTGGTTATTCCGCGCCCGCGATGCCTGTGACGTCTTCGGAAATCTCCTCGCGCACCTTCGGCCCCTTGGCGAGTCGCCGGCCGAGCGCGGCGACGAAGGCGTCGTACCGCTCGCCCGCCTGTGCGCGTGCGGCCGCCTGAGCGGGCTCCGGTAAAGGTGGATTGGTGGTAAGCCAGTGGCGGACGAACACCGCAAGCATCTCCACGGAAATGCCGAGGTCGCGTTCCATGCGGGTCATCCGCCGGTCGAGCTGATCCAACCGCTTGGTGGTCGCGGCTTCCTGACGCTCGGCGGCGTCCGGCGACAGAAAGGATGCGATCGCTGCTTCGGCGACAAGCGACAGCGACTGATCGCGCCGCCCGGCATAGGCGGCGAGCGCCTTCATGACATCCGGATCGAGATAGACTGAAAGGCGCTGCTTTTTCGGAACCTTCATTGGTGGTGCGCTCAAAGGTCCATGCAGTCGTTGGGATCGAGCGAGACTTGCCGCGCGACGCCCTGCATGACCTGGTTCAGCCTGCTCGCGCGGGCGGCGTCGTCATCGGCGTCGTTCCCACGTTCGAAGTCGAACTCGTTATCGACCGGCGGCTTCTCGACGGTCCTCGCCGTGGCGAGCTCGGGTTGGCGACGGCGTTCCGACCCGGTCGAGTCGTCGTCGCCCGTGCCGTCCTGCGGAGCGGATGGATCGTGCTGCGGACGCGCCGGCAATGGCAGGGCGCTCCAATCGTCCGGCTTTCCCGCGGCTGGCTTCGTAAGCGCTGGCGACGGCAGCACGCGCTCCTGAAAGCGGCGATCCTCGAAGTAGCGCGCCTTCTTCGCGCGGATCGGCGGCGTGCCGGCGACCATGACGATCTCGTCGGCAGGCGGGAGCTGCATCACCTCGCCCGGCGTCAGCAGTGGGCGCGCGGTCTCCGATCGCGACACCATCAGGTGGCCGAGCCACGGGCTGAGCCGGTGTCCGGCATAGTTGCGCATCGCACGCATCTCGGTCGCCGTCCCGAGCGCGTCGGAAACGCGTTTGGCGGTGCGCTCGTCGTTTGTGGCGAAGCTGATCCTCACATGGCAGTTGTCGAGGATCGAATTGTTCGGCCCGTAGGCTTTCTCGATCTGATTGAGCGACTGAGCGATCAGGAAGCTCTTCAGCCCATAGCCCGCCATGAACGCCAAGGCGCTCTCGAAGAAGTCGAGGCGCCCGAGCGCGGGAAACTCGTCGAGCATGAGTAGCAGCCGATGTCGCCGCCCTTTGGAGTTGAGATCTTCCGTCAAACGGCGTCCGACCTGATTGAGGATCAGGCGGATCAGGGGCTTGGTGCGCGCTATGTCGGATGGCGGCACTACGAGGTAGAGCGTCGATGGCCGCGCTCCGCCGACGATGTCGATGATGCGCCAATCGCAGCGGCGCGTCACCTCTGCAACAACGGGATCGCGATAGAGGCCGAGAAAGGACATCGCGGTCGACAAGACGCCCGAACGCTCGTTGTCGGATTTGTTGAGCAACTCACGCGCAGCGCTGGCGATCACCGGATGGGGTCCGGCCTCGCCGAGATGCGCGGTCTTCATCATGGCCGCGAGTGTCGACTCGATCGGCCGTTTGGGGTCGGACAGGAAGCCGGCGACACCCGCGAGCGTCTTGTCCGCCTCGGCATAGAGGACGTGGAGGATGGCGCCGACCAGCAGCGCGTGGCTGGTCTTTTCCCAATGATTGCGTTTTTCCAAGCTGCCTTCCGGGTCAACCAGGATGTCGGCGATGTTCTGGACGTCGCGGACCTCCCACTCACCGCGGCGGACCTCGAGAAGCGGATTGTAGGCGGCGGACTTCGCGTTGGTCGGATCGAACAGCAGCACGCGGCCATGCCGAGCACGAAAGCCCGCTGTGATCTGCCAATTCTCGCCCTTGATGTCGTGGACGATGGCGGAGCCCGGCCAGGTCAGCAGCGAAGGCACGACCAGGCCGACGCCCTTGCCGGAGCGGGTCGGCGCAAAACAGAGCACATGCTCCGGACCGTCATGACGCAGGTAGGTGTGGTCGAACCGTCCGATTACGACGCCATCGGGTCCGAGCAATCCGGCGGCCCGCACTTCATCGGCGCGCGCCCAGCGGGCCGACCCATAGGTTTCGACATTCTTGGCTTCGCGCGCACGCCAGACCGACATGCCGATGGCGACCGCGATGGCGATGAAGCCACCTGATGCCGCGATATAGGCGCCCTCGACGAAAACGCGGGGTGCATAGGCGTCGTAGAAATACCACCACCAGAAAAACGCCGGCGGATAGTAGATCGGCCAGCCGAAGAGTTCGAACCAAGGCCGGCCGAGCTGTGGTTGGAAGCCGAGTTGCCAAGCCGTCCACTGCGTCGCGGTCCAGGTCGTGGTGAGCACGATCAGGGAGACGAGGAGGATTTGGCCCCAGAGGATTTTGGTGGCCGACATAGCGGAGTCCTTTCGTGATGAGGCGCGCTGTTCACAGGCCGAGCCCCCGTTTGCGGCCGAAGCTCCAATCGATGCCGCCGTCGCTTCGGGCGAGACCGGCGACATGGCGGCCGAGCTGTTTTTCGAGTGACGGCGACCAGGGCACGAGCTGGAAGCCGAGGCCGTCGTCGATCATCGCGAAGCGGCCGGAGGCGAGCGCGATGCGCCGCTGGTAGGCGCCAGCGATGTATTCTCCCGCCGCGGCCTGATTGAATGGGCGGCCGCTCTCTGCCGCGAGCCTGGCGCCGAAGGCGTCCAGCTCGCGCCGGCGCAGCGTCTCGATCAGGTTGCGGCTGAAGCTGACGCCGCGCTTCTGACGTTCGGCCAGACCTTGCCCGATCAGACGTTCGGCGCGCCGGTCCAGGGCTTCACGCACCTCCGCGCCGAAGCCTCCGCCGCCGAGCGCAACCGGCTCGCGGGCAATTGCCTGCCGGTCGAGCCAGGTCGCGCCCGACGCCGTGACCTGCTGTTCGATCGTGAGGTCAGATCGGACTGCCAGCGCCACGCGGCGCTGCCCCTTCGCATCGTCGAACCTGCGCAGCTCGACGACGGAGCCCGGCGCGCTGTCGCCGGCCGCATCGAGGTCGGCGAGCTTGATGTGATGGGTGCGGCCGTCCGCGCCATCGACGACGGCATAGGCGGTGCCCTTCAGCTCGTCGTCGAGTCCGCGGTCCACCAGCCGGCCGACGACGGGATCGTCCAGACTCTCTCCAGCCAGCACATAGCTGGCCGCGCCACGTTCAATTCCGCGTTCGGACAGACCACGATGGATGCGCTTGATGATGTCACCGCGCTCGCCGAGTTCGCGTAGCGTCGCCTCGGCGTTCTCCGATATCGCCCACTGGCCGGGGCCGATTTGGTCGGCAAGGCCGAGCGACTCGAGCTTGCGTAGGCGCCCGACTTTGAGCGCATGAAATTCGTCGGGCTGGCGGTCGGGCCGCGGCGCGAGGTCGACGACGCCGGTACGGTAGCTATCCCGGGCGAGCTGCCGATCAAGATTGGTCCAGCGCTCGGTCTCGATCTGACGTTCAAGCGTGCGGCGGATCTCGTGATCGGTGCGCGGCCCCAACTCTTGCGTGATCAGATCCCGTGCCCGATCGCGCATGCCTTCCTTGATATAGTCGCGGGAGATGACGAGGTTCTCGCCATCCTCGCGCACACCGCGCACGATCAGATGGACGTGGGGATGTTCGGTGTTCCAGTGATCGACGGCGACGCAATCGAGCTTGGTGCCGAGGTCCTTTTCCATCTGCCCGACGAGATCATGCGTAAAGGTCTTGAGGTCCGCCATTTCCACGGCGTCGTCGGGCGAAACGATGAACCGGAAATGGTGCCGATCATCCTCGCACCGCTCAGCGAACGCCTTCGGGTCGATGTCATCGGCGCCAGGTCCGAACAGCCGCGCCTTTTCTCCGTCCCGGGTGACGCCCTCGCGGCGCAGATAGTTCAGGTGAGTCGCGAGCGGCGCGTTGCGTCCACCGTGGCGGATCACACGCGCCTTGACGACAGCGCCGCGCGAGCGGGACGTGATGAGCCGATTGGCCTGCAGCGATGCACGCTGGCCGCGGCCGAACCGAGAGCGGTGACCGGGACCGATCGCCCCTTTGCGGGAGACCGATCCGCCGGCACGCTCGGCGGCGGCCAGGGCCTGGGCGATGAACGGTCTGGCGCGCTGCGCGCTCGTCGAACGGATGCGGCCTGGTCGGATGCGGAACTCGTCTTCGCTGCTCATCGCCGCGAGCCCGCACATCGCGCCATCGCGCGGATAATCTTGGAGAATCGCGGAAGCCGGAGGCTGCGCCGGTCAGGCGCACCTCGCGAATTCGCAGCGTAAACCCTTGAAAAAGCACAACCGAACCGAGGCGCACATCGCGCCCCTTTATCCTGCCATCGTGCGGTCGTGTTGCCCTGCTTCCCCTTCCACGCACTCCATGATGCGACGGTGCACTCCAGACTGCGAAAGAGGCTGACGCGTGTCATCGCGGGTCTCGCTCGACGGACCGCGCGACGAACAGGCCAGCGGACTGCGGCATGATCGCGGATGCCTCGCGCATCGGAGCTGCTGCCGGAGCGTCGCCTGATTGTTGTTCCGTCTGCGCTGGATCGACACTGGTCATGCGCTCATCGCGCATGATGAACAACGGCGCACGAGTCCAGGCGCGAGGATCGGCCGCGGCGACGGTGATTGCACCGGGTAGGTCACCGGCGCCGAACGAAGGGAGCAATGCGGCGACATACGCGCGGGTTTCGGCCGGCAACGGGCGGCCCGCGAGATACTCTTCGTAGCGCCCTGGTCCCGCATTGTAGGCCGCGAGAAAGCCCGGCAAACCGTAGCGATCATACATCTCGCGCAAGTACGCCGCGCCGGCCAGGATGTTGTCGCGCGGATCGTAAGGATCGCGTCCGAGTCTATGGCGTACGCGCAGCTCCGCCCAGGTATCCGGCATGATCTGCATCAGGCCCATCGCGCCGGCAGAGGAGATCGCGTGTACATCGCCGGCGCTTTCCGCGCGCATGACTGCGCGAATCCACGCAGCCGGGATGCCGAAGCGCCGTGCGGCCTCTTCGATGTGAACGGCGAACGGATGCGTCGGCGCGGTTCGTGTAGCCGGCACATCCTGAGCGTTCGCTGTGGCGCTGAGCGGCACGGCCAGGAGCAAGCCGGAAAGGAGAAGGAAGGCTGTCAGTCGGACGGCGCTTAGCCGCCCGACGACAGTTTGGTGATGAGGGACGGACATCGTTCAGTCCCGCTCGCCGCGTTTGGGTGGACGGTTCCAGAGCAGACTCCAGACGGATTTGTCATCGGTCGATTGGAACAGGTTCGCGCGGATAGGCTGGGCCAGGGTGGGGTCGTCGATCTGCAAGGAGACGTAGTCGCCGGCCTTTTCGCTGGTTCGTTTCCATCCGGCGCCGATCTCGGGTCCGTCGTCATTGCCGTGATGAACACGATAGTCCGGCGCATTCTCGGCGTCGGTGTGCTCAGCGGGGATGAGCACGATCTGGGCGTCCAGCGAGAGCGTGCGGATGTGGCCGGCGTAGCCGTTCTTCGTGCGCGTGAATTCGCCGATCTGCGGCATGGGAAGACTCCTTTGCTGTGCGGTGAGGTCGGATAGGCGCGTCGTTCACCGCGTCGCGGCGCGCCATTCGAAGCGGCCGCTGCCGTCTTCATCGGTCCACAGCGGCGTTGCGCGGCCGATGATCGAGCGAGTCGAAATCGGACCGAAGTAGCGACCGTCGAGGCTGTCCTCGACGGACCAGTTCATGAGGAAGATTTCGCCATCGGCGATGCGCCGGCAGCCCTGCCAAATGGGAAGATCGCGGCCGAGACGGTCGCGCGTCAGCGCTTCGCCCATCGCTATACCGTCGATGGTGACGTGCGCGCGGGTGCGGCAAACCTGCTGCCCGGGAAGCGCCGCGACGCGTTTCATGAGCGGGACGCCGCGCGGAACGTAGCCACGCTCGGCGAGGAACGATGCGAGCGGCTCCGGGGTCTCCACAGCGACGAGGTCGGTCACTTCAAGCTGCGCCGAGCGATCGAGCGAATAGAGTCCGATCGGCGTGCTGGCGGAGGCGTTCCAGATCAGCCTGGGTGTGACGTGGATGAACGACAGGCCGCCGATCAACATCACGGTGAAGTACGTCGTCATGACGTAGCCGAAGCGGGTCATGGCTCGACCCTTCGGCGCAGAAGGATGGCCCGATGCTGCTCGGCAGTGTAGCTGCGCGGCTCTTGGCCGGCAGCGAGACGATTGTGAACGTGTCGCCAATGATGTGGCGAGACCTCGGCGGGATTGATGCCGAGCGACTCGATCGCGTCGACGATCTGCAGGACGCGCTCGACCTTCGGCCAGCCGTCCATCTTCAGCAGGATGTCGCCGCCAGGGCGCACGAAGGGCAGCGTCTGATAGGGCTCGCCCGGCGAGATCGCGCGCACGATGTCGATGCGCGAGATGATCGTCCCGAAGTCGTTAGCCGCCCAACGGACGAAGGCGAAAACGCTATGGGGCGGGAAGCTGACGACGCGCCGACGGCGGTCGAGAATCTGTTCGTGGACGTCCTGGCCGAACCTGATCCAGTATTCGACCTTCTTCTCAAGCCAGGTCAGCTCGACGTGGGTCAGACCAACCACCGTCGGCGTCGCAACGCGACGCAAGTCAGGAGCGCCGTTCATGGCGTACCTCCTTCGGTTGGGGGAAATTCGCGGGCGAGCAGCTCGCGCAGCATGTCGGCGACAGTGACGCCGCGCTGGAACGCAGCGATCTTGATCTGGCCGCGCAGGTCGGGCGTGACGTCGATGGTGAGGCGTGCGGTGAAATTCGCGGCGTCGCCTCCGCGCGTGCGGCGCGGATCGGGGGCTTTCACCCAGCTCTCAGGATCGGCTGGACGTGCAGTGAAGGCACGTTTGTGGGATCGCTCCGTCATGGCGCGATCCTCCCGACCTCGGTGCAGAGTGCGGTGATCTCGCGCGCTGCAGGGCTGCGTTCGTTGATCTCCGAGACCAGGCGGCCGGAGCGTGCCGCGTCGGCGAAGGTGACGCGCTGGCCGACGGTGCTGGTGAGTACCGGCGGATCGTGATCGGCGAGCGTCTCGGCCGTCTCGCGCGCGATGACGGTTCGCGCTCCGCAGCGATTCAGCACCAAGCGGGCGGCGAGCTGGGGGCGGTAGATCCGCGCTTCGCCCAGCAGCGAGAGCATCTCCGCTGACGCCCAGCCATCGAAAGGTGATGGCTGCACGGGGATCAGCACCAGGTCGGCGGCAAGCAGCGCGGAGCGCATCAGGCTGGCGACACGCGGTGGCCCGTCGATCACCACATGATTGGCGCTTCGCGCCAGTTCCGGCGCTTCGCTATGAAGTGTATCTCGCGCAAGACCGACGACACCAAACAGGCGTCCGAGGCCTTCGCGCGCTCGCTGCTGCGACCAGTCGAGCGCCGAGCCTTGGGGGTCGGCGTCGATGAGAACGACGCGCTTTCCTCGCCGAGCCCATTCACCGGCGAGATGCAGCGCCAGCGTTGTCTTGCCGACGCCGCCCTTCTGATTGAGGAGCGCGACGATCATGATGCGCCGCCGCGTCGCGCGGGCATTCCCCCGCCGGGCGTCGACTGTCGCTTCGCAGGGTGGACAACACCGTGGCCCGGATCCGACGTCGACTGCCGTGTGCCGCGATCGGCCCAAGCTTGTAGATCGTCGAGCGCATAGACAATGCGGCCACCCAGCTTGCGATAGACCGGTCCCGTGCCGTAGGTGCGGTGTTTCTCCAGCGTGCGACCGGACAGACCGAGGTAGCGCGCCGCCTCGGGGGTCCGGAGATAGCGTGGCGGGGGGTCGAGTCGCGTTGCTGACATTGGGGCCTCCGGGGAATCGGCTGCCCCGCCGGGGTGCAGTGGCGAAGCAGGGACCACGATGGCGAACCGCCGGCGTCAGGGTGGATGACGGAGTGAGACCCCTCTGTGCGCGTACCCCTTTGTGACGATGTTCGATGGGAGCTGCGGCGCAGGTCAGCGGCCTGCCAGCAAGCGGAGATAGCCGCCGCGCACCATCGTCTCGGCATCCTTGACCAAGCGGATTGTCTGGGCACGGATGGACGACGTTTTCCACTCGGTCGCGGATTGCTGATGCGTTTCGAAGAGCACCGCAGCGATTTCGCGATACGTGGCGCCGGAGGATCGGCCGTCTAGCGCGCGCACCATGCGCACCAGCCGCAGGCGGTAGCGTGGGGTGAGCGTCAGCGCGCGCGGTGGCGGACCGGTCGCGCGTCCGAACAGACGCCGTTGGAATCGCAATGCTGCTTCGGCGCGGATGTGGAAGCTGTCGTCGAGCGGCAGCAGCACCGCGAGGGGTTGATCCGGCTCGATCGCACCGAGGATCAAATGATGATCGCCGCCCGGGTGAGGCAATACGATCGCGGTTCCGCTGCCTCGCAGTGTGTGTACGGTTGCGAGGGTCAGGTCGAGTTGCTCGAGCCGACGGGCCATCCGAAACACGGCCGGTGCGGCTTCAAGCAGCAGCACGCTGGCGAGGAGCTCGGGACACCAAAAGATCGCGGTGTCATGAGCGGAGAGGTCGGGATCGATCAGGAAAGCGTAATCCCCATTGTGGGGCGGTGCTCCTTTGTCGCGATGCAGCGCCTGGCCGGCTTGTTGGGGTGCTACGCAGGCTGTCGTACTGACTTCGATAGTCGGGATTGCGGCGTAGAAATTCCCACGCGAATCCGTGTCGCTCCAGCCGGTTCAGAGCGCGTTCGGTTTGGTGCAATCGCCAATCGGGCGGCTCGGCCATACGCGTCTCCTCGTCCGCGCTCAGTGCTCCCTGCGTGTGCAGAGTTGCCGCCCACGAGATGAGACGGAAGTCCCTGAATCTGGCCGGCGCGATGCCTCTGACGACCGAGAGGAGCGCTCTATCTCACTGCACGCGGGGGCGGAGGAGTTCGCGATAGCCGGTCGTCGTCATCCAGCGGGCGCGGGCGAGATGGGTTTGATGCATGATGCGAGCGCGTTCGGGGTCACGGTCGGGATCGAATCCGAAGATGATCTGCACCACCTCACGCCAATCGGCGCCTTCCGCGTCGGCGTCCAGTAATCGGATATAGGCGACGAGATGGCTTTCATCGTAGGCCGTGAGACGGTCGCTCTCGGGCGGACGATCTTGGAAGGCAATGACGGTCATTGGCGCGTCCATCGTCTTTGGTTAATCGATCGTATCCGCAGTGCAACTGCAAACCAGACCGATAGCTGAAATTTCCCGATGCTTTTCACGCATCGCGGCAGCCCACTGGCGGCATCACACGCAGGCCGCGGGGCCGTGTATTATAACACGTAGCGATATAATGCACGATTGTCTCCTATCCTGCGGATGGACATTCGCAGAATCTTTGGAGCCAACGTCAGGAGGTATCGCATTGCGGCCGGTCTGAGTCAGGAGGCGGTCGCCGTGAAAATGGGTGTGGATCGCGCCTATGTGAGCGGCATGGAGCGGGGCCAGCAAAATGTCACGCTGTTGACGATGTGGCATTTGGCGGAAGCGTTGGATGTCAGGCCGGTCGATCTGCTCGACGAGACGGTAAAGAAGGGTGAGAAGTGAGTCCCCCCCGAGTCGCACTTCCGATCGGCGGAAAGGCGCAAAGCCGATAACCGCCGAGGCGTAAAGCCGACATTGTACGAAGCCGAGACGGCAGGTCTTAAAAACAACTTGCCCCGCCCGAGGATCGGGCGGGGCGTTGCGGGCTGGATTAGTCGGCGCGGCGGCCATTGGGGCGGGACCAGATGAGGCTGTAACCCTCGCCCTCCTCGTCGTCGAAGAGGTTGGCGTAGATCGGGGCGGCGAAGCTCGGATCGTCGAGCTTGAGGCCCAGATAATCGCGGCCCTCGTTGCTGCGCTTGGACCAGGCGGCGCCGATCTCGACGCGGCCTGCGAAGACGCGGTGGCTGGGGGCGTTCTCGCCAGAGCGGTTGGCCTCGGGGACGATGCGGACGTTCTTTGCCTGGACGCTGAGGGTGACGATTTGGCCGGTGAACTCGTTCGTGCCGGACTTCTTGAAGGTACCGATGGTCGCCATGATAGTTCTCCTTGAACTCTGTTCCGAGCCCGCACCATTGCGGCCTCGATGGCGATCGACAGGCCGGAGGCGATCGACGCGGCACCTGCTCGCAGGCCGTAGCGCAGCGGAGGATGGCAGCCAGGCGACTTTCTTGTTTCGCGAGGAATGACGGCGCAGCCGGCAGGGGAAGAAAGTCGATCGGCGCCATTGCCGCATAGGCGGTCGAGGCGCAGCCGACCTCCGGCCAGATCAGCCCATTGAAGAGGCCGTTTGGAGCGGTCGACCAGACAGAGACCGAGCAACGGAGAACGTGGCGACCTCGCTGCAACCGTCTAGATCACAGGAACGATACACGCCGTCGATGACGCGCTCTGTGTGCACGCCGCGGTGCGCATCAGTCGTGAGTCGCCATCCCGCGATCCACGGCGACAACGCCGTTGACATCGCGCCTCAGACGCGCCGCTCGGCAGGCGTCGCCCATGAACCAAGGCTGCTCATACGGGCCGCATGAGGCCCATAGATCGGTCGCGACATGAGCAAAGATCACGATCAATACATCGCACCGCCAGACATAGAGGATCGTCAGGCTCACACCCGAAACCAAGTGTCGCTTCCGGTCCGCAGCTCTGGGGCGTCAGCCGTGCGCGACGCTGCCGCCACCCGGTCCGGGCGTGGCCATCGTCGTCATCTTCAATAGTGCCGTGACGCCGACTGCGACCGCGCCGATGACGGAAAAGGCGATTTGCCAGGTCTCCGACGGCATCGTGTGTTTCACGATGCCGTGGGTGGCATGGTAGCCGGCAAGCGCCGCCGGGGCGACGAAGGCGAGCGCGATAGCGATCCGCGCCCAGAGCGGGCGCACGAAGGCGAGGAGAAGTTGGCCGATGCCGTAGGTCAAACCGGCAGCAACGGCTCCGACGACAAAGCCGCCGAGCCAACCGGCGCCACTGTCATAGGCCCACATGCCTGCGGCGACGCCTGCAAAGAACGGCAGCGCGAAGACGGCAAGCGTGAACAATAGCCAGCAGAGCGTGCCGATGGCCGCGATGCTGGCGAGGATGCCGATGAAGATCATGGCGATGGTCTCCCGTGAGAAATGTCTAACGGTCGCGCCTTCCACCACCACCGCGGCGCCACGTGAACATAGTCGAAATCGAGCCAAAACGGGAGTGGAAATCCGATAGAACTTCCGCTCCCGCGAGTGAGTTCTCGCCATGATTACAAGGCGAAGGGATCGATTTCGTGGATGATCGCCGTCGCGTCGCCATCGTATTCGTTAGCGGGCATGACGGCGAGGCTGCCGTCTCCGGCGTGGAAGATGACGATCGCGACCATGAGCGTCGCGGCAAGGCTGAAGGCAAAGGCGTGAGCGTCGTTGAGGGACATTGTTCCGGCTCCTGTCTGGAGGCGGAGGACCATCCCCCGCTGACAGGCGCCCGACGTGTCGGACTGAGCGCTGCAATCACCGCGCAGGCGAAGCCGCAGCGGCGGCATGCTCGCATAGCCGACCCTTTACGGGTTGATGGCGACAAGCGATCAGTCGGACCAAGGATCAGCGCAGAAAAGCGGGGTGCTTTGCTCCATGTGGAGCTACTCACCAGTCCACAAGACGTCATGCGCTTCGCCGTGCGAAGTTGCTCCGTGTCGGCTAAGACATTGCACTGCCGCCAGTGGAGCACGATGGACAAGCCCCAGCAGAAGAAACGAGGATATCCAGCATGGGAGAGATTAACATCCCCCGCGATCAACAGATTGCCCTCGCGTCGATCGACGCCAGCGAGTTGGACAGGCTCATCGAGCAGGCGATTCGTGAGGAACGATCCGGTGATTTGCACCGTCTCCCTCTCGCGAACTGCGGCTCCTACATCGCAACACAACTCCATTACTTCGAACAGGCGCTGGCGAAACACCGCCAGGCCAAGGCACCACGAAAGCGGGCGGAAACAGGAGACGTCCTTCGACGCGCAGCCCGTGATTTGTCCTTCGCTGTCGAGGCGATGAAGCAACGGATGGAAACGGAACAGAAGGAAGGGCAGCTCTTCTCCGTCGATGACCAGATCACCCCGCCTTATCACCTCAGCAAACATCTGAGTGTCAGGGTGAGCTATCGGTGGCGCCGGACTGTCGATGACGAGTGGACGTTCGGCAGCATAACGTTCGTCCACGAAGTCGACCTACGTCCGGACTATACGACACCGGCCCCGAAGCGAAAGCTGAGCGCCGCCAAGCAGGAGCAGGACCTACAAAACAGGCTATATCAAACCTGGGAGCATCTTATGAGAGGTGCGCTCTATTCGGTCAGGGACTATTTCAGGGAAGGCGGTGACGGAGACAAGATCCCGGGAACCTTCCAGGCGACGGTCGATTCTCACTCCCGTGGGCTGAACAATTACAGCACGCAGTTTTGGCGCCAGCAGCCTTGAACTCTCTCGGCTATCAGGATGGTTGAAGGTGAAAGATGGCGGCGCTTACGCGCCGCCGAACTTCCAGACCGGGATGCCGAGCTTGCGGGCCTTGTCAGCGAGGTTGTCCTGAATGCCCGTGCCCGGGAAGTGCATGACGCCGATCGGCAGGACGTCGAGCATCTGGTCGTTGCGCTTGAATGGCGCGGCCTTGGCGTGCTTCGTCCAGTCGGGCTTGAAGGCAATCTGCGGCACGTTGCGATGATCGGCCCAACGTGCGGCGATGCGCTCGGCGCCCTTTGGGCTGCCGCCGTGCAACAGCACCATGTCCGGGTGCTTGGCGTGAACCTGATCGAGCTTGACCCAGATGAGCCGATGATCGTTGAAGTCGAGTCCGCCGGTGAGCGCGATCTTCGAGCCAGCCGGGAGAAGGACTTCGTTCTTGGCGCGCTTCCTGGCGGCGAGGAAGTCACGGCTGTCGATCATCGCCGAGGTCAGGTTGCGATGGTTGACCATCGATCCGCTACGTGGCCGCCACGATGAGTTGGTGTGGCGTTCGAAATGTTCGGCTGCCTGGTCGCGCATCAGCTCGAAAGCGTCACGGCGTTCGATCAGCGTCTGGCCCTCGGCGGTGAGCCGTTCCAGGTCGACGGATTTTACCTCGGAGCCGTCTTGTTCACGTTGGCTCCGCCGCTGCGCCTGCTCATTGTCGTCGAGTTCGCGCTCGATCCGGTCGGTAGCGCGGTGGAAGAGATTGACGGTCGACCAGAGCAGATCGTCGAGGTCGGGCTCGAGGCGGGTGTCCTGCAAGGTGACAATCAGTGCATCGAAGATGTCGGCGATGGCGCCGGCGACGGCGTTCCCCTCGGGCAGCGGCCTCGGGTCGAGTTCATCCTGGAAGGGGCGGAAGCCATAAAGCTGAAGTTCGGTGAGAAGGTGGTCGGTGGGAGATGAAGCGTGATGGGGCTCGAAGTCGTCGCGATCGCTCGTCATGAGATGCTCCTTCGTCGGTCTGACCGCGACCCTCGCGGCCTTCTGGCGACGAAAGCCGTCGGGCGGGCCGGACCTACACCCGGAGCGAAGCGCAGGGCCGAAGCGTCAGCGGAGGATGGCGAAGCCCGGTTGTTTTGCTTTCGCGATGCAAAGGCCCGGAGGGCCGGCGGAAAAGAACCGGGCGCAGCCATTGTTGGGCCGGACCGTTTGACGGCCGATCGCCCTCTCGAAGGCCGGGTCGCGGTCTCTCCGGCGAGATGGGAATCAGCCAGGGCGATCGCGCTGGCAGCGCCGCCGCTATTGTCGCATCCCTCCGGAACTACATCGCCTCTGCCGCGATGAAGCGTGCGACATCTTCAGGGGCGAGCTGGACGCGGACGTCAGCCCGGAGCGTAACGATGCCGATCAGCCTGAGATCCTCGTTGAAGTCTCCGAGCGTCGGCGACAGAACAATCGCCTCGATCCCGACAGCGTTTGCACGTGCGACCAAGCTATCGCGCGCGCCATCGCCGGCCGGATCGTCGTCACGCACGATGTAGAGTCGGCGGAGTGTCGCCGGGAACAGCATGGCTGCGAGATGCGCGGCCGATAGCGCGGCGACCATCGGCATGCGGGGCGTCGCCATTCGCAGCGATAGGATGGTTTCGATGCCTTCGCCGGCAGCCATTACGTCATGCGACACGCCGAACCGGACTGCGTGGCCAAGGAGGTCGCCCATCGCCCGCCTGGGCGTATCGACCGGCGCCTTGCCGCTGCCGTCGAGTGCAAGCCAGGTACGATGCGCGCCAGTGATGCGGCCGCCAAGATCGGTGACGGATGCGATCATTGCCGGCCAGCTCTCGGTCGGACTGTGCTCGCCCGGCCTGTAAAAGCATCGGGGATGGAAGCGCAGCGATCCGGTTTCGTGCAAAGCCGTGATGCCGCGTTGGCGTAAGTACGTTTCCACGACCGTGCCCGGGATCGTTTGCGACATGGCGAAGAGCCGGCGTGTCGCCTCCGGCGATCCGGTCGGAGCTGGCGCCTGCCGCGGACTTGATTGCCGCTCAGGCTCGGGATGCGGAAGGCTGAGGAAGGTTCGCGCCTCTTCGGCGACGTCCTTGAAATCCACCAGACCGCGTGCCTCGCGGATGACATCGAGCAAATCGCCGTGTTCGCCAGTGGCGGCGTCGGTCCATTTGCCCGCAGCGCCCTTGCCAGATTCTACGCCCTTTAGGCGGACAAACATGGACCGCCCCGGCGTGTTGCGGGCATCGCCTATCAGCCAGTAGCGTCCTTCACGGCGGCCGTTGGAAAGATAATGACGGCAGACCGCCTCAACCTGCCTGGCCATTCGGCGTGCTAGATCGGATGCATTGTCCGACATCGTGTCCTCCGAGACGAAAAGGGCCCGCCATCGCTGGCGGGCCCCCTGGCAGTGCGGTTGACTCCTTCGTCATTCGGCCGCGGTCGCGTGGGCTTCGAGCGCGACCGAGTCATCCTCGGCCACGTCCTCCTCTTCCACCACGGCCGTTTCACCGCCGTCCGCCGTCATTTCTACGCCCGCCGCATCGACGGTTGCTGCCGCGGCATCGATGGCGTCGGTCTCAACGGAGTTCGGCACGTCGCGACCAGGCGTGCGTAGCGGCTCCGGAAGCCATCCGGACCCCGCCAACAGCGTCTCTGCCTGCTCCGCCATCTCGGCCTTCTTGAGGTGCTCGATACGGTCACCCGCCCGCGCACCTTTCGCCTCCCGCACGGCTGCGAGGATGCGGGCCTTGGTCACCCGACCGAAATAGGTATCGATCGTCGGCGTCCAACCGGCTGCGACCATGTCGAGATCGACGGCCTGGGCGATCCGGTCGGCGTGGGCCAGCGCGCGAGGCTTGCGATTGTAGGCCTCATAGATCGCGTTGACCGACAGCGAGACGCAGTGAGCGAACAGCGCCTGACGGCTGTCGCCGTCAAACGTCAGAAGCCCCTCCCAAAGTTCGGCCGGCTCCTTCGGCAGGGCATTGAGCCAAGCCTGATGCCGGGCGTCGAAGGCGACGGCAAGCGCACTGTCGGCAAGGCCCGGCGCCTGAGCGCTGAAACCGGCGCTCTTCAGATCGAGCTCAAGACAGGTGTCCTGCGCATAGCGGTAGAACACCTTGAGGCACAGGGCGTGAAGCGCGGCGACGAAGGCGATGTCAGGATTCTCGCCCAGCGCGTGGCGAAGCGCGAGAGTCCGATGGGACGTCAGCTCGGTCATCAGCCGGTCGGGGATCGGCTTGATACCATCGTCTTCCTCAGGCTCATCTGCAGGAGGCTCCGTGCCTGCGACCACGCTCGTACCGTCGTGCTCGGTTCGCGCCGCAATTGGCGGCTCGTCGGTCGGATCGGTGTCGGCGTCGGTCTCCGGGGCGATCGGAAGTTCGTCCTCGGGGCGGACATAGCCGCGCTCGATGCGCAGGATGCCCGAACCGTCGATGCTAACGAATGCGCCGGCTCGGGCAACCTCCTCGGGATCGAAGGACTGTGGGCGATCATCGAAAGCGGCAAGCGCCGTCTCGATATCGCCGAGCCGCTGATCGACCTCGTCGGGCAGTTCCTCCGCTTCGGCGTAGGTCTCCTCCAGACCGTCCATCTCGGCTTGCAACGCATCGCGCGTCGCCTGCTCGTCGTCGGTGAGCGGAATCTGCTCACCACGCAATTGCCGAAGGCCATAAGTGTGGCCGTAGGCAAAGTCGGGCGCGACATCGATCCACTTCCAGCCTTCGGCGCGGATCACCTCGGACTGCTCCCGCAGCTTCTCGGCTACCAGCATGTCGAGGAGACCGACATCCTGCAGCCAGCCGCCGTCGTCGCCCTGGAACAGGTCGCGCAGAATCACACCGTCCGCCTCGGTGTACGCATCGAGACCGATGAATTGCGCGCGCTTGTCCGACGCCCGCACGGCGCCCTCGGTGAGCATCCGGCGGATGACATGCGGCTCCTTGGAGTAGGACTGAGTCAGGCGGTCGAACACCTGCTCCTGGCGCTCATGATCGCCGTTGACGGTGAACGCCATGAGCTGGTCCAGCGTCATGCCGTCGTCGGCATAGACGTCGAGCAGCTTGGGCGAGACGGATGCAAGGCGGAGGCGCTGCTTGACGACCGACACGGTGACGTAGAAGGCCGCGGCGATGTCCTCCTCGGATTGGCCCTTCTCACGCAACGCCAGAAAGGCCCGGAACTGATCGAGCGGATGCAGCGGCGCGCGTTGGACGTTCTCGGCGAGGCTGTCTTCCTCGGGAATGCCGTCCTCGCGCACGACGCAGGGCACGGGCGCGGTCTTGGCCAAGCGCTTCTGCTTGACCAGAAGTTCGAGCGCGCGGAAGCGGCGGCCGCCGGCCGGAACCTCGAACATGCCGGTCTCGACGCCTTCGGCATCGCGAACCGGCCGCACGGTGATGCTCTGCAGGAGTGTGCGACGGGCGATGTCCTCGGCCAGCTCGTCGATCGAAACGCCGGCCTTGATCCGCCGGACATTGGACTGGCTCAGCACCAGCTTGTTGAACGGGATATCCTGCGATGAGGACAGGACGATCTTCTGAACTCGGGTCATGGTCATTCTCCATGACGGGCGGCCGTGAGACTCTCTCTCGACCCTCAACCCGTCACGAAGCGAGCGCAGCCCTCTTCCTCTAGGAGGCTGGGGCTGCGCGGAATCGTAAAGGCGTGGAGCCGTGGACCCGGTTCCACGCTTCCCGGTATTACCGGACGCTGGAAAGGAGTTTCGCGGCTTTGCCCTCCAGCTCCAGCCGCGCATCCTGATGTGGCTTGGCGCGGGCGAGCGCCGTGATTCCCTGGACGAAATCGAAGATCGACTCCGGCGGCCGCCCTTCTTCCTCCAGTACGGTGGCGATGATCTTCTCGGTCTCTGGACGCGAGAAGCCGCGCCTGCGCAGGAAGCTCTCGCGATCCTCATCCTTGCGGGCAACGATCTGCTCGCGAGCGGCCCTGATCCCCGCCAGAAACGGCGCGGGCGACGACGTGGCGAAGCGTTCCAGCGCCGGCGCCGCCTGATGCGCGAACCGGTGGCTGGCGAACTTGCTGTGGCGGATCGAGATCTCCTCGAAGCCCTCGGCGCCCCAGATATTGCGATTCATGCACACCGCGCGGAGATAGAAGGACGCCATACCGAGGGTCTTGGAGCCCACCTCGCTGTTCCAGCAATAGAAGCCCCGGAAGTAGAGATCAGGGTCGCCGTTGGGCAGGCGGCCGGCTTCGATCGGATGGGTGTCATCGACGAGGAAGAGGAAGACGTCGCGATCGGAGGCGTAGAGGGTGGTCGTGTCCTTGGTCACCTCGACGAATGGATTATGCGTCATGGTCGACCAATCGAGCAGGCCCGGCACCTTCCAGCGCGTATCGCCAGTGCCCTCACCGGCGATCTTCATGACCGCGGCGACCAACTCATGGTCCCAGATACGGCCATAATCCGGGCCGGTGACGGCGCGCAGTTCGATCCGCCCGTCGTCCGCCTCCAGCGTCTTCACCAGCTCGGCCCGGTGCGAGAGCAGCCCGTGCTGCATGTTGATGCCGGCAAGCGGCGCCGGGAGTTGCCGCATATAGCCGGCGGGCGCTCCGACCAGGCTGCACATCTGGCCGAATGACCAGTGCGTGGGAGCGATGGATTCCTCGCGGCCCGGCACGATCAACGCCAGGCGCTCGGCGTCGTCGCGACTGGCCTCAACACGAAGCGTCCGGGTTTCGACGGTGCGGCCGGTGGCGCGATCCGCGCGGGCACGAACGGCGGCGTAGAGAGCGCTGAGCGACAGATATCGCTCGTCGTCGGGCCGTGAGAACCATTCTGACGACACCCGCCCGATCCGTTCGCCGCGCGAGATGTCAACTTTGTATCCGGCGGAAACCGGCGATGGGCCGAAGGCATCCCGCTCGGCGATAGTGCTTGTCTGGGTCATGGCAGTATCTCCATGACGGGCCGGCCGGGAGCCTCTCTCTCGACCCTCAACCCGTCACGGAAGCCCGTCCGTACTCTCACTCTAAGGGGCGTTGCGGTGGTCTCCCCGAAGGGGTCGGCCGAGACCCTGACTCAGCTGCTGGGGAAGAAGCTCGGGAGGGCGGTGAGTCTTTGACATTATTGCCGTCGCTTTCTGAACAACGGAGGCTTCGGCTCGGTGCTCCGAAACCTTGAAGCTGCCCGCCGGTAAGGATCTGAGCAGCTCGTTGTCAGATCGAGCCAAGCCAGACGTTGGTCACGACGGAGCGTCGCCATCTAACTGGCACGAAACGGCGCCACATCATCATTGGCCGTGATGGTCAGGATCGCATTCGCCTCGGGCCACAATCCCGCGTCGCCGGGCCGCAAGCTCAAGGGGTGGCGGCGTCGAGGCTGCTAGGCCACCCAGAGATCGTCGGGACCGAGATAGCTCAAATCGACCTGACCAGGGTCCGCGGCGACCGTGACGCGGACAAGACCGCGGCGTTGCGGATTCAAAGGATGATTGAGCCGACCGATCGGCAGACCCTCGCCGGAAAGCACCAAGGGCTGGCCATTCCAGTGATGGAGGGTGACTGGGACACCGGGAGGTGGCGGGACTCCGTACCATTGGGCTTGGCCGCGATAGCGTCGTTCCGCCCAGGTGCGATTGTCGCGTGGGGCATATTCTTGCGTGAACTCGACCCACATTGCCCGGGTCTCGGGAGTTGGCCAGTCCGGTTGAGCTGACAATGCGGCGACCTCGGGCGACCGCAGCCAGGTCCGCAGCTCCTGGCCGGTCGTGAATGTCGCGCCGGCGTCGGTCACTGCTTTGATGGCGGCGAGTCGTGAACTGAAGCCGGCTTGAATCAAAATGGATGCGGAGCGGTTCATCGTGCCGGTTTCGACCGCTGGGACGGCCAAGCCGAGTTCATAATCGTTCAGGGCGAGGCCGAATTGCCCAACGACGTCGCCGTTCGCCGCCGCGCGAACGCGGAGCGCCTCCATCGCCCAGGGAAGGCGATAGACGAGGCCGCCTTCGATGAACTGCAGCGCATCGCCCTCCTGGCCAGCGACCAATCCGGCGAGTGGCTGGCCAAGCAGCCAGCAACGCAAGATGGCTCGCCAGTTGTCGGGAAACGGATCGGGCGTGAACGGGTAAAATGCGAACACTCGCTCTGCGAGCGTCGTGATGGCCAAGATCGCGGCTTCCGCGTCTGCGGCCAGGAGCGCACCGTTGGCTTGGATCAGCAGCTCGTTGGCCTCCGGCGCCACGGCATCGAGGGCGTGGCCGGCTTCGAGGCCCAGACCCGCCAGAAAATAGCCGCGGCGTGTCGCGGGCGTAGACCTAGCCCAGATGTAGCGGCTGCGGGTCAGCAGCGCGCTGCGATAGGCGGTCCGGGAGGCATCGTCGACCCGGAGGAGACGACGCTGCCACAAGGAGGACTGCAGGATCGCATCCAGAGCCGCCTCGATTCCGTGATCGGGAACGTCGGCTTCGCCGATCAAGCTGAGAATGGCGGTGTCGAGGGTGGCGAGATGGCGCTCCCAATCCTTCCGTGCGCGCTCCCGCTTATCTGCTTTCTCGCCGGGGATCTTGGGGAAGGTCCATGCGGCGGCATTGTTGACGACGTAGTCCATCAACTGATCGAGGTTGCCGCCGATGCGGGCGTGCATTCGCGTGAGAAGGGCGAGGATGAGCTGGATCAGCCCGCTTTCCATCTCACGCGCGCCTAGATCCTCGATCAACGCGACCCATTCGTCGTGCTTCTTGTTCCGCGTATCTTCGAAGATGGGATGGAGAACTATCCCTTCGACATCGATGTAGGCGCGTCCGGCGCGACCGATGACGTTCTTGAATTCTGATACCTTGATGCGCTCGCCGGCGCGGTAGAGCGAGTGCATGACAAGGGCGGTCGCCGATAGGTTCAGTCCCTGTGCGAGCGTGGGTGACGAGATGGTCACCTTGAGCGTTCCTTCGCGCAAAAGGCGTTCGACTTCCTTGCGGTAGGCCGTCGGCAGCGCACCGTGGTGGAGAGCCACGCCGAGCCGAAGGCACTTGAGGATGTCGCTGTCGGCGCCGAGCCACTCCTCGCCAAGGGCGATCGCCGTTTGCAGCAAAGCGGCATTGGCGACGAGCAATGAGGGAAGCGCGCCACGTTCGTTCAAGTCGACGATGACCTTGGCGAACGGCTCGACGCTTCGCCGCTCGGGGCAATAGATCAGGACCGTCTGGCCGTCACTAGCAAGCTGCCAAGCGGTGGCAAGGCTGAGCTCTTGCTGGCTGTCCGGGAAAAGGCGTGTCCGCAGCTTCTTCGGTCGCACGAAGAGCGGCGGCGCAGCGCCGGTGAGAAAGCGGGGAACGAAAGGTCGCTCGTCGCCTACGCGCAGGTTCAGCCTAGCCGTCGGGGAATTCCAGACCACCTCGCCGAAGCGCAACCGCGTGGGGCGCCAATCATTCTTGATCGGGCCGCCCGGTCGGTCACGGCGAAGCCACGCCGCGAAATCCTCCATCTGATCGCCATCTGGAAGGATCGCAGAAAGGCAGACGATACGACGTTGATCGGCGTCTTGGCGCCGGAGAAGGCGTTGTATCTGGACCTCGTAGCGAACTTCGCGCTCGCCCGGGCCGATCATATGGCCCTCGTCAAACACGAGCAGTCCGACATTGTCCAAGAGGGAGGGATCGTTCCGCAGAGCGAAGTCGAGCTTTTCGGGGGTCGCCACCACGATGTCGCGCTCCCGGATCGCGTCTTCGTCGAAGCCGGACATGCCGATGCTGCCATAGAGCGCGGAGATGGTCTTTCCGAGAGGCCCGAAGGTGCGCTGTAAAGTCGCCTCGGTCTGAGCGGAGAGCGCCCGCAGCGGTGTGACGAACATCACCCGCCGGCCGCCAGCAAGGCACCGGAGAATGCAGAGTTCGGCAATCCGCGTCTTGCCGGCGCTTGTCGGCAACGACACGACCAGATCATCCGACTGGTCCACGGCGCGAGCTGCCGCCTCGAGTTGTGACGGCCAGAGGTCGACTTCAGCCCTCGATCGGCGTCCGAGTGACGCGATGAACAGTTCACGAAGCCCAGGCCATGTCGGCGCGTTGCCTCCGATGGGTAGGAGCGGCAGTTTTTCGTGGAACGTGTTCGACCAGAGGTCGGACAAGAGATGGATCGCGACGCGGTGCGCCCACCATTGGGGCAGGAGGTTCAGTTCGGCGCAGACGGCAAGGCTTTCCCGTAGCTGAGCGATAGCCTGGTTGACGAGCGCGCGCTCGCCCCGATCAAGCGCGAGGAGGAAGAGCGCGAACGCGCCGAAGAAATTGTCGGTCAGGGCGAGGTCGACGCCCTCGAACAAGAAGTCGTGGCCGTCACGGTCTGGTTGATCCGCAGCGTCTTCCTGGCCAAGCCGCTCGCGGATGAGGGCTGCGATCCGAGCGTCCGAGCCTTGGCCGTCGATACGGTACTCATAGACTTGGGCCCGCAGCGCTGTGATGTCTCGGCGCATGAGCCGAGCGAGAGCGTGTTCGATGGGCGAGAAGTTCTCGTCTGCCGCGATGAACGCGAGCAGTGAGTAGGCACGGGCCGAAAGATGAGCGAGATGATAGCTCGCGGCAGCCATGACAAAGTGAAAGTGGCGGTCGGCTTCCTGGCGATCTCCCCGTGCCATGACGGATTCCAGCGCGGTTGCCGCTTGTTCGAAAGCAATCCGGGCCTGAGAAGCGTCTCCGCCAATTTCGAGCAGGCGGAGCCCAAGCCCCAGAAGACCATATCCATAGCTGTGGAGATCGAAGCTGAGCTGCGGCGCAAACGCCGGAGCATCCGCAGGCAGGACTCCGTCTCGCCAGATCATGGCGCGAGCCTGACCGCGCGCGATCAACCGGCCTCGGAAGCCGGTTGCCGTTGCATCGGTGATGGCCGCGACGATCGCCTCAGGGGTTGTTGGCATTGGCGATTACCTGCGCGTAAACGGCGCCAATGAACTGAGCATGGCCGTCGACATGGAGGCCGACGCCCCATTGACCGATCGGGCCCGGATAGGCTTGCAAAGCTTGGGTCAGCAGAGCCTGCGGGGCGTTGCCCGAAAACGTAAAGAGCAGGTGCTGAACGCTCTCGACGGGGATGCCGTGCCGATAGAGAGCGTCGTCGATCGCATCGACGAGCGGCAAGTCGTTCCCTAGCTCGAGCAACCTGGCAGAGACGAAAGTCAGCGCGTGCGAGGACGGGCGGCCGCCATCCTTGTCCAGCCCTATGCGTGCTTCCCCCAAGGTCTGGGCGCGGAGATCGATCCGGCTCTTCGCCTCGGTCTTCAGAAAACGAAGGCCCTGTGTCGCTGGGTCGAGGATCATTCCGATCACATCGTCGCCCCGCATCGCCATGTCGCGATGGTCCTTCCAGCGGAGACGTTTGATGGGCGCGCGATAGCCGCTGTGCGCGTTGATCCATTCGGTTGCGTATATCTCACCGAGATCGCCCGAACGGATTTGCGGCGTCTGGGGGAGAAGGTCGGTGATGACCCTGGCGGCCTCGGGTTTGCGCAGACGTGTCAGCGCACGCGCGATCCGCTCTTCCGCCGCGTAGTGGCCCGGAACAGCCGACGCCGTGACCTGGACACCAACGGCTGTGTCTGCGGGCCGGCCGGTCATGACGCGGAGGCGATGATTACCGACCGAGGCGTCGGCTGAATTGCACCAATCGTTGAACTGAACCATCGGGGCCGGCCTCGTCACGCGCGCCGCAGGACGCGTTGGATCCGCATGCGCTGAAAGCCGTGAGTCCCGATGTGTTGGCGCAGCTTGTTCATGTCGCGGATCCCGAACGCTACTGAAGCCTTGAGCGGACTTGCGAATGTTGCGTAGTAGGTCCACCGCACCTCGGGCGGGAGTTTCGCATTCTGCCGCCGATCGGTGATGGCGACGTCTCGCGGATCATCGGAATTGCGGAAGGCGTGGAACGTATGCCAATCGGGCCGCCGATAACGGGCCGCCTTGGAAAAAGGCACGGATTGGACCTTTACGTCAGTCTGATCGAGGATCCAGTCGCGCTGCTCCATGATTTGCCGGACCATGTGGCCGATCATCTGCTTGTTGCGATCGGCGAGGACTTCCTCACGAAAGTCCTGCAGCAACTGTTCTTCGATGCCCTCAACCGCGGGCTTTCCAAGCTCAGAAGCCGTCTCCAGACGAGCTATGGTTTCAGCACGCGTTAGGAATGACCAAAGACGCTGACCGATGTCGGACTCCGACAGCGACGCGAACTTCTCCGGATTGTAGCGAAGCATGAGCGGCCCTCCTTGACCGGGCATAAATGGCCGGTCATAAATGTCTAGTCAAGGGTGTTGCGTGTCGGATTACCCAGTCTGCCGGTTTGCCGCTCTTGTGCCGCTCTGATTCCGGTCGGCTGCCTCACGCCACGCAGGTTCCCCGTGTAGTCTTGAGTCATCGAAACGCGTCAACGAGGTCGAGATGAAGAAGATCGTGCCGAACGGGAAGGTCATAAAAGCCGTACGGGAGCAGCTGGAAAGGCTGTCTACCCAAAAGGAAATGGCCAATGAGATTGGGGTCAGCATTCGCATGCTTCGCATGATCGAGAATGAAAATGCGCCGATCGCGGTGTCGACGGCCGATCGGCTGGCAAAAGCGCTGCAAGTTCATCGCGAGCGCATCATCCTCGTGTCGGAGCCTTCGGAGACGGCGGCAGCTAAAGGCGAGCCGGATGTCTTCTCCGCGCTGATGCAGGATGAAGATCGGCTCATACCGCGCCACGACTATGACATCGCCAGTGCGACGACGGACGAAGGGGCACTCTATAAGGAAGCCGCTCGCTCCCACGATGTGGCCTGCATCATCGAGACGACGCTTGATGAGGAGACGGGCGCCTATGCGCAGGAGCTGTTCGACGTCCTCGCCGGGTTGTCCTGGTCGCAACGCAATATTCTCGTGGACATTCCCCCGGCGACAGAGATCGCAGTTCGCCGCCGTATTCGACAGCTCATCGTTCTTCTCAGAGGCAACGACATCTGGATCTATCAGACCTCGGTCTTGAGGCGATTGCCTGAGCGGTACACGGTCGCGCCGGAAGATGAGCCTTGCTCGTATCAAAGCCGTCAGGTCGTGGCCTTGGGGCCGCCCGGTGAATATGGCGAGACCACCATGCGGGTGTCGATCGATCATGGCCAGCCATTCATCCTTCCGGCGTGGCGTAAGTTTCGGAAGAGCGACAATCCCGAGGTTGCGGCGCCTTCATAATGCGAAGAATTCGTTTGATCGTCGAGGTATTGGGCGCACGCGCTGAAATCGAATAAGTGTGTTGGATGGAAGCCGGGGGGCGTATGAAGTTTAAGCTGGAAAATACGTTCGAGGACAATCTCGCTTTGTTTCAAGCTGAGGCCGAGCAGATCGACGCTGAGTGCGCCAAGATTCTCTTCGACAATTTACACCTACTGGATTCAGGAGGTGACTCGGCGCCAAGCCGCGCAACGATCAGCGAGTTTCATAAGGCGGTCCTGGCTGCACTCAGTGACCTGTCCAAGCCCGTGGGGGAGGACCAGGCATGACGCGGTATTTTCTGGGCGGCCTGTCCATTGAGGGCTTTCGGGGGATCAACAACGACGGAGATCCGCTCGTCCTCAAATTCAAATCCGACGCCGTCAACTCGGTTCATGCGCCGAACGGGGTCGGCAAAAGTTCTATATTCGAGGCTGTCTATTTCGCGATTTACGGCATCGTTCCGCGCCTGAAGGCGCTCCAGGAAGCCGAGCAAGGCGACAGCTATATTGTCAATCGCTTTCATCCTGGGCAGCAGGCGACGGTTGAACTGACTTTCGCCAGCGACGACGGGTCGCCCGACGTGGCGGTCAAAGTGACGCGGGCCGCCAATGGTTCGCGCTTGGTCACCTCTCCGAGCGGCCATGCCGATCCGCAGCAGTTTCTAGCGAGTCTGCAGGAAGATTTCGTTCTCGTCGACTATGGTCGGTTCGCGAAGTTGATCGACATCTCCGCACTGGAGCGGGGACGTTCCTTTGCATCGCTCGTGGGGCTGAGCCGATACTCCCGCCTGCGGCAGGCTCTCGATAGCGCCAAGCGCACGCAGAACATCAATGGCGACCTGGGTTTTTCCGCGCTCGATGCGGAGGTGACAACAGGAGCGCGTGCGTTGAGTGCGATCGAGCGGCGTGTCATCGCCGCCCACGATGAGGTCGCCGGGGCAGGAGGCGCCGCCGTCGCCAAGCTGTCCGACCTCAAGGCGGCCGTGACCGCCGGCTTGTCCGCCATCACATTACTCAAGCCACTAATCGGCGACACCTCGGTAATGGATCTCGATTTTGATGCCGCGGAGTTGGCGATCGAGAAGGAGGAGGGTGGGGAAGCGCGAAAGACACTGGACACGCTGACCACCTCGGTCACGTCGCTATCGGGTCTTCCGGTTACGGTTGAGGAACTAGCCGATCTTGATCGGCTGCTCGAGCTGGCCGGAAAGAGAGACGAGGCGGTCCGCAGTGTCGGTGCGGACGCATTGCACGCCCTTTTGCGCGATGCGCTGGCTGTGGTTTCCGGGGCAGATTGGCACGATCCAAATCTATGCCCGGTTTGCGAGGCGAAGGGCGAAGGTCCCTTAAAGCCTCGGCTGGAAGGCAAGATCGCCAAGTACGACGCCGCTGCCCAGCTGGCCGCTGAACTCGTCAAGGAAGTCGCCACCGCGCCGGGGATCGCGAAACTCCGGCAGCTTGAAGAAGCGACGGCGATGGCGATCGCGAGTGGCGATCGACTGCATGTCGCCTTCGACTTGGCGGCCAAGAAGGGGGACGTGACCACGCCCGATCTGGAAAGCATCAGGGCGCGTCTCGGGATTCTTGAAGCGCAGCGCAGCGAGACCCTCGCCCGGGTGCACGGGGAGGCGGAGGGATTGCAGGCGCGGTTGCCGCCGTCACTTGTGCAAGTCACCCGTATCCTCAGCTTCGCAAAGCAGTTCCGCGACGCCGTGGTGGAATATGAGACGGGCGCGCCGGCGCTTAAGGCGAAACAGGACAAGCTCAAGCTACTGAATCGCTGGAAGACGTTCATCACGCGCGCTGGCCAGAGCTTTGCCGACGCAGAGGCAGCGTTGGCGAACGAGCGGATCGACGAGATTCAAACCGCCTGTCAGGACCTCTTCGGCCGCCTCGTCCGTGGCGGGCCGGATGTGAAGCCGACCCTGAGCCGCGCGCTGAACAGCGAGAACGTCGATCTGAAGCTGGCTGATTTCTTCGGCCTGAAGGATCTCAGCGCCCGGGCGCTTCTCTCGGAGAGCTACCGGAATGCCGTGGCGGCCGCGATCTTCCTGGCGGCTGCGACCAAGCACAGTGGAGTTCCACGTTTCATGGTGCTCGATGACGTCACATCCAGCTTTGACGCCGGTCATCAGTTTGCGCTGATGGACGCCATACGGACATTGCTCCGCTACGGGGCTGTTCCAGACGGACTACAGTTCATCATCCTGAGCCATGACACCAGTTTGGAGAAGTACTTCGACAAGCTGAACGGCACTGCGGATTGGCATCACCAAAAACTGCAGGGTATGCCGCCGAAGGGCCGTCTTATGGTATCAGCGCAGGAGGCCGACCGTCTGAAGGCCCAGGCGCTGCAGCACTTGAACGCGGGCCAGATCGATATCGGTGCGCCGTTCCTGCGGCAGTATCTCGAATACAAGTTGGGGCAGATTATCGCGAAGCTGGAAGTGCCTGTTCCGCCTGACTATGCAACCCGCGGCGACAAGCGGACACTGTCGACTTACATCGACGCGATCAGCGAGGCGGTGAAGCTTTATCAGGCGGCGAATCGGTGCGTGCTCACACCTCAGCAGATTACCGATCTGCAAAACCATCACGCGCCGTCGATCGTCGGCAATTTCGTCAGCCACTACGAGACCGGTGCTGGTACACCCTTCAACGCTTACGCCCTGCTGGGTGTGCTGCAAAACATCGATGCGCTGGCGGACTGCTTCAGCTATGTCGATCCCACCAACAACCAGAAGCGTTTCTACCGCCGGTTGGACCGTCGCTGATCCACATTTCGGGTAGCGAGTGATCGACGAGTTCGGGCATGCCCTCCGCGACTAATAGATCAACAGCGAGGCCGAGAGGGTCGGTTGGGCGCTACGGTCAAGCGCGCGTCCCATATCGATTAACGAGGTCGAAGCTGAGGATTTGCGGATCTGCGAGCAGGGCTAATCGAAATCTGGATCTGGATAGCGCTCCTCGATGACGTAGCGCATAATGTTCCACCAGACGTTCTCGATCGTGTAGTCGATCGGGTTTATCTTTCGCGGTGCCCACTCGTCGAGAATCCCTGCCATGCGAACGTGCCCAGCAGCTTTAATATCTGGGTCTCTTTCTGTGGGCTTGCCCGATTTGACCGACAGGTTGGAGACGGTGAACGTGGTTGGATCGTAATCGAGAGCGGCCTGCAGGAAATCGCCTTTCTCGGTCAGCGGATGAGCCGCCGTGTGCGAGATAAGGGCCTTCTGCAGTTTCTCTCCCATGGCGATGTAAGGTTCTAGGAGGCTGTCCGATTGCAGGCCCTGGCGCCAACGATCGTGCGTGTCTAGCGCACTTGGAAAATCTCCCCAGTGGAAGTCCGCTCTCCCCCCAAAGGTGATTTTCCCGTAGCCGTCGACATGGTCGCGCAGGGCATCCATCAGCTCGAGCGCGCGGCGCGGGTCTTTCTCGGTGAGGACCGCGTCGATGGCTCCCAAAACTTCTTCCATATCGAAGACAATCTTCCTTAGCTCTTCCTTTTGTTCCACGAACATCTTTGGAATTTCGCCAACGGGGTTTGGGAGCGGAAGTGTCCACGGAAAGGCGATGTCGTCTTCACTGAAACGTCGATATGGGATGTTCAGCTGATCTAAGAATGCCGCCGACTGGTAATAGGTCTGGCTCTTCAAGCTGTGCTCGATCTGGTCGAGCGCGAGTTTGCGCGATTTAACGCGAAATATTTCCTCAAGCGCGGCGGCGCCGACGACGTAGCTTTCGGGCGAGTGGCTGCTGCTGATTGATAGCGTATCGACTACCTGCCGCGCCGATAGGAGATACATCTCGCCTTCGTCCTCCTTTCCCACGTGGAGAAGCGCGAAAAATCCTTCAAGCGGAGCTCCGCTGGCGTCGATGACATAGCTCTTTGGAACGTAATGGGTTGTGCGCCGATCCTGGAAATATTTGGCTTGGATCACACCGACCCGAGGGGGAACCGTGTCCGTGAAGCGCTGTGTTGTGGTGCGGCGCTGAATGAGGAAGTCGGCGCCGTCGGTGTCGACGCTCCGCTCAAGTACCCAGAAGCGGTCGATCAGGAAGGACCGAGTGCGCGCTTCGCCGACTGTGCCGTTCTCCATAACCTTGAGCCAAGTCGGCCAGCTGTCTTCCACGGGTTGGGTCCTACTCGTTAAAGTGCATGGCCTTGAGTTCGGCTAGAAAAACCGTGCCGGCATCGACGGCACGCTTGGCGGCATCTGCATCCACGTCCACACCGTGCGAGGCCTCGTTCATGACGCGCAGCGCGCCGAGCATCTGCTCGGTGCTGGCAGGCATCGGTCCCTGCCGTCGCAGGTCTCGCAGCATGTTCATGATGCCTACCGGCCGATCGAAAGCGATGCCTCGTCTCTCAGCGAGTTCGCGGAGCGCGCGTTCGATTTCGATACGAAGCTTGACCACGGACATCAGCGGGAATTCGCGCGCGAATTCCGCGACTGTCGGCAGGTCCTCAGCAAGCTGAGGCGGGAGGGAGTGAGACAGCTTGTATTGAGCCACGCCCATCGGCTTGCTGGAATCTCGCAACGCATATTCGACGATCACCTCGTTGCGCCCCTTGCACAGGATAATGCCAATGGTTGGTTTGTCGTCCGGGTGGCATAGTTGATCATCGACGGCCGACAGGTAGAAATTCATTTTCCCCGCGAACTCGGGCTTGAAGTCCTCAATCTTCAATTCGATCACCACGAAACAGCGTAACCGTAGGTGATAGAAGAGCAGGTCGAGATAGTAGTCCTGGCCGCCCACCTCGAGGTGGTACTGACTGCCGACAAAGGCGAAACCCTTGCCGAGTTCCAGAATGAGCGAGCGCAGGTGCTCGATCAGGCCGTGTTCGAGATCGCGCTCCAGCATTTCCGGACCGAGCGCGAGGAAATCAAACGTGTAGGGGTCCTTGAGGATTTGCTGGGCGAGCTCGGACTGTTCAGCCGGCAGGGTCCGTGAGAAATTGGTTAGCGCGCTGCCTTGACGGGCGAATAGCCCGCTATCGATCTGGTGTACGAGGACATTGCGGCTCCAGCCGTGGTCGATCGCTTGCCGGGCGTACCAGGCACGCTCGTCATGCAACTTGACGGCATCAAGCAGGCGCACGTTATGGCCCCAGGGCAATAGTGCAACGACCTGTTGCACAAATTCGCCGTCGGGCCAGGCCTCAGCGAAGGCGCGCATATATTTCAGGTTTCGGGCTGAGAGCCCCGTCATTTCCGGAAAGGCTCTGCCAAGATCGCCGGCCAGGCGGTCGATCACCTTAGCGCCCCAACCTTCGCGCTCCTGCCGGCCCAGAATATCGCGGCCGATGGTCCAGTAGAGGAGGACCAATTCACGATTGACCGACAGGCCGGCCCTGTGTCGAGCCGCAGCGATCTTCTGCTTCAGATCTCCGACGAAGGCGGCGTAGGTCTGCGCGTCGATTTCGGCGGCCGGATCGGATGTCCTTGCGCGGCGAAGGGCGGGTTTCGGTGGCCGGGGGGTCATGCGGCCGCCTTTAGGCGCTTCTTCGCCAGCATGGCGCGGACGAACTTGTCCCATTTCGCCATGCCGGCCCGCTTCTCGGCCATATAGTTCCAGCGGTCGTAGTGCTTCGAGCTGACGTCCTGCAAGGCATGGTTTTGCAGGCGGTCGCGGATTTCCTTCGGGATGCCCGCCTTGCCGGCCAGCGTCTTGAAGGTCCGGCGCAGGTCGCGGTTCGTCACATAGGGGATCACGCCGCGGTCCCGCTGGCGCCACATGAACGAATAGAGCGTGCCGTGGCTGACAGGCTTTGACGGGTTCTTGGACGAAGGGAAGAACCAGCCGTATTCGTTGACGTTGATGGATGAGATCAGCTCTGCGGCCAGGTCCGGCACCGGAACGGCATGAGGCTGGTCGTTCTTGGTCGTGGACCAGTCGATGATCTTCTCCTTAGCGTCCCATTGGTCGATGTGGAGGCTCGCAATCTCTTCGACCCGCTGGCCGGTCAGCATGAGGATTCGGACTGCACGCGTATACGGCGGGTGGACTGGCGTATCTGGGCACTCCAGCCAGCGATAGAGCTGGACGAACTCGTCCTCGTCGAGCCAGCGCGTACCCATGACCTTGGGTTCGGTCGGAATGCCCGTCGCCGGATTGAAAGGGATGCGGAAGCGTCGAGGGGATTGCTGCCGGTAGTCGTTGTCGGACTTCATGCCCCAGCTAAAGGCGGCGTGGATATAGGATCGCACATGATCGGCCATCGACTTGGCGCCGCGTTCATAGATCGGGCGGATCAGTTCGATGATTTCCTCGGACTCGATCTCCCGGGCGAGGCGGTTACGCCCGAGCGTATCGGCAATCTTGTTCAGTCCCTTTTCGGTTTCCTTCCAGGAGGGTTTATCCGCAGCCTTGAGCGACGCGACATAGCCCTCGAAAAGATCGGCGACGGTGCCGGGGCGCGTGTCAGTGGCGATCTTGATGCTTCGGCCTTTCTGGATGACGTCGGCATAGTCGCGTTTGAAGATCTCGCGCGCTTGGCCGAGCGACATTGACGGGTAAGCGCCGAGCTTCTTTTTCGTTCGCTTCCCATCGCGCCACTGCTGGGCCATCCAGTCAGCCGTGACGCGCTTGGGCATCGGCTTTAGGACGAGGACGAGACGGCCCGTGCCACGACCTTCGCCGTCGGCGAGGTTTTCCTGCTTTTGACTCGCCTCGACACGCTTCAGCGCGTGGCGAATCGCCGTGTCGGTCAAGCTGGGCATGGCGTTCCTCCTATTCCGCAACTGGGATCGGTCGAGCAGAAACGGGGATCGTTTGCTGGGAGCGGAAAGCCGTTTTCTACCCCTTCAACCGCCCCTAATTTGCCATAACCGCCCCCTGTACGCAATCCGCAAAAACGGAGAAATCACTGGTGTTTCAATGGGATCGAGCGTGATCCAGCGTGATCAAAACCGGGGTAGTGGGGTGGTTGTGCGCCAGGATGAGCGCTGACGCCGACAGTTCCAATGCCCGGCGCACCACTTCGCGCGGATAGACCGGCGTGTGATCGACCGTGCCGGTACCCTGCACCTCGTCGGCGATGAGGCAATTGCGCTTGTCGAGAAACAGAATGCGGAATTCCTCTCGGTCGGCGAAGGCCATGGCGGCGCGGCAGTAATCGACCACATCCTGCCAGGAGCTCAGCACCGGCCGCTCGCTCACCGCGCCGCGCACCAGCCGCCGCGCCGCCGCCGCTACGATCTTCAGGTCTACGGCGGTGCTGTCGCCGACACCCTTCACCTCGAGAAGCCGCTCCTTGCGGGCGCCCAGCACTTCCGCGAAAGTTCCGAAGCGCGCGATGAGCGCCTTCGCCAGCGGCTTCACGTCGCGTTGCGGGATCGAGCGCATCAGCAGCAGTTCGAGCAGTTCGTAATCTGGCATGCCCTGGTCGCCGGCCTGATCGAAGCGGGCGCGCAGCCGTTCGCGATGGCCTTTGAAATGCGGAACTTCCGCCTCTTGCAAACCGTCCGGGGCTTGCGCTCCGGCGGCGTCTTTCGCCGCCGGCCGCCGTTTCGGCGCTTCGCTCACGAAGCGGCCTGCGCCGTCCCATACGGCGGCTGATCGAAGCCCGCCGGTGAAAGAGTAAAAATCTCGACGCCGGTGGCGGTGACGCCGACGGTATGTTCGAACTGCGCCGACAGCGAGCGGTCGCGGGTCACCGCGGTCCAGCCGTCGGACAGGATCTTCACCTGCGGACGGCCGAGATTGATCATCGGCTCGACGGTGAACAGCATCCCTTCGCGCAGGGCGACGCCCTCGCCGCGGCGGCCGTAGTGCAGGATGTTCGGCTCGTCGTGGAACAACTGGCCGAGACCATGGCCGCAGAAATCGCGTACCACCGAACAACGCTCGGCTTCCGCATATTCCTGGATCGCGGCGCCGATATCACCCGTGGTGCCGCCGGGGCGGATCACCGCGATGCCGCGCATCATCGCCTCATAGGTCACTTCGACGAGACGCGCCGCCCGCCGGGCGACATCGCCGACGAGATACATGCGGCTCGAATCGCCGTGCCAGCCGTCGACGATCAGGGTCACGTCGATATTGACGATATCGCCGCTACGCAACGGCTTGGAATCGGGAATGCCGTGGCAGACCACATGGTTAATCGAGGTGCAGATCGACTTGCGGTAGCCGCGGTAGCCGAGCGTCGCCGGATAGGCCTTGTGATCCATGGCGAAATCGAACAGCAGCCGGTCCAGCGCCTCGGTCGTGACGCCAGGCTCCACATGCGGCGTCAGCATGTCCAGCGCCTCGGCAGCAAGCCGCCCGGCCTTGCGCATGGCCGCGAAGGCCTCCGGCCCGTGCAGCTTGATTTGACCGGTTTTGCGGGTCGGAGCCCGCGCGGCTTCAACGAATGTCATGGAGCGAGACCATCAGTGGTGCAGCAGTGGTGCAGCAGTCGTGAAAGACCGGAACTTAAGCAATTCAGGCCCCGGTGCAAGGGTTCAGAAGGGTTTCAGGAGGGTTTTGACGGCGGTCCCGCTCAGATTCTCGGCGATCTGCACCAAAAGCTGGCCTCGCGGCAAATCTCCGTGCTATCCCCCGCCCCGATGAAACCGCATCCCAACGATCTAGGCCCTTTCGGCCAGCACGCGCCCGGCCCCTTGGTGACCCGCATTATCCAGCGTACCCGCCAGGCTTCGCTTGGCTGGGCCGGAAAACGCGGCGCTTTCGCCCTGCGCAAGCTGGCCCTGCGCGTACTGGCGGGCAGACCGGTCGATACCGAGGCCCTGGGCGCGCGGATGCGGCTCTACCCTTACAATAACGTCTGCGAAAAGCGCATCCTGTTCACGCCGCAATATTTCGACGAGCCGGAACGCAAGGTTCTGGCGGATGCGATCGGGCCGGATTTCGTCTTCATCGATGTTGGCGCCAATATCGGCGGCTATTCGCTCTTCGTCGCGGCCCAGGCCGCCGGCAAGGCGCGCATTCTCGCCATCGAGCCGCAGCCGGAAATTTTCGAACGCCTCGTCTACAATATCCGCCAGAACGATTTCGCCTGCATCAAGGCGCTCGACTGCGCCGTTTCCGACAAGGACGGCGAGATCACGCTATTCCTGCCCGAGCACAATCGCGGCGAGACGTCGATGCGCATCGTCAATTCGGACATCAACGGCAAGCAGTTGAGAGTCATGGCGCGCACCCTGCTGGGCCTGATCGAGGAAGAGCGCTACGACCACGTCGACGCCATCAAGCTCGATGTCGAAGGCGCCGAGGATCTGATCCTCGAAACCTTCTACAAGACCGCGCCGCAGCACCTTTGGCCGAAACTGGTGCTGATGGAATATTCCAATGGCCGCTGGGCCATCGACCTGCCGCGCATCATGACAGCCAGCGGCTATCGCGAGATGCTGCGCACCAAGCAGAACGTGGTGTGGTTGCGGGATTGAATTCTATTTGCCGAGCAGCACGCGATATTTCTCGACTTCCTTCGGCACCAGTTGGCGCACGTAGTCGGGCGTCAGCTCATCGCCCGATGCGGGCAGCGACGAAAGATCGGCAAGCCGCTGCTGCATCGTCTCGCTGGCGACGGCCTTGCGCAGCGCTTCGTTGAGCCTGGCGATGACCGGCTCCGGCGTGCCCTTCGGCGCGAACAGCGCGTTCCAGCCTTCCGCCTGAAACGCCGGCACACCGGCTTCCGCCGCGGTCGGAACCTCGGGCAGGTTCTTCAGCCGTGCATGGGCCGAGACGACGAGGCCCTTCACCTCATTGCCGTTGATGGCGCTGGCGACCGACGTCGCCGCATCGCAGACACCGTCGACATGGCCGCCCATGGCGTCGTTCAGCGCAGGCGCCGCGCCGCGATAGCTGATCAGGGACACATCGACGGCCGCCGCCTTGATGAAGCTGATGCAGATGAGATAGTTCGACGACCCGACGCCGGCATGGCCGAGGCTGATCCTGCCGGGATTCTTTTTGGCATAATCGATGAACTCCGCCACGCTTTTCGATCGATGAACTCCGCCACGCTTTTCGCCGGAAAATCCTTGCGCAGCGCGATCACCGGCGAGGTCTTGGCGATCAGCCCGATGGGCACGAAGGCATCCGGCGTGAACTGCACATTCTCTGTCGTCCAGTAGACGGCGGCATTGGTCCCGGTGTTGCCGATCGCCAGCGTATAGCCATCGGGCGCGGCACGCGCCGCCCGCGTCAAACCAATGGATCCACCGGCGCCGCCGACATTCTCGATGATAAAGCGCTGGTCGAGCCCGCGCGCCATTTCATCGGCGGCGAGACGCGCAATCACATCGGACGTGCCCCCGGCGGCGAACGGCACGATCAGGGTGATCGGCTTCGACGGATAGGCCGGCTGCGCCTGGGCCGGGCCCGAGATTGCGCAGGTGATCGCTGCCAGCGCCCATATCTTGATGATTACGCGCGCCATGTCCCCTCCTCCGGCTTTGCCCGCCAACGATAGGTCACTTTGCGGCGCACGCCTATCCCCGCCGGAAGACCCTTTAATTGATCCCGACCATGCATGTTTGCATGCGCCGCCCGATGGTTTAAGGCGACGGCCATGCAATTCGACCCGCCTCTCGTTTCCGGCCGCCTGATCCAGCGCTACAAGCGTTTCCTTGCCGATGTCCTGCTCGACAGCGGCGAGGAGATCATCGCCCATTGCGCCAATCCCGGCGCCATGCTCGGGCTGATCGCGCCCGGCAACCGGGTGTTCCTGTCGCGTTCGGACAATCCGGCGCGCAAGCTGAAATATTCCTGGGAGATCGTCGAGACCGATTTCGGCCGTGGGCCGGAATTCGTCGGCATCAACACGTCACATCCCAATGCCCTCGTCTTCGACGCTATCGCCGCCGGTTTCTTTCCCGAGTTCGCCGGCTACACGTCGGCGCGGCGTGAGGTGAAATACGGCAGGAACAGCCGCGTCGATATCCTGCTGACTGGCGATGGCGAAACCGCGAACTTGCCGCCCTGCTATGTCGAGATCAAGAACGTCCACATGATGCGCCGGCCGGGCCTCGCCGAATTTCCCGACAGCGTCACCGCCCGCGGTGCCAAGCACCTTCTCGAACTGGGCGACATGGTTGCCGCAGGCAGCCGCGCCGTCATGATCTATCTCGTCCAGATGCAGGCCGACGCCTTCACGCTCGCCGCCGACATCGACCCCACCTACGCGAAAGCCTTCGCGCTGGCGCAGGCGCGCGGCGTCGAAGCCATGGCCGCGTGCTGCAAGGTGTCGCCGCGGGGCGTCGTCGTCGACCGCCGCGTGCCGTTGATCGGCGTCGCAGCAGGGGGAACGGGAACATCGTAAAGCGACCTGCTGCGCAGTCGTAAGACATATCCGATGGCTAAAAATCGCCACCATTTTTTGGTCCCTCACAGCGCTGAACTTACGTAGACGAAGGGAAGACCATGAAACGATTCGTGCTGGCGTCGGCAGCGACGCTTCTCGCAATTGCAGGTCCTGTTGGCGGCGCATGCGCCGACCCGGCCGTGACGCGCACCGTCACCAACATGCGCCAGGGCCCCGACCCGCGCGCGCCCCTCGTCCAGCGCATCCCGGCCAATGCGGAGATCGACGTCAACGATTGCACCGCGGGCTGGTGTTATGCCTCCTGGCGCGACGTCTTCGGCTACGTCCTGGCCGCCAACACCCTGCCGCTCGTCGCGCCGCCGCCGCCGGTCTATGCGGCGCCGCCGGTTGTCTTCGGCCCGACCTACGGATTCGGCTTCGGTTATGGTTTCGGACCCCGTTATTACGGCCCAGGTTGGGGTCCGGGCTGGCGGCACCGGTGGTAGTAGCGCACGGCTGACCCGCGCCCGCCCTGTAGCTGCCCTCTTCCTTCATACCTTGCGACCGGGTAGAAGACCCCCAAGTCTCGTGGAACGAGCTTGGGGCGCGGCTTCGGCAAGCCTTTGGCCACGCCTCGGGAAAACACCGCAATTAGAACCATTCAGCCCCCTCGCAGGGCACAGAGGAAGACTTAAGCGCCATGGCACAGGCACGCACGCTGTACGACAAGATCTGGGACGACCACGTCGTCGACGCCCAACCCGACGGCACCACCCTGCTCTATATCGACCGTCACCTTGTCCATGAAGTGACATCGCCCCAGGCGTTCGAAGGGCTGCGCATGAGCGGCCGCAAGGTCCGCGCGCCGGAAAAGACGCTCTGCGTCGTCGATCACAACATTCCCACGACCGACCGCTCGCAGCCGATCACCGACCCGGAAAGCAAGGCCCAGATCGAGCAGATGGCGCAGAACGCCGCCGATTTCGGCCTCGAATATTTCGACGGTGTCGACGTCCGCCAGGGCATCTGCCACATCATTGGGCCGGAACAGGGCTTCACCCTGCCAGGCACCACCATCGTCTGCGGCGACAGCCACACAGCAACCCACGGCGCCTTCGGCGCGCTGGCGCACGGCATCGGCACCTCCGAGGTCGAGCATGTGCTCGCCACCCAGACCCTGATCCAGCGCAAGTCGAAGAACATGCGCGTCACCGTCGACGGCAAGCTGCCCGAGGGCGTCACCGCCAAGGACATCATCCTGGCCATCATCGGCGAGATCGGCACCGCCGGCGGCACCTCGAGCGTCATCGAATATGACGGCGAGGCTATTCGCGCCCTGTCGATGGAAGGCCGCATGACGGTCTGCAACATGTCCATCGAAGGCGGCGCCCGCGCCGGCCTCGTCGCGCCCGACCAGAAGACCTACGACTATCTCAAAGGCCGCCCGAAGGCTCCGAAAGGCGCCGACTGGGATGCCGCGCTGCGCTATTGGGACACCTTGAAGAGCGACGAGGGCGCGCACTTCGACCGCGTCGTCAAGCTCGATGCCGCCAAGCTGCCGCCGCTGCTCACCTGGGGCACCTCGCCGGAAGACGTCACCACCATCAACGGCACCGTGCCGCGGATGGAAGATGCAAAGACCGAGCAGCAGCGCGCCAAGTTCGAACGCGCCTTCGCCTATATGGGCCTCAAGGGCGGTGAGAAGATGACCGACCTTGCCATCGACCGCGCCTTCATCGGCTCGTGCACGAACGGCCGCATCGAGGATTTGCGCGCCGCAGCCGAAGTGGCGAAGCTCGCCGTCGCACGCGGCCAGAAGGTGCCGGAGCGGGTCGCCGCCATGGTCGTGCCGGGCTCGGGCCTGGTGAAGGCCCAGGCGGAAGCCGAAGGCCTCGACAAGATCTTCCTGGCCGCAGGCTTCGAATGGCGGGAGCCCGGCTGCTCCATGTGCCTGGCCATGAACCCCGACAAGCTGGCGCCGGGCGAGCGCTGCGCCTCGACTTCGAACCGCAATTTCGAAGGCCGCCAGGGCTTCCGCGGCCGCACCCACCTGGTCTCCCCCGCCATGGCGACGGCGGCGGCGATCGCCGGCCATTTCGTCGATGTGAGAACGTGGAAGTAGGAAGACCGTCCAAGCCCGACGACGACAACGGCGCTGCGCGCGACGCGCGGGAGATCCTCTCCCGCGCCAACCGCGACAGCGCCGATCTTTTTTCCACGCATCTGGAAAAAGCCGCTTCGCATTTCAGCGGCGACAGCGAACCCAGCGCCGACAAGGTCGAACTCTGGGCCAGGCGCACCGGCCGCGTCCTCGGCCTCATTCTTCTCGTGATGCTTGCGGTGAACCTCGCCACCGGATGGTTTTTCTGAGAAGCTCCGCGTCATGCAAACAGAAACCAAAATCGATTGGGCCGGCGCGACAGCGCCGACGCTCGAAGACTTCGAGGCGATGGCCGACGCCGCTTACGCCCGCCTGCCGTCCGAATTCCGTGCCGTCTGCGAAGGCCTCATCATCCGCGTCGAGGACTTTCCCGATGACGACGTGCTCGACGAGATGAAGTGCGAGAGCGAGTTCGACCTGCTCGGCCTGTTCCAGGGCCGCGGCCTCGCGCAGCGCGGCGCGGCGGCGGAAACCGGTGAGTTCCCCAACATGGTCTGGCTCTACCGCCGCCCCATCCTCGACTACTGGGCGAGCCATGAAGAGACGCTGGGCGCCATCGTCACGCACGTTCTCGTCCACGAGATCGGCCATCACTTCGGCTTCTCCGATGACGACATGGAGGAGATCGAAGGGCGGGCGGAGTGAGTCTGAATGAGCGACGAAAACCAACAGAAGCCCTCATCCTGAGGAGCCTGCGTAGCAGGCGTCTCGAAGGACGGGGGCGACAGGTCACAGCCTTGCCGCGCTGAGAAACTGCGGCATGACGCCCCGTCCTTCGAGACGCGCCTTTCAGGCGCTCCTCAGGATGAGGGCTTCCGGATACTTTTGGCCGCTTGCAGACTCTCCTACTTGATCCGCTTGCCCGCCTCTTCCACCAGGCTCAGGTCGGTGAATTTACCCTTGATGTCGATCTTCGCCTTCAGGAAACCGAGTTCGGCCTGCGTATCGACATTGCGCTGCAGGGCGTCGATATCGGGCACCAGCTTGGGATCGCGGTAATTGTCGCCCTTGGTGAACAGCCAGCTTGCGAAACGCTCCGGCGGCTGACCGGCAACCTTGCCGGCGAGCTGCAGCACCTCGTTGCGATTCTTCGGATCGATCAGCCATTGCTGTACACGGATCGAATCCTCAAGAAAATCGACCAGGGCGGCGCGGTTCTTGTCGATGAACGGCTGGCGCGCCGCCCACACCACGAGCTGCGCCGAGCCCATGGCGTCCTTGATGGTGAACAGCGTGCGCCCGACCTTCTGCAATTCCGGATCGAGCGAGAACGGCAGCACGCTCGAGATCAGATCCACCTTTTTCGACATCAGCATGGCGCCCATGTTGGGAAAGCCCGCTTCCACCACATTGTAATCGCGCTTGTCCTCCAGCCCGTTCTTGCGCAGCATGGCGCGCATGGCGATATCGACCGCGGAGCCTGCGCCGACGGAAGCGACGCTCTTGCCTTTCAGGTCCTGGATGGTCTTGATCGGCCCGTCCTTCAATACGATGTAGGGCGCGGTGTAGTAATCGAACGCACCGTCGCGCGATTCATCGGCGATCACCTTGAGGTCGCTCATACCGGCGTTCTGGATGGCGAGCGCCAGCGACGAAAAGGCGAAGTCGGCGATATCGAGTTCGCCAGCCGCCAGCGCGGTGATCATCGGCGGCGTGCCCTGGAAGCGCACAGCGTCGAGTGTATAGGACTTGCCGTTGTGGGTCATCAGGTCCTGCTTGGCGATCAGCAGCGACGGCAGGTTGGTCACCGGCACGACCCAGGCGATGCGAATTTTCAACGGCTGCTGCGCCTGCACGGGCGCCGCATTGAAGACAAACGGCACGGCAGCCAGCGCCGCCGCCGCAACAAGTTTTGCGATCCGCATAGAAGTCCCTCCCCTCGAAGCGCCGGCCTATCCGGCGCGACCAAAAACCTTTATGCCGCAGTGGCGTCCAGCGCTTCCGGATGCCACATCAGCAGCCGGCGGCGGATGAACGCCATCGCCTGCACCAGCACATAACCCACGATCGCGATCTCGATGATACCGGCGAAGACACCGGGCGAATCCGCCATGCGCGAGGCGGTCTGCATCGTCGCGCCGACGCCGTAGCCACCCATCGCCATTTCGGTAAGAATACCGACGATCAGCGCGATCGGCAAAGCCACCTGCAGGCCGGTGAGGATTTGCGGCAGCGCCGCCGGCAGCAGCACATCCCACATCAGCCGCTTGCGGCCGGCGCCGAGATTCTGCGCCGACCAGATGATCTGCTTCTCGACACCCTCGATGCCGGCGATCGTCGCCGTCACCACCGGAAAGATGGCGTTGAAGGCGATCATGGTGATCTTCGACACGTCGAAGAGGCCGAGCCAGAGGATCATGATCGGCAGGAACGCGATCTTCGGCATGGGAAACCCGACCGAGATGATCGGATCGAAGAACCAGCGTACTGCCTTGTATTGCGAGATCAGGATACCCAGCGCGATGCCAGCAACCGCCGAAATGCCGAAGCCCATCAGCGCCCGCCATAAGGTCGTGCCGATCGTCGTCAAGAGATCGCCCGAGGCCGCGTCTTCCATGATGCGGCCGAACACGGCGGAGAGTGGCGGCAGCATGAACGGCGTCACCAGCCCACTGCGGGTGGTGAGTTCCCAGGCGATCAGCAGCACGATAAGCGGCAGCCAGGCCATGACGGTATAACGCCACGAATGCCGGCGCACCCCGCGCCCGCGGCGGAGATAGGACAAGGTCTCGCTCATCGCCATTGCAAGGTCCTCTGCATGGCATACTGGTAGAGCCGGTCAGCGATGAACCCCATGAAAGCGACAGTGAACACCACGGCGAACATGGCGTCGAAATTGCCACCGTCGCCGAGAAAGCCGATCATGAACCCCAGCCCGCTGCGCGCCGCGATCATCTCGGAGCTGACCAGCAGAACGAAGGAAGTCGCCAGCGCGGTGCGCACGCCATTGAGAATTTCCGGCACGGCGCTGGGGAAAACCACGTCCATCAACATCCGCCACCGGCTGGCACCGAGCGAGCGCGCCGACCACATCAGGGTCTGCTCGGAGCCGCGCGCGCCGTTATAGGCGCCGAGCGTCACCGGCAGCATGCAGCCGAGAAAGATCAGCAGGATTTTCGACATGTCGCCGAAGCCGAGCCACAGCGCCGTCACCGGTATCAGCGCCGATTTCGGCAGCGGATAGAATACTTCGACGATCGGATTGAGCACCGCCCGCACCGGTTTCGACGACGCCATGGCAATGCCGATGGCGGCCCCGACGACGACGGCGAGCGCCAGTCCGGCGAAGGTGCGATACAGAGAATCCACCGCGTTGAACCAGAAGTCGCTGGTGACCGCGAGCGCGAACCAGGCCTTGATGACATCGCTCAGCGGCGGCAGCGCACTGCGCGCCACAAGCCCGAGCTGCGCCACCGCTTCCCACAGCGCTGCCAGGATCAGCAGTGGCGAATAGCGGAACAAGCTTGCCGTCCACCTTGCCATCAGTGCGCTTCCAATCGTTGCGCCAGCATCGCTTCATTGCGCACCAGCGCCCAGATTTCATCGACCTTGTCGATGAAGGCCGGTTGTTTGAACAGATGCGGATCGCTGCGGTCGAACTTGGTTTCCACGATCGCCTTGATGCGTCCCGGCCGTGCCGACATCACCGCCACGCGCTCGGCGAGATAGCAGGCCTCCTGCACATCGTGGGTGACGAAGATCACGGTTTTCGGCGAGCGCCGCCAGATCGCCAGCAGTTCGCTCTGCATCAGGCTGCGCGTCTGTGCGTCGAGCGCGCCGAACGGTTCGTCCATCAGCAGGATGTCGGGATCGATGGCGAGCGTGCGGGCGATGGCGGTACGTTGGCGCATGCCGCCCGACAGTTGCGAGGGATAGCTGTCCTCAAAACCCTGCAGCCCGACCATATCGATATAGGCCTGGGCGCGTTTCAGCCGCTCGTTCTTGGGCAGGCCCGCCCGTTCCAGCCCGTAGAGCACGTTGGCGCGCACGGTCTTCCACGGAAACAAGGCAAAATGCTGGAACACGACACCACGATCAGGCCCCGGCCCCGTCACCGGCTTGCCACCGATCAGGATACGACCTTTCTCGACCGGCAGAAATCCGCCCATGAGATAAAGCAATGTCGACTTGCCGCAACCCGAGGGACCAAGCAGCGCCAGAAACTCCCGCGGCCTCACTTCAAGCGATACATTGTCGACCGCAAGCACCGGCTGGCCGCGCGCCGGGCGATACATATGGTTCAGATTTTCAACGACGATTTGCGAACTGACTTGCGAATTGATTTGCGCCTGCATTCCCCCTCGCAGTTCTTTCCTTGCGATCGCCGACCGCAAATCCCTCCGCCAGCAATGCTCCCCAGCGTCACTGTCGTCTGCGAGACTAGCCTTCGCCCGTGTGATCGTCCAGCAACGTTAGGCCTGTCCCGCATGGCGGGCTTGCCCACTTTTGCATAGTTTGATTTGCGCGAGGCAATTTCAGAAGCCCTCGTCCTGAGGAACGCCCGCAGGGCGTGTCTCGAAGGACGAGGGCGTCATGCTGCAACCCATAGAATGCCCTTCATCCAGATATCCTCTGTCGCCTCCGTCCTTCGAGACGGCGCTGCGCGCCTCCTCAGGATAAGGGCTTCTGGGGGGCTTTGCCTCGAACAGTGGCTGCTACTTCGCCGTCGGCGCGGGCTGGTCCTCGCCCGTGTAGCGGATGATCCACAGGCCCCAGTGCTTGTCGTCGATGTAGATATAGCCACGCGTATCGACGAGCACGTCCTCGACCTGCGAGACGAGGTCGTTCGGCGGTTGCGGGCCGGCGCGTTTCAGCGGTTGCGGCGGCATGAACCAGCCGCTCTCCACCGGCTGGATCGGATCCTTGATGTTGAAGACGCGCAGGCCGGCGTTGAAATAGGTGAGGTAGATCAGGTTGCCCGGCTTCTCCACATCGGGGAGGTGGATTTCCTGGTTCGTATTGTGCGGACCAAACCGGCCGCCCTTCTCGCAGAAATTCTTGTAGGGCGCCCCTTTCGGCGGTTGCGGCAGGGGAAACATAGACAGCAGCCGCGGCATGGCCGGATTGCGGTTGTCGATCAACCCGGCGAAATTCAGCGTCTCGTTGCAGCGCTCCGCGCTCGCTTCCGAATTCGCGTAGATGAGGCCGCGGTCCCACAGCGGCAGCGACGTATGCAGCGACTGCGACCCGGCCGACAGGAACGGCGGGCTCATCTGCAACTGCCCGATGACCTTCGGATGGGCAATATCACTCAGGTCGAGGTTCACGATGCTGGGCGAATAGGCCATTACCGCGCTCTTGCCATCCGGGCTGAGATTGAGCGGCCCGTGAAAACCGCGTGGCGCATCGGGAACCGGTTCGCCCTCCTTCTGGCCCGGCTGATGCCACTGGCCGACTTCCTTCGGGTTCTTCGGATCGCTGACGTCGAGGATGCGCAGAATATTGCCCGTATGGCCAGGCATCGCCGCCGACAGAAAGGCATACTGCCCGCCGGGATAGGAATTGCGATGCGTGCCCGTGGCGCCTGTCTTCCAGCGCGACAATTCCTTCGGGTTTTCTGGATCCGAAATATCGAACAGGATCACGCCTTCGCTGAACGGCTTAGAGGGATCTCCACCCCACGAGAAGATCTGCCGTTCCATAGCGGCGATCAGCAGATTGTCGTGATGGGTGAGCTGGATGGTCCAGTTGTTCGTCGGCATCGGCACGAATTTCACGTAGCGCGGATTCTTGGGGTCTGTCACATCGACGATGCTGAAGCCGTAGTTCCACAGATGGCCCATGAACAGGTACCACTTGTCGTTGACGTGCTTGATGGTGAGCTTGAACGCGCCGGGGCGGCCTTCGAGATCGCTATAGCCGACGGCTTCCATATTGCTGGCCTGCCAGCCCTGCGGGATCGGGTCGGCATAACCTGTCTGTGTGTAAAACATTGAAGCGGCGGCGAGCGGCAGCGCGATCGCGCGGAACATCCGTGCGGACTTTCCCATGGGCCTCATCTCCCTGTTTTGACGCCTGTCGTGCGGCGACACTAGGCAGCATAGCCATGGCCAGTCATGGAGGCGAGATCAAAAGGGCACGGGAGCCGGCACTTGCAGGTGCTTCGGCAAGCCCGGGCCGGCGCGCCGCAACCTGCGGATTCCGGCCGGAATCCGCGTCTCGGGCGGCTGTTTGGAAAAGGCTGACAATCCCCGCGTCCGGGTGTAGAAGGCCCCACGCTCAACAAACGACGGGTAAACCGACCCATGGACAAGTTCACCACGCTGACAGGCGTCGCCGCGCCGCTGCCGATCACCAATATCGACACGGACATGATCATTCCGAAGCAATATCTGAAAACCATCGCCCGCACCGGTCTCGGCAAGGGCCTGTTCTCGGAATTGCGCTACAAGGAAGACGGCTCGGAAAATCCGGATTTCGTGCTCAACAAGCCGGCCTACCGCAAGGCGCAGATCATCGTCGCCGAGGACAATTTCGGCTGCGGATCGTCGCGTGAACATGCGCCGTGGGCGCTGCTTGATTACGGCATCCGCTGCGTCATCTCGACCAATTTCGCCGATATTTTCTACAACAACTGTTTCCAGAACGGCGTTTTGCCGGCCAAGGTCTCCAAGGAAGATCTGGCCAAGCTGATGGACGACGCCTCGCGCGGCGCCAACGCCACCCTGTCGGTCGACCTGGAGAAGCAGGAAATCCGCGGGCCGGACGGCGGCGTGGTGAAGTTCGAGATCGATGCCTTCCGCAAGCATTGCCTGCTCAACGGTCTCGACGACATCGGTCTGACCCTGACCAAGGACAAGAGCATTGCCTCCTTCGAGGGCAAGGTGAAAGAGTCCCGCCCCTGGATGTAACCGGCATCCTTTGATCGGGATGTAGGAATACGGGCGGCATCTCTTATGTGCCGCCCAGCTCCCGCTGCAATCCTGCGTCAGACATGCTGACATGCGGGTAAGACAGGCGGAGCAGTTTATGACGGCAGTCGCGGACACCAAACCTTTTGTTCCCTATGCGCCGACGCCGCGCGCGACACCGGCCGGCCGTCTGCAGGGCCTCTGGCTCCTGGCGCGCAATCCGATCGAAAGCTGGACACAGGCTCATTACACCCAGCCGATCCTCGCCGGTGAATCGCCCCTGTTCGGCTATGCCGTCGTCGTCAATCATCCCCCCGCCATCCGCCGCGTGCTGGTCGACAACGCCGCCAATTACGAAAAGGACCCGCTGCAGCTTCGCATCCTGAAGACGGGATCGAGCGGCGGCGAAGGCCTGTTCACGGCGACAGGCGATGCCTGGAAGCGCACCAGGCGGACGCTCAGCCCGCTGTTCACGCCGCGCCGCGTCGCCACTTTTGCCGGTCTGATGCAGAACAATGCGGAAGCCAGGGTCGACCGCTGGTTGAAGCGCCGGCCCGGCGCCATCCTCGAAATCGATCGGGAGATGACCGGCGTCACCTATGACATTCTCTCGACGACCCTGTTCTCCGACGCGATCGCCAAGGACAGCACTGGCTTCGAACGCGCGCTGATGCAATATCTCGACGCCATCGGCCGGGTCGATCCGCTCGACGTCTTCAATGCACCGGCCTGGCTGCCGCGCATCGCGAGCTTCCGCGCCCGCGCGCCGCTCGCCTTCTTCACCCAGACGATGATGCGCATCGTCGAGGAACGGCAGGCCCTGATAGCGCGCGACAACGCCTCGGCGCCCGACGATCTGCTGACCGCTCTGCTGCGCGCCAGCGATCCGGAAACCGGCATCGGCCTGTCGACCGAGGATGTCATCGCCAACCTGCTGACCTTCATCGTCGCCGGCCACGAGACGACCTCGCGCGCCTTGACATGGACCTTGTATCTGCTGTCGCAATCGCCGGAATGGCGCGCCAGGGCCGAGGCGGAAGCGGCCAATGCCTCGCCTGATCCCGCCAACTGGCTCGATGAAATGCACACCATCCGCGCCGTCTTCGAGGAAGCCATGCGGCTTTATCCGCCGGCGCCGGTGCTGACGCGGGAGGCGCAGGATTTCGACCGCCTGGGCGAGACGAACGTGCCCAAGGGCGCGCTCGTCATCATTTCGCCGTGGATTCTGCACCGCCACAAACTGCTGTGGACCCAGCCGGAAGCCTTCATGCCCGAACGCTTTCTGCCGGGCGCCAGAGACGCCATCGACCGCTTCGCCTATCTGCCGTTCGGCGGCGGCGCCCGTGTCTGCATCGGCGCGCGCTTCGCGATGCTTGAGGCCGTCATCGTGCTGGCGACGATCCTGCGCCGCACCAGGCTGACCCTGGTCGCCGGCGAAGAGCCGAAGCCCCTGCAGCGCATCACGCTACGCCCGCAGGGACGTCTCGCCATGCAGGTGCATAAGATCGGCTAGAGCTTTTTCGGTTCTGATGGAATCAGAACCGAGCTCTAGGTTTTGTTTTGACGCATTTTCTTCACGCGAACCGGCATCCACTTCGCTCGAAAATGCTCTAGCAGGCTGCTGAAAAACTCTCCCCTTTCGTTGTTTTTCGTGATTCACTTTGCAAGATATGCGGAGTGATTTGCGATGCGGGGAAGCAGCGG
>JARHVB010000040.1 GCA_029222685.1 Terripilifer ovatus | reverse complement strand
TGAGGAACGGTCTGAAACGACCTGGGATGAGACGATCTCTCCGCCGAAACCGCACCAGATGATGCATCTTCTGGTGCGGCTTTCAACTTACAAGGATGAGGGCTCCTGTTGGGCTTTTAACGCCGCGTATCAAGTGACGAAGGTGCTTAAGGCTGTTTCAGCCGCGGGCGAGCTTCACGGCGACGCCGGAGACAGCAACCCGCTTGAGGGAAACAGGCGACAGGTCGCAGGCCTGAACCCCATCGACGGAATAATCCACATCGACGATGGCGTCGGCTTCGTAATCCTTGGCCTGGGCGATCAACCGCTGCAGCGCACGGGCGCGCAGCTCTTCTGCTGAACCGTTGATGGTGCCATGCCAACCTGTCGCGGCCGAAATACGCCCGATCTCGCGAACAACACGGCTACCCTGAATTTCGTGATTGGTACTGACCTGCACGTCCTATACTCCTGCAATCTACCCCTGCTCCTAGTCTCAGCAGGTTTCGATCCCATTAATGGCGAGTTTGCGTCCGCATTCAGTGCGAAGGCGCACGCTTTCGTGTCTTATAAAATTCCGGCGATGAACCAGGGCTGAATGCAACTGCGGAAGCGTCGCTTCGCTCAGTGGCGGAAGTGACGATGGCCGGTCATCACCATGGCGAGGCCTGCTTCGTCTGCAGCCTTGATGACCTCGTCGTCGCGCATCGAGCCGCCGGGCTGGATGACCGCTGTGGCGCCCGCTTCCGCCGCAGCTAAGAGCCCGTCAGCAAAAGGAAAAAAGGCATCGGAGGCGACCACCGAGCCCTTGGCGAAAGAGGCCGAAAGCCCGGCCGCCTTGGCCGCTTCGGCAGCTTTCCACGCGGCGATGCGGGAGGAATCGACGCGCGACATCTGGCCTGCACCGATGCCGACGGTGGCGCCGTCTTTCACATAGACGATGGCGTTCGACTTCACATGTTTACATATTCTGAAAGCAAATTTGAGGTCGACAAGTTCGCCCGGCGTCGGTGTGCGCTTGGTCACAACACGTAATTCCATGTCGTCGACAACGGCATTGTCGCGGCCCTGCACAAGCAGCCCGCCGGAGACGGTGCGCAAGGTGAGGCTCTTGGCGCGCGGATCGGGCAGGCCGCCAGTGACCAGCAGGCGCAGATTCTTCTTGGCCGCGATGAGGGCGATGGCTTCGTCGTCGGCTTCCGGCGCGATGATGACCTCGGTGAAGATCTTGACGATCTCGCGTGCGGCCTCGGCGTCGAGCTTGCGGTTGAGGGCGACAATGCCGCCGAAGGCGGAGACCGGGTCGCAGCGCAGCGCCTTCTCATAGGCTTCGCGCAGGGACGCGCCTTCGGCGACGCCGCAGGGGTTGGCGTGCTTGATGATGGCAACGGCGGCGGTGCGCGCCGGATCGAACTCGGCGACGCATTCGAACGCCGCATCGGTGTCGTTGACATTGTTGTAGGAGAGCGTCTTGCCCTGCAATTGCCGGGCGGTCGAAACGCCGAAGCGTTTCTCCGGGGTACGGTAGAAGCCGGCCGACTGATGCGGGTTCTCGCCGTAGCGCATCTTCTCGGCCAGCACGCCGCCGATGGCGCGGTAGTCCGGCGTGTCTTCGCCGATCTCGGCGGCGAACCAGTTGGAAATCGCTGCGTCATAGGCTGCGGTGCGCGCATAGGCCTTCTGGGCGAGGCGCTTGCGAAGTTCGAGATCGGTGGCGCCGTCCTGCTTCGCCAATGTGTCGAGCACGAGCGCATAATCCGCGACATCGACCACGACGGCGACATCGTTGTGATTCTTGGCAGCGCCGCGAATCATCGCCGGGCCGCCGATGTCGATATTTTCGATGCAGTCGTCATAGCTCGCGTTTTTGGCGACGGTGGCCTCGAACGGATAGAGATTGACGATCAGGAGATCGATCGGCGCGATGCCGTGCGCGAGCATGGCGGCTTCATGCTCGGGATTCTCACGGATCGCCAGCAGACCGCCATGGACCTTGGGATGCAGGGTCTTGACCCTGCCGTCCATCATTTCGGGAAAGCCGGTGACGTCGGCCACGTCCCTGACCGGAATGCCGGCGTCGGCGATGGCCTTGCGCGTTCCCCCGGTGGAGATCAGCTCGATATTGCGCTGGCTTAGGGCGCGAGCGAACTCGATGAGGCCGGTCTTGTCAGAAACGGAAATGAGCGCGCGGGTGACGCGGCGGAGATCGCGGGGCATGGGGGATGGGTCTCGGGTCTCGGCTCGAAAGCGGGGAAATTGATGCTGGCGGGCGATTAGCACGCGAGCGACAGCCTGGGAAGCTTAACCAGGGCTAAATAGACGGATTCCGTGCGAATCCTAAGCCGTTCGGTCGAGTACCCAGGAAACTTGCGGCTGCGTCGCGGTATTGCCGCGGATGACGATCTGCATGGTCGTGCGGGGACCGTCGGCGGCGGCCAGGAAGATGCTTTCCTCCAACGACAGGGGCAGGCCCGAGGCGTGGAATATCCAGGCTTCGCCGGTCGGCAGGGCCAACAGCAGACCCTGGCCGTTTTCGACGGTGCCGGCGCGCACCAGCGGGTGCAGATGGAAGCGAATCGCATAATCGGCCCGCGCCATGACCTTGCCCTTGGGCGGCTTCAGCAGCGTGTCGACGCCTTCCAGCCGCCGGCCGTCGGCGGACAGGCTGAGGCTTCGGCGATGCAGCGCGCCGAAGGCCGGAACATAGCCGTCATGGGTGGCCTCGATGACGATCGCGCCATCGGTCGCGTTGTTGCTCTCCTGCCGCCTGGTCTCGACCGGCGCCGGGCCGGCAACGATCAGTCCTTCGGCGACCTTCCCGGCAAGACCGTCGCCGGCGAAGCGCGACGACGACGTATCGGCAAGAACGAGAGTCGAATGGGCCGCCGTCAGTCTGGCTGCCTCGCGCAGGGCGCCGCGCGACTGGGGCGGGGCGCCGCAATTGACGAAAATGCGCTGGCTCTCGAACGACAATTCGAAAGCAAGCGTGCCGGCGTGCGCCCTGGCCGAAAACTCCGGCGGCGGCGGTGCCCCGGCGTCGCAAATGACGACGGTGCGGCCGGCCTCCATTCGCTGATAGCCGGAATAATGCGCGTTCAGGATCGGCTGGGCGCGGGCGTCGTCATAAGCAAGCACGGTTGCCAAAGTGTCTGGCGCAGTGACGGCCATGCCGTTGAACAAGGCCAGGGACGAATCGCCATGGCGCAGCATGCGCAGCATCGGAAGGATGCGGTCGACGCAACTGATCAGTTCCTGCGGAATCGGCAATCCGCGCGCGGCAAAGGCCTGGCGCAGCGGCAGCAGATCGAGCAGCAGATCGATCAGGATTTGCGGATTGCGCGACACATGTCCGCCATCGGGCAATATCTGCTGCTGCAACGTCGTGACCAGCAGTTTTTCGAACTTGCGGCGCGAGCTTTCAAGGCCTACGGCGCACAGGCCCGCCTGCGTCAGCGCCAGCACGGCGAACAGGCGCGCTTCGCCCTGCAGGCCATCGGCGACGGCGCGCTTGAGGAACAGCACATGCTTGCCGATGCTTTTCATCATGCGCCGGTAGAAGGCGGCGTCCGCGCCTTCCAGCACCAGCGGCGAATGGCTGATCCAGGCCATCAGCCGGCGCGCCGCCACCATGGGCTGCCAGGCGATGATGTTGGCTTTATTGCCCTGCAGGCCGATCCATTCGTCGATCAGGGCTCTCGCATTGGCGCGCGCCAGTTCGGATTCGGCGGCACGCAAATGGCGCAGCCAGGCAAAGCCGACAAGGGAAGCTTCCCACTCGGGCGAGCCGCTGGCGATGGCGAAGGGAGATATGCCGTGCGAATCGACGACCTTGCCGGCGAAATGAAAATGGCCGGCATAAATATCGTCGGCGACGGTGGGATCGCTGGTGCGGATGTCCTGCGGCGCGATCGCCAGCGAGCGCGGCCCGCGCGTGCTGAAATCGGCAACAAACCGCCACGGCCATGCGAGCGTTCTGCGGGTCGAGCGAACCGCGAGCGCCAAAGCAAGCCGTGAGATCGTCACCTGTTCAGCGACGGTTACGGTCGTCAACGCGCCGGGCCTCCTCACGTCTTGCAGAGCCGCCGGACCGCTGCGTCCGGCGTCTGCCCCTGAATCTCATGACCAGTATAGTAAATGATTGATACGTTTTGAGCGAATTGCGAGCACCGGGATATCACCGTGCCGGTGAAACCCGGTTATTTGCGTTGCAGGCGGGCGACAAAGAAACCGTCGAGGCCTGCGAGACGCGGATCGCCATTGGCGAGATGAGCGGGCAAGGTGCGTATATCGCCCTCCTGTGTCACGCATTCACCGATGCCGCCGATCTCGTCGGCGCTGATGGGCAAGCGCTTGAGATCCGGATTGCGGCGCAGCAGGGTTGCAATCTGCTGTTCGCCTTCCTCAGGTTCCAGCGAGCAGGTCGAATAGACCAGCCGTCCGCCGGGCTTGAGCATGGCGCAGCTGCGATCGAGCATTTTCGTCTGCAGCGCGGCCAGCGCCGCAATGTCGCTTGTGCGCTTGATCCAGGCGATATCGGGATGGCGGCGGATCGTGCCGGTGCCGGAGCATGGCGCGTCGAGCAGGATTGCGTCGAACGGCGCGGCATCGAAGCTGAGCGCGTCACCCACATGCAATTCGGCGTTGAAGCCGAGGCGGGTCAGATTTTCGGCGACTCTTTTCATGCGCTCGGCAGACCGGTCGACAGCGACCACATGGGCGCCGGTCAGAGCCAGTTGTGCGGTCTTGCCGCCGGGCGCAGCGCAGAGATCGCCGACGCGTTCGCCGGCATGGACGTTCAACAGCCGCGCCGGCAGGGCGGCGGCCGCATCCTGTACCCACCAGGCGCCTTCGTCATAGCCTTCCAGTGCTTCGATGGCAGTGTGCGTCGCCAGCCGCACCGATCCGGTCGGCAGCACGATGCCGCCGAGCCGCGCGGCCCATTCGGCCGGAGCCGACTTCACCGTCAGGTCGAGCGTCGGCTCGAGACCGTGCATATGGGCGATCTGCGCCGCCAGTTCGCGGCCGTAAGTCTTGATCCAGCGCGCCGCGAGCCATTGCGGCGTGTCGATGAACGGATCGGCGATGGCGCCGGGTTCATCCTTGGCGCGTACGATATTGCGCAAGACTGCATTGGCGAGACCGGCGAACGGCGCTGATCGCGGATCGCGTTTGGCTGCATGCACGGCAAGATCGACGGCCGCATGATCGGGAACGTCCATATAAAGAATCTGTGCCGCTGCCGTGACCAGGTACCATTCCAGCGCGCCGGATTTTTTCGGCAGGCCGCGTTCGAGAGCTTTCGCCAACAGGGTGCGAATCGAGCCGAGATGCCGCAGGGATGCAGCCAGGATCGAGCGGACCAGCGCCTTGTCACGCGGCTCGAGATCACTGTTCTTAAGGGCGACGAGCCGGTCTTCGATGGAGTGGGCGCTGCCTAATATATCCGCCAACGCATTGGAGGCCGACAGGCGGGCGGTAAGACCTGGGGGCGGTGGGGGCGGCGGCTCGACGGACCGCGCACCAAACCGGCCCGAATGTTTCTTCTGTACAACCAACCCACACCATCCCACGCTATTCGCCGCAATCGAAGCGCCCGCTTGAAAGCACGTCCGTTGCAGCTTTTCCGAATCAAATTACGAACTGCAAATCGATGAATTTCAGTGTCTTACATGACGATTCATGGACAATATGACAGATACTGCCACATCTTGAGGCAAAGTCAGGACCAATTTATGTCCACGGCTGCAGCCTGTGCACATCTTCAAGTGGCGCGGCTTAATGATCGTGCCGATGATGCTGGTCGGGATAGTGGACATGGGCGTGGGTCAGCGGCTCATGTCGATGCGGATGCGAATGGGGTTCGCTTACCGGACCTGCGTGAACATGGGTGTGATGTTCGTCGTGGACATGCGCGTGTTCATGGTCGATCGCGCCGTGCCGATGTTCGTGGTTATGGCGCTCGGCCAGATGCAGCCACAGGCCGAGCGCCATGAGCAGGCCGGCCAGCAGCAGTTTCAGCGTCGCCGGTTCGTGCAGAAAGCCGATGGCCACAACGGCGCCGACGAAAGGCGCCAGCGAGAAATAGGCGCCGGTGCGCGCCGCGCCGAGATGGCGCAGGGCGAGAACGAACAGCACCAGGCTGACGCCGACGCCGAGAAATCCGACAATCGCGGCAGCGCCCGCCATGCTCGCCGGAGGCATCTGCGCGCCGCGCGTAAACGCGATGGCGATGTTGACGACGCCGGCCGCAAGGCCTTTGGCGAAAGCGATCTCGACGGGATCGGACGATGACAGCTTGCGGGTGAGATTGTTGTCGATGCCCCAGGCCAGACAGGCGGCGGCAATGAAGGCTGCGCCGGCGTCGAGCGAAACCTGTTGCGCGTTCCAGAGCTGTCCTTGCCAAGTCTGTCCTTGCCAAGTCTGTCCTTGCCAAGTCTGTCCTTGCCAAGTCTGTCCTTGCCAAGACAGAACGACGGCGCCGAGCAGGATCGCGAAGGCGCCGATGAGCAGCCGGCGATCGACATTTTCCCGAAACACCAGCCAGGCGATGGCCATGGTGGCGAGACCTTCAAGATTCAGCAGCAGCGAGCCGGAGGCGGCGTCGGTCCGTTGCAGGCCAAGCATCAGCAGCAGCGGCCCCAATATGCCGCCGAATACAATGACGGCTGCCAGCCACGGCATGTCCGCGCGGCGCAGCGGCGTTTCCGGAGACGGCAGCCCGACAGCATTGCGGACGAAGCGGATACCGGCGAGGCCGAGACCCGCGCCGAGATAAAGCAGGCCTGCAAGCAATTGCGGATCGACCGAGCCGAGCAATTGCTTCGACAGGGGGGCGGTCGCGCCAAACAGCAGCGCCGCAGCAAGTGCCAGAGGCACGCCGGGCCAGAGCGGAGATGAAGCAATCCGGTTCATGAGGCGATGATAACATAGAGGCGGTCGCTTTCCGCCCGTCATAGCCCGTTCTTCCGGCAGTGGCTGTTTGGCCGGGTGAGAGCCGGTGATGAACGCCGAAGCTGTTGCAAACGTTTCGGTCTGAGCTTGTTTATTTGTGCCTCAGCGCGCAGCCGGATCACAGAATGGCGGCTCATAATGCGATACAAATCAGTTCGCTTTGCGCGCGTTGAGAAGTGTGGCAGGCTCCAAAGCCAAGATCAAAGCCGCGTCCGTTTGGATAAGCGTGCCAACGCACCATGGGAGGAAACCACATGAATGGCCCGCATGGTCTTTCATCGGCCGACTGCGTCTGCTGTCCGCCGCTTGTTCTGGGGCGCGGGACGCGCATGAGCCGCCGCAGTTTTCTTGCCAGCGCAGCCAGCGTGCCGCTTGCCGCAAGCGTGACGCCCGCCTTCGCGCAGCCGAAGCCGGAACCGCAGAAGAACTGGCGCATCGACGTGCATCATCATTTTCTGCCGCCGAAATATATGGAGGAGGAACACAAGCGCCTCAGCTTCTCGCATAATCTCGGCGCCGATACATTGCTGTCATGGACGCCGCAGAAGACGCTCGAAAGCATGGACAAGGCCGGCATCCAGACCGCCATTGCGTCGATCTCGACGCCGGGCGTCTGGTTTGGCGATGTGGCTGCGGGACGCAGGCTGGCGCGCATGTGGAACTACTACGCCGCCGAGCAGATGACCACTTTTCCGGGACGTTTCGGCCTGTTCGCGACGATTCCGCTGCCTGATACCGAAGGCAGTCTCAAGGAAATCGCCCACGCACTTGATATGTTGAAGGCAGATGGCATCGGCCTGCTGACAACCTATGACGGCAAATATCCCGGCGATGCATCGTTCAATCCGGTGTTCGAGGAATTGAACCGCCGCAAGGCCGTGGTGTTCTTCCATCCGACATCTGCCGCCTGTTGCGGCAGCGTGCTGCCCAACCTTCTGCCGCAGACTGTCGAATATCCGTTCGACTCGACGCGGGCCATCGTCAGCATGTTGATGAACGGCACGTTCGCGAAACATCGCGACATCACCTGGATCTTCTCGCATGGCGGCGGTACGACGCCGGTACTGGCGGAGCGGATCACCAAGGAAATGGGACGCCGCAAGGAGGTGAAGGAATTCTACCCCGATGGCGCAATGGCCGCCTTGCGCAAGCTGCATTACGATACGGCAAGCGCCTCATCACCGCCGATGATCGCTGCCTTGCTGAAATTCGTGCCTTCAAGCCAGTTGCTGTTCGGCTCGGACGCGCCGTTCGGGCCGACGACGACCGGCGTGCACGAACTCGAAGAGGCCAAACTCGAACCATCGGTGGAGCGCGCGATAGGCCACGACAATGCGACGCGCATTCTGAAGAAATGGGCGTAACATAGCGTTTTTCGATCCACTTGGATCGAAAAGACGCGTCTGGCTTTCAGAAAGCTAAACCGAGGTTACGTCGTCGCTCGGGTCGGAGCTTCGTTTGCCGGAGTTCTGCTCGTTCCAGCGCTCGCGGATACGGCCGCCGAAATTGCGGCGGTTGGCGAAGATGGCTCCGGCAAGAGAGCGCAGCGGCGCCGTCAACCGCGTTGCGTCGTCGAGGCGGGCAACCAGCGTCTGGCCGCGCGTCAATTCGCGGTCGAGCGTCGCCATGGTCTTGTCCAATGACGGTTCGTCGTCGAACCAGGTGTTGAGCACGCGCGTCCAGGCGATCACCAGGCCCTGTAGTTTCAGGTTGCCGGCCGGTCCTTCGCTGTCGAGGCCGGCGGCTTCCAGCATGAAGCGCATGGAGTTGAGCACCATGCCGTTCAGAGCCAGAGCGCTGACGGGGTCGCGTCTGGCCCATTCGGATATGCCTCTGATGCCATCTCGATAGGGCGCCATGGCGTCGATCCGGCGCATCAGCACGTCGAACAGACGGTCGCGTGCGCTTTCGCCGGCAAGATCGCTGGTGGTGCCGTCGAGCACCTTGCGGTCGATGTTGCGCGAGAAGGCGGCGAGCACCGCGCCCTTGGAGGGAAAATGATCGCGGAAATCGCCAAGCGTCACGTCGGCGCGCGCCGCCACATCGGCAAGGGAAATCTCCTCCCAGCGGCGCTCGCCGGCCAGTGTCAGCAGGGCATCGATGATGCGGGTGCGAACATCCGCGGGGGCAGGAGCGGGGCTTCCGGTTTCAAGTGTTGTCGTCATGGCCGCGCTCCTTTTGAATGTTCTTCAATCTAGAGCCCGCTGGCGGCAGTTCCAAGGCAAAAGGGCAGTTAACCAGACAGATCGCCGGCACGCCGTTTCGCCGCCGCGATCGCCTTGCGCAGCAGCGGTTCGAGCCCGTCCGGCGCCATCAGCACGTCGAGCGCGGCGGCGGTGGTGCCGCCGGGCGATGTGACGTTGACCCGCAACTGGCTGGCCGATGTCTGCTGATCGCGGAACATGAGCTCGCCTGAGCCTTCAACGGTGGCGCGGGCCAGACGCATGGCGAGATCGGCGGGCAGGCCTGCTGCTTCGCCGGCTTTCGCCAGGCATTCGGTGAGCCAAAATACATAAGCCGGTCCGGAGCCCGAGACGGCGGTGACGGCGTCGATCCAATCTTCGCGATCGAGCCATTCGACCGCGCCGATGGCGGAAAGGAGTGCGCCGGCCATGGCGCGCCTCGGCGCGTCGACGCCGGGGCTGGCCGCGGCGCCGGTGATGCCGCGGCCAACGGCGGCGGGCGTGTTCGGCATGGCGCGCACGATGGCGCTCGCCGCCGGCAACCTTGCGGCAATGTTGGCGATGGTCTTGCCCGCCATGATCGACAGAACCAGGGTTTGGGGGCCGACAAGCCGAGCAATATCGGCAGCGGCTGCGTCGAGCGTCTGCGGTTTGATGGAGAGCACCAGTGCTTCCGGCACGACGATGTCGGCAAGCGCGGGATTGAGGCTGATCTGATGCTGCGCGGCGAGATCCGTTAAGTCCTGTGAGGGATACGGATCGACGATGGTGACGGCCTTGCCGTCCATGCCAAGCGCCAGCCAGCCGCGCAGCATGGCGCCGCCCATCTTGCCGGCGCCGACAAGGACCAGGGAGGCGGGAAGGCCGCCCTTGCTCATGCCTCGCCCACAGTCTCGAACAAGGCGGTGTCGAGCGCTTCCTTGGCAGTGCGGCCAGACCAGAGGACGAAATTGAAGCACTGGTAATAGCGGTCGCAGGCCTGGACGCCGGCCTCGATGGCGGCTTCGCACTGGTCTGTCGTCGGCTCCAGGCCGCCGGCGAGAATGAGCGTATGGCGGAAGATCACCACGCCTTCCTTTTCCCAGATGCCGAAATGGCCGACCCACAATTGCTCGTTGATGAGGGAGACGAGCTTGTTGAGTTCGTTGCGGCGGCGTTCGTTGATCTTGATGTCGAAGGCGCAGGCCAGATGCAGCGCCTCGACACCCTCGAGCCAGGTGAAAGAGAGCTGATAGGGCGACCAGCTTCCGTCGACGGAAATGCAGATTTCGTCTTCGTCATCGCGCGCGAACGTCCAGGCGCGGACAGCGGCGACACGTTCGATGACATCGACGGGATGTTCGGAACGGCTAGCTTCGGTTTCAATCATCATCATCCACGACCCATTGGGAGAGCCAGTCTCCGGGGAGAAATACTACTCGCGACGACACTCAAAAGGACGCTCGCGCGCCATACTTCATCCAGGCAGTTCAAACCGGTGTGCCAGCTAGAAACGATGACGAATCAGCGGGATATTTCGGAACGATTCAGTTTGACCGGCGATCCGTCACGCAGCGCAAGGTGCGGGATTCGCGTGAATCCGTCCATCGGTAAACAGACCGTGTCCACAAAGACCGAGGGGTGTGAGTCAATTTGCCGCGCCGGAATGTCGCAGCCAGCAGCGAAAGGTCCGGCAGTGCCTACTTTCCCGCCAGTTTGGCTTCGAGATCCGCGATCTTCCTGGCGAGCTTGTCGTTTTCCTCGCGCGCCAGGACCGCCATGTCGCGCACCGCCTCGAATTCCTCGCGGGTGACCACATCCATGGAGGACAGCAAGCGCTCCATCTGGGTTTTGACGACCGTATCGACCTCGCGCTTGACGCCCTGCGCCATGCCGGCAGCGTCTGTCATCAAGCGGGCGAAATCGTCGAAAATGGGACCGCGCGTCTGGGGCATGGGGCACTCCATGTTTGGGCGTTAGCACTTCACATGGCCTGCCGCGCGGCGGGATGCAAGGGTGGCGAACAAGGGTAGCGAAAGGGAAGGCTCCCAGTGAGAGGCGTTACGGCGGCTAAAACCGTCAGCTTCTCGGACGATGGGAGGCGGCTTTTGCCCTGCCGGCCAGGTCGGCACCGCGAAGCTTCCCTTCGATTTCTGCAAATGCACCCACGAAAGGCTCGAATTCGAACCGAATGCGATGTTTGCCGGCCGGCGTCTGCACCGCCCGGAACAGCACGTTCGCCTTCAATACCTCCACGGGAGCGCCGTCCACCGTCGCCCGCCACCACGGATGCCAGGCGCTGTTGAACAGGACGAAGCCTGGTCGCGGGGCTGAAACGTCGACTTCGATAATGGTGTTCTTGAAAGATACGATCGAAGCCGAAGCAGCCGTCTGGCCGTCAGATGATCCGGACAGCGGAGAGATCGCGTGGGGCGGCTCTTGTTCAAGCAACAGGGTCTCTTTGGGATCAAATGCCGGCCAGTCGCCCTTGTCGATCAACTCGGCAAAATTGGCCAGTTTGAACTCGGGGACGAACATCACGCGCGGCAGGGCGCGCGGGTTTTCATAGACATAGGCGTCGCGCGTGCGGGCAAAGAGGATCAGGTCGCCCGGCTTCAGTCTCTTGTCGACCCGCTCGATGGGAACGGCGGACGCCACATACCGAATGCCCAGCATGTCCGCCAGCATCGACCTGTAAGACGGAAACAACGGCGTGAACCGGCGCTGATCCCAACCGGCGATCGTATCGCCTGCACCGATCGCTTTGGTGATTGAAGCGAGATGAAGCGGATTGTATCCCAGGATGTGATCGAAGCCGTGGACAAGCCCTAGATTTGGCCAGGAGAATCCCAGGCCGAGAAGTTCGATCCGGTCGCGCCGTGGTGAACGCGCCGGCTGGCGCAGTTTCGCCTTGAGCAGCCTGATCGTTTCGTTGGTGCTGTCGGGTTTCAGCACTTCAAACGATGCAACCGGCAATGCGGTCGATTCATTCGGACCATTGTTCACATGCAGGTCACAGACCATGAAAGCCAAAACAATTGCCAGCGTTGCGGTCGAATTGGTTGAGCCGAGCCGGCCGACGATCCACAGCACTGCGACGGCCGCGCCGACGCAAATGGCCGCAATGGTGAGCGGCTTGATGGCATCGGCCGTATGACCGAGGTGGATGGCGACGATAAGACTGATGGCGAACAGGCTGGGAACCAGGATGAGCGCGACGCCATGCTGCCGGCGGCTGGCGTTGGGAAGCGATCCGCAGACCAGGCGATGGATCAGATAGCCGGCGATGATCGCCATGAGCCCGCCGATCATGAATGTGGCGTCTGCAGGGCGCCGAAACAGGCTGACTCCTGGAACAAGCGCGTAGATGTAATGAAATAGCGGCGTGAACTCGCCAAGCGCGTAGATGATCATCGCCAGCAAGGCCGCGGAGAAGAAGCGAATTTCGCGCTCCCACATCATGCCTCGCGCCAGACCCAGCGTCAGGATGAGCACGACGGGGATGGCGCCGACGTATATCTCCCCCATGTTCTGGCTCAAGGTGCGATTGTTCGGGCTCCAGGCCATGCTGTATGGACCCCAGTAATCGACCTTCGGATCGAAAGCGCCGTAAAGGTCAGAGACGAGGCCGGTCAGCAGCGATGCGGGATGAAACGATCCTCGCACCGCTTCCGCAAATGCGACCTCCGGACGGCTCGACTGTTCCAGAAACAGATAGGTCAGGATCAACGGAGCGGCGGCGACGACGAGCGCGGCGGCTGCCGCCGAAACAAGAATCGGCGTGAACTCTCGAAATGAGCGGGCAGGGGAATCGCCCCGCAGAATTTCAACGACCGCGAGCGCGATCAAAAGATAGCTGGCGAGAAAGGCAACCTGATCGGGTTTGACCACCATGAGGCCGACGCTCAGGCCGGCCGCGATCCCCCAACCGGTGGATTTTCTGTCGAGCGCCCGCGACAACAGCCACAGCGAGATCGCGAAAAATACAAAGCTCTGGATTTGGCCGACGTGCTGAATTCGCCATGCTGCCGATGCGCCGAACGAGAAGGCGAGCGCGGCGACAATCGCGCCCACAGGATGCCAGCCGCGATCTCGGAAGAAGAGAAGGATCGCCAATCCGCTGCAGCCGAGCAGGGCGAGCACATAGGTATCGACCAGCAAAAAGGTAGGCTGCGGAAAAAAATAGGCGATGAAAATCGCCGGCGAAAAAATAAGCGATTGCGGATCGGCGATCTGGGGCGAGCCTGCAAATATATTCGGGGTCCAGAAGGGCGACTGGCCGGTGTGCAGAGCATTGGCGAGAAACTGCAGTTGCGCCTGGAAATGGGCCTTTGCATCATAAGGGATCGTCAACTCGCCGCTGAGCCAGGGCGAACACAAAATGCCCCACGCCAGCATGAATGCGACGAAAGCGGTCCGGTAGCCCGAGCGCACGGTGCGATCATGCGTTGCCGCCGGCGAATGTGCGGGCGCGATTGCGCTGTCCAAAGGACAGCAAGCATCCGTTGTGCTGATTGATGCCTCCCCCAGTTCCCCTCTGCGTCCTTCTGTTGCGAAGGCTTCGCCCAAGCTTGCCGCCTGTTCAGCCCGCAGGATGCACAGGAAGGGGTTGCAGAGCAAGTGCGGCAGAGGCGATGGGGCAGGCAATAGGCAGCAGGCAGCTGTCGAATTGGCTGGCCGGCGGCCTAATCCCGACTGCCGACTGCGCCTTTGCGCCATTTCTCCAGCGCCTTGTCATCCGCATCCTTGGCCTCGACCCACTGGCCTTCGCTGCCGTCGGCGCGGATTTCCATCTTCCAGAACGGGGCACGGGTTTTCAGATAGTCCATCAGGAAGTCGGCGGCGGCGAAGGCCGCCTGGCGGTGCGATGAAACGGTGACGACGAGCACGATGTTATCGCCGGGGCGGATACGGCCGTAGCGATGGATGATGGTGGCGCCGAGCAGCGGCCAGCGCTGTTCGGCTTCGGCTGCCACCCTGGCGATCTCGTCTTCCGCCATGCCGGGATAATGTTCGAGTTCGAGCGCGCTCAACGTGCCCTGTTCGTCGCGGCAAAGGCCGGTGAAGGTGACGACCGCGCCGGCATCGGTGCGTCCGCGCGTCAGCAGAGCCGCTTCCGCGGCGGCATCGAAGTCTTCGTGCTGGATGCGGACCGTGGCCATTTCAGCCGCCGGTCATCGGCGGAAAGAAGGCGATCTCGCGCGCACCGGCGATCGGTGTGTCGTGCTTGACGTGGACGCGGTCGATCGCGGCGCGGATGACGGCGGGGCGCTCGAAGGCATAGGCATATTCCTCGCCTCTTTCGCCGAGCCAGGCGATGAGGTCGCCGACGGTGCGCACGCCCTGTGGGGGCGCGACATCTTCCGAGGCGCGGCCGATGCGCTCGCGTACCCAGGCGAAATAGGACAGTTTCAGGTTTTCGTTATTCATGATCTCTGCTTCGAACTTTGTGCTTTGACGCATTTTCTTCATGCGAACCGGTGTCCATCTCGAAAATGCTTCAGTGACCGTTCAGTCCTCGACGACATGCTTGAGGCCGGCCTTCAGATAATCCCATCCCGAATAAATAGTGAGGAGGGCGGAAATCCACAGCAGGGTGAGGCCGATCATTTCGGTGCCGGGCAGAACTTTTTCGCCGGCAGGGCCGGCGATGAGAAAGCCGATGGCGATCAATTGCATGGTCGTCTTCCATTTGCCCACGGCGGAGACCGGCATGGAGACGCGCAGGCCGGCGAGAAATTCGCGCAGGCCCGAAACCAGGATTTCACGGCACAGGATGATGACGGCCGCCGCCAGCGACCAGCCGCCGATGGCGCCGTCGGCGGCGAGCATGAGCAGACAGGCCGAGACGATGAGCTTGTCGGCGATCGGGTCGAGCATGCGGCCCATCATCGATTGCTGCTGCCAGGCTCTGGCCAGATAGCCGTCGAAAAAGTCGGTAATGGCGGCGACGGCGAAAACGCCCAGGGCCGCCCAGCGCGCCCAGTCCTTCTCCGGCCAATAGAGCAGGCCGACGACGATGGGGACGGCCGCGACCCTGCCGTAGGTCAACAGGTTCGGCAGGCTGAAATGCTTGCTGCGGCCGGGGGCTGATGTCGTGGTCATGGACGCACGGAACAGGGCCGAGTGCGGCGCGTCAATAGGCGCGAGGGAGATCGCACTTGAAATCAGCGTGTGTGATGGTGAATCATTCCAGTTTGACGCCCGAAACCTTCACCACTTCGGCCCATTTGGCTGTTTCCGCCAGGATATAAGCCGTAAACTCTTCCGGTGTGCTGCCGACGAGAACCGCGCCCTGGGGCGCGAGCTTGTCTTTCACATCGGGGGAGTTCAGGGCTTCGACGATGGCTGCGTGCAATTTGGCGACGATCGGCGCCGGTGTTGTCCCGGCAACGACGATTCCGTACCAGTTCTCGGCTTCGACCTGTCTCAGGCCCTGTTCGGCAAAGGTCGGGACATTGGGCAGGGACGGTGCGCGCTGGGCGCTCCCGACGGCGAGGGCGCGCAATTTGCCGGCTTCCACGTGGGGCAGGAGTACCGGAATGTCGGCGAACATCAGGTCGGTGCGGGAAACCAGCAGGTCGTTCACGGCAGGCGCGGCACCCGTATAGGGCACGTGGACGATGGCGAGCCCGGCTGTGCTTTTGAGCAGTTCGGCGGCGAGCTGGGGCATGCTGCCGAGGCCGGTCGAAGCGTAATTCAACACGCCGGGCTTGGACTTCGCGAGAGCGACGAGACCGGCGACATCCTTGGCCGGCGAGTCCGGCGGCACGACCAGAAGTTCGGGCACTTTGGCGACGAGCGAAACCGGTTTGAGATCCTTCACCGGCTGATAGGGCATGCGTTGCAGGGCTGGCGAGATGGCCAGCGCGCCGGCACTGGTCAACGCCATGGTGTAGCCGTCGGGGGCTGATTTCGCGACAGCGTCCGTGCCTGTGACGCCACCGGCGCCGCCGCGATTGTCGACGACGAAGCTCTGTCCCAGGCGTTCCGACATTTTCTGGCCCATGACGCGGGCAATGATGTCGGTGGGGCCGCCGGCGGGGAACGGCACGATGAAGCGGACGCTGCGCTCGGGCCACGCAGTCTGCTGGGCGGTTGCGGGCAGCGCGAATGCGGCCAAGCCGGCGAAGGCGGCAGCACGATAAGCTCTCTTCATGGTGGTTCTCCCCTCGCTAGGCCTCGACGTGGGTGGCGTCGAACTCGGGCACATTGGCGCGGAAGACGTCGAGCCATGTGATGAGCGAAGGATGGCTGGCGCGCCAGTCGATCTGCTTGCGCCAGTCGATGTAGCCGAGTGCGCAGGCGACGGCGATCGTGCCGACATTGAATGACTTTGCGTCGGGTGGCGACTTCGCCAGGGCTGCGACGCCGCGCTCGATCTTGCCGCGCTGATAGGCGAGCCAGGGCTCGTGATGGATTTCCTTCGGCCGATGGCGGCCTTCATAGACGACGAGGATTGCCGCATCCATGATGCCGTCGCCGAGCGCCTGCAGGGTTAAGGCGTCGAGGCGGGCGTTCCATTCCTTCGGGAGAAGGGCGCCGCCGCCTTTGAGGTGATCGAAATATTCCAGGATGACGCGGCTGTCGAAAATCTTGCGGCCGTCGTCCAGCGTCAGCACGGGGATTTTGCCGAGCGGATTTTCCTGGCGCAGCGCGCTGGCGGGATCGAGCGGATCGGCGGCGGTGTCGATCTTTATACTGTCCATCAGCCCCAGCCGCAGTGCGGCAAGCCTGGCCTTGCGGCCAAAGGGCGATGTCAGCGTTGTCCGCAGCAGCATTCCGTCCTCCCGGTTCGGTTAAACTTCAAACTTCACTTCTGCCTTCACTTCTGCGCATCCAGGCGACAAGGAACGGCAGGCACATGCTGATAAAAAAGTAGCGCGCCAGATGGTGCGCCGCGACGAAGATCGGATCGACGCCCAGGGTCAGCGCAAGAACGACCATAACCTCCTGGCTGCCCGGCGCATAGCCGATGAGGGCTGCGCCGAATGGCACGCCCAGGACCGTCGCCGCGACATTGGAGAACAGGATCGAGACCGCCAGCATCGCGCCCAGGGCCAGCACGGTGCCGAGCAAGATGCGCGCGAACAGGGTCCAGTCGAAACCGACGAAGCGGGAGCCGACCCAGGCGCCGAGCAGCAATTGGCCGCCGCTCATCAGCCAGGCCGGCGAGCGGCCGGGTGCTACGCCGAAGAAATGCAGAGCGCCGGACGCGACCATGGCACCGAGGATCATGCCGCCCGATACATTATACCAGGCGAACAGGCCGCCGACCGCAAAGCCGGCCGCCAGGGACAGCGCGACCATGAGCGGCGGATCGACGGGTGCTGCGGCCAGCGCCGTCAGCGGATTGCCGACCTCGTGAACGATGAAGAAGGGCAGGAGCGTCGCCAGAAAAATCACGCGCGACATCTGCACCACGGCGATGCGGGCCGCGTCCGTGCCCATCGACATGGAGACCGACACGATATAGCTCATCGATCCGGGCACCGAAGCGAGCAGCGCCATGGAGCGCGGCCAGCCCATCAGCCAGATCCAGACGGCGGTGGAGGCGAGCGTCATCAGGACGACGCAGGTCGCCATCAAGCCGATGCTGGCGGGATAGGCGGCGATATGGGCGAAGGTATCAGGCCCGACGACCGAACCGATGGCTGTGCCGATGATGCCCATGGCGAGATAGCGCAACGGTGCGCTGACGCCGTGCGCCAGGCCGAAAATCGACAGAATGGCGACGGCGACCACCGACCCCGACATGGCGCCGCCGGGAATATGCAGCAAGACGAAAGCGAGCCCGCCGGCCGCGCCGACGGCGACGGTGAACGCCTCGCTGGCGAAATCGGACGCGGTGTAGCGCTTGTTTTTCTTAAGAGTCATCGCTGCGGAACGAGTGGAGGGGATGGAATATTAGGGGAAAGACGGTGCGCCAGCCGGCGCGAAGGCTGGCTCATCTGCCATGGTTCAGGCTGGAGGAGCAAGGGAGGAGGAAGTTTTCGCAGGACTGTCGATGCCCCGGAGCGGGATTCGTCATGATACCGCCGAGATAATCTGAGGTATTTGGATCGGGGCTCGCAGGCCGCCGCGCTCGCACGCGGGTCGGGAGGGGTGATGTCGACGGAGAAGATTTCGCTGACGCAGGAGAAGGAAGCGCTCCTCATCACGCTCTATGCCAAGGCTGGCGAGAGCCGTCTGGCGGATTCTCTGCTGCGCGATGAGTTTGCCGCGCAAGCGGTCAGCCGGCTCGATTACGATTTTGCAAAACTGAAGGTCACCCACGACCTGATGATCGGCGTCGCCATGCGCGCGCATATTTTCGACGGCTGGACGCGCGATTTTCTCGCGCGTCATCCCGATGCGACGGTGCTGCATCTGGGCTGCGGTCTTGACAGCCGCCTGTTCCGCATCGATCCGCCGACGGGCGTGCGCTGGTTCGAGGTCGATTATCCAGAGGTGATCGACCTGCATCGCCGCATCTATCCGGCACGCGACAACTGCACCTTGATCGGCGCATCGGTGACCGACCCGGATTGGCTCGCCGCCGTGCCGCCGGAGCACCCGACGCTGATTCTTGCCGAGGGGCTGATGCCCTATCTCGAAAAGGATGCCGCGCCGCGGCTTCTCGCGGTGCTCGCCGAGTATTTTTCCCATGGTGAACTGACATTCGACGCCTACAGCGGGCTCGGCCTGTGGATGCTCAAATACAATCCGTCCATCCAGGCCACGGGCGCTTGCGTGCATTGGAGCATCGAAGATCCGCACGATCTTGAAGTTCAGATTCCGAAATGTTGACGCGCAGTTCGAATATGTCGGGCCGGTTGTAATGGCCGGCATAGTCGGTGCTCATCTTCTGGCGCACCATCTGTTCGATGTCGCAATCGGCGTAAAGAATGCCTTCGCTGGCGTCGAGTGGGCCGGCGATGATCTCGCCATCGGGTGCCACGATGATGCTGCCGCCGGTATAAAGCGGATCGCTCAGGCGCGCCTTGTGTTCGGGGCTCAGATCGAGGCTTTCGATCGTGTGTTCGTCGAGCGCGCCGCAAGCCGAGACCACATAGGAATTCGCCATGGTGGCGAAGGCGCGCGATTTGAGTTCGACAATGCCGCGCAGAGGCCGCGCCTGCGGACCGACGTAGGGCGGCCAGCTCATCGCATGAACCCTGGTGTGCTGGGCGGCGAGGGCGAAGATCGCCAGCGCATTGCCATTCTCGCCGCAGATCAGGCTGCTCATCGGCCCGAACTTTGTCGGAAACACGCCGAACGTGTCGCCATAGCCAACCGTGTGGACGATGCGCTCGCCGACCGTCGGCATGGTCTTTTGATGTTTGCCGATCACCGTGCCATCTGGACCGATATAAACCTGGGTGTTGAACATGGTGCCCAATGTGCCCGGCAATTTCTCGCATATGCCCATGATCACATAGGCGCCGGCGTCTTTCGCCGCCGCCCCGAGGAGGGCGGTCTCCCTGCCTGGAATCTCGACCGCGTTCTTGAACAGTTCGAGCGAGAAGGCATTGGCCTTCGGGCTGGTGGCGACATGGTGGTGGAACCAGTTGGGATGGGAGGGGATGAAGCCCTCCGGAAAGACGATCACCTGCACGCCCTGCCGCCCGGCCTCGCGAATCAGATCGCAGGCCCTGGCGGTAGATTTTTCGCGGTCGATGAAGACGCAGGCGGCCTGGACGGCGGCGACTTTCAATTTCGGATAGACGTCGGGCACGGTAGCCTCCTGCCGAGATTATTCCCAAATAAAGAAACACGCGGCTTCCTGATACACGGCGAAGCTTGCGCGGCCCATTACGGCACAGCGGCCTGGCCACGATTCCAGCTTAAAAATTCACTCGTCATGCGATTAGGTCTTGAATCGAATAGATTATCTGACTGTATCTACGACCTTTATATCCAACTTGGCCGTTTATTTGCTTTTGTCGTGTTGCGGCATTTTTGTTGGCGGTAAGGGACGAAATATGCAAGAGCGTCGTAGAATTCCACGAACCCGCACGTTTCTCGGCGGGCTGATCGCCTTTAATCAACGATGTTCCACCATGGAATGCTTGGTGCGGAACATGTCCCGCGACGGGGCCAAGCTTGTGTTCGGAGGCATGGTCGAGATCCCGGCTGAGTTCGACATCATGATCCGCAAGCGCGGCGAAAGCCGTCGGGCGCATATTGTCTGGCGGTTGGAAACCGAGGCCGGTGTCACCTTTGCCGCGCCTGAGGAGCGAAGGGTAATCTCGATCGAGGCTGCCCGGCGCATCCGCGAGCTTGAGGCGGAGCGCGAGGCGCTGCGCAAGCGCGTGGCCCAGCTCAGCGAGCCGATGTAGGCGGTCAGGCAGGTTGGCTGGCCGGCGATGGCGATTGCCGCTCGACAGGTGCCGGTGGCGCGACCGCATACCGTCATTTGACCACGTTATGAACTTAGCGATGATACGTGAAGTGAGCCGAAAGTTTGACATGGTCGATATCGTAGCGCCTCGGAACAAGACCTCGCTTCTTGAACAATTGACGCAGGACCCGCGCCGTTTTGGCGCGGCGATAGTTCTCGGCTTTTCGACCGGCCTCCCGTTCCTGCTCGTCTACAGCACGCAGTCCGCGTGGCTCTACGAAGCCAAAGTGCCGATCGAAACCATCGGCCTGCTGAGCGAGATGACGCTGGCCTACAAGTTCAAATGGGTCTGGGCGCCATTTCTCGACGAACACGACGCGCCCATCTTTTCCCGTTTTCTGGGACGGCGCCGCGGCTGGATCGTCGTTTCGCAGATCGCCACGATCATCGGCCTGGTCGGCGTTGCCATGGGAGATCCTGCCAATTGGCTGGCCTGGACGATCGCCTTCTCCTTCGCGCTCGGCATTGCCGGCGCAACCCAGGACATTACCGTCGATGGCTGGCGCATTACCGCGGCGCCGCAGAACAAGCTGGCGATGATGACCTCGATCACCGAGATCGGCTATCGGGTCGGCACCCTCGTGGCGGGGGCAGGCGCGCTGTATCTCGCCTATTTTTACGGCTGGCGCGTGGCCTATCTCGCAATGGCGGCAATCATGCTGTTCGGCCTGACCGCGGCCCTTGTGGCGCCCGAGCCGCCATCGGACCTCGCGCCGCATCGCGAGCGGCCGGGTTTTGTCTTTACGATCACGGAGCCGATCAAGGAGCTGTTTCGCCGGCTTGGACCGATGGCCGTGCCCATTCTGCTCCTCGTCGGCGGCTTTCGCATGCCGGGCTATGTGTCCAGCGCCATGGCGATGCCGCTGTTCAAGAGCCTGCACTTTTCCGAGGCCGATATCGCGACAATCACGAAAGTCTTCGGCTTCTGGATTGCGCTGGGGGGGACTTTTCTGGCCGGCATCGTCGTGCGCAAGTTCGGCATGATGAAAAGCGTCCTCATCGGCACGATCGCCGGCTCCGCCTCGCATCTCTCGCTGGCCTGGCTTGCAGCGCATGGCCAGGACTTCACCGACTTCGCGCTCGCCGTGAGCATCGACGGTTTCGCCTACGCCTTCGCGCAGGTGGTGCTGATCATCTACATGTCGTCGCTGGTCTCGAACGAATTCGCGATGAGCCAATATGCGCTGCTGACATCGCTATGTGCCCTGCCGGGAAGTTTCCTGGCCGGCGCCTCGGGCTTTATCATCAAGCACACCGGCTTCGAGATGTTCTTCGTCTGGACGTCGCTCATGGGCATCCCGGTCGCACTCCTCGCTTTGTGGATGTGGCGTAAAGAACGAGCGGTTAGGGGCGATGCGTATGCAGCCGCGCGCCCATAGCGGGTGGCATAGGCGCCAAACCTGGGATTACCGCTCGCCTGCCGACGGAACGACTTCGGCGAGAGCTGGGTCAACGATCAAGACGACCTTCCCGATTTGCCGGTTGTCATCCAGAATCGCATGGGCCTCTCGAACATCCTGAAATGGCATTGCCGCGTGAATCCGGGTCGTGATGCGCCCGGCCTCGATCAATGGCCAGACCTGGCCGACGAGTTCGCTCGCCAGTCGGCCCTTGTAGGCAGGTGGACGTGGGCGCAGGGTCGAGCCGGTCATCGTCAGGCGCCGACGTACGAGCTGGCGCACGTTGACCTCAGCCGTGATGCCTTGATGACTGGCGATGAAGACAAGTCTGCCGTCGTATTTCAGCAGGTCGAGCTGCCGCTGCGTCGCCGGGCCGGCCTGGCCGTCCAGAATGACATCGATACCCTCGCCGTCCGTCATCGCGCGGATCTCGTCGTCCCATGCGCTTTTGTAGTCGAACGCCGCCTTGGCTCCGGTTTCCAGGCAAATCGCGCGTTTCTCTGGACTGCCGGCCGTCGCCAGCACGGTGGCGCCACAGATCTGGCTGGCGATCTGGATGCCGGCCATGCCGACCCCACTCGTGCCTCCGTGGATCAGCAGCGTCTCTCCGCTTTTCAATCCCGCCAACCAGACCAGATTGTTCCATGCCGTGAAGAAAACTTCGGGAAGCGCCGCCGCTTCGACAAAGCTCAGGCTTCGGGGAACCGGCATGCACTGCACGGCGGGCACAACGCAGAACTCCGCATAGCCGCCGCCATTGACGAGCGCGCAGACGGGCGTGCCTACCCGCAACGTTTCGACGCCTGGTCCGGTCTCTTGCACGACCCCGGCGACGTCGAGGCCGAGAATGGCGGATGCACCCGGCGGCGGCGGATAGAGACCGCGCCGCTGCTGGACATCGGGACGATTAACCGCTGCGGCGGCGACGCGGATCAGAACCTCGCCCGCTCCCGGCGACGGGCGTGCACGCTCGACGATCCGCAGCACTTCAGGGCCGCCAGGCCTCTCGATCTCAACGACCCGCATGTTTCCCCCGCGTCCCGCCGCTTCTCCCTTTACGGCGTAGAGACCGGCGCAGAGGTCTTCAATTCATAGTCGACCTCATTCCGCTGGGCGGAACGGCGTCTTGCCAAACCGGCGAGCCTCCGGTTCTCGATGCAAATGTTCCGAAGCACGCAGGGGACTGCAGGATGAGTGCGACGCTCGCGCGAAGTGGCGCCCTGCGACCTCGATCCCGGCTCGGTACGATCGTGGCGCCTTCGATTTCTCAGCGTTCGGAAGCCGGCGCCTGCTCCGGCGTCATGGTCCGACCGCTCGCCTGGGGTTGCCTGGGCTCGGCCTGTATCACGCGGTTCCGCCCGGCTTCTTTTGCTCGCAGAAGGGCAGCGTCGGCGGTGCGAACCAGCTTGCTCAATGCACAGTGATCGGGAGCCGTCGCTGTGCCAAAAGAGGCGGTGATTGCGCCAAGATCGTGCCCGGCATGCTCGATTTGAATTGCGCCGATCTTGACCCGCAACGCCTCGGCACGTTGGGCAGCTTTCTCTGCACTCATATTCGGCATAAGGAGCAAAAATTCTTCTCCTCCATAACGGAAGGCATCTGTGTCGCGGGTCGATTGCTTGAGGATTTCCGCCACGCCGCGAAGCACGGCGTCGCCGGCATCGTGCCCATACTGATCGTTGAAATGCTTGAAGTGATCGATGTCGAGCATAATGCAGCTGACGGATTGTTTTGCTTCGTTCGCCTCTATCAGCCGCGACTGGAGCACCGTATCCAGCTGCCGCCGATTGGCAAGGCCGGTGAGCGGATCGGCCATGGCCATGGCGCGCAGCGTATCGCGAAGGCGCAGGTTGCCGACGGCAAGCCCGACATTCTCCGCCAGGATCTTCAGATACATCTCTGGAACGTCCGGCAAGGTCTCGGAGGCGCTCGTCAGCGGTTCAAGGTAGAGGAGGCCGAGGGTGGCCCGCTGGGCGATCAAGGGCAGGCAGATCGAATCGCTATTCGATCCGGTGATGTGGAGATGGTCGCATACGACATCGGCGTCGTGACCCCTGGGGCGATGCAATTCCCCGCGTTGCAATGCCCAGCACGCCGCGGGCGGGAACGCAGCTTGCGAATGTTCGGGCGCAAGCCATGAGCAAACCTCAACCAGAAGATTCTGTGCCTCATCGAAAAGATAGAGGCGCCCCGCAAGGCCTGGCGCGATCTGCGGGACGAAGCTCTCGATGACCCTCTCCAACTGATGCATGCTCTCGCATTCTTGCATCCGCTGGGTCATCCGGGACAGCAGCGACCGTTTTGCATGATCGGCGCTTCGCTCCTCCTCCAACCGCTGGCGTTCAAGGCCGTTTTCTCGGAAAACCCGGATCGCCTGCGCCATGTCGCCGATCTCGTCGATATCGTCGTAAGCGGGAGGCTCTACCGCATAGTCCTGGGCAGCAAGTCGATTGACGACATCGCTCAGCTTCACGACCGGCCGCAACACGCGGCGCTTGAAGACGAAATAAAGGACGCAAAGGAACAAAAGACCAGTGATTGCGAGAACAATTTCCGAGAAGGTTTTCCAGAGCCTGGAGACATCGGCCGCCGCGGCAACTTCGCTGTCGGTCCGCTGGTCGAGACGGTATTGAAACCGCTCCACATCGGCAGCTACGCGATGCAGCTGGCGATCGTATTCGATGCCAAACACGATATTGCGCGCCCGCTCCACGTCGCCTTCTTGCCGGGCCTTGATCGCCTCTTCCTGTTCGTCATGAAGCAGGTCGGCGAGGCGCATCGCGTCCGCCAAGGCATTCAGTTCGTCAGCACTAGCGCCGACATCCTCGATGCTTCGAACGCGTTCCTCGACCGTGCGAAGCGCAGATATCTCGCGTCGATAGACTTCGATGTGGCCCGGATCTCCGGTGATCACATATTCGCGCGCCTTGTTGCTCAACGCGTTGATCTCGACCGCTACCTTCGAACTTGCCTGATCAAGCCGCTCGCGCTGCGCAACGGCGGCCCGTTCGCGCTCCTGCACATTGGACGCCAACAGCATTGTGGCGCCGGACGCGAAAGTCAGGACGATGGTTGCCCCATAAGCCCAGTTGGTGATTGTGGCGAGACGCATGGTGGCTCTTTAAAGCAGAGCCGTGGCGAGCCGGTTAACGTTTGCTCCAGCAGCCGCGATCTTCCTGCGGGGGTCAAGCTATCGTGAATCTCCGCTTAACGGACGCGGATATCAATCACGGCAACAGGCATAGGCCGATCCGCCCGCCGGGACGGGACTCCGGTCGCTGCCAGCTCGCAGCCGAATGTTTTTATGTATTAGCGCGACCCGACTGCTTCCCGCCGAAATCCAAAGAGTTCAACCGCCATGGCGGCTTTCCTCGATCTCCTCGGGTTCCTTTTCGTCGATCTTGGCCATGTCGGTTGCAGCGTCACCATTGACGCGCAGAAGTTCGTCGAGCTTGGCATGCAGGGCTTGCGTATCGCGATGTTCCGATCGTTGAATAAAAAGCGCGATGCACAGCGTCACAAGCGTGGTTGCCCCGTGCCAGTCGAGTGACGCGGGATCGAAATAGATCCAGAGAAGCGTATAGAGCCCCACGCCGGCAAAAGCGGAGGGTCTCGCTGCCAAAGTACCTGCATGAGTGAGCCAACGCGCCAGCATGTCCTCTAACGGACATCGTCCAAGCCGGTTCCACGCATGCTCATACGCCACCTTGAATTAAGGCGAGCAGCTTCGGGGCCCTTTGGTTCACGACTGCTCGTCTGGCGGGCGTCCGCATTTTCGTCCGAGTGGTAGCGGAGGCCCGCTACCGGCGGCCTCCCCCCGGTGAACATTTCATGTTTGTTCTAAGGGGCACTGCCTAATCTATCAAATGGGCGTCATGCCGATTGCGACACTAATCTCTTCAAAGCGACAATTTAGGTTGAAAACAGGTCCAATTTGGACCATCACCGGAGCGAAATCCGCCCCAATAAACGCAAGCTTGCAGATTGCCGCTCCCTTTATCCAACTGCCATATGACCGCCGCTCTAGTAAGGGCGTTCGGCATCTGTGGTGACTGCGCCGGTATTCCGTTGATAATTTGAATATCGCCTGACAGTGGGAACGTAGATTTTAGATTCAGCCTGTTGCATTCAACTTGATCATTTCTGCTATTTGTAGCCAAATTGCTGCGAAAGTAAGCTCGACAGTCCCAAATTACCGAAGCGCCATTGTCAACGAGGTAAACATGGCTGCCGGTTTCGGTCCATCCGTCACCTTTGGTGGGTGCCTCGCCTGCACCGACCAGGATGATTGTGAAACGATCGGAGGCGATAGCCGTGACAGACCACGCTATGCCGAGCACGCAAAATGCCAGCTTGAAAAGGCGTCGGGTTGTAGATTCCAGCATTACACAGTGCCCCGTGTGCGCAATTATTTTCTTTAAATAGCACAGGCGAGGCCCGGCATGACATTCGATTATCGTGAATTACCGCCAGACCTTGCGCGGGCGATCGATGAGTGGATAGCCATGCAGTTCGACCCAAAAGCCGACATGCACCGAGGCGATTCCGGCTGCGGGATGCTCTTGTTTTGTTCTTGACTCTCTGATGGGGCCGCTCCTGTTTCCCGCTGCCTATGGTGGGGATCATGGAGCAAGAGATCATGAGCTATTCCCGCCCTGCCAAAACCGGTTCCCGTCTCCGCCCTATGCTGCCCCGATCGTTTCCGAAGGAAGGTGGCGGGCTCGCCAAGAAGCTGCGGTCGGCGGCATGCATTAGGTGAAACCGAAGCTGGTTGCCGAGATCAACTACGCAAAATGGGAAAAGGGCGCTGTGCTGCGGCAGACGTCGTTTGAGGCGTTGTGCGAGGATAAGCCGGGGCGCGAAGTGGGGAGGCGATAAAGAATGCAACCGTTGGCCAAGATTGACAATTATTCCTTTACAGCAATACCGATCGAGCCCCTTTACGACGAGACCAAGTTAGCGATCGGCACGGCTTTCTTCTGGTTGCATCAGAAGCAAAATTTTCTGATCACCAACTGGCACAACCTGTCAGGGCGGCGCACCGATGACGAGAAGCCAATTCACTCCCAAGCTGCAATCCCAAACAAGTTGCGCATCTGGTGCGGCCATGAGACCGTGGGAAATAAGATCAGCACTGATGTTGATCTTTACGACAAAGACGGGACACCAATTTGGTTTGTTCACCCCACGCGCAAGCACGCCGTCGACATTGCTGCCATCGCCATCACTCCCGGTTATGATGTAAGAATATATGCAATCAACGATGCACAAGAGACCCCCGCAATAGTCGGCGTGGGCGCTGAAGTTTTCATCTTAGGTTTTCCGACAGGGCTTACCAGAGGCGGTTTCCCCATTTGGAAAAGAGGCAGCATCGCAACGGAGCCGGATTTCGCGGCGCAGGGCGACGACTATATGTTGATTGATTCCGCAACCCGTGCGGGCATGTCCGGTGCGCCTGTTATTTTCCGAACGAACGGCACATTCACGGCTCAAGACGGAAGCATCAACATTGCCGCTGGGGCCAATACATCCTTCGTTGGCATATATTCCGGCCGGCTCAAGACACCAACGCTTGATGACCCCCAACTGGGAATTACTTGGCCCAAAAAACTCATCGAGGAAGTAGTTGCCGGAGGGGTTCGCGATACGGCCATTTGAAATCAGGCGCGCAACAAAAAGTCCCGCTCCGGACGAACCGGAAACGGCCAGGGGAATCGATCGAGTCCGAGCTTCGGGGCTGGCTAGGCAAGCTCTTGAATCCCATGAGCGTGCCGGGGGGGGTGTGTCCGAGTGGTAGCGGAGGAGGGACTCGAACCCCCGACCCCAGGATTATGATTCCCGTGCTCTAACCAGCTGAGCTACCCCGCCACAGGGTTATCCGGCCCGTGCGCAGCCAAGGCTGGGGCGGATGACGGATGCGAGCGGGTATAGGGTCGTCGCGCCCGGAGTGTCAAGCAAGTGCGGGCTGCCCGGCGTCGAAATTCCGCGGCTTCGATGCCTTTCCAGCGGAAACTGCTTGATCGGCGCCGGTGCGGGCTCCAAAACACCCCCCGACTCAAAGGAATACAGCCATGCAGGACTATGTCCGGCGCATATTGACCTCGGCCGTGTACGATGTGGCGCAGGAAACGCCGCTGGAGCCGATGCTGCAGCTCTCCGCCCGGCTGGGCGTCGACGTGCTGCTCAAGCGCGAGGATCTGCAGCCCGTCTTCTCGTTCAAGATCAGGGGCGCCCACAACAAGATCGCCTCGCTGAGTCCGGCGGAGCGGGCCAGGGGCGTGATCTGTGCTTCCGCCGGCAATCATGCCCAGGGCGTGGCGCTGTCGGCGACGCGCCTCGGCATCCGCGCCGTCATCGTCATGGCGATCACGACACCGGACATCAAGGTCAGGGCCGTCGCCGACCTCGGCGGCGAGGTCGTGCTGTACGGCGAAGGTTTCGATGCGGCGCGCGACCATGCGGTCGAGCTGGCGGCTCGCCACGGCCTGGTGTTCATCCACCCCTTCGACGATCCCGACGTCATCGCCGGGCAGGGGACGATCGGCGTCGAATTGCTGCGCCAGCGGCCGGGTCCGATCGGGGCGATCTACATTCCGATCGGCGGCGGCGGCCTGGCGGCGGGCATCGCGGCCTATGTGAAGTTTCTGCGGCCGGAGGTGAAAATCTTCGGCGTCGAGCCGCAGGACGCGGCGAGCATGGCGGCCGCCATCGTCGCCGGCGGCCCGGTCGATCTCGGCCAGGTGGGCCTGTTCACCGACGGCGTTGCGGTGCGCAAGGTCGGCGACGAGACCTTCCGCCTGTGCAACGAACTGCTCGACGGCATCGTGATCGTCACGACCGACGAGATCTGCGCCGCCATCAAGGATATTTTCGACGACACCCGCGCAATCGCCGAGCCTGCCGGGGCGTTGGCTCTGGCGGGGCTGCGCCGCCATGTCGATGAAGGCGGCGCGCCGGAGGGTCCGCTGATCGCGATCAATTCCGGTGCCAATGTCAATTTCGACCGCCTGCGGCACGTCGCCGAACGCGCCGAGATCGGCGAGCGCGGCGAGGCATTGCTGGCGGTGACGATTCCCGAAGTGCCCGGCAGCTATCGTGCTTTCATCCGCCTGCTCGGCGACCGTTTCATCACCGAGTTCAATTATCGCTACGCCCATAGCGCGGCGGCGCAGATATTCGTCGGCATCAAGCTCAAGCAGGGCGACGTTGAAAAGCAGCAGATCATCGATCTGCTGCAGCAGACCGGCCATGCGGTCGTCGACATGACTGACAATGAACTGGCGAGACTGCATGTGCGCTACATGGTGGGCGGGCGGGCCGCAAGCCTGCGCGACGAACTGGTCTATCGTTTCCAGTTTCCCGAACGTCCCGGCGCGCTGCTGAAGTTTCTCGAAGGCCTGCGGCAGGCGTGGAATATCTCGCTGTTCCACTATCGCAACCATGGCGCCGATTTCGGCCGCGTGCTGGCCGGCATCCAGGTGCCGGAGGCGGACCGGCCGCAGTTCCTCACATTCCTCGACGAGCTCGGCTATCCCTATTGGGACGAGACGCAGAACCCGGCCTATCAGCTGTTTCTCGATGGCGATGGGGCGTGAGGGAAGGGGAAATTATTTCCGCCGCAGCCGCACGAGCGTGAACAGGCCGAGCGGGGCGAGTGTCCGGCGCTCGAGCAGTTCGATGTCCGGCCGTTTGGCGATCCAGTCGCCGATCACCGACCAGGGGAATTGCGGTCGCCAGCCGAGCTTGTGCGCGTGGCCGCCCATGAAGGCCTCGATCCAGGCGATGGGGCCGCTTTCCGCGCCGATGTGATTGACGATGATGATCTCGCCGCCGGGACGCACGACCCTGGCCATCTCGTCCATGGTGCGGGCCGGATCTGGCACGGTGGTGATGACATAGGGGGTGACGGCGGCATCGAAACTGCCGTCGGCGAATTCGAGGTTCATGGCGTCCATGACCTTCAGATCCTCGACATTGCGCAAGCCGAGAGCGGCGACCCTCTGGCGGGCGATATCGAGCATGGGCGCCGACAGGTCGATGCCGGTGATCTTCACCTGATCGCCAAACATCGGCAGTTCGAGGCCGGTGCCGACGCCGACATCGAGCACCCGGCCGGATAAGCGATTGACGGCCGCGGCAGCGGCCTTGCGCCCCGGCCGCATGACGAGGGTGAACACCTTGTCATAGACCGGAGCCCAGCGCGCATAAGCGTCTTCCACGTGGGAATTCGTGATTGTCTGTACGCGCGTGTCGTCCGCTTTGGTCATTCGGATCTGCTTCGCCACACCCTGCTCGGGTATTACCAACCTGCATGGCAGCCAAGCGGCAGCTCATGCGTGATGCTTGCCCGGAAGGCAGTCCGACTGCAAGCATAAGCGGCGGAAAAAAGCGTCAGGCATGTGCAGAGGCGATTGAGGCAGCCCGCGGCGCGACAGATTCCGTCGCACGGATGAAGCCGCCGCCGAGCACGCGCGCCCGGGGCGAGGTGTTTTCATAGAAAACGCAGGCCTGGCCGGGCGAAACGCCGTCTTCGCCGGACAGCAATTCGACCACGGCCTCGCCCGCAGCATTGCGCCGCAGCACGGCGGGCGCAGGCGCACGGGTCGAACGCAGCCGCGCGGCGATCTCTACACCGGCTTCCGGCAGGGCGTCGAAGCTGCCGTCGCCGATCCAGTTGACGTCGCGCAGATGCACGGCACGGGTCGCCAGGGCCTCGCGCGGGCCGACGATGACCTGGCGCCTGGCGGCATCGAGGCGCACAACGTAGAGGGGGACGCCCTGGGTCGCCAGATGGTCGGCAATGCCGATGCCGCGGCGCTGGCCGATCGTATAGCGCAGGATGCCGTTATGGCGACCGAGCACGCGGCCGTCGATATGAACGATATCGCCGGGCTCGCTGGCGGCCGGGCGCAGCTTTTCGATCAGATCGGAATATTTGCCCGACGGCACGAAGCAGATGTCCTGGCTGTCGGGCTTTTCGGCGACCGTCAGTCCGAATTCATGCGCCAGCTCGCGAACCTGGGCCTTCGGTGTGTCGCCGAGGGGAAACCGCAGCATGCGCAACTGCTCGCGCGTCGTGGCGAACAGGAAATAGCTCTGGTCGCGATCGGCGTCGGCGGCGCGGAACAGGCCGCGCTCGGCGCTATCGGCAGCTCCGGCAACCGCCTGCGACGAAATATAATGGCCGGTAGCGAGCAGGTCGGCGCCGAGATCGACGGCCGTCTCGAAGAGATCGACGAATTTGATGTGCTGGTTGCAGGCGACGCAGGGGATCGGCGTCTCGCCGGCAAGATAGGAATCCGCGAAGGCGTCGATCACCTTCTCGCGGAACCGACCCTCATAGTTGAGCACATAGTGAGGGATGCCGATGCGTTCGGCGACGCGGCGGGCGTCATGGATGTCCTGGCCGGCGCAGCAGGCCCCCTTGCGGTGGGTGGCCGCGCCATGATCGTAAAGCTGCAGGGTGACCCCGACGACATCATAGCCTTCGCGGGCCAGAAGCGCCGCGACGACAGACGAATCGACGCCGCCCGACATGGCCACGACCACGCGCGTTTCCGCCACCGGCTTGGCAAGCCCAAGGGAGTTGAGCCCGAGGGAGTTGAGGCCAAGGGAGTTGAGGCCAAGGGAGTTGAGCGGCAACGCGGTCGGGCCACGGGCGGAGAGCATGGTTGCGATCGATCTTTGGAAACGGATCGTTGAAAAAGACCATTCCTGGCGCAAAAGCAACAGGAATGCGTTGGTTCTGCCGCCGGCTTCGGCGCCAGGCTCCGGCATCGATCCGGCGCACCGCCGGCAAAGCGGATAATCATGGCCAAAATCCGGCCGCCCAAATTTATGGTTAACGAGAAGCTCCAACTTGTGCCGAACGGGCACGCAAAATCGGCATCATCAAGAGTTTAGCAATAAATAGAAGGGGTTTGAGGTATTTTTCGCGGCAAAAGCGCTCGCCTCATTTAGGCAAATCTTAAATCGCGGTCCGTACAGTCTCACTCATGAGTTTGGGTTACTTTAGCGTATGTGAGTAAGTGACATGAGCGAACCCCATCGTCCGAGGGTAAAATACGTCATCGGACCCGACGGAAGTCCGTTAACGATAGCCGATCTGCCGCCGCCCTCCACCAAGAGGTGGGTGATCCGGCGCAAGGCGGAAGTGGTCGCGGCCGTCCGTGGCGGCCTCCTTTCCCTCGACGAAGCCTGTAATCGCTACACGCTGACCGTCGACGAATTTCTGAGCTGGCAGCTTTCCATCGACCAGCATGGCCTCGCCGGACTGCGGACAACCCGCATCCAGCAATACCGCCAGTAAAATTCTCCTCCTCCAGAACAGTGCGCCGGTCCCATGGGCCGGCGTTTTGCTTTGAAACGATCAGTCCACGCCCGATGCTTGTCGTCGTGGCGGGTGGTCGGCGCTTCTGTCGCATTCGACTAAAATCCGGACTTGCGATCTGGCCAGCTCCGGCTGGATGATTTAGTTCATGACAGCGTTTCGGCTAGACGGGGGGAAGCCAATGAGCAAACAGATGAAGCTGGCGGCTTATTTCAATCCGACCGGGCATCATGTGGCCTCATGGCGCCACCCGAGGGCGCAACGCGATGCCCATGTCAACATCGAGCATTATGTCGAGATCGCCAGAACGGCCGAGCGCGCCAAGTTCGACATGATTTTTCTGGCCGACGGCAATGCCACCCGCGATGCCGATCTGGCGGCAATTTCGCGCTCGGTCCAGTTCGTCGCGCATTTCGAACCGCTGACCTTGCTCTCCGCACTCGCCATGGTGACGAGCCGCATCGGTCTCACCGGCACGGCTTCCACCACTTATAACGAGCCCTATGCCCTGGCGCGGAAATTCGCCTCGCTCGATCACATCAGCCATGGCCGGGCGGGATGGAACCTCGTCACCTCGTCACAGCCGGCGGAAGCCGCCAATTTTGGCCGTGATCGCGTCGCCAACCATGCCGAGCGTTACGGACGCGCGCACGAGTTCGCCGAAGTGGTGCAGGGCCTGTGGGATAGCTGGGATGACGACGCTTTCGTGCGCGACACCGAAAGCGGATTGTTCTTCGAGCCCGATCGCATGCACTATCTCAACCACAAGGGGGCGCACTTCAAGGTGCGCGGTCCGCTCAACGTCCCGCGCCCGGTGCAGGGCTATCCCGTCATGGTGCAGGCCGGCGGCTCCGACGAGGGGCGCGAACTGGCGGCCGCATATGCCGAAGCGATCTTTTCGCCGCATCTCAACATTCCCGAAGCCAAGGCCTATTACGACGACGTCAAAGGCCGGATGGCGAAATACGACCGCGATCCTAACCACCTGAAAATCCTGCCCGGCATCAGTGTCGTGGTGGCCGAGAGTGACGACAAGGCAGCCGAAGATTTCAACAGGCTGCAGTCGCTGATCCATCCCATCGTCGGGCGTGAAATTCTGTCGACGATGCTGGGGGGTGTCGATCTTTCGCCCTATCCGCTCGATGGACCGTTGCCTGATTTTCCGCCGACCAATGCCAGCAGGGGGCATTTCGACAGCATCGTTGCCATGGCGAAGCGCGAGAATCTCACCATCCGCCAACTCGGCGAACGCTGTGCCGGTGCGCGCGGCAAGAATTCGATTCATGGCGGCGTGAAGAAAGTCGCGGACTATATGGAAAGCTGGTTCGCCGCCAATGCCTGCGACGGCTTCTGCGTGATGCCGCCCTATATCCCTGGACAGCACGACGATTTCTGCAATCTGGTGATTCCGGAACTGCAGAAGCGCGGCCTGTTCCGCAAGGAATATGAAGGTGCGACCTTGCGGGAGAACCTCGGGCTGCCGCGTCCGGTGAGCCGGTATAAGAAGCGGTAACAAGTTTCCAGAAGCCCTCACCCTGAGAGCCTGTGAAGCTTTGAGATTTCTTGTTGTTTAGACGAACGCGGTCTTATTTTGCTGCCTGTCTGGGGCAAGTTTAGCTGCCGGGGCTGTGTTGTCCC
>JARHVB010000004.1 GCA_029222685.1 Terripilifer ovatus | reverse complement strand
TGTCTGCCGGAAACGCATTGCCGCCGTCGAGCCAGAAGCTAATCTGCGGTTGACGGCCCTGAAGAAGGTCACGGCCAAAGCCCGGGGGTATATCGATGGCGAACCGAAGTTCTCCCGAACGCAGCCGGCGGTCGATTTCGAACTCGTCAGTAAGTTGCGGTCGTTCGGCGAAATAGCGGGAATTGGAGAACTGCTCGAGGACAAGACGGCTCTCGAGGGATTGATCACGATCAACGACGGCAAATCGAAGCCCTTCGATGTCGAAGGAGATTCCGTAGCCGAAAGCGACCATAAGAAGAAGAGGCCCGAGCAGCGCGAAGGCCAATCGAACTCGATCCCTGAGCAATTCTACCGCTTCGCGTCGCGCAAATGCCCAAGTCCGTCGGAAAGAACCCGCGAGCGGTCTAAGCAGACGGCGCCCCCCAGGTGACGGCTCAGACTTGGCAACGCCCGAATCGCTTCGCACCGTTTCATCGATCCAAGATGAGGAGGTATTAGTCGTATGCCCAATCGGCTGCGTCGCTGCTTCCTGCAGATACGCGACAAAGCAGTCTTCGAGGCTCCCGCCGCCGCGGCTCTGGCGCAACTCGTCTGGGGTGCCAATGGCAAGCACGCGGCCCGCATGCATCAATGAAAGCCGGTCGCACCGTTCTGCTTCATTCATGAAGTGCGTCGAAATGAAAATGGTGACGCCGTCCCGACGCGACATCTCCACAAGCAAACGCCAAAATCGGTCACGCGCTGCCGGATCAACGCCGGAGGTCGGCTCATCAAGGATCAACACCTCCGGCCGATGCAGACATGCGGCGGCAAGCTGCAACCTCTGGCGCATCCCTAGCGGCAAGGCGGGAGGCAGAGTGTCCGCGACACCAGCAAGCTCAAAGCGAGCGAGGGCCGTATCGACGCGGGCATTCAGTTCCTCGGCAGGGATCCGGCAAAGCTGTCCGTGCAATTTGAGATTGGCGCGGACCGAAATTTCGTCGTATAGTGAAAATGATTGCGACATGTAGCCAACGCGCATTCTCGTCGCGATCTCCTGGGCATTGGCCGGCTTTCCGAGCAACTCGGCTCGGCCCTCACTTGGTTGCAGCAGTCCCGTGAGCATCTTCATTGTCGTCGTCTTGCCGCAACCATTGGATCCTAAAAATCCGAAGATCTCGCCGCGCTCGATACGGAAGCTTACGTGATCGACGGCTGTGAAGTCACCGAAGCGCATCGTCAGGTTTTCGGCAGCAATTGCTGGAGGGCCGTCGCGATGCTCGAGTCGTGGAATCGTGAGCGCCGCACGGTCCCCACGGCGTTCGGGACGCTGTAGCGCGGTGTAGGCTGCCTCCAGCGTGGTCGTGCTAGTCTTGGCGAGAATGGCTGTTATCTCGTCCGCGGCGATGATCCGGCCCTCGTCGATTGCAACGATGTGCTCGAAGCGCTCGGCCTCTTCCATATAGGCCGTTGCCACCAGCAGGGTCATGCCGGAGCGTTCGACCCGAATGCGCGCGATGAGCTCCCAGAACTGCCGCCGGGACAGCGGATCAACGCCCGTCGTAGGCTCGTCGAGGATCAACAGATCGGGATCGTGCACCAAGGCACAGCAGAGTCCGAGCTTCTGCTTCATCCCACCCGACAATTTGCCGGCCGGCCGGTCGGGAAACGGGTCGAGGCCGGTCGCCGCGATGAGGCGCGATATGCGCTGGCGGCGCTCGCTCTCCGCCTGTCCGTACAAGCGGCCGAAGAAATCGATGTTCTCGACAACGGACAGAGTTGGATAGAGGTTGCGGCCGAGGCCTTGCGGCATGTAGGCGATGCGTGGAGCAACTGCGTCGCGGTGGATTCGCGATGCCATGTTGCCGCCGAGAACTTTCACGGTTCCAGATTGAATACGCTTGACGCCAGCAATCACTCCGAGCAGCGTCGACTTGCCGACGCCATCGGGCCCAATGAAGGCCACCGTTGACCCGGCGCGGACCGAAAGGCTCAAGCTCTCAAGAGCAACCGTGGCACCGTAACGGTGATTGAGCGTCTCGATTTGAACAACCGACTCCTCGTCAGCGGGCATCCGGAAGCCTCGCCACGAAATTCGCCGGCCAAATCGCGCCGATCTGAATCTTGACGTAAGCGTTGCCGGTCATGCCGGCCTTCACATAACCGCGATAGGTCTCGAGAACCTGCGGGTCGATGTGAAGTTTGATGCGGTACATCAGCTTCTCGCGCTCGCTCACGGTTTCCACGTATTTAGGTGTGAACTGCGCTTCCGCTGCGACAAAGGAAACCGTGGCCGGAACGACGTATTCGGGTGCACTATCGAGCATGATCCGCGCCTCTGATCCAAGCTCCACGCGTCCAGCTTGGCTCGTAGGCAGGAAGATGGTCATGTGCACGTCGGAAAGATCGAGCAGCGTCAGCACCCGTCCTCCGGGCGCGACCACCTCGCCGGCCTGGGCAAGTCGATATTCAATGCGGCCCGACACGGGCGCCTTCAAGGTCATGTCCGCGATCGTCGCCTCGATTTGCGCCAGCTGGGCCTCAGCAAC
>JARHVB010000039.1 GCA_029222685.1 Terripilifer ovatus | reverse complement strand
GCCGCCCGGCCTCGGCCAGCGCCCTGCGGCACAGCCGGCTGCCCCCGCGGCACAAAGAAACGAACACGCTCCCGGCCTCGGCCAGCGGCCCGCAACCCCGCCGACAGCACCCGCGGCGCAGAGAAATGAGCAGACACCGGCATCAGGCCGGCCTGCCGCGCCTGCGCCGGCCCGCCCAGGTATTGCCAATCCTGGTCTTGCCAATCCGACGCCCGCCAATCCGACGCCCGCCAATCCCGCGCCTGCCAATGCGGAACGCACCCCGCCGGCCCGCACACCGGCCACCCCGCCTGCAGCGGGGGCCAACGCGCCGCAGCGCGGCACCACCGAGAGCAGGCCGCAGCCGGGCACTCTGCCCGAGACCGCCCGGCCCGGCGAACGGCCGCTCGGCACACGGCCGCCGGCCAGCGCCGGCTCGCTGCCGGCGCAAGGCGTGCCGGGTCAGCGCGTTCCGGCGCAAGCCATTCCAGGCCAGACGGCGCCGAACCAGGTGGCGCCCGGTCAGGGTCTGCCCAATCGGGGTGCTCCGAACCAGGCGGCCCCCAATCAAGGCTTGCCGAACCGCGGCATTCCCGGGCAGGCGGCGCCGAACCAGACCCTCCCCGGCCAGACCCCGCCGACCGCGGTCGCACCGGGAGCAAACCCGAACCTGCCGCCCGGCGCACAGGGCGAGCGCGGCCGCGACGGCCGCCCGGGACAGTTCCCGCCCGGCGCTCAACAGGGTCAGGTACCTGGACAAGTCCCGGGCCAGCCCCTGCCCGGCCAGCCGGGACAGCCGCCGCGCGGCGGCCTGTCCACCGGTGCGGCGATCGGCATCGGCGCGGCGGCCGGCGTCGCCGGGGGATTCCTGGCCTCGCAGGGACTGCGCCGGCTGGAGGATGTGCGCCAGCAGCGCCGCGAGGAACGGGAGGGCGATGTCACCGTCATCCGCGAACCGGGCAGCACCATCTATCGCGAGGGCGGCCGCGCCTTCATCCGCCACGACGAGAACGAGCGCTTCCGCGAGCTCGGCGCGCCGATCCGCCAGCAGCAGAACGGCAGCGACACGGTGACGGTCTTCGACCGGCCCGACGGCAGCCAGATCGTCACCGTCACCGACAGCTACGGCCGCCTCGTCAGCCGCCAGCGCCGCTATCCGGACGGCCGCGAGGTCTATCTCGTCGACAACGGCAGGCTGCCGCGCGGCGACCGGCCCTACGACATGAGGGACGAGGTGGTGGTCCTGCCGCCGCCGCAAGGCTATGTGCCTGACCGCTACATCCTCGATGCCGACCGGGCCGACGAGCGGCAGATCTACGACACCCTTATGGCCCCGCCCGTCGCGCCGCTGCCGCGCCGGTATTCGCTCGACCAGGTGCGCGCCAGCCCCGACCTGCGCAACCGCATGCCCAGCGTGAACATCGACACGATCACCTTCGACACGGGAACGTGGGAGATTGCGGCAAATCAGGTCAACCGCCTCGCCGCCATCGCCGACAGCCTCAACCGGGCCATCAAGGCGGCGCCCAACGAGGTGTTCCTCGTCGAGGGCTATACCGACACGGTCGGCAACGATGTCGACAACCTGACGCTGTCGGACCGGCGCGCCCAGGCGGTCGCCGCCGCGCTGACGCAAAGCTTCAACGTGCCGCCCGAAAACCTGTTTTCGCAGGGCTACGGTGAGCAATATCTGAAGGTCCAGCGCGAGGGCGACGTGCGCGAGAACCGGCGCGTAACAGTGCGCCGCGTCACGCCGCTGCTCAACCAGACCGCCGCCCACTAAGCGGGGGGAGGCGCATCGGGAATGACAGCGGCGGCGGCCGGTGGCATCGCACTCCGTCGTGGCCGGGCTTGACCCGGCCACGCTGGCGACAGGCACCTATCCCGGCGTCGATCGATGCATACCGCGGGCTGCGATCGGTCAAGCGGATGTCCTATCCGTGGGTGCTCTGCTATATTGACGGGATCAAGGGGCAGAACCAAATTCCCGATGCTTCAAGACGATAGTTCGAGCCTCTACACCGTCGCGGCCGTCGAGCGGATGGCCCTCATCTGCCGGCAGTTCTCCAGGACAGAGCCGGAATTGACCCTCCTGGAACTGGCCGACCGGACTGGCATTCCCGTGCTGTCCGTGGCGAAGATGATCGCCACCCTGGGGCCCCGCCATTTCGTCAGACGCGCGGGCGCCGGCGCCCGCTACGGCTTGGGCCTGGCATGGCTTGCCGTAGCGGAAGCCAAGCGCCGGCATTTTGTATTGCGCGATTTTGTTTCGCCCCTGCTCGAAGCGATGCGGTCCGAGTTGAACGAGACCATTGCCTTTGCGGTGCACGAAAACGACCAGCGCGTCGTCGTCGACACCATCGTCAGCACGCAGCCCATCCGCCGCACGCCGACGAAGCGTCCGACGCCCCTGCATGTCGGCTCATCGGGCCGTTCCATGATGGCGCAATTCACCGATCGTGAGATCGCCGCCTATCTCGAGCGCACCGAGCTGAAGAACATCGGGCATGACACGCCGACCGACGCCAGGATCATCTGGGACGATATCAAAAAGATCCGCAAGCAGGGCTATGCCACCGCCGCCGCGGAAATCACCGGAGAGAGCTTTTCGGCGTCGGCGCCGGTTTTCTCATACGCGGGCACGGTCCTCGGCGCGCTGACGATCACCTGTCCGTTGTCGCGCCTGACGGCGGACTTGAAATCCGCCTGCATCCATGTGGTCCGCACCAACGCGGCGGCCCTGTCCTACCGGCTCGGCTTCAGGCCCGAGAGTTTGAAGCAGGAGAGCGGCAGAAAGCCATCCGCTGCGGCGAAAGTGTCGAAAGGGCGGCCGGCGTTCGTGCCCAGCGCGCCGATGAAACCCTTGCGCGCGGTCGAACGCGCCCTCGATGTCCTGGCTTGCTTCGACGAAGAGCATCGCTATCTCCCGTTGCGAAGAATCGTCGAGGACACCGGCATTCACAAGGCGACGGCCTTTCGCTTCGTCGCCACGATGGTCGCGGATGATTTTCTATCCATTGTCGCGCCGCGCGGCCCTTACGCCTTGGGCTTCTTTCCGCTGAGACTGGCGGACATTATCCTGGAAACGAACAGGTTGCGCTTGGACGCACTGCCATGGATGCGGCGCATCAGCGACGAGCTCAACGAGACCGTCGTCCTGATGGTCCGGGATGGCGACATGCTCACCGGTGTCGATCGCGTCGATGGCCATCAGGCGATCGTTGATTCACCTGAAATCGGCGTGCCCAGGCCGCTGCACGCTTCGCCCGCCGGAAGAACCATCCTGGGCTCCTTCGACGAGATCGATCTGCAGGGATATCTGTCGCGGCAGAAGCTGCAGGGCAGGGAGAAAGACGATCTTGTCGCGTCCCTGCGCTCGTCGCGCGATGCGGCCGGCCCCGATCACAAAGCCAGCCTGGTCAGGGTGGCGCCTATCCGCCAGGGCCGCGACGTGGTGGGCGCCCTGTCCGTTTCCGTTCCCGTCGACCGGGCCAGCAAACAGCTTGTCGCCCGCGTCGGCCGTTTGTTGCAGGAGGCGGCCGGCGCGTTGGACGGAAAGAATTTGCAACCGCACTGCGAGAACGGCATCGCTCTCGCCGATCGTTCAGGACGTGCTAGAGCATTTTCGAGCGAAGTGGATGCCGGTTCGCGTGAAGAAAATGCGTCAAAACAAAAACCTAGAGCTCGGTTCTGATTCCATCAGAACCGAAAAAGCTCTAGGCTCCGGCCACATGCGATCGGAACGGCATTGAATGAATCTTCGCACGATCACGCTCTTGACCCTGATCGCCTTGACGACACCGCTGCGCGCCGAGACCGCACCCGATCCGGCCGGCGGCGGGATCGACTTTGCAACGCTCCTCAGCGAAGACCAGGTCAAGGCGCATTGCATCAGTGGCCTCGCGGATCCAAGCGACACCTGCACGTTCGAGGAATTCGGCGATGTCGGCCAGGTCGGAAGCGGCGTCGAGGGCAAGCACTTCGTCTACGCCAGATACAAGATCGTCGAGAAGGATTTTCCGACCTTGCGCACGCTGCGCGTGGTCATCTTCGAGCGGTTGCCGAGTGGCCTGCAGCCGGCCGTGGCACCCGGCGGCGATCCCGCCTTCGTCCTCTTCAAGCCCGAGTTGATCCGCAGCGGCGGGCGCATCCTGCTTCATGTTCCCGGCTATGAATCAGGCACCGGCAATTTCAACCGCGAAAGCCTGTTTGTCTGGAGCGGCAAGAGATCGGGCGACAAGAAATCGGGCGGCGGGGACTGGCGCATCGTCGACACCACGAGTTGGCTCGACGATCTCGCCAGACGCCTGCCGAAAGGGCTTTCCGCCCTGAAGGGCATCTACCCCGATTACGCGAGGATGACCGCCGCCACCGCGCTGTGGCGCAAGGACGACAGCAATGCCTGCGCCGAAGGCGGCCGCGCCGCCATCCATCTCGTCTGGCGCGGCGACGCCATCGCACTGAAGGACTTTCACATGGTGAAGGCCCTCGACTGCGGCGAGGCGCCGGAGCGCAAGCGCTAGCAGTTTGCTCGGCCGGTCCCTGCATGTTACCGAGCCTCGCGGCAACCCTGCCACAGCACCAATGGAGGCGATCATGCGCAAGTCCCGCAACCTCGACGACCTCCCCTGCTTTCGAGATCACGCGTAAGCGGCGGAAGTCCTTCCCTTCGGAAACACACGTCAAGCGTGGACGGCGTTTTGTCCATGGCGATGTCGAGCTGAACGAAAAACTCGGCCGCAACGACCTGTGCCCGTGTGCCTCCGGACGCCGGTTTCAAAGCCTGCTGGCCATAGCGTTTTCCGATCCACTGGATCGGAAAGACGCGTCTGGCTTCTTGAAAGAGCGCATTTTCTTCACGCGAACCGGTATCCACTTCGCTTGAAAATGCGCTTGCATCAGGCAATTATGACGGCGTCAGCAAGGACGACTGCTTTCAGGCCATGAGTTAAACGCTCCGATCCTCATCCGGCCTTTCCCAGCGGGGGTCGGATGAGGGCGGAAAAACCTCCGGCTAATCCGTTGCATCCCAATTGACAGAAAATATCCGGCTCTTTTAATTCAATTGTCCAAAAAGCTTAATAAATATAGAGGGCTACGATGTATTCCAAATATGTGGGGGGCGGTCTCCGGGCTGCCATGATGATCGCAATGGCAAGCACATTCTCCGCGGCCGCATCCGCGGAGGGCACCGGAAAGAATGGCGTCTTCACCATTCATAACGAGACCAAAGGCAATACCGTCGTCGGCTTCTATACGAACGACGGCAGCGGCTGGAGCAAGAACTGGATGAGCCGCGAACTCGAGCCGGGCGATTCAGCGAAAATGGAATTCAGCAGGCCGGGCGGCCGCTGCAAGCAGACCCTGCGCGTCGGCTGGCTCGGCAAGAACAAGGCCGAAGTGAAGGACGATCCGATCAATATCGACATCTGCGACGCCTCGGATGTCTATCTGCACGACAACGAGATCACCTACGATTAAGAACCACGCCGGCAGGAGTGCATGCGCTCCTGCCAGGCACAGCCGGTCGCAGTTCAATACTTGTCCGTCGGAAACCGCACGGCGGAGCCGGCCGTGTCCTGCACCTGCGTGCCGAGATCCTCAAGCTGTTCGCCGAGGTTGTCGCGCGTGCGCCCGTCGATGATGGCCAGCGGCGCCGACAGCGCGATGCCCGCCGTCGTGCCGACCGTGGCGGCAGCGCCGGTGGTGATGCGCGCCAGCTTGTCGCCGAGGCCCGCCTGGCCGTCGTTCAGCGCCTGGCCGCCGGCGAGGCGCGCGCCGATCATGCGCACCACTTCCGGGCTTTCGGCGAATTTGGTGTGGCCGAGCCGGTCCGAGGTCTTCACGTCGGTGAGATCGACGACATTGATTTTCTGCTGCGCGAACATTTCCTGATAAGGCGCGACCTTGGGATTGACCGAACCCACCCGCGCCACGCCACCCCAGACCCGCTGCGACACGGCGAGCGCATTGTCGTCCTGCGCGACGAACAGCGTGAACGGCGGACGCTTGGCGCCCATCTCGATGATCTGCCGGCGAAACACATCGACGTCGACATCGGCGGAGGCGAGCATGACCTGCTTCACCTTCGACGAAATCGCGCCATTGCGGATCGCCATCTGCCGCAGCGCTTCCAGCGTCACCCAATTGCCCATCGAATGCGCCAGCACGTCGATTTCGCCGACTGCGGGATCCTTGGCCAGGCTTTGCAGCAACTGTTCGAGCGCATCGCGCGAATAGTTGGCGCTTTCGCGATCATAGGTATAGGCGAGCAATTGTCCGCGCGACGGCCAGGTGAACAGCACCGGCATGGCCGGAACGCTCGAATCATGGACAATCTGCGCCAGGCGGAACACCGCCTCGCCGAAGCGGGTGTTGAAACCGTGCACGAACACCAGCACGCGCCGGTGCGACGTGCGGCGCAAACGTTCGTGGAAGATGCTCAACGCCTGTTTCTCGTTGAGACGGACCGCCTTCACCGCCACGAACTCGCGCGCCGGATCGCCGCGGCCCGACGGCCATTGCACCTCGCCCACCTGGCGGATGCTGTCGGGAGGAATCGAAATCCTGATGTCGGCATAGTTGAGCGCCTGATCGCGCTCGCCCGAAAACATCCGGCCCGGGTCGGCAACGCCGCGGCGCGTGGTGGCGACCAGCATGTCGACGCTCGACGTGCCCGCAGCCGTCTGGGCGACGGGGACGAGAACCCCGTCAGGCCGCCCGCCGCATCCCGCCAGCGCGAACGACGCAACAACACACGCGGCCAGCCCGAATTTCGCACCGACGACCATAAACGCACTCTCAACGCGACCGCATTCGTCTAGCACGCGAGAGTGCAACGACGGAAGGTGCGCCGGACGATGCACGGGCCCGGTGACAACAGCATCACACGACGCAAAGACCGGCAAAGCAAAAGGCCGGCGCGAAGCCGGCCTGCCCCGATCTGCGATGGCCGGAAGGCTAGTCCTCGCGGGACTTGACCTTGAGGATCTGGCGGCCCTTGTACATGCCGGTCTTCAGATCGACATGGTGCGGACGGCGCAGTTCGCCGGAATCCTTGTCTTCGATATAGGTCGGCGCCTTGAGCGCGTCATGCGACCGGCGCATACCGCGGCGGGACGGAGAGGTTTTACGCCTGGGGACAGCCATTTCAAACTCCAATGCCACCGCGCCGGGCATGATCCGCCCGACGCCGGCTGGCGTCATGTCAAATTCTGCGGGGTCCATACACTGAAAGGCCGGGCCTGGCTAGCCCGCGGTTTTCGAAAATCCCGCTCCAAACCAAAAAGCCGCGAATGGCCGTGGAAGCGACCATGGAAATAGGAATATGTCCTCGAGCCGGGATACCAAGCCTTGTCTTGACCCTTCTCCAGGGATCGGGCAAGCCCAAATCAGCCGCCATCTGGCCGGAGTTCCAAACGTGCAGCAGGACCTAGACGACGATTTTGCCCGGCGGCTGGTGCAGGTGGCGGACGCGGTCGAAGCACTGCTCGACAGCCTGCTATCGCTGCAAGCGGGCCAAGGCGAGCTTGTACGCCCGGACTGGCTGATCAAAGCCATGCGCTATGCCAGTCTTGGCGGCGGCAAGCGGCTGCGGCCGTTTCTGCTGGTCGAAAGCGCGCGCCTGTTCGGCGCCGCCGATGCCGCCGACACGGGCGTTTTGCGCGCCGCCTGCGCGCTCGAACTTTTGCATTGCTATTCGCTGGTGCACGACGACCTGCCGGCGATGGACGACGACGATCTGCGCCGCGGCCGGCCGACCGTGCACAAGGCCTACGACGAGGCGACCGCGATCCTCGCCGGCGATGCCTTGCTCACCTATGCCTTCGACGTGATGGCGGATGAAGCGACACATCCCGACCCTGCCGTGCGCATCGCGCTCGTCGCCGGCCTGGCGCGTGCGGCAGGCCCCGGCGGCATGGCCGGCGGCCAGATGCTCGACCTGATGGCGGAACGCGCGCTCGAGCCCCTCGGACGCCACGACATCGAAACCCTGCAGGCGATGAAGACAGGCGCGCTGCTGCGCTATGCCGCCGAGGCCGGCGCCATCCTCGGCCATGCCGATGCCGGCCAGTTCGCAGCACTCAGTGCCTATGGCAAGGCGCTCGGCGCCGCCTTCCAGATCGCCGACGACATTCTCGATGAGCAAGGCGACGAGGCGGCGATGGGCAAGCGCATCGCCAAGGACGCCGGCCGCAACAAGGCGACCCTGGTCTCGTTGCTCGGCATTCCCGAGGCCATCGCGCTACGCGACCGCCTTGTGCAGGACGCCGAAAGCGCCTTGCATGGGTTCGGCGCGCGCGCTGAAATCCTGATCGAGGCGGCGCGTTTCGTCGCCAACCGGGATCGCTAGGGCAAAGAGAACACCATGACCGAAGGCACGATGGTGTTCCGCAACATGTGGCTGCGCAATCTCTACGGCCGCGTCACCCTGATCGTCTGCTTCACAGTCGGCGTCATCTGTTATTTCCTGCTGCCTTCCGACTGGCGCTTCGCGCTGCGGCTGCTGAGCGCGTGGAACCTGGCTGCCTGGCTCTACATCGGCCTGCTGATACACGCCATGAGCAGGGCTACGGAAGCCTCGATCCGCCGCCGCGCCGAACAGCTCGACGAAGGCCGTTTCGCGGCGCTGGCGCTGTCGATCCTCGCTGCGGTGACCGCCATGGCCGCGCTCGTCAGCCAGATCAGCGCCGCGCGCGACGCGTCCGGGCTCGCCAAGGGCCTGCATCTTGGCCTCGCCGGCCTGACGATCGTCACCTCATGGACATTTATCCATCTCGTCTTTGCCCATCACTACGCCCACGAATTCTACATCCAGCGCGACAGCGAGGCGGAACTTGCGAAAGAGGATCGCGGCGGGTTGAGGTTTCCCGGCGACCAGAGGCCGACATTCGCCGACTTCGCCTATTTCTCCTTCATCATTGGCGTCGCCTGCCAGACAGCGGACGTATCGATCACGTCGCGGCCGATGCGCAAACTCAACCTGATCCACGCCATCCTGGCGTTCATCTTCAACACGGCGATTCTCGCGCTGACGATCAACATCGCAGCCAGTTTGCTGTCGGGAAGTTAGGGAAAAATCCCACACCCTCCTCGCCGTCATGGCCGGGCTTGTCCCGGCCACCCACGCGATGACGCTGCGCGCCGGTTGCAGGATGCGGATAATTTTGCAGCGCAACGGCACACCACGGCGTGGGTGCCCGCAACAAGTGCACGACTGTCCGGTTCATGCATAATCCCAATTTAGGATGAGTTGCGTTGTGTCGCGTTTTGGTGGGGGCGTGGCTCGCTTCAGGCGGGTCACGTCCTTTCGGT